>CAWIDH010000009.1:0-92226 GCA_963834855.1 uncultured Gammaproteobacteria bacterium | reverse complement strand
TCGCCAGCGAGCACCAATCCTGCGGAGTCCAGCAGTCCAGGGAACCTAAGCAGGCCTTGCTTGCGGCTGCTGCAACGGGTGAGCGAGGTCCGCATCCGCCTTTGCCGGTTGATGGTCCGCCGCGATCAGCGAATAGAACACCGGCACGACGAACAGCGTGAACAGCGTGCCGACGACCATGCCCGTGACCAGCACGATGCCGATGCTGTTGCGCGCCTCGGCGCCGGGCCCGGACACCAGCACCAGCGGAAAGTGACCGAAGACCGTCGCCGCCGAGGTCATCAGCACCGGCCGCAGCCGCGTCAGCGACGCTTCGCGCAAGGCCGCCAGCTTCGCGCAGCCCGCGCGCCTGCAGCGTGTTCGCGAACTGCACGATCAGGATGCCGTTCTTCGCGATCAGTCCCACCAGCGTGATCAGTCCGACCTGCGAGTAGATGTTGATCGTGGTCAGGTCCAGGAAGCTGAACACCAGCGCGCCGGAGATCGCCAGCGGCACCGAGCCGAGCAGCACGATCAGCGGATCGCGGAAGCTCTGGAACTGCGCGGCCAGCACCAGATAGATGAGCACGACCGCGAAAGCGAGCGTGACGGTCAGCGCCGAGCCCTCCGGCGGATCTGGCGCGACTCGCCGGCGTAATCGAGCGAGCACGCCCGGGCCGCCCGCCGCGGCCGCGGCGCTCTCCAGCACGCGCAGCCCTTCTTCCTTGGTGACGCCCGGCTTGCACGCCGCCGAAGACGCGCACCGCGTTGCGCTGCTGGAAGCGGTTCAGCGCGCGCGGCGCGGTGCTCGACTCGATGCGGGTGAACGTCGACACCGGCACCAGCTGGCCGCCCGGCGTCTTGATCTTGAGGTCGAGCAACGGGCCCGACGGTCGCGCGGTCCTCGTCGCCGATCTGCGGGATGACCTTGTAGCTGCGGTCGAAGTAGTTGAACCGGTTCACGTACGCGCCGCCGAGCAGCGTGCCGAGCTCCTGGCCGACGCCGGCCAGGTCGAGCCCCAGGTCGGCGACCTGCTCGCGGTCGATCACGACCCGCGCCTCCGGCAGATCGATCTTCAGGTCGGTGTCGACGTACAGGAACTTGCCGCTCTGCCAGCCGGCGCCGACGACCGCCGCGACGGTCTCGAGCATCTGCTCCGGCGGCGCGTCGCTCTGCAGCACCAGCTCCACGTCGTACTGGCCCGGCGTCGGCAGCGGCGGATCGAGGCGCGGGAACACGCGCAGCCCGGGGACCTGCGACACCGCGCCGAACACCTCGCCGTACATCTCCTCGGTCGAGCGCGTCGCGCTCCTTCCAGTCCTTCGCGACCATGCCGCCGAAGCCGCCCCAGGCCGCGGTCAGCGACCACATGAACTCGGCCTCGGGAAAGCGCGTGATCGCCTGCACGACGTTGCAGCGACTCGCGGTTGACGCGCTGCGAGCGACGCGTCGGGCGACGCCTCGAAGAACAGGCTGATGTGGCTCTGGTCCTCGACCGGCGCGAGCTCGCTGGCGCGAGAACATGTACAGCGGCCAGGCCGCGAGCATGATCAGCAGCGCCGGCCGCGACGATCGCCCAGCGCATCTGCAGCGCGCCGTCCAGCAGCCGCGCATAGACGCGCCGCACCGCGTCGAAGCCGCGATTGACCAGCGCGGTCAGCCGGCCCTCCTTGCCGTGCGCGTGCACGAAGCGCGAGCTCATGACCGGCGACAGCGTGACCGCGACGATGCCGGAGACGACGACCGCGGCGGCCAGCGTGATGGCGAACTCCAGGAACAGCGAGCCGGTCAGCCCGCCCTGGAAGCCGATCGGCGTATAGACCGCGGCCAGCGTGATGGTCATCGCGATGATCGGGCCGACCAGCTCGCGCGCGCCGACGAGCGCGGCCTGGATGCGCGACTTGCCCTCGCGCACGTGCCGCTCGACGTTTTCGACCACGACGATCGCGTCATCCACCACCAGCCCGACCGACAGCACGATCGCGAGGATCGTCAGCAGGTTCAGGCTGAAGCCGAAGGCGCAGCATCACGATGCGCCGCGCCGACCAGCGAGACCGGCATGGCGACCAGCGGCACCAGCGCGGTGCGCACCGAGCCCATGAACAGGAACACCACGAGCGCCGACGATCAGCATCGTCTCGGTGAGCGTCTTGGTGATCTCCTTCAGCGCGTCGCCATGAACACCGTGCCGTCGTAGGCCAGGCGCATGTCGATGTCCTGCGGCAGGCGTCGGCCGGATGCGCTCCATCTCGTCGCGCAGGCGGTGCGCCACCTCGATCTCGTTCGCGCCGACCAGCGGCCAGACGCCGAGGTAGACCGCCGTCCTGATCGTTGAACTTCGCGACCAAGTCGGCCTCCTCGGCGCCCAGCTCGACCTGCGCCACGTCGCGACAGGCGCACGATCGCGCCGTCGCGCTCGGCGACGATCAGGTTCTCGAACTCCTCCACCGAGCGCAGGTCGGTGTTCGGCGAGCAGATTGACCTGCACCAGGTTGCCCTTGGTCTGGCCGACGGCCGCGAGGTAGTTGTTGCGCCGCAGCGCCGCGTGCACGTCGCCCGGCGACAGGTTGAGGGCGGCCAGGCGATCGGGGTCGATCCAGACGCGCATCGCGATCTGGCGGCCGCCTTCGATGGTCACGCGCTGGACGCCGGCGAGCGTGGCGAGCTGCGGCTGCAGCGTTGCGCGACAGCCAGTCGGTGATGGCCGGCACGCTCGCGCTCGTCGGACGTGAAGCTGAGGTAGAACGTGGCATACGGCCGGTCGGCGCGCTGCATCTCGACGACGGGCGGCTCGGCTTCCGGCGGCAGCTCGGAGCGCACCTGCTGCAGCCGCGCGGTGACCTCGGCCAGCGCGGCCGTGCTGTTGTGGTTGAGCTTCAGTCGCACGGTGACCGTGCTGACTCCGGCGCGGCTGGTCGACTCGACGTAGATCCACGCCGCCGATCGCCGAGACGGCGCGCTCGATCGGCGTGGTCAGGAAGCCGCGGACGGTCTCGGCGCTCGCGCCGTAATAGACCGTGGTGATGAACACCGACGAGCTTTCGATCTGCGGATACTGCTGCACCGGCAGGGTCGACAGCGCGCGCCAGCCCACCAGCACGATCACCAGGTTGACCACCACCGCGAGCACCGGGTGCCTGATGAAGATATCGGTGAACGAGCGCATGGCCAGTCCGTCCCGTCGACCGGCGTTACGGGATCGCGCCTGCGGTCTTGGCCGCGGCGAGCGCTCGTCACCGCGACCAGCGCCGCTTCGCGCAGCTTGAAGGAGCCCGACGCGGCGACTTGCTCGCCGGCGGCGAGGCCCGCGTCGATGATCGACCTCGTCGCCCAGCATCGCGCCGCCTGGACCGGACGCAGGTGGGCGCGCGTCTGGCCGTCCGTGTCCGCTGCGACCACGAACACGTGGTCGCCCGCCGGTCCCTTGCGCAGCGCGCTCACCGGAACGGCGACCGCCGTACGCGGCGGGCCGACCGGCACCGCGGACCCGCACCGAAGCGCCCGGCGCGGGCGCGTCGGCGAGCCTTCGATCCTCGCGCGCACCATGGCGTTGCGGGTCGTGGGATCGACCCGCGCATCGATCGCGACGATCTTCGCGTCGATGGCGGGACCCGTCGCCGGCGGCCGACACATCGACGCTGTCGCCCTCGCGCAGGCCCGCCGCGACCTGCTGCGCGACGGCGAAATCCACGTGGACGGCATCGTCCACGCCTTGCAGCGTCGTGAGCTGCGTGCCTTCGCTCGAGGTACTGGCCGGGATGCACGTCCGCGATGCCGACGCGCGCGCGAAACGGCGCACGGATCGTCTTGCGCTCGATGATCGCCCTGGTGCGCGCGATCTGCGCCAGCGCCACGTCGCGCTCGGCGCGGGCGCGGTCCAGCTCCTTCACGGACGCGGCCCGCTGCTCGCTCATGCGCTCGCTGCGGCCGAGCAGCGTTTCCGCGAGCGCGGCCTGCGCCTGCTGCGCCGCAGCTCGGCTTCCTCGACCGAGACGTCCAGCGCGACCAGCACCGTGCCCGCCTCGACGATCTGCCCCGGCACGAGCGCGACGTGGCGGACCGTGCCCGGCACTCGTTGCGCAGCGTGATCGAGCGCAGCGCGAGCACGGTGCCGATCGACGTCGTCGTCGGCGCGTGCTCGCGCTGCCTGGCGACGGCGACCGTCACCGATTCCATCGGTTCGGGCTGGTTGGCATACGCCGCGCCGGCCGCCTGCATCGACGCGTATTTCCAAACAGCAAGCGCGACGCCCGTCCCGACGACCGCCACGAGCAACACGGAGGATCTGATCCAGAGACGACGATTCATGAGCGGCGTCGCCCTGAGCGCCTGGGTGTCGACGGCGCCTGCTCTTGCCACACTGCGCACCGGCTTCGCGCGCAGCGAATGATCGAGCATGTCCTCGAGTGCGCCGCGCACCCGAACCACAAAGTCCTGGTTGACGTCGGCGAGCCCCAGCACCCAGTACGAGCCACAGTCCGTCGATGGCCGCGGCCACTGCCTCGCCGACGCCGGGGGGCAGCCCGTCGTCGGCAACGCGCTGATGCAGCTCCGCGTACACCGCGCGCATGGGCTGAATCAGCGAGGGGTTCTGTGCGAGGGCCGCGAAGCACGCGGACGAGCTGCGCCGGAGCTCCGCCGTCCAGCCCTCGGCATCGGACAGGCAATGGTCCAGCAGTGCCCGCGCCATGCGCCCCGGACCCTCCGGCGTGCGCTCGTAGGCCTCTGTGAAACAGGCGCGCCAACTCTCCGCGGAGCGCGTGACCAGGGCCTCGACGAGACGGTCCTTGGACGGGAAGTGGTACATGAGCCCGCCCTTGCTCATGCCCGCCTCGGCTGCGACCGCGTCCAGCGTCAGGTTCGCGATGCCCTGGCGCACGACCACCGCCTCGGCAGCGTCGAGAAAGGTCTTCTGCAGGTCGATGGGGGCCGCCCGTACCACCATGGGCCGGACAGTACCGACCGGGCGGTTTGTCGGCAACCGACCGGTCGGTTTTTTCGTCGCTCGGCCAGAACGGATCGGCGCGTCTACCTCGCCGCTTCCACCTGCTCGTCCCAGCTCTTCGAGGCCTTCTTGCCGTCGAGGAACGGCAGCGCCGCGTCCACCAGCCCGGGCGAGAGGAAGATGTCGTAGTGCGTCTGGTCGGGCAGGATCGCCAGGCGGTTCTGCGACTGGTGCTCCCGCATCCAGCCGGCGTCCTTCAGGCCGCCGCCGAGCAGCTGGTAGAACTTCACCACGTGCTCCGGCCGGTACATGTCGCTGTCGCCGAACACGAGCATGACCGGCATCCTGAGCTTCGCCACGTCGGCCGACCAGTCGTAGGGCTTTCTCATCCAGGCGCCCATGGTGTCGAGGAGCCGCGGAAAGTCCTCAGGCTCTAGGCGCGACCGCCATGTAGGACTTGTACATGGGCGTGTCCTTCATGGATTCGGCCATCGCGGCGCCAACCTGTGCCTGCATCGGCAGCATCTCCGGATAGAAGCCGTCCTGCGCATAGCCGGCCGACACCAGCACCAGCCGGCGGACGGCCTCGGGGTGCTGCACCGCGAGCTGGAAGGCGACGCCACCGCCCATGGAATAGCCGAGCACGTCAACCTGTCCGTAGCCGAGGTCCTTCAGCACGACCGCCATGTCGGCACCCATCGCCTGGATGCTGAACGGCCGCGTGCCGAGCTCCGTGCGGCCGTGGCCCTGCAGGTCGACCGCGATCACCTGCCGGTGCTCGGTGAGCTGCGGCATGATGGGTCCGAACATGTCGGTTGAGCCGAGCCCGCCATGGAGCAGCAGCAGCGGCTCGCCCTCGCCGCGGATCTCGTAGTAGTAATTGATACCGTTTGCGGTGGCGTGCCCGCTTTTCACGTCCTCCGCAGGCGCGGCACTTGCCGAAAGCGCCAGGGCCGCGGTGATCGTCGCCAGGGTGCCGGTGTTCGTCATGGGATGTCCGTCCTCCACCTAGTTCGAGGTCGCTCGATACAACTCACGACGAACGGGATGGACCGGATTCGACACGCACCGCGAAGACATTCAACGCAGCTGGCCGCAGGATCAGGCGGAGCTGCCGTCGCGGCGCGCGGCGTGACCCCCGGCGGACGCTACTTCGTCGCGGCCGGCGCCGTTTCCTTCGTGTAGCCGACGGGCACGTCGAACGTCGACGTCGGAATAGCGCCGCTGCGGATTGCCGTCGTTTCCGACGTCATCCGGAACAGCCGGATCATCCCCGCGCCGCCGACCGGTGCGGTCTCCTGTGCGGCCGGCGCGGGCTGTTCCTTCTTCTTGCCCAGCTTGCCGAGCAACGACCCGCCGAGCTTGCTTGCGAATGCGCCGGCCGCAGAACCGGCCACGGCACCTCCGACGCCGCCGCCGGCCTGCTCGACCGCCGCCTGCGTGGCCGCACCGGCCGCGGCGCTCGCGGCCGTGCTCGCGCCGGCCTGGATGCCTGCGTCGACCGCATCGGCGAACACCGGGTCGGCCGCGATCTGTGTGCCACCCTCGGTCGTGCATTGCGGACCGCCCATCGACATCTGCACGACCGACTTCAGCGGATAACCTTCCCACTCGGCCGCCTTCCCCATGACCTCGGTCCAGCTGCCGCGGTACTGGCTGAACGCCTGCTGCATCCGACTCTGCATCGCCTCCAGGCTCGCGGCGTCCAGGTTGAGCTGCTTCGCGTAGTTGAGCGCGAACGCACGCGACTCGTCGCCACCCGGCGCGCCCGGCGCGAGCCACTGGTCGATGCTCCAGACCATGTCGCAGGTCTTGCCAGTCTTCTTGTCGGTGCAGCTCTGCTTGAGCGAGACCGTTGCGCGTGCGGCATCGAAACCGGCGATCGTCGCGCGCTCGCCGGTCTGCTTCGCTTCGACGACCGGGTCGCTCCACTGGCACTCCTCGGCCGACACCGGCAGCTGCTGTGGCTGCGCGGCGGATTGCTGCTTTGCGGCCGCCTCCATCTGCTGCATGCCCTGCTCCATCGCCTTGCGCATCTCCTCGAAGCTCATCTCCGTGTACTTGCGGTCGCCGTGGTTGACGTCGTACACGCGGCCCTGGTCGAGGCGAATGATCTGCGAGCTCGCACCGGACTGCCCGGCGAAGCGGTTCATCAGCTTCGACTTGAACTGCATGTCGGAATCGATTCGCGACTTGTCGGGCGTGAGGCTCGTCGTCGACTTGCCCTGCATGGCGAGCATGGAGAAACCGGCCGCACCGTCGAGGTTGATCGACTCCTCCATGACGACGTCACTGCGCGCCGGGGCGGCGGAGAGCGCAAGCAGCACGGCCAGCGGAGAGACGCGAACGAGCGTGGAAGCGCGGCGAGTCCTTGTCCGTGACATGGTAGTGCCCCCCGTGAAGATGTTGTTGGTCTGGTTGCGCGAATGGTAGCACCGTCGGCCGGTCCGCTCGACCGGCCCGCCGAGCAAGCAGACGCCCCGGATTGAGTCGGTGTCGTCAGGCAGGTCAGGATCGGGGCGATTCTTCGTGGCGCGCGCCGTCGCCGTGTCGTCAGGTGCCGATTCCTGCCCGGGCGGGTGCGCCACGGGCGCCGGTATTTCCAGCAGCGCCAGAACGCGCAGGGCTGCTTCGGTGCAGGCACGTTCGATCACCGGCATTTCTGTCGGCGCGAATTTCGTCAGCACGTGGTCAGCCGCGCGACCCTTCTCCTCGGGCCGCCCCACGCCGATCTTCACCCGGCGAAGTGCATCGCTTCCAAACACTCTCTGTATTGACCCAACGCCTCTATGGCCGCCGTCGCCGCCCTTCATGCGCACGCGCAGCGCACCCAACGGCAGGTCCATGTCATCGTGGATGACGACGCACTGGCCCGCTGCGAAGTGTAGCCGCCGCGCCAGCTGCGACAGCACGGGACCCGTGACATTCACGTACGTCAGCGGCTTGATCAGATAGACGATCCTGCCCTGCAATTCGATCCGGGCGAGCATCGCCTGTTCCTCCCGGACCCACTCTGCCCGGAGGGAGCGGGCAAGAAAATCGAGCGCTGCCTGGCCGACGTTATGAGGTGTGTCCCGGTAGCTGGGCGCCCGGATTGCCCAGTCCGACAACCGCCTGGATGGATGGCTCCGCGAGCGGCGCGCCGCCTTGCGCCTCGCCCGTGCCTGGGTGCGAGATGAGCTCTTCCAGGTGGTCGTGATCGATGCCTTTCAGAAGAACAAGATCGCCCGGGCGGAAAAATTCGCGCAGTTGCGCGCAGGCAGCCTCGCACCGAGGGGAAGGCCTGCAGTGCGTCGTCCTGTGGATGCCTCCTCGCCTTCAGGCTTTTCGAAGCTCTCGAGCCCACGAAGACTACCTGATCGGCCGCCGCCAAAGCCTGACGGGCCACGGAAACGTATGCACGGTCGGAGTTTCCGGTGTAGTCGGAGATGGTCCCGATGACGACGATCTTGCGTCCTGCTCTCGCCGCCTTCATGAAATCCAGCACCGCGGGAATCGACCACAGCGGCGCCTTGGCGTCATCCTGGATGAAGGTGACCCCATCATCGCGAATCACCGGACTCATGCGGCGCGGGAAGGGCGGAACCGTGCTTATCGCCTGCACCGCAACCGTCAGCGGCAGCCCCATCGCGAGCCCGACCGCGACCGCGGCGAGGGCGCAGTGCACCAGGTGCGCACCCGGTAACTGTGTGTGAACGGGGTGAGATTGACCGTTGAAGCAAACGGTGAACGATAGGCGCTCGGGCCAGGCGGCGCTGACATTCTCCGCACGCACCATCGCGTCGGGCGCCAGTCCGTACGTGATGACCCGGCCGGCACACCGCGACCGCATGGCCAGGACATTTGGATCATCTGCATTCAGTATGGCGATGCCGTGCGGCGGCAATGCTGCGATGAGCTTGCCCTTCTCGGCCGCAATGGCCTCGACACTGCCAAATGCACTGATGTGATCGGTCCCGATGTTGGTGACCACCCCGATGCGGGGCTTCACGAGGTCGAGTGGTCGCTCCAGGGGAATTCTCTCGCCACGTTTCGCCGCAGCGATCTCCAAGACGCAGAATTCGTCGTTTGGCTTGACGCGAAGGATCGTGCTGGCGATGGTATGGGGCATATTTTTGGTGCCGGGGTTCTTGTGGCCCTTGAGCTGGCTGGAGAGGACAGTTGCGATGAGCTCCTTGGTGGTCGATTTGCCACAGCTGCCCGTAACCCCGATGAAGACCACCCGCCGCAGCTGCGCCCGATAGAACGGGGCCAGCCGGAGAGCGCTTCGTCGAGAGACCAGGACGACGCGCCATCGCGCCGTGCGCCATACGTCCGTTGGACTCATGACGCGGGACAGGAGATGCTTGAACCTCATGCGTACGACGTGAATACCGTCCACTCCGACCGAGTCCCTATCTGGAGGTCCGTTCCGGGCACAAGGGTCCGAAATTGTCGGGACGGCAAGTTAGGTGCCCGACCCGGTTCGCATGTCTCGCACTGGCTCGTCGGCCAGTGTACCGCGCAACCGATTGCCTGGAAACGCGAAGCGAACAGCGTCGCCAGACATAGTGAATCTTGATTCAGCTCCCGACCGACCTGCACACCAGCTAAATCCCTGGCGGGCCACCGTCAGCTCGCCATGCTCGGGCGGCGCGTGCGTAGACTACAGGAAGGACTCGCCGGCACGCGCCAGCGGAGCCATCCGCCAGCCGTCGTGCTGGCCGACTATGCGGCGGGAGAACGCCGGATGAATTCTCATGTCGATGTGCTCATGCGCGACTACCACGGCGCCGTGCCCGGGGCGTCCGTGCTCGTGCTTCGCGACGGCGAGGCCGTGGTGCGTCGCAGCTACGGCCTGGCCAGCCTCGAGGACCGCCTCGCAACGACCCCTGCGACCAACTACCGCCTCGCATCGCTCACGAAGCAGTTCACGGCGGCGGCGACCCTGCTGCTCGCGGAGGACGGCCGCCTGCAGCTCGACGATCCTGTTCGCAACTGGCTGCCGACGCTGCCGGCGGCCGCGGTACCCGTCACGATCCGGCAGCTCGTCACGCACATGTCCGGGCTCATCGACTACGAAGACGTCATACCGGCAGGAATGACCGAGCAGCTCCGCGATGCCGACGTACTGAGGATCCTGGAGACTCAGGACCGCACGTACTTCGCGCCCGGGACGAGCTATCGCTACAGCAACAGCGGCTACGCGCTGCTCGCGCTCTGCGTTGCGCGCGCATCGGGCCAGACCTTCGCCGCGTTCCTCCGGTCACGCATCTTCGAGCCGCTTGGCATGCACGCTACCGTTGCGTACGAGGATGGCGTCTCGACGGTCGCCGATCGCGCCTACGGCTACAGCGAGACGGCGACTGGGTGGTCGCGCACGGACCAGAGCCAGACGAGCGCCGTGCTCGGCGACGGCGGGATCTACTCGTCGATCGACGACCTGGCGAAATGGGACGCAGCGCTGTACGACGATCGACTGTTGCGCCGGGAATCGTTGCGGCTCGCCTTCACGGCGGCGACGCCCACCGACGAGCCAGGCGTCCAGTACGGCTATGGCTGGCGCATCACCGGCGAAACGCTGTGGCATTCGGGCGAATCCATCGGCTTTCGCAACGTCATCGTCCGCTACCCCGCGCGACACATGACGGTCATCGTCTTGACCAATCGCAACGACCCAGGGCCGCATCGCACCGCATTCGCCATCGCGCAGCTGTTCATGAACCAGTAGCCGGCAGCCACGCCGGGTAGTGACGCAGGAACGGGTCGGCGCGGTGGCTGGCGGAGACGCAGCCGCCGGCTGCAGCTCGTCGAGCAGGCCGCCGATGTGTCGCTCGAGCGCCGCCTTCGACGCCGCGTAGTCGACGCTGGCCGGCGGTATATCGTTCCAGGTTTCGATCGGAGCTTGAGCCGCGTTAGCGTGCTGCGAAAGGTCGACCCCGATGGCGATGACGCGCGCGGCGCCCGCGAGGTCAGCCGCTGTCAACGGTTGCGGCTTGTAGCCTTCGACGTCAAACCCGTCGCCACGAAGCGCCGTGGCGATCGCCGGCGGTACGCGTTCATCGGGGCTCACACCGCGCGAAACCGCCCGCAGATTCATCCCCCGCGCAGCGGCCGCGCGCTCGAACAGGGAGGCGGCGATCAGGCTCTTGACGGAACCATGCTCGCAGACGAATACGATCGGCGCGGCAGTGCGCTCGACCGCGTCGTCCGCGACGACGGCCCGGAATCCCGGCAGCACCGCCACCAGCAGGACGAGTTGCCACCAGACCCGTTGGCGCCGCGGCATGCACATCGTGTGAACCTCCTGGGACGAGGGCAGAGGATACTACCGCCGGTCTCCGGCCGCGGCCATCAGTCACTCGAGGTGCAGGCGCGATACGCCGATAATGATGCGTGATTTCCGGGTACGGCACTGACACGGGGGCGCCGGTGATTCACAGGATCAAGGTTCGAGATCAAGGGCATCCGTCTCCTCAAGAAGTGGAGCGGCGGCGACCGACCCGCATCGCGGCGGGGCTCGTCGCGCTGGTCGGCGGTCTCCTGCTGTCGGTGGCGTCGGCTGCGGCGGAGGACCGGAACGTCATCCTGGTCACGCTGGACGGCGTACGCATCCAGGAACTGTTCGCGGGCATGGACCCGGTCGTCGCCGCGGACGAGGCACAGTCCGGCATCTACGACATCGAGGTCACGCGCAGGCGCTACTGGCGGGCGACCCCGGAGGAACGCCGCGCGGCCCTGATGCCCTGGTTCTGGCAGACGCTGGCGCCCGCCGGCATGGTGCTCGGAAACCAGGCCCGCGGCAGCCGGGTCACCGTGCGCAACCCGCTGTGGTTCTCCTATCCCGGGTACTCCGAGATCCTCACCGGCCAGCCGCAGCCCGACGTGCAGAGCAACGATCTCGTCCGCTATCCGCACGAGACCGTGCTCGACTACGTCAAGCGCAAGCTCGAGCTCCCGCCGACCCAGGTTGCGCAGATCGGCTCGTGGGACGGCTTCAGGATGGCCGCCTCGCGCAGCGACGGCACGTTCTTCATGAACGGCGCCTACGATCTCGTGCCCGCCGCGCTCAGCACGCCGGAAATGGACGAGCTGGGGGCGCTGCGCAAGCAGGTCATGGGGCTGTGGGAGGAAAGCAGCAACGACGCGCTCACCTTCCGCCTCGCCCTCGCCTACCTGAAGAAGCACCAGCCGCGCGTCATGTGGCTCGGCCTCGGCCAGTCCGACGACTGGGCGCACGCGCGCCGCTACGACCGGCTGCTCGACTACCTGAACCTGGCGGACGATTTCCTCGAGGAGCTCTGGCGCACGGTGCAGTCCATGGATCGATACCGCGATCGCACGACGCTCATCATCACGACCGATCACGGCCGCGGCCGAACTCCGAAAGACTGGGTCGACCACGACACCGGCATCCAGGGCAGCCAGGACATCTGGATCGCCATCATCGGGCCGGACACGCCCGCAATCGGCGAGGCGCGATGACTCTCCGGATGCCACGCAGAGCGACGTCGCTGCGACGATGCTGCAGTACCTGCAGCTCGACTATCGCGACTTCAATCCGGCCGCCGGGCCGCCGATCCCCGGCAGCCTGAAGTCACCCTGATTCGACCCGCCGTCGTCCGTCGCGGAGCTCAGGGGTCGCTACCGCGCTGGTACAGGACCTTTCCGTCCAGCAGGGTCATGTCGACGCGCACGCTGCCGATCTCCGCCGCCGGCAGCTTGAAGAGATCCTTGTCCAGCACGACGATGTCGGCGGCCTTGCCGACTTCGATCGAACCGGTTTCCTTCTCCTGGTGCATCAGCCAGGCGCCCTCGATCGTATACGCCGCAATCATCGTCGCCAGGTCAACGCGCTCCGCCGGGTTGAGCACGTCAGTGCCTGCGCCCT
The DNA here is from genome assembly GCA_963834855.1 of uncultured Gammaproteobacteria bacterium. GTDB lineage: Bacteria > Pseudomonadota > Gammaproteobacteria > Steroidobacterales > Steroidobacteraceae > DATJKD01. Next base: position 79,431 of record CAWIDH010000009.1, on the reverse strand, counting down.
CCGGGTCCTGGCGAGTCAGCGCCACCTCGATTGACGGTAGCGGATTGACCGTGTTCACCGACCAGTCGCTGCCGCCAACGATGCGGCCGCCGGCACGCTGCACGCTGCCGATCGGGTACATGCGGTTCACCCGCTCGACGCCGACCTGCGGCGTGTTGACCTTTACGATGTAGTCGTCCGGGAAGGCCCATAGCGCTGTGAAGTTTGCCGTGACGCCGAGCGCCGCGAAGCGCGGGATGTCGTCCGGGTGGATGAGCTGCAGGTGCGCGATGTGGTGACGATGGTCGCTCGGCCCGTTTTTCGCGCGTGCCGCCTCGATTGCGTCCAGCGCCGCACGCGTGGCGGCGTCTCCGATGGCGTGCATGTGCACCTGCAGGCCCTATCGCGTCGAAGCGTGTCACCGCGGCATTCAGGTCCGCCACCGGGATCTCGAAATTGCCGAAATGCCCGGGCTTGTTGAGATACGGTGACAGTAACGCAGCCGTCTCACCCTCGAGTACGCCGTCGACGTGGATCTTGATCGAGTCGGCGTTCAGTCGCGGTCCCGACAGTTCCTGCCGACGGGCGAGCAGATTCTCGAAGCTCTCGCCACCTGCAGGTCGGGTAGGTCGAGCGACAGGCGCACCTTGGCAGTGAGTTCCCCGCTCCGCGCGACTGTCTCGAAGGCATCGAAGTCGGCGTCCTCTGCCGCCGCCTCGATGAACGACGTGATGCCGAACCTGCTCACGTGCCGCAACCCGCGCCTGAGGCCTTCGAGCCGCATCTCCGCGCTGGGCTCCGGAGCCTTGTCCATGACCACGTCCATGGCGGTCTCCCGGAGCGTGCCGGTTGGTTCGCCCGTGCGCGCGTCCCGCTCGATCACCCCGTTTTCGGGATCCGGTGTCTTTGCGGTGATGCCGGCGAGCTCGAGCGCGCGCGAGCTCACCCACGAGCTGTGTTCATCGACTGAGGCGAGGATCACCGCGCGACCGGGAACCGCTTGATCAAGCAGTTCCTTGCGAGGGCCACGGTGGTCGAACAGCGACTCCCACCATCCACCGCCGACGATCCATTCGTCCTTGGTCCGGGCAGCGCACTCCTTGACGGCGTCAAGGATCGCCTCGATGGTCTCGAGGTCGTTGATCGCGCACTGCATCTCCTGGAAGCCCGACCAGGCGACGTGCACATGCGAATCGTGGAAGCCGGGCAGCGCCATGCGGCCGGTCAGGTCGACCACCGTGGTCGCAGGACCTTTCAGTGCCTGGATCTCCTCGTTGCTGCCGATCGCGACGATCCGGCCGCCGCGAACCGCCGCCGCTTGTGCCCACGACCGCTCCGCATCGACCGTGTAGATCCCACCGTTAATGAAGATCGTGTCGGCAACCTCGGCCGGACCCGGGCGTTTGCCGCAGCCCGCACCCGCCGTCGCAGACACGAGCGCTGCAAGCGCGAGGGTCCGCAATGCACCGCCGTTCCGCATGTGTGCACTCCGTTGTTGTGGCCGCTCTTTCTACAGGATAGTCGCACGCCCGAAAACTCCGCCGCCTCCCGTCCCACGCCTTTCCTGCGTGTCCTGCGCTCACTGCGCGCCGACGTCGGGCGACGCCCGTTCAATGACATATACTGCGGTCAAAGCGCTGAATAACCTTGGATTCAGCCGTTTCGAGGACGTCTGACAGATCCATGCGCCCGCTGCTCGCGCCGAAGGCGGAATTCGACGAGGCAATCGCGCTGATCAACGAAGGTCGGCTCGCGGCGGCCGAGGCACGTGTGCGCGGCCGGCTCGCCGACTACCCGCGCGACGTCAACCTGCAGGCGCTGCTGGGGGCGATCCTGATCAAGCTCAATCGCCCCGCCGACGCCGATGCGATCCTTCGCGAGGTGATCGCCCAGGCGCCGACGTTCGCGAAGCCGCACGAGGACCTGGGCCACATGCTCGTGCAGCAGGGCCGGGCGGCGGAGGCGCTGCCGTACCTCGAGCGCGCGACGCACCTCGATCCGCAGCTCGAGCACGCCTGGTTCACGCTCGGGAAGGCACTGGCGATGCTCGGCCGCGGCGCCGAGGCCGACCAGGCGTTCGAGCGATGCTTCGCGTTGTCGCCCGAGCGTCGCCTGATGGCGCTCGCGGCGGAGCACCAGAAGGAGGGCCGCCTCGAGGAAGCCGAGCATCTCTATCGCCGTGTCCTGCGGAACCGTCCACGCAACGTCGATGCGATGCGGCTGCTCGCCTCGATCGCGGCGAAGGCCGGGCGCGCCGACGAGGCGGAGCGCCTGCTCGAGCGCGCGATCTCGGTCGCGCCGGACTTCCTGGCGGCAGTGCTCGACCTGGGCAAGCTGCGCAAGGAACAGGACCGGTATGGCGAGGCGCTGGACTGCTTCGACCGTGCAATCGCGCTCGACCCCGCCAACCCCGCGGCGCATTTCCTGCGCGCGTCCACGCTGGCGCCGGCAGCGTTCACCCACGAGGCCATCGAGGCGTACCAGCGCTGCCTCGAGCTGCGCCCCACGCACGTCGGCGCACTCCTCGGCCTGGGTCACGTGCTCAAGGCCGTCGGCCGCTACGACGAGGCGGTCGCATCCTACGACGCATGTATCCGGGAGCGTCCCGACTCGGGCGAGACCTACTGGAGCCTGGCCAACCTCAAGACCTATCGATTCCGCGACGAAACGGTCGCCGAGATGGAGCGGCGGGCGCGCGGCGGCGGGTTGACCACGCAGTCCGAAGTGAACTTCCTGTTCGCGCTCGGCAAGGCGTACGAGGATCGCGGCGACTTCGATCGTGCCTGGGAGTACTACGCGGAGGGCAACTCGAAGCAGCGTGCGGAGGTCACGTACGATCCCGTGCACACCGAGTCGATGAATGATCGGCTCATCCGTGTCTTCTCCCGCGAGTTCCTGCAGTCCCGCAGCGATGTCGGCCTGCCCGATCCCGCACCCATCTTCATCCTCGGATTGCCGCGCTCGGGCTCGACGCTGCTCGAGCAGATCCTCGCGAGCCACAGCCAGGTCGAGGGCACGAGCGAGCTGCCCTACCTCGGTCGCGTCGCCGCATGGCTCAACCGCAACCGCGCCGACGGCGTCAACTACCCGGAGGCAGCACGCGAGCTCGGCCCGCAGAACTTCCGGTCGCTCGGCGAGGACTATCTCGGATACGCGCGGATGCACCGCCGATCGGGCGCGCCGCGCTTCATCGACAAGATGCCGAACAACTTTCCGAACGTCGGCCTGCTGTCGCTGATCCTGCCGAACGCGAAGATCATCGACGCCCGGCGCCACCCTCTCGACGCCTGCCTGAGCTGCTACCGGCAGCTCTTCGCGAAGGGCCAGGCGTTCACCTACGACCTGACCGAGATCGGCGAGTACTACCTGCAGTACCAGCGCCTGATGGATCACTGGGCGGAGGCGCTGCCGGGCAAGGTGCTGACCGTGCAGTACGAGGACGTGGTCGCCGACTTCGCAACGCAGGTGCGCCGGCTGCTCGAATTCTGCGAGCTGCCCTGGGAGGATGCGTGCCTGCGGTTCTACGAGAGTGACCGGCCGGTGCGCACGCCGAGCTCGGAACAGGTGCGCCAGCCGATCTACGACCGCTCAGTGGGTCACTGGCGAAACTACGAGCGCCATCTCGGCGAGCTCCTCCCGGTGATCGAGCCGATCCGCGACAGGTATCGGCGCTACGAGACCCCGGGGCGTGGCTGAGACGCACGGGCGGCGGACACCCGGGCCTTCTTCGCTTCCGGCGGTACGTAATCGAAGATGAAATTGATGCGGTCCCCCTCGCCCTTGTTCATGACGCTGTGGACCTTCTGGTTGTTGAGCTCGTAAGCCTGACCTACCTCGAGCTGATACGGACGGCCGTCGATCATGAACCGGACCCGCGGGTTCGTGACGATGGGAACGTGGATGCGGTGGCCGGCGCCGAATGACGGATGCGTGTCCCTGTGGGGGAGTATCCGCCCGCCGGCCAGCAGCTTCGCCGCCATCGCGCGGATGATCGTGCCGCCGGGCGGGTACCAGTTGCGGATGATCGCGTGCATCAGCGGGACGGCCGTCTCCGCGAGGCGATCCCAGCCCGGCTGCTTGCTCACCTCGACGGCGGGCCAGTCCGCCACTTCGGCGAACAGGAGCACGATCGAGCGGGTCTGCTCGTGCACCTCGTAGTCGCGTTGCCGCTGGACGTTCTCGTTCCAGGCCACCTCGTCCTGGGCCAGGATCGCCGCCGCGAGCGGCTCCATGTCCACCTTCCCGAAGCAGCGGATCGGAACGCCGATATCCATGGGCGAGAGCGTATACAAAAAGGGGACATTCTCCATTTCGTCGACAGGGCCTCGACGGCACGACATGCGGAGCGAAATGGAGAATGTCCCCTTTTTCAGCGGCCTGCTACCTCTTCGGCACGAGCGCGATCACACGCGCCGGACCTCCGGATGCGCCCGCGATCTTCATCGGCAACGCGATCACCACGAATCCAGTTTCCGGGAGCTGATCGAGGTTCGTGAGGTTCTCGAGACCACCCGCACCGCTCGCTGCCGCGATACGATGCACGTCGAAATCCTGCGAGCGGCCGTAGTCGATCGACGCGGTGTCGACGCCGAGCATGGCGACCTTGCGCTCCTCCACGAGCAGGCGCGCCGCGTCGGCCCCGTAGCTCGGAAACTCGAGCTTGCTCGCGTCCTCGGCTGACTCGTCGCCGAAGTAGTCCTTGCGGCTGGGCCAGTAGCGGCTCCATCCAGTCTGCAGGAGCACGATCGTACCGGGGCGGATCTTTCCTGCGCGGTTCTCGAATGCGAGCACGTCTTCGCGCGTCAGCCGATAGCCACGATCCTTCTGCGCCCGATCTCGCACATCGATGCGCACTCCGGCGGCGAGCAACTTCTCCAATGGCAGTTGCTCCGTTGTCTGTCCGCCCCGATGAAAGTGGATCGGCGCGTCGAGATGCGTCCCGCCGTGCTCGGGCGTGCAGAAGCGATTGGCGGCGTAGAACCAGCCGCGCGGCGTCTCCCCGAACGCCAGCGGCTCGAGCTCGAATTTCATTGGCGGGCGCGAAGGCCAATAGAGCGTCTGCGAGTCGTAGGCGTGGCTGAGGTCGACCAACCGATAGTTGTCCACGTCGAGCGCGCGGGCGGACTCGAGCGAAAGCAACACGAGCGCGCCGATCAAGACCTGCAGGATCGTCTTCATGGGACACCCTCCGGAGACACGGGACACGCGCGGTCGACTCCTCGAAATCATGACGCCGGCGCTGCGCGCAGACAACGACTGCGTTGCGTGTCGGCGTCTCAGGCCGACCGAGCGGCGGTGACCTTCCAGCCGTAAGGCCATGGTTGCAGCCCGTGAATGGCATTGCGCACGTCGTAGCTCAGCGTCGCCATCCTCGACGTGGCACCGGGCCGCAGGTCGTGCAGCGCGATCGTCGACGGCGAAGAGCCGGCGGCGATGACGTCATCGCCGATCACGCACAAGCCGCGCCCGAAGGCCTGCCGCGCGATCCGGGTATCGTTCGGGTCGACGTGAGTGAGCCGCTCCGGCGGGTAACGCGGCACCGGGAACACGCGCTCGCCCGTGCGCGTCGCGAACCGGACGACGTCGGATTCGGTGTCGTTGAACAGCACGCCGTCGCGGAACGGGCGCGCGTTGTGTACACCGACGGGCAGGCTGACCCAGCGGCGAAGCTCGCGGCCGTTGAACAGCAGGATCCCCAGCGTCCTGAGGCCGCTGATGTGCATGCCGCCCTGGGCGCAAAAGACGCTGTTCAGGTGCAGGGCGTTCGACGGCTGCGGCCCGGTTTCGAACTCGGGATCGAATGGCTGCCCCGCGAAGCCGTCGCCGAGGGCCGCGACCTTCAGCCCCCAGGAGAACGACTTCGCATCGAGGTCGAACCCAAGGATCGAATCGAAGCCCGTCGACGTCAGGAAGAGCGTGCGCTCATGCAGGCAGATCTCGTGGCAGTGCTTCAGATAGCGATTGCGCCACGACCCGAGCAGCCGGAAATCGGGCGAGTAGGCAAAGAGCTCGTCGCTGGCCGCGATGTACACGGTCTCGCCGTCGAACGCGATGCCGCGCAGCCCGCGGTCCCAGCCGCGACCCTGCCAGTCGATGCCCATGGTGTTCCAGTCGAGCACGCGGGCGGCGCGATCGCTGCCGAAGTCGACCAGGTACACGCCGCCGTGGCTCTCGCCCTGGCGGCTGCCGCGCACGACCGACGTTGCGACGAGAATGGTCAGGGCGCGATCAGAATTCGAACCTGAGCTGCAGCCCGATGGTCCGCGGCCGGTTGACCGAAATGCGTTGCGCGCCCCATCGATTGCTCAGGAACAGCTCGGCGCGCTCGTCCCAGAGGTTGTCGACGAAGATCGACGCGGTCCAGGAATCACCCTCCAGCCCGAAACGCAGGTCGCCGGTTTCGTACGCGTCCTGGATTTCGGCGGGATTGCCCGCAACGACCGATTCGATGCCCTCCAGCGAATTGACGGACTCCCCGACGTACGCAAAGTCGAAGCGCGCGAACGGCTGCGCATCCAGAAGCTGGGCGCCCGGACGGTATTCGACCCCGAGCGTGGCGGTCCAGTCGGGCGTAAGCGGCAGACGCGAGCCGTCCGGTACGGCGAAGTCGAACACGTTGCCATCCTCGTCCTCGACCGAAAACGTCGTCGCCTCGGATGTCTGCGCGTCATTCCACGCGAACGCGCCCTCCAGTCGCCAGGAATCGCTCAAGGTAGCGGCGAAGTCGGCCTCTACGCCCGGGATCTCGGCCGTCGGCAGGTTCACAAACCCGAGCTGGAACACGGCCGGTTGCGGGTCCTCGACCTGGACCGCGAAGTTGTCCCACTTCATGTAGTACGCGGCGACGTTGAACCGCAGGCGGTTATCCAGCCACTCCGTCTTCGCGCCGATCTCGTAGTTCTTGAGTTCGTCGGATTCGTAGTCCTGCGGCAGCAGCGACGCCGGCTTCAGCGGGTTGCTGCCACCGACCCGGAATCCCTCGGAATAGGTGGCATACACCAGCCGGTCGCGATCGAAGCGATAGGTGAAGTTGAGCTTCCCGACGGTGCCGTCCTCGCTGGTCTCCTGGTTCCCGTCCAGTCGCGTCGCGCCGCTGAACCCTTCCGGGGATTCCTGGATCTGCGCGAACTTGCGCTCATAATCGAACCAGCGCGCGCCAGCGGTGATCGTGAAATTCTCGGTCACATCGAAGCCGAGCTCGCCGAACACCGCAACCTGGTCGAACTCGGTGTCGTAGCGGCCGAGGAACCAGGTTTCCGTGGGCGCCAGCGTAGCGCCGGTCAACCCCGCTTCGTACTCGCTGAAGTACTCGAACGCGGGGGTCTCCTCGTAGCCGCGCACGAAACTGTCGAAGCTCGTGTCGCCGTTCTCGGTGCTGTAGAAGGCGCCGACCAGCCACGCCCAGCGGCTCTCGCTGCCGGCAGGGGACTGCAGGCGTGCCTCGAACGTCGTGATCTCGGTCAACTCGTGGTTCGTTGCGAAACCCCTGGGATCGCCTCCGAAGTCGTAGATCGGAATGTCGTAGTAGATCGCGGTCTGGTTGAACTGGAACTCGTATGCCGTAGCGTCCGCCTCGTACCGGAAGTCACGATCGAAATACGAGGCGCTGAACACCGCATCACCGAACGGCAGCGACGCATTGAGCGTCAGCGCGAGCTGGTACCACTCGTCGTCCAGGCTCTCGCCCTCGAACCGGACCTGGTTCAGGTCGCCCGTGTCGAGGTCGACGTCCCCATGCCCGTCGGCGTTGACTTCCTGGAAGATCGCGCCGAGCGTCGCATTGAAGTCGTCGGTCACATCCCATCGCAGGGACGCACGACCACCGGTCGTACGCGCCGAGTTGACGTCATCGTCGACCCTGTCCTCGTTGCTGAAGGTGCCGCCCTGGCTGTCGGCGAGCACGTTGTCGATGAACCCGGCATCCTCCGCCGTGAAGCCCACGAGACGCAGCGCCAGACTATCCGCGACCAGGGGCACGTTGACCATGCCGCTCAGGTCGTAACCCGCATCCCCCTCGGCGACATCCGAGACTTGGGCGTCCACCCACGCGTCGAATTCGGTTGGATCCGCCTTGTTGGTAATGACGCGGAGCGTCCCGGACTGGGAACTCGCGCCGTAGAGCGTGCCCTGCGGGCCGCGCAGCGCCTCGAGCCGCTCGATGTCGATCAGCCGCGGGTCGGGACTGGCGCCGCTCTGCGTGATCGGTTGCTCGTCCAGGTACAGCGCGGACGACGACACGGCCTCGAATTGGATGCCGGACGAGGCGACGCCCCGGAACACGATCGTCGTAGCGCCGGGTTCGCGTACGCCGAGCGAGAGGCCGGGCACGAACTTGGCGTAATCATCCATCTGCTTGAGGCCGCGCATTTCAATGGCCTTTGTGTCGAACGCGCTGATCGACTCCGACACGTCCTGCAGATTCTCGGCACGCCGGGTCGACGTGACGATGATCTCCTCGAGCCCGCCCGGCGTCTGCGCCGACGCCGTACCCGCCATCGCCAGCGTTGCCGAGACCGCCGCGGCCAGAGCCGTCGAACCGCGCCTTGGCTGCTCTCGCGTCGTGTCCGTCATGCGAATCCCCCTGTGCCGATACTAGCCCGCCGTCGCCGCGCGGGTAAACCGTTGCGCGGCGAGAAAAGTGATCATTGCCGTCGCGATCCGTCCGCGTCGCCGCCCGCTTCACGCATCGTCGCGACGTACCATTCCAGGAATCGCCGGGTGAAGTCCTCCATCGGCGAGAGCGGCCCGGGCACGTAGAACCGCGAGTCGACGCCCGCCTGGTTGCGTTCGATGATCGTCTTGTCCGCGATCGTCGTGACGTCCCAGAGCCAGGTGAGCTTCGCCCGGTCGTAGTCCCTGCCCTCCTGGGCGGACTCGTTGACGAGCCAGGTGATCTCGCAGTCCGTGCTGCGCAGCGCGCGCGGCGTGAAGCGGTAGAGGACGACGTGGTCGCAGTACGCAAGGCCGAAGGTCATCGGCCCCAGGTGCAGGTCCGTTGCCCCGCCGTCGTAGCCGGTGATCGAACCGAGCAGCGGCGCGACCGGCGCACCGTCGCGGCTGCCGGTGAGATGCCCGCGCAGCAACGGGTAGCGGTCGAAGCCACGGTCGGTGCCGAGGGTACCGGCGGCCAGCCATGAGCGACGCACCGTCTGCGTGCCAAGCCCGACACCGGGTGCTCGCTTCATGACCTCCTCGAGCAAGGAGGCGAACTGGTCGGCGGGCATCGCCCGTCCGTGCCCGACCGAGTACTCGGGGTGCGCGGGCGCGCAGTGATAGCACTCGCAGTAGTTTTCGACGGCCAGTTTCCAGTTCGATGCGATCGGGTAGTTCTGGCGATGCGCGATCCTGGCGCGGTCCAGGCCGTAGGGCCGCAGCGGCTCGGCGAGGTCGCTCTCGATGGCTTCGAAAGCCGGCGGGTCCTCGTCGAAGTTGATGAAGATGAGACCCATGAACACGCGCGCGTTCAGGCGCCGCAGGCCGAGCCGGGAGCGATCGAACCCCTCCGGCATGTTGCCCGCTGCGCGGAGCCCGCCGTCCAGTCCGTACGTCCAGCCGTGATAACGGCAAACGAGTCGCGACTCGTGCCCCGATGGCTGGTCGCAGATCCGCGACCCGCGGTGCCGGCAGACGTTGAGCAGTGCGTTGATGCCCCCGTCGGCGGTCCGCACGACGATCACCGACTCGCCCGCGATCTCGAACAGGAAGTAGTCGCCGCCTTTCGGGATCTGGCTGCCATGGCCGACGTACAGCCAGGACTTCATGAAGATGCGGCGGATCTCCGTCTCATGGAGATCAGGATCGCGATACACCACACCCGGCAGTCCCGTGCCGCCCTGCCAGGCGCCCAGGACCTCGTTCAGGCCGTTACCCATGACGCGTCCCTGTGCCTGCGAGCTGCGCCGCCGTGCGGTCGCGGCGGCCGGTGATCACGGCCGCCGTCGCGACGCCGGCGGCCACGAGCACGATGATGATCGTCGCGATCGCGTTGATATCCGGAGTCACGCCGAGGCGCACCTTCGCGAAGATCAGCATCGGCAGCGTGGTGGCACCGGGGCCGGACACGAAGCTCGAGATCACGAGGTCGTCGAGCGACAGCGTGAATGCCAGCAGCCAGCCCGCGACCAGCGCCGGCAGCAGCATCGGCACCGTGACGTCGAAAAAGACGGCCAGCGGCCGGCCGCCGAGGTCCATCGCCGCCTCCTCCAGTGATTCGTCCATGCCCGCGAGACGCGACCGCACGACGACGGCCACGAAGGCCATCGAGAACGTGATGTGCGCAATCGTGATCGTGGTCGCGCCGCGTGACGCTGGCCAGCCGATCCAGTTCGCCATCGTGATGAACAGGAAGAGCAGCGACAGGCCCGTGATGATCTCCGGCATCACCAGCGGCGCCGTGATCATGCCGGTGAGCAGCACCCGGCCGCGCAGTCTCGTCAGCCGCTGCAGGGCGAGTGCCACGAGCGCGCCCAGGCCCGTCGCAACGGTGGCGCTCACCGCCGCGACCCGCAGGCTGAGGAACGCGGCGGCCAGGAGCTCCTCGTCCTGCAGCAGGCTCGCGTACCACCGCACGGAGAACCCGCCCCACAGAGTCACCAGCCGCGAGTCGTTGAAGGAGTAAATGATCACCGACAGGATCGGCACGTACAGGAACGCGTAGCCGAACGCCACGATGGTCAGCAACCCGAGTCCGCGGCGCCTCATCGTGCAGCCTCCTGCTCCCGGGTCTGGGTACGCTGGAACCACATGATCGGCGCGACCAGCAGCAGCACCAGGACGATCGAGACGGCCGAGGCGACCGGCCAATCCCGGCTGATGAAGAACTCGTCCCACAGCACGCGGCCGATCATCAGCGTGTCCGCCCCGCCCAGCAGCGCCGGGATCACGAACTCGCCGACGGCGGGGATGAACACCAGCAGGCAGCCGCCGATGATGCCGGGCACCGACAGCGGCAGGGTCACGTCGAGGAACACCTGCCACCGTCGCGCGCCGAGATCCGCCGCCGCGTCGAGCAGGTCGAGATCCAGCCGCTCGAGGTTCGCGTACAGCGGCAGGACCATGAACGGAAGGTACGAGTAGACGATCCCGAGGTACACGGCGAAGTCGTTGTAGAGCAGCGTCAGCGGCTCGTCGATCACGCCCAGGCTCAGCAGGACGTTATTGATCACGCCACGGTTGTTGAGCAGGCCGATCCAGGCGTAGACCCGCAGCAGGAACGAGATCCAGAACGGCAGGATGACCGCGAGCAGGAGGACCTGCCGGCGCCGCGGCGGCTGCCGCGCGATGAAGTACGCCATCGGGTACCCGAGCAGCAGGCACAGCAGCGTGCCGATCGCGGCCATCTTCAGGGACGCCAGGTAGATGATTGCGTAGTAACCGTCCTGGAAGAGGAAGGCATAGTTCTCGAACGTGGCCCTGAGGCCCACGAGTCCCCGCTCCCCCCACGCAAGCAACGGCGTGAACGGCGGCTGGGCGACGATCGGCTCGGCGAAGCTGATCTTGAGGATGATCAGGAACGGCGCGAGGAAGAACAGCAGCAGCCAGACGTACGGCAGCGCCACGGCCCGGCTCAGCCAGCCCTGAGACGCTCCGCCACGCGTTGTCGCAACGTCCTTCATTCGCGCAGCAGGATCGTGCTCGCAACGTCCCACGACAGGTAGACCTCGTCGTCCCATTCCACCGTCAGGCTTGCGGAGCGGCGCAGGTTCTGCGCAATGACCTGAACCACGGCGCCGCTCGGCAGGCGGACGCGGTAGAGCGACTGGTCGCCGTAGTAACCCAGGTCCAGGACCACGCCTTTCAGGACGTTGCGATCCGTCGCCTCCGGAGCCTGCCGGCTGATCGTGATCTTCTCGGGACGAACGGCCACGCAGATCGCGGTGTCGTTCGCGACGGCTTCGTCCGATAAGGCCGTCAACTCGGCGCCGAGCGTCTCGCAACGTACCGACACGCGCCCCGCCCCGGCGCGGGCCACACTGCCCTCGATGAGATTGATGTCGCCGACGAAGTCGGCCACGAACCGGCTGGCCGGATACTCGTACACCTCGCCCGGTGTGCCGACCTGCGCGATTCTGCCCTGCTCCATCACGGCGATCCGGCTCGCGAGCGTCATGGCCTCGTCCTGGTCGTGCGTGACGACGACGAACGTCGTGCCGAGCTGATACTGCAGGTTAGCGAGCTCGAACTGCGTGTGCTCGCGCAGCTTCTTGTCGAGCGCGGCCAGCGGCTCGTCGAGCAGCAGCAGCTTCGGCCGCTTGACGAGCGCCCGTGCGAGCGCGACGCGCTGCTTTTCGCCGCCGGACAGCTTCTCGGGCTTGCGCGCCGCCAGTGATTCGAGTTTCACGAGGGCCAGCATCTCCGCGACGCGCTCCCTGATGCGAGCGGCAGGGAGCCGCTCCTTCTTCAGGCCGTAGGCGACGTTTTGCGACACGGTCATGTGCGGAAACAGCGCGTAGGATTGGAACATCAGGTTGACGGGCCGCTCATACGGCGGCACCTCGGTCATGTCGGCCCCGTCGATGAGAATCCGGCCCGATGTCGGCTGCTCGAAACCCGCGAGCATCCGGAGCAGCGTGGTCTTGCCGCAGCCCGAGCTGCCCAGGATCGCGAACAGCTCGCGGTGGCGGATGTCGAGCGACACGCGATCCACAGCGGTGACGCCGTCGAACCGCTTAGTCACGTCCTGGATCTGCACCAGTGCCGCCGGCGGCTCCCGCTCGGCAATGACCTGGCGCGCAGCAGCCTCCACCTGCCTCGTGCCATTACCGAGCTTCGTCACGGCGATCACAGGTTGGTCTTCACGCGTGACCAGAGCCGGGAGCGGCGACGCTCTTCCTTCGGGCTGTGGAGCTCGCCCTTGTGAAGGTTGAGCCGCACCTCGTCCGGCGGGTAGACGGCGGGATCGTCGCGTACTTCGGGCAGCAGGAACGGCGTCGCCAGCCGGTTCGGGGCCGCGTACCGCGTCTCGTTGCTGATGGCCGCGATGACCTCGGGCCGCAACAGGTAATTCAGGAACAGGTGTGCGTTCCCGGGATGCGGTGCGTCCGTCGGGATGAACCAGAGGTCGAACCACGCGAGCGTTCCCTCGCGCGGCGTCGTGTACGCGAGCGCGACCGGCCTGCCCGCCTGCTCGGCCCGCCACATCGCCTGGGCGTAGTCGCCCGACCAGCTCATGGCGATGCAGACTTCCTCGTTCGGCAGGTCGATCAGCATCTTCGCGGAGCTGAAGTAGCGGATGTACGGGCGCACGCCCTTCAGCACCGCCTCGGCCTCGCGGAGGTGCGCGGGATCCAGGCTGTTCGGATCGTGCCCGAGGTGCAGCATCACCATCGGGATGACGTCGGTCGGCTCGTCGAGAAACGTAATGCCGCAGTCGGCGAACCGGCGCGCGACCTCGGGCTTGAAGATCATGTCGCCGCTGTCGACGGGCGCATTCGCCATGCGTTCCCTGATCATCCTGACGTTGTAGGTGAAGCCGGTCGTGCCCCACAGGTACGGCACGCCGTAGCGGTTGCCGGGATCCGCGGCTTCGAGCGTCTCGAGCACCCAGGGGTCGAGGTTCTTCCAGTTCGAGAGCTTGCTGCGATCGAGTGGCTGGTAGATGCCAACCGGGATCAGGCGCGCCGAATAGCGCTCGGCGTGCACGACGACGTCGTAGCCGGTCCGTCCGGCGAGCAGCCGCGCCTCCGCTACCTCGGTCGAATCATAGGTGTCGTAGTTGACCTTGATGCCGTACTCGGCCTCGAAGTCCGCGATGGTGTTCGGCGCGATGTAGTCGGCCCAGGTGAAGACGTTGAGAACCTTCTCCTCCGCGGCCGGCGCGGCCACCGCCCACGTGACCGCGACTGCAGCGACGACCAACCGCGACATTCTCACGCTCTACATTCCGTCGAGGCCGCGCCTGAGCAGCGCGCGCGCGATGATCAGCCGCTGGATCTCACTGGTCCCTTCCCAGATCCGGTCCACCCGCAACTCCCGGAAAAAACGCTCGGCGGCATTCTCGCGCATGTAGCCGCGCCCGCCAAAGATCTGCACCGCGCGGTCGACGATGCGGTTCGCCGCTTCGGACGCATACAGCTTTGCGATCGAGCATCGCGCGTGCAGGGACGAGAGCTCGTCGCCGCGGTCGTGGGCCTGGGCGGCCTCGTAGGTGATCAAGCGCGCGGCCCAGAGCTCGGTGACGCTGTCGGCGAGCATCGCCTGGATCATCTGCCGCTCAGCAAGCGCTTCCCCGCCGATCATCCGCGTGGCGGCGAAGGCCGCAGCCTCCTCGATCAGCCGGCCGGCCGCGCCGCAGCAGCGCGCCGCGATCATCAACCGTTCGCGACGGAACCAGCTGTGTGCGAACCGCATGCCGTCGCCTTCACTGCCCAGCCTTTGCCGCTCCGGCACCCGCACGTCGTTGAACCGGTAGATGGGATGGTGGTCGCTGAAGGTGTGGCTGAAGAGCGGCGTGCGCACCAGCTCGATGCCGGGCTCGTCCTTGTCGATGAAGAAGAGCGAGTGCGAGCCGGCGTGCGGGCCGGAGGCCAAGCGAGCCTGCACGATGAAGTAGTCCGCGTGGTTGGCGCTCGTGACGTACCATTTCTCCCCGGAGATCCGGTAGCCCTCGGGGCAGTGCGTCGCGCTCGTCTCGATCTCGACGTCGGAACCGGATCCGCTTTCAGTGATCGCGTAGCATTCCTTGCGCTTGCCGCTCATCAGCGGCAGCACGTAGCGCGTGAGCTGATCCTGGCTGCACGCCTCGAACATCCAGCGCTGCGGTTCCGAGAAACACCAGCAGAGCGCGTTGGTGACGCGGCCGAGCTGCTCCCAGACGGCGACCTGGTCGATGACGCGCGCATCGCGCCCGCCATGGGCGGCGGGCACGTCCATGCCGCTGAAGCCGAGCTCGATCGCAAGCTGCTTGTGCCGCGATCTCACCTCCGGCGGCAGCCGCCCTTCGTTGAGCTCGGCCTCGATCTCCCACGGAATGAGCTCTTCGGTGGCGAACCGTGCCGCGCGCTCGCGCCAGGCCAGGGCGGTATCGTCGAGCGCGATCTGCATGGCCGGCTACCCTGGTTGCGTCGTGGCAGGAGGCTGCTGGAAGTGCCGCGGGAACGCGTCGGCCAGGTAGGACATCGAGATCCGCTTCGCGAGCTCCCGGCTCATCGATTCAGGCCGCACGAGCAGATCGAGCCACAGGCCGTCCGTCAGCGCTGACAGCCCGTCTGCGATGAGCGCGGGGTCCACGTCCGGGTAGCCGCCCTGCTCGCAGAGCCGCGCACACAGCGTGCGCACCATGTCGTCGTACGACCGGTCACGCTCCGCGCAGATACGCCGGTAGGTCGGCCGAAACCGCCGTTCACCCCAGAACGCGAACCAAACGGCGAGTTTCCCCCGCTCGCAGATGCCTGGCCGGAAGTCCAGCTCGACCAGGGCCCGAAGGCCTGCCGCGGGGGATTCGCCCGCCTCGGCTACCGCCGCGTGGCAGGCGTTCCGGTACTCGTCCGCGAGGAAACGAAGCGTTTCCGTGAGCAGGCGTTCCTTGCTCTGGAAATGGAGGTTGATGATCCCCTGGCTCAACCCGGCTTCCTTCGCAACGGTCGCGATCGTGGTGCTGCCGAGGCCGCGGTTGGCGACGCAGCGGATGGTCGCCCGGATCAGCTGCTCGCGGCGCTCAGCCGGGGGCGCGGTGCGGCGCCGAGGCGCAGCATGGCGACGCGCCGCTGCGCGGCGCGGGGTCGCGGTCGTCAGTGTCAACTCCTGTGAAATCAGCTACTTAGGTGTCGCTGGGCGGGCGCATGGGCCCAATAGTACCGCGTCCGACGCGCAATGCAATGAATGAATGAATGGCTATTCATTGAACGTGGACTCCCGGCCGCACTTCGTGGGAGCTGTTGGATCGGCCACGACCAATTGCCCCCGATGACCAATTGCTCCTGATGTCGAGGATCTTTTCAGCCACGATCGAGTTCCGCGCAGCGACGCGGGGCTAGATGCCGTACATCATGCGGTACCTGAGCGACGATGACCTGACACGCACGCGGCCGGCGGAAACCATCTCGCTCCGCTCGCCTATTCCGACGCAGGTGGTGTCGAACGGTGAGTTCACGCCGCTGCCGCAAACCCCTGACCAGCGAAGTGTCGAGCGGCGCGTGCGGCGCCTGGCTGAGGAGCTGGGACCCCGGCACGGCCTCACACGGCGGCAGTTCCTTGCGTCGAACGCGGGCATGGCAGCCGCGTTTCTCGCGATGAACGAGGTGTTCGGACCGCTGTTCGAGGTGAGCCGGGTGGAAGCCGCAACGCCGGGCGTCGCCGACGAGCGCGCCGGGGCGCTCGCCGGCCAGTTCGTCATCGACTGCCAGACGCACTTCGTGCGCGAAGACTACGGGCAGAAGGCGCTGCTCGGTCTGGCGCAGTTCGCGAAGCAGCACTGGAACCCGGCGCTCGAGAACGCCGGCGATCTCACCCGCTTCATGTTCGCGAATTATGTGAAGGAAATCTTCGTCGACAGCGACACGAAGGTCGCGTTGCTGTCGGGTGCGCCGGTCGACGATCCCTTCAACCGGTTCCTGACGAACGACCAGATCATCGCCGCACGCACCGCGGTTAACCGGATCGCGGGCTCGCGGCGGATGCTCGCGCATTCGATCATCCAGCCGATGATGCCCGGGTTCCTCGACGAGGTGGACCGCGCGATCGAGACGCTGCGGCCCGATAGCTGGAAGGGCTACACGATCGGCGACCCGATCTTCCTCACGAAGAAGGGCTCCAACTGGCGGCTCGACGACGAGAAGCTCGTCTATCCGTTCTACGAGAAGGCGGTGAAGGCGGGCGTGCGGACGGTGTGCATACACAAGGGCCTGCTCCCCGCGGACTATGAGCAGAGCTGGCCCTCGATCTGGCAGCACGCGACGGTCTGGGATCTCGGCAAGGCGGCCCGGGACTGGCCGCAGATCACGTTCGTGATCTACCACTCCGCGCTGCGGCCGTTCATCGAGCTGCCCGACCAGAGCCTCGCGCAGTTCGAGAGCACGGGCCGCATCGACTGGGTGACCGATCTCGCGGAAATCCCGGCGAAGTTCGGCGTGAAGAACGTCTACGCCGAGCTCGGCACCTGCTTCGCGAACACCGCCGTCACGCATCCGCGCCTCGCCGCCGCGCTGCTCGGCACGCTGATCAAGGGCATGGGCAGCGACAAGGTCCTCTGGGGCACCGACTCGGTCTGGTGGGGCTCCCCGCAGTGGCAGATCGAGGCGCTGCGCCGGCTCGAGATCCCCGAGGACATGCAGAAGAAGCACGGCTTTGCGCCGCTCGGCCCCGCCGACGGCGCGGTCAAGAACGCGATCTTCGCAGGCAACGCGTCGCGTCTGTACGGCCTCGATCCCGCAGCCGTGCAGGGCGAGATCCGAAACGATCACATCGCCGATATGCGGCGCGAGTTCCTTGCGCAGGGCTCCCGGCGGAGCAACCTGCGCTACGGTTACGTCGCGAAGGCGCGTACACGATGAGCCGCGCCGAGCTGCTCGCCTCCTACTGGACGATCTGCGGCGGGGCCGAGCCACACACGGATCACGAGTGGAGCCCGTTCGGACTGCGCGAGCGCGCCGAGGCCGCGGCCAAGGCCGGATTCACGGGGCTCGGCCTCTGGCATGCCGACCTGCTGCACCTCCGCGAGCGACACAGCCTCGCGGAGATGCGGCGCATGCTCGAGGACAACGGCATCCGCCACCTCGAGCTCGAGTTCCTCACCGACTGGTTCCTGCCGCCCGGCGAGCGCAGGACGGCTTCCGACGCAGCTGCGCAGGACGCTGCTCGAATCGGCCGGCGAGCTCGGTGCCCGCCACGTCAAGGTCGGCGACTTCTTCGACTCCCCCGTGAGCATGCCGCAGCTCATCGATGCCTTCGCGCAGCTGTGCCGCGAGGCGGCCGACCATGGCACGCGCATCGTCTTCGAGCTGATGCCCTTCTCGGTGATCGACTCACTCGAGGATGCCCTCGCCCTGGTCGAAGGCGCGGATCAGCCGAACGGCGGTCTCTGCATCGATCTCTGGCACGTCGTCAAGCTCGGCATTCCCTACGAGCGCGTCGCCGCGATTCCGGAGCGCCACCTTGGAAGCATCGAGATCAACGACGGGTATCTCAAGACACCGCCCGGCATGACGCTGCACGAGGAAACCATCGGCCACCGGCAGTTCTGCGGCGAGGGCGAGTTCGATGTGCGCGGTTTCGTCGACCGCCTGGTGCGCGCGGGATACTCCGGACCCTGGGGCATCGAGGTGCTGAATGCCGCGCATCGCCAAGGGTTGCCGCTTAACGAGGTCGTGCAGCGCGCATACCGCACGACGCGGGCGCAATTCGGCGCGTGATGTAAACGGCGGCTTCCCGTGCGTGCCGCGGTCTTTCATGGCCGGTGTGATCTCAGGCTCGAGGACGTGCCCGAGCCCGAACCGCGCCCCGGCGACGTGAAGCTGCGCGTCCACTTCAACGGGATCTGCGGCAGCGATCTGCACGAGTATTACGCCGGTCCGATCACCACCCGCACGGACCCGCATCCCCTCACTGGCGTCAAGAATCCGGTGATCTTCGGCCACGAGCTCTGTGGCTCGGTGGTTGCGCTCGGCGAAGGAGTCGAGGATCTCGCGGTCGGCGACCGCGTCGCGGTCGAGCCCGTCGAGACCTGCGGCCATTGCCTCGACTGTCGCGCCGGCCACTACAACCACTGCCCGCTGCTCGCGTTCCACGGCTACAACCGCGCAGGGGGCGGGCTCGCGGAGTACACGGTCGTGCGCCGATCGATGGCGCACCGGCTGCCGCCCACGCTCTCGGCCGCGCAGGGCGCGCTCATCGAGCCGATGGCGATCGCCTGGAGCACGGTGCGCCGCTGCCAGGTCGAAGCCGGCCAGACGGTCGCGCTGCATGGCGCCGGTCCGATCGGCATCGGCGTCTTCCTCGTCCTGCGGGCGCGCGGCGTGCGGGTGATCGTCAGTGACCCCTCGCCGCTCCGTCGCGACGTGATGCGTGCACTGGGCGCACCGGTGGTGCTCGACCCGCGCGAGGACGATGTCGTCACGGCCATTCGGGACCTGACCGGCGGCCGCGGGGCGCATGCATCGGTCGATGCGGCGGGCGTCCCGGCGGCCATCCGCGCCGGGCTGCAAGGAACGATGATCGACGGCAACTTTGTCGTGGTGGCAATTCACGAGAAACCGATCGAGATCGCACCCCTGGACCTGCTGATGCCCGAGGTCCGGATCACCGGCGTGGCCTTGTCGTGCAACGACTTCCCGGCCGTGATCGACGCGATGGCGGGGGGCACGTTCCCGACCGACGGCTGGGTGTCGACCATCCCGCTCGAGCGGATCATCGATGACGGGTTCGAGCGGCTGCACCGCCAGGAGGCGCTCAAGCTCCTGGTCGATGTGGAGACGGCTCGGCCGGGATGTTGATCTCGATCTTGACGCCGTTCGGGTCGAGCACGAAGAGCTGCCTGAGTCCGTTGCCTGGCACGACGTTGAGGTGCGCGGCCACGCCGTGCCGCGCAAGTCGGGCGGAGATCTCGTCGAAGTCCCGCGCGATGAACGCGGCGTGGTCGAACGGACCCGTGCCCGGTGCTCGCGCCGAGACCGGGATGCCCGCAGGCAGGGACGACGCGGCGTAGCTTGCGCGCTCGGCGATGTGCACGCAGGGCGAACCGCCCGCATATAGCCAGTAGCCCGCGAATCCAAGCGGCGGGCGCGGCCCGACCGAAAGACCGAGCACGTCGCGATAGAAATCGCGCGTCGCCTCGATGTCGTCGGTGAGCACCAGGAAGTGTTCGAGATGCGTGATCGGCATCGGTGAATGGACCCTGCAACGGCAGCGCGCCGCCGCGGTTCAACTCAGCGAAACAGCTGCTCGATCAGGCCGGCGCCGAGCCCGACCTTCTCGTAATGCGACTTCGCCATCGCGATGTAGTCGTGGACGTCGAAGTGCCCGATGGACTTGCCCTCCTCGTCGAGCCAGATCAGCGGCCCCTTGACGTTGAAGAACACGCGCCATGGGGTCCCTTGTGCGCGTAGGCGACCAGACGGCGAGATCCAGAGCGGCCGCGACGACACGGTTTCCGTGATTGGCACGTAATAGCGGTCGTCGTCCGTCGGGGCGTTAGCCGCGTAGGACTCCGGCAGGGCGTCCGGTTTGAAGACGCTGGCAATCGGCTTCAGTTGCGCCCAGAACTCACCGGTAGCCCGTTCAGGCATGGCAGCCTCCCCGTCGATCCTGAGCTGAGAGCGCCGTGCTGCAGCGCACCGGCGCCTGCAAGCCGGGCGGCCGCCCTCGAGCAGTCTCACTCATACCAGTAGGCGGTGCCGCGCATCTCGATGCTCATCCGCGGCGGCATGTCGGGCGGGCAGCCGGGATCGTCGACGGCGACATGCGGCACGCAGTGCGCACGCGACGGGCCGGAGTCGTTGGTCTTGAACACCAGCACCTCGTCACGATGCATGTCACGGAAGTACCACCAGCGGTGCCGTGCGCTGCCGAGGACGACCAGGCCTTCGAACGACCACTCCGGTGCGTTCGCGGAATCGAAGATGGCGTCGGCAGCCACCAGGTCCGCCGGCTCGACCGTCCGGGCATCGCAGACGGCCAGCGGCGTATCCTGCGGCGGCGGACTGAGCGCGCGCCAGACGTTGTACTGACAGAAACGCCGCAGGCGGCGATCCGGAAATGGATTCGACTGTGCGGCAAAGGTCGCGGCCGTGGCGTCGCTGACGTCGACGTGAACGAACCGCGCCGGGCGCGAGTTGTCGTGTCGCCCGCTCTCGGGCGAGCGCTCGGCGAAGCGGAGAACCCCGCGCGGAACGACGGCCACCGCGTCGGCGCCGCTCAACTCCATGAGAAGCGCATGGATCTCGCGGGCGTGGCGCTCGCCGATCGCGGGGTCGCGGAAATCGGCGATCGCGCTCTCGTGCCGGAAGAGCTCGAATCCTTCGCGCTCGAGCGAAGGCGGCGGGTTGGAGCGGCGCGCGTTGGCAACCTGCACGGCAAGCCGCTCGATCGCCAGCACGTCACGCGAGGTGTCGTTCGCGTGATAACGCGGCCGGACGGTCATCGCTGCCGCGTACGGCAAGTCCGCCGCGATCGTGCCGTCGTTGGTCACCGTCACGTCCGCTCCGGTTTCCACCCCACGGTTCCGCGGTCAGGACGAGGACCCGGCAAGGTCCTCGTCCCGCAGGTTGAACAGGCGCTTCTTGTCCTCGTCCGACATCTGGCGGTTGAAATCCGCCCAGTCGGCGCCGACCTTGAGCGCCCGCTGCACGGCTGGCCGCGCTTCTATCGCGCGGAACCAGCGCTTGACCGACGGATAATCCTCGAGGTTCTGTCCCTGCCATTCCCAGCGCGCGACCCAGGGCCAGGAAGCGATGTCCGCGATCGAGTACTCCCCGGCCAGATACTCAAAGGTGGCCAGCCGCCGCTCCAACACCTGGTACAGGCGCGTCACTTCCTCCCTGAACCGATGCATCGCGTACTCGATCTTCTGTGGCGAGTACCTCAGGAAGTGGTGCGCCTGACCGGCGCTCGGACCCAGTCCGCCAACCTGCCAGTACACCCACTGCAGCACGCCGAACTTACCGCGCGTATCGCGCGGCAGGAATCGCCCTGTCTTCTCACCCAGGTACTCCAGGATCGCGCCCGATTCGAAGATCACGAGTGGCTCGCCGTCGACGTCGCGATCCACGATCGACGGCATCTTGCGATTCGGGTTGATCGCCTCGTACTCGGGCGTGTGCTGGTCGCCCTTGTTGATGTTGACGGGGATCACGCGGTACGGCAGCGCGCATTCCTCGAGCATGATCGTGATCTTCTTGCCGTTGCCCGTCGGCCAGTAGTACAGGTCCAGCATCTGGTACAGCTCCTGCGTCGTCCCTCTTCGTCAGCTCAGTTCTGCGAGCCGGCTCAGGAGCGCCAGCAGCCGCTCGCGGTCCTGTGCGCCGAGCAGCTCGGCCAGCCGCGACTCCTGCGCGTCATGCAGACCTCTCGCCGCCTCGAGCATGCGCCGGCCGCGCGGCCCCAGGTACAGCGAGTAGGAGCGCCGGTCCGTCGTCGAGCGCCGGCGCTGAACGAGTGATCTGCGCTCGAGCTCGTGCACCAGCGCCACGAAATTCGCCTTCTGGATCCCGAGGGCCGCGGCCGCGTCCGACTGGCGCAGCCCCGGGTTGGCGTCGATCACCTCGAGCAGCGTGTACTGGGCGGGGCGGAGGTCGAGCTCGCCGAGCGACGCGATGAAGTCGGAGAAGATCGCCGTCTGGGTGCGCCGCAACATGAACCCAACATACCCGGAGAGCGGCCCGAGCCTGATCCCGGCGGCAACCCGATCCGTGTCGTCCCCGCTGCGATGCCGGTGATTCATCCCCACGGTTCGCTCCCTCGGGAAGGATGCTGCCCGGCCCGGGCCACCGCATCTCGACCAGCAGTGCAATTGGTGTCGACGCATTGGTTATCTGGTATAACCATCGGGCGCGCGGGCAGCCGCGGTCACCGGGGGGTGCTCAGCATGGGACAGTTGGAGTCCTTCTCCACGGCGGGCATGGTGGATCCGCGTCGCAAGTTGAGCTTCTGGAATGACATCGCCTGCAACAGCTTCACGCCGGTCGTGTCCGATCCGGCCGATGTCAGCTCATTCGTCGGGTCGCTGGTCAGGGGTCGAATCGGCGAGCTGACGGTCGCGGAGGTGTTCTCCGAGGCGCAACTGGTGCGGCACTCACGCCTGCACGTGGCGCGCACCCAAAAACCGATGTTCTTCCTGCACCTGCAGATCGACGGGCGCAGCCTGAACCGCCAGGACGGCCGCGAGGCCGCGCTCGGGGCGGGCGATTTCACCCTGTGCGACAGCACCCGCCCCTACGAGATGCAGTTCGACGGACCGAACCACATGTTCGTCCTGGGAATACCGGACGCCGCGCTGCGTCGTCACCTGGCGTCGCCTGAATGCCTGGTCGCGATCCGGATGCCGGGCTCGTCGGGACTGAGCGGATTGTTGTCGGACTTCCTGCGCCACTTCTGGCGGGAGTACCAGAGCGGGCTCGATGACCCGGCGGCCAACCGGGTCACGAGCACGATTCTCGACCTGATCAGCAGTGCCTACTCGGTCGCGCCCCTGGCCCGGGCCGATCGCTCCTCGCTCGCCGCCGCGCACCTGGTGCGCATCCTGAACTACATCGAGGCCCACCTGACCGACCCCGAGCTCACGCCCACGCAGATCGCAGACGCGTGCCGCATGACCACGCGCTACCTGCACCACCTGTTCTCGGACGAGACCGAAACGGTATCGCGCTACATCCAGCGGCGGCGTCTCGAGGCCTGCGCGCGCGCCCTTTCGTGCCCGGCGCAGCGTGGGCGCACCGTCACCAGCATCGCGTTCGACTACGGGTTCAACAGTCCGACGCACTTCGGGCGGGTGTTCCGCTCGCGTTTCGGCGTCACGCCGCGCGAGTACCGCCGCACGCCGCCTCACGACGCCTGAGGAACCGTCACGATTCCGTGATGAACTTGGTGACGAGGCAGGCCTCGAGCCCCTCGATGCCCTCCTCCGAGCCGTGCCCGCTCTCCTTGACGCCGCCGAACGGCGACTCGGGCACGGAGATCGCAAAGCTGTTGATGCCGATCATGCCGGCCTCGATCTGCTCGCCGAGAAGGTTCACGCGGCGGGAGTCCCGCGTGAATGCGAACGCGGCGAGCCCGTAGGGCAGGCGGTTGGCCTCCGCGATCACCGAGTCGAAGTCGCTGAAGGAATTCACCAGCGCGACGGGGCCGAAGGGCTCCTCGTTCATCATCCGTGCCGAGCCCGGGACGTCGGCAAGCACCGTCGGCTCGTGAAACCAGCCGCGGCGCGCGATGCGTTGCCCGCCGGCGGCGACCCGGGCGCCGCGCGAGCGCGCATCCTCGACGAAGGCCTGTACCGCGGCGAGCCGCCGCGCGTGCGTGAGCGGACCCATGCGCGCGCCGTCGACGAGGCCGTCGTCGACGCGCAGCGCCTTCGCCCGGGCCGCGAAGCCCGCGACGAAGCGCTCGTAGATCGCCTCGTGAACGTAGAACCGGGTCGGCGACACGCAGACCTGGCCGGCGTTGCGGAACTTCGCCGCGGTCGAGAGCTCGACGACCTGGTCGACGTCGACGTCGTCGAACACGAGCACCGGCGCATGGCCGCCGAGCTCCATCGTAGTTCGCTTGGCGCCCTCCGCGGCCAGTTTCATGAGCTGCTTGCCGACCGGTACCGAGCCCGTGAACGAGATCTTTCGGATCACCGGCGAGGCGATGAGGTGCGCGGACACTTCGGCGGGCACGCCGAACACGACGGCGATGACCCCGGCGGGTACGCCGGCCTCGACCAGCGCCGCGGCGATCGCGAGCGCGGACGCGGGTGCCTCCTCCGCTGGCTTCAGTATGCAGGTGCAGCCGGCGCCGAGCGCCGCACCGAGCTTGCGCGCGGGATTGCCGAGCGGAAAGTTCCAGGGCGCGAACGCGGCGACCGGGCCCACCGGTTCGCGCACGACCGTCATGCGGACGCCGGGTGACTGCTGTGGGAGGACTCGTCCATAGGCCCGGCGCCCCTCTTCCGCGTACCACTCGAAGATGTTCGCGCCCATGCCGACTTCGATGCGTGTCTCGGTGAGCGTCTTGCCCTGCTCCATGGTGGCGAGCCGGGCGATCTCCTCGGTCCGGGAGCGGAGGATCTCGGCGGCCCGGCGCAGGATCCGGCCGCGTTGCACGGGTGCCATCGAGCGCCAGACGGGCCATGCGCGCCGCGCGGCCTCGAGGGCCCGGTCGAGATCGCCCGCGCTCGCAAGCGGCAGCTCGCCCAGGACCTCTTCGGTCGCCGGGTTGATCACCGGCACCGTGCGACGCCCCTGCGCGGTCAGCCATTCGCCGTCGATCAGCAGCCGCAGGTCGTCGTGACTGATGCGGGGCGGATTGGTGGCACCGGCCGGGCGCGCTGCAGATGCGGGAGCGGACATCGTAGGGACCTCTCTGGCGCAACTCATCCTACCGGCAGGCGGGCGCCGAAAACAGCGACCGCCGCCGCCCGCGGGAGATTCGACCAATTGCGAAATGGAAGTCGACGCCAGGCGCAGATTCCGGGCGGCGCGGCCGTGCGATCATTCGGTCCGCGAAGCACGGCCGAGGTGATCCGATGAGCGAGCCCGAGAGCCCGTCGACCACGGCGATCCCACGCGCAGGCGCACCGGGCTACCTGCGGATTGCGACCGAGGAAGCCTTCGCGACCCGCGCCCTGTTCGACCTGTACCGCAAGCTGCTCGCCAGCCGGACCCTGGACGACCCGGGCTTCGCGAGCCTGTGGGGCTTCTATCTCGGAAGCCAGAGCCCGCGCGCCACCGGCATCATCGAACGTATCCAGGACCTGGGCGAGCGGCGGCTCCGGGACATGGACGAAACCGGCATCGACGTGCAGATCCTGTCGCTGACCTCGCCGGGTGTGCAGGTGTTCGACGCGGCCACGGCCGGCGCGGTCGCGCGCGACGCCAACGACGAGCTCGCGGCCGCCATCGCCCGCCACCCCGACCGCTTTAGCGGGCTCGCCGCCGCCGCGCCGCAGGACGCCGCGGCCGCCGCGAAGGAGATCGAGCGCGGCGTGCGGCGGCTGGGGCTCAAGGGAGTGATCCTCAACTCGCACACGCAGGGCGAGTATCTCGATCGACCCGAAGTTCTGGCCGATCTTCGAGGCCTGCGAGGCGCTCGGAGTACCCGCCTACCTGCACCCGAACACCCCATCGAAGGCGATGATCGCGCCCTTCGTCGAGGCCGGGCTCGACGGCGCCATCTACGGTTTCGGCGTCGAGACCGGACTGCACCTGCTTCGGATCATCGTGGCTGGCGTGTTCGACCGCTTCCCTGGACTTCGGATCGTCGTCGGCCATTGCGGCGAGGCGCTGCCGTTCTGGCTCTTCCGGATCGACTACATGCATCGCGCGACGATCGCGTCCGGGCGTTATCCGTTCATGAAGCCGCTGCGACGCGCGCCGAGCGACTACCTGCGCGAGAACGTCTACGTCACGAACAGTGGCGTCGCCTGGGAGCCGGCGATCATGTTCTGCCGCTCGGTGCTCGGCGCCGATCGCGTGATGTACGCGATGGACTACCCGTACCAGTTCGTGCGCGACGAAGTCCTGGCCAGTGACAACCTGCCGATCAGCGCGGCGGAGAAGAAGGAGTACTTCCAAGGGATCGCCGAGCGGGTGTTCGGGCTCGCGGCCCGCCGGTAGCGCTGCATGGCGCCTGGCGGATCCAGTAAGCCAAATTTTCTTGGCAGAACCTCCACCACAGCACGACGGACTTCAGGCCGACCGCATGCTGCGTATCTTGGCGAGCATATCGGTGGCTTGCGGCGTCAGATATTGGTCCCCATTTGATCTCTGAACGGTGAACGTCGGCGTGGCCTCCACATAGTGCTGCTCAAGGACGGCGCCCGCCTTCTGACCAAGAGCAACGATCACTCCGGGCTCCAGGAGCTCCAGCAACGGCGCAGTCACCAGTGTCCATGCCTGTCTGCGCGCGTAGGCACTGGGCATACGATCCTCGCGCGTCCGGTACGGCACAGCATTCAGAAAGGCCACGCGAGTCATGGTGCAGTCCAGCGCGTCCAGCACCGGGTCGATAATTCTGCGCAGATTCCAGGTCCGCATGTTGGCGACCCAGGCTGAGTTCATCGCTTCATAGCGCTTGAGAAGAGCGTCACCCGTGCTCCAGTGGAACGCCTCCATCATCGTGTAGAAGTTGTCATCCGCTGGAGTCCGAACCTTGTATGTGTCTTTCCCACCACCAGGATTGATGGCCAATAGGACTGGCTCCCCGCACTGATACTGCGGTCCAACGTATCCTGGAAACAGGAGGGCCGCGTCCGCCAGCAGGTTCCGCGGGCGAGACTGCGGTTCCGCCGCGCCGAAGATGTCGGCGCGCGAGATCGCCACCAATCTGCGCGCCTCGCTCGCCAGCGTCGACCGAAAAGCGGCGTCACTCATTCGGAAGCCCAATCAGGGCTCATCGGCATTTCAACCTCCCTGCCAAACCCTCGGGAATCCCGGCTCACCGTCAAGTCGTCGATCACGATCGGTACACACGCGAGGCGTTCAGTTCGGTATGATGCACGCCCTTTGAAGCCGTGGACGCCCCGGCTTCTTGCCTGCCCCTGCGGCGGCACACCCCCTCCATCCATCGAGCTGCGCGGCCTCGAGCTGGCGCAATGGAAACCATGAAGACCCCTCCAGGCCTGCAACCCCTGATCGACGATGGTGTGATCGACGAAGTCGTCCGTTCCCTTAAGAGCGGCAAGGAAGCGACTGTCTACGTGGTGCGCTCGGGTGCACAAATGCGGTGCGCGAAGGTCTATCGGAACATGGCGCAGCGTAGCTTTCAGAAGCGCGCCCAGTACCAGGAAGGACGCAAGGTCCGCGGCAGCCGGCAGGCCCGTGCCATCAGCAAGAGCACTCGCTTTGGTCGCAAGGAACAGGAAGCCGCCTGGAAAAATGCCGAGGTGGACGCGCTGTATCAACTCGTAGCCGCGGGCGTGCGAGTACCGCAGCCGCACGGGTACTTCGACGGCGTCCTGATCATGGAACTGGTAACCGATGCCACGGGAAATCCTGCTCCGCGACTCGGGGAGGTCGAGCTCTCGGCCGAGACCGCGCGCCAGTACCACCACACCCTGATACGGCAGGTTGTGCGTATGTTGTGTATCGGGCTCATTCATGGCGACCTGTCGGAGTTCAACGTGCTCGTCACCGCCGACGGCCCGGTGATCATCGATCTTCCGCAGGCCGTCAACGCGGCGGGCAACAACGCAGCGCTCACGATGCTGGAACGAGACGTGAACAACCTGCGGACCACGCTCGGCCGCTTTGCGCCGGAGCTCCTCGCCACGGAATTCGCCCGGGAAATGTGGTCGTTGTTCGAGCAGGGCGAACTGCGACCGGATACCGAGCTCTCAGGCATCTTCGTGCGC
Organism: uncultured Gammaproteobacteria bacterium; assembly: GCA_963834855.1. Taxonomy (GTDB): domain Bacteria; phylum Pseudomonadota; class Gammaproteobacteria; order Steroidobacterales; family Steroidobacteraceae; genus DATJKD01. The sequence goes on along the minus strand of CAWIDH010000009.1, from coordinate 51,473 downwards.
GACGAGACCGTCATCGATCCTGCCAGCGTGATGCTGGTCATCGAGGATGCACGAGAGGAAGAGTTGCAGCGCCAACTTCGCTTGGCCAGCTAGCGGCCCGTACACCCAACCTCCGAGCCTGCCGCCCGCAACGCTTCGCTATCCCTGCTTCGCTGCGCCCCAGCTCGCACTTCCCTGTGCGAGGGTTCGGGCGATGGTCGGTTTCTTCCTGCCAGCCGCCGAACCCGGGCTACCGCTGCACGATCCGCGCGTCGATGACGGCACAGCGGCCTTCGACGCGCACCGCTTCGAGCGCGCCCTGCAGGGCCGGCAAGACCTCCTCGGGGCGCGAGATCGTTTTCGCGTACGCGCCGCCTGCTGCTGCGGCGATGCCGGCGTAGTCGGGCTCGGGCGCGAACTCCGTGTCCAGACCGACTGCGCGGCTCGCGGCCCCGTCGGGGTGCAGGGCGAGTGTCCCGGCGCGCGGCGCGCGCCAGCCGCCGTTGTTGTAGATGACCTGCAGAAACGGTGTCGAGTAGCGGCGAGCCATCCAGTGCACGCTGGCGGGCTGCGAGAAGAGGTACGAGCCGTCGCCGCTCAGCGCGACGATCAAGGCCTCGGGCCGCGCGAGCTTCGCCCCGATGGCCGCGCCGCCGCTCCAGCCGAGCGATCCGCCGCCGCTCGTGAACAGCGTGCCGGGGCGCCTGCGCCGCATGTGCCGGGTCACGACGTGGAAGTTCGTGACCGCCTCGCTCAACACGACCGCCTCCTCACCGACCGCCTCGCGCACCGCCGCCGTCAGGTGCTCGGGCGTGATGCAGTCTGCGGGCGGGCGTTCGTCGTCCGCGAGGGCGCGCTGCAGCGCCTCGTGCCGCCCGGCGTAGTGGGCGCGGCGCTCGGCGATGCCAGCCTCGGCGTCGGCACGCCGCAATCCGCGCGCCGCCTCGAGCACCTGCAGCAGCGAGGTGGCCGCGTCGGCGCGGTACGACGCCTCGGCCGGGATGTACCAGAGCGGCATGCGCGTCTTGAGCGGGTCCGGGTCGATGTGCACGATGCGCGCCTCCGGGCGCGGCCGGCTCACGGAGGGTATCCACGGCACGTCGCTGTCGAGGACGACGATGAAGTCGGCCTCGGCGAGATCCGCGTTCTGCCGCGGCTCGTTCCACTGGCACCCGAGGTACAGCGGCCCTGTCGCCGGGTAGTTCACGTAGTTCGGCACCGACTCCAGCACGCCGACGGCCAGCTCACCGCAAAGCTTCTCGAGCGCCGCGACGGCGGCCGGATTGCGCCCGACGAACGACGTCACGACCAGCGGACGGCGCGCGGCGAGCAGCGCCTGCGCAATCCCGGCCGCGGCCTCGGCCGGCAGCGCCGCGGGCGCCAGAGCGCGCCAGTGCTCCGGCCGGATCTCGACGCGCGACGTCTCGGCCTCGAGGACCTCACGGCTCGCCGTCAGGTACACGGGCCCGCGCGGATCGCTGTGGGCGATCTGCAGCGCCCGGTGCACGATCTGCTTCGCGTTCGCACCGAACCGGATCTCGTGATCGTAGTTGACGTAGCCGCGCACGAGGCCGCGCTGGTCGGCGACGTCCTGGATCCACTGGATGAACTCGTTGCGGCTGCCCTTGAGCTCGCCTTCCTGCGTCGCGGGCGAGGTGCCCGCGAGCACCAGCACGGGCACCCTGCCCTTCGCCGCGTTGTGGACGGCGCCCGCGAGCGACTGCGTGCCGCACTCGACGTGCACGAGGACCGCCTGGGCGCGGCCGCTCAACTGCGCGTGCCCATGCGCCGCCGACATCGCCACCATCTCCGCCGGTACGGTGACGACACGCGGTATCGGCCGGCGCTGCTCCCGCGCCGCGGCGATGGCTTCGATGATCGCGGTGTGGTCGCTGCCGAAGTTCGCGAAGAGACAATCGACGCCCGCCTCCGACAGGGCCTCGAGCACGGCTGCACTCGTCGTGTACACGGACGGTTCCGGGCGGCCTATCTCAGTGCGTCCGCCACCGCCGCGTCGCGCTCCTGGATGAACACCGGCGATCGCAGGACCCGCGCCTCGGCGGCGACGCGCGCCGGCGGCGGTGGGGGCTCTCCATGCGGGAAGGACGCGAGGATCGCCTCGAATCGATCGCGCACGCCCTGCTCGTACTCCGGGTGAGTGAGGATGTAGAGATCGTTGTTGCGGATCCCGCGCAGCACGCGCTCTCCGACTTCCAGCGGATCCATCCCCGCCGGCAGGATCTGCGTCTTCATGAACTCCTCGCGGGCGGCGGCCGCCTCGGCATGGATGACGTAGCCGGTGTTCGAGTAGCGTGCCGGCCGCAGACGCTCGAACTCGTGGATGTTGGTGTTGACGAGTCCCGGGCAGAACACCGAGGCGCCGATATTGAGCGGCGCGAGCTCCTCGCGCAGCGATTCCATCAGGCCGACGACGGCATACTTCGTCGTGTTGTAGATGCCCGCTCCGCCGCCGCCGTGAGCGAAGAGGCCCGCCATGGACGAGGTGCACACGATGTGCCCCGGCTCGCCGTGCGCGCGGATTTTCGGCAGGAACTCGATAATGCCGTTGACGACGCCGCCGACATTGACGCCGAGCGCCCAGTCCCAGTCGTCGTAGCGGGCGTCGATCATCGGGCCGATAAGACCGACGGCCGCGTTGTTGACCAGCACGTGCACCTTGCCGAACACACGCACGGTCTCCTCGGCAGCGGCAGCCATCGCCGCGCGGTCCGCCACGTCGAGCCGCAGCCCGTAAACGGCGGCGCCGCCCCGCGTGAGCAGAGCCATGGCATGGTCGAGGTGGTCCTGGCGAAGGTCGGCGATCACTACCTTCATACCGGCCGCCATGAACGCGCGCGCCATACCGAGGCCCATGCCGCTGCCACCCCCGGTGATGAATGCGACCTTGCCCTCGACGTCCTTCATGGTGGCAGCTCCAGGCGCACGCGCCGCGACGCTCATATGGCCGGATCGGCGCGGATGGGACTCGACTCGCGGCGAAGCAATTCTCGCCCACGGCGGCAACGCGGCGCCACGCGATTTCCCGCTCGGTCGAGTCCGCGGGGACACGGCGGCAGTAGTCTTACGATGGCGTCACGCGCGGAGGGCGACATGCTCCGGCTGTACCACTGGGAACCGAATGCGAACTCGGGCAAGCCGATGCTCGCGCTTGCCGAGAAGGGCGTGCCCTACGAGAGCCATTACCTCGACCTGCTCAAGTTCGACCAGCATCAGCCCGCGTACCTGGCGATCAACCCCGACGGCACCATCCCGGCGATGGTGCACGGTGACCTCGTCCTGACCGAGTCCACGCCGATGATGGAATACGTCGACGAGGCCTTCGACGGCCCGCCTCTCAAGCCCCGCTCGCCCGCCGAGCGCTGGCGCATGCGCTGGTGGATGCGGTTCTTCGACGCCTACTTCGGACCGTCCCTCTCCATGATCGGCTGGAGCGTCTTCGTGGGGCCCTCGGCCCGGCAGCGCGACCCGGAGGAACTGCGAGCGGCGATCGACCGCATCCCGCTCGAGGCACGGCGCATCGCCTGGCGCAAGGCGGTCTTCAACGAGTTCAGCGCCGACGAGCTCGAGGAATCACGCCGCCGCGTCATCTGGGCGACCGGGATCCTCGAGAGCCATCTCACCACGCACGAGTGGATCGCGGGCTCCACGTATTCGCTCGGAGACATCAACGGCTTCAACCTCGGCTACGCATTGCCGCTCTCCCAGCCCGCGGTCTGCAACGACGAGAAGACGCCGCACATCATGGAATGGCTGCGGCGGATCTTCGAGCGCCCGGCCACGCGGCAGACCTGGGCCAAGGGCCGGACCGCGCTCGCAGCGCGGGCGTCGATGCTCGAGCGCCGTGCCCCGGCGGGCCAGTGAGGCGCCCCATGCTCGAGCTCTACCACTGGGAACCGAACGGCTTTTATCTCAAGCCGCTGATCGCGCTCGAGGAGAAGGGCGCGGCCTTCAAGAGCCGCTGGTTCGATCCGACCAGCTTCGAGCAGGTGGCGGACGGATTTCCGTCCAGCGTCGAATCGCGGCTCACGCTCGAGCGCGAGGGTCCGCTTCTCGTCGCCGACGGCACGGTGATCTCGAGCACCTTCTTCATGCTCGAGTACATCGCCGAGGCCGTTCCCGGCCCGGCGCTGATACCGGAGACTGCGTGGCACCGCTATCGCGCCCGCGCGTGGGGCCAGTTCCTCGGGTTGTCGCTGGGCGCGACGACGAGCGCGCTCGGCTGCGCCCGCTACCTCGCGCCCGAGCTTGCGCGCCGGGACTCGACCGCGTTGCGCGCGCGGATCGAGAGCATCGAGCCGGTCGAGCGACGCGTGGCGTGGCTCGCGGTCATCGATGGCGGCCAGGACGAGACCACTCTCGCCGCGCTGCGCCAGCGCCTGTCGTTGCCGGTCGGACGTCTCGAGGCCGCGCTCGCGCAGGGACCGTGGCTCGCCGGGCCCGACTATTCCATCGCCGACATCGACGCCTATGCGCTCGTGGATCCGCTGCGCGATCTTGCGCCCGAGGTCGTGAACGCCGCGAAGACGCCGCAGCTCTCAGGCTGGCTGGCCCGCATCGCGGAGCGCCCCGCGGTGCGCGCGGCGCGCGCCCGGTCGCGCAGCGGGCGCCCGGAGCAGGCGTTCGTCCCCGGCGTGGAGCCGGCCCGCTGGGGCTGACGCTGCCTCAGGTCCCGCCGCGCACCAGCCGGATCTGCAGCTCCCGTCGGCGGTAGTCGATGATCATCGTGTCGAGCACGCCGATCACGTCCATGCCGAGCAGGATGGCCGGCTCTCGCGTCAGCTTCCAGTGCTGGAAGATGTACAGATCGACGAACATGATGTCCACGTTGCGGACGATCACGTCTCCGAACCGGATCGGCGGCACGCCGCTGGTCGGCCCCTCCTGGACGTCGCCCGTGACGCCGACGATCTCATCCGTCTGCTCGTCGAGCCGGCGACGCTTGAGCAACGCTTCGCGGAGCGCGAGGTTGCCGGCCGTACGCTGCGCCCCGGTGTCGATGATGGCCTTGACGCGTATCGGGCCGACGGCGGCATCGACACTCGGCACGTGGCCGCGGATCAGCTTGAGGGGCAGCGCGGTGAAGTCCGGCGCAGCGCGCTGGTTCCTCGAACGCCGGATGTCGATGCGATCCCTGCGAAACTCGATGTGGATGCGCCGATCGTTGAGCCCGCGCCCGGCGAGCACCCCCTCGGCGCCCCCGAAGGCGTCCTCGATCACCAGCAGTTTCGCCGGCTCGACCGTCAGGTCGCCAAATTCCACCCGCTCGACGTCGACCATCGGCACTTCCTCAGCACCGGTCACTCCGCGCAGCAGGACCTTGCGCGCGTCCGCGACGGACAGGCCCAGCCGCTCGGCGGTCCGCGTGGTGACAGCCGACGTGCTCGCTCCAGTATCAAGCACCATCCGAAAAGGTCCCTGGCCGTTCACATAGACGGGCGCCCAAACGCGCCCGATGCGATCGCGCAGCGTCGGCGCCACGTAGCGCGGCTCCGGCGCGGCCACGATGACCTCTTCCTGTGGCGCAGGTGGCTGCGGTGGTGTCTGGGCCGAGGCGCACGTCAGCGCGCACACGGCCGCGAGCCACGCGCTGCAGTGCAGGACACGCATTTCCACGAACCCCCTCGCCGCGGAACGACGGTAGCGAGCGTAGCCTAGCGCGAGCCGGGGAGAAACTCGGCTCAGAGCCAGATTAACCGCGTGTAATCTGGCTCTGAGCCGATTTCCGGAGCGAAGAAGGGCGCGCTCGTTGCCGAGCGCGCCCTGAGCACAGCCGTCACCATGCGGCGGGTCGTGCCTGCGTCAGAAATTCCGGCCGAGCGTCACGTACCACTCGCGCGGGCGGCCGGGCTGGCCTTCGGCGTGCGGCTGGCCGAACGCGGTCAGGTCGAACTTGTTGTAGAAGTACTCCTCGTCCGTCACGTTGGTGGCACCGACCGCGACCGTCCACTTGTCCTCGGCGCTGCGCCACTCCAGACGCGCGTTCAGCAGCTCGTAGGCATCCGTGCAGCTTGCGCCCGGGAACAGCGAGGGACCGGCGGGGCGGTTTGCGTTGAAGACCGTCTGCGAGCAGATCTCCGCCTGACCGTAGTAATCCAGCCGCGGTGTCAGGCTCGCTCCGCTGCCCAGGGCCCACGCGTAGGACGCGCTCAGCGCCCAGTTGTCCTCGGGCACGTAAATCGGGCGGTCGCTGTCCACCGCCGGATCGTCGGTGATGTCTTCCGATGACCAGTCGATCCAGCCGTACAGGCCGCTGAACACCAGCCCGTCGACCGGCTCCCAGCTCATCTCGACCTCGACGCCCTCGACCTCGCCGGGCGTGTTCTCGTAGAAGGTACGGGACAAGGGAGGGCCCTCGCAGACGTTGCCGAGGTCGTCGGTCACGGATCCGGGCGTGGCCGGATTATCCGGTTGGTACACGGGGGGCGGCCCCAGGTCCAGAAGCAGGCACTCGGTGCCGCCGACCGGAGTGATGCGGGTCTTCCAGTCCGTATAGAACACTGCGAGGTTCGTCCGCAGCCGCCGGTCGAACCAGTCCGACTTGAAGCCGAGCTCGTATGCCTCGGAGTCCTCTGGCATCGACTGCGACTACCTGCGTCGCCTGGAAGGGACGCGGGTTGTAGCTTCCCGGCCGGTAGCCCGGTCGCGACGCTCGCATACGCCAGACATGTCCGGCGTGAACTGGTAGTCGAGTCCGAACTTCCAGTCGGTGTTGTTGCCCTCCACGACCACGTTCGGATTCTGGACCCGCGTGTTGTCGAAGTTGACGTCCTTCTCGTCGCTTGAATAGCGGACGCCGGCGGTCACGGCGAACTTATCGGTCACGTCGAACACCACGTGGGCGAACGCGGATTCGTTGCGTGGACTCGTGCACGTTGTCGGTGTTGACGAACGGGGAGCCGGACTCCGTCGGACGGAACGCCGATCGAGGATTGCGCTCAGGAACGGGATGCTGACGATCTGGTTGTTGACGGAATCGCCGTCGTAGTAGAAGCCGCCGACCGTCCAGTCCATCCGATCCAAGCGCGGCCGCTGAAGCGCAGCTCCGCCGTGTAGTAGTCGATCGTCTGAACGCCGTAGGTCGATCTGAACGTTGAGTGGCGAACCGTCCGCGTCCGAGACCAAGGTCGAGGTGATGTCCGCGTACGCCAGGATCAGCGCCATGTCGACACCTTCCGTAATTGCCCAGTCCGCACGCGCCGACGTGCTCCAGGACTCGTATTCCGTCTCGGGCTTGAAGGTCAGTCCGCTGCGCGGATCTGAGTAGGTGGCGTACGTCTCGGAAGGATCTGGGGGCAGGAAGCGCGTGTCATACGGCGGATTGCTATCCCGAGGATGCCTGATATGCGCGCACCGGCCCCGGGATTGATGTGGGTAACCGTGTCGGCCTTGGGTTCCGCGGTCTCCTTCTGGTAGTCGGCCGTCAGCAGGATCTCGAAGTCGTCGCTGGCTTCCCAGCGGAGCATGCCGCGACCGCCGATGTAGTCAGCGCCACCCTGCGTGCCGATCTTGCAGCCGGTTTCCTTGTTGATGGGTTGTGTCGGCAGGTCGCCGGACGAACCCGGGAACGCGCAGGTGAAGTCGATGACGTCCTGGTAACCGTCGCGGCTCGTCGACACACCCGTGACGCGCGCCAAGACGTTGTCAGTGATGGCGAAGTCGTACGACGCGCGCACGTCGACTCGATCGAATTCGCCGACCGTAGAGCCCGATCGAGCCGGTGTCGTCACCCTGCGGCTTCTTGCTGACGTAGCGGATGGCGCCGCCGATCGAGCCGCGCCCGAAGAGCGTACCCTGCGGTCCGCGCAGCACTTCGACGTGGTCGAGGTCCATGCAGGTCGATCTGCGAGCCCAGCGTGAACGGGTGGTAGCACGTCGTCGATGTAGATCCCGACGCCCGGGCTCGAACGGCGAAGTCGAAGTCGTACTGGCCGATGCCGCGGATGTAGGCGCGTCATCGTGTTGCCGAAGGCGGCCTGCGGTCGGCCGCAACGAAGTGTTCGGCACCGCGTAGGCCACCTCCTAGGCGCTGGTGAAACGCGCGCTGCTCGATTTCTTCGGCGGTCGATTGCCGTGATCGCGATCGGCGTCTCCTGCAGGAGCTCCTCGCGATAGCGCGCGGTGACGATGATCTCCTCGAGCGGGCCCCTCGTGCCTTCCATTTGTACTGGGGGTTGCTGCGCGATCGCGAGCCCGCCGCCCAGCAGCCCCGATGCAACCAGCACGCCGCTCACGCGCACGGCAAGGGCAGCGTTGCGGCCCTGTGGCGCCATTGCGACTGACGAGAACCGCTCCGAAACCCTCGTCCGTTTCATGTCAGATTCCCCCGCTGGATGGCATGAGTCGAAACGTCAGCACCTCAGACCGATAACTACGTGAATGGCCCACCTTTTTCCGGCGATCTAATCGGATGCGCAGGCGCGGGGCTCAACCGTGGCGGAAGGCCGGATCGACCCAAAGGGAACAGTCGGGGCGGCGACGGTAGTGGCTGCCGCACAACGGCGGTTTGGACCCGATCCAGATTCGCGGTTCATGGGCCGAGCAGCGTGAGCAGCGCCGGTATCGCGACCAGGGCGCAGAGCGCCGAGAGCGACGCCGCCGCGACCGCGAGGCCGATGTCGAGCCCCTCGCGCTCCGCCATGACGACGGCGCTGAATCCGACCGGGGCGGCGCTGCCGACGATCGCCACCGCCGCAAACGCGGGTTCGAAGTCGAACGCGAGTGCGATCAGCGCGCCGGCGGCGGCACCCGCCCCGCACCGCAGCGCCACCGCCGCGACGACTTCCGGAGCCGCGATCCGCCGCGCCTCGAAGAGCAGCCCCATGGCCGGCACGACGAGCAGGGTGACGGCCTGCCCCGCGATGCGGAGCACATCGAGGGGTCCGGCCGCCTCGGGCGGCGCGAACCGGTTGACCAGGAGCGCGGCCACGATCGCGAGGAAAGGCGGCGCCCGGGCGAGCCGGCCCATGACGGCCCGCGCGTCGGCGGCGTGCCCGCCGTAGCGTGCGGCCAGCAGGTACACCAGCGTCCACTGGGTGACGGCGTTGCCGGCATCGAAGACGACTGTGCGCGTCAGCGCTTCCGGGCCCCACGCGAGGAACACGAACGGGAAGACGAACGCGAGGTTCATCGCCATGGCGCTCACGATCAATGCGCCCGTCGCAGGCCGGTCGAGGCCGAGAAGCCGGGCGGCCGCGCGCGCGAGCAGACCCACGGCGAGCATCACGGCAGCCGCGCTCGCGGGCAGCGCGAGGAGCTTGGCCTCCATCGGCACCCGGCCCACGGTCCCGATGATGAGCGCGGGGAGCCCGAGGGTCGCAACGATCCGCAGCAGACGGGCGCCGTGCCGCGCGTCGAGCCAGCCGAGCCGCCTGAGCAGCACTCCCGCCAGGAACAGGAGCGCGATCGCGGCGAGCTTCGTCATCAGCGCATCAGCTTGGGCCCCGGCTCGTGCACCGAAGCGAAGGAGTCATTCGCGCTTGTTCGCAGCAGCGGCCGCCGCCTCGGTACGCCGCGTCTCGTGCGCGCGGTGGATCACGTAGGCGCGGATCTGCTCGACGTCCGCTGCGGATAGCTCCGCGCCGAAGGCGAACATGCCGCGCTCCTCGAGCGGACCCTCGCGCACCAAGCGGGTGAAGGTGGCCGGGTCGCTCAGGTACGCCGACTGCCGCAGGTCCGGTAGCACGCCCGTGCTCACTGCGGAGTCACCATGGCAGGTGCCGCAGTACCGGTGAAACGTCGCCTTGCCCGCTTCGACCGTCGCCGCCGTCGCCACGTCGGGAGGCGGCTCTGCGACTGGCCGCGGCGGCGGTCCGGGCGGCGGCATCGCAGCCGTGCCACCAAGCCTGAAGGCGAACACGCGCGGTGCGTTCGTTGCGATGTGCGCGTCGCGGGCCAGCTCGCCCGCCGCCAGCCCGAATGCGCCGCCCCAGCCGACCTCGATCGCGACGTACTGCTCGCCGCCGACGAGGTAGGTCACGGGCGGCGCGAGGATCCCGGTGCCGGTCGCGACCGACCAGAGCCGCGCACCCGTGCGCGCGTCGTACGCGCCGAAGTTGCCGAGCGCGTCGCCGTGGAAGACGAGATCGCTCGCCGTCGAGAGCGCCCCACCGTTCCAGGGATGCTCGTGCTGCACGCGCCAGACTTCGCGCTGCGCGACCGGGTCCCATGCGACGAGGTGCCCTTTCAGGTCTGCCTTGATCTGGTCGAGGACAGCCTGGTCCGTGGGCAGGCTGCCCGCGTTGAAGTCCACGCCAGTGTTCCAGGCCAGCACGCGCTTGCGGAAGTCCTTGTCCGGAAAGTACGGGAACGCCGCTTCCATCACCGGGAAGTACACGAGACCCGTGCGCGGGCTGTAGCTCATCGGCTGCCAGCTGTGCGCGCCGCCGGGCCCCGGCTGGGCGATGAAGGGCCGGCCGGTTTCGCCGTAACGGGCGTCGGGGGTCTCGATCGGCCGTCCGGTCTTCATGTCGATGCCGGTGGCCCAGTTCATTTTCGCGAACGCCCGCGCGGAGATCAGCTCGCCCGTGGCACGGTCGAGCACATAAAAGAAGCCGTTCTTCGGCGCCTGCATGATCACCTTGCGGGAGCGGCCATCGATCTTGAGATCGGCAAGGATCATGTGCTGGGCGGCGGTGTAGTCCCAGGTGTCGCCGGGTGTCGTCTGGTAGTGCCAGACGTATTCGCCCGTCTCCGGTCTGAGCGCGACGATCGAAGAGATGAACAGGTTGTCGCCGCCACCCGGACTGCGGATCGCGCGATTCCACGGCGAGCCGTTGCCGACGCCGATGTACAGCAGGTCGAGCTCGGGGTCGTAGGCCATGGAATCCCAGACGGTCCCGCCGCCGCCGAGCTTCCACCACTCGCCGGTCCAGGTCTTGGCCGCCATCTCGATCGCCGGGTTCTCGAACGGCTGCGACGGATCGCCGGGCACCGTGTAAAAGCGCCAGACCTGCCGTCCGGTTTCGGCGTCGTACGCCGTGACGTAGCCGCGCACGCCCATTTCGCCGCCGCCGTTGCCGATCAGGACCTTGTCTTTGACGATGCGCGGCGCGCCGGTGATCGTGTGCCGTGACCCCGGATCGACGGTCATCACTTCCCAGACGGGCCGGCCGGTGCCGGCATCGAGCGCTACCAGCCGGCCGTCGAGCGTGCCGAGATACAGCCGTCCCTTCCAGGCCGCCACACCGCGGTTGACGACGTCGCAGCAGGCATTGATCGCGGCCGTGCCCGGCACTTTCGGATCGTAGGCCCACAGCTCGCGGCCCGTCGCGGCGTCGAGCGCGAACACCTTGCTCCACGCCGAGGTCACGTACATCACGCCGTCGATCACGAGCGGCGTCGATTCCTGCGCGCGTGCGGCGGTATCGAGGTCGTAGTGCCAGGCGAGGCCGAGCTGCGCGATATTCTTGCCATCGATCTGGTTGAGGGGCGAGTAGCGCTGTTCATCGTAGGTTCGGCCATGGGCGAGCCAGTTCCCCGGCTCGCGATCGGCGTTCACGATCCGCGTCTCGTCGACGCGGGCCGGCGCGGCAACGCTCTCGCCGGCTGCAATCTCGCCGCCCGCGGCAGATGTGCCTTTGTCGTCCTTCGAGCACGCAGTCAGACCGGCCGCCATCCAGATGGCGGCAAGCATCGAAAGTCGCGACATGCGGTGGCTCCCCCGGGCGCCTCGCGAATCTGCCCTCAGATCATCATGCACACGGACTTGAGCTCGGTGTAGAGCTCAACCGGCGAATGGCCGTGCTCGCGCCCGAAACCCGACTGCTTGTAACCGCCGAAGGGCATGCTCGGGTCGACGAAGTTGTGGCGACGTCCGCCTGGCCGGCGTCGGCGATCGACGAGACGCTCTTCCCCGTCGCGGGATCGATGACGTCGAGCTTTCGCCCGGACGCGGCGTCGATCCACTCTCCGCCGATGAAGAGCTGCGGCTTGCGCTTCAGGAACGCGGCAACGGCGGGGGACGGGCTCGGCTGGGGTGCTATCGGCACGGCGTTCACGGCAGATCCTCCGGAATCGGGCGGGTCGCCCGATATCTGGCGCCCACCGTGCACGCATGGCTCGACCCTCGATGAACCTCGACTCAACCGATAGTGAAAGCCACGGCGCGCCGCGAGCCGCTAGCATTCGCACCCGCGCAGTCGTGAGCGACCGCGCGTCACGGGAGGCGAGTCGCCAATGAAAGTCCAGGAGATTCCGAGCGGCGCGCGCAGCATCGATGCGCTGCGCCGCGTCGAGCGGCCGGATCCGAAGCCGGGTCCGGGTCAAGTGGTGGTGCGCGTGCGCGCGACGTCGCTCAACTTACCGTGACCAGGCCGTGATCACCGGAAACTACTTCGGCGGCGTCGTGCAGAGCGACATCATTCCGCTCTCGGACGGCGCGGGCGAGGTCGTGGCGGTTGGCCCCGGCGTCACGCGCCTTCGCACCGGCGACCGTGTGGCCGGCACGTTCTTCCTGGGCTGGACCGACGGCCCACCCAGAGGACCGTACCCTGCGCGCGGCGCGCCGCCCGCCGACGGGATGCTCGCCGAGTACGTGCTGCTCGATGAGCAGGATGCCGTGCGGATCCCGCCAAGTCTCTCCTTCGAGCAGGCCGCGACCCTGCCCTGCGCGGGCGCGACGACCTGGCACGGGCTCGTCGAGACCTGCGGCGTGCGGCCGGGTGACACGGTACTCGCGCTCGGCACCGGCGGTGTGGCGACCTTTGCGCTGCTCTTCGCACGCGCCGCCGGGGCGCGCGTGATCCTCACCTCGTCGAGCGACGAGAAGCTCGAGCGCGCCCGGGCGCTCGGCGCCTGGGGCGGCGTCAACTACCGCCGGCATCCGGACTGGGAAAAGGAGGTCCTCAAGCTCACCGATGGCGCCGGCGCAACGCACGTCGTCGAGACCGGCGGACCCGGCACGCTCGGCAAGTCGATGCAGGCGGTCGCCTACGGCGGTCACATCGCGCTGATCGGCGTGCTCGCCGGTCTGCAGGGCGATACGAATCCGCATCCGATCATGCGCAAGGGCGCGAGCCTGCACGGCATCTTCGTCGCCAACCGCGCGATGTTCGAGCGCATGAACACCGCGATCGAGGTCAACGGCCTGCAGCCGGTCGTCGACCGGGTCTTCGAGTTCGAAGAGGCGGCGGAGGCCTATCGCTACCAGCAGAGCGCCTCACTCTTCGGCAAGGTCGTAATACGGATCTAGCCCCAAGAGTCACGCCGGCGCTCGACCCGGTGGCTGCTGCTCGCCGCCGCCCGACCGCGGTGGCCCCTACTCGCCGGCGCTCGGCCCGGGTGCCTCGCTGGGCCGCTGACCACGATCGAGGGTCGTTGCAGGGCTGAAGATGGGTGCCCCGCACGTCCTGTCGGAGCACGCCGCAACGTCAGTGGTATCGCGGAATCGTCGCAGAGTCATCGACTCGAGAGTGGTCCGCGACGTCTACCTGCGGCGGATCAGACGTCGTCGCGGCCCACGAGACACCCGGTCCAAACGCCGGCTCGCCGAGGCCGCAGTGGCCGCACGGCAGCACTGATGCCGCAGTTGGCGTCACGAGCCGGCGTCTGGACGCGGTGTATCCCAGCCGCGACGAGGCTTCCGTGCGCACAGGTAGACGTCGCGGACCACTCCGAGCGAAGGTCGCCTCGACGATTCCGCGATACCGCCGACCGTTCGGCGTGCGCCGACAAGACGTGCGGGGCACCAATCTTCAGCCCTGCAACGACCCTCGAGCGTGGTGAGCGGCTGGGGATACACCGCGGGCCGGGCGCCGGCGAGCAGCGAGCCACTGCGGCCGGGCGTCGGCGAGCAGGAGCCACTGCGGCCGGGCGTCGGCGAGCAGCTGCGAGTCTAGAGGGAGTAATCCCGCTGCGAGCGCGCGTAGTCGATGAAGAAGTCCAGCGCTGCGGGGTCGGCCATCGCGGAGCGGTTCGCGGCTTTCTCCGGCAGCACGCCGGAGAGGATGCGGCGCACCGGGACCTCGAGCTTCTTGCCGGTGAGCGTGTACGGAATCGCAGGCACCTGGATGATGCGATCCGGCACGTGACGCGGTGAGTACGTGGTGCGCAGCCGCTCGCGGATCGCCTGCTCGATGCCGTCGTCGAGACGCCGCCCGTCGCGCAGCTTGACGAAGAGCGGCATGAAGAACCGCCCGCCGGGCAGATCGAGATTGACCACCAGCGCGTCCTCGACCTCGGGCAGCCCGGCGAGGCCGCGGTAGATCTCCGCTGTGCCGATGCGTACGCCGTGTCGGTTGAGCGTCGCATCCGAGCGGCCGAGCACGAAGCAGCCACCGCGCGCGTTGATACGGAAGAAGTCGCCGTGGCGCCAGACGCCGGGATACTCCTCGAAGTACGATTCCCGGTAGCGGGTATCACCCGGATCGTTCCAGAAGCAGACGGGCATCGACGGCATGGGCTCGGTGATGACCATCTCGCCGACTTCGTCGACGACGCTGTTGCCGGCGGCATCGAAGGCGGCGAGCGCGACTCCGAGCTGCGGCGCCTGGATCTCGCCGGCGTAGACCGGCTGGATCACGACACCGCCGCAGAACCCGCTGCAGACATCCGTTCCACCGCTGCCGGACTGCACCCACATGTCGCGCTTCACGTTCTCGTGGAACCAGAGCATGCATTCCGGCGTGACGGGAGAACCGGCGAGCGTGACGGACTCGAGCCGCGACAGGTCGAAGCGCTCGCGGGGCACGATTCCCTCTCGCGCGAGCAGCTGCTGGTAGGTCGGGCTCGCGCCGAAGAAGCTGATGCCCGTCTCCTCCGCCATGCGCCACAGCGCGTCCGGCCCGGGCCAGGTCGGGCTGCCGTCGTACAGCACCGGTATCACGCCGGAGAGCGGCGCGCTGACGAGGAAGTTCCACATCATCCAGCCCGTCGTCGTGAAGAAGAACATCCGCTGGCCGGGCTGTACGTCCATGTGGAACTGCACGTTCTTCATCTGCTCGATCGTGATGCCGGCGTGGCCGTGCACGATCGGCTTTGGCAGCCCGGTCGTTCCCGACGAGAACAGGATCCAGAGCGGATGGTCCGGCGCAACCTGCTCGAACGCTGAACGCTTCCGCAGGCGCGTCGTCGGCAGCGGCGAGCTGCTCCCAGAGCAGCGAACCCGCGCGCAGCGGTCGCCGGTCCTCCGGGTCGAGGTACGGTACCAGCACGACGTGCTCGAGCGTCGGCAGTCCGGCAGCGATGCCCTGCATCTCCGCGCGACGCGGAAACGGCTTGCCGCCGTAGCGGTAGCCGTCGACGCAGAACATGAGCTTCGGCGTGAGCTGCGAGAAACGGTCGAGCACGCCGCGCGCGCCGAAGTCCGGGCCGCACCCCGACCAGATCGCGCCGATGCTGGTCGTCGCGAGCATCGCGACGACGGCATCCGGCGTGTTCGGCAGGCAGCCGACCACCCGGTCGCCCTTGACGATCCCGAGTCGTCGCAGCGCCGCCGCCACTCGCCGGACGCGCGCGGTCAGCTCATCCCACGACAGGCTGGCCGGCGCCCTCCCTTCGCTCAGGTAGACGAGCGCCTCCGCGCCGGGACGCGCGTGGCTGAGCACGTTCTCCGCGTAGTTGAGCCGCGCGCCCGGGAACCATTCCGCGCCCGGCATCGTCCGCCGGCCCAGCGCGCGCGCGGGCGGCACGCTCGCGCGTATGCCGAAGTACTCCCACAGCGCGCTCCAGAACCCCTCGAGGTCCTGCACCGACCAGCGCCAGAGAGAGGCGTAGTCGTCGAAGCGACGGCCCCGCTCGCGGTCGAGCCAGCCCATGAATCGCGTCAGGTGCGCGCGCTCGATGCGCGCTGCGTCGGGTTGCCAGAGCAGGTCACCCTCGGCTATCACACGCCGCTCCCGGCTATCACACGCCGCTCCCCGGCATCGTCGCGGGGCTCACGGTCGCCGCATGCCGGGGCCGCTTCATCAGCGCGAGCAGCGCGCCGCCCGCGATACACCACGCGGCGATCAGGTAGAACGCGTTGCTGTAGCCGAGCCCCAGGTCGTACATGCGCCCGGCGATGATCGGCGCCAGCGAGCTGATCCCGGTATTGATCGCTATCGCGAGCCCGGAGAGCGACGCAAAAGCCTTGGTTCCATAATAGTTGGAGAGCGTCGCCATCATCGCGACGATGCCGCCGCCGAAGCCAATCCCTAAGCAGACCGCGGCGGCGGTGACCGCGGCGGGCGCTCGTGCGTCGACCAGGATCAACATCCCGACTCCGAACGCAGCGCAGAAGATCGCCCAGAGGAAGCGTGGATCGAGGCGGTCACCGAGGACCGCCAGCACGGCCTTGGCGATCAGCCCGCTGATGGTCATCGTGCCGATCGCCCAGGCGCCGACCTGGATGGAGTGGCCGAGGTCGCGGAGATGCACGATGCCGTGGCCGAGAAACAAGGCGAAGCCGGCGCTGACACCGATGAAGGGCGTGATCATCGTCCAGAAATACGGTCCGCGCAGCGCCTCGCGGTAGGTCCAGTCCGTGCGGGTGACGAATGCCGGGATGCGCGCCGCAGCGACGGCCACCCCCGGGGCGCCCGACGCCGCGTTTCCCGCGGCGCCGTCGGGCGCCTGACCCAGGTCGGCCGGATGCTCGCGCACCGTGGCAATCGCGATCAGCGCCGCGACGACCGAGAGCGCCGCGATCAGCCACCAGCCGAGGCGCCAGTAACCGGGACCGGCGGTCGCAATCGCTGAGAGAATCGGCGGCGCGATGAACCCGCCGATCGCACCGGCCGAGTAAAGGAGCGAGAACGCAAGCGCGCGCCTGCGCACGAACCAGCGCGCCACGCCGGCCTGCGCCGCGATGATCGCGCCCGTGGCGACCCCGATTCCGACGAGCAGGCCAAAGGCGAGTATCGCGAGCAGGGCGTTGTCCACGATGGTCGCCAGCATCACCGAGCCGGCGATCACGAAGACGCTCCCGATCACCAGCGTCCAGCGGACGCCGATGCGGTTGACACTGGCCGCCACGAGCGGGCCGGGCAGTCCGGACATGGCGAGGTAGACCGCGACCATCGTGCCGAGCGCCTGGCGGTCGAAGCCGAGCTCCGTGGCCATCGCGGCATTGAGCACCGCGGAGCCGTAAGCCGGAAACGCCAGGTTGATGACGGCGATGAGCCAGAACGCGCCCAGCAGCCTCCAGCCGTAGAACACCTGCGCCGCCACATCGACCTCCGGTCAGTCGCGCGTCTTCTTAGTACGCTCGCGGCGCCGTGGCTCGACTGTCAGCGAAATTGGCCGCGGCCCGGATCTCTACCAGTCATCATCCTGGCCGGCTATATTCCGCCATGTTCGGCCCTCGTCCCGGGTGAACGAAGAACAACCGCAAGGAGACGTCGATGAACCCACGCATCCTGCTCTATGCAATCGCGCTGCTCGCGTTGCCTCCTGTGCCGGCGCAGGGGTCCGATGCCCAGGAAGAGGCGAACAAGAAGATCGTGCTCGACTTCTACGACAAGGCCATCAATCAGAAGGACTTCGAGGCCGCCTCGGTGCACCTCGGCGACAAGTACATCCAGCACAACCCGCTGGCCGCCGACGGGCCGGAGGGTCTGAAGAACTTCCTTGCTTTTGCAAAGCAGAACATTCCCAACTTCCGCACCGAGTTCAAGCGGGTATTCGCGGACGGCGATTACGTCATCGTCCACTGCCATGCACGGGCGAAACCCGACGACCCCGCCGACCGCGGCTCGGCCGTGATCGACATCTTCCGGCTCGAGAACGGCAAGGTGGTCGAGCACTGGGACGTGGTGCAACCGGTGCCCGAGAAGGCGAACAACCAGAACACCATGTTCTAGGGAACCTGACGCAGGCGTCAGGGCGCGAGCCCGAGCAGCTCGATCGCGTTCTCCTTGAGAATGAGGTCGTGGACCTCGGGCTTGAACCCTGCCTCGCGGAAATCCTTGATCCACCGGTCGGGTGTGATCAGCGGAAAGTCCGAGCCGAACAGCATGCGGCGCTTGAGCTGCGTGTTCGCGTACTGCACGAGCTGCGGCGGGAAGTACTTCGGCGACCAGCCCGAGAGATCGATGTAGACGTTCTGCTTGTGCATGCACACCGAGAGCGCCTCGTCCTGCCACGGCCACGACGGGTGCGCGATGATGATCTTCATGTCGGGGAAATCCGCCGCGACGTCGTCGAGGTGCATCGGGTTCGAATACTTGAGCCTCAGGCCCCCGCCGCCCGGCATCCCGGTGCCGATCCCGGAGTGCCCGCTGTGGAAGATCGCGGGCAGCCGGTGCTCGGCGATGACCTCGTACAGCCCGTAGGCCATCCGGTCGTTCGGAAAGAATCCCTGGCAGGTCGGGTGGAACTTGAAGCCGCGGATCCCTCCGTCCGCGATCAGCTGGCGAGCCTCGCGCACGCCGAGCCTGCCCTTGTGCGGGTCGACGCTTGCGAAGGCGACCATGATGTCGCTGTTCTCGCGCGCCGCGTCGATGACCTCCTGGTTCGCGATGCGGCGCACGCCCATCTCGTGCTCGGTGTCGACCGTGAACATCACGAGCCCGATGCGGCGCTCGCGGTAGTACGCGACGGTCTCGGCGATCGTCGGGCGCTTGCCGCGCCTTGAAGTACCGGCTCGCGGCCGCCTCGTACTCCTGCCACACCTCGTCCGGCGGCTGCCGGCAGGACACCTCCGCGTGCGTGTGGACGTCGATTGCGACCAGGTCCCTGACGTTCATCGGCGCCCCTCCGTGCTCGACGCGCTCGGCGTCCCATTCTGCGAGCGTGCGGCCCTCCCCCGCCAGCCGCGTCAGGAGCGGCGCGGGCTCCCAGTGCATCGGTCCGAAGATTCCGCGGTATTTCATGATCCCCTCGTACACCTTCCCGAGGCCGATGAGGTCGGCGTGGAAAAGCGGCCCGCCGCGATACCGGGGGAAGCCGTAGCCCGACGTCCACACCACGTCGACGTCGCCGGCGCGCATCGCCACACCTTCTTCCAGGATTCGGATGCCCTCGTTGATCAGCGGATACAGGCATCGCTCGAGGATTTCCTGGTCGGTGTGCTCCCGCGGCTCGACGCCCAGCCGCTTCGCCGTCGCGCGCAGGATCGCGATCGCCTCCGCGTCGTCGTGACGCGTCCGGTCCCCGGGCTCGTAGCGATAGTAACCCCGGCCGTTCTTCTGACCGAGGCGCCCCGCGTCGTGCAAAGCCACATCCGCCTGGTAGTAGGTCGGGTCCGGTGGATAGCGGCTGGCGTTCGAGCGGTGCACGTTGACGCCGACGTCGATGCCCGCCATGTCGAAGACGCCAAGGATGCCCATCGCCATCCCGAAGTCCTCGAGCACGGCATCGACGCGGCGCGGTGTCGCCCCCTCCAGCACGATCCGCTGCGCCTCGCGCGCGTAGCCTTCCATCATCCGGTTGCCGATGAAGCCGTAGCAGACGCGCGCGAGCACGGGCGTCTTGCGCAGCGGGCGCGCGAGCTCCATCGCTGTCAGGATGGTCTGCGCCGAGCTGCTCGCCGTGCGCACGACTTCGAGCAGCGGCATCACGTTCGCCGGCGAGAAGAAGTGCAGCCCGATCACGTCGGCGGGCCGTTTGACGGCGGTCGCGATCTCGTCGATGTCGAGCGTAGAGGTGTTCGTGGCCAGCACCGCACCGGGCTTCGCGACGATGTCGAGCCGCGAGAAGACCTCTTTCTTGAGGTCCATCCGCTCGGGTACGGCCTCGATGATCACGTCCGCATCGGCGAGGTCCGCATACTCGAGCGTCCCTCGTATCAGCGCAAGGCGCCGGTCCTTCTCCTCCGAACTCACGCGCCCGCGCTTCACCATCGAATCGTAGCTGCGTTCGACGACCGCGAGCCCTCGGTCGAGCGCCTCGCGGCTCGCGTCGAGCACCGTGACCGGCAGACCGGCGTTCGCGAAACAGATCGCGATCCCACCGCCCATCGTGCCCGAGCCGACGACGGCCCCGGACCGCACCGGCCGCGGCGTCGTGCCGGGCGGCAGATCGGGAACCTTGCGCGTCGCGCGTTCCGCGAAGAACACGTGCACCAGTGCCCGCGCCTCGTCGGTCGCCTTGGCCTCGTTCGCGAGCCGGGTCTCGTACACGAGCCCGTCCTCGAGCGGCAGGCGCGCGGCGGCAGCGACCGCCTCGATCGCCGTCAGCGGCGCGCGCCGGTTCGGGTACTGCTGCGCCGCGCGCTTGCGGCAGCGCTCGATGACTTCCGCCGTCGCGCTCGCCGGATCGACCGTGCGCTCGGAGGTGCGGCGCGGACCGCGGCCGGCGGCGATGAGCCCGCTGGCGTAGTCGATCGCCGCGGCGCGGAGCTCGCCATCGACCACCTCGTCGAGGAAGCCGAGCTCCCTGGCCGTCGCGGCGTCGACGGGCTTCGCGGCTGAGGACCAGGTCCAGCGTCTTCTCGACGCCGATCAGGCGCGGCATGCGTTGTGTCCCGCCCGCGCCCGGGATGACGCCGAGCGTGATCTCGGGGAGTCCGAAACGCGTGCCGGGCCGCGCGATCCGGTAGTGACAGGCGAGCGCGATCTCGAGCCCGCCGCCGAGCACGGTGCCGTGCATCGCCGCGACCACCGGAACCGGCAGCCCCTCGAGGCGCCTGAAGAGCGCCCGGTACGCCTCCTCCTGCGGCGGACCCGAGAACTCCGAGATGTCGGCGCCGGAGAAGAAGGTGCTGCCCGAGCACATCAGCACGACAGCGCTCAAGCCCGCCCGCGACTCGAGCCCGTCGAGCGCGCGGTGTAGCTCGTCGCGCACGGCGCTGCTGATGGTGTTGACCGGCGGATTACTGACCGTGACGACGGCGATGCGCTCGGCGTACTCGACGGTGGCGGACGCGGTCGTCATCGGCTCGTCGTGCGGGGGCCGCTCAGCTGCCGTTCGCGAGCCGGCCGAGCAGCCGCAGCAGCTGCTCGCGGCCGCCGGGCCCGAGCCGCCGGCAGACGCGTGTTTCGTGCGCACGCTGCAGCGCCGTGGCGCGCTCCAGCACCCGTTGACCGGCGGCCGTCAGTGTCAGCGCCTTCGAGCGCCGGTCGGCGGTCGACGACACGCGCCGCGCGAGACCGCGCCTTTCGAGATCGTCGATCACCGCGACGAAATTTGCGCGCCAGATGCCGAGCGTTTCGCAGACCTCGCGACTGCGTCACGCCGCGATTGCAGTCGATGACGATGAGCGCCGCAAACTGACCGGGTCGCAGCTGCAGCTCCGCGAGCGCCGCGCCGAAGTCTGCGAATACCGCAAGCTGCGCGCGGCGCAGCATGTACCCGATGCTCGCGTTCAGCATGCCGACGTCGAGGCCGTCCGTGCCGGGACGCTCGTAGCCGTCGAGGGCGGGTGTGACAGCGGCCGATTCGGCTCGTGAGCTGGTCAATGCACGGTTCCGCATTCTTTTCGATGGCGGCGGTCACCCGATCGGTGTTTACGCTCCGGGCCGTGGTGCCGCGCCTGCTCGACATGCTCGGCCGCGGCGGGGAAAGCCATGCGGACGAGCGCGAACAGAAATTCGACCGTGAGCGAAGTACGATCGCGCGGCCGTCTCGGTACCATGCAGGCGAAGTCTGCATGCGGGAACCCACGTGAACGACAGCGCGGTAATGCCGGACGATCCCATGTCGGCGGCCGCGGCGCAACAGCCCTGGCCGAGCTCGCGCCGTGCGTGGTACGGCGTGACGATCTTCGGCCTTACGGTCATGACCATCTTCGGCAGCATCAATCTCACGGGGCTGCTGATGCAGTCGATCAAGGTCGATCTCGCGCTCACCGACACGCAGGTCAGCCTCATCGTCGGATTCGCGTCTGCCGCCTTCACCGCCGTCGCGAGCCTGCCGATCTCGCGTCTCGTCGACCGGATGAGTCGCCGGCTGATAATCGGGGTCGGCCTGCTGACGATCGGCGTCGGCAGCGCGCTCACAGGCCTCGCGAACGGCTTCTGGCAGCTCTTTGCCGCGCGCCTGTTCTCCGGGATCGGCGGCGCCGGCAACGGGCCGGCGACGTACTCGATCCTCGCGGACTACTTCCCGCCGGCCAAGCTTCCGAAGGCGATCGCCTTCATGAATTTCGGCTTCACCTCGGGAAACGGCATTGCGCTGCTGCTTGGGGGAGCCCTGATCGCCGCGCTGGCTCAGATGGGCAATCCGACGCTGCCGCTGATCGGCGCCGTGAAGCCCTGGCAGCTCGTGTTCCTGGTCATGGCGATTCCGGACCTGGTGCTGGGGCTCCTGATGCTGACGACGGTCTACGAGCCGCCGCGGCGCGGCCGCGCACTGGCCGCGGGCGCCGAACTCATCGCGCTGCGCCGTCCGCGCCGTGTTCGCACATCTCTGGCGCGAGCGGGCGGCCTTCGGGCCGATGTTCCTCGGGCTGGCGTGCAATTCGCTGGCATTGGGCACGCTGCTGTGGGCCGCGCCGTTCTACGAGCGGACCTACGGCTGGGGTCCCGCGCAGTACGGCATCATCCAGGGCTTCGTGTACCTGCTCATCGCACCCTTCGGCCTGGCATTCGGGGGCTGGCTCGCGGAGCGCTGGGCGCGCGAGGGGCGGGACGACGCCAACCTGCGCGTCGTCCTCGTCGCGGCGCTCGCGCACATGCCGTTTGCGATCGCTTACGCGCTGATGCCGAGCCCGTATCTGGCGCTCGCCGCCTGGAGCCTCAACTCGGTGCTGATCCTGGTCGGCGTCGGACCGCAGAACGCGGCGCTGCAGGTCATCGTCCCGAACGAGATGCGCGGCCAGGTCACCGCGCTGTTCCTGTTCCTGTTCACCATGATCGGATTCGGGATCGCCCCGACGGTGGTCGCGCTGCTGACCGATTACGTGTTCCAGGACGAGATGAAGCTGCGCTACTCGATCGCCACGATGCACGCGGTGCTCGCGCCACTTGCGGCGTTCGTGTTCTGGCGCGGTCTCGACGGATACGGCCGCGCGGTTGCCCACGCACGCACCTGGCAGAATTGAGACGGCGCGGGGCGCAGATGTCGACTTTCACCACAGCTCCGCCGTCCGGCAGGCAGCCGCTGCTGCAGGGGTTCTACACTCCGTTCCGGATGGAAGTCGACCTGCGCGATTGCGAGGTCGAGGGCCGGCTCCCGGCCGACCTTCGCGGCAGCTTCTACCGCATCGGCCCGGACTTCCAGTACCCGCCGCGCCTGCCGAACATTCCGTTCGACGGCGAAGGGCATCTGGGCGTGTTCCGTTTCGCGGACGGCCACGTCGACTACCGCAGCCGCTATGTGCGCACGCAGCGCTACAAGGCACAGGCCGCGGCGCGCGAGTCTCTGTTCGGCACCTACCGAAACCCGTACACGGACGACGTACGCGTCGCGGGCTTGAGCCGCGGCACGGCGAATACGGGTGTCGTCTACCATCACGGAAAGCTGCTCGTGCTGAAGGAGGACAGCCCCCCGGTCGTGGTCGATGCGGACTCGCTCGCGACGCTCGATGACTACTACACGTTCGGCGGTCAGCTCAAGAGCCTGACCTTCACGGCGCACCCGAAGATCGATTCCGAGAGCGGCGAGCTCGTCGCGTTCGGCTACGAAGCGCGCGGCGAGGCGACCGACGATATCGCGATCATGAGCTTCGACACGCGCGGCCGGCTCACCTGGGAAGCCTGGATCAAGGCACCCTACGTCGGTTTCATCCACGACTTCGCCGTCACGCAGACGCACGTCGCGTTCCTCGCAACTCCGATGGTGACCAGCGTGGAGCGGATGAAGCAGGGCCAGCTGCATTTCGCCTGGGACTCGCGCCTGCCGACCTGGCTCGGCGTGCTGCGCCGCGGCGGCGACGGCAGCGACCTGCGCTGGTTCAGAGGCCCCGAGCGCTGCGCGACGCACACCATGGGCACGTTCTCCGACGGCACGCGGCTCTACGTCGACATGGACATGGCCGAGACGAACCAGTTTCCGTTCTTCCCCAATCTCGACGGCGCTCCATTCGACCCCGTTCGCGCACAGGGTCGCGTGACGCGTCTTTCGGTGGATCTCGCCAAGTCGCGGCCGGACTACGACATGGAGATCCTGTATCCGGAAAACGGGATGCTGTCGCGCCAGGACGATCGGTACCAGACGATTCCGTACGGCGTCGGCTTCATGCCGACGCTCGACGCCGCGCGACCGCTGGACCCGCGGCTGGGCGCGAGTCCGATGCGCCCCATCAACTGCTGGACGCGATTCGATCACGCGACCCGCCGCACGACGACCTTCTTCGCCGGTCCCGACTCGAGCGTGCAGGAATGCTGCTTCGTGCCGCGCCATGCGCGCGCGGCCGAAGGCGACGGCTACCTCATCGGCGTCGTCAGCCGCTGGCTGGAGACCCGCAACGACCTGCTCGTCCTCGATGCGACACGCCTCGAGGACGGCCCGCTCGCCACCGTGCGACTGCCGACGAGGATCCACCAGCAGATCCACGGCTGGTGGGTGCCGGAGCAGCGAACGCATGGCCCGAATGCACTGGAGGCGACATGAGAGATCTGTCAGGCAAGGTTGCATTCATCACGGGCGGCGGGAGCGGCGTCGCACTCGGCCAGGCGAAGGTCTTCGCCGCGGCCGGCATGAAGGTCGTCATCGCCGACATCCGCCAGGACCACCTCGACGAGGCGATGACCTACTTCGCGAAGCAGGACGCGCAGGTGCACGCGATCCGCCTCGACGTGACCGATCGTGCCGCCTGGGCCCGCGCCGCGGACGAGGCGGAACGGACCTTCGGTCCCGTGCAGCTGCTCTGCAATACGGCCGGCGTGAGCCAGTTCGGGCCGATGCAGAACGCGACCTTCGACGACTGGGACTGGCAGTTGAGCGTCAACCTGGGCGGTGTGATCAACGGCATCCAGACCTTCGTGCCGCGCATGCTCGCGCACGGGTTGGGCGCACACATCGTCAACACCGCCTCGATGTCGGGCTTCCTGTCGCTGTCCGGCACCGGCATCTACTCGACGACCAAGTTCGCCGTTCGCGGCTTGAGCGAGTGCCTGCGCTTGGATCTCGAGCCACACGGGATCGGCGTCTCGGTCCTGTGCCCGGGCGCGGTGAACACCAACATCCACGAAGCGGTCCTGACCCGACCGGCGCACCTCGCCCGCACCGGTTACTACGGCGCCGACCCGGCGATGATGGCCAGCCTGAAGGCGGTCATCGAACCGGGGCTCGATCCCGTCGAGCTGGGCCGCAAGGTGCTCGAGGGCGTCGAGCGCAACGAGCTCTACATCATCCCGTACTCCGAATTCCGCGACGAGCTCATCCAGCGACTCGATCGCGTGCTTGCGGCGTTACCGGATCCGAAGGACGACCCGGGCGCAGCCCGGCGCCAGGAGGTCTTCGCCGCCCGGCGGCGCGAACGCGCAGAGCAGCAGCAACGCGATCGCTGATCTGTATCATGCGGGCGCCCGACCCATCCGGGCCGCAGGGGGCACCATGACCGACGATCCGCGCGCCATCCTCGCGCTCGAGCGCATGAGCTCGAGGCAGGCGGTCGCCGTGGGCCTGTGCGTGCTGCTGGTGGCGCTCGACGGGTTCGACGTGCTCGCGATCAGCTTTGCATCGCCCGGAATCGCGAAGGAATGGGGCATCGACCGCGCGTCGCTCGGCATCGTCCTGTCGATGGAGATCATCGGCATGGCGCTGGGCTCGTTCGCGCTCGGCAACGTCGCGGACCGGATCGGCCGCCGGCCGACGGTCCTCGGCTGCCTGGCCCTGATGACGGCAGGCATGTTCCTCGCCACCACCGCCCGCGGCGTCGAGCCGATGTCGCTGTTCCGGTTCATGACCGGCATCGGTATCGGCGGAATGCTCGCCGCGATCAACGCCGTCGCCGCCGAATGCGCCAACAACCGCCGGCGCAATCTCGCGGTGACGCTGATGGCGGCGGGCTACCCGCTCGGCGCCGTCTTCGGCGGCACGATCGCCACGCAGCTCCTTGCGGACGGCAACTGGCGCTCGGTCTTCGCCTTCGGCGGGTTCGCGACGGCGGCCTGCATACCGCTCGTGCTGTGGCTGCTGCCGGAATCCGTCAGCTACCTGGTCGAGCGCCGGCCCGCCAACGCGCTTGCGCGCGTCAACGAGACGCTGCGCAGGCTGGGTCATCGCGCGGTCAACGCGCTGCCGCCCGCGCCTGCGGCCGCAGCGGTGCGGAGGAATTCGCTCGTCGAGCTGTTCTCCCCGCAGCTCGCGCGGTCGACCATCCTGCTCACCACGGCCTACTTCGCGCACATCATGACGTTCTACTTCATGCTGAAGTGGATCCCGAAGATCGTCGTGGACATGGGCTTCGAGCCCGCCTCCGCCGGCGGCGTGCTGGTCTGGGCCAACGTCGGCGGCGCCTCGGGGCGTTGCTCTTCAGCCTGCTCACCCAGCGCGTAGGCGTGCGCAGGCTCGTGATCGGCGCGCTTGGCCCTCACGGCAGTCATGGTCGTGTTCTTCGGCCGCTCGGCGATCCGAGCTCGACGCAGCTCTCGATGCTGGCCGCGGGCACCGGGTTCTTCTGCAATGCAGGGATCGTCGGACTGTACGCGATGTTCGCGCAGTCATTCCCGGCGAAGATCCGCGCGAGCGGCACCGGCTTCGTGATCGGCGTGGGTCGCGGCGGCGCGGCGCTCGGGCCGATCGCGGCGGGTTTCCTGTTCGTCGCGGGCTCCACGCTTCCCGACCGTGGCCGCAATCATGGCGCTCGGCTCCCTGCTCGGCGCCGCCGCGATCCTGCTGCTGCGATACGAGGAAGCCGGCGTCGCGTAGGCCTGAAAGCAATTACCCGTTTGTCGTCGAGCCGCGTAGGCAAGAGCCTCGCGATTGACGGCTTCCGGACCAGAAGCGGACGTTGACTGATCTGCGCCGGACGAAAGTTTGCCGGCTACGAAGCTACCTGGCTGCTCACCGGCGCCGTGACGGCGAAGCCGAGCATCCTGGTCATTCCCGCGACTTGGCGGTCCAGAAGACCTCGCGATAGGTTATTGCGGGCGTCGCGACCGCCTGTCCATCGACGAACTTCGGCCGAAAGCGCGCAGCGCGCATGGCGTCGAGAATGTCGTCCGCGTATCGATCGCGCGTGTCGTGATCCACCACGCGCGCATCCGAGACCGATCCATCAGCGGCGACGGTGAACTCGATCTGCACGTAGTGAGACTGCGTTTCTTCCGGCGGCAGCGCCAGGACGTTAGCCACGATCTCTGGTGTCGGATAGGAGACGCGCACCGGAAAGTCCAGCGCCGCGGCCGCGGACCCCGACAGACTCGGCGCTATGCGGATGAGCTGCGAGGCGCGCTGATAGTGAGGCAGCGCTTCGCGCGGAGACTTCTTGATCTGGTACCAATCGCCCATCTGGATCAGCGTTTCGATCCGCGTCTGCGTCGACGCGCGCGGATCCGCCTCCAGGACCCGCAATGCCCTTTGCAGCGCATACTCGCCCTCCCGATTGAGCACCCTGGCTTCGACGATGGCCTTGCCCCCGGCGTCGAAGCGAAACGGGGGCGGAGGGCCAACGTGGGCGAACTGGTAAAACGGGGGCGCCTCGCGCGGGCGCAGCGCGGACTCCGGATAGCTCTGCCTGCGCATGTACATCCGGGCTATCCCTCGCAGGGGCTCAACGATAACCGGGTCGTCCAGAGACAGCTTCGATCCGACTATGTTGAGCGCCATCTGAAAAGTCATGCGAGCCTCGGGGGACATGCCGACTTCGGCGAACCAGTCCCCCAGGTCGCACAGCGCCGGAATGACCTCCGGGCTTCCTTCGCCGTACGTCTTCTCCGCGACACGCGCCCTGTAGATCATGAGATCCTGCGCTTCCGGCACGCGACCGACCGCAGTCAGGCTGGTCGCCAACGTCTTGAGCGTGTCCTGCTGATGCAGGTCGAACAATCCATACTGCACGCGCGCGATCGCCACCGCTCGCTGCAGGCGAGGAACGGCTTCCTCGTGACGCCCGGATCCGGCGAGCGCATTCCCCAGGCCCAGCAGCGGAGTGAGCACGCGCTCGCCCTGAAGTCCGCCGAGCTGTTCCGCCAGTTGCAGCGCCTCCGCGTAGGCGGCTTCGGCAGTTGCGTACTGACTTGCGTTGAGAAAAGCGTCCCCCAGAGCGGTCAGCGCATCCTGGAGCGCGAGCGGATCGGCATCGGCGCGAGATCTGGCTGCGTCGACTCGGGCGAGCGCTGCTTCGATGTCGACGCTCGAGTTCGGACCAGCCGCGGGCGGGGAAAATTCAGTCTGCGTCGAAACGTGCTCAACCCGCTCGGCCGCGGCGGCGCAGACCGTGAAGCCGACCGCAATCGCCGCTACGGCGGCTCGAAGTGGGTATCGATGAGGACGGTCCATGGGCAACGGAGCATCTTTTGACCCTTCTTATAGGACGATTCATACGAGGAGACAACCGCACAATCAGCTGGTCGCACGGCCGCCGCACGTCTACACAGCTCGATGTGCGCCAAAAACCGCCCTGTCCGGTCACTCGTTGCTCTGCAACCGTATCGCGCGTCGCCGCTTGCAGTCATAGCGACTCGACAGCCGCCGTAGAACGCCTGCGCCGGCCGCGGCTCACTTGCTGCTTCGGGTCGCGAGTCGCGCCCGGTAGCGGATGTAGTGGCGCAGCGCATCGAGCTCGCGGTCGGTGAGCTCCGGGAACTTCGGCATGCCCGCGCGTCTCGAGACTGCCATTGCGGACCACTGCGGCGA
This sequence comes from uncultured Gammaproteobacteria bacterium, assembly GCA_963834855.1. GTDB lineage: Bacteria > Pseudomonadota > Gammaproteobacteria > Steroidobacterales > Steroidobacteraceae > DATJKD01. The sequence continues at coordinate 22,874 of CAWIDH010000009.1, read as the reverse complement.
ATGCAGCGCCGTCGAGCGGGATAGGCGATGCCCGCAGGTCGGGCGCCGTACCGCCCGCGACTGCGCCCGGACCATGACACAGCAGACAGCGCGTGTACTGCTCGAGCCCGAGCGGGACGGCCGTCTCATCGACCTGGAAGCCCGGTGCGTCGAGTGGCTCGACGCGGCGCGGCGGTGGCGTCGCGGGCAGGCTCGCCTTCGCATCGAGCGCGAACGCGAGCAGGCGGCGCGGGTGCTCGCGTGCGTTCCAGCCGAATTGGGCGGCCATCGAACCGAAACCACCCGCCGAGCCGTGCAGCGGCCCCGCCAGGATGACGACGTACTGGCGGCCTGCCGCGCTGAACGTGATCGGCGTGCCGACGACCGCCGTGCCCGCGTCGTAGGACCACAGGCGCCGGCCGTCGCCCGCCGCGTACGCGTGCAGGTGACCGTCGGCGAGCCCCTGGAAAACGAGATCGCCGGCGGTTGCAAGTGTGCCGCCGTTGTGCGGCCCCGGCGTCTGCACTTCCCAGACCTTGCGCGCCCGCACGGGGTCCCAGGCGACCAGTGAGCTGCTGGCGGAGTCGGCGGGCGGATCACCGTCGGCGCCCGCGAGACCGGTGAACTGGGTCGAATGCGGAATCGGCGTCCAGCGCGCCGCATCGATGCCCTTGTCGCTGAAGACCGAGCCCATCTCGATCACCGGGACGTAGACGAGCCCGGTCCGCGGGCTGAAGGACATCGGAAACCAGTTGTGCGCGCCCTGGAAGCTCGGGTAGAGCAATATCTCTCCCTGCTCATAGCGTGCATTGGGCACGAGGACCGGTCGGCCGCTCGTCGGATCGACGCGCTCCGCCCAGGTCACCTTGCCCAGTTTCTCTGCCGAGAGCAGCTGTCCATTCTCCCGGTCGATGACGTAGAAGAAGCCATTCTTCGGCGCGTGCAGCAGCACCTTGCGCGGCCGCCCGTCGATCGTGAGATCGGCCAGCTCCATGTCCATCGCCGAGTTGTAGTCCCAGGCGTCGCCGGGCGTGGTCTGGTAATGCCAGACGTAGTTGCCCGTGTCGGCATCGAGCGCCACGACCGAGCAGAGAAACAGGTTGTCGCCACCGCCGGGACTGCGCAGTCGCGGGTTCCACGGTCCGCCATTGCCCGTGCCGATGTAGAGGCGATCGAGCTCGGGATCGTAGGTCATGGCGTTCCAGACGGTGCCGCCGCCGCCGAGCTCCCACCAGCGCCCGCCCCAGGTCTTCGCGGCGAGCTCCATCGCGGGATTCTCGAATCCGCGCGCCGGGTTTCCAGGAACCGTCCAGAAGCGCCAGAGCTGCCGACCGGTCGCGGTGTCGTAGGCCGTCACGTAGCCGCGGACCGGACCGAAGTCGCCCCCGCCGAAGCCGATCACGACCTTGTCGTCGAATACGCGCGGCGGGCCGGATACGAACGACCCGTCGGCGGGATCCAGCGTCTGCACGCTCCACACGGGCGTACCGTCGTCCGCATCGATCGCGATCAACCGCCCGTCGTGCGTGCCGACGAAGAGACGTCCCTTCCAGAACGCGAGCCCGCGTATTCCCCAACCCGTACGCAGCTTGACGCCGGCGCGCTGCAGCCACGCCCGGGTCGTAGCGCCACAGGAGCTTCCCGGTGCGCGCGTCGACGGCATGAACGACGCTGTAGCCGACCGCGAGGTAGATGACTCCGTCGACAGCGAGCGGCGTCGAGAGGACGTGCTGCGGCTCGAGATCGAGACTCCAGGCGAGCCCGAGCCGGCCGATCGTCGCGGCATTGATCTCGGTGAGCGGGCTGTAATGCCTCTCGCTGAACGTGCGACCGTATCCCGCCCAGTTCCGTCCGTCGCTCTCGTCGGCGAGCGCGCGGCCGTCGATGACTGTCGGCTCGGCCATCGCGAGCCAGGACGCGCAGCCGACTGCGAGAGCGGACGCCGGCACCGATCAGCCAGCGCCGGCTCGATTGACTGCTCATGGCGATCGTCCGGATGTACACCTGTCCAGATTCGCAGTCTCGGCGAGCGATTGCCACCCGTACTCGACCGTGCGCGAAGCGAGTATCGTCGTCGGAAGAACCCTCGGTACGTGAGGAGTCTCCGAATGCGCTTCCTGAGCGATGCCGACCTCGCGACGCTGCGCGCCGCCGACGAATCCACGACGCCGTTGCCGCTCCCGACGCAGATGATCTCGAACGGCGAGTACACGCCGTTGCCCCAGACCGAGGCGCAACGCGAGGTCGAGGCGCGCATCGAAGGCCTGGCCGAAACGCTCGCGCCGCGGCACGGCATGAAGCGCCGCGAGTTCCTCGCCTCGAGCGCCGGTCTCGCGGCCGCATTCATGGCGATGAACGAGGTCTTCGGACCCGTGTTCACGACGAGCCGGGCTGAAGCCGCGACACCCGGCCACGCCGACGAGCGCAGTCGCGCACTCGCCTCGCAGTTCATCGTCGACTGCCAGACGCACTTCGTGCGCGACGACTACGGCCAGCAGATGCTGATCGTGGCGGCGCGCTTCGCGAAGGAGCACTGGAATCCGGCCCTCGCCGGCGCGGACAGCCTGGCGCGTTTCAAGTTCCAGAACTTCGTCAAGGAAGTCTTCCTCGACAGCGACACCAAGGTAGCGGTGATCTCCGGCTCGCCGACCGACGACGCCGAGCTCATGTTCCTGAGCAACGACCAGATCGCCTCAGCGCGCGACGTCATCAACCGCATCGCCGGCTCGCGCCGCGCGATGGGCCACGGCATCGTGACGCCCGGCGCGCCGGGCTGGCTCGATGAGGTGGACCGCATGCTCGAGACGCGGAAGCCCGAGAGCCTCAAGGGTTACACGATCGGAGATCCGCTGTACCAGACCAGGAAGAAGAGCAACTGGCGGCTGGACGACGAGCGCAACGTCTATCCGCTCTACGAGAAGATGCTCAAGGCGGGCGTGACGACGCTCTGCATCCACAAGGGCCTGATGCCCGCGGACTATCGCACCAGCTGGCCGGACCTGTGGCAGTACGCAACCGTCTGGGACGTGGGCAAGGCCGCGCGCGACTGGCCGCAGATCAACTTCGTCATCTATCACTCGGCGATGCGGCCGTTCATCGAGCTGCCGGATCGGGAGCTTGCCCAGTTCGAGGCCACCGGCCGCTTCGACTGGGTATCAGACCTCGCGGACATTCCCCGCGAATTCGGCGTGCGCAATGTCTACGGCGAGCTCGGCACCTGTTTCGCCAACACCTGCGTGACGCATCCAAAGCTCGCGGCGGCGCTGCTCGGCACGTTGATCCGGGGGCTTGGAGCGGATCACGTGATCTGGGGCACCGACTGCGTGTGGTGGGGATCGCCGCAGTGGCAGATCGAGGCACTCCGACGCCTGGAGATCCCGGCGGACATGCAGGCCACGCACGGCTTCACACCGCTCGGCCCCGCGGACGGGCCGGTGAAGGCCGCGATCTTCGGCGGCAACGCCGCCCGGCTCTATCGCCTCGACCCCGCGGCAACCCTCGGCGCCCTGCCCGCCGATGCGATCGACGCAATGCGCGCCGAGTACCGCGCCAGCGGCGGGCAGAGAAGCAACCTTCGCTACGGCTATGTCGCCCTCGAAAATTCGGCTCAGAGCCAAATCAGCTCGAGCCGATTAATCTGGATAAATGAGCTCTGAGCCGAATTACTGACCGTGACCCGCCGTGACGGCAAACCCTCATCCCGGCCGGCGCTGATCCTGGTCCCCGGGCTGCTCTGCGACGAGACCGTCTGGAGGGACCAGGTCGCAGCCTTTGCGGCGACCCATGAGGTCATCGTGCCCGTGCTCGATGAGTTCGATTCGATCGCCGGCATGGCGGCAGCCCTCCTTGCAGGCGCACCGCCTTCGTTTGCGCTCGCGGGACATTCGCTTGGCGGCCGAATCGCGCTCGAGGCCGTCCGCCAGGCACCGCTCCGCGTGACCCACCTCGCCCTGCTCGATACCGGTGTGCACCCCTGCACGGCCGGCGAGCCCGCCCGCCGGCGCGAGCTGCTGTCGCTCGCCTTTACCGAAGGGATGCGCGCCGTTGCACGCGCCTGGCTGCCACCGATGGTGCATCCGGCCCGCCGCGCGGACCCGACCGTGATGGCGCCCCTCGAGGCGATGGTCGAGCGGCGATCGCCCGCGACCTTCCGCAACCAGGTCGAGGCGCTCCTCAACCGGCCCGATGCGGCTCCTGTGCTCCCGTCGATCCGCTGTCCGACGCTCGTGCTCTGCGGCCGCGAGGACGGCTGGAGCCCGCTCGCGCAGCACGAAGCCATTGCGGCGGCGATCAACGGTTCGCTGCTCGCAGTCATCGACGATTCCGGCCACATGGCGCCGTTCGAGCGGCCCGCGGAGGTCACACGGGAACTGCGGCGCTGGCTCGATTGAGCCGCAGCGGGATCGCGTCGTCCGTCCAGCACGCGCCGAACCGCACGGTGTTCAGACAGCCGTCGCGTGGCGCCGCAGCACCTGCACAAATGCCTGCTGCGCGGCCGTCGGCCGCCAGTCGCGGCGCAGCGTGAGCCCGATCGGCCGCGTGACCCGGCCATCCGGATGCGGCAGGTCCACGAGCAGGCCCGCCTCGATCTCGCGCCGGACCTGGCGCGCCGAAAGGAGCGTCATGAAATCGCTGTCGAGCAGCAGTTCCCGCGCGGCGACCAGCGAATTGCACTCGATCGATACGCCAGGCGGCGCCACACGCGCACGATGGAACAGTTGCTCGAACTGCCGTCGCAACGGCGATCCCTGGCGCGGCACGATCCACGGATAGCGCGCCATGTCGCCCGCAACGGGCGCCGGCCCCCGGCGAGCGGGTGTCCGGCGCGCACGATGATCGCCAGCGGATCGTCGAAGAGATGCTGCTGCACGACGTCGGCCTGCGGCAACGGCTGGCGCAACGCCCCGACGAGCAGGTCGGCGCGCCCGCGGCGCAATGCCTCGAGCAGGACGTCGTACGCGCCCTCGAGGATGGCGACCTGGTGACGGGGGTACGAAGCCGAGAACTCGAGCGCCGCGGCGGGCACGACACAGCTGCGCGCGAGTGGCATGGCGCCGATCACCGTGCGCCCGGTATCGAGCCCCTCGAGCGCATCGATCTCCGCGCGCGCCTGGGCGAGCTCGGCGAACGCGAGCCGCACGCGACGCGCGAGCCGTTCGGCCTCGCGTGTCGGCCGCACTCCGAATGTCGTGGTTTCGAACAGCGTGATCCCAAGCCGACGCTCGAGCTGCCGGGCGGCGCGGTGCAACGAGGGTCGCGCGAGCCCGGTGGCCTGCGCGGCCGCGCCGAAGCCACCGTACTCGGCGACGGCCGCGAGCGCCTGCAGCTGCGCGGTCGTCATGGCGTGGGCGGGCCCGGGGAGACGCCGTTCGGCGGGCCGCGCGTAACCCGCCTCGGCGAGACCGTCGCGAATCTGCTCCCAGGCGCGTGCTGCACGGAACCGCACGTGCTCGCCGGCCTCGGTCGTCGCGATGCCGCCGCTCGTGCGGTCCAGCAGCCGCGCGCCGAACGCGGCTTCGAGCCCGGCGACGATCTGACTGACCGCCGGCTGCGAGAGATGCACGGCCCGCGCCGCCGCGCTGATACTGCGGCTCCGGGCGAGTTCCAGGAATACACCGAGGTGTCGCAGGTTCGGCAGCGGTTCCGGCATACGAGGCTGGCCTGGCAGGGACCCGTTAGCAATCTCTTATAGCCGGGGCGGAATTGCAATTGGCGCCCAGGATGCGCCGGCGGGACAATCGCAGGGCGTGGACGCGTTACCGGGGGCCAATGGACGATGAACGTCGTGTACCGGAACATCCGCCGTGCGGACGCGGCCGTGATCGACGGGCTCGGAGCCTGCGGCGTTGCGACCGTCCACGAAGCACAGGGACGGACCGGCCTGCTCGCGCCATCTATCCGGCCGATTTATCCCGGCGCCCGCATCGCCGGAAGCGCCGTCACCGTGAGCGTCGCTCCGTGCGACAACTGGATGATCCACGTCGCGGTCGAGCAGTGCCGGGACGGCGACATCCTCGTCGTCGCGCCGACCTCGTACTCCGATGCCGGGTACTTCGGCGAGCTGCTGGCCGGCTCGCTGCAGGCGCGCGGCGTGCGCGGTCTCGTCATCGATGCCGGCGTGCGCGACGTTCGCGACCTCACCGCGATGCGTTTTCCCGTCTGGTCGAAGTGCGTGTCCGCGCAAGGCACGGTCAAGGAGACGCTGGGCAGCGTGAACGTGCCGGTCATCTGCGCGGGGGCATCGATCGACCCGGGCGACGTGATCATCGCCGATGACGACGGCGTCTGCGTCGTACGGCGCCGCGACGCTCCGGACGTCCTCAAGCAATGCGCCGCGCGCGAAGCGAAGGAGGCGAAGGTGCGCCAACGCCTCAAGGCCGGCGAGCTCGGCCTCGACATCTACGGGATGCGGGAACGCTTGAGCGAGCGCGGTCTCGAGTATCGCGACGAGCCGCCCGGAGAGGATTAAGCCGATGCTGCGCGGCATCCCATGTACGCTGATGCGCGGCGGAACGTCGAAGGGGCTCTATTTCCACGCCCGTGACCTGCCCGCTGACCGCGCGACGCGTGATCGCGTCCTGCTGGCCGCGATGGGCTCGCCCGATCCCCGCCAGATCGACGGCGTCGGCGGCGCGCATCCGCTCACCAGCAAGGTCGCCGTCGTCGCAGCGTCGACGCGCGCGGACGCGGACGTCGACTACCTGTTCCTGCAGGTCGTCGTGGATCGTCCCGAGGTCAGCGACAGCCAGAACTGCGGCAACATCCTCGCCGGAATCGGTCCCTGGGCGATCGAGAACGGGCTGGTGCCGGCGCGCGACCCGGTTACGCCGGTTCGCATCCACATGCTGAACACCGCGAGCGTCGCGGTCGCGCACGTGCCTACTCCCGGCGGCCGGGTCGAGTACGAGGGCGACGCACGGATCGACGGCGTGCCGGGCACCGCGGCGGCCATTCCGATCGACTTTCTCGACGTCGCCGGCTCGAGCTGCGGCGCGCTGTTGCCGACTGGCTCAGTCGTCGATCGGGTGGATGACATCGAGGCGACCTGCATCGACAACGGCATGCCCGTCGTGCTGGTGAAGGCGAGTGATCTCGGCAAGTCGGGGTACGAGCAACCCGACGAGCTCGAGGCCGACGCGGACCTGAAGGCGCGCGTCGAGCGGATGCGTCTCGCGCTCGGGCCACGGATGAACCTCGGTGACGTCGCCCGCAAGACCGTACCGAAGATGTGCCTGGTGGCGCCGCCGCGTGCCGGCGGGGCGATCTGCACGCGGACGTTCATCCCGCACCGCGTGCACGAGGCGATCGGCGTGCTGGGCGCCGTGAGCGTCGCGACCGCCTGCGTGCTGCCCGGCTCCGTCGCGGCCCAGGTTGGCGTCGTTCCCGCCACCGGGTCCGTCCGGCAGCTCGACATCGAGCATCCGACCGGCTTCTTTACGGTCGCAATGGACGTCGCGATCACCGGATCGTCGATCGAGGTGCGCCGCTCCGCGCTCGTGCGCACTGCACGCAGGCTGATGCGCGGCGAGGTGTTCGTCCCGGCACACCTGTGGAGCGACCGTTGAGCGAGCCGCGACGCATCTGCCTGCTGGGTTTCGGCGAGGTGGGCCAGGTGCTCGCCGCGGACCTGCGCGCGCAGGATTCCGCCGAGGTCGTCGCCTGGGACCCGCTGTTCCGGGCACCGTCGAGTGCCCCGAGCCGCGCGGCGGCAACCGGACTCGCGCGCGCCTCGGCGGGCGCCACCGAGGCCGTGGCCGGGGCGGACCTCGTCGTCTCGGCGGTGACCGCCGCGCAGTGCGTGGCCGCTGCCGTCGATGCCGCACCCGCACTGGCAAACGGCGCCGTCTACCTGGACCTCAACTCGGTGTCGCCGTCCACGCGGGCGGCAGCCTGCGCAACTGTCGAGGCCGGCGGCGGCCGCTACGTCGAAGCCGCCGTGATGTCGCCGATCGGCCCGAAGCGCATCGCCTCGCCGATGCTGCTCGGCGGTCCTCACGCCGAGGCGCTGCTGCCGCGCCTGCGCGCGCTCGGCTTCGGCGGCGCGACGGCGTTCTCGGCCGTGATCGGGCGCGCATCGGCCGCGAAAATGTGTCGCAGCGTGATGGTCAAGGGCATGGAGGCGCTGCTCGGCGAGTCGCTGCTCGCCGCACGACATCACGGCGTCGAGCAAGCCGTGCTCGAGTCGTTGCGCGACCTGTTCCCGGGTCTGGACTGGCGCACGCTCTCCCGCTACATGATCTCCCGTTCGCTGCAGCACGGGCGGCGGCGGGCGGAGGAGATGCGCGAGGTCGCGCTCACGGTCGACGAGGCGGGGGTCGGCAGCTGGATGAGCCGCGCCGCGGCCGAGCGCCAGGATTGGGCGGCTCTGCATTCCGCCGCGCTGGAACATGTGACGCTCGAGCCGATGCTGGATGCGATCCTCGCGCGGCTCGAAGCTGGAGACGCGCGCACATGATCATCGACTGCCACGGTCACTACACCACGGCGCCGGCCGGCCATTCGCAGTTTCGCGAGCGGCAACTCGCCTGGTTTGCCAATCGGTCTCTGCCCGCCCCGACGCCCGCTGTCATCAGCGACGACGAGATCCGCGAGACGATCGAGACGAACCAGCTCGCGCTGCAGCGCAAGCGGGGCTCGGACCTGACCCTGTTCTCGCCGCGCGCCTCCGCGATGGGTCATCACGAGGGCGACCAGGCGGTCTCGCTCGCCTGGACACGCGCCTGCAACGACCTGATCGCGCGCGTGGTCGATCTCTTTCCGGATAACTTCGCGGGTGTCTGTCAGCTTCCGCAGTCACCCGGTGCGCCGCTCGCCGCCTCGATCGCGGAGCTCGAGCGGTGCGTGCGCGACCTGGGCATGGTCGGCTGCAACCTGAACCCCGATCCGTCCGGCGGCCACTGGACCGCGCCTCCGCTCACCGACCGGCACTGGTATCCGCTCTACGAGAAGATGGTGGAGCTCGACGTGCCGGCGATGGTCCACGTTTCCGCCTCATGCAATCCGAACTTCCACGCCACCGGCGCGCACTACATCAACGCCGACACGACGGCGTTCATGCAGTTCGTCCAGGGCGACCTGTTTCGCGACTTCCCGACACTCCGCTTCGTGATCCCGCACGGTGGCGGCGCGGTTCCCTATCACTGGGGGCGCTACCGCGGCCTGGCGGACATGCTGAAGCGCCCGCCGCCGGCGGAGCACGTCATGCGCAACGTGTTCTTCGATACCTGCGTCTACCACCAGCCGGGGATCGACCTGCTGGTGCGCGTGATCGAGCTCGATAACATCCTGTTCGGCTCGGAGATGATCGGCGCCGTGCGTGGCATCGACCCGGAGACCGGCCATCACTTCGACGACACGCGGCGCTACATCGACGCACTGGCGCTCGACGAGCCTGACAAGCGGCGCATCTTCGAGGGCAACGCACGGCGCGTGTACCCGCGGCTCGATGCGCGCCTGAAGAGCCGGGGCCTGTGAACGCGGCGGCCAGGATCGTGCCGGGCACACCGGGCTGGCCGTCGTCCGGCACGACCGGTCCGTTCACGATGGACGCGGACTGGCTGCCGTTCCACCCGGATCCGTCGCGGCCGGTGTTCCGCCCGCCGCCGGGCGCGGTCGACGCGCATTGTCACGTCTTCGGGCCCGGCGAGCGGTTTCCTTACGCGCCGGAGCGCAAATACACTCCGTGCGATGCGCCGAAAGAGAAGCTCTGGGCGCTGCGCGACCACCTCGGGTTCGAGCGCAATGTGCTCGTCCAGGCGACCTGCCACGGCTCCGACAATCGCGCGCTCGTCGATGCGCTCAACGATGCCCGCGGGCGCGCACGAGGGGTTGCTACCGTCGGCCGGGACGTGTCCGACGCCGAGCTGCGCGCGCTCGATGCGGCCGGCGTACGCGGGGTGCGTTTCAATTTCGTCCGGCGGCTCGTGGATGTCACGCCGCAGGACGTGCTCGCCGGCATTGCCCGCCGGGTCGCGCCGCTCAACTGGCACATCGTCATCTACTTTGAGGCCGCCGACCTGCCGGGGCTGTACGGGTTCCTTGCATCGCTGCCGACGACGATCGTCGTCGACCACATGGGCCGGCCGGATGTGACGCAGCCAGTAGACGGCCCCGGGTTCGAGCTGTTCGTGCGCCTGATGCGCGAGCATCCCAATGTCTGGTCGAAGGTGAGCTGTCCGGAGCGGTTGTCACGGCTGGGCCCGCCCGGATACGGCGACTTCGTGCCCTTCGCGCGCCGGCTCGTCGAGCAGTTCCCGGATCGCGTGCTGTGGGGCACGGACTGGCCTCATCCAAATCTGAAGTCGCATATGCCGGACGACGGACAACTGGTCGATCTCATCCCCGAGATCGCCCCGTCGCCGGAGCTCCGCCGCGCGCTGCTCGTCGACAACCCGATGCGGCTGTACTGGCCGCGACAGGAGTCCCGCTGATGTCCCTGGAAAAGCCCTACGCCGACGTGCCCGGCACGACGATCTTCGACGCCGACCAGGCCCGCAGGGGCTATCACCTGAACCAGTTCTGCATGTCGCTGATGAAGGCGGAGAACCGCGCCCGCTTCAAGGCGGACGAGCGCGCGTACCTGGATGAGTGGCCGATGACCGAGGAGCAGAAGCAGGCCATGCTCGCGCGGGATTACGGCCGGCTGATCCAGCTCGGCGGCAACATCTACTTCCTCGCCAAGGTTTTCTCCACCGACGGGCAGACCTACATACAAGCCGTCTCGACGATGACCGGGATGTCGGTCGAGGAGTACCGCAACATGATGATGGCCGGTGGTCGCCCGATCGCGGGCAACCGCTACGTCGGGGAGAAGAAGTGATGGCCAGGATCACCGCCGGAGTCACGACTTCTCACGTGCCTGCGATCGGCGCGACGATCGACCATGGCCGGACCGCAGAGCCCTACTGGGCGCCGATGTTCGCCGGGTACGAGTTCTCGAAGCGCTGGATGGCGGAAAACACGCCCGACGTCGTGATCCTCGTCTACAACGACCACGCCTCCGCATTCAGCCTCGACATCGTGCCCACGTTCGCGATCGGCTGCGCTGAGAGCTTTCCGCCGGCCGACGAGGGCTGGGGTCCGCGGCCGGTTCCTGTCGTGCCGGGGCATCCGGAGCTGGCGGCGCACATCGCGCAGTCCGTCATCCAGCAGGACTTCGACCTGACCTTCGTCTACAGGATGGACGTGGATCACGGGCTGACCGTGCCCCTCTCGCTCCTCTTCGGCCAGCCCGCGGCCTGGCCATGCCGGGTCATCCCGCTGGCTGTCAACGTCGTGCTCTACCCGCCGCCGTCGGGTCGCCGCTGTTACGCGCTCGGCAAGGCGCTCAAGCGTGCGGTCGAGTCGTTCGACGAGGATCTCGACGTGCAGATCTGGGGGACCGGTGGCATGAGTCACCAGCTCCAGGGCACGCGTGCCGGTCTGATCAACTCCGCGTGGGACGCCGCGTTCATCGACCGCCTGATCGCGGACCCCGAGGGGCTGTCGCAGGTGCCGCACATCGAGTACGTGCGCGAGGCGGGCTCGGAAGGCATCGAGCTCGTGATGTGGCTCATCATGCGCGGCGCGCTTGCCGAGAAGGTCACGACGACGCACCGGTTCTACCACGTCGCCGCGTCGAACACGGCCGTCGGCCACCTGATCCTCGAGAATCCGAAGTGAGGAAGCCATGCACGGTACGCGCATCGACGGAGCACGATCATGAAGATCATCCTCGCCGGAGCCGGCGCCTTCGGCCAGAAGCACCTTGAGGCGATCAGGACGATCGGCGGTATCGAGGTCGTCGCGCTGGTGGGTCGCGAGGCCGGACAGACCCGCGAAGCGGCGGCAAAGTTCGGCATTCCGCACGCCACGACGGAGCTCGCCGAGGCGCTCGCACAACCCGAGGTCGATGCGGTGATCCTGGCCACGCCGACGCAGCTGCACGCCGCCCAGGCCATCCAGTGCATGAAGGCCGGGAAGCACGTCCAGGTCGAGATTCCCCTCGCCGACAACTGGGCCGACGCACGCGAAGTCGCGCGCGTGCAGCGCGAGACGGGCTGCATCTGCATGGTCGGCCACACCCGGCGATTCAACCCGTCGCACCAGTGGGTCCATCGCCGCATCCGGCGCGGCGAGCTGCGCATCCAGCAGATGGACGTACAGACCTACTTCTTCCGTCGCAGCAACATGAACGCGCTCGGCCAGCCGCGCTCCTGGACGGACCACCTGCTCTGGCACCACGCGGCGCACACGGTCGATCTCTTCCAGTACCAGACGGGCGAGCCGGTCTCGGTCGCGAACGCGGTCCAGGGTCCGCTGCACCCCGAGCTCGGCATCGCGATGGACATGTCGATCCAGCTCAGGAGCGCCTCGGGCGCGATCTGCACGCTGTCGCTGTCGTTCAACAATGACGGCCCCCTTGGCACGTTCTTCCGCTACATCTGCGATAACGGCACCTACATTGCCCGCTACGACGATCTCGTCACCGGCCGGGACGAGAAAATCGACGTGTCGACGGTCGATGTCTCGATGAACGGCATCGAGCTGCAGGACCGCGAGTTCTTCGCGGCGATCCGCGCGGGGCGCGAGCCCAACGCGTCGGTGCAGCAGGTCCTGCCGTGCTATGAGGTGCTCGACCGGCTCGAGCGGCAGCTCGAGGCAACGCGCTGACGTGCGGACCGCGCCAATGCGGCTATTTGGCTCAGAGCCAGATTACGGCCACGTAATGTGGCTCTGAGCCGAATTCTCGATGGCGATGAGAACGCGACTGATCGGCACATCGAGGGTCGCCGAGATCGGACTCGGCTGCATGTGCCTGAGCCATGCCTACGGCGTGCCGCCGGCGCCGCGTGACGCGCAAAAGGTGCTGCACCGGGCGATCGATTTAGGGCTGACGCATTTCGATACCGCGCCGCTGTATGGCTTCGGGGCGAACGAATCGCTGCTGGGCGAGGCGCTCGCCGGCTGCCGCAACCGTATCCACCTCGCCACCAAGTGCGGCATGACGGGCGTCGACGGCAGGCGCGTCATCGACGGGCGACCAGAGACGCTCCGGCGCACGTGCGAGGAATCGCTCGCACGGCTGCGCACCGACGTGATCGACCTCTGGTACCTGCATCGCTGGGACAAGCGCGTCCCGATCGAGGACAGCGTCGGGGCAATGGCGGACATGGTCGCCGCGGGACGCGTGCGCGCCATCGGCCTCTCGGAGGTCTCGGCAGCTACGCTGCGACGGGCCAGTGCCGTGCATCCGGTCAGCGCGGTGCAGAACGAGTACTCGCTCTGGAGCCGCAACCCGGAGCTCGGGCTGCTCGAGGCCTGCCGTGAGCTCGGCACGACTCTGGTCGCGTTCGCGCCGCTGGCGCGCGGTTTCCTCGCCGACGCGATCGACGACCCCGGGCAGTTTCCGCCGGGCGACATACGGCGCAACATGCCGCGTTTCCAGCCGCCGCATTTCGACGCGAATCGCCGCCTGCTCGCGGAGTACCGCGCGCTCGCCCGCGAGGCCGGCTGCACGCCGTCGCAGCTCGCGCTCGCATGGCTGCTGCAGAAATCGCCCGACGTCGTGCCCATCCCGGGCACGACCTCGGTGGCGCACCTGGAGGAGAACGCAGCCGCCGCGGCGCAGCGTCTCGACGCCGGGCTCGTCGCGAGGCTCGAGGCGCTGATCAACCAGGACACCGTCAGCGGCGCGCGCTATCAGCCGGAAACGCTCCTCGAGCTCGATACAGAGGAGTTCGCGTCGACGAAGCACGCGAGGTGATGACCCTCACGCGCCGCGGCCGACGCCGACGTCGAAGCCTCCGTGACCGTTCAATCGGAAGTCGCCGCTCGCGACGCGATGGACCCATTCGCACGTGCGGAGATAGCCACCGAAGCTGAACAGATGGATCCCGCCGAAATCGACCGCGCCGGTGCTGCGCGCCTCCGCGAGCCCGCGTACCACGTGTTCCGGCCCATGATCGTGCATGAGATGCATGAATGACGAGGGACGCGCGCTCAAGGCCCGGATCGAGGGTCCCACCCCGCAGCGCATCGCAAACTTGAGCAGGGTCGCGGCCCGCGCCGGGCCGGCGACGCCACCGACGAAGCGCGCCTGGACGCCTCGGGCGCGCAGGTCGCCGACCCACTGCAGGAACGGCGCGTGCTCGAAAAAGAACTGCGTAACCAGGTTGACAGTAAGGCCAGCCTGCGTCGCGAGCATGACTTTCTCGCGCTCGGCGCGCCGCACCTCGTCGAGCGGGACCTTGGGATGGCCTTCCGGATGGCCGGCCATCGAGATCCTCGTCAGGCCGTGTCTCTCGAGCACCCCGGTGGTCAGGAGATCTGCGACCGTGGAGAACTGACCAACCGGGACCGCGTAGTCACCGGCAATCAGCAGGACCTCCTGTACCCTCGCGCCGGCGACAAGCCCGGCGAGCAGGCGATCGAAGGCTCCCTCGTCGGGCACCAGGCGCACCGGCAGATGCGGCACCGGCAGGAACCCCGCCGCCCGCACCGCGCGGCATGCCGTTTCGGTTTCCTGCCACGTCTGCCTCGGCAGATGGCTCACATACACCTTCGTGCCGGGCGCCAGCAGCGCCCGGCTCGGCTCGATGTGCATGACATCCTGGACGCCGATTTCGATTGACGCATCGCGCGCAAGCTGCACGATCGCCGCAACGACCCCGGCGTCCGGGACGCCCGCTTCCGCGATTCCCGCTTCGCGATTCAACATATTGGCTGACCCGGTCGATATGGAGCTGCAGGTCGAATGGCGGCACCTCGTCCCGTCGGAAGCCGGCGTCGCGGCACCGGCCCCGACGCGAGCTGGACGCCTCCCGCGGGACCGTCCTGCCAACGGCGGGCGATCGGTTCCACGGTCGCGGCCGTCGCGGGCGGCCGCGCCTTGCCTGCACGTAGCGGGCTGATAACATTGCGGCGCCCGTGATGGTTCGACAGCGAAGGAGCATCTCCATGAGCGCTCAGTTGCAGGACAGCATTCAGCCCGATTTCCGTCTGCTCATCGATGGACGGCTGGTCGCGGGTGCGTCGACCTTCGACGTCATCAATCCGGCCACGGAAGAGGTGCTTGCGAAATGCCCGCGAGCCGACGTCGCACAGCTCAACGCGGCCGTCGCCGCGGCCAAGGCGGCATTCCCTGCCTGGTCGGCCAAGTCGTTCGAGGAGCGCCGCAAGCTCCTCGTCAAGCTGGCCGACGCTCTCGAGGCGCGGAGCGACGAATTCGCCCGCCTCCTCACGCTGGAGCAAGGCAAGCCGCTCGCGCACGCGGCCGGCGAGATGGCGGGCTCCGTCGCCATGATCCGCGCATTCACGGCCATGGAGCTTCCGGTCAAGGTGCTGAAGGAGACGGACACCGCGCGAATCGTGCAGCACCGTACGCCGCTCGGCGTCGTTGCGGCGATCATGCCGTGGAATTTCCCGATGATCCTGGTGATGATCAAGGTCGCGCCCGCGCTTCTCGCCGGGAACACGGTCGTCGCCAAGCCCGCCCCCACCACTCCGCTCACCACCCTGCGGTTCGCCGAGCTGTGCGCCAAGCTGCTGCCGCCCGGCGTCGTAAATGTGATCACCGATCAGAACGATCTCGGCACCGCGCTCACGACGCACCCCGACGTGGCAAAGGTCGCGTTCACGGGGTCGACGGCCACCGGCAAGAAGGTGCTGGCAAGCATCGCGAGCTCTCTCAAGCGCCTGACCCTCGAGCTCGGCGGCAACGATGCCGCGATCGTGCTCGATGACGTCAACCTCGACGAAGTGGCCCCCAGGATCTTCTTCGGTGCGATGTTCAATACGGGGCAGGTGTGCCTCGCCATCAAGCGGGTATATGCGCACGAGTCCATCTACGAAGCGCTTTGCGACCGGCTCGCAAAGCTCGCGGACGAAGCCATCGTCGGCAGCGGGCTCGAGGCGGAGACGCAGTTCGGCCCGCTGCAGAACAAGACCCAGTACGAAAAGGTGAAGGGGTTCATTGCCGATGCGCGCGAGCGCGGCAGGATCATCGCGGGCGGCACCGTGGAGGATCGCCCTGGCTATTTCATTCGCCCGACGATCGTGCGTGACATTCCGGACGACGCGCGCCTCGTTCGCGAGGAACAATTCGGTCCCGTGCTGCCGGTGCTGAAGTATTCCGACATCGACGACGCCATCTCGCGCGCAAACAACACGGAGTATGGCCTCGGCGGCACGGTGTGGTCCTCGAACCCGCAGCGCGCCTATGAAGTCGCGCTCCGGATCGACTCCGGCACCGTGTGGGTCAACACGCACCTGGACCTTCCGCCGGACGTTCCCATCGGCGGCGCGAAGCATTCGGGGCTCGGCACCGAGATGGGCCAGGAGGGCCTGGAGGAGTTCACGCAGGCCAAGGTCGTGAACCTGGCCAAGTAAAGACAGCAACGGCGGCCGCTCGCGATCCGGCGCGTGGCCCCGGCTACTGGCTTGCGACCGAGTAGAGAATCTGCGCATTGCGCGTCTTCTGGAAATCCTCGAGGGATTGCCCGCGCATCGCCGCGTAGATGTGAAGATTCGTGGTGCCCAGCACGGCACCGAGCTTCTCCAGCAGGAAAAAAATGACTCCGTAGTGGATCAGGGCGCGCCAGTCCCGGCGCCTGACCATGTCGCGCTCCAGCTCCGTCAAGCCGCTTTCCTCGAACATCGGCTCGGGGTCGGCCAGGAAGCGTCGCCGGAACTCCGGCTCGACGAGGCGGTGGAGGAAGGCGTTGAGTCGATAGGCCTTGACGCTGCGATCGAGCGTGAACGGATAGGTCCCCTGCAGCTTCTCGATTCCCGCCCACTCGCGGGTGATGCGTTCGCGGTACTGCGTGGCCGATTCGGGGTCGACCTCCTGCGAGTCATCCTCGAAGACGACGGTCGCGATCGGCGTCATCGAAGGCAGGTAATAGGATCGATGGAGCCGCTTTACCCGGGCTGAGAGTGCGCCTCGCATGATCAACCACATGATCACCTCGGAGCCTTCGAATCCTCCCCGCTCGGCATAGTCCGCGATGGTGAGCTCGGTGAGCCTGGCGGGATCCTTCTCGAGCAGGTCCAGGAACTCCATGTCCCACGGGGTATTGTTGAAGCCGGACCGCTCGCCGTGGACCTGGTGCGACAGGCCCCCGGTGGCAACGATGGCCACCGCAAGGTCCTCCGGGTAGCTCTCGATTGCCTTGCGCAGGGACCGCCCGAGCTTGAAGCAACGCCGCGCCGAGGGGATGGGAAACTCCAGCACGCCCACCTGCAATGGAACGATGGCGCCGGGCCATTGCGGCTCGTGCGGCCACAGCAGCGACAACGGCGAGAAGCACCCGTGATCAAGCCCCTTCGACTGGAAGTACGACAAGTCGAACTCGTCGGCCGCGAGCCCGGTCGCGATGTGCCGGGCGAGCCCCGGATGTCCCTTGATCGGGGGGAGTTTGCGCGGTCCCCCGCCTTCATCGGCAACCGGGTAGAGATCCCCGACACCAAGGGCAAAGTGCGAGTAGTGATCGAAGAAGAACGACGTTACATGGTCGTTGTAGATGAAGAACAGCACGTCGGGTCGCGTGTCCGCCAGCCACTGACGCACGGGCTCGAAGCCCTCGAAGACCGGGGCCCACACGGGATCGCTCTGCTTGCGCGTGTCGAGTGCGAATCCGATCGTCGGCGTATGCGACGAGCCGATTCCGCCAACTATCCTTGCCATGTGCACTCCTGCCCGCGTCGGTACGCGCGCGGGCGTGCGTCGCGGGCGCGAGCGCTCATTTCTGTTGCGTGCGCCAGCCTTCGTGGTAGCTCTCGCGCACCTCCCGGGCATAGGGAACCGGCGAGATCTTGACGCGGACGTCGAGCTGCTTGTGCCGCTCGACGGTCGTCTTCCTGGTGCCGCCGCTCTCCTCGCCCCAGGTGAGCGTCAGGACCTCCCCGATCTCGATGTCCGGATCCACGACGCCAAGTGAGAGTGCCGTCTTCTCGTTGTAGCTGTAGCCGCCGAACATCGAGAACCCGACCACCTTGCCGCCCTTCATGACGCGGTCGAAGGACGAGGAAGCGTAGTTCGCGTTCGGCAGGTCGTAGAACTTGTAGCTGTCGGCACCCGGCTGGAAGAGCGAGGCGTAGATCTTGGCCATGTCATCCGGGTTCCAGGCGAAAGTCACCTTCTTGCGATGCGGCTTGTCCGCGATCTTCTCGAGCGCCTCCCGCCCGATGAAGTCATGGTCGAACTTGACGAACGGCCCGTAGCCCAGCTCGTAGGGCGTCAGGTAATAGTCCTCGATCTTGTCCGAGACGTAGCTGCCGCCGATCGAGCCGGTGGCCTCGTAGCCGGTCGCGGGCAGCCACTCGCGGTACTTCTTCATCTTCTCGCCGGTGTAAACCGCGGGCAGCGGCGACGGGAATCCAGCCCGACTCGAGCGTGTTGCTGGAGTAGGCGCGAGCGCCGACCTGGACCAGGCCGAAATCCCTGCCCGCCTCCAGGATCGCCTCGCGGATCTCGTCGCGCTCCGCGTACGGGACCCCAGATCTCGAGCCCCGGCGCACCGGCCATGCCGTGCCGCAGGGCGCGGACCTTGCGACCCTTGATGTTGATCGCATCCATGTTGAAGAACTTGACGTCTGGCAGCGGACCGCCGTTCAGTCGCTCGAGCACCTGGGATGCATTCGGCCCCTGCATCTGGTAGCGGTAGTGGCGACGCGTCACGACAGCGTTGCCGCGCGGGATGCGAGGGCGAGCGGTCGTCGCGGATGATTTCGACCTTGAAGCCGCCCGTCTCGGCCTGGAACTGCAGCCAGTTCACGGTGGGCGCGCGCCCGACGAACAGGAGCTCGTTCTCCGCCAGGTAGAACAGGATGCCGTCGCCGATGACGTAGCCGTCGTAGCTGCAGGGCACCATCTGCTTGGCCTTGTTCGGCTTGCAAAGCTTCGAAGCTGTTGATGGTCGTGTACGACGATCGAGCTTGAGCGCATCGGGGCCCTTGACGGTCAGCTCCGCCATGTGATGCGACTGGTCGAACAGCACGGCCGTCTCTCGCCACGCACGCTGCTCGTCGCGCCAGTTCGTGAACTCGTTGGGCACGACCGGGTAGACGTAGGCTCCGATCTGCGAGTTGCGCAGGATCTTGACCGGGTTGCCGGCGCTCCTTGAGTACGCTCTCCAGGCTCTGCTTGCTCATGGCTCTAAACCCCCGATTTGGATGTGACCGGCCGTCATGGGATCCCTATTGACAGTTTGGGATCCTACCAAGCAGCATGCGCGCGTGCCAGACGGCGGGGGAACTCATTGAGTACGCAGCTCGACGAGGCGGTCGTACACCTCCGGGAGATGATCCTGCGCGGCAAGCTCGCACCCGGCGAGCGGGTGGCGGAGGCCCCCCTGGCGGAGGAGCTCGGCATGTCCCGCACCCCGGTGCGGCAGGCACTGCCGCTGCTCGCGCAGGAGGGGCTGCTCGCCGTGCACGAGAGCCGGGGCTACGTCGTGCGGGCGTTCACGGCCGGTGACGTGCTCGACGCAATCGACATCCGGGGCGTCCTCGAGGGACTCGCGGCACGGCGCGTCGCCGAGCACGGCGCCACGAAACCGTTCCTGCGCAAGCTCCACGCCTGTCTGCACGACGGCGATGCCCTGCTCGCAAAGCGGCGCATGGACGAAAGCGACGAGGCGACCTACGCCGAGATGAACGGCCGGTTTCACAACCTCATCCTCGAAGAGGCCGGCAGCCAGATTCTTTCCGAGGCGCTCGCGCGGAACTCCCGCGTCCCGTTCGCCGGTCCGCAGGCGATTGCCTTCGACCGGACCAACGCCGAGCGCAACTACGCCGTTCTGCAGTACGCGCATCGGCAGCATCACGTGATCGTCGCAGCGATCGAGCATGGCGAGAGCGGCAGGGTGGACGCCCTGATGCGCGAGCATGCGAACTCCGCGAAGGAGAGCATCAACATCGCCGGCTTCCAGGTCTCGGCGGTGGAGTTGGCGCGTCGAGTCGCGCAAGTGTGAGCGCGACCGCCGGCGGGTGGGACATCGATCAGGTCAGCAGTTTCAACAGGGGGAGCACATGGGCAGTCTCGATGGCGAAAGCACTGGCGACGGAATTCTGAGCGGCCGGGAGCGATTCTCACGGAACCACGGCGAATCGGGGACGACGACCGCGAGCAAGCGGTCCGCGCGTCGCAGTGCCGCGCTCGCGAGCGCGGTGGCGTCGACGCTGCTGAGCGCATCCGCGTCGGCCCAGGTGTTCGGCGCAACAGGTGCTGGAAGAGATCATCGTCACGGCGCAGAAGCGCGAGCAGGACATCCAGAAAGTCCCGATCGCGGTCAGCGCCTTTACGACGGAAACGCTGCGGGCGAAGGGTGTCACGGACATCAACTCCCTGACGAATCTCACGCCGAACGTCAACCTGGACTCGAGCTCGCCGTTCTCGGGCGACACCTCGGTGCTGTCGGCCTCGATTCGCGGCATCGGTCAGGACGACTTTGCTTTCAATCTCGACCCGGGTGTGGGCGTCTATCTCGACGGCGTGTTCCTGGCCCGCACGTTCGGCGCGAATCAGAACCTGATGGACGTCGACCGGGTCGAGATCCTCAAGGGACCCCAGGGCACGCTGTTCGGCCGCAACACGATCGGCGGCGCGATCCACATCGTGACGCACGTACCGGGGCCGGAGCCCCGCTTCGAGGCGCAGGCGACCGTTGGCGACTACAATCGGACCGACCTCGGGTTCACCGCCGACCTGCCGATCACCGACTCGCTGCTGTCGAGCCTCACGGTGTCCTCGATGGATCGCGATGGGTACCAGGACGTGATCCCGTACCCGGCGGACTCGCCCTGGGGCAGGACGCCGTTCGTCGTCGATCCGATGAACGCCTACCCCAGGGCCGGCCTATGACACCTCGGAATCCAACGGCGGCATCAATCAGACCGTGGTGCGCGGCAAGCTCCTCTGGCTCGCCTCGGACGCGGTCGACGTGACGCTGGCGGCCGACTGGCAGCACCAGGACCAGTCCTCCACGGCGGCGACCGTGCTGTCCGTCAACCCCAATACCGACCCTGCCGCAAGCGCCATCTTTGGCCTCATATACAACCTCTGCATCAGCACGCCCAAGGACGTGCTGGACGCGGGCGGAGATCGTTCCTCGGTCCGGTGCATGCATACCGGCGAGGGCGGCCTCTGCGGTCCGCGCGCGACCGGGTCACCGGAGCTCGGCGGAACCGGGGGCGCGGCCCTCGGAGGTGCCGGTTATGTCGGCGGACCGGACGGCGGCCAGGCGCTGTCGGCAACGCCGCGGATCTTCTGGGACTTTGCGGCGACGGACACCGGCGACATCGACAAGACGTACGCGAACGGCGTCAGCTTCGCGAAGAACGACGGCTGGGGTATCTCACTGACGGCCGACTGGGAGCTGGGTGAGGATCTCACGCTCAAGTCGATCACCGGTTACCGCGAGATCGACTGGAAGGTCGGAATCGACCTCGACGGCACGCCCGAGTCGATCCAGGAAGTGACCGACCACCAGAAGCAGGACCAGTTCTCGCAGGAGTTCCAGCTGCTCGGCAGCGATGTTCGACGACCGGCTCAACTACGTCTTCGGCCTCTACTACTTCACGGAGGATGGCTTCGTCCACGACTTCGTGCCGTTCGAAGGTCTCCTCTACGTCTTCGACTACCAGAACGACGTGGATACCGAGTCGTACGCGGCCTTCCTGCATGCCGACTTCGACGGTCACCGACAAGTTCACCGTGATCGCGGGCGGCCGCTACACCTGGGAGGACAAGAGCTTCATCGGCGGCCAGGCCGACCTGAACGGCTTTACCTACAAGATCTCCGGCTGCAACCCGCCGGAGGACCCGGCCTTCCTGCATCTCGACCCGACCATCCCGCCGTTCCTCACGTGCCAGCAGATCCTCGGTTTCCCGGAGCCGGGTCAGCCGCTGCGGTACTTCCCCGCGGACGAGCTGAAGCAGGACTTCAATGTCTTCACCCCCACGTGTCGGCTTGCAATACCAGTTCACCGACGACGTGATGGCGTACGCAAAGTGGTCGAAGGGCTTCAAGTCCGGCGGCTGGACGACGCGACTCTCGACGCCGATCCAGGACGGCACGTTCGCCGAGTTCAAGCCCGAGTTCGCGGAGACGAGCGAGATCGGACTCAAGACCCAGCTGCTCGACAATCAGCTGCTGGTGAACACCGCGATCTTCTACACCGACTACGAGGACATCCAGCTCAACTTCCAGGAGCAGGCCTCGCCGGTGCTGCGCAACGCCGGAACGGCCACCCTGCAAGGCATCGAGGTCGAAGCCCAGGCCGTCTTCGCCGGCGGCTTCGGCTTCACGTTCGCGGGTGGCTACATCGATGCCGAGTACGACGAGATCAATCCGCTCGTGATCGGCATCACGACCGACGAGCGAGATCCCGAAGACTCCGGAGTACAAGATCAACGTCGGCCCGACGTACGATTTCAACCTCGGCAACGGCGGTGCGGTACGGCTGGCGGTCGATTACACCTACACCGCCGAGCTGTTCAACGATTCCCTGAACACGCCGGACCTCAAGCGTCCATCGGTTGACAACTGGAACGCCGTCATCCGCTACGTGTCGCCCGAGGGCAAGTACGAGTTCGCGGTCGGCGGCACGAACCTGAGCGACGAGCGCTACCTCGTGACGGGATCCATCAACGAGGCAGCCGGAGAACACGTAGGCACGTACAGCCGGCCGCGAGAGTGGTACGCCACCGTCAGGGTCAAGCTGGACTGACCAGCCTCTGACTGCGCCCGGGCCGGCGACGGCGGACCGCGAATCCGCCGCGGCCGCCCGGGCGCCGCCCCGACGCGAAACGAGTCCGGGCGCAGACGTCCCCGCTCGCTGGGCGCAGCCGGCGAGGAGTCGCCGCGCGGCCGCACGCCGCCCGTACGGCGAGTACAGTATGTAGCTGCAGATGT
>CAWIDH010000008.1:0-186991 GCA_963834855.1 uncultured Gammaproteobacteria bacterium | reverse complement strand
CATCACCAACACGACCGCGCAAGCCCTCTACGAGTCGCTCGGCTGGAAGCGCGAAACGAGCTTCTACGAGTACAACCTGGACCTGTAGGGTGCGCCGCCGATCTGGCGAACCGCTACACGCTCAATCTCCAATCGCATACCATTAGGCGGCACTCCGAACGCTCGCCGGTCTTCAAGCGCCGAGAACATGCCGGATATCGATCTTCGGTCGCTAACCTTCGCCATCGGATTGGCCGTCGTCTCGCGGCCTCCGGCTGCCGCGCGGCAAGGACCGTGACGGCGAACCCTCAGGCCGGCCCCACCGGCTCGCTCGCGACCGCGCTCGCGCACGCCGAACGACTCCTCGCGACGTCGCCGCGGCTCGCCGCGGAGCAAGCGAACGAGATTCTGGCGGTCGTCCCCAAACATCCCTCGGCCCTGCTCCTGCTCGCCGCTGCGCGCAACCGCCTGGGCGACGCCGCCGGCGCGCTCGAAATCCTGGAGCCGATGGCCTCCGCATACGCCGACCGGGCGATCGTTCAGTACGAACTCGGCCTTGCCCTTGGCCGGCTGCGGCGCGGCGAGGAAGCCGCTGCCGCGCTTCGCCGCGCGGTAGAGCTGAAGCCGGACCTTGGCGACGCCTGGCGCGCGCTCGCGGACCATCTGCATGCGATCGGCGACACCGAGGCCGCGGACGACGCCTACGCGCGGCACCTTCGCTTCTCGACGAAGGACCCGCGGCTCCTCGAAGCCGCGGCCGCGCTCGTCGAGAACCGCATCGCCGTGGCCGAGGCGCTCCTGCGCGCGCACCTCAGGAAGTTTCCCACGGACATTGCCGCGATCCGGATGCTCGCCGAGGTCGCTGCCCGACTCGGCCGATTGATGGACGCCGAGAATCTCCTGGCGCGCTGCCTCGAGCTGGCGCCCTCATTCACCGCAGCGCGGCAGAACTACGCCTCCATCCTCCTCAAGCATGGCAAGGCCGCGCAGGCCCTGGTGGAGATCGATCGCGCGCTGCAGCAGGATCCTGCCAATCCCGCCTACCGGCACCTGAAGGCCTCGGCCCTCGCACGGATCGGCGATTTCGACCAGGCGCTTCGAATCTACGCCGACGTGCTCGATGCCTATTCCGGACGGGCCAAGTCCTGGATGACGTACGGGCATGCGTTGAAATCCGCCGGCAGGCAGGACGAATCGATCGCCGCCTACCGCAAGAGCATCGAGCGCGCACCGTCGCTCGGCGAGGCCTGGTGGAGCCTCGCCAACATGAAAACCTTCCGCTTCTCGGATGCGGACCTCGCCGCGATGCGAAGAGAGCTCGGGCGGACCGATCTCGGGGTCGAGGATCGCTACCACTTCCACTTCTCGCTCGGCAAGGCGCTCGAGGATGCCGGCGACTACGCGGCCTCGTTCGAGCAGTACGCGCGCGGCAATCGCGAGCGCCGCAAGGTCATTCGCTACGACGCCGACAACATCGCGAACGGCGTCCAGCGCAGCAAGGCGCTGTTCTCCACGGAATTCTTCCAGGCGCGCGCGGACTGGGGAACGCCAGGCCCGGATCCGATCTTCATCGTCGGCCTGCCGCGCGCGGGCTCGACGCTGCTCGAGCAGATCCTGTCTTCGCACTCGGCGGTCGAGGGCACGATGGAACTGCCCGACGTCATCGCGATTGCGCGTGAGCTCGAGGGGCCGCGCAGGAAGGGCGAGCCGTCGCGGTACCCCGAGATGCTCGCGACCATGGCGGCGGGAGATGTCCGCGCTCTCGGCGAGCGTTATCTCGACCAGACGCGGGTCCAGCGGCGCGACGGACCGCCGTTCTTCATCGACAAGATGCCGAACAATTTCATGCACGTCGGCCTCATCCACCTGATGCTGCCGAACGCGAAGATCATCGATGCGCGCCGCCATCCGCTCGGCTGCTGCTTCTCGGTGTTCAAGCAGCACTTCGCGCGCGGCCAGCATTTCAGCTACGACCTCGCCGAGCTCGGCCGCTACTACCGCGACTACGTGGAGCTCATGGCGCACTTCGATGCCGTATTGCCGGGGCGCGTGCACCGGGTCATCTACGAGCGGCTCGTCGACGATACCGAGGCGGAGGTCCGCCGGCTTCTCGACTACTGCGGGCTGCCGTTCGAGGAGTCCTGCCTGCGTTTCTACGAGAACGAGCGGGCAGTGCGCACGGCGAGCTCGGAGCAGGTGCGGCAGCCGATCTACCGCGAGGGCCTCGATCACTGGCGCCGCTACGAGCCCTGGCTCGGCCCGCTCAAGGAGGGGCTCGGCCCCGTGCTCGCCTCCTGGTCCGAACCGCCGCCGTTTTGACGCCGGGCGCCGTGGGGGTACACTCCGCCAATCCGGCGTGGAGGATCCGTCATGCAACGCTCCAAGAAACGCAAATCCAAGCCTGCGCGTTCAGTTGTTGTAGGGGCGCCACTCGCGTCGGCGATCCTGCTGGTCCTGCAATCGGCCCAGGCGCAGGAGCCGACGGGTCTGGAGGAGATCATCGTCACCGCGCAGAAACGCGGCGAGGAGTCCCTCCAGGACGTGCCGATGAGCATCCAGGCGATCAGCACGGAGAGGCTCGAGGAGCTCAACATCACGAAGTTCGACGACTACGTGAAGTTCCTCCCGTCGGTTTCCTATCCAGACGTTCGGTCCCGGCTTCGCGCTCGTGTACATGCGCGGCGTCGCGAGCGGCGGCGACGGCAACCATTCCGGGCCGCTGCCCTCGGTCGGCATCTATCTCGACGAGCAGCCCATCACGACGACCACGGGCGCGCTCGATCTGCACCTCTACGACATTCAGCGCGTCGAGGCGCTCGCGGGGCCGCAGGGCACGCTCTACGGCGCGAGCTCGCAGGCGGGCACGATCCGCATCATCACCAACAAGCCGGATCCGTCCGCGTTCTCGGCGAGCTACGGCCTCGAGCTCAACACCGTCAACGAGGGCGGCGAGGGTTATCTCGCCGAAGGGCTACGTCAACATCCCGATCGGCGACAGCGCCGCCATCCGCCTCGTCGGCTGGGCGCGCAAGGACGCCGGCTACATCGACAACGTGCCGTTGCAGCGCACCTGGCCCGGCTGCGCGACCACGGTCTCGCCGTCGAGAACTGCACGACGGACAGCACGCCGCTCGCGGAGGAGGACTTCAACGAGGTCGACACCTACGGCGCGCGTGCGGCGCTGCGCGTCGACCTCAACGATAGCTGGACCGTCACGCCGACCGTCATGGGCCAGAAGATGTATGCGGACGGCGTCTTCGGCTTCGACAACACACGTGGGAGAGCTCCAGGTCGCGCACGTCTATCCCGACTGGTCGGAGGACGAGTGGTGGCAGGCGGCGCTCACCGTGGAGGGCAGGATCGCGAACCTCGACGTCACCTATACCGGCGCCTACCTCGACCGCCAGGTCGACTCGCGGCTCGACTACTCCGACTACTCCTACTTCTACGACTCACGCTCTACTAGCTACTCGCTCTACATCACCGACGCCGACGGCAACCCGACGATCGGCGCAGTACATCTGGGGCGACGACGGCTACGAGAAGATGAGCCACGAGCTGCGCATCTCGACACCCGCGGATCGCCGCCTGCGCTTCGTGGGCGGTCTGTTCTACCAGGAGCAGACCCACGACATCACGCAGCGCTACTGGGTCGACAACCTCGACCCGGATTACTGGGTCACCGGCTGGGAGGACACGATCTGGCTGACGCAGCAGCAGCGCGTCGACGAGGACCGGGCGGTCTTCGGCGAGCTGTCCTTCGACCTGACGGACCAGCTCACGGCCACCGGCGGCCTCCGGTACTACGAGTTCGACAACACACTCGAGGGATTCTTCGGCTACGGCGCTGCCCTTCTCGGCGAACGGCGAGCGGGAGTGCATCCTGCAGGGTTCCCGACCGAGCCGGATACCGCGGCGCGCCCTGCAAGCGCATCGACAAGGGCACCAAGGACGACGACTACCTCGGCAAGGTCAATCTGACCTACAAGTTCACGGGCGACCATCTCGCCTACGCCACCTGGTCCGAGGGCTATCGGCCGGGCGGCATCAACCGCCGCGGCACCTTGCCGCCGTACGCAGCGGACTTCCTGACGAACTATGAGCTCGGCTGGAAGACCACGTGGGCGGACGGGCGCGTCAGATTCAACGGCGCAGTCTTCTACGAGGAGTGGGATGACTTCCAGTTCGCGCTGCTCGGCGCTAACGGCCTGACGGAGATCAAGAATGCGGCTGGAGCGGAGATTAAGGGCGTCGAGATGGATCTCACCTGGGCCATGACCGACACTTTCCAGCTCTCGGGCGGCGTCGCCTACATCGACTCGGAGCTGACGGAGAACTATTGCGGTTTCGTCGATGAAAACGGCAACCCGGAAACACGCAATCCCTGCCCGTTGCTCGTCGACGATGACGACGATCCGTCTACGCCGCCGGTCACCGAATTGGTTGACCCGGAGGCGTTCGAGGGAACGCCGCTGCCTGTGACGCCGGAGTGGAAGGGGAACCTGACGCTCAGGCAGGAGTTCCCGCTCGGCGAATTCGATATCGTACTGGCGCGCGTCCTATATCTACAAGGGATCGAGCCGGGCGGATCTGCGCGACGAGGCGAACGAGATACTCGGCGAACAGCCGAGCTACGACCTGCTGGACTTCTCGCTCGGCGTCTCGAGGGACAGCTACACGGTCGAGCTGTTCGTCAACAACGTCACGGACGAGCGCAACATCCTGTACCGCTACGTGCAGTGCGCGGAGACGTATCTGCGGCACCCAGCCGTACATCAGCTCGACGCCGCCCCGGACGATCGGGCTCAAGTTCGTCGCAGAAATTCGGGGAGTGAAGGAACGCTGACACTCCAGGCGTCCGGGCCCGCGACGTCGCGCACCGACGTCAGATGATCGCCGAGCGTGCGCGCCAGGCGTCGGCGAAGTCGGGCTTGAGGAGCACGGCGCGGCGCAGTGTCGATCGCCGCGTCGCCCGGTGCGCACTCCCCGGGCCAGGTTCGGCGCGTTGTCACGCTGACCCGGCCGCAGTTCAGATTTTTTTCACTTCCGGATAGGCGAGAAGCACCGGACCCAGCGCCTCCTTCAACGGCCCGAGCCAGGCCTCGTAATGGCGCCACTGGTCGAGTCCCTCGCGAAAGATCGGCGAGCGCACCTGTTCCGAGCTCGGCGTGCGCACCGCGCGCTCGGTCTCATAGAAACGGAGACAGGCGTCCTCGAACGGCAGACCGCAGTATTCGAGCAGTCGGCGTATCTCGGATTCCGTGTCCTCGACCATCGCCTCGTAGTGCACGCGGTGGACCCGTCCCGGGAGAACCTGGTCGAAATGCGCCATCAGCGCGACGTAATCACGATAGTACCGTCCGAGATCCACGAGGTCGTAGCTGAAGTCCTGGCCGCGCGCGAATTGCTGCTTGAAGTTGGAGAAGCAGCATGAGAGCGGGTGGCGTCGCGCATCGACGATCTTCGCGTTCGGCAGGATGAGATGGATCATTCCCGTGCGCAGCCAGTTGTTCGGCAGCTTGTCGATGAAATGCGGCGCGGCGGTCTTGCGCTGGATCCGCGTCCGCTCGATGTACTGCTCGCCGAGCGCGCGCACGGCCTGCGCGTCGAGGGAGGCCAGCACGTCCGGGAACTTCGGCGGCTCGTCGCGCGTCGAGCGACGGCCGAGCGACCGCGCCATCGAGACGATATCGTGCAGCTCCATCGTGCCTTCCACCGAGCTGTGGCTGGCGAGGATCTGCTCGATCAGGGTTGACCCGGAGCGCGGCAGCCCGACGACGAAGATTGGATCGGATGCCGCGGCGCCCCAGCCGGGCCGCTCGCGAAAGAACTCGGCACTGAACAACGAGGTGGAGCGTTGCACGACGGCCGAGGTCTTGTCCGCGTCGTAGGGCATGCTTTGCCGGCGGATCCGGTTCCCGCTTGCGTAGTGTTCGAACGATGGCGCGTACTCGCCCGCATCCTCGAGCGCCTTGCCGAGCGCGAAGTCGAAGTGCAGCCGGTCCTCGTCCGACAGGTCGGCGCGCTCGAGCTGGGCGCGCATCGCCGCGACCTCCTCCGGCTCGAAGCGATAAGTCTTCAGGTTGGCGAGGCTCCAGTACGACTCTCCGAGGTTCGGGGCGAGTGCCACGCTCCTGCGGTAGGCCTGCACGCCGTCCTTTATCCGACCCGCGGTCTTGAGGGCATGGCCGTAGCTCATCCATACCTTGGCGTGATTCGGGTACTCGTCGAGCACGCCGGCGTAGATCTCGATGGAACGCTCGTACTCCCCGATCGCACCGAGAATCGCGGCCTTGAGGTTGCGGCAGGTGGGGTTCTGGGGGTCGGCCGCGAGCAGCCGGTCCACCTGAGCAAGAGCCTGGACGTGCTTGTTCTGGCGGTTGAGGACAACGGCATAGTTCTGCCGTGCCGCCGCGAACCCCGGCGCGAGCTCCAGGCACCGCGCGAGGAGGTTCTCGGCGTCCTCGAGCCGGCCGAGACGGGCCGCGACTTCCGCCAGCATCCGGATGGCGGCGACGTCCGTCGGATGCTTGATGAGATGCTTGCGCAGCAGCGCCTCGGCGACGGCGATGCGCCCCTCGCAGAGAGCGGCGGCGGGCTCGAGCAGCCGCGGGTCGCGTGTCGAGGTCCTGATGTGGTTGGCATAGGCCGCATCCGCCGCCTGCGTGTCGCCCACGATCGTGAGGTGATCGCCGAGGATGCGCCAGGCATCCGCCAGGTCGGGTTTCAAGCCCACCGCCCGACGCAGAGATTCGATGGCGGCATCGCCTTGCCCAGCCGCCGAACGCGTGCGACCCAGCTCGAAGTGCGCCAGCGCCCAGTTGGGCTGCGACTGCACGAGCGACTCCAGGACGGCGAGCGCCCCGGGGATGTCGGCGACTGCGCGCTTCGCCTGCGCCAGGATCAGGGTGGCGGGCGGATGATTCGGCACGACCTTCAGAATCTCGTGCGCCTGCTGTACCGCGAGCGCAGGGTCGCTTGCCAGGAGCTTCGTCGCGTGGGCGAGCGCAACCTCCAGTGAGCCAACGGGTTCCTGCGCGACACTCATGGGTGGCATTGTAGATGGCGCGGCTCACGACGGGCCACGCTCCAGGTGTGGCTGCGAGGCTTTGCAGGATGCGAGGCTTTGCGGGCAGCGGACGTGAACGGGCTGTATTCTCCTTTCGTGACCATGCGTCGCTATGCAGCCCTTGTCGTGCTCGCCGGGTGCGCCTGTGTCGCCGCCTGCACATCGCCCGCGCCCGCCACGCCGCAAGGTGTCACGCTGGCATCTGTGCCGTTCGAGCCCGATTCCGGGTCCATCGCGCTGCGCTGTGGGTCCCTGATAGACGGGACTTCGGACGACGCGAAGCAGGGGCTCACGGTACTGGTCCTGCGAGGGCGGATCTCAGCCGTGGGCTCGAACGTCGACGTGCCGCGCGGCATCCCCGTGCTCGACCTCGCCGGATACACGTGCCTGCCGGGCCTCATCGACATGCACACTCACCTCTCGGATCGCCCGGGAGACACGGCGGACCTGAGCATCTACTACCGCCGGACGCTCGAGGAGCAACTCGTTTTCGCGCGCGAGAATGCGCGTGCGACGCTCGCGGCCGGTTTCACGTCGGTGCGCGACGTCGGCACCTATATCGCATGGACGGACCGCGCGCTTCGCGATGAGATCAATGCCGGCCGCACCGTGGGACCGCGGCTCCAGGCCGTGGGGTACTACCTGACGATCCCGGGTGGCGGCGGCGACCTCGTGATCCCCGGTCATCCTGAATCGGAGATCCCGGCACGGGTGCGCATGGGTGTGGCGCGTGGGGCCGACGACTTCCGCCGCAAGGCCGAGCAGGCCGTCACCGGTGGTGCCGATGTCCTCAAGGTCATCGCCTCGGGCGCGGTCCTGGCCTACGGCGGCGTGCCGGGCGAACCGGAGATGACACCGGAGGAGATCGCAGCCGTGGTCCAGGTGGCGCACGCCGCGGGACTCAAGGTCGCGGCGCATGCGCACGGCGCACGCTCGATCCGCGAGGCGATCGAGGCGGGCGCCGACACGATCGAGCACGCCTCGCTGATCGACGATGCGGCAATCGCGCTCGCGCGCGATCACGACGTTGCGCTGTCGATGGACGTCTACAACGGCGACTACATCGACACCGAGGGGCGCGCGCAGGGCTGGCCCGAGGAATTCCTGCGCAAGAACATCGAGACCACCGAGGCGCAGCGGCAGGGCTTCACCCGCGCGCACCGGGCCGGTGTGGCGATCGTCTACGGCACCGACGCTGCCGTCTATCCGCACGGCCTCAACGCGCGCCAGTTCCCGGTCATGGTTGAGCGC
Source organism: uncultured Gammaproteobacteria bacterium (assembly GCA_963834855.1). Lineage (GTDB taxonomy): Bacteria > Pseudomonadota > Gammaproteobacteria > Steroidobacterales > Steroidobacteraceae > DATJKD01. Next base: position 178,692 of record CAWIDH010000008.1, on the reverse strand, counting down.
GGGATGACGTCGATGGACGCCATCAAGTCCGCCACCTCGGTGGCTGCGCGCTACATGGGCTTGAGCGATCGCATCGGGCGCATCGCGCCGGGGTGCTACGGGGACATCATCGCCGTGCGCCGCGATCCGCTCGCGGACGTCCGGGCGCTGCAGGAAGTGGCGGTGGTCATCAAGGGCGGCCTCGCCTTCAAGTTGCCTTGATCACCGCGGTCGGCGCTGCGGCGCCCCCATTCGCGGGCGGTCGGCTGGACTTCGGAAGCGCTCGCTGCGGGATTAGAATGCGCGCTTGCCCGAGGCCGCCGGTCTCGACCGGCCCGTCGATTCGGAGATGACCATGTCCTCAGCGCTCGAGAAACCCGCCGCACGCAGGCCTGCCCCCACGAAGGCAGCGATCGAGTCCGGTCTCACGCCCGCCGACTTCGCGCCCACGCTGCGTTCGTTGCCGGATGCACGCACTCTTCCGGCGGCACTCTATACCTCGCCCGAGGTCCTGCGGCTCGAGCAGGAGGGCTTGTTCGCCCGCATGTGGGTCTGCGTCGGCCGCGAGGAAGACATCCCTTCGGCGGGCGACTACTTCACGCACGAGATCGGCGGCGATTCGATCGTCATTGCACGCGGCAGCGACGGCGTGGTGCGCGCGTTCTACAACGTCTGCCGACATCGCGGTGCGAGACTGCTGGACGCCCAGTGCGGCAAGGGCGTGAGCCGGGTGGTCTGCCCGTATCACGCATGGACCTACCGCCTCGACGGCAGCCTGGCTCAGGTGCCGCGCATGGAGGAGGGCTTCCAGCGCGAGGGTTTTTCGCTGACGCCGGTGAGGCTGGGAACCTGGGCGGGGTTCATCTTCCTCAACCTCGACGATGCGGCCGAGCCGCTGGAGCATTACCTCGCCGACCTGCCGGATCTTGCCCGCTTCAAGATGGAGGACCTGCGCGTGGGCAGGCGCATCGAGTACGAGGTCGCGGCCAACTGGAAGTTGATCTGCGAGAACTACAGCGAGTGCTATCACTGCCCGGGCGTGCACCCGCAGCTATTCCGGATCAGCGACCACATCGCGCGCCACGATCGCGTGCCGGAGATCGGTGCCTGCTTCAACGGCGGGCCGATGATGATGCGCGACGGATACGAGACCATGTCGATGAGCGGCAAGCGGACGGTCCCGATCATCAGCGGTCTCAAGCCCGAGGATCACCGCTTCGTCTATTACTACGTGATCTATCCGAACCTGCTGCTGAGCCCGCATCCCGACTACGTGCTGACTCACACCGCCTGGCCGGTGGCGCCCGGCCGCACGAGAATCCTCTGCGAGTTCCTGTTCACCCAGGAGGCGCTGGCGCGTCCGGACTTCGACCCGACCGACATGGTCGAATTCTGGGACGTCACGAACCGCCAGGACTGGGGGCTTTGCGAGCGCGTGCAGCAGGGCGCGCTGTCGCGCGGCTATCGCCCTGGACCCTATCAGCCGAGCGAAGACTGCGTGCACACCTTCGATCATTGGTATGCGGAGCAGATGGTAGCGCTGCTGTAACCTGGAAACTCGCTCGGAGCCGATTTCTCGACGCGCAAATTCGGCTCTGAGCTGATTTTTCCGTCAGGCGCTGACGGGCGCGAGCCAGGCGGCCGGCATGCAACGTTCGATCGCGAGCGCGGTCGTGCGCAGCGCGGGCAGGAGCTCGTCCATCGCGCGGCGATGCGCATCCACGTGAAACGGCATCCCCAGGTTGAGCGCGGCGACCACGCTCCCTGCGCGGTCACGCAGGGGAACCGCCAGCGAGCAGAGCCCGGTCTCGAGTTCCTGCTCGACCCACACGTAGCCGTCGCGCCGCGCCGCCTCGATGATCCGACGCAGCCGCGCCGGCTCGGTGACGGTCCTGCGCGTGTACCGCCGTGGCTCGAGCCCGGCGAGCCAGGACTCGAGCTGCTCGGGCGCGAGACCCGCGAGCAGGACGCGCCCCATCGAGGTGCAGTAGGCGGGGAGGCGTGCGCCCACCGCCAGCGAGACCGTCATGACCTTCCGTACCGAGACGCGGGCGACATAGACGATGTCGCGTCCGTCGAGCACCGCCATCGAGCAGCTCTCGTGCGCCCCGTGTGCGAGCTGCTCCATCCAGGGTTGCGCGAGGTCCGTGAGGTCCTGCGCGCCAAGGAATCCATAGCCGAGCTCGAGCACGCGCGGCGTGAGCCGGTATTCGCGGCCCGTCGACTGTACGTAGCCCAGGTGCTCGAGCGTGAGCACGAGCCGCCGCGCCGCCGCCCGCGACAGCCCGGACCGCGCCGCGATCTCGGCCAGCCTCGCGCTCGGTGCTTCGCCGGCGACGCTCCGCAGCACCGCGAGCCCGCGCGCGAGTGATTGCACGTAGTCGCGACTGTCTTCGAACCGTGCGCCCTGCGCTTCGCGCGGAGCGGCGCGCTTGACGGCCCGTTTGGCGTTGCGAGGCAGCGAACGAACGGACGTTACCGACATGGATCGGGGACCGGGAACGGGTTGACGCGGAGCCTAAGGGTTCCTAGCATTGTGCGCAATACGCCCTGTTGTGCGCTATGCGCACAACCCCATGACCCGGAGCCTTCTGTTTGCTGACCGAGCGCGACGTGGTGCTGCACAGCTGGAGCGTGCAGGCCGACTGGTCGGCGCCGACTGTTGTCGGCGGCCGCGGCGCGCGCCTGCAGCTCGAGGATGGCCGCGAGATCCTGGACCTGAGCAGCCTTGCCGAATGTTGCAACCTCGGTCACCAGCACCCGCGGCTCGTCGCCGCGATCCGCGAGCAGGCGGAGCAGCTCTGCTTCGTCACCAACGCCTGGGGCGCGGCGCCGCGGGCGGCGCTCGCGCGACGCCTGCTCGAGCTGTCGGGTTTCGACGGCGGGCGGGTCTTCTTCACGCAGGGCGGGGCGGATGCGAACGAGCACGCGACCAAGATCGTGCGACAGGCCCGTGGCCTGCCGCGCGGTCTGCTCGTGACTCGCGACCGCTCGTACCACGGCGCCACCTACCTGGCGATGGCGCTCTCCGGTGACAGCCGCACGCAGACCCACGTGGACGGTGCGGCGCTCGGCGTGCGCCACGTGCCGCCGCCCTATGCGTACCGCTGCCCTTTCGGCAGCGCGACGGCGGAAGAGTGCGGTGAGCGCGCGGCTGCGGCCGTGGCGGAGTGCATCGATCGTGAGGGCGCGGACAAGGTCGCGGCCGTGATGATGGAGCCGAACGCCGGCACGAACGGCATCGTCGCCCCGGACAACTACTGGCCGGCGCTGCGCGCGGCCACCGCGGCGCGCGGCGTATGGCTGATCGCGGACGAGGTCATGAGCGCGTTCGGGCGGTGTGGCGAGTGGTTCGCCTGGCAGCGGCACGGTGAAGCGGGCCGCCCCGACGTGATGACGCTCGCGAAGGGACTCACCGGCGCCGCCCTGCCCCTGGGCGCGGTCGTGCTGTCGCGGGAAGTCGCTGCGCGGCTCGAGCACGAGACGCTGCAGACCGGGCTCACCTACTGCGGACACCCGTTGTCCTGCGCCGCCGGTCTCGCGGCCATCTCGGCCTACGAGGAGGCAGGGCTGATCGAGCGTTCGCGCCGCCTGGGCGCACAGCTCATCGGAGAGCTGCGCGCCCTGCAACGCCGCCACGCCGTGATCGGCGAGGTGCGCGGCGGCCACGGTCTCTTCGCGGTCGTCGAGCTCGTGGCGGACCGCTCGACACGCGCGCCGCTCGCCGCGTGGCCTACGCAACCCGCGGCCCTGACACGCCTGCTGCGCGACGCGATGGATGCGGGCGTATCGCTGGGCGCCCGCGGCAACCTTCTGATCATCGCGCCGCCGCTCGTGATCGGTGAGCAGGAGCTCACCGACGCGCTCGGCGTGCTCGACCGCCTGCTCGGCCGGCACTTCGCGGCCCCCGGAATGGAGTCCACTCGATGAGCTTTCGCCTGACCTACGGTTCCATGTTCAACCCGCCCGAGACGATGCATGAGCGCTTCGAGACGGCTCTCGCCACCATGCAGGGTGGCCTCGGGCAGGCGCACGCGCTTTACATCGACGGGCGGGACCGCGAGCCTGCGGGTCTCGAGCAGCGGCGCAGCCCGATTGCGGCGGATCTCACGCTCGGACGGTTTCCGCTCGCGGGGCCGGCCGAGATCGAGGCGGCGTTCGCCGCGGCCGAGGCAGCGTTTCCGCGCTGGCGCGCCGTACCCGTGGCGGAACGCGCCGCGGCGATGCGCCGCGTCGCCGACCTGATGGAGGAGCGCGTCTACGAGATCGCCGCCGCGCTCGTGCTCGAAGTCGGGAAGAACCGGATGGAGGCGCTCGGCGAGGCGCAGGAGACCGTCGATTTCTTCCGCTACTACGCAGCGGACTTCGAAGTGCACGGTGGCTACGAGGTCGCGCTGCCGAACGACCCGCTGGACGGCGTCGTGTCGCACAATCGCAGCGTGCTGCGGCCCTACGGCGTGTGGTCCATCATCGCGCCGTTCAATTTCCCGCTGGCGCTGGCCGGTGGTCCGACTGCCGCAGCCCTGGTGACGGGCAACACCGTGGTGCTCAAGTGCGCGAGTGACACACCGTGGTCGGGCCGGCTGCTCGCCGACTGCATCCGCGACGCCGGCCTGCCGCCCGGTGTCTTCAACTACCTCGCCGGGGGTGGCGCGGCGGTCGGTGAGGCGATGGTGCGCGACCGGCGGACTGCTGGCGTGACTTTCACGGGCTCCGCGGCCGTGGGTCGCAGCATCCAGCAGCAGCTGGCCGCCGGCGCGATTCCGAAGCCCTGCATCGCCGAGATGGGCGGCAAGAATCCCTGCATCGTGACGGCGCAGGCGGACCTCGATCGGGCGGCCACCGGGATCGTGCGCTCGGCGTTCGGGATGGGCGGGCAGAAGTGCTCGGCGCTGTCGCGGCTGTACGTCGATCAGCACGTCGCCGACGAGCTGATTGCGCGGCTCGAGCGCCAGGTCGACGCGATCCAGATCGGCGACCCGCGCAAGCGCGCCAGCTGGCTCGGCCCGGTCATCAATGCAAACGCGTACCGGAACTATGCGCGGTACGTCGACGAGCTCGCGTCGCAAGGCGCGACGATCCGCCGCGGCGGCCGACAGATCCGGGACAACAACGGCCGCGCCTCCGGCTACTACGTCGAGCCCGTGCTGGCCGAGGCCGCGACCAGTCACCCGCTGTGGCGCCAGGAGATGTTCCTGCCGATCCTGATGGTGCATCGCTATGCTGACCGCGAGGAAGCCATGCGCCTCGCCAACGACACCGAGCTGGGCTTGACCGCGGGCGTGTACGGGTCGAACGAGGACATCGGCTGGTTCCACGACAACATCGAGGCCGGCGTCACCTATGCCAACCGCGCGCAGGGTGCGACCACGGGCGCGTGGCCCGGCTACCAGCCGTTTGGCGGCTGGAAGGGCTCGGGCTCGACCGGCAAGGCGATCGCCTCGTTCTACTATCTGCCGCTGTACCTGCGCGAACAGTCCCGTACGGTCGTCGAATGACCATCGAATTCCTGCCGCTGTCGGAAGCGATATCGCGTTTCGTGCCCGACGGCGCGCAGGTCGCGCTCGAGGGTTTCACGCATCTCATCCCGTTCGCCGCCGGCCATGAGCTGATACGCCAGGGTCGCCGCGACCTGCACCTGGTGCGGATGACGCCCGATCTCGTCTACGACCAGCTGATCGGCATGGGTTGCGCCCGCGCGCTGACCTTCTCCTGGGGCGGAAATCCCGGCGTGGGCTCGCTGCATCGCCTGCGCGATGCGGTCGAGCATGGCTGGCCCGCGCCGCTCGCGCTCGACGAGCACACGCATGCCGGCATGGCGGCGGCGTACTGCGCAGGTGCGGCGCGTCTGCCGTTCGGCCTGCTCAAGGGCTACATCGGCACGGATCTCGTTGACGCACAATCCGCGGATCCGCAAGGTGAACTGTCCGTATTCGGGTGCAGAGATCGCGACCGTGCCGGCGCTCAACCCCGACGTCACGATCCTGCACGCGCAGCGCGCGGACGCGCAGGGCAACGTCGCGATCGTCGGCATCGTGGGCGCGCAGCGCGAAGCGGCGCTCGCCGCCCGATGTCTCGTGGTCACGGTGGAGGAGATCGTCGATGAGCTGCCGCCGGCCATGAACGGGGTCGTTCTGCCGCACTGGGTCGTGTCCGCCGTCGCGCACTGCCCCGGCGGCGCCTATCCGTCCTACGCCCAGGGCTATTACGCGCGTGACAATGCCTTCTACCAGCGCTGGGACGAGATCGCGCGCGATCGCGGCCGGTTCCAGGACTGGATGCAGCGGCACGTGATCGATACGGCGGATCACGCCGGGTTCCTCTCGAGCCTGCGCCGGGAGGCCGCGTGAGCGACTACAGCCGCGACGAGATGATGACGGTCGCGGCGGCGCGCCTCCTGTGGGACGGGTGCGTCTGCTTCGTCGGCATCGGCCTGCCGAGCGCCGCCTGCAACCTCGCGCGGCTCACGCATGCGCCCGGGATCGTGCTGATCTACGAGTCCGGCACGATCGGCACGCGTCCACAGGCTCTGCCACTGTCGATCGGCGACGGCGAGCTCGCCGAGACCGCGGCGTGCGTAGTGCCGCTGCCCGAGATTTTCAGCTACTACCTGCAGGGCGGCCGGGTGGACGTGGGATTTCTCGGCGCCGCGCAGATCGACCGCTACGGAAACCTGAACAGCACCGTGATCGGCCCCTACGAGCGCCCGTCGACGCGGCTGCCCGGCGCGGGCGGCGCGCCGGAGATCGTCGCGCACGCGAGGCAGACCTACGTCGTGATGAAGGCGACGCCGCGCAGCTTCGTGCAGAAGCTCGACTTCCGCACCAGCGGCGGGTTCCTCGAAGGCCACGGCGTGCGCTCGCGCAGCGCCGCGACGGGCGCGGGCCCGCGCGCAGTGATCACGGATGTCGGGATCCTGACGCCGCTGCCCGAGACCGAGGAGCTCGCGCTGTCCGCGGTCTATCCCGGCATTTCCGTGGACGAGGCGCGGGCTGCCGTCGGCTGGCCGCTCGCGACGCACGAATCACCGGTGCCGGTCCCGCGCCCGACCGTCGAGGAGCTCTCGACGCTGCGCAACCTGCACGCACGCACGGCCGCGGCGCACGCGCGGCCGGTCGAAATCCCGCACAGGAGTACCCGCGATGTCGGCCATTCAAGGAACCAAAGCAGCTAACGCCCACCTGAAGACGGAGCTGCCCGGGCCAAAGGCCCGCGCGATGATCGCGCGCGACGTGGCGGTAAGCTCGCCGTCCTACCCCCGCGACTACCCGTTCGTGATGTCCCACGGACGGGGCACGGAGGTCTGGGACGTCGACGGCAATCGCTTCCTCGACTTCGCCGCCGGCATCGCGGTGTGCGCGACCGGTCACGCGCACCCGGAGGTCGTCCGGGCCGTCCAGCAGGCGGCCTCGGAGTTCCTGCACATCTCGAGCGACTACTGGCACGAGCGGATGGTGGCGCTCGCCGAGCGGCTGGCCGCGCTCGCGCCGATGCGCGAACCGGTGATGAGTTTTCTCTGCCAGTCGGGAACGGAATCCGTCGAAGCCGCGATCAAGCTCGCGCGCTATGTCACGGGACGGCCGCGCTTCATCGGCTTCCTCGGCGGCTTCCACGGCCGCACCATGGGCTCGCTGTCATTCACCGCGAGCAAGTACACCCAGCAGGGCGGCTTCGCGCCGACCATGCCCGGCGTCACGCACGTGCCGTACCCGAACAGCTACCGGCCGCTGCTGGTTGGCGCGGACCAGGGCCAGGCCGTGCTCGACTACATCCGCATGCTGTTCGAGCGCAATCTCCCGCCGCAGGAAGTCGCCGCGATCGTGGTCGAGCCGATCCAGGGCGAGGGCGGCTATCTCGTTCCGCCCGCCGGATTCCTCGCCGGCTTGCGCTCGATCTGCGACGAGCACGGGATCCTGCTGATTTTCGACGAGGTGCAGTCCGGCGTCGGGCGCACGGGGCGCATGTTCGCGTGCGAACACGACGGTGTGGCGCCCGACATCATGACGCTCGCCAAGGGCCTGGGCTCGGGGTTGCCCATCGGCGCCATGGTCGCGAAGCGCCGGCTCATGGAGCAGTGGAAGCGCGGCGCGCACGGCAACACCTACGGCGGCAACCCGCTCGCCTGCGCGGCTGCGAACATGACGCTCGACCTGGTCAAGGGCGGGCTGGCCGCGAACGCGGCGACGTTGGGCAACCATTTCATGGGGCGGCTCAAGGCGCTGGCCGGCGAATTCCGGTGCATCGGCGAGGTGCGCGGGCGAGGGCTCATGATCGGCATGGAGCTGATCGAGCCGGACGCCGAACGCACGCCCGCGCGCGATCTCTGCCAGAAGGTGGTCGAGCGTGCGTTCCACAACGGTCTGCTGCTGCTGTCCTGCGGCGTGAGCACCGTGCGCTTCATGCCGCCACTCAACGTGCGAGCGGGCGAGATCGACGAGGCCGTCGGCATCCTGCGCACGAGCCTGGACGAGGCTCTTTCGAACGTACGCAAGTGAAGTCGATGCGGGGGCTGGCGGCGCTCGCCGTGCTGCTCGCCGGCGCCGGTCTTGCGCAGGCCGCGCGCGAGCCCGTGCTCAAGCAGGTCGATGTGCCGCACAACTACTACTGGCGCGAGCTCTACCTGCCGCAGCTCACGACCGGACCCTCGAGCGCGGCCTTCATGCCGGACGGACGGGAGCTCGTCTACAGCATGGCCGGGTCGTTGTGGCGGCAGGCGATCGGCTCGGAGGAGGCGACTGAGCTCACGCATGCGCAGGGCGGCTATGACTACCAGCCGGACGTTGCCCCCGACGCGCGCACGGTCGTCTTCAGCCGCTACGACGGAAAGGCGATCGAGCTCTGGCTCCTCGATCTCGCGAGCGGCCGCGAGCGGCGCCTGACCGGCGACGGCGCCGTCAACGTCGAGCCGCGGTTCTCTCCGGACGGTCGCAGGCTTGCGTGGGTGTCCACGCGGCGCAATGGTCGTTTCGACCTGCACATTGCCGACATCCGCGCGGACGGTCTCGAGAACGTGCGGCCGCTCTTCGCCGAGCGGCAGAGCGCGATCGATCGTTACTACTACTCGTCGTTCGATCACGCGATCAACCCGTCCTGGTCACCCGACGGCAAGCGAATCCACTTCGTCGGAAACCCGGAGGTTGCCTGGGGCAGCGGCGACCTGATGTCGGTGGCGGCGGATGATCCGACGGACCGCCGCCAGGTGCTGCGCGAGGAGACGAGCTGGAGCGCGCGCCCCGAGGTCGCACCGGACGGCCGGCGGCTCCTGTACTCGAGCTACCACGGCCGGCAGTCGCATCAGCTCTGGCTCACGACGCCGTCGGGCGGAGCGCCGCTGCCGCTCACCTTCGGCGAATTCGACCGCCGCAATGCGCGCTGGTCGCCGGACGGCGCGCGCATCGCCTGGATCGGCAACGAGCACGGCAATACGTCGCTCGTCGTCCAGGAGGCGGTCGGCGGGGCGCAGACGCCGGTCGTCGCGAAAGTCCGTCGCCATCGCCTGCCCCAGGCCGCGCTGACGCTCGAGATCCGCGACGGCCAGGGCCAGAGCGTACCCGCGCGCGTCATGGTGCGGGCAAGCGACCGGCGCGCGCATGCGCCTGCCACGGCGTGGCTGCATGCGGATGACGGCTTCGACCGGTCGCGGCAGGCCATCGAGGCGCAGTATTTCCACTGTGCGCCGCCGTGCTCGCTCGACGTGCCGGCGGGCGAGGTCACGATCACCGTCCAGCGCGGCTTCGCGCACCTGCCGTGGCAATCGACGCTCGAGCTCGCGGCTGGACAGACACGGACCGTTACCGTCGATCTGCGTGCAAATGCGCTGCCGGCCCGTTTCGGCGAGTGGCTGTCCGCCGACCTGCACGTGCACATGAACTACGGCGGCCACTACCGCAACACGGAAGCCAATCTCGTCCGACAGGCGGCGGCCGAGGACCTCGACGTCGTCTACAACCTGATCGTCAACAAGGAGGAGCGGATTCCGGACGTCGCCCGGTTTCGCGCGGGCGCGGACCCGGCGAGCGACGCATCGACGCTCCTGCTGCAGGCCCAGGAATACCACACGAGTTTCTGGGGCCACCTCGGACTGCTGCACCTCTCGGACCATCTCATCCTCCCGGACTTCACGAGCTACCGGCACACGGCGCTCGCGAGCCCGTATCCGCACAACGGTGTCGTCGCCGACCTCGCCCATGCGCAGGGCGCGCTGGTCGGCTACGTGCACCCGTTCGACTTCGAAATCGATCCCCCGCGGGAGAAGACGCTCACCTATCAGCTGCCGGCGGATGTCGCACACGGCAAGGTCGACTACCTCGAGGTGATGGGGTTCTCCGACCATCGCATAACGGCAGCGGTCTGGTACCGGCTGCTCAACCTCGGCTTCAAGGTTCCCGCCGGCGCCGGCACGGACGCGATGGCCAACTACGCGTCGCTGCGCGGCCCGGTGGGGCTGACTCGCGTGTATCTCGACACGGGCGGACAGCGGACACCCGCGGCCCTGCGCGAGGCGCTCAAGGCGGGCCGCAGCTTCGCGAGCAACGGTCCGCTGCTCGGCCTCGAACTCGACGGCGAGGGGCCGGGCGCGACCATCACACGCACCACGAAAGACCCGCTCCGCTTCACGATCGCGCTGCGCTCACCCGTGCCGGTGGATCACCTCGAGCTGGTGCACAACGGCCGGGTTATCCGGAGCTTCGACCTCGCCGGAGAGCGGCGGACGCTGGACGCATCGGGTGAGATCAGTCTCGAGACGAGCGGCTGGCTGGTGCTTCGTGCGTCGAACGAGGCCGCCGACCCGTCGGTGTTCGATCTCTATCCGTATGCGACGACCAGCCCGATCTACCTGGAGCTGCCCGTTCCGTCGCCGCCGGCGCCGGGCGACGCGGCATATTTCGTCGCATGGCTCGATCGCGTGATCGCGGCAACCGAGGCGCGGGATGACTTCAACAACGAACGCGAGCGGACCGGGACGCTGGAGTACCTGCGGTCGGCGCGCGAGCGTTACCGCGGCCTCGCGGCATCACGGCAGGAATAGATGACCAGCCTGGCGTCAGCGCCGATCGGGAAGCCTGCCGTAGCGCCTGAGCAGATCGACGAGCGCGTCGTGGTCGATCGCGCGGGCGTAGTGACCCTCGGTGCCCTGCATGTCGCGGGCCGCGACCAGCGCGTTCGTGATCGCTTCCTCCGTGGCCTGCACGGTCGCGACAAAGAGCGCATCCATCCGGTCGTTGACGAGGTATGTCGCTTGCGAGACCGCGCTGCCGCCGAGTGGCGCGCGGTTCGCGGTCGAGAAGGCGAGGAAAATGTCGCCCGAGCCGTTGCCTGCGCTGCTGCCCATGCGCGCGAGGCCCAGGCTCGCGCGCCGCGCGAGACGCGTGAGCTGGTGCGGCAGCAGCGGCGCATCGGTCGCGACCACGATGATGATCGAACCCGTTTCGGCGGCCTGGCCGGGCTCTGGGCTCGGAGTAGATGCGATCGGCGCGCAGGTGGCGGCCGACCGGGACGCCCGCGATGAGCAGGCTGTCGCGCAGGCCGGCAGTTGGCCTGCACCAGCACGCCCAGTGTGTACTGCGAATCGGAGACCGCGACCCGTCGCGACGAAGTGCCGATCCCGCACTTGAACTCGTGACAGATCATGCCGGTGCCGCCGCCGACGTTTCCCTCCTCGACGGCGCCGGATCGAGCGCCGTCGAGTGCGCGGTCGACGTGCTCTGCCCGCACGTGAAAGCCGTTGATGTCGTTCAGGTGGCCGTCCCAGGTCTCTGCCACCACTGGCGTCGACCACCAGTAGCCGCTCGCGTCGGCCGCACCCTCGCGCACGCGCCACGCGATCGCTGCACGCGTGCACCGCGCCGACGCTGTGGGTGTTGGTCAGCAGCACCGGGCCCTCGAGCTGTCCCGATTCCTCGACCCACGTGGTGCCGGTCATCTCGCCGGCGCCGTTGAGCGCGAACCATCCCGCGAACACGGAGCTCGTGATCGTCGCGCGACCGAGCGGCAGGATCGCGGTGACGCCGGTGCGCACCTTGCGTCCGTCCGAGAGATCCTCGACGAGCGTGACCTGTCCCACGGTGACGCCCGCGACGTCGGTGATCGCGTTCAGCGGTCCGGGCGTGCCATCGAAAGGCACACCGAGGTCCCGGGCGCGGGGTTCGGCGGCGTGCACGACCGACGATACGAGCAGCAACAGCAACGGCAGGATTCGGAACATGCGGGCACTCCGGATGAGGGGCGCCGAGCAGAACACAAACCCGCACGGTGGGCAACGACATGAATGAAGCGACGCTCGGTTCGACGGTTGCCGGAGCGAAGACCGTAGCGGAGAAACGGCCGCTGGGATTCTGGATGTGCACGGCGCTCGTGATCGGCAACACGATCGGCATGGGGATCTTCCTGCAGCCGGCGTCGCTCGCGCCCTACGGCTACAACGCGATGATCGCCTGGGTGATCACGGTGCTCGGCAGCATGGTGCTGGCGCTCATCTTCGCGAATCTCGCGCGTCGAATGTCGCAGGCAGACGGGCCCTACGAGTACGTACGGGCGACGCAGGGCGACGGCGTCGCGTTCCTCGCGATGTGGTGCTACTGGGTGTCGGTGTGGGTGACGAACGCGGCGCTCGCGGTCGGCGTCGTCGGCTACCTGACGGCGGTACTGCCCGCGCTCGGGAGCGCGCCGCCCGTGCTCATTGCGGTGGCGCTGATCTGGCTCTTCGTGATCGTGAACCTGCTGGGTGTGCGCACGGGGGGCGGGGTGCAGATCGTCACGACCGTGCTCAAGCTTGCGCCGATGGCCGTCATCATCGGTCTCGGGCTCTGGACGCTGGTGGTGGATCCGGCGGCGTACACGCAGAACCTGCCCACGACGCCGGTGACGATGCCGGCCGTGATGGCGGCCTCGGCGATCGTGCTGTACGCGATGCTCGGGATCGAGTCCGCCGCGGTCCCGGCGGGCCAGGTGCACGACCCGGAGCGCACGATCCCGCGCGCGACGATCGTGGGTACCCTGATCACGGCGCTGGTCTACGTCGGCGTGACGGTGATCGCGATGCTCATCGTGCCCCAGGCGACGCTTGCCGAATCGAACGCGCCGTTCGTCGACGTGCTCGACCGGTTGTCGGATGTCGGCGGCGGCCGCTGGCTCGCGTTGTTCGTCGTGATCAGCGGGCTCGGCTGCCTGAACGGCTGGACAATGCTTGTAGGAGAACTCACGCGCACGCTGGCGATACGCGGCTTCGTCCCCGAGCCGGTCGCGCGGTGCAACCGGTACGGCGCGCCCGCCGTCGCGCTGGTCGCGACCGGCGTGCTCGCCAGCGCGCTCGCGCTGATGAACTACAGCAAGTCGCTGGTCGAGGGATTCACGTTTCTCACGATCGTCATCACGGCCGCCAACCTGCCGCTGTACCTCTGCTGCGCGCTGGCCCTGGTGCTGATCTGGCGACGCGATCGCGGAGGCGTGCCTCGTGCGCTTCTGTGGATCGGCCTCGGCGGCGCGATCTATACGGTGTTCGTGTTCTTCGGCGTCGGCCTCGAGCCATTCCTGCTGGCACTGGCGCTCGCCGCATGCGGTTTGCCCTTCTATCTGTGGCGCCGTTTCCGCAACCGTGCCGCCGCGATCGGCGGCCGGCTCGATGCGCCGCAGGTCAGCTCGGACCGATGAGCCGCGCCCGCCCGGCCGTCGGTGTGCTCGGGATACCGTTCGACGCGAACTCGAGCTTTCGTCGTGGACCTGCGCGCGCACCGGGCGTCATCCGCCGCGCGCTCGGCTCGGAGGCAGGCAACGCCTTCAGCGAGCGTGGCATCCGCGTCTGGCCGAGCGACGCGGTCGTCGACCACGGCGACCTCAAGGTCACAAGCCGCGCGCGGGTGAGGGCGCCGATCGATGCGATCGAGCGCGGCGTCGCACGCGCGCTCGCGATCACGCCGCAGCTCGTACTGCTCGGCGGCGATCATGCCGTCACGTACCCGGTCATGCGGGCGATGTCGCAACGGTGGGGGCGATTGAGCGTGCTCCACTTCGACGCGCACCCGGACATGTACCCGGACTACGAGGGCAACCCCTATTCACATGCGAGCCCGATGGCACGCATCCTCGAGGAAGGGCTCGTCGATCGCCTGGTACAGGTCGGCATCCGCAGCCCCTCGCCCGAGCAGACCGCGGTGGCACGCAAGTACGATGTCGAGGTTCACCCCGCTCACGACCTGAGAGGCCTGTCACGGCTCAGGTTCTCGACACCGCTCTATGTATCGATCGACATCGACGGCCTCGATCCCGCCTACGCGCCGGGCGTCTCGCACCCCGAGCCCGGCGGCCTCACCGTGAGGCAGATCCTCGACGTGATCGGCGGCGTGCGTGCAAAGAAGCTCGCCGGCGGGGATGTCGTCGAGCTGAACCCGATGCTCGACCCGACCGGGATCACGGCCGTCGTCGCCGCGAAGCTCACGAAGGAGCTGCTGGCTCGCATGATCTCCGCCGGCCCTTGAGGGCCGGGGTCGGGCCAGGCGTCAGCGGCCGGACTGCTTCGCCACGCGACCGCCGCTCGCGATGCAGGCCTCGATCGTGGGATAACTCCTGAAGTGCCTGACGGACCGGTACGCGGCGCTGTCCGGCGCGTGGCAGATGTCCGAGCGTGATTTCTTGATCGGCCCGTTCTCGAGACCATGCCGCCATTCCCAGGGCGGCACTGCGTTCGGATCCTGCCAGAGCCCGCTCTTGCGCGCGCGGGCCTCGCCTTCGGCATCGGCGTAACGGTGTCGATCTTCCTCGCTCTGCTCTGGCGCGTATCGCTTGTAGTGCCAGGCGAGCCCGGACGTGACCTGGGCGAGGCCCACATCCAGCGTCTTTGGGCACGGCTGCGCCGTGCAGGGCGCGTCGGTCGGGACAACCCAGACCTTGGCCACGAAGCGGCGATAGTCGTCACGCTTGTTCCACTCGATCCTGACGTCCTGGTCAAGAACGGAGCGGGCCAGGCTGAGCTTTGCCTGCCTGCTGTACGGCTGGCCGTGCTCGGGAGCGTCGATTCCCGCCAGGCGGACATCGTGCTCGAGCTGATTCGAGTCGCGCACGGTGATCGAGTCGCCGTCGGCGACTGAGATCACGCGCGCCTCGAGTACACGTGGCGCGGCCTGCGCAGCCGTCGCGGTCAGGAACGAGGCGAGGACGGCAAGGCATGTCGAACGCTTGGTCATGCTGCGACGTTAGCGGCGGCTGCCCTCTGCAGGCGTGACCGGCTTCGCGATCCGCTGCCCGCCGTGTGGAAGATCTTAATCGGCTTGGCCGGGCAGACGGCTGGTGCGCCGTGCCAGTGATCAACGCCTCATGTGCTCATCCAGGAAAGCAAACACGTCGTGCTCCCAACTCGCTATTCCGAGATAGACGAAGTCATGACCCTCGTCTGCGGTCTTGCCAAACGCCGGGAACACCTCGAGTCGATGTACCTTGGAGCGGCGTGACATCTCGGCATCGAGTAGCTTGCCGGGCGCGACGGAGAAGTCGTTTGCGGTGTAAACGAAAAGAACGGGGGCGCTTAACCGGCCGACCGCGGCCAGGAGCCGTTCGCGGAGTTCCGCCGAACTTTCCCAGCTCCCGGCGGCACCCGCGAAGCTGACAGCGGCCGTCACGGCTCTGTCGCGTTCGGCAACCAGCAGCGAGAGCGAGCCTCCGAACGAGTGCCCGACCACCGCGATCCGCCGGTGGTCCACCTCGGGGAGCGTTCGCAAGGAGGCGAGTCCGGCGAGGGCGTCTTCGAGATGATCAGACTCAAGCAACCGCACCTGCAGTCTTTTCTCGGCCTCATCGCCCTTTGCCGCGCGTTCTTGCTCCAACAGGTCGCCAATGAAGATCCCTTGATCAGCTGAGAGGCCTTCACCGCGACGAAACAGGGCCATGAAGACGTACCCATGATTGGCGAAGACGCTCCCAAGCTGCGTCATGCCTGCCACGCGACCTTCCGTCTGCGGCGTGAGTCCACGCCCATGGTTGAACAGGACCGCTGGGAACGGCCCTTTGCCCCGCGGTTGCCACAGGAGAGCACGAAGCTGGAGCGGGCCACTGCGGACAACCACGGTGTCCGGCCCGTTGACGTTCGTGTTCTCAGCGCGAACGACCGCTGAGCCGATCAGAAGCATCAGCAGAAGAATGCGCAGTACGTTGAAAGGTTCCATTACCTGCCAACGCGCTCACCACAGACCGGGCAGTGCGGCGCTGTCCATGGAGATCCCGGCTGCCTACCGGCGATTGATCAGCCACAGCCCCGCGACGCAAAGCACGATGCCGGCGACGTTGGTCGTCGTCAGGCTTTCGCGGAAGAACGCGACGCCGACGGCAAGCAGGATCATCGCGGCGGCGGATTGGGTGATGAGCTGACCCAGGCTGATGTCGAAGCCCGAGCGATAGAGCAGCAGGAACCCGAGATCGAGCAGCACTACGGCCGCGGCCAGCGCGAGGCTCGTCCAGTTGAGCGCCTGCAGGCCTGCGCGCAGCGTGGATCCGCCGGGCATCGCCGCATACAGCAGGACGAACACGAGCGACCCTGCCGCATAGCTGACTGCGAGCGAGAGGAACGGGCTCGCGGCCGGGGGCGTGACCTTCAGCACGACGTGATAGGCGACCGTCGAAGCGATCGCGATACCGAGCCAGGCCAACTGCATCGACGTACTCCCTGCAACCGGCCGCAAGACTACCGCGATCCGGACCGCGGATCGCGCGGGCGGAGCCGGTCCCGGCCGGCCGGCCCCCGGCTGGCGAACCCGGCCAGACGCGCGATCAGGATCGCAACGTAGAGCACGCCGGCGAACTGCTCGAGGATCACCGCGGCGCGAGCCGCGCTCGACACCGGCACGATGTCGCCGAAGCCGGTGGTCGACAGCGTCGTCATGCTGAGGTACAGGAGCTCGAACCACGTGCGACGTTCGGGAAGAACCGGGTTTGCGCTGACGAACGAGCCCGGTCCGAGATATTCGATGCACCAGAAGGCGGAGGCCCAGCCGAGCGCCAGCAGGATGAACGCGGCCGCTGCCGCGAAGAGCTCGTCGAGTGTCGCGCGGGTGTCCCCCAGCATGTAGACGCACATGAGGAATGCGGCGCCCGCGTAGAAAAGCGTCTGTGCCAGCGCGGATGCGAACCCGGGCGGCCCGGGCAAGGCCGTCAAATGCAGGACCTGCCCCGCTACGGCGAGCGCACCGAGAACCGCGAGCAGCAGCAGGCCGCTGCGCGAGGCGCCTACGCGGTACAGCACAACGATGATGCTGGCCACGATGGCGAGGTTCACCGCGGCCCGTCCGGCCGCCACGCGTTCCACCAGCGGGTAAATCGCCAGCATCGTCACCAGCAAGAGGACGAGCAGGACGTGGGGACGACGCCGCAGGGACAGTCGCATGGAAGGTGCGCCCGAGCCGATAGTTTGTTTTCGCCCGCCGGACCCGGCCGATGATGAACCCCGGAGCGAACTGTTGCCACCGCGCGCTGGCACGTGGGCCGGCGCGCCGTCGTTACCGGAACGCTGTCGGATGAGCAGCGCGATCGCACGATACATCAATCAGTTACGAACGTTTCCTCATGCGATTGCGAGGCTTCGCCCGGCGACGTGGAAGGATCGCGCGCGCGGCAGCCAGCAAGCCCGGCGCGAGCGCCAAGTCTTCGGCACAATGACCGCGATGCAGTCCGCCGCGTCATCGATTGCCGTCGATCGCCTGGCGCCTGCCACGACCGGCGGGATTTCGCGCATCGCGAACCTCGTGTGGCGCATCGTTGCGCCGAATCCGGGCCCGCTGACCGGGCCTGGCACCAACACGTATGTACTCGGACGCGACCGGCCGATCGTGATCGATCCCGGCTCGCAGGATCCCGCGCACCTCGATCGCATCCTCGATGTGGCCGGCGCCTCGATCGATCGCATCGTGTGCACGCATTCGCATCCCGATCATTCGCCGGGCGCCGCCGAGTTGCGCGCACGGACCGGTGCCCGTGTCCTGGGGCTGCCACCGCCGCAGGACCCGTACCAGGATCCGAGCTACGCCCCGGACGCAGGGCTCGCGGACGGCGAGCGCATCGACAGCGCGGAAATCCGGCTCAGGGTCATCCTTACGCCGGGGCACGTCTCGAATCACGCATGCCTCCTGCTCGAGGACGAGGGGATGCTCTTTACCGGCGATCACCTGATGCAGGGCACGACGGTCGTGATCATTCCGCCTGAAGGATCGATGCGCGATTACCTCGCGTCGTTGCGTCGACTGCAGGAGATGCCCGTCACTACGCTCGCGCCCGGACACGGCAGCGTCATCACCGACGCGCAGGCCGAGATCGCCCGCGTGATCGCGCACCGACTCGGGCGCGAGTCAAAACTGGTGGCCGCGCTGTCGGCCCGTGGTTCGGCCACGCTGGATGAGCTGTTGCCGGAGGTTTACGCGGACGTGCCGGCGTCGCTGCACGACTGGGCGCGTCACTCGCTCTGCGCGCATGCCATCAAGCTGGTCGAGGACGGCCGGGCCGAAGTCGCGGGGCAGGTTTATCGGTGGCGGGGCTGAGCGCTCGTCATTTCTCGCCCTTGACGTAGCGATCGAGCTCCCGGTGGAAGTGGCGCACGCGTTGCTCCTGTTCGCTCCACAACGGACCGCGGAAGCCGCGCGAGCGCAATCCCTTCTGCACGACCGGCAGCAGTTCCGAGTCCTGGTCGAGCACTTCGCCGAGGCCCGGCGCTTCGCCTCGTGGCACTCGGATCGTCTCGGGCCGTGATTCGCCCGACACGTCGGTGCCAGGTGGCAGCCCCATCCACGCCGGCACGGTGTAGTTGGGATCCGGGACGTGCCGGTAGAGGATCATCGTGTCGTAGTAGAAGGTCTCCGGATCGGTGGCATGCGGCAGGAAGCGCATGATGAAGACGCCTTCCGGATGCATGCCCATCTGCACGTTCGGGAAGACGCCAGTGGCCCAGCTGTCGGTCAATTGCCCATCGGTGAACTTCTCGTAGTGCGTAAGACCCAGCTTCCTGGCGCGTGCTCGCTTCGAGCGCTGGATCGCTGTGCGGACCTCGGCGGCGGACCCGCGGAATTCGTCCGGGTTCATGCCGGCGTCCTGCATCATGAAGCGCAGGTCGGCATCGACCGACTGCTGATCCGCCACCCGGTGTGATTTCGTGCACAGCGGCACGATCATTCGGCTGGCCCCGTTCGGGTAGAGGTCGTACTGGCTGTAGTCCTCCATCACCGTCTGCGTCTGCGGATGTACATAGGGCAAGTGATAGGTTTCGTAGAAAGCGTCCACCCCCGTTTTCCAGTTGGCGGCCCATTCCGTCCGCACGTGATGCACGACGTGCATCTTCTCGATCTCGTAGTTCTCGATATAGCCCGGCGGGAGACCGAGCGCCTCGGCGAGCGGCGGCGCCCGTCCGTCCATGTTGACGAAGATGATGCCGCCGCGAACCTCGCAGCGCAGCTCGCTCAGCCCAGGGCGATGCGCGATGAGCGACGGCGCGAAGGCGTGCTCGTCCGATACGGCCTTCAACCGCCCGTTGCAGTGGAACTGCCAGCCATGAAACGCACAGGTGAACTGCGCCACGCTGCCTCGGTCGTTGAGAGCGATGCGATTCCCGCGATGCGGGCAGACGTTGTAGAAGGCCTTGATGGACGCGTCGGCTTGGCGGACGAGGATGATCTGTTCCGCGCCGATCTCGAACACGGAGTAATCGCCATGTTCCGGGATGTCGGACACGACACCTGCGAGCAGCCAGACGCGCGGCCACATGAGCTGCCATTCGAGCTGCATGAACTCGCGCGAGTAGAACCGCGCGGGGTCGGGCACCGTGAGCCCGTTGTCAACGTCGGGCTGCTTGGCCTCGAGGCTGTCCGCGGGCGCATTCAGTGACATCGGCCACGTGGGCTTCAGGATCGCCGACATCGTCGCTCCTCGCCGGCCCCGGCGGCCGAGCACGCTGAGTCTCAACGGATGAGTTCCGCCGTCAATATAACAAACCAGTCATGGAAAGAAACAGACCTGACTGTTTTCTTTTTAGTCCGGTGGCGCGGGACCATGCCGCGGTCGGGAGCAAGCAACAGCCGACGCCCGTGAGCGAATTCGCCGCCCGTTTGACACGATGCTGCGTTGCGAAAGAAAAAAACAGTCATGTTTGCTTTTTTCGAGGAGCTGTTCTAAAAGTCTCCCCGACATGCGCCGGCGGGCGCCCGGTTTGCGGGCGTCACCAGCACGCAGCCCGCATCTCATCAGGGGGAATTCCATGAAGCTTCACCGCTCACGCCGAACGCCGATCGCCACCGGGGTTTCCGCAATTCTCGCGAGTGCCGCCACCCTTGCGCCCGGGTTGGTCGCGGCGCAGTCGGGCGGCGTGCTCGAGGAGATCCTGGTCACCGCCACGCGACGCGGCGAGACAAACCTGCAGGAGACTCCCGTTTCGGTGACCGCGGTGACGGCAAGCGACATCGAGCGCCTTGTCGCGCGCGATCTGTCGGGGCTCGCATCGTCGGTTCCCGGCTTCTCGGCGTCGCGCATCACCGCGTTCAATGCGGCATCGTTCGCGATGCGCGGCGTTGGCCTCACCGACATCATCGTGTACCAGGATTCGCCGGTCGGTGTCACCGTGGACGATTTCGTGATGCCGAGCGTGCAGACGCAGTTGCTCGACACGTTCGACATGGAGCGTGTCGAAGTGCTCCGCGGCCCGCAGGGCACCCTGTTCGGCAAGAACACCACCGGCGGCGCGGTAAACATCCGCACGAAGCGTCCGGACATGTCCGATTTCAGCGGCGACGTGCGGCTGAGCTATGGCAGCTTCGACTCTATGCGGGTGCAGGCTGGCATCGACATCCCGATCGTCGAGGACGTTTTCGCGCTGCGTTTCGCCGGGGCGTACGCGAAGTCGGACGGTTACTACGAGCTCGGCGCCACCTACGGGCCGATCAATACCTTCAGTGCCTTCACCGACGGTCACCCGTTCACGATCCCAGGCGTCACCGGTCAGGTCGGGCCCGGCACGGGCGATGACAGCGGCGGTGAAGACGTCATCAACGGTCGCATCAAGGCGCAGTGGGACCCCACGGATTCACTGTCTTTCCTGTTGCAGTACGAGATCATGCGCGATCGCTCAGACGCCGTGCCCTCGTTCAACGACACCCCGCCCGACGCACCGTACGTCTGGAATTTCCTCGGCTTCACGCGTCCGAGCGGCGATCCGCTCGATCACATGGCGTCGACCGAGCGCCAGGACTCACTGCTCCAGATGGGCGATGGGCAGGAGCTCGACGTCGACGGCCTGTATCTCAACATGGAGTGGGACCTGGGGTCGCATACAGTGTTTGCCAACGCCGGGCGACGAGACCAGGACGAGCACCTGCCGAACACGTACACGGGTGCTGCACCTGTGAACTCGACGACGGGCGGCCCTCTTTCGTTGTTCGATGCCACGCGTGACACGACCCGCGAGACGACGCAGTTCGAGGCACGGCTCGCGTCGAGTCACGAGGGTCGCTTCAACTACGTCATCGGCGCATTCCAGCAGACGAACGATGCCGCGTTCTGCGTCGTTCAGGTGCTCGGCTTCATCGACCTGGCGCTCGATTTCGGTGCGCTGGGCCTGCCGCAGCAGTTCAACAACAGCACGCCGCAGGTACTCTGCAACCAGCAGGACTCCGATTCGCTCGCGGGCTATGCCGACGTGACATTTGACGTGACCGACAAGTTCCAGATCGGGGCCGGCTACCGTTACACGCGTGACGAGAAGTCATGGGCGGGTCGAACACAGGTGGGCTTCGACTTCCTGGACGACAATTTGCCCAATGGAAGTCTCTCGGTGGCGGACTTCAACGATCCGCTCGAGGCGGGCGATTTCAGTCGCTATCCGGGCGGTGTAATCGTGAATTCGTCGACACCGGGCTTCGAGAACCTGTCCGCCGAGTGGAGCGAACCGAGCTGGCGCGTCACGGGCTCGTACAAGTTCACCGACTCCATCTTCTCGTACCTGACCATCTCGGAGGGGTACAAGGCCGGGGGGTATAACGATCAGACCGGTACCAGCGGCTTGATGGTTTCAGAGCTCACGCGCCCCGTCGATCCCGAG
Source organism: uncultured Gammaproteobacteria bacterium (assembly GCA_963834855.1). Classification (GTDB taxonomy): domain Bacteria; phylum Pseudomonadota; class Gammaproteobacteria; order Steroidobacterales; family Steroidobacteraceae; genus DATJKD01. Next base: position 156,656 of record CAWIDH010000008.1, on the reverse strand, counting down.
TTTGCGACGAACTACGAGCTCGGCTTCAAGTTCGAGTCCGAAAACCGCCGGCTGCGGTTCAACCCGACCGTTTATTACACCGAGTACGAAGACGCACAGCGCGCCGTTAACATCATCACGGTCAAGGACGGGGCGCAGTTCCAGGAAACCGTGTTCTACAACGCGGCCAGCGTGGAATCGAAGGGCGTCGAGCTCGAGTTCCAGGCACTCGTGACGGACGCATTCGTCGTGCGCGCACAGGCGTCGTATCTCGACGCTAAGTACAAGGACTTCGTGATCAATCAACCGGGTCTCGTCGATCCCGTGAGCGGCGGAGAGATCCTGCCGTTCTTCGGCGATTTCTCAGGGCTGCCGGTTCCGCGTTCGCCGGAATACAGCGGCGCGATAGCGGGCACCTATACGTTCACCCTTGGCAACGGCGCGGCGCTCGATCTCACGGGCGAGGTGTACTACGAGGACGAGAACCTGTTCTACATCTCGGCGGCGGGTCGCGCTTACGACGCCTATCTGAACGAGAAGACGCTGCTGAACGCCTCCGTGACCTACACCTCCGAAGGCGGGGAGTATTTCATCCGCGCCTTCGGCCGGAACCTCACCGACGAGCGGTACCGGATCGCGACGCAGTCCGTCGCGACGCTCTGGACGCACACGCAGTGGGGACCGCCGGATGCCTACGGTCTCGAGGTGGGCTTCAACTTCGGCGGGGGCGACTGAAGGTTCCGCGAGGCGTTGTCTGCGAGGGCCGGCGCAAGCCGGCCCTTTGCTTTGCGGGACCTACGCGGCTGCCGGCGGCGCGAACGGGCAGTACGATTCCTTCTCGACCAGGTCGAGCACGAAGGAAAGTTTTGCCATCCCCGAGATGACCGCCATCGCGACGCCGAGCTCGAGTATGTCGGCCTCGGAGAAGTGCGCGCGCAGCCTCGCGGCGAGCTCGGGCGTGAGCCGGCCGTTCATGTTGGTGAGCGCCACCTGCTCGGCATAGGCGAGCACGGCCCTCTCCGCATCGGTGAACGGTCCGGACTCGAAGTCGTCCATCGCGTCGATCTGCGCCTGGCTGATCCCGGCGGCGAGCGCCCCCGGCACGTTCTGCCGGTTACAGGTCCGGCAGCCGTGCAGCTGCGAGAGACGCAGGCGGGCGAGCTGCTTGTAGCGCTGCTCGACGTCGCCGCCGAAGAACACCCCGGAGTAGAACGCTCCCATCACGAATTCGAGCATGGCGGGGTTGCTCGCGAAGACCTCGACGAAGGTCGGCTTTCCGGTGAGCGCCTGCATCGTGTCCCAGGCCACGTGAAACCGTTCGGGCAACCGCGCGCGCGGCGTCCGCGTCAAGAGCGTTTCGGTCATGTCGCGCTCCTTGCTGGCGATCAGGTTTCGTCGACGCGGAAGTAATCCGGCTTTCCGCCCGGCCACACGTCGCCCCACTGGGCATTGCCGCCGTCGATCACCAGGACCTCGCCCGTGATGAACTTGCCGGTGTCCGCGGCGAGGTATACGACGGCCTGTGCGATGTCGTACACGTCGCCGATGTCCTGCATCGGGTTCGACCTGCGGAAGTTGTCGGCGACGCCGTCCGGGTAGACGTTGAGTCCCTCGGTCGCAATCGATCCGGGGGAGATGCAATTGACCCGGATCCGGTGCGGTGCCCATTCCGTCGACAGGGTCTTGCTGAGGTAGATCACGCCGGCGCGTGCGGCGCAGGTATGCGCGACCTGTGGCATCCCGCGCCAGACGTTGGCGACGATGTTGACGATGTTTCCGGGCGCGTCCCTGTCGCGCCACTGGCGCGCGGCGGACTGCATCATGTACCAGGTCCCGTTGAGATTCGTGTCGATGACGGCGCGCCAGCCCTTGACGCTGAAATCGATCGCGGGCTGCGGGAACTGCCCGCCGCCGTTGTTGACCAGCACATCGAGCCGCCCGAAGCGCTCGTAGGTTTCGCCGACCAGGGCATCGACCTGATCCGGGTCGCGGATCGTCATGGCGCGGACGCCGACCCGGCGCCCGAGGTGTCGCTCGATGCCCGCGGAGGTTTCCTCGAGCTTTTCGCTCCGCCGCCCGCAGATCATGACCTCCGCGCCGAGGCGCGCGAGGACGTAGGCCATGCCGCGGCCCATCCCGGAGCCGCCACCCGAGACGAGGCAGACCTTTCCTGCGAGCAGGTCCGGCCGAAACACGATCGGGTGCGTGGCGAGCTGCTCGTCCGTGAATCCCCAGTCCCGGGGAGTGCTCGTCGGCTTGAGGCGGCGCGCTCTTCGTTCCATGGTCAATACCTGTGCAACCCGAGCACGGACACGCTCGCCACATTACGGCTCGGGATTCCCCCGAGGTTGTGGGTCAGCCCGAGCGCCGGGGAGCCCGCCTGCCGCTCGCCAGCGCGCCCGAGCAGCTGGCTGTAGATCTCGTACGCCATGCGCAGGCCGCTCGCGCCCACGGGGTGCCCGAAGCACTTGAGCCCTCCGTCGGTCTGGCAGGGGATCGCGCCGTCGCGGTCATAACGGCCGTCCTGGATGTCGTGCACCGCGCGCCCCTGCTCGGACAGGCCGAGATCCTCCATCAGCACGAGCTCGGTGATCGAAAAACAATCGTGGACCTCGGCGAGGCCGATCTGGCGACGTGGATCACTTATGCCCGCCTCGCGGAACGCGCGTTCGGCGGCGAGTCGTGTCGTCGGCGTGTGGCTTCCGTCCCAGCTCGAGTGACCCAGCTCGACGCCGTTCGAGGGCACGAGCTGCAGCGCCTTGATCGTCACCATGTCCCGCTTGCCGAGCGACGCCGCGATGGCCGGCGTCGTCACGATGGCGCAGGCCGCCCCGTCGCTGACGCCGCAGCAGTCGTAGAGCCCGAGGGGCCAGGCGATCATCGGGGCCGACAGCACCTGCTCGATGCTGATCCGGTTGCGCAGGTGCGCCCGTGGGTTTCCCGCCGCGTTCTCGTGGCTCTTCCACGAGACGTGCGCCATCGCGCGCTTGAGGATGTCCATCGAGTGGCCATGACGCGCCGCGTAGGCGCTCGCCAGCTGTGCAAAGGCGCCCGGGGGCGTGAACCCCGGCTGCCACAGGTCCTCGAAGGTCCCCTTGGTGCGCTCGGGTAGCCCGGCGAAGCCCGTATCCTTGAGTTTCTCGACACCCATCGCGAGCGCGACATCGACGGCGCCCGACGCGACCGCGTAGGCGGCACCGCGGAGCGCCTCTGTTCCGGTCGCGCACAGATTCTCGACGCGTGTCACCGGAACGTTCGGAAGGCGCAGGGCCATCGACAGCGGCAGGCCGGACTTCGACGTGCTCTGCTCCTGGTAGAACACGCCCAGCCACGCAGCGTCGATTCGATCCCGGTCAACGCCGGCATCGGATACGCACTCCACGAACGCCTCGTACATCAAGTCTTCGGAACCGGCCTCCCAGCGCTCACCGAAGCGCGAGCAACCCATCCCCACGATCGCCACCTTGTCGCGTATGCCCGTGGCCACGATCAGTTCCTCGCGGACGCGGCCTTCCAGAAATAGCGACGAAACCCCCGCACCGGGTCGACGTCCTTGACCCGGAAAACGAACCGGACCGGCGTCCCCACCGCGAGCTCGCCCGATCGCGTGTCGGCGAACTCAGCGAAGAGGTTTCCGCCGCCGGCAAGGGTGACGTTGCCGTAGACGAGCGGCGGATCACGGGTGTACGCGAGCCAGTCCTCGGTGAAGGACTTGACCGAGCCGCCCGATTCGGCGAGCGGGTGGTCCTCCTGGGTGTCGAAGGCACGGCACTCCGGGTTCACGCAGGCGTGCGTCCTCGGGTATTGCACGGTTCCGCAGCGCGCGCAGCGCCCGCCCACCAGGCCCAGGAGCTCGCGGCGGCGGCGCCACGCGACGGTCTGCGCAGTCCGGGTATCGCGCTCCGCGCGTTTTCCCCAGTCCATTTCCACGACGCCGCAATGCGACAGGAAGCGCAGGTAATCGCCATCGACAATCCCGCCCGCGAGCGCTGCGTCGAGGCCGCGACGCCCGCTCGGATCGCACGCGGTCGGTCGCGCGCAGTACGAGCGCGTCGCACCCCTGGCCGAAGCCGGTGACGAGGATCAGGTCGCCCGGTGACGCGCGCCCGAGGCAGCGCGCGAGGAGGAGCAGGGGATGTGGCGTACCGGTGTCGCCGCATTCGTCGCGCAGGTCGCCGACGACGCTGGCCGGCGGCAGCCCCGCTGCCCGGGCGACCGCTTGCGCGGTGCGCGCCGACGTCGGCGCAATGAAATGCGCGACCTGCCCGGCATCGATTCCGGCGCGACCCAGCGCGGCGGCGATGGCGCGCGGCAGGAGCTTCAGATGCCCCTCGTCGCGGACCCAGCGCTCCTCGAGCGCGTAATCGAACTCGCGCCCCGTCTCGCGGTGCTGGTCGACGAAGTCGGCGGAGAGCGACGCGTGCCCGATCAGCTCCGCGATGAGGCCCGCACCGCGCCCGACGAGCGCGGCCGCGGCGCCGTGGCCGTATGCGAGTTCCGGGGGGCTGCCGGGTGGAGCGCTCCTGCGGTCGGCCGCGACGACGAGCGCGTCGTCGACCCGCCTGCGGTCGAGCGCCGCGAGCAGCGCTCCAGTCCCCGCGCGGCGGGAAGAGGCGAAATCGATCGTCGTGCAGTCTTCGCGCAGATCGAGCGCAGCGGCGGCCACGCCTGCGTTGGAGCGATCGGCGAACGGCAGGGTGGTCGAGGCGAGGCCGACCCAGCCGATGGTGCCGCGATCGACGTCGCCGAGGCAGTCGCGTGCTGCTTCGACGGCCATCGTGATGCTGTCCTCGTCCCAGTTGCAGAACGTGCGGCGTCCGGTCGGTGGCGTGCCGCGCGGGCGCCGCCCATGCGGTCGCCGCCGCGATCGTCGTACGCTCGATCCGCAGCCGCGGCAGGTACGCGCCGCAGGCCCTCAATCCCGGCTGTTCATCGGCCACGCATCAGTTCTCGTAGTAGCGTTCCAGCAGCGGCGGGACCCGCAGGTCCTCCGGTATGTCGATGCCGGCGCGCGTGATCCGTCGATCGAGCTCTTCGTGCCAGTGATAGATGCGTCGCTCCTGGTAGTTGAGCGTCATGCCGCGGAAGCCCGGCGACTCCACGGATTTCTGGATCTGCTCGGCGAACTGCGTGTCTTCCGCCAGGATCCGGTCGAAGTTCGCGATCCTCGTCGGCCAGAGCGGGTGCGGCTCGCCTCCGCCCCAGTCCGGAGCGAACCAATGGCACTCGATGCGCATCGTGTCGGGGCCCGAGGGCCAGTAGAGCAGGAACGGGCAGCCGGTCGGATCGATCGGCGCGACCAGATTCGGGTAGAAGTTGAACGAAGGGTTGTTGTGCGTCGAGATGACGCTCGCCGTCTCGATGCGCTTCATGCCGCGCGTGCCGGGATCGACCCATTCCGGCCGACGGTTCGGCGTCACCATCAGGGAATGACCGTTGCGGTACAGCGCGATGGTCGTGCCGCGGTAGTCGAGGAAGCGATCGACCGTGCCCTGGTGGATCGACTTCAGGTGATAGACCTCGAGGAAGGCATCGAGCAGTACCTTGACGTTGCACTTGAGGTCGAAGCCGTGCTTTTCGACGAAGCGGAAGGTCTCGCGGCTGGAACTGTTCGAACTGGGCCGGGAAGGGGTCGAGGTATTCGAGCAGTGGCGGTGCGTCGGGGTCCTCGCTCACGAATACCCAGTTGGCGAACTGCTCGCAGCGCACGGCCGACAGCGAATGTGCGGACATGTCGAGGCCGACGAAGTCGCGCTTGTCCCGCAGGTTGATCAGCTGTCCGTCGAGCGCGTAGGTCCAGCCGTGATAGGAGCAGACCAGGCCGTCGCAATGCCCCTGCTCCTGCTTGACCAGGGGAGCGCCGCGATGACGGCAGGTGTTGTAGAAGGCACGGATCTTCATGTCGCGGCCGCGCAGGATCAGGATCGGCGAGCCGGTGCGCTGCCAGAGCACGAAGTCGCCGGCACGCGGCAGTTCGTCGGCGTGACAGGCGTACAGCCAGCTGCGCTTCCACAGGCCGCGCATCTCCGATTCGAGAAACGCCGGGTCGTTGTAGCGCGCGCCCGCGATGCGGGGCAGGCGAGGGAAGTCGGCGGGCGGGCCTTCGCGGCTCGACTCGTACGCCATGCCGTCGAGCACCCGCTGCGTCAGGCGTTCCGTGACGCTGGGATCCATGGATCCACCTCTGCTGGTTTCCGGGGAGATTATAGGGAGCGCTGAGTCAGAAAGAAACAATCATGACTGTTTTTTTCGACATCCCGGCGCTATAGTGGCGACTGATCGGCGCAGGGCAGGACCCCGCAGGGAGGGGCGTTGGTCGGACTCATACTGCACCACTTCGACCTGTCGCCATACGCGGAAAAGGTGCGGGTCATGCTGGGCATCAAGGGCCTGGCCTGGGCGAGTGTCCAGATCCCGATGGTCATGCCGAAGCCCGACCTGGTGGCGCTCACCGGCGGGTACCGCAAGACACCGGTGCTGCAGGCCGGCGCGGATGTCTACTGCGACACGAGTTGCATCGCCCGCGAGCTCGAGCGGCGTCACCCGGTGCCTACGCTCTTTCCCGACGGTGGAGCGGGTCTCGCCGTGGGCCTCGCCGCCTGGGGCGACCGGTATTTCGAGCCGGGCGCCGGTCTCGCGATGAGCGTCAACGAGGGCCTGCCCGTGGAACTCATCAAGGACCGTCGCGAGTTCTTCTCCCACATGAACTTCGACACGCTGCGCTCGCGCGTCCCGCACATGTACGCGCAGCTGCTCGCGCACACGGCGCTGGTCGAAGAACAGCTGAGCGACGGCCGCGCGTTCCTGCAGGGTGCGCAACCCGGGCTCACGGACGTGACGGCGTACTACGTGCTGTCGATGGCGCGGGGATTCCTTCCGGACGCGTCGGCGATCCTCGCGCCGTTCGGCCAAGTCGCCGCCTGGGAGGCGCGCGTGCGCGCCATCGGGCACGGCAACCGGAGCGAGATCGATGCCGCGCGCGCGCTCGCTGCCGCGCGCGAATCACGGCCCGGCCCGGGCCGGGGCGTCGACCCGCGCGACCGGTCGGGGCTGCAGGCAGGGCAGCGGGTCACCGTGACGCCGGACGACTACGGCAAGGTGCCTGTCACCGGCGAGCTGGTGACGCTCGACCTGCACGAAGTGGCGCTGCGCCGCGTCGACGAACGCGCCGGCGAGGTGGTCGTGCACTTTCCGCGCATCGGGTACGTCGTGGCGGCTGCCTCGTGATCGACCTGTACTACTTCCCGTCCCCCAACGGGCTCAAAGTCGCGATCATGCTCGAGGAATGCGGGCTTCCGTACCGCATCGTGCCGGTGAACATCCTGCGCGGAGAACAGTTCGCGCCCGGCTACCTGCGCATCAGTCCGAACAACAAGATCCCGGCGATCGTGGATTGCGATGCAGGCGACGGAGAACTGCCGGTGTTCGAATCGGGCGCCGTGCTGATCTATCTCGCCGAGAAGACGGGTCGCTTTCTGCCAGGTGAACCGCGTGTGCGCTACGACGTGCTGCAGTGGCTTTTCTGGCAGGTGGGCGGGCTGGGCCCGATGGCCGGGCAGGCACACCATTTCCGGTCGTTTGCGCCCGAGCACCTGCCGTACGCGATCGGGCGATATACCGATGAAGTGAACCGCCTGTATGGCGTGCTCGATCGCCGGCTCGCCGGGCGCGAGTACCTGGCGGGCGAATATTCGATCGCCGACATGGCCTGCTGGCCGTGGGTGGTGCCGCACGAGCGGCAGGGGCAGACGCTCGCGGACTTTCCGGGGGTGCGGCGCTGGTTCGAGGCGATCGGTGATCGTCCGGCCGTGCGCCGTGCCCGTGCCCTCGCCCAGGAGCGCGCGGCCGACTCGGAGGCGCAGCGTTATCTCTACGGGCAGACGGCCGGCAGAGTCGCCGAGCTCGAGCGCGAGCGGACATCGACGACAGGACATGCCTCATGACCGAGCTGATCCTGCATCACTACGACGCCTCGCCCTTCACGCAGCGCGTGCTGAAGATGCTCGGCATCAAGAACCTGCGCTGGCGCTCCGTCATCACGCCGATGCTGCCGCCCAAGGACGACCTCCTCGCGCTCACCGGCGGATACCGGGGCACGCCGGTGCTGCAGATCGGGGCCGACGTCTACGTGGACTCGCAACGCATCGCGCGCGAGCTCGAACGACGCTTCCCGGCTCCCTCGCTGTTCCCGGACGGGAATGCCGGGCTCGCCTACGCCACCGTCAAATGGGCCGACGCGTATTTCCGCTCCGGCCTGCACATGGCGATCGCCTTGACGAGCGATACCTGGCCGGCCGAGTTCCGCAAGGACAGGCAACGGCTCTTCCCGGACGTTGATTTCGATCACATCGATCTCGAGCACGCGAAGTCACAGCTGCGCGCGCACGCGGGACTCGTCGAACACCAGCTCGCGCGACGGTCGCGACTTCCTGGGCGGTGCCTCGCCCGGGCTCGTCGACATCCACGCGTGGACGGTCCCGTGGTTCGCGCGCGCCACCATGCCGGTCGTCAACGCGCTGCTCGGGGATTTTCCTCACCTCGTTGCCTGGGAGCGGCGCGTCGGGGAGCTGGGCGAGGGGACACGCATGGACGGCACCGCGGAGGACGCGTTCGCGGCGGCGCTCGCATCGCGGCCGGAGCCCGGCGTCGTGGACCCCGCCGATGCGCAGCGCCTGTGCGTGGGAACGGAGGTGGAAGTGTTGCCCGACGACACGCAGCGCGGCGCGGTTCGAGGCCGCGTCGCCGCGGCCGGATCCAACGAGATCGCCGTGGAGCGCTCCGACCCGCGCTGCGGAACGGTGGTCGTGCACTTTCCGCGGCTCGGCTACCGCGTCCGACCGGTCAGATGACGCGCTCGTCGCGAAGCACGTCGATTTCGCGGTCCGAGTAGCCGAGGCTGCGCAGGATCTCCAGAGTGTGTTCGCCCAGGAGCGGCGGACGGCGATCGATCCCACCGCCGGACCGGGTCAACCTGACCGGCAGGTCCGGCACCGGCACCGGACGCGTGAGCCCGGGAAAATCGGTGACGGCGTGCATGAAGCGCATCGCTGCCACCTGCGGGTCGTCGAGCGCCATCTGCGGCGTGTAAACCGGTCCCGCGGGCACGCCCGCCGCCTGCAGTTCGGTCAGTGCCTCGCGTGTCGAGCGCGCCGCGCACCACGCCCGCATGCATTCGAGCAGCGCGCCGGAATGCTCACCGCGCAGCGCGTCCGACGCGTATGAAGGGTCGGCCGTCCAGCGGTCCGGATCGCCCATCAGTTCCGCCCAGCGCCGGAAGAGCGCATCGCCGACCACGTGCGTCAGCACGTGCCCGTCGCGCGTCGCGAAGACGTCCGACGGCGCCGATGTCTGCACTCGGTTCCCCGTTCCGACGCGGTCGCGGCGGGTCGCGCCCTGTTCGACCAGATGCGAGCCGAACACTGAGAGGGCGGTGCCGAGCAGGCTGGTCTTGACCTCCTGCCCTTCGCCCGTACGCGCGCGATGGATGAGCGCGGCCAGCGTGCCGAACGCCGACAGCACGGCGGTCGCGAAGTCCACATAGGGCGCCGCCGCCTTGACCGGTGCGCCGGGCGTGCCGGTCATGTACATCGCCCCCGACATGGCTTGTCCGATTCCATCGAAGCCGCCGCGGTCGGCATACGGCCCGGCGTCGCCGAAGGCCGTTTGCGACGCGAGGACGATGTCCGGTTTCAGCCGGCGAAGGTTCGCGTAGTCGAGCCCGAGCGAGGCAAGCGCTGCCGGTGGCAGGTTGGCCACGACCACGTCGGCCGTCGCGACGAGGCGCTCGACGACTTCCCGGCCGCGCGTCGTCGCGGGGTCGAGCGTCAGCGACTTCTTGTTGCAGGCGGTCTGGAAGAACACGCCGCCCTCACCGTCGTCCGAGAGCGGCGCGATGTACCGGTCCTCGCCGCCGGTGCGCTTCTCGATGCGAATCACCTCGGCGCCGAGGTAGCCGAGGAGGGTGGCGCAATACGGGCCGGCCACGTAGCGCCCGAAATCGAGCACGCGGATCCCCTTCAACACGGGCACCGGGTTGTCATCCATGCGCATCGGTCGACCGCCGCCCGTCATCGGCGCTGGTCGAAGCGCCTGCCGATCATGGCGCTCGCGATGTTGACCTTCTGTATGTCGATGGCGCCGCCGGCGATGCCCCAGCCCCAGGCGTCACGCAGCCGGCGTTCCATCGGGTACTCGCGCGAGTATCCGTAGCCGCCCATCAGTTGCACGGCATTCCCGCAGCATTCGCGCGCAATCTCGTTCGCGTAGCACTTGGCGACCGAGGACTCGAGGACGCTCGGCAGGCCGTGCTGGGCGTTGCTCGCCGCGCGATGGATCAGCAGCCGCGACGCGTCGACGCGGATCTGCATCTCGGCCAGCTTCAGCTGCACCGCCTGGAAGTCGACCAGCGGCTTTCCGAACTGGTGACGCTCCTGCACGTAGGCAATCACGTCCTCGAGCGCACCCGAGGCCTGCGCCAGCGCCATCGTCGCGTTGCCGCAGCGCTCGAGGTCGAACGCCTCCATCAGCTTCCGGAAGCCGCCGGCAGGCACGACGACGTTGTCGGCGGGGACCGTCGCGTTGTCGAAGTGGATGTCCGAGGATGGCACGCCACGGAAACCCATCAGCTCCTCGGGTCGCCCGAAGCTCACGCCCGGCGCGTCCTTCTCCACGTACACGGCGCCGATACCGCGCGCCCCCTCGTCCCGCGACATCCGGCAATAGACGACGTAGCCGTCGGCGTGGCCGCCGCCCGAGCACCAGCGCTTGGTTCCGTTCAGGACGACACGCTCGCCCTTGCGCTCGGCACGCGTCGTGAGGTCCGTCAACGCGGAGCCGGCCTGTGGTTCGGACATCGACACCGCGACCTGGATCTCGCCCCGGCAGACCGCAGGCACGACGCGTTGCCGGAGCGATTCCGATGCGAACCGTTCGATCGCGCGCACCGGGCCGACGCACGACTCGAATACCGGGAAGGCGACTGCCGAGGAGATCTTGCCGAATTCCTCCAGCACGAGGAGTGCCTCGAGGTTGCCGAGTCCCAGGCCGCCATAGGCGTCGGGCACGTTGACGCCGAGAAACCCCATCGCCGCGAACTCGCGCACGAGGGCCCGGTCGGGTGCGCGCGCAGTCTCCTCGCATTCGCGGGCGACGGAAGGCAGGCGGTCGCGCGCGTAGCGTCGCGCCGTCTCCTGCAGGGCCTTCTGTTCGCTCGTCAGCTGGAACTCCATCTGCGTACCCCGCGCTTCAGCGCGTCAGTCGGACCTCGATGTACCCGTCCTGCAACCGCGTGGCGTGGCTGCGCAGGGCTTCGGTTGCGGGTGCCCCGAGCACGGCGCCACTGCGCACGTCGAAGCTTGCTCCATGCAGCGGACAGATCAGGCGATGGCCGCGGAGCCGCCCTTCCTCCAGGCGCGCGAAGGCGTGCGTGCAGACGGCATCGATCGCGTGCAGGCCGTCGCGCGTGCGGCAGAGCAGCACCGGCTCACCCGCCACTTCGACGCAGCGCATCTGACCTGCCACGAGTTCGTGCTCGGCCAGGACCCTTACGTAGACAGGATCCGACAAGCTCCGCTCCACGGTTCCGTCGTCCTTCAATCTACCGGATCCCCGGAAAAAAGAAACAAGCATGACTGTTTATTTTCGACGCTGCCCGATGATACTATCGGCCGGCCGCGCCGCAGTCGTCGAGGTCGGTCCGATGCCACGCATTACCTTCATCTCGCGCATGACCGTCAAGGAGGGTCGTGAACGGGAGTTCGAGCAGGTGTGCCGACGGCTGACCGAGACGGTTCGCGAGCGCGAGCGCTCCGTCATCTATTTCGAGTTCTTCCGGCTGCGCGAGCCGCGTCGGTACGCGGTGCTCGAGTCCTTTCCCGACGAGGCATCGGAACACGCGCACATGACCTCGTCCTGGCTCGCGGCCGTGATCCCGACGATCGTAGACTGTGTCGACGGGACGTGGGAACGCGAGTACATGGATCCGCTCGACAGGCTGAGCGCTCAACGCGGGGACCAATGGCCGATCGCAAGCGATCGAGGCGTCCGGCACGGAGCCACGGCCGGGCTGGGCCGCCCCCGCGGGGGCGCAAGGCCGAGCCCGCGAAGGCGCGCGCTGCCCCGCGGACGGGTCGCAGGCCCAAGCCGACACCTGCGCGGCGCGCCGCGCACGAGACCGCGTCCGCATGCCGAGCGCCTGGCCGACATTCGGATTCGCGTCGACGACGATCGGCGACCTGCTGCTCTCGGCGGCCGACGAACACGCCGATGCCGATGCGCTCGTCCTGCCGGGCGTGCGGCTGAGCTACGGCGAGCTGGCGCGACGCGCGCTCACCCGCGCGCGCGGGCTCAAGGCGCTCGGGGTCAGGCCGCGCGAGCACGTCGGTCTGCTCCTGCATACCTGCCCGGAGTTCGTCGAGTACTTCTTCGCGATATCGCTGTGCGGCGCCGTCGCCGTTCCGATCAACGCGCGTTACCGCTCGCACGAGCTCGGCTACGTGGTCGCCAACGGCGACCTCGTCACCATCGTCACGACCGGGCGCGTTGCCGACCAGGTCGATTTCGTCAAGCGCCTGGAGGAAGCCTTTCCCGGCCTCGCCACACAGGACGAGCCGATGCGCCTCGCGCTCGAGGCCGCCCCGCGGCTGCGCAACCTGCTGCTGCTCGGCCGGGCGTCGCACCGGGCCTTCGTGTCCGAGCGGCGGATGCAGGAGCTCGCGAAGGGGGTATCGGTGGAGGAGGTGCATCGCAGCCGCCTCGGCGTGCGTGTGCGCGACGTCGGCATGATGCTCTACACGTCGGGGACGACCGCGAACCCCAAGGGCTGCCTGATATCGCACGAGGCGATGGTGCGCAACAGCATCGCGCTCGGCCGCCATCGCTACCAGCTGACGGCCCGTGACCGGTTCTGGTCGCCGCTGCCCATGTTTCACATCGCCGCGATCCTGCCGATGCTCGCGATCTTCGACGTCGGCGGCGCGTACCTGACGATGTCGCATTTCGAGGCCGGCCCCGCGCTCGAGATGCTCGAGCGCGAACGCGCCACCGTGACCTACCCGTCGTTCGTCACGATCATGTCGGACCTGATCTATCACGCGGATTTCCGCAGGACGGACCTCAGCCGGATACGGCTGATGAACTCGAACTTCGCGGTGCAGCCGCCAGGCATCAAGGACGCGATGCTCGCGGCGATGCCGCAGGCGGTGCAGGTCGGCAGCTTCGGAATGACCGAGGCCGCCGGAACCGTCTGTACGGGAATGCTCACCGACACGCTCGAGTCACGCGTGACGCGTCTCGGTCATCCCCTGCCCGGGCTCGAGCTGCGGATCGTCGATCCGCAGACCGGAGCCGACGTGCCGGTCGGAGAGCGAGGCGAAGTCTTCGTGCGTGGTTACAGCACGCTCGAGGGCTACTACAAGGATGCGGAGAAGACCGCGCTCGCGCTCGACGCGGACGGCTGGTACCACACGGGCGACATCGGTTCGCTGGATGCGCGTGGCACGATCATGTTCCACGGCCGCACCCGCGACATGCTCAAGGTCGGCGGTGAGAACGTTGCTGCCGCGGAAATCGAGGCCTGCCTGCAGCGGCATCCGGCGGTGAAGCTGGCGCAGGTCGTGGGTCTGCCGGACGCGCGCTACGTCGAGGTACCGGCGGCGTTCGTCGAGCTCAAGCCCGGGCAGTCGACAGCAGGGCCCGATCTCGTCGAGCATTGCAGGCGCGAGATCGCGAGCTTCAAGGTGCCGCGGCACGTGCGCTTCGTCACCGAGTGGCCGATGTCGACGAGCAAGATCCAGAAGTTCAGGCTGCGCGAACAGCTGATGCAGGAACTGCAGCTGTCCTGAGTTCGGGGCCTATCCTGGGGGAAGCCATGACCTGTTTCATCGCGACGCTGCGGATCAAGAAGGGGCGGGAGGCCGAGTTCGAACGGCTGCAGCGGGAGCTGTCCGAGCTCACCCATGCGCAGGAGCCCGATACGCACGTCTACGATGTGATTCGCCACCGCACCGACCCGGCGGTGTACGTGGTCTACGCGCGATTCAAGGACGAGGCGGCCTTTCAGCAGCACCAGGCGACGCCCTTCCACGACCGGCTGGTGCCGCCGATCATCGACTGTGTCGACGGCGCGATGGACCTGCAGTTCTTCGACGCCGTCGGTTAGGTCGCCGCGGCTTTCATTGACGCGTTGATTTCCCGCGGCGACGGATTTCGTCGCAGCGTCAACCCGCCGTTGACCTGAAGCACCTGCCCGGTGAGGAAGCTCTCGTCGGTGGCGAGCCACAGTGCGGCGTTGGCGATGTCCTCGGTCGTGCCGATGCGGCCGAGCGGATATTCCTTCAGGAATGCGTCCTCGAGTCCCGGCAACCGGGTGTCGCGCTCGGTCATCGGCGTCGCGGTCAGCCCCGGCGCGATGGAATTGACCTTGACGCCGCGCGCTCCGAACTCGTTGGCGAAGCACCGCACGAGCGCGTCCGCGCCGGCCTTCGTGCCGATGTAGGCAGCGTGGTTGTAGAGCAGGGCATACACCGATGCCGACGACATGGTGATGATGGACCCCCCGCCCGATTGCGCCATCAGACCCGCGAATACCTGCAGGAAGAAATACGGGCCCTTGAACTGCAGCGCAGTCAGGCGGTCGATCTGTTCTTCGGTGGTCTCGAGCAGCTTCGCCATCAGGCCCCAGCCGGCGCAGTTGATCGCGACGTCCACCCGTCCGAAGGCCTCCACCGCCGTCGTCGAGAGCGCCGCGACGTCCGCCTTGCGGGTGATGTCGCAGGTCGCATGCCGGCCGCCGATTTCCGCTGCGAGCGCCTCGAGCGGTTCCGCTTTGCGACCCGCCACGACGCAACGCGCGCCCTCGCGCGAGAATCTTCGCGCGATGGTCTGCCCCATGTTGCCCTCGCCCGCGGCGCCCAGGATCACCGCGACCTTGCCCTCAAGACGTCCCATCGACTTGCTCCTGCTGGTTGACCGCGGCCAATCACCGGCCCAGGCGACGCACGGGATCGCGGCCGTCCCACCCTTGCGACGCCTTCCTGACGTGGTCGTAGAAGCGCTGCAGCTGGCTCACCGGCTCGTACAGCTCGAGCATGTGCCCGAGGTCACGGCTCGTGTCGATCATGGCAAATTCGACGCCGGTCGTCGTCCTGGCTTCAAGCGCGGCCGCGTAGCCGCGACCGCGGAACTCGGCGATCGCTGCCGCGAGGTCCGGTACGAAGTGCGCGACGTGATGCAGGCCTGATCTCCCGGGCGGGAAGAGGTCGCGCAGCACCGACGGACCTTCGCCGTGCTGGGTGATGAACTCGATCATCAGTTCGCCCGCCTGGCCATACGCCGAGCTGTGATCGAACGTGGCGGGCTGCCCGCGATAGAGACTCTGCTCGAGCGCGATGTGCTCCATCAGGAAAAACGGCCCCCAGCCGAATTCCACCGCGTAGCGGCGTGCCGCCGCCTCGAGGTCCGGCACGTGATAGGCGACCTGCACGGGCCTCAGAACGAAATGTGCCATCGCCCTCTCGCGGTTCCCGACCGGGCGCGCGTCAGTCTCCGTAGAACTCACGCCAGCTCGCGATCCCCTCAGGCCAGTCGGCCGGTCTCGCCTCGTCATAAGCGCGCATCCTGGACGAGAGTCCGGCGCCGAGGGCGTCGAGGTACTCGGCGGTCGGGACGTAGTAGAAGAAGGCCAGCACGCGCTCGGCGAATCGCCAGCGACCCCGGTGCCGTTGGTAACGGTCGGCATAGCGGATGGCGGCCAGCATGGGCTGGCCCTTGCGGTTCATTTCCGCGTGCGCGAGCACGGTCCCACGTGCAAGGTCCGGGTCGGTCGCGTCGAAGTCGACGATCCGGTCGTGGGTGAAGTGGTTGCTCGGCCCGAGGACGGAAAAGCGAGCGCGAAACATATCAATGACCGACTCGAGCCCGGTCGCGTTCATCACGCCGTCCGCCGATCGCACGATGACGTCCGGCGTGAAGAGCTCCCGCATTCCCTGCATGTCACGGTTGTCCATGACGAGGCCGTAACGCGCGACGAGTTCGCCGATCTCGGCGCGGTCCTCGAGCTGTTGCAGCCGTCGCGCGAAGTCGCTCGAAGCAGTCACGGCCGCGCCCTGCCGTTCAAACAGCAGCGACGCGGCAATCGACCAACGGAGGCGGCGTGCGTTCGTAGAGCGCTGAGCCGCCCTTGCGCGCATGGCCCGCTGGCGCGGACATCCCGGCTTCGTGAAAGGTGACCAGAATTGCGCATCTCGCGCCGGCCCGTGTCCTGGCCGCAGTCTAGCCCGGATTTCTCGCAGAGGGCAGACATCGGGACCGCAAGCCCCGACGCTTTGGCGCCTGGGGCTAGATCGGCAGCTCCGCCTCGAAAACGATCACCGCGTCGCCGGTGACGCGAACACTGGTCGCGCGGCGGCCCGAAGCGGTGACCTCGACGTCGACACGACCGGGCCGCTCGACGAAGCGGCCCTGATAACCGACGAAGCGCCCGATCCGTTCCGCACCGGGTGCGAGCAGTCCGTTGTGCACGAGATAGACACCCAGCATTCCATGCGCGTTGCCGCTCACGGGGTCCTCGGGCACACCGATCACCGGGCAGAACATGCGGGATTCCGTGGCCGCCTGTCCGTCCGGCTCCGGTCGCATGGCGAACACGAAGAAGCCGTCTGCGCCCACGTGTGGAGTCAGGTGCACGAGCTGGTCCATCTGCGGCCGCAGGGATTCGAGCATACCCGCCGATTGCAGGCCGATCAGGAGACGCGAGCCGCCCTTGACCATGACCTGCATCGGACAGGATGGATGCAGGCTGGCGGAGCTGATTCCGAGCGCGTCCAGCACCGGCCCGCGGCGTTCCTCGGGCACCACCGGCCCGAAGGTCGCCGGGCTCTGGATCATCGACACGCGCAGGTCGGGCGCCTGACCGGTGACTTCCACCTCGATGATACCCGCGCCGGTCCGCTGCCTGAGCGCGCCCGCCGGCACGCCGTTCACAAGTGCGCGCACGTAATGCGCGGCTATCGTCGCGTGCCCGATGAAGGCGACTTCCCGGTGCGGCGAGAAGAACCGCACCTCGAGGTCGTAGTCGGCGGATTCGGAGGGAATGACGAAGGCGACTTCCGTTCCGTTGATCTCGCGCGCGATGCGGTGCATGTCCTCGTCGGTCAGCTCGTCGGCATCGAGCACGACCACCGCGGGGTTGCCTGCGAAGCGCTCGCGCGTGAAGGCATCGACGTGGAACAGGCGACAGTTGCGTCTGGCCATGCGCGAGAGTCCGGACGGGAGGTTGCGCATTAGTCCCCGAGCGACCGCCAGTCGTCAACATCGCGTGTCCTAGCGGCACCGCTTTGGTTGTAAACTGCGCGTGCCCAGGGGTGGCCTGATTGGCCTGAGATGCCGAACGCGGTGTACGCCGCTCATCGGTGAACCCGTCGAACCTGATCCGGTTAGCACCGGCGTAGGGAGCAGGTAATGCGTGCCAGCTACCTAAGATTTTGTCGTTCCTGTACAGGTAGTTACAGCTACTTCCTGAGACAGAGGTCAACTGGGCTTGCGGCCCTCGTGGCACTGACTGGAATCCTTGCAACGCCTGTCTGCGATGCAGCAGCGGCGGAGCTCGAGGAAATCGTCGTCACCGCATCGCTGCGTCCGGCGCCCGCGAGCGAGCTTCCGGTCAGCACCACCGTGCTCGACTCCGCGACGCTCCGTGCCGCAGGTCTGCAGCACTTCGGCGACGTGCTTGGGCTGGTGCCCAACCTCAACTGGGCCGGCGGCACGTCACGCCCACGCTTCTTCCAGCTGCGCGGGATCGGCGAGCTCGAGCAGTACCAGGGCGCGCCCAACCCGTCAGTGGGCTTCCTGATCGACGAGATCGACTTCAGCGGCGTGGGTATGCCTGCGACGCTCTTCGACGTCGAGCAGATCGAGGTGCTGCGCGGGCCGCAGGGCACGCGCTACGGCGCCAATGCGCTGGCCGGCCTGATCAAGCTCAACACGCACGATCCCGAGCCCGTGCTCTCGCTCACGACACAGGCAATGGCCGGCGAGGACGGTTTGTGGGGCGCCGGTCTGCAGACTGGCGGCGCGCTTGCGGCGGGCGGCGCGGACTCCGCGTGGCGGCTCGTCGCGCAGCGCCTCGCGTCCGACGGGTTTCGGCACAACGCGTTCTTCGGCCGCGACGACACGAACGAGCGGCGCGAGACCACCGCGCGCGGCAAGCTTCGCTTCGACGTGTCCGATGCCTGGCGCATCGACATGACCGCGATGCACGTCGATTTAGACAACGGCTACGACGTATTCACGCCAGATAATTCCCTGACGACGAATTCCGACCGGCCCGGCCAGGACGCGCAGCGGTCCTTCGGCGGCTCGGTAGTCGCGAGCGGCGATGTGGGCGGGGCGCGGCTCGTGTCCACCAGCGCCGTCGCCGAGTCCGACATCGACTACAGCTTCGATGGCGACTGGGGCAACGATGCGTACTGGGGCGAGTTCGCGCCGTACGATTACTACACGAGCTTCGAACGGCGGCGTCGCACTCTGAGCCAGGACCTGAGGTTGGTGAGCGATGCGACCGCGACCGACGCCGGCTTCGGCTGGGTGGCCGGGCTCTACACGCTCAAGCTCGACGAAGACGGCCTGCAGCGCGACGAGTTTGCAGGCGAGCCGTTGCGCCAGCCGCTTTCGAGCGCCTACGAGGCGACCAACGTTGCGGCCTATGGAGAGCTGGAGTGGCGCTTGGGTGAAACGATTGTGCTTGCGGCGGGGCTCCGCACGGAGACCCGATCGGCCGATTACGAGGACAGCGACGGAGCGCGCTTCGCTCCGGACGACACGATGCTGGGCGGGCACTTGTCGCTGCGCGGGGAGCCGGCCCCCGCGGCGTCCTGGTACGTGACGGCCAGCCGCGGCTACAAGGCAAGCGGCTTCAACATCGGCCAACTCGTGCCGCAGGACCGGCGGAGCTTTGCGCCGGAGTATCTGTGGAATCTCGAGGCTGGCCTGCGGCTCGCCGCGCCGAAGGCCAATCTCGCGGGTGAGCTGTCGCTCTTCCACATGTGGCGCGACGACCAGCAGGTCGCGACGTCGTTTCAGGTGGATCCCGGCGATCCGCTGTCGTACATCTTCTTTACGGATAACGCGGCGAGCGGACGCAACTACGGTCTCGAGGCGCGAGCTCGATTGGCGTCCCATGGAGACGCTCCGCGTGCAGGGAACGCTCGGATTGCTGCACACGGAATACATCGACTACCTGAACGGGGACCGCAACCTCGATGGACGAGACCAGGCGCACGCACCGTCCTGGCAGTACTCCCTCGCGTTGGAATGGCTCGGACCGCGCGGCCTCATGGTGCGTGCGGACACGGCGGGCAGCGACGCGTTCTACTTCGACGCGAGTCACGATCAGCGCTCCGAGCCGCGAACCGTCGTCAATCTCAAGGCGGGCTGGTCGGGTCCGAGCTGGTCGACGTACGTCTGGGGCCGCAACATATTCGACGAGTCCTACGCCGTGCGGGGGTTCTATTTCGGCCTCGAGCCGCCCGACTTCGCGAACAGGCTCTACGTGCAGCGCGGCGACCCGCGCCAGTTCGGCGTAACGGTCGAGTGGCGCCTGCCCTGATCGCGACGAAACTCACGAAGCTGTCGAAGGAGCCGCGCATGCGCATCGCCGTGGAAATCAGCCTGTACCCGCTCGACGCGGACTACGTGCCGCCCATCAAGGATTTCATCGAACGCCTGGCAGCGCGCCCGGGGCTCACCGTCGCAACCAACGCGATGAGCACGCAGGTCGCCGGCGAGCACGAGCAGGTGTTCGCTGCGCTGTCCGGCGAAACGGCCCGGACATTCGCGTCGGCCGGCCGCTCGGTGTTCGTGATGAAGGTTCTCGGCGGTGGAGCAGGCTCGCCGGAATGAGCGCGTGAGCCCGCATGAGCTCGTCGAGGCGGCCCGGGCGATCAGCATCGCGGAATGGGCCGCCGTCGTCCTGGCGCTAAGCTACCTCGTGCTGGCCGTGCGCCAGCACATCGCCTGCTGGGCGTTCGCCGCGGCGAGCTCGGCAATCTTTCTCTGGCTCTTCGCACGCGCGGGGCTCGCCATGCAGTCCGCGCTGCAGCTTTTCTACATCGCCATGGCCGCCTACGGCTGGTACTCGTGGCGCGGCGGCATCGGCGACGCACGGGGCGCGCGCCCCATCGTGCGCTGGCCTGCGTCGCGGCACCTGCTCGCCGTCGCCGGAGTCATGCTCCTCGCAGCGGCGAATGGCTGGCTGCTGCACTCACGCGGCCCCGGCGCCGTGCCGTACGTGGACGCGCTGGTCGCATGGGGCAGCGTACTCACGACCTGGATGGTGGCGCGCAAGGTGCTCGAGAACTGGGCGTACTGGATCGCGCTCGACCTGATTGCCGCCGCGCTCTACTGGACGCAGGGCCTGTATGCGACCTCGATGCTGTTCGTGCTGTACTCAGCCATCGCCGTGCAGGGTTATCGCAGCTGGCGATCGAGCCTCGCCTTGCAGGCACGACGCAGGGCTCCGGCGTGATCGGCCTGGCGGCCGCAAGCGAACGACGGGCGCGATCACTGTTGCGCGCGCATCCCTCGGGTCGGCTGCTCGCCGCGGGGCAGTTCACGCCGATCACTGGCGGCGAGTTCAATCGGTCCTGGCGCGTCGATGCGGCCGAGCGCAGTTGCTTCGTCCGGCTCGCCCATGACGACGCACGCGAGCTCGGCGCGGACTGGCGAAGCGAGGCGGCGCTGCTCGCAATCGCGAGTCGCGCCGGCCTTGCGCCGTCACCCGTGATCGTTGATCCGGATTCCGGGTTGCTGGTGACGGAGTTCGTCGCTGGATGCGCGCTGACCAGCGAGCAGAGCCCCGACACCGCACAGCTCGCGCGGATTGCGCAGCTCCTGCGCGAGCTCCACGCGCTCTCGCCTGACCCGGCAATCCGCCCGCTTGCTTTCGACGTACAGGCACGGCACCTCGAGCGCGGGCTCGGGCCGCTCGCGGCCGCCGACTCGGCGTTGTACGTCCACGCGGCAAACGTGTTTGCCAGGCTTGCGAAAAGTGCCGCGCGCGCCGTTCCGTGCCACAACGACGTCCATCGCCGGAACCTGATCGACGACGGCCGGCGACTCTGGCTCGTCGACTGGGAATACGGCGGCATCGGCGATCCCGCGTTCGACGTGGCCGGCTGCATCAGCCACTTCGCGCTCGACACGCCGCAGGTCGAGCTCCTGCTCGATGCGTATGGCGACGGGATCGACCGGGCCCGGTTGCCTGACGCGTGCTGGGCGTATGACTACGTCCAGTGGCTCTGGTATCGCGTCGCTGCGCAGCAACCCGGGCGAACCGACAAGGATCGTCTCGCGGTTTTCGCCCATGGCCTCGCAGCGCGGCTGCGGGAGCGTGCCTGACCGGGTCAGTCGGGCAGGCCGAACACGAGCATCACGTTACCCGGCATGTGGAAGTAGATGCCGTAACCGGAGACCGCGATCAGCCTGCCGTCCGCGATCACCGGCCCCGCGCCGCCGCCGAACGACCCGCCATGCGCGGTCTCGCCGGAGACCGTCGACCATTCGCGTGCCGTGTCGACTTGCCAGAGGGGCCTTCCGGTGCCGGCGTCGTAGGCGCGAAGGCGACCATCCATGTGGCCAGCGATCACGGCGCCGGGCATGGCGGTGATCGCCTGCGAGACCCCGGGCTCGCAGAACTCACGCTTGCTGCACACGTTGTCCGCGAGCGCGGACCAGGCGATACGCCCGGTCGCGACATCGAGCGCATGCAGGCCAGCCATCGACGGCCGGTCGTGTGTCTTGCCGTCATGGCCGTCGAGCATGTCCGTGATGGGAACGTAGAGCCGCGCGCCGTCCGTCGCCATGCCGAAGTGCACGCCGCCCTGGATGCCTCCGCGACCGACGCTCACCGACCACAACTCGCGCCCCGCGTGTGCGGGATCGAGCGCGTAGACGTGACCGGACTTCTGCCCGGCGAGCAGCACGTCGCCCCCTGGCTGCACGAGCAATATCGTCGCGGCGGCGAAGTCGACGTCCGGCCCGCTCTCCTTGGGACAGTTCGGGTTGTTGGGGAACATGCAGGCGGCGTTCCACGCGTCGCCGGTCGTCTTCTGGGCCTGCCACACGCGGGCACCGTCGGTCAGGCGGAACGCGTGTACCGCGTCGCTGTTGCCGTCCGCCGGCGAGGAGTAATTCTCTCCCGTGCCGACGTACAGCACGCCACGTGTCGCGTCCACCGTGGGCGTGTTCCACACCGGCGCCCCCGACGGTCCGAGCACGCGCGTGCCGGCCGATGTCCGCCCGGTCTCGCGCGGCTGACCCGGAATCGTGTGCGTCTTCCACCGCGGCGTGCCCGTCGCAGCGTCCAGGGCCTGTACCGAGCCGCGGAACGTGCAGCATTCGTAGGCGGTATCGACAGCGGAGGTGACTTCGAGCGACGAGGCGGCGACGTAGAGCACGCCGTCGTGCCAGGCCGGTGCAGCGGTCACCGTGGCGTTTGGATGATCGTCGGCCTTGTGCTGCCAGACGAGTTCGCCGGTGTACGCGTCGACCGCGTAGACCCAGGCAATCAGGTCGCCGAAGAACACGCGCGGCGTGCCGTTGCGCGCCCGCGCGGCAGAGGGCGGCTCGTGGACGATGGCCGTGCGTACTTCGGCGCGCGCACGGAACGTCCAGCGCACGCAGCCGCTCGCGAGGTCAAGCGCGTAGACCGTTCCATCCTGGCTGCCGACATAGACCGCCCCGTACGCGACGGACGGCTGCGAGCGCGCGCGCAGCGCCCCCGGGAACGCGAACGCCCACTTGAGCTCGAGCCGCGGCAGGTCGGCGGCCTTGAGCCCCGCGACGCCGGCCGGGACGAACCGTGTGTTGCCCGGCGACAATCCCCAGCCCGGATTGGCGGGCTCGCGGCGCGTGTCGAAGATCGCCGCCTTGCCCTGGCAGCGGGGCGCGGCCGGGTGCCGGCCCGGGTCGCCGCCCAGGTAAGTGGCGACGAGGCGGCGCTCCGCGGCAGTCATGCCCGTCGCCTGGGCCTGCATGACGCCACGCTCGAGCGACGCCTCGATCGCGTCGGGTGACATCATCTGGAGGAACATCTTGTGCGGCGCCTTCGGTACCTGTCCGAGATGACAACCGGCGCAACGCTGCTCGAACAGCGGCTGGCCGGCGTGCGGTGTCGCCGCCTTGTTCGTGAACGTCGGGTCGTCCACCGCCGAGACGGTCGGAACCGACGAAGTCTCCGCGCCGCTCGCCGCGAACGCGGCCAGGGCCAGCAGTGATATCGCTACGAGTCGATGCATCCGTGTTCCCCGTGAGAGGCGGTCGTCCCCGGCTCCAGCGCTGCGGGCCGGCGAGGCCTCAGAGCCGGTCCGGACATTCGAGCAGGGCGCGCAGCGTGCCGAGGAACGCTGCGCCGACCGAGCCGTCGACGACCCGGTGGTCGCAGGACAGCGTCAGTGTCATGAGCCGCGCGATTTCAGGCCTCCCATCCCGCGCGACGACTGCGTCGCGCACCGCGCCGACCGCCAGGATCGCGACCTGCGGTGGATTGATGATCGCGTCGAAGCGCGCGAGACCGAACATGCCGAGGTTGGAGACCGTGAACGTGCCGCCCGTGATCTGCTCCCGCGTCAGTTTTCCCGTGCGCGCCAGCTCGGCGAGTGCCGCCGACTCGGCGCAGATCCTCGCCACCGGCATCAGGTTCGCGCCGCGCAGCACCGGAGTCACCAGCCCGGCGTCGGTTGCGACGGCGATGCAGACGTCGGCGTCCTGGAACCGGACGATTTCGTCACCGTCGAGGTGCGCGTTCACCTGCGGGTGCTCGACGAGGGCGAGCGCGACGGCTCGGACGATCAGGTCGTTGATCGTCGCCGCGGATCCGTCGGCCTGCAGCGACCGGCGATGCGCGAGCAGCGCGCCGGCGTCGACGTCCACCGACAGCCGGTAATGCGGGATGCGCTGCTTCGAGTCGACGAGACGCCGCGCGATCGTCGAACGCATCGGGGTCAGCTTTTCGCGCGTCGCGGGGTTGCCGCCGCCGGCGGCGGGCGGCCGTGGCGCCGCCGGCGACGCCTGCGCAGCGACAAACGCCTCGACGTCCTCCTTCGAGATGCGTCCGTTACGCCCGGTGCCGCGGACCTGCGCGAGATCCACGCCGAGCTGCTCCGCAAGCCTGCGCGCGATCGGGCTCGCCCGCGACTCGGTGTCTTGATCGGTGCCGTCGACCCCGGAGCCGGTGACCCGCCGGGCCGCGCCGCGTGCGTGGCGACCGGGCCGGGTGCAGGTTCGAACGACGTGTCCGCCGGCCTGAACGCTTCGATGAACGCCTCGACTTCGGCGTCGGCCACTTCGCTGCCTGCGAACACGCCGATCAGTGCACCGACGGCGTGTACCTCGCCGGGGGCGCCCAGGATCCGCCGCAGAACGCCGGAGACCGGCGCCTCCACCGAGTTCACGATCTTGTCGGTCTCGACGTCGAGCAGCGCATCGCCCTTCCTGACCGCCTGTCCGGGCTCGATGTGCCAGGCGGTGACGGTGCCTTCCTGCATCTCGATGCCCCACTTGGGCATCGTGAGCGCGTGGATCGCCCCCGTCACTTCATCACCTCGCGTATGCCGGCCTCTATCCTTGCGGGGCTCGGCACATAGGCGCGCTCGAGCTCGCGCGCGAACGGCACCGGCGCATGCGGCGCGGTGACCTGCACGACCGGCGCCTTGAGCGAGCGGAATCCTCTCGACGCCGCGAGCGCGGCGATGTCGGCGGCGACGCTGCAGCGCGGGTTCGACTCGTCGACCACCACCAGCCGCCCGGTTCCCTCGAGGCTCTCGAGGATGGTCTCCTCGTCGAGCGGTGAGGTCGTGCGCGGATCGATCAGGTCGCAGCTGATCCCCTCGGCAGCGACGGCATCGATGGCCTTCTCCGCGAACGCGACCATGCGGCCGATCGCGACCACGGTCACGTGTTCGCCCTCGCGCACCAGGCTCGCTTCGCCGAACGGGATCGTGTACGCACCGTCCGGTACTTCCGCCTTGCGCGGATAAAGCGCCTTGTGCTCGAAAAACATCACGGGATCATCGTCGCGGATCGCCTGGATCAGGAGGCCCTTCGCGTCGCGGGCATTGGACGGCACGACGACCTTGAGACCCGGCACCGCGGTCAGGAACGGGTAGATCGTCTGCGAGTGCTGTGCGCCCATGTTCATGCCCGCGCCCATCGCGAGGCGGACCACTGCCGGGCAGCGCATCTTGCCGCCGAACATGTAGCGGAACTTCGCCATCTGATTGAAGATCTGGTCCATGCTGACGCCGACGAAGTCGGCGAACATGAGTTCGGCTACCGGCCGGAGCCCGGCGAGCGCGGCGCCCCCCGCCGCGCCGATGATCGCGGACTCGGAGATCGGCGTGTCGATCACGCGATCCGCGCCGAATCTGGGCAGCAGGCCCTTGGTGACCCCGAAAATCCCGCCCGACGCCTCGCGCTCGCCCGAGGTGCCGCCGGCGCCGCCCGAGACGTCCTCCCCGAGCACGATCACGTCCGGGTCCCGTTCCATCTCGAGATGCAGCGCCTCGTTGAGCGCGTCGCGGAACGACTTCTGTGGCATGTCAGTAGCTCAGGTAGACGTCGGTCGTGAGGTCGGCTTCCGACGGCGCGGGGGCGCTGCGCGCAGCGACCACGGACTCGTCGATCAGCGACAGCACCTCGCCGTCGATCTCGTCGAGCTGCCCCAGCGCGAGCCATCCTTCGGCAGTGACGCGCGCGCGGAACTTGCTCACGCAGTCGAGCGTCTCCCGCTGCCGCCGGACCTCGTCCTTCGCGCGATAGAGCTGCGGGTCACCCTCAAAATGTCCGTAGAACCGGGTGATCGTGGCCTCGATCGTCGACGGACCTCCGCCGTTGCGCGCCCGCTCGATCGAGCGCCCGGCCGAGTCGAACACCGAAAAGAAGTCCGAGCCGTCGCATTTCTCGGCCGGCATGCCGAAGCCCCGCGCGCGGCCGGCGATGTCGCGCGAACCGACGGCGTAGGCCGCACCCGTATGCTCGGCGTAGCCGTTGTCCTCGAACACGAAGATGGCCGGGACACCGAGGACGACGGCCATGTTCATCGCCTCGAAGACCGTACCCTGGTTCGAGCTGCCGTCTCCGCCGAAGGCGACGCTGACCCGGGCGTCCCGGCGGTTGCGGCAGGCGATTGCCGCGCCGACGGCGATCGGCGGCCCGCCGCCCACGATCGCATTCGCGCCCAGCATGCCCCGCGCGGCGTCCGCGATATGCATCGAGCCACCCTTGCCGCGGCACAGCCCGTCCCGACGCCCGTAGATCTCGAGCATCATGCCCTTCACGTCGCAGCCCTTGGCGATGCAATGCCCGTGACCCCGATGCGTGCTCACGATGTAGTCGCGATCGTCGAGGTGTGCGCAGACACCGACCGCGACCGCTTCCTGGCCGGCATAGAGGTGGGTGAAGCCGGGAATCTCGCCCGTCGCGATCTCGACGTGCAGCCGCTCCTCGAATTCGCGGATGGTCTTCAACCGCCGGTAGGCGTCGAGCAGGCGTTCGCTGGTCAGGCCCGGTGGCATGAAGCTCTCCATCACTCGCGCTTTCAGACGGCGTCGGGCGGCTTACCGCCCGGGCCGTAGACGTAGTCGTCCAGGACCTTGTGGAAGTGGCGGATCCGCAGTTCCTGCGATCCGAGCCACAGACCCGGGTATGCCGCCGAGTGCATCCCGCGCTGCACGCCGGGCAGGTTGGCGGAATCCTGGTCGAGCACCAGCCCGATCGACTTGTCGCCGTGCCGGAAGTACTGGTGCTTCGGCCGCTCGGGCGGTTCGCGCCCGTCGGGCACGAGCTCGAGCGTCCAGATGTCGAAGTACATGCGGTCGGGGTTCTCGGGATGCGGGCGCTGCCGGAACAGCATCAGGTCGTCGGCGTGCACGTTGATCGTGACATTCGGAAAGATCAGGTAGTGGTAGTCGTCGGTGAGCTGGTCGTCGTTGAGACGCGAGTAGTCCTTGCCCTGCGCGGGCCCGTGCCTGCGCTTCCACTGCTGGACGTCGCGCCGGATGTTCTCGAGCGGGGCGTCGTAGTCCGCCGGGTCCATGCCCGCCGCTTTCATGATCACCTTGATCGGTTCCGGTATCGACGGCGGCTTGCGCACGCGCGGGCTCCACGTGGCGAACGGGATCAGGTAGCGGTTGTGGCGCTCGTAGCAGTCGATCTGTATGTCGAGGTCGTGCAGGTACCACATGAGCTGCGGATGGATGCCCTGCACGTGATAGCTCTCGTTAAACGCGTCGACGGACGTCTTCCAGTTGCAGTCCCACTCGATCGTGATGTCGCGCGTCAGCGCCATCTTGTGGAAGTTGTATGGCTCGAGGTGCGCCGGGATCGGCTCGAGGTAATCGCGGAGCGGCCCGGCCTGCCGGTCGAGGCTGAACCAGACGAAACCGCCCCAGGCCTCGCACGGGAGCTCCGCCAGGCCACGGCAGGGCGGGGCGCCCTGTGGAAAGGTGTCCAGGTCGGGGATCCGGACGAACGCGCCGTCGAGCCCGTATTCCCAGTGGTGGTACGGGCACTTGAAAGTCGTGGTGCTGCCGACGCCGGGCGGCCGCACCCGGTTGCCGCGGTGCATGCACACGTTGTAGAACGCGCGCACCCCGCCGTCCGTCTGGCGCACGATGAGCACCGACTCGGGGCCGATCTCCGTGCACACGTAGTCACCCGGCTCGGCGAGATCTGCCTCGAGCGCGCCGAGCAGCCAGACTTTGCTCCACATGCGCTCCCATTCGAGGCGCATGAACTCGGGCGAGATGTAACGTTCCTTGCGGATCACGGCGTGGCCGAGATCCGGATCCGGCGCCTTGCCGGCTGGCGTCTCCGGGCTGCGCTCCGCGGGCACGCGGGCCACCTTGCGGAACGCGGGCGCGCGCGATGTCTCGAGCAGGGAGTCACGCTTGCGGTCGTTGGTCAAGGCAGTTTCCTGGTCAGTCGAGCCGCGCGGCCCAGCGGATCGCGCGCCGCAACAGCTCGAGGAAGGCCGGCAATTTCCAGCTGCCGCGCTCGACCTGAGAATACTCCTGCATCAGCGGGCGCATGTCGTAGCGTCCGCGCGCGTGGCCGAGCGTCAGATAGAGGACCTCGCCGTCGCCGTGCTTCTTCAGGTACATGACCGGCCGCGGCTCGTCGCGCGTCCAGTCGGCTTCCGTGAAGCCGGCGGCGGTACCGGTCCAGTGCGCATGGAGCAGCATCTCGATCGGCGGGTGGAGCTCGCAGAGGTACAGCTCGTCGTCGGCCTCGAAGGCGCCGATCCCTGCGACGAGCGGATGGTCGGGGCGCGTGACTTCGACCCGGTATTGCGCGATCGGGGGGTGCGCGACGAACTGGCTGCCGAGGGTCTCCATGTGGAGGCGGGCGTCACGCGGCGCCTCCCAGCCGCGTCCCTTGACGTAGCGCAGGACGGAGTTCGTGCCGTGCAGCGCGAGCCAGCGGCGGCCCGACTCCACGTAGGCGCGCAGGCGCGCGCTGCCCGCGAGGTCGGGCACGACATCGCTCGTATAGGTGACGAGGAACCGGCTGGCCGCGATCGCGTCGACGTCGCGGTAGTCTTCCGCGAGCCGGGTTCGGATCCGTTCGTGCTCGCCGAGCAGAGTGAGCAGCTGCAGCCGCGCGTAGTCGACATCGTGATATCGACCGCCGCAGACGAAATACCCATCGATCGCGCCCGCAGACATCGCGGCGGCTCAGTACCGCACGCCCTTAGTGAAGCCGTTGTCGGCCACGACGTTGGCGCCGGTCACGAGACTTGCCGCCGGGCTCGCCAGGAACGTCACGACACGGGCAACCTCCTCGGGCGACCCCATCCTGCCGCACGGTATGGCGCGCAGCGTCGAGTCGTAGAACTTGGGGTTCGTGCCCTTGATCATTTCCCAGGCACCCCCCTCGAAATAGACCGGCCCCGGCGAGACGGCGTTTACCCGCACGTTGTGTCGACCGACGAACTGTGACAACTGCTTGGCGTAGGTGATCAAGGCCGCCTTCATCGCGTTGTACGCCATGGGCGCCGCGAAGGTCTCGATCGCATTCGTGGAGCTGATGATCACGACGGCGCCCTGCCCGGACTTCTTGAGGTGCTCGATGAGCGCCTCGCAACCGCGGACTGTGTGCAGCACGTCGATCTCGAAGTTGCGCCACCAGTTCTTCTCACTGTCCATGCCGCCGCCGCCGCTCACGCTCGGCACGAAGATGTCGCAGCCGCCGAGCGCGGCGACAGTGCTGGCGAGCCACTCCCCGTAGGCTTCCGCGTCGCGGACATTGAGGGCGCCACCGACGGCGTTGACCCCGCGCTTGCGCAGGGCGCCGAGCGCTTCCTCCACCTCGTCCCCCGTCCGTGCGCACAAGCCGACATCGACGCCCTCGGCCGCGAGCTGCTCCACGATGGCGCGACCGATGCCCTTGGTGGCGCCGGTGACGATCGCTTTCTTCCCTTTCAGGCCGAGATCCATCGAGGTCTCCGGTGTGTAGGCCCGCAACGGACGAGCCGGCTCGATCCGATTATAGGCAGCCGGCCGCCGATATTAAACAGTCATGACTGTTTTTTTATGCCTCGAAACGGCATCATCCAGCCGTCGTTGTGGTGAAGTCGGACTGCCGGCGGATGCATTGCGTATCTTGCGTTGCAATAATGCAGGGTTGAAGGCCAAAGGGGAGCGTATGCCGAAGATCGTCGTCACCGACCGGGACGGCCACCAGCATGAGGTGGACGGGCGGGTCGGGCTCAAGGTCATGGAGACCCTGCGTGAACTCGATTACGGGGTCCTGGCCATCTGCGGCGGTCTGTGTTCCTGCGCGACCTGCCACGTGTATGTCGCCCCGGAGTGGATCGAGAAGCTGCCGCCGCGGCAGGGCGACGAAAAGGAGCTTCTCACAGAGCTATCCCATTACGACGGCGATCGCTCGCGGTTGAGCTGCCAGCTCGAGTTCACCGAGGAGCTCGACGGCCTCGCCGTGACGATCGCGCCCGAGGAATGAGACGCCCTGTCACTGCACGTAGAGGGCATTGTCGATCAGTATCTCCGCGCCGTTGATGTACCGGGACTCGTCGGAAGCGAGGAACACCACGAGGTTTGCGACGTCGACGGGCTGCCCGATGCCGGTCGGGCTCTGTTCCCACATCGACATCTGCAGACCCAGCTCGCGGGTCGCATCGCGCACCATCTGCGTCTCGATCGCGCCGGGGTGTATCGAGTTGCAGCGGATGTTGTACTTCGACGTCTGACAGTGGATCGCGACCGATTTGGTCATCGCCCGCACGGCGCCCTTGGCCGCGCTGTAGGCGAAGTACACGGGGTAACCCAGGTGCGATGCCATCGACGACATGTTGATGATCGAGCCGCCGCCGCTGGCTCTCATCGCGGGGATCGCGCTCCGGCACCCGAGGAACACGCCCTCGGACATCACCTGGTTCTGAAACCGGAACTGCTCGAGCGTGCAGGTCTCCGGTGTCGCAACCACGACCACGCCGGCGTTGTTGACGAGCACGTGCAGTCCACCGAAGTGCGCCACGGTCTCCGTGACGACCTGGTTCCACCGCGCCTCGTCGCGCACGTCCTGTTGCAGGAAGTGTGCACAGCCATCCCGCCCGGCGTTCAACTCGGCGACGAGCTCCCGTCCGCCTTTCTCGTTGATGTCGGTAACAACCACCCGTGCGCCTTCGCGCACCAGTGTCTCGGCGTCGGCACGGCCGAGCCCGCTGGCAGCGCCCGTGATGATTGCAACCTTTCCTTCCACACGACCCATGGCTAGGTTCCTGTCGCGGCCAAGCGCGGGGCCGGGACGTTACCAGTCAGCAGTGCCTGTTTCAATCACCTTTGACTTTTTTGTCCGCGCCCCACATTCTTTCCAACCGACCCGGAGAAAACCATCAAAAGCATGTCCACCCGAACGCAGTCGGCCGGCCCCGCCGAAGCCGAACCCTCCGGCTGGCAGGCCCAGAAGAGTGCCTCGACCCGGCTTCAGATCGTCGAGGCCGCCCTGCGCTGCTTCGTCGAGCTCGGCTACTCGGGCACGACGACGACGGTCATCGCCAACCGGGCCGGCCTGTCGCGCGGAGCGATGCTGCATCACTTTCCCTCGAAGATCGACATCGTGCGCGCGGCCGTCGAGCATCTGCATGCGAAGCGGCTCAAGGCCTTCCGCAAGTCGATCGACCGGCTGCAGCGCGACGACAGCCGACCGCGACGCGCGCTCGAAGCCTACTGGGAGCACGTCAAGCACCCGATGTACGTCGCTTTCCTCGAGCTTTGGGTCGCCGCCCGAACCGACCCGGAGCTTGCGGCGATTCTTGCGCCGGCGCAGGAGTCCTTCGAGCGCGAGTGGTACAGCACCGCGGTGGACCTCTTCCCGGAGTGGAAAGACAGCGGCGAGAACTTCGACCTCGCGCTCGACCTGGTGCATTACGTAATGGACGGAATGGCGGTGAGCTTCCTCACTCATGAGCGTGGCGAGCAGGACAAGCGGTTGCTCAATTACCTGGAAGCTCAGCTGCGGACGCTGGCGCGGGCGAAACACGGCCCCAAGGGCTGATCCGAGCTGGACCGGCTGCTTCGGACGGCCGCGCCAAGGAGATACACATGGAGACGACCGTAGCGGTCGAGATCCACGACCGCGTCGCAACCGTGACGCTCAACCGCCCGGCGGCATCCAATGCGCTCACCCTCGAGCTCGCGCGTGAGCTGCTGGCGGTGGCGCTCGCCTGCGAGGGCGATCCGGAGGTCCGCGCCGTCGTGCTGGGCGGTGCGGGCAAGCACTTCTGCTTCGGCGGCGATCTGCGCGCGATGCGCGAGCGCGGCGACGGTGCTGCCGCCTACATCAACGAGCTGACCACGCACCTGCACGCGGCGATCAGCGCTTTTGCGCGCATGCGTGCACCCGTCATCGCGGCCGTCAACGGCACGGCGGCGGGCGCCGGCGTCGGGCTCGTCTGCGCCGCCGATCTCGCCATCTGCGCGCGCAGCAGCAAGTTCTCGCTCGCGTACACGGGTGTCGGGCTCGCGCCCGACGGCAGCGTCTCGTTCCTGCTGCCGCGGATCGTGGGTCTCAGGCGCGCCATGGAACTGCTCCTGCTCAACCGCGTGCTCGGTGCCGAAGAAGCGCTGGGCTGGGGGCTCGTCAACCAGATCGTCGACGATGGGGATCTCGCGGCCGAGGCCCAGGCGCTTGCGGCGCGGCTCGCTGCGGGACCGACCGAAGCCTACGGTGCGACCAAGCGGCTGATGCAGGCGTCGGCGCCAGGTCTCGAGGCGCAGATGGCGCTAGAAGGCCGCACGATCGCTGCCATGTCGGTGCACCCGAACGGGCGCGAGGGAATTGCGGCCTTCATCGAAAAACGGCCGGCCAGGTTTCCCTGATCCGCTCGGATCCGCCGCTGGCGGGAGGCATACATGAACCACGCGCGGCAGCTGCACCGGAACTTCGGGCCGATCATGCAGATCGCGTTCGTGGTACGCGACCTCGACGCGGCGATCGACCATTGGACACGCGTCATGCACGTCGGGCCGTTCTTCCTGTTTGAGCACGTGCCGTTCTCGGAGTTGCTCTATCACGGGCAGGCGACGCAGGTCGACATGACCGCGGCGCTGGCCTACTCGGGCGAGACGCAGATCGAACTCATCTTCCAGTACAACGCAGCGCCATCCATCTACAGCGAGTTCCTGCGGCACGGCCGGACCGGCGTGCAGCACCTGGGCGTGATGACGGATTCCGTCGATCACGACCTCGAGCGGCTGGCAGCGCAGGGCGTCACGCCCGCGCAGAGTGGGCGTACGGCGTGGGGCGCGCGTTTCGCTTATCTGGCGACCGATCACGATCCGGGCGGAATGATCGAATTGATCGAGCACGGCAAGATGATCGACGACGCCTTCAGGCAGATCCGCGATGCATCGCACAACTGGGACGGCAAGCGCCGCACGCAAGCCTTCGCCTGATATCTGCCCGCCTGGGGAGGCCCTCCCTCAGGCGGGATTGCGCG
This sequence comes from uncultured Gammaproteobacteria bacterium, assembly GCA_963834855.1. Lineage (GTDB taxonomy): Bacteria > Pseudomonadota > Gammaproteobacteria > Steroidobacterales > Steroidobacteraceae > DATJKD01. The sequence goes on along the minus strand of CAWIDH010000008.1, from coordinate 123,664 downwards.
CGCGCCTCAGGCCGGAACCTTGACCCGCCGACCGCGCATGCGCACCACCTGGGCGATCATGCCGATCAGGAACACGACGAACACGCCGCCGATCGCAGCCAGCAGCTCGGGCGCCTCCGGGCTTGCCACCAGCGGCCGACCGGCCGGCACGCGTGTGGCGGTCTCCGTGAAGCCCGGAATCATGTGAAGGAAGAGCGTGAGCGTGTAGCCGACCGTCGCCACGTATGGAGCGAGTCGACCGAGGATCGATCGCTTCTCCGCAGCGACAGCCAGGGCGAGCACGATCAGCGTCAGGACGCCGAGTGCATGCGGCTTGCCGAACGCGCCATGCCTGAAGATGGCGAACCCGGTCAGGCAGGTGGCGATGGTCAGGAGCACGTAGATCCTCCCGGCGAGGGAAGCGAGGCTGATCTCCCGGTACCGGACCAGCGCCGTGAATCCTGCGATCACGGCGATGAGCGCGATGAGCGTGTGGAACATGCCGAAAGGTGTGATGCCGAGCATGCGGGCCGCCTTTTTTTCCTTCTGATCGGCGTATTGCCGCATCCCGCCAGCGGAGGCGGCGCGCCGTGATTTCGAGTCGGCCGGTATTCTAACTTCTTCGTCCGCGGCAGCGCTGCGAACATACGCGGCCCGGCGTCAACCGGCCGGCCCCGCCGCGCGTATGATCCGCGACTTCGAGGAGACTCAAAGGCCGGCGGTGCTCCACGGCGCGAGCGTGACACCGCAGAACGGGGGTGCGGTCCATGGACGAGATGTTCGACTTGAAGGGCCGCGTGGCGGTTGTCACCGGCGCGAGTCGCGGAATCGGCGAGGCGATCGCGACCGCATTCGCGGAACGCGGCGCGAAGGTCGTCGTCTCGAGCCGCAAGCAGGAGGCCTGCGCGGAGGTGGCGCGGCGGATCACGGAAGCGGGAGGCGAGGCGGAGCCCATCGCCTGCCACATCGGCGACATGGATGCGCTCGGCGCGTTGTTCTCCGCGGTCGAGCGGACCCACGGTCGCCTCGACGTGCTGGTCAACAACGCCGCGACCAATCCCTATTACGGCCACGTGCTCGACACCGACCTCGGGGCGTTCCAGAAGACGGTGGACGTCAACATCCGCGGTTATTTCTTCGCCTCCGTGCTGGGCGGGCGGCTGATGCGCACGACCGGCGGCGGCTCGATCATCAACGTCGCCTCGGTCAACGCGATCCGCCCGGGTCCGCTGCAGGGCATCTACTCGATTACGAAGGGCGCGGTGCTCAACATGACCAAGGTGTTCGCGCGCGAGTGCGGCCCGGACGGGATACGCGTCAACGCGATCCTGCCGGGACTCATCCGCACGAAGTTCGCGGGTGCGCTCCTCAACGACGAGGAGCAGCTCGAGCACTACGTGAGTAGCAATCCCATCAGGCGGGTCGGCGAACCACGGGACATCGCGGGCGCTGCAGTGTTCCTCGCCTCGGACGCCTCGTCCTACGTGACCGGCGAGTTCCTGGTCGTGGACGGCGGCTTCCTGGCCTGACCCGCGGAAATTCGGTCCAAAGCCGATTAGTCCGCAGAGAACAGCTCAGAACCCATTATTCCGGAAAGAATCAGGTCTGATTCCCAAGAAATCAGCTCCGAGCCAATTAACGTCGTGCTTCGGCTTGCCGGGCGACCGCCTCGGCACGCGCCTTGATCGCCTCCGCGTCGCCCAGATACCGGCTGCCTCGCGGCTTGAGCGCCGCGTCCAGTTCGTAGACCAGCGGCACGCCGGTCGGGATGTTGAGCTCGACGATCGCGGTGTCGGAGATGTCGTCCAGCATCTTGACCAGCGCGCGCAGGCTGTTGCCGTGCGCGGCGACGAGCACGTTGCGGCCGGCGCGCAGCTCGGGCGCGATCCGCGCATTCCAGTACGGCAACACGCGCGCGAGCGTGTCCTTGAGGGATTCCGAGGAGGGCAGTTCCTGCGCGGGCACGTCCGCGTAGCGGCGATCGAAGCGCGGATGCTGCCGGTCGTTGCTCGCGAGCGGCGGGGGCGGGATGTCGTAGCTGCGACGCCAGATCTTCACCTGCTCGGCGCCGTGGCGCTCGACGGTCTGCGCCTTGTCGAGCCCCTGCAGTGCGCCGTAGTGGCGCTCGTTCAGCCGCCAGCTGAGTTCGACGGGCAGCCACATCAGGTCCAGCTCGTCGAGTGCGATCCACAGCGTCCGGATCGCGCGCTTCAGCACCGACGTGAACGCCAGGTCGAAGGCGATGCCCTCGGCAGCGAGCAGGCGGCCGGCTTCGCGTGCCTCGACCTCGCCCTCCGGCGAGAGGTCGACATCCACCCAGCCGGTGAAGAGGTTCTCGAGATTCCAGGTGCTCTGCCCGTGGCGCAGCAATACCAGTCGTCCGGCGCTCATCGATGCCAGGCCCTCCCGCGGGCGTCCCTTATAACAAGCTGCCTGCGACAGTCCAACGGCAACGGTTGGGTCGATCAGGCCTCGGCCGTCGCGAGCCGCCGCACCGCCTGCAGGGCGACCGATATCGAGGCGAAGTCGATCGCCGTCTGCTGCGAGCGGATGTCGTTGACGACTCCCCGGGCATGCGTCGCCTCCGCCGCGCGGGTCCGCGTCCACTGCCGGACCGCGGCCTCCGGGTCGCGCTCACGGGACTCCGCCAGCACCCGTTGCGCGAGACGGCGGTGCGATTCGTACAGGCCCTCGCGCAGGCTGCCGCGCGCGACCGCATGCCAGTGTCCCTCGGTATCCAGTGCCTCGATTCGCTCGCGCAGCCAGTCGAGGCCGAACTCGGCGCCGACGCCGTTGTAGGCGCGCGCCGCCGACTCGATGGACATGCGCCGCGCCGCGGCCAGCTCGACGATGTCGGGCGCGCACTGCAGCGCGGAGGTCGACGCCACCGCGCGGGCCAGGTCCGCCGGGACGCCGGAGCGTATCAGCTCGGCTGCACGCGCATCGAAAGTCGAGCGCTGGAGCTCACCGAGCCAGTCGGGAACGGCGCGCGAGAGCTCGCGGATGCCCGGACGCAGCCGCCCGACCTGCGCTTCGATGCCGAGATCGCGCCGATGACGCTGGATCAGCCAGTAGCTCACCTGCCGCAGCAGCGCCACGGTGTCCTGCACCATCGCGTACTGGACGGTGGCGGGAACGCGGTTGTCGAGCTGCTCGATCGCCCGCCAGAGCTCGCGCACCTCGAAGGCCTCGCGCGCGACCGTATACGCCCGCGCGACCGTCGCCGCGTCGGTCCCCGTGTCCTGCTGTGTGCGGGCCACGAAGTTCGGGCCCATCCGGTTGACGATGCTGTTGGTGGTCGAGGTGGCGATGATCTCGCGGCGCAGGCGATGCTCGCGCAACAGCTCGGCGTAGCGGCGCGTGAGGCGCTCCGGGAAGTACCGGTCCAGCTCGCGCGACAGGTACGGGTCCTCCGGCACGTCGGACTGCACCAGCTGGTTGTTGAGCGCGATCTTCGCGTAGGCGAGCACCATCGCGAGCTCCGGCCGCGTGAGCCCCTGGCCCGCGCCGCGTCGATCCTCGATCTCCTCGGCCACGGGAAGGTACTCGAGCACGCGATCGAGCGTCCCGTCGAGCTCCAGCGATCGGATCAGGTGCGCGTGCTCACCGAGCCGGTCCGCCGCCTGCGCCTCCTGCAGGCTGATCGCCAGGCTCTGCAGGTAGTTGTCGCGCAGCACGAGCGCCGCCACGTCCTCGGTCATCTCGGCGAGCAGCCGGTCGCGAGCGGCGCGCCCGAGCTTGCGTCGCCGCTGCGCCACGTCGAGCAGGATCTTGATGTTCACCTCGTGGTCGGAGCAGTCGACGCCGCCCGAGTTGTCGACGAAATCGGTGTTGATGCGGCCGCCGTTCAGCGCGTATTCGATCCGGCCGAGCTGGGACAGGCCGAGGTTGCCGCCTTCGCCGACCACGCGGCAGCGCAGCTCCCGCCCGTCGACGCGCACCGCGTCGTTCGCTCGATCGCCGATTGCGGAATGCGCCTCGCGCGAGGCCTTCACGTAGGTGCCGATGCCGCCGTTCCAGAGCAGGTCGACCGGGAGCTTCAGGATCGCGCGGATGATCTCGGGCGGACTCGCCTGCGCCGTCTCGATGCCGAGCAGCGCGCGTGCCTGCGCGCTGAGGGCGATCTGCTTGGCGTCGCGCGGGTACACGCCGCCGCCCTTCGAGATCGCGCGGCGGTCGTAGTCCGTCCAGCTCGAGCGCGGCAGCCGGAACAGCCGCTCGCGCTCGCGGAAGCTGCGTGCGGTGTCCGGATCGGGGTCGAGGAAGATGTGCTGGTGGTTGAAGGCCGCCTGCAGGCGGATGTGGCGCGACAGCAGCATGCCGTTGCCGAACACGTCGCCGGCCATGTCGCCGATTCCCGCGACGGTGAAGTCCTGGGCCTGGGTGTCGATGCCCATCTCGCGGAAATGGCGCTTGACGCACTCCCACGCGCCGCGGGCAGTGATGCCCATCTTCTTGTGGTCGTAGCCGGCCGAGCCGCCCGAGGCGAAAGCGTCGCCGAGCCAGAAACCGTATTCGGCTGAGAGCGCATTAGCCGTGTCCGAGAACGTCGCAGTGCCCTTGTCGGCGGCGACGACGAGGTAGGGGTCGTCGGGGTCGTAGCGGACGACGCCCGCGGGCGGCACGACCTTGCCGTTGACCACGTTGTCGGTGATGTCGAGCAGCGCGCGGATGAAGATGCGGTAGCACTCGGTGCCCTCGCGCTGGATCTCCTCGCGTCCGGAGGACGGCAGCTGCTTGGGCACGAATCCGCCCTTGGCGCCGACCGGCACGATCACCGTGTTCTTGACGTTCTGCGCCTTCATCAGCCCGAGGACCTCCGTGCGGAAGTCCTCCCGGCGGTCCGACCACCGCAGCCCGCCGCGCGCGACCATTCCCATGCGCAGGTGGACGCCCTCGACGCGTGGCGAGTAGACCCAGATCTCGAACATCGGCCGGGGTTTCGGCAGCTCGGGGATGCTGCGCGGCTCGAGCTTGATGGAGAGATAAGGCTTGCGCTCGCCCGCGGCGTCCTTCTGGTAGTGGTTGGTGCGCAGGGACGCGGCGATCACCGAGCGGAACGCACGCAGGATCCGGTCATCGTCGCGGCCCGTCACCTTCTCCAACGCCTCGTCAATCTCGCGGCTGAGCGTACGGACGCGTGCATTGCGCGCGGCAGGCGCAATCGCCGGATCGAAGCGCGACTCGAAGAGACGGCTCAGCCGCTGCGCCACGGCGGGGTGGTGCGACAGCACGGTCTCCATGTAGCGCTGGCTGAACGGCAGGCCGGTCTGCAGCACGTAGCGGCACACGGCGCGCAGCACCATCGCCTGGCGCCAGTCGAGCCCGGCAGCGAGCACCAGCCGGTTGAAGCCGTCGCTCTCGGCGCGTCCGTTCCGGACCGCGAAGAACGCCTCCTCGAAACGCGCGCCGACCGCCGCCGGATCGAGCGCCTGGCCGCCGGCATGGGTGACCTCGAGATCCTGGATCCACAGTCCGGTGCCGTCGTCGCTCGCGATGCGGTAGGGCCGCTCGTTCTGCACGCGCAGATCGAAGTTCTCGAGCATGGGCAGCAGGTCGGACATCGCGAGCGGATCGCCGCGCCGGTAGAGCCGCAGCCGCAGCACTTTTCGCGCAGCGTCGCCCCGCCGCAGCTGCAGGCCGAGCGCCGGCGGCTGCGCGGGCAATTTGCGCAGCTCCTCGATATCGACGATCGCGTCGGCGGCGCTTACGTCCTCCTGGTAGGCGACCGGAAACGCCGAGGCGTAGCGCGCGGCAACCGACGGGCCGACATCCGGTGGCAACCGTGCCAGCAGCTCGTCGCGCAGCCGGTCGCTCCAGGTGCGCAGTGTCTCGGTGATCCGCTGCTCGATGTGGTCGGCGTCCGGGTTGACCTCGCGATCCGGCGCGGTGCGCACCAGCGTGTGCAGGCGGGCGAGGGTCGACTCGGAGATCTGGACCTGGGACTCGAGCGCGGTGCCGGAAAGCTCCTCGCGCAGGATGGCCTCGATGCGCGCGCGCGCCTGCGTGTTGTAGCGGTCGCGCGGTACGTAGATCAGGCACGAGAAGAAGCGTCGATACGGGTCGCGCCTGAGGAACACTCGCACCCGGCGCCGCTCGTACAGGTTGACGACGCCGCGCGAGATCCGCACCAGGTCCGGCACGGACGCCTGGAAGAGTTCGTCGCGCGGATAGGTCTCGAGCACGTGCATCAGCGCCTTGCCGTCGTGGCTGACCGGCGATACGCCGATCAGGTCCACGACCCGCTGCACCTTCTCCTTGAGCAGCGGGATCTCGCGCGGCTTCGCGCTGTAGGTCGACGAGGTGAAGAGGCCGATGAACCGCCGCTCGCCCGTCACCTTGCCGTCGTCGTCGAAGGTCTTGACTCCGATGTAGTCGAGATACGTCGCGCGATGAACGGTCGAGACCGTGTTCGCCTTGGTGACGACCAGGATCGACGGTTCGCGGGCACGACGGCGGATCTCCCCGGTGAGCACGGTCGGGCGCGGCCGCGGCCGCTTGCCGCCGGTTCGCAGCAGCCCGAGCCCCGTGCCCGGCAGGGCGATGAGGCGGTCCTGCGTCGGGCCGCGCGAAAGGCGGTACTCGCGATACCCGAGGAAGGTGAAATGGTTGTCCGCCAGCCATTCGATGAAGTCGCTCGCCTCGACGGCATCCGACCTCGGCAGCCCGGGCAGCCCGTCGCGAAGCTCGGCGGCGATCTCGTTGGCGCGGGCTCGCGTCTGCGGCCAGTCCGCCACGGCGACCCGCACGTCGTCGAGCACGGCCATGATCCGGGTACGGATCTCGGCGAGGCGAGTCGCGTCCATGACCTGGTCCACCTCGATGCGCTGCCAGGATTCCGCGTGCGCCTTCACGCCGTCTTCCGAGACGCCGGTGAGCCGGCCCCGTGCGTCGCGGTGCACGTGCAGCACGGGGTGCACCATCAGGTGGATGGACAACCCGCAGTCGTTCAGCACCATCGTGAGCGAATCCACGAGGAAGGGCATGTCGTCGGTGACGACCTCGACGACGGTGAGCGGCCTCGACCACCCGTCGCCGCTTCGGGTCGGGATTGCGGAGGCGGACGATCGGCTGCCCTCGTCGCCGCTGCCGGCCAAGCTCGAGGTGGGCGATCGCGGCGGTGGCGAGCGTCGCGGCGCCGACCGCGCGCAGGTCGTCCTCGTCGACGCCGCGGTAGTAGGCGCGGAGGAAACCCGCGAGCGACTTCGGCGGCAACGCGGCCTTGTGGCCCCGCGTGTGCTCCACGATCGAGTCGATGAGATGCTGCCGGGCCGCCGGGATGGATCCTGCCACATGGACTCCGTGCTTGTTCGATAGGGGCGGGGGCGCGCGATTATAATAGTGGCTATAGGCTATAGGCTGGAGTCTGAGTCGACGCCCGTTCTACCTCCGGCCCATAGCCTCCAGCCTTAGTCCCGCCCCCGCGCTGCTGTTGCGACGCAAAAGCAGCGTCCTCAGTGCGCTCTCGACCTGGGCGCGCGCCGTGTGCCGTTGCGCCGGCCCGGGGGCCTTGCCGATCGCGGCTCGAGCCTGCGAGAGAGATCCCGCGCGCGTCCGGTGAGGCTGGTGAGCACGCGATCGAGCGTCGCGCGTTCCGCGGGCGTGAGGATCTCGACGAGCGCCTGCTCGTAGTCGAGAGCGAGCGGGGCGATCTTGCCATAGACCACGGCGCCTTCCGGCGACACCTGCAGGACCGAGCGCCTGCGGTCCGCGCGTGCGCGCGTGCGGCGCAGGCGCCCGTCCCGCAGCAGGCGCGTGACGGCGCGGCTCACCGCGACCGCGTCCATCTGCGTGCGCTCCGCGACCTCGCGCGCCGCGAGGCCCGGATAGCGGGCGAGCACCGCGAGCACGCGCCACTCGGGAATGCTGAGCGCGAAGCGCTGGCGATACGCGGTGGCGATGGCGGTGCTGACGACGTTCGACAGCACCGACAGGCGGTAGGGCAGGAATCGCTCGAGTCGTATCGGGGCTGCTGGCACGGCGATGCGTCCGGCGGGGATGCTTGCAATTGTAACCAAACAGGAAAATTGGCTCGGAGCCATTTTTCGGGGAGCAGACTCATGCGGAGAGAAAAAATGGCTCCGAGCCAATTTTCCCTCAGCCCTTGTGCGGCCGGGCGAGATAGTCGTGCGCCTGCATCTCGACGAGCCGGCTGCGCGTGCGCTCGAACTCGAAGGCGAGCCGCTCCCCCCGATACAGCCGGTCGGGCGGCGCGGCCGCGGTCAGGACCAGCTTGACGTTGCGGTCATAGAGTTCGTCGACCAGTGCGATGAAGCGCCGCGCCTGGTCGTCGGCCGCCGCATCGAAGTGCGGCACGTCCGACACGAGCACCGTGTGGTAGTCGCGTGCGATCTCGACGTAGTCCGACGGGCTGCGCGGTCCGTCGCAGATCGCGGCGAAGTCGAACCAGACGACGTCCGCGGACGAACGGCGCGCCGGGATCGTGCGCCCTTCGACCGAGATCGCACCGTCATCCTGGCCGGGGTCGCCGGCGATCGCCGCAAAGCGCTCTTTCATCCATGCGTCGCGATCGGTGACGGAATCGACATAGAGCGGAGCCTTCTCGAGCTGCCGCAGCCGGTAATCGGTACCGGAGTCGACGTTGACGACCTGGTTGTGCCGCTCGAGCAGCGCGATCGCCGGCAGAAATCGGCCGCGTTGCAGGCCGTCGCGGTAGAGCCCGCCCGGCGGCGTATTCGACGTGCAGACCAGCACGACGCCCTGCCGTACGAATGCGTCGAACAACCCGGCCAGGATCATCGCGTCGGCGATGTCGCTGACGTAGAGCTCGTCGAGGCAGAGCACCCTGGCATCGCCGGCCATTTCGGCGGCGAGGCGCGGCAGCGGATCGGGCAGCTCGCGCAGCCCGTGGAGCCTGCCGTGCACCTCCTTCATGAAGCGGTGGAAATGCTCGCGCCGCGCGGGCACGCCGGCATGCGCGTGGAACAGATCCATCAGGTAGGTCTTGCCGCGGCCGACGCCGCCCCACAGGTAGACGCCGCGCATCGCGACCGGCTCGGTCGCGGGTCGAAAACGCGCTGCAAGCCGCTTGAACCGCGAATTGCGGTCCGCCGCCGCGCGCTGCAGGCGCAATCGCAGGTCCTCGAGATGGGCGATCGCCTGTTCCTGCGAAGGGTCCGGTTGGTAGCCGTGAGCTACGAGCGAGGCGTGGTACGCCGTCGCGAGGTCGTTCCTGCCGTGCATCAGGGCCGTAGCCTAGCTCGCGAGCTCGGGCCGGTTGCGGAAATGCTCCAGCGCATCCGGGTTGGCGAGCGCATCGGTGTTACGGACCGGCCGGCCGTGTATCACGTTGCGCACCGCGAGCTCGACGATCTTGCCGCTGATCGTGCGCGGTATGTCGGGCACGGCGATGATGCGTGCCGGCACGTGCCGGGGGGTGGTGTTGGCACGGATCGTGTCGCGGATCCGTTTCGCGAGCGCGTCGTCGAGCTGGACCCCGGGCCGCAGGCGCACGAACAGCACGACACGGACGTCGCCCTGCCATTCCTGGCCCACGGCGATGCTCTCCTGTATCTCGGGGAGCCGTTCGACCTGGCGGTAGATTTCCGCGGTGCCGATCCGCACGCCGCCGGGATTCAGCACCGCGTCGGACCGCCCGAGGATCACGAAGCCGTCGTGCTCGGTCAGCACCGCGTAATCGCCGTGGCACCAGGCGTTCGGGAAGCGCTCGAAGTAGGCCGCATGGTAGCGGCTGCCATCCGCATCGCCCCAGAAGCAGAGCGGCATCGACGGGAAGGGCGCGCTGCAGACGAGCTCGCCCTGCTCGCCACGCACGGCGCGCCCCTGATCGTCGTACACCTGGGTAGCCATGCCGAGGCCGGCCGACTGGATCTCGCCGCGGTACACGGGGAGCCAGGGATTTCCCAGGCAGAAGCAGGAGACGATGTCCGTGCCGCCCGAGATCGACGCGAGATGGACGTCTCGCTTGATGCGGCTGTAGACGAAATCGAACTGTTCCGGCGCGAGCGGCGAACCAGTGGACAGGACGGAGCGCAGGGCGGGGAGGTCGCACGTCTGCATCGGCGCGCCGCCGTCCTTCTCGAGCGCCGACAGGTACTTCGCGCTGGTGCCGAAGACGGTCAGACGCTCGCTTTCGGCCATCCGCCACAGCACGTCGCGATCCGGCCAGAAGGGCGACCCTTCGTACAGGACGACGGTGCAGCGGCTCGCGAGCGCGGAGGAGAGCCAGTTCCACATCATCCAGCCGCAGGTGGTGAAGAAGAACAACCGGTCGCCCGGCCGCAGGTCGGTGTGCAGCAGGTGTTCCTTGCGGTGCTGCAGGAGCGTGCCGCCGGCGCCGTGCACGATGCACTTCGGCACGCCGGTGGTTCCCGAGGAATACATTACGAACAACGGCGAATTGAACGGCAGGCGCGTGAAGGCGGGCGGCGCGCCGGGTTGCCCGAAGTCCTGCCAGGCGACGGCGTTCGGCAGCGCGTCGATCGCGGGTGTCGGGGAGACGTAGGGTACGACGACCAGTCGCTCCACCGACGGCAGCTTCTGCAGCACGCCGGCGATCGGTGCGAGCGAGTCGATGGTCTTGCCGCCGTAGAAATAGCCGTCCGCCGTGAACAGCACTCGCGGGGCCACCTGGCCGAAGCGGTCGAGCACGCCTGAGATGCCGAAGTCGGGCGAGCACGAGGTCCACACGGCGCCCAGGCTCGTCGCGGCGAGCATCGCGACGATGGCTTCCGGCAGGTTGGGCAGGAAGCCCGCGACGCGATCGCCGGGCCCGATGCCCATCCCGCGCAAGCCCGCCGCGACACGCGCAACCTCGTGGCGCAGCTCCGCGCAGCTCATCTCGCGGCGCAGCCCGCGCTCGTTCACGAACACCAGCGCCGCGCGGTCGCCGTCGTCCGCGAGCAGGTTCTCGGCGTAGTTGAGCCGGGTGTCCTCGAACCACACCGCGCCGGGCATGAGGTCGCGGTTGCGTACGACAGGAGCGGTGCCCGGGTCGCACACGATGCCGGCGAACTGAATGAGCGCCGCCCAGAACCGCTCGCGCTCCTCGACGGACCAGCGCCAGAGCGCGGCGTAGTCCCCGCCTGGTGCGCCGTAATCGCGGTGCGCGAGGTCCGCGAACCGCGTCAGGTTCGACGCGGCGACGCGCTCGGGTGACGGTGTCCAGATGGGATCGTTCATGCGCTCATGCCCGGGCCGCGGCGGTCTCGTTCACGGCCGGGTCCCCGGCGACCGCTACATAGCCGGGTAATTCGGTCCGGAGCCACCCTCGGGTGTCGTCCAATCGATGATCTCATAGGGGTCCTTGACGTCGCAGGCCTTGCAGTGAACGCAGTTGGCGGCGTTGATGTGCAGGCGCTTTCCGCCGACTCCGTCGTCGACCATCTCATAGACACTCGCCGGGCAGAAGAACTGGCAGGGATTTCCGTACTCGACCACGCACCGCGTCGCGCAGATATTCGTGTCGGCGACCTTGAGGTGCACGGGCTGGGACTCGTCATGGACGTTGCCAGCGAAAAACACCGCGCTCAGGCGGTCGCGCGGGGGGATGTCGCGGTCGACCCAGCCACGGTCGGGCGGTGCGGCGCCATCGAGCCGATCGAGCGCGGAGTGATCGGCGTGGTTGGGCAGCGTCCAGGGCGTGTGACCGCCGGTCACGGTTTCGAGGGCCGCGTTCGCAAGCCCGACCCACAGCCCGCCACGGAACCCGGGGCGCATGTTGCGCACCTTGTAGAGCTCGCGCCCGCCATCGGAGGCGCGCCAGCGCTGATCGAAGCCATCGGTACTGCCGGCTTCGAGCAGGTGCTCGGCGGCCAGCACTCCCGAGCGTATCGCCTGGTGCACACCCTTGATCTTGGGCACGTTGACCAGCCCGCCCGAGTCGCCGACCAGCATCGCGCCCGGCATGTCGAGCCGTGGCAGCGACTGCCAGCCGCCCTCGATGATGGTTCGCGCCCCGTAGGTGACGATCTCGCCGCCCGCGAACAGCGGGCGCACGTTTGGGTGATTCTTGAACTGCTGGAACGCCTCGAACGGCCTGAAGCGCGGGTCCTCGTAGTCGAGCCCGGCGACGTAGCCGACGTAGATGCGGTTCTCGTCGAGATGATAGAGAAAGCTTCCGCCGTACGTCCGCGAGTCCAGCGGCCAGCCGACCGTGTGCTGGATCAACCCTGGCTCGACGCGCCCCTCGGGCAGCTGCCAGAGCTCCTTGATGCCGAGACCGTAGGTCTGCGGCGATCGCCCGGCGTCGAGCCGGTAGCGACGAATCAGGATCTTGGAAATGCTCCCGCGACAGCCTTCCGCCAGGATCGTCGTCTTCGCACGGATGTCCGGCCCCGGCGTGAAGTTCGGGCCGGGTTGCCCGTCCTTGCCTAGACCCCAAGTCGCCGATGCGTACGCCGCAGACCGCGCCCGCGTCGTCGAAGATCGGTGCCGCGGCCGCGTACCCCGCGAACACATCGCAGCCCAGCGCCTCCGCCTTGCCGGCGAGCCAGGGCGTGAGGTTGCCGAGTGCGATGATGAAGTTGCCGTGGTTCGCCATCTGCGGCGGCGTCGGGAGCTTGTAGCGCCTCGTACGCGTCAGCAGGGCGAACTCGTCGCGCGCCGCGGGCACCTTGATGCCCTCGTACTCGCTGCGCCACTCCGGCAGCAGGGCGTCGAGCGGGCCGGGTTCGAGCACGCAGCCCGAGAGCGCGTGCGCGCCGATCGAGGCGGCCTTCTCGAGCACGCAGACGTTGAGATCGGGCTTGCGCTGCTTGAGCCGGATCGCGCAGGCGAGGCCCGAGGGACCGCCGCCCACGATGACGACGTCGTACTCCATCACGTCGCGCTCGATCTCGGTCATCTCCGGTTCGCCTCGCTGTGCAAGAACGCCCTAGGATACCGCCCCGACCGGCGCGTTTCCCGGCCGCCACGAGGATCGCGAGCGCGGGCCTCCGCCGAGATTGACCCGGCCACACGGCAAGACCAATCTTGTCCGGTCGGATCTTCCTGCACACGTTGACGAAGTGATGCTCTACTCGTGACGGGAGACGCCGAATGGCGAGCGTATCGGGCATCTTGTGTCAGATCGTTACCGGGAACGTGGACGCTGCCGGCACGGACGGCAGGGTCTACCTGGGGCTCGGGGGACGAGAGTTCCGTCTGGACTCGACGGCTGACGACTTCGAGAAGGGCTCCTGGCGCGAATACATCCTGGGCGCAGTGCCGGGCGAGCTGGATCTTCCACCGCCGCGGACGCGCGTAAAGAACGCGGACCGGAATGATCCCTGCGTGGGCTTGCCGCTCGACTCCGATGGCCTGAAACGTGCGCCGGTCTACCTCCGTTTCGAACCGGCGGGTGCCACCGACAACTGGGACCTCGCATTCGCGGCGGTCCTGGTCTACGGCGAGAAGTTGATCACGGCCTACACGGTGCCTGCCGATTTCCGCAACCTGTGGCTCGGCCAGGCGATGGGGAAAATCCTGTACCTGACCACCGAGTGGCGGCAGGGCGACCAGGCACTCCTCGACGTCGGGCGACAGGTGGCCAGGAAGCTCGCCGGGTCAGGCCCGGGGTCGTCAGGAGGCCGGGCCCGGTGAGGTCAGCGCGGCGCCATGCGGATCGCGCCGTCGAGGCGGATCGTCTCGCCGTTCAGCATCGGGTTCTCGATGATCTGCCGCACGAGCAGCGCGAATTCCTCGGGCCGGCCGAGGCGGGGCGGGAAGGGCACCTGCTTGCCGAGCGATTCCCGCGCCTCCGCGGGAAGACCCGCCATCATGGGTGTCAGGAACAGACCCGGCGCGATCGTCATGACTCGGACCCCGGAGCTCGCAAGCTCGCGTGCCATCGGTAGCGTCATGCCGACGACGCCGCCCTTCGAGGCGGAGTAGGCGACCTGGCCGATCTGCCCGTCGAAGGCGGCAACCGACGCGGTCATGACGATCACACCGCGCTCGCCATCCTTGTTCGGGGCGTTGTGCTGCATCGCCGCCGCCGCCGCCTTGCTCACGAGCAGGGTGCCGACGAGGTTGACCTCGATCACCTTGCGGAAGAACTCGCCCGGCATGGGACCGTCCTTGCCCAGCATCCGTTTCGGCGGTCCGATCCCGGCACAGTTCACCGCGACGTCGAGACCACCAAGCGTGCGCACCGACGCCGCAATCGCGGCGTCGACCTCGGACTCGGACGTGACGTTTACGCGCTGGAAACCTGCCGCCGCGCCGAGCGCCCGGGCCGCGGCAGCACCGGTCTCGTCGTTGAGGTCGAGCAGGACGACCCGGCCGCCGCCGGCAATGATGCTCTGCGCCGCCGCGAGACCGAGCCCCGAGGCGCCGCCCGTGACGACCGCGCGAATTCCTTCGACGTCCATGCCTCAGAGCCTAAGCCCGCCGTCCACGTCGAGGCAACGACCGCTGAAGAAGTCGTTCTCGGCGATGAACACGGCTGCGTGCGCGATCTCCTCCGGAAGCCCCAGCCGCTTGAGCGGCACCGGTGCCGTCACTTTCTCGAGCGTCTCCGGCGTCATGCTCGAGAGGATCTCCGTGCGCGTGAATCCGGGTGCGATGCATCCCGTGCGGATGCCGTAGCGCGCGAGCTCCTTGGCCCAGACCACGGTCATCGCGGCCACGCCCGCCTTGGCGGCCGAGTAGTTCGTCTGGCCGAAGTTGCCGGCGCGCGAGATGCTGGAGATGCTGATGATCACGCCGCCTGAGCCCCGGCGCACCATGCGGTCCGCCGCCTCGCGCGCGCACAGGAACACGCCGGTGAGGTCGACGTCGATCACCGCCTGCCACTGTGCGAGGCTCATCTTGCCCGTCACCGCGCCGTCCTTGACCTTGATGAGCTGCGCGTCCCGCGTGATCCCGGCGTTGTTCACCATGACGTCGAGCCGCCCGAGCTCGGCGATCGCGCGCATCGAGCGCCTGCGCGACCTCGTCTTCCTTCGCGACGTTGGCAACGCTCGTGTGCACGCGCACACCCGCAGCCGCGAGGTCGGCGCTCGCCTGCTCGAGATCCTCCGCGTTCACGTCGATCAGCGCGACGTGCGCGCCGCGTGCCGCGAACGCAGTCGCGATCGCCTTGCCGATTCCGCGGCCGCCGCCGGTGACGGCGACCACCCTTTCGTTCAGATGCATCTGGACTCCATTGCTGACTTTCCCGGGGTTTGCGTGCGCCGGAGGCGCCGGCGCGATCGGAGCCGGCCCGCATGGGCGCGTGTGATCGTGAGCAGCTGGCTGGACGGGTGGGTCGTCAGCCCGTGATTTCGATGGCGATGGACGCGGCTTCGCCGCCGCCGATGCACTGCGAGGCGATGCCGCGCTTCAAGCCGCGGCGCCGGAGCGCATGCACGAGCGTCGTGATCAACCGCGCACCGGTCGCGCCGATCGGGTGGCCCAGCGCGCAGGCGCCGCCGTTGACGTTGACGCGTGCGTGATCGAGGCCGAGTTCCTGCATCGCGTACATCGTGACGCAGGCAAAGGCCTCGTTGATCTCGTAGAGATCCACGTCGCCGGCCTTCCAGCCGGCGCGGTCGAGCACCTTGCGGATCGACGGCGCCGGCGCCGTCGTGAACCACTCGGGCGCCTGCGCGTGGCTCCCATACGCGACGATGCGCGCCAGGGGCGTGAGGCCGAGCTCACGCGCCGCCGCCGCAGTCGTGACGACGACGGCCGCGGCGCCGTCGGAGATCGACGACGAGGAGGCGGCCGTCACCGTCCCGTCCTTGCCGAAGGCGGGCTTCAGGTTCGCGACCTTGGTGACGTCGATCGTGAACGGCGTTTCGTCCTGCTCGACGCGGACCTCGCCCTTGCGCGACTTGACCGTGACCGCGGCGATTTCGGCCGCGAAGTCACCTTCCTTGACCGCGCGCTGCGCGCGGCGCACCGACTCGACGCCGAAAGCATCCTGCTGCTCGCGCGTGTAGCCGTATTTCCGGGACGTCTGGTCGGCGAACGTGCCCATGACCTGCCCGTCCCAGGGACTCTGCAGGCCGTCGTAGAGCATGTGGTCGAGGATCTCGCCGTGGCCGTACCGAAAACCGGCGCGCGCCTTCGGCAACAGGTAGGGCGCGTTGGTCATGGATTCGAACCCGCCGGCGAGCACGGTACGTGCGTTGCCGGCGCGGATCTGGTCGGCGGCCAGCATCACGGCCTTCATGCCGGACCCGCACATCTTGTTGATCGTGGTCGCGGGCACGTCGTTCGCCACGCCGGCGAGGAGGGCGGCCTGCCGGGCGGGCGCCTGGCCGAGCCCGGCGGGCATCACGCAGCCCAGGATCACCTCGTCGACGCCGCCCCTGGCCAGGCGTGCATCGGCCAGCGCCGCCGCGGCGGCGACGCCGCCGAGCTCGGTCGCCTTCACGGGTGAAAACACGCCTTGGAACGCGCCGACCGGCGTGCGCCGGGCTGCGGTGATGACGATCTCGTCACTCATGGTCGAATCTCCGGCCGGGGGTCGGCGCATTCGGCGGCCGGGCGGCCCTGCTCGCCGTTCGCGACTCCATGCCTGTCGGGACACGGGGTCCGATGTGGCAGTGCAACAAGAATGTAACGAGTGTACGCCCGGCGGATTTTGCAGCGCAAGATCGGCCCAACCAGGACCGACAGGGCACCCCTCAGAGGCGAGTTTCCGAGCTGACCTGCCCCGAGGCCGCAGACCCTGCCCGAGGACGCCGACCAGGGTCGCAGCCAGCTCGTCGATCTCCGACTCGAGCGCCTTGATGTGTCGGCTGGTCTCGGGGCCGAGATCCTGGTCCTCGGCGCGCACCATGCACCAGCCGTAGTCCTGCTTGACGGTAACATAAGCGCGCGTGACGTCCGACGGGACGTGGAGGCAGCGAGATGAGCAACGGGAAGACGCTCGGAACCGCGGTGCGCAAGGCGACGCAGGGGGCCGAGGACGCGCCGCCGCTGCGCTTCGTGAGCGCGGCATCGCTCTTCGACGGCCACGATGCCGCGATCAACATCATCCGCCGGCTGCTGCAGGCGCACGGGGCCGAGGTCGTACATCTAGGCCACAACCGCAGCGTGGCGGACATCGTCCGCGCCGCGATCCAGGAGGACGCCGACGCCATCGCCTGCAGCTCCTACCAGGGCGGGCACAACGAGTATTTCCGTTACATGGTCGACATGCTCGCGCAGGCGGGCGCCGGCCACATCCGCGTCATCGTGGGCGGCGGCGGCACCATCGCGCCGCACGAGATCGACGAGCTGCACGCTTACGGCGTGGAGCGAATCTACTCGCCCGAGGACGGGCGCACGCTGGGTCTCGACGGCATGATGGACGACGTGCTCCGTCGCGTGCGCGCGGCTGAGCGGCCGCCGTTCGCGTTCGGACCGGTCGGACCCCGCGATCACCAGCAGATTGCGCGCGCGATCTCGCAGCTCGAGCAGGGGGACGAGGCGAGCGGCCTGCGCGAAACCCTGCGCAAGGCCGTGGGTCGCGTGGCACGGCCAGCGCCCGTGATCGGCATCACCGGCACGGGCGGGGCCGGGAAGTCGAGCCTGACGGACGAGCTCCTGATGCGCTTCGTCCGATTCCACCCCGGCCGCAACGTCGCGGTCGTTGCGATGGACCCGACGCGCCGACGCAGCGGCGGCGCGCTGCTCGGCGACCGCATCCGGATGAACTCGCTCGCCAACGAGCAGATCTTCATGCGCTCGCTCGCGACGCGGCGCCAGAACCTGGCCACCAGCGCCGTGCTCGCCGACACGCTCAACCTCCTCAAGTGCGCCGGGTTCGACCTGATCGTGGTCGAGACCGCGGGGATCGGCCAGAGCGACTCCGAGATCGTGGACCTGGTCGACGTGCCGATGTACGTCATGACGAGTGAATACGGCGCGGCAAGCCAGCTCGAGAAGATCGACATGCTCGACTTCGCCGAGCTGATCGCGCTCAACAAGTTCGAGAAGCGCGGCGCCGAGGACGCGCTGCGCGACGTGCGCAAGCAGTGGCGGCGCAACCGCGCGGCGTTCAAGCTGCCCGACGCCGAGATCCCGGTCTTTCCCACCATCGCGAGCCGATTCAACGATCCCGGGGTAAATCGCCTGTTCGATGCGCTCACGCGCCTGCTCGACGCGAAGACCGGCGGAGAGGCGCGCTGGACCGTCGCCGATCCCGGCCCGACCGAGCTCGTCGAGCGCCACGCACTGGTGCCCGCGCAGCGCACGCGGTATCTCGCCGAGATCGCGGCGAACGGTCGACGCGCGCGCGAGGACCTGCAGCACCGTGCCGAGGCCGCGAGTCGCGCCAACAGCCTGCACGAGGCGCTGCGCGTGCTCGGCGATCCGATGCTTCCCGCCGCGCTCGATCGCTACGCGGACGCGGCCCTGACCGACGCCTCGGACCCGGCGCGCGCGCGGCTGCGCGAAGCGTACAACGACGCGCTCGACTCGATCGGCGCCGAGTCGATCGAGCTCCTGCGGCAGTGGCCGGCCGTGTCGAAGTCCGCGACCGACGACGAGTACCGCTACGTGGTTCGCGGTCGCGAGATCCGCGGCGAGAACTACACCGAGACGCTGAGCCGCAACCGCGTACCGAAGCTCGCGGTTCCCGCGTGGCACGACTGGGGCGAGCAGCTCACCTTCCTGCTGCGGGAGAACCTGCCGGGTCATTTCCCCTACACGGCGGGCGTGTATCCGTATCGCCGCGAGGAAGAGGACCCGACGCGGATGTTCGCGGGCGAGGGCGGTCCCGAGCGCACCAACCGCCGCTTCCATTACGTCGCTTCGGGGCACGGCGCGGCGCGCCTGTCGACGGCGTTCGACTCGACGACGCTCTACGGCGAGGATCCGGATGAGCGGCCGGACATCTACGGGCGCATCGGCAACTCCGGCGTGTCGATCGCCACGCTCGACGACATGAAGAAGCTCTACTCGGGCTTCGATCTCTGCGCCCCGACGACCTCGGTGTCGATGACCATCAACGGCCCGGCGCCGATGATCCTGGCGATGTTCATGAACACGGCTGTCGACCAGCGGGTGGAACGCCACCTGCGCGAGAGCGGCGGATGGGAGGCCGCCGAGCGGAAGATTGCGGAGCTGTACCGTGACCGGGAACGGCCGCGCTACAAGGGCGAGGTGCCGCCGCATCACGACGGCTCGGGGCTCGGGCTCCTCGGGGTGACGGGCGACCAGCTCCTCGACCGCGAGACCTACGAGAAGATCCGCGGCGAAGCGCTGTCGATGGTTCGGGGCACGGTGCAGGCCGACATCCTCAAGGAGGACCAGGCGCAGAACACCTGCATCTTCTCGACCGAGTTCGCGCTGCGGATGATGGGCGACGTCCAGCAGTACTTCATCGACCGCAAGGTCCGCAACTTCTACTCCGTGTCGATCTCGGGCTACCACATCGCCGAGGCCGGCGCGAACCCCGTGTCGCAGCTGGCGTTCACGCTCTCCAACGGCTTCACGATCGCCGAGTACTACCTCGCGCGCGGCATGAAGATCGACCAGTTCGCACCGAACCTCTCGTTCTTCTTCTCGAACGGGATGGACCCGGAGTACGCGGTGATCGGGCGGGTGGCGCGGCGCATCTGGGCGCGCGCCATGCGCGACCTGTACGGCGGCGGCCCGCGCTCACAGATGCTCAAGTACCACATCCAGACCTCGGGTCGCAGCCTCCATGCGCGCGAGATCCAGTTCAACGACGTACGAACGACGCTGCAGGCGCTCTACGCGCTGTTCGACAACTGCAACAGCCTGCACACGAACGCCTACGACGAGGCGATCACGACGCCGACCGAGGAATCGGTCCGCCGCGCCGTGGCGATCCAGCTGATCATCAACAAGGAGCTCGGTCTCAACAAGACGCAGAACCCCTTGCAGGGGTCGTTCGCGATCGACTACCTGACGGACCTCGTCGAGGAGGCGGTGTACCGCGAGTTCGACCGCATCGCCGAGCGCGGCGGCGTGCTGGGCGCGATGGAGACGATGTACCAGCGCAGCCGCATCCAGGAGGAGAGCCTCTACTACGAGACCCGCAAGCACGACGGCTCGCTGCCGATCATCGGCGTCAACACGTTCCTTGGCCCGCAGCAGGGCGTGGACGAGCTGCGCGGCGCGGAGCTGATCCGCTCGACCGAGGAGGAGAAGCAGGACCAGGTGCGCAACGTGCGCGCCTACCTCGAGCGCAACGCCGAGCGCCGCCCCGAGGCGCTCAGGCGCCTGCAGCAGACGGCGGCATCGGGCGGCAACGTGTTCGGCGAGCTGATGGAGACGGTGAAGTCGTCCTCGCTCGGCAGTATCTCGCGTGCGCTCTACCAGGTCGGCGGCCAGTACCGGCGCAACATGTAGCGCGCTAGCGGGGTACCTCCCTTGGCTTGCTCGCCCCCCGCACGGCGCGAGCCCTTGCCGCCAGCCGTCGGGCAACCGCGGGGCTGGTGAGCTCCCTGAGCGCGTCCTTTCCCACCCACCGCGCTGCGCTCTGCGGAGAAGCCGCAAGGCGCTCGGCCGTCGCCACCGCGGCAGCGTTGAGCGCCGGACTGCGCTTGCCGATCGCACGCAGGGCCATGTTCACTGCTTTCTTGACGAAGTGGCGCTCGTCGGTGGCGGCGCGCTCGACGAGGAGAAGGCCGCGGGCAAACGGCTCGTCGCCGGCGCTCTTGTCGTGCACCGTGAGTCCCCAGAGCAGCGCAAAGGCCGCCCGCCTGGCGAATTCGCCGCGCCGACGCGACCACTGCTCGACCTTGCGCCACGCGTGCGGCGTGCGGTCGAACAAGGCGAAGCACACCGTATCGCAAATGCCCCAGTTGTCGAAGTCTCCGCACCAGCGGTCCATCTGTGCGGGCGTGACGCGGGCCGGCTCGTCGACGTACGCGGCGAGCATGCGGGCCTCGTACCAGCCGGTGCTCCAGAGCGCGGCGGCAAGGTCGTGACTGGGCCCAAGGCGCTTGGCCAGTGACTGTATGTCGGCGACCGATACGCCAAACATCTTGTCCGAGCTGATGGCATATCGCGCCATGCCTTCACGGTTGGCCCTGGTGCTACGGCGTTTCAGCCAGGCGAGCGCGGCACGTACATCGGCCTCGACCGGGCGCGCTCGCTTGGCGCCCGAATTCACGGATGGAGGCATATTGATCGTCCCTCGTCGGGTTGGCATCGGCTAGCGGCGCGTCGCGGTGAGCGCGAGGCCCACGGGCGTCAGGAGGCCGGACGCGATGCGGCGGCGCTCGAGCGCGAACACCGTCTCGGCGAGCGTGCCTGCATGTGCCCCATCGAGACCGCCGCAGATGTAGCGGTAGAGGTATGGACCGCGCTCGACGCGAGTGCCGGCGAAGCGGGCCTCGACGGCGGCGATCATCGCGGCGCCGGGATGGAGCGGCGCCTCGCCGTGGTGTTCGTGCGCCGCGAGCCAGCGGGCGCGCGGCTCGGCGTCGGCGTCATCGTCGATGCGATCGGCGGGGTAGGCACCGGCGGCGGCGAGCAGCTCCTGCACGTCGTAATACCAGCGGGCGCAGGCGGTGTCGGGCGCGGCGAGGTCGAACTCGTCGAGGACCAGGCGGCCGCCGGGACGCAAGAGCGATTCGGCCCGCGCCAGCGCGTCGTCGAGGGCCGCGATGTGATGCAGCGAGGCGGTGAAAGCGATGGCATCGAAGCCTGAGCCTACGTCCGCGTCCTGTAGCGTGACGAAGTCGCCCTCGATCCAGCGCACCGCGGGGCTCGAGCGCTCCGCCGGCAGCGCGAGATCGACCGCTATCACCTCGCGGCCTTCGCGAGCGAGCATCGCGGCCAGCGCCCCGCGGCCGCAGCCGACTTCAAGTACGCGCCGGGCGTCGCCGAGGTGGCCTGCCACGAGACGGTGCTGCTCGCGCAGCACAACGGCATCGGGCGTCACGGCGGGACCCTCACTAACGCGCCGGTGGCATCCGGAACGGCACCCGCGGCACCCGGTTCGAGATCCGGCTCGTCGAGCCGCGCGAGCATGCGCCGGCGCGCCTCGCGGCGCAGTTCCTCCGCGGCGTGACGCGATTCCGCGGGGACCAGCGGTTCCAGGATGTCGACCTCGATGCGTCCGGCGCGCGGTACGATCGCACCGCTCGGCATCGAGCGGCGCGCGCCACGGATCACGACCGGCACGAGCGGCTGCCGTCCACGTGCCGCCGCGACGAACGCGCCGACGTGAAATCGGCCGAGCCCGGGCGTGGCCGTGAACGTCCCCTCCGGAAAGAACACGAGCGAGTGGCCCGCCTCGGCGAGGCGCACGACGCGGCGCGCATCGGTCTGCCGTCCGCTGTGGCTCCCGCGGTCCACGAATTCGGATCCGATCCGACGCAGCAGGAGGCCCGCCACCGGCAGGTCGGCCGCCTCGCGCTTGATCACGAAGGAGAAGCGCGGCGGCAGCACGGCCTTGAGGATGACCCCGTCGAGGTAGCTCGCGTGATTCGCGACCACGATGCAGGAACCGGCGGGAAGGTGATCCTCGCCACGGACGGTGAGCCGCAGGCCGAGCACCATGAGGCCTGATCGCGCGAAGACTCGCATCAGGCTTCGCCGCAGGGCCAGACCGGGCAGGATGAGCGTGAGCACGCACGCGATGAAGAGCAGCACCCCGAACACTACGAGTGCGAGGGTCCCGTACACGGTGAGCCAGAGTCCTGACCCGGACCTCGTCATCACTCTGCATCCTCGAAGTCGACTGCGGAAATGCGGGGATTCTGTGAACTGGTTCCAGTTATGTTAACGGTGATGGGTTCTGTGAGAACTGTCACGTACGCCCCGGGGGGTGCCTCGCATACTTTCCCGCATTCGAGCCGCGAGGCGACATGAGTACTGCAATCAAGGTCGGCGTGATGACCCGAAGGCAACGGGCTAGCGGCGATGCGGCCGGGCCCGGCCCGATCGACCGTTTTCTGGATGCCGTCTGGATGGAGCGCGGCCTGTCCCCCAATACGCTGGCGGCCTACCGCGCGGACCTGACGGCGCTCGAGCGCTGGCTCGAGGCGCGTGAGCAGTCGCTGATGGGCGCGGCTCGGGGCGACCTGCTGGCATTCATGGCCTCCCGCGTCCAGGCGGGGGCCCGTCCACGCTCGACGGCGCGGCAGTTGTCCAGCTTCCGCCGCTTCTACCGGTACCTCGTGCGCGACGGCCAGTTGCGCGAGGACCCGACGGCGCAGATCGCCATGCCGAAGGTCGGGCGCTCGTTGCCAAAGTCGCTCACGGAGGAGGAAGTCGAGGCCCTGCTGGCCGCTCCTGCCGTGAGCGACCCGCTGGGCCACCGTGATCGAACCATGCTGGAGGTGCTCTACGCCACGGGGCTTCGAGTGTCCGAGCTCGTGAACCTGAAACTCGGCCAGGTGAATCTGAACCAGGGCGTGCTGCGCATCGTGGGCAAGGGCAATCGCGAGCGGCTGATTCCGCTCGGCGAGGAGGCGGTGCAGTGGGTGCAGCAGTTCCTGCAGGGGCCGCGCGTCGAGATCCTGCTCGAGCGGCAGACGGACTACCTGTTCCCGACGCGCCGCGGCGACCGCATGACTCGGCAGGCGTTCTGGCACATCATCAAGCGCTATGCGCGCAAGGCGGGCGTGGGCAAGGAATTGTCGCCTCACACGCTGCGGCATGCCTTCGCCACGCACCTCCTGAACCACGGCGCCGATCTGCGCGTCGTGCAGATGCTGCTCGGGCACAGCGACCTGTCGACTACGCAGATCTATACGCACGTCGCCCGCGAGCGGCTCAAGGACCTCCACTCGCAGCATCACCCGCGCGGGTGAGGCCGCAGGGCCGGTGATCACGCCGCACCTCTGCTAGACTCCCGCGCGCCGGTACTTGAACCCCGGCGCGCGGCTGCTGTCTCATGATGGCGTCGGCAACCGTTACTGCGCCCCGGATGCACTCGATGCGAATTCTCACCCCGGCCCTCTGCGTTCCCCTGTTCCTGCTCGCGGCTGCGCTCGATCCCGCGCTGGCCCAGGAGCAGCGCGGCCGCGCGGACAAGACCGCCGTGCCGGCCGAGGTACGCACGCGGGTCATCTCGAAGCTGCAGGGCGTGAAGCCGTCCGACGTCAGCCACTCGCCGATCCCGGGGCTGTACGAGGTGACGATGGGCGGGCTCGTGGCCTACGTGAGCGAGGACGGCAAGTTCCTCGTCAGCGGCGACGTGTACGACCTGGATTCGCAGACCAACCTGACCGCCAGCCGACGCAACTCCGCGCGGGCCAAGGCGCTCGCAGTCGCGCGCGAAGAGGACATGATCATCTTCTCACCGGCGAGCCCGAAGATGACGGTCACGGTGTTCACCGACGTCGACTGCGGCTATTGCCGCAAGTTCCACAGCCAGATCGCTGAGTACAACAAGGCCGGCATCCGCGTCCGCTACATGAGCTACCCGCGCACGGGTCCCGGAACGGAATCCTGGCGCAAGACCGAGGCCGTCTGGTGTGCCGCCGATCGCAAGGACGCGCTGACCCGCGCCAAGCGCGACGAGCCCGTCAAGGCGAAGGCCTGCGGTGATTCGACGGTCAAGGCGCAGTACGAGCTCGGCGAAGACCTGGGCGTCGAGGGCACGCCGGCGATTTTCACGACGACCGGCGACTACGTCGGCGGGTACCTGCCGCCGGCGCAGCTCGTGCAAGCCATCCAGGAAACCGAAAAGGCCGCCGCGGCGGCCGCACGCTGAATCAGCGCTCGAGCAGCGCGAGCTTGCCCTCGCGGCCGTCCCACTCCTTGGCGTCGTCCGGGGGCGGCTTCTTCTCCGTGATCACGGGCCACTGCGCGGCCAGTTCCGCGTTCAGGGCCGTGAAGCGCTCCTGCCCGTCGGGGATCTCCTCCTCGGAGAAGATCGCCTCGGCCGGGCACTCCGGCTCGCACAGCGTGCAGTCGATGCATTCCTCGGGGTCGATGACGAGCATGTTCGGCCCCTCGTGGAAGCAGTCCACCGGGCACACCTCGACACAGTCCATGTACTTGCACTTGATGCAGTTTTCGGTGACGACGAAGGTCATCTGAAGCTCCGCGGATCCTCGATCCGCCGCCGCGGGGGCGCGTATTGTGCCAAAGCGCGGCCACCCGGCAAGGATACGCTGAAGGTTCCTTAACGGCCGTCGCGCTTGCGCAGATCGATCGAGGTGAAGTGATGCTGCTCCACGCCCGCGCGGCGATCCTCGACGTAACGGCGCAGCGCGAAGTCGACGCTGCGAAAGGCGATGTCGTCCCAGGGTAACGCGTCCTCCTCGCAGAGCACGACCTCGAGGCTCTCGGGTCCGACGCCGAACTCCGGTCGCGCGAGGCGGGCGCGGAACGTGACGTGCACCTGGTCGGCATGCAGCACGTGCACGATCGAGAGCAGCGAGCCGATCTCGACGGCGGCCAGCGCCTCCTCCACGGATTCGCGCCGCGCGGCATCCTGCATCGTCTCGCCGTTCTCCATGAAGCCGGCCGGGAAGGTCCAGTAGCCACGCCGCGGCTCGATCGCGCGCCGGCACATCAGGATGCGGCCGTCGTGTTCCGGGACGCAGCCGGCGACGATCCGTGGATTCTGGTAGTGGATGGCGCCGCAGGCCGGACAGACGAAGCGCGGCAGGTGATCGCCGGGCGGGATCTTCAGTTCGATGGCATGACCGCAGTTCGAGCAGAATTTCATGGCGTGCCTGGTGCCGGGAGAGGGAATCGAACCCTCATGGTGTCGCCACCGCCGGATTTTGAGACCGGTGCGTCTACCAATTCCGCCATCCCGGCAGGGACGGCGAAGCTTACCCGAACCGGATCCTTCGGCCATTAAGTCAAGAGACTCAGGGCGGTACGGGACATTCCGCAGGCTGGTTCTCAACCAGGAACGGCCATGCGACACTCGTCACGGGCCGCGGAACGAATCGGCTCGGGGTCGGTCTGACGGGGGTCGTCGACGCCAGCGGGTGTCGACTCCCGGATTGAACGGAGCACAGCCTGAATGCATCGAGGCCTATTCGCCGTCGTCGCAGCGATCACATTGGTGGCGCAATCCGCACGCGCGGAGCCGGCGCTCGTCGATCAGCTCGCCCGCGTCGCGCCGACGGCGGATCGCAACGTGCTGTCGCTCGCCGCGCGCGCAGCGGACTGCGCCCGGCGGCAGGGCTTGCCCGGATCGCTCGATCGCCTGGCCGTCATCGACTACTCGCGCCCCTCGACCGAGCCACGCCTGTGGGTGTTCGACCTGAACCAGGGTCGGCTGCTGTTCGAGGAGCTGGTCGCGCACGGGCGCGGCACCGGCGAACGTTTCGCCAGGCAATTCTCCAACGTCGAAGGCAGCCGGATGTCGAGCCTGGGTCTCTTTCGCGCCGCCGACACCTATGACGGAGCGAACGGCTATTCGCTGCGCCTGCACGGCCTCGAGCAGGGTTTCAACGACCGCGCGCTCGAGCGGGCGATCGTGATGCACGGCGCGCCGTACGTGAGCAAGGCGTTCGCCGACCGCCAGGGCAGGATCGGGCGCAGCTGGGGCTGTCCGGCGGTCCGCTCCGAGGTCGCCCGAGGCATGATCGACACCCTGAAGGGCGGCGCGTTGCTGTTCGCGTACTACCCGGACCGCAAGTGGCTGGCCGAATCCTCCTTCCTGCAATGCGCGCCGGCCCCGACCGCCGTCACCGCGCACGCGCGCTGATCCGCGCGCGCGCCTGAAGGCGCCGCCGGGCGCTGCGACCTTTTCCGGCCCTGCCGCATCTGTGGCTGTGCATGCCCTCGATCGCCGACATTGATCTTCCCCCGGGCACGCTCGAGCAGGCGCGCGCGGGCGAAGTGGCGGCCTACGAGGCCATCTACCGCACCTTCGGGCCAGGCGTGACGACGCTCGCGCGGAGGCTCCTCGGCCGTCGCAGCGCGGTCGAGGACCTGGTGCAGGACGTGTTCGTCGACGTGCTGACCAAGCTTTCGCAGTTCGACGGCCGCGGTTCCTTCGCGGGCTGGGTGCGCAGCATCGCGGTGACGAGATGCCTGATGCAGCTGCGCTCGCCATGGCGACGCGGCCTGCGGTTGCTCACGACAGGGAGCGACGGACTGCCTTCGGCGGACGCTGTGCCCGTGTTGTCGATGGCCGCGGACTCTGCGCTCGATCTCGTGCGCGCGCTCGATCACCTGGGCGATACCGCCCGTCTCGTCGTGTGGCTGCATGACGTCGAGGGCTACACGCACGCCGAAATCGGTGCATTGCTCGGCGGCACGCCGAGCCTGTCGAAATCACAGCTCGCGCGGGCGCACGAACGGCTGCGCGAGCTGCTGGAACCGTCCAGAGAGGTGAGTCCATGCACGCCCGTATCGACCATCTGCTGAGCCTGCGCGACGGCGAGCCGGTGGACGTCGCCGTGCGTACCCACGTCGAGTCCTGCGCCGAATGCGCACAGGAGCAGGCGAAGCTCGAGCTCGTGCGCCGCCGCCTGCAGGCACTGCCCGGCGAGTCGGACTTGCCCGCCGGGGGATGGGATAGATTGCGCGCGCGTCTCGAGGCGACAAAGCCACGGGCGTCGCCGCGCCGCTGGCAGGGGGCGACGGCGACCGCGGCTTCGTTTGCGACGCTGGGCTTGCTGGCCGGCATGTTGCTGCGCGACGACGGACCAGGCGCACCGGAGCTGGCTGCAGCGCGGGATGCGGCCGGCGCCGCGATCACACTGCATACGATCGAGGATCTGCGCAACCGATCGCGCGTGCTCGAGGAAGTGCTGGCCGCACTGCCCGCGCGCCCCGCGGTCGAGCGTGCCGGGACGGCCATCCCGATCGAGACGCTCGAGGCACAGGTGCAATGGGTCGATCACCAGCTGTCCCTGTCAGGTGTCGCCGACGCCGAGCCGGCCCTCACGGAAGAGCTGTGGCGCGAGCGGGTCGAAGTGATGAACACGCTGGTCCAGCTGCGCTACGTCGAGGCGCAGCGGGTCGCGCTTTGAGGGGGGCGGGCAGGCAGCGGACCGCGGGCAATTAACGTCGAACGTCGATTGGAGGTTTTTGCAGATGAGTATTCCAAGCGTGCGAGCAACGGCCATCGCCGTATCCCTGGCGGTTGCGGTGGCGGCCACGCCCAGCTTCGCGTC
The DNA here is from genome assembly GCA_963834855.1 of uncultured Gammaproteobacteria bacterium. GTDB lineage: Bacteria > Pseudomonadota > Gammaproteobacteria > Steroidobacterales > Steroidobacteraceae > DATJKD01. Next base: position 95,732 of record CAWIDH010000008.1, on the reverse strand, counting down.
CGATGCGGGTACGGATCGGGATCAGCTCAGGAAGTCGCTATCGGAGGCGCAGGGGCGTCTCGATGACGCCGCCCGCGAGGTTGCCGATCTCAGCCGTCAGCTCCACGGCGACGAAGCCGGTGCCGTCGGAGGTACCGTGGAATTCATGCGCGAGATGCGTCGCGGAGCCATGCTCGGCGTCAACATCGCCACCGAAAAGCCACGCGACAACGGCGTGGAGGTCATCGGCGTGAGTCCGGGCGGGCCGGCGGAGGCAGCAGGTCTGCGTCCCGCAGACGTGATCGTCGCGATCGACGGGAAGGCGTTGAAGCGCGCGGGCGACGAGTCGCCCGCGACGCAGCTCGTCGACCACCTGATGGAAGTCGAGCCTGGCACCAAGGTCAAGGTCGAGTACCTGCGGGGCGACAAGCGCCAGAGCACGACCGTCACGACCAAGGCCGCGGAGCCGCCGTTCTTCGCGTTCCTGCGCGATCGGCTGGACCTGCCCGCGGTCGCGCAGCTGCCCGACATGATCGGAGTGCCGCCGTTCGACGTGTTTCTCGGACCTGGCCACGCCTTCGGCGAGCTCGAGCTGGTGGAAATCACGCCGAAGCTCGGCAAGTACTTCGGGACCGACAAGGGCCTGCTGGTCGTGCGTGCCCCGGAAGACGGCGCCGGCGAGGTCGAGGAAGGCGACGTGCTCATGGGCATCGACGGACGGGTACCGGAAAGCCCGGGCCATGCGTTTCGCATCCTGCGGTCCTATCAGCCCGGCGAGAAGCTCAAGCTCGACGTGCTGCGCAACCGCAAGCGGCTCGAGGTGTCGGTGACCGTGCCGAAGGACCGCGCCATGCACGGCGTGCTGCGCGCGCCGCACTCGGGGACGTATCCCGCGACGCCGGGACGCCGGGTGCCGGCACCCGCACCCTTGCCGCCGCCACCGCCTGCGAACGACGACGGCCCGGTCTAAGGTTCCCCACGGGGGCCGCCGCGCGGGCCCAGCCGGCCCGCGTCGGCGGCGCCGCGTATCACGCGCTGCGGCTCTGCTAGCATGCGCGGCCGATGCAGCGCAGCGAGTTTGCGTACGAGTTACCCGAAGAGCTGATCGCGCGCTATCCGAGTGAGCGGCGCTGCGACAGCCGGCTGCTGCACCTCGATGGGGCGGACGGCTCATTCGGCGATCGGCGGTTCACGGACCTGCCCACGCTGCTGCGGCCGGGCGACCTGCTGGTATTCAACGACACGCGCGTGCTGCCGGCGCGGCTGTACGGCACCAAGGACAGCGGCGGGCGGGTCGAGATCCTGCTCGAGCGCGCGATCGACGCTCGACGCGTCCTCGCGCAGCTGCGCGCCAGCAAGCCGCCGCGGCCCGGCTCGGGTATCACCCTGACCGGAGGCGGTCGCACGGTGGTGGTCGGGCGCAGCGGTGAGTTCTGGGAGCTCAGGTTCGACGGCAATGCGCTCGAGGTCTTCGAGCGACACGGGGAAATACCGCTGCCGCCATACCTGCATCGCGACGCCGAGGAGATCGACCGGGAGCGCTACCAGACGGTCTATGCGCGCGTCCCGGGTGCGGTGGCGGCGCCGACGGCGGGCCTGCATTTCGACGCCGGCCTGCTCGAGCGCTGTACCGCGGCCGGCATCGCCGCTACGCACCTGACCCTGCACGTCGGCGCCGGAACCTTCCAGCCCGTCCGCACCGAGGACCTCGATGCACACCGCATGCACGGCGAGCTGATGCGGGTGCCGGCCTCCGTCTGCGCCGAGATCGCGGCGGCCCGGAGCCGCGGCGGCCGGGTCGTGGCCGTCGGAACCACGAGCGTACGCGCGCTCGAGTCGGCCGCGGCCGCCGGGTCGGTGGCGCCATTCGAGGGCGAGACACGGCTCTTCATCCGGCCGGGCCATCGTTTCCGGGTCGTCGATGCGCTGCTCACCAACTTCCACCTCCCGGAGTCGACGCTGCTCATGCTGGTGTGTGCGTTCGCCGGCCGCGAGCGCGTGCTGGCGGCATACCGGCACGCGGTGGCCGCCCGGTACCGGTTCTTCAGCTACGGCGACGCGATGCTGGTCGAACCGGCCGGCGACGCGCTCGCGCCACGGGACTCGGCTTGAAGTTCGAGCTCCTTGCACGGGATGGCCACGCACGTCGTGCGCGGCTTGGGTTCGCGCGCGGGACGGTCGACACACCGGCCTTCATGCCGGTCGGCACGTACGGCACGGTCAAGGCGATGACCGCCGAGGAGCTGCTGGGCCTGGGCGCCCAGATCGTGCTCGGCAACACCTTTCACCTGATGCTGCGGCCGGGCGCCGAGGTGATCCGAGCCCACGGCGGCTTGCATCGATTCATGCATTGGTCGGGTCCGATCCTCACCGACTCGGGAGGATTCCAGGTGTGGAGCCTGGCCGAGCTGCGGCGGCTGTCCGAGGAAGGCGTGCGGTTCCGCTCGCCCGTGAACGGCGACGCGGTGCTGCTCACGCCGGAGAGCTCGATCCAGGTCCAGACGGCACTCGACTCGGACATCGTCATGGTTTTCGACGAGTGCACGCCGTATCCCGCGAGCGAGCCGCTCGCGCGGGCGTCGATGGAGCTCTCCGCCCGCTGGGCCGTGCGCAGCCGCGCCGAGTTCGATCGCCTGGACAACCCGAACGCCCTCTTTGGCATCGTCCAGGGCGGCACCTGGCTTCCGCTGCGTGTCGCCTCGCTCGAGGCACTGACCGGGACGGGGTTCGACGGCTACGCGATCGGCGGGCTGGCGGTGGGCGAACCGGCCGAGGAACGCGAGGCCGTGCTCGAAGCGCTCGATCCGCTTCTACCCGCGGATCGTCCGCGCTACCTGATGGGTGTCGGCACGCCCGCGGACATCGTGCGCGCCGTCGCGCGCGGTGTCGACATGTTCGACTGCGTGATGCCAACGCGTAACGCGAGGAACGGACACCTGTTCACGAGCCAGGGCGTGATCCGGATTCGCAATTCCGCGCACCAGGACGACCTGCAGCCGCTGGATGCGGCCTGCGACTGCTACACCTGCCGCCACTACACGCGGTCGTACCTGCGCCATCTCGACCGCTGCAAGGAGATCCTGGGCGCGCGGTTGAACACGATCCACAACCTGCACTACTACCTGCGACTGATGACGCGCATCCGGACCGCCATAGAAGACGGCCGCTACGGCGAGTTCGCACGCGGCTTCCTGGACGGCCCGGAAGGGACGGGCGTGGCCGTCGGCAGCCCGCCGGGCGCTCGGGTATAATCGCCCGCCTTTTTTCCGACGCCCCGTGCTGCGGGGCTGCAAAGGAGTTCCCTTGATGGACTGGTTGATTGCGAGCGCCTGGGCCCAGGCGGGCGGAGGCGCGGCGCCACCGGGCGGTGCTTTCGTCCAGTTTCTGCCGCTGCTGCTCATCTTCGTCGTGTTCTACTTCCTGCTCATCCGGCCGCAGGCCAAGCGTGCGAAGGAGCACAAGGCGATGGTGGGTACGCTCACCGCGGGCGACGAGGTGGTGACCAGCGGCGGCATCCTCGGCAGGGTCACGGAGACCAGCGACCAGTTCCTCACGATCGAGATCGCCGACGGCGTGCGGGTCAAGGTCCAGCGGCACACGATCAGCAGCGTCCTTCCCAAGGGCACGCTCAAGAGCGCCTGAGCCCGCGGGAGCCATCCGATGCATAGCTACCCGGCCTGGAAGGTCTGGCTGGTCGCCATCGTCTTATTCGTCTGTGCGCTGCTCGCGCTGCCGAACGTTTTCGGCGACGCCCCGGCGCTGCAGCTCTCCCGCAACGATCGTGCCGCGATCGCCGAGTCCGACCGGGCCGCCGCGCTCGCGGTACTCGCCGGGAAGAACATCCCGGTCGAGGCGTCCTACGTATCCGAGGACCGCCTGGTGCTGCGCTTCCACACCGTCGAGCAGCAGCTCGCGGCCCGCGATTCGTTGCAGGAAAGCTCGGGTGAGGACTATCTGATCGCGCTGTCACACGTGCCCCGCACGCCCGCCTGGCTGCGCGCCATCGGACTCAAGCCGATGAGCCTCGGGCTCGACTTGCGCGGCGGCGTGCACTTCCTGTACGAGGTGGACGTGGCCGGTGCGGTCAAGCAGCTCTTGACCACCATGGAGCGCGACTACCGCACGCTGTTGCGCGATGAGCGGATCCCGTTCACCGGCATCCGCAACGACGGCGTCGACTCCGTGACCGTGACCCTGCGTTCGGCAGCCGACGCCGAGCGCGCGACGAAGGCGCTGCGACGCCAGGACCCCACCCTGTCGGTGACCTCGACGCCGGCGAGCAGCTCTGCCGCGCTCACCGTCCGCCTGGGGCCCGACCAGATCCGGCAGCGGCAGGACTTCGCGATCCAGCAGAACATCACGACGCTCCGCAACCGCGTGGACGAGCTGGGCGTCGCCGAGCCCATCGTCGCGCGCCAGGGCGTCAACCGCATCCTGGTCCAGCTGCCGGGCGTGCAGGACCCCAACGAGGCGCTGCGCGTGCTCGGGGCCACAGCCACGCTCGAGTTCCGCCTGGCCGACGACCAGAACGACCCGCTCGAGGCCGAGCGCCTCAAGCGTGCGCCGCTCGGCTCGAAGCTCTACCAGCGGCGCGAGGGCGGGCCGGTGCTGCTCAGGCGCGAGGTCATCGCCTCGGGCGAGCAGCTGGTCGATGCGAGCTCCGGGTTCAGCGAGGGCCAGCCCGCGGTATTCGTGAAGCTGGACGCGCGCGGCGCCGCCGAGATGCTCGAGACGACGCGTACCCACCTGGGCCGGCCGATGGCCGTGGTGTTCATCGAGAAGAAGCGCCTGGCGGAAAACGAGCCGTGCAAGGGCGTGCGGTCGGGCAGCGAGTGCACCCAGGAAGAGGTCATCAGCGTCGCCACGATCCAGGGAGTCTTCAGCAGCAACTTCCAGATCACCGGCCTCATGGCGGGCGAAGCTCGTGAGCTCGCGCTGCTGCTGCGGGCCGGCTCGCTCGCCGCGCCGCTCTACATCGTCGAGCAGCGCACCGTGGGACCGAGCCTCGGGCAGGACAACATCGATCGCGGCATCCGCGCCCTGATCATCGGCATGCTCGGGATGTTCGCATTCCTGATCCTGTACTACCGGTGGTTCGGTGTGCTGGCTTGCCTGGTGCTGATCACGAACATGGTGATGCTGACCGCGCTGATGTCGCTGCTGCAGGCGACGCTGTCGCTGCCGGGCATCGCGGGCATCGTGCTGACCGTGGGCATGGCCGCGGACGCCAACGTGCTGATCTACGAGCGCATCCGCGAGGAGCTGCGCAACGGCATGAGCCCGCATGCGGCGATCAACGCCGGTTTCGACAAGGCGTTCTCCGCCATCGCCGACTCGAATGTCACGACCTTGATCGCAGGCATCGTGCTCCTTACCTTCGGGACGGGGCCGGTGCGTGGCTTCGCCGTCACGCTGTGCCTGGGCATCGTCACTTCGCTCTTCACCGCCATCATGGGCAGCCGCGCGCTGATCCACCTGGTCTGGGGACGCCGGCGCAAGCTGGAAGCCCTGCCGATCTGAGGCCACTCCGCCATGGAATTCTTCAAGAAGAAAACCGCGATCCGCTTCATGGCCGGGCGGCGCTGGTCGTATACGATCTCCGCGGTGCTGATCGTCGGGTCGCTGCTGCTGCTGGCGTTCCGCGGGCTCAACTTCGGCATCGACTTCACCGGCGGTGTGGTCGTGGAGCTCGGCTTCCCGGGGCCCACCGAGCTGGACCGGGTGCGCGGCGCGCTCGCGCAGGCAGGCTACGGCGAGGCGTCCGTGCAGAGCTTCGGTACCACGAAGGACGTGCTGGTCCGCGTGCTGCCGGAGGAAGGCAAGGATGTCAACGAGGTGAGCCAGGGTGTGCTGGACGCGATCCGGTCCTACGAACCGGGCGTCGAGCTGCGTCGCACGGACGTCGTGGGGTCGCAGGTCGGGCGCGAGCTCGCGGAAAAAGGTGCCCTTGCCGCGATCTTCACCTTCGTGATGATCCTGATCTACGTCGCGCTGCGCTTCCAGCTCAAGCTCGCCGTCGGATCGGTGATCGCGGCGCTGCACGACCCCATCGTCGTGCTCGGTTTCTTCGCGGCCACGCAGATGACCTTCGACCTGCCCACGCTCGCCGCGATCCTCGCGGTCGTCGGCTACTCGCTCAACGACACCGTCGTCGTCTTCGACCGCATCCGCGAGCGCTTTGCGCTCGCCCGCAGGGATCCGCCCGAGAAGGTCATCGACACGGCGGTAAACGAGACCCTGTCACGGACCCTGATGACCAGCGTGACGACTATGATAGCGGTCATCTCGCTGCTGCTCTTCGGCGGCGAAGTGCTGAGGGGGTTCTCGACCGCGCTCGCGATCGGCATCGTGGTCGGCACCTTCTCGTCGATCTACGTGGCGAGCGCGATCGCGCTCGACCTGAAGCTCACCGCCCGCGACCTCATGCCCGCCCAGCGCGAGAAGGGCGACGTCGACGCACTGCCCTGAACACCTTGCCACACGCTAGCATCAGCAGCGAGGCTATCCGCGCATGACCGCGCTGGTGTGGGGCGGCTTCCTGGCCCTGTTCCTCGCGCTGCTCTGGCTCGACCTTGCGGTGCTGCACCGCGAGTCGGCGGAGCTGTCGGTCCGCCAGGCGCTGTTCTGGACGATGGTCTGGGTCGGCGTGTCGTTCTCGTTCACGCTCGCGGTCTACGGCCTGTACGAATACCGCTGGTTCGGATTCGAGCCGGGCCCCGGCGTGTCGTCGGGCGCGGACGCCGTCATCCAGTACGTGACGGGCTACCTGCTCGAGTGGTCGCTGTCGGTCGACAACATCTTCGTCATCGCACTGATCTTCTCCTACCTGAGGATCCCCTCGCTGTACCAGTACCGCGTGCTGTTCTGGGGCATCGTCGGCGCGATCGTGCTGCGGGGCCTGATGATCGCGGCGGGCACGGCGCTGGTGCACAGGTTCGACTGGATGTTCTACGTCTTCGGGGCGGTGCTGCTCGTCTCGGCGCTCAGGATGCTCGGGCCCGACGCGGAGGAGCAGGACGTCGCGAACAGCTGGGCGATGAGGGTCGTCCGCCGTTTCATGCCGGTGACGCCCGACATCACGAGCTCGCGGTTCATGGTACGCCGTGACGGTCGCCTGCACGCCACCCCGCTGCTGGTTGCGCTGATCATCGTCGACATCACCGACGTGGTCTTCGCGGTCGACTCGATTCCGGCGATCCTGGCCGTGACGCGCGACCCCTTCCTGGTGTTCACCTCGAACGCGTTCGCGATCCTGGGGCTGCGCGCGCTCTACTTCGCGGTGGCGGGCCTCATGGCCATGTTCCGATACCTCAAGTACAGCCTGGTGCTGATCCTGGCCTTCGTCGGCGTGAAGATGCTGCTCGTGAACCACTACCACGTGCCGAACCTGATGTCGCTCGCGATCATCGTCGCGACGCTGGGCGTGGGCGTGCTCGCCTCGCTGTGGGCGACCAGGCGCGACGAGCAGACGAGCGACAGCTGAAAATTGGCTCGGAGCCAATTTTCGTAGAGCCGGGATGTCCTCGACGGTCTTGGTGAAAATTGGCTCCGAGCCAATTTTCAGCGGCCCTCGGCCCGCGGCGCCGGAATGTACTGGAAGGCAGCCGCGCCCGATAACGGGCCAGCGCGAATCAGGCCTCGCGCAGCACGGATGGCACGAGCGGTCCGAGGCACTCGACCATGGCGTCGAACACCTTCGGCGCGCCGGCGATGATGTTTCCGCCCTGGCGGTACTCCGTCCCGGTCAGCGTGCCGACGCGGCCGCCCGCCTCCGTGATGAGCAGGGTTCCGGCGGCGGTGTCCCATGCCTTGAGGCCGATTTCCCAGAATCCGTCGAGCCGGCCCGCTGCTACATAAGCCAGGTCGAGCGAGGCGGCCCCGGGACGGCGGATGCCGGCGGTCTGCTCCATGACGGTCCGCAACATCGCCATGTAGCTGTCTAACCACTGCGTGTTCGCGCGGTACGGAAACCCCGTGCCGACGAGTGCGCCCTCGAGCGTCGTCTGCTTGCTGACGCGGATGCGCTTGCCGTCGAGCTGTGCGCCATCCCCTCGCGAGGCGGTGTACAACTCCTGCCGCATCGGGTCGTACACGACGCCGTGCTCGAGGCGACCGCGACGCTCGACCGCGAGCGACACCGCGAAGACCGGGAAGCCGTGCAGGAAGTTGGTCGTGCCGTCGAGCGGGTCGATGATCCAGACGAACTCGTCGCCGCCGCTGCGGCCGGACTCCTCGCCGAGAAAACCGTGATCGGGATGAGTCCGGCGTATGGTCTCGATGATGTCGCGCTCGGCGAGGTGATCCACCTCGCTCACGAAGTCGTTGCGGCTCTTGGCGCGCACGCCGAGCGTCGGCACGCGGTCGACGTTGCGGACGATCAGGTCCCCCGCCCGGCGTGCCGCGCGCACGGCGATGTTCAGGAGTGGCTGCATGGACCAACGCGTCCCGGTCGACTTGCGAAAGAGCGGCGGGGGGCCCCGCCAAAGGGCGGCTAGAATACCAGAGCATGGCGATACGCATCGTCCTGGTCGGTACGCGGCACCCGGGAAACATCGGCTCCGCCGCGCGTGCGATGAAGACCATGGGCCTCACCGAGCTGGCCCTGGTGCAGCCTGAGCGGTTCCCCGACACCGAGGCGACCACGATGGCGGCGTCCGCCGTGGACGTACTGGAGCGCGCCCGCGTCCTGCCCACGGTGCGCGCCGCGGTCGACGACTGCGGTCTCGTGGTCGGCACGACCGCACGCCCGCGGCACCTGCCGTGGCGCGTGCTCGAACCGCGCGAGGCGGCACCCGAAATCGTCGCGGCCGCGCGCAGCCGCGACGTGGCGATCCTGTTCGGCGCGGAGCGCACCGGCCTCTCGAACGACGACATCGAGCAGTGCCAGCGGCTGCTCACCGTCCCGACCGACGACGCCTACCCGTCGCTCAACCTCGCGATGGCGGTGCAGGTCGTCGCCTATGAGCTCCGGCTTGCCGCGCATCCGAGCGCTGCCGGCGCTGCGCCCCCGGGAGGACCGCTTGCCAGCGCACACGAGATGGAGCGCTTCTATGCGCAGCTCGCCGAGGTGCTCGAGGAGATCGACTTCCGCGATCGCACCGGCGCCGGCCACCTGATGGCGCGATTGCGCCGCTTCTTCAACCGGGCGGCGCCGGACCAGAACGAGATCCACATCCTGCGCGGCATCCTGACGGCGATGCAGGGACGCAGGCGGCGCGCGGGCGAAGGGCAGGGATCCCGCGCGGAGCGCGGCGCCTGATGGCCGTGATCTACCTCGACAATGCCGCGACCACGCCGGTCGATCCGCGCGTGATCGAGGCCATGCTCGACTGCATGGGCCCCTCGTCAGACTACGCGAACGCCTCGTCGGTCAACCACGGGCCGGGGCGGCGCGCGCGCGCGCGGATCGAGGCCGCGCGCGAGGACGTCGCGGCGCTCGTGGGGGCTGCGCCCGAGCAGATCGTGTGGACCTCCGGCGCGACCGAGGCAAACAACCTCGCTTTGTTCGGCGCCGCGCGGTTTCACCGCGCGAAAGGCCGACACATCGTCACTTCGCGCACCGAGCACGCCGCCGTGCTCGACCCCTGCAAGCAGCTCGAGCGCGAGGGATTCGAAGTCAGCCTCCTGCGTCCCGGATCCTCAGGGATCGTCGAGGCCGCGCAGGTGGAGGAGGCGCTCCGGCCCGACACCATCCTGGTCTCGCTGATGCATGTCAACAACGAGACCGGCGTCGTCCAGGACGTTGGCGCAGTGGGCCACCTCTGCCGCGAGCGCGGCGTCCTGCTGCACGTCGATGCCGCTCAGAGCGCGGGGAAGCTCGCCATCGACGTGGTGCGCGACCGGATCGACCTGCTGGCGCTGACCGCCCACAAGTTGAACGGCCCCAAGGGCATTGGCGCGCTCTGCCTGCGGCGCGAGCCGCGGCTCGGGCTCGTGCCGCTGCATTTCGGCGGCGGCCAGGAGCGCGGCCTGCGCTCGGGCACGCTGCCCACGCACCAGATCGTCGGCATGGGCAGGGCCTGCCGCATCGCGGCCCTCGAAATGGACGCCGAGCGCGCGCGGGTCGCGGCGTTGCGCGAGCGGCTCTGGTCGTTGCTTCGCATCGTGCCGGGCGTCTGGCTCAACGGTGACGAGTCTCGTCGCGCGCCCGGGATACTCAACGTGTCGATCGAGGGCGTGGAGGGCGAGAGCCTGCTGCTCGCGCTGGCGGATCTTGCACTCTCATCGGGTTCCGCCTGCGCATCGCTCCGCGGCGAGCCTTCCTACGTACTGCGCGCGCTCGGTCGCAGCGAGGAGCTCGCGCAGAGCTCGCTCCGGATCAGCCTGGGGCGCTACACGACGGCGGAAGAGGTGGAGGTCGCCGCCGCACGCATCCGCCACGAGGTCGAGCGTCTGCGCGCAATCGCGCCGCCCGACCTCGCCACGGCGGTCTGATGGCTGACCCTCGCTACGGCGCCGAGGTCGAGCGCAGGCTGCGCGAGCTTCCCGGCGCGGGCGACCTGGCCGGTGGCACGGGAACAGTGATCACCGGCCGCGCGGATGCGGGCGACGGCGGCGCGCGCGTCCTGCTCGCGTTCCGCATAGACGAGGACGTCGTGGCCGAGGCGCGCTTTCGGGCCTATGGCTGTCCGTACCTGATTGCGGCCGCTTCGTGGCTCACCGAGCGGCTCGTGGGCGCGACACGCCGCGAGCTTGCCGACTGGGACTGGCGCGAGGCGGTGGATGCGCTCGCCGTGCCGCCCGCGAGGTTCGGGCGGCTGATCACACTTCAGGACGCCATCCGGGCCGCTGCGAGCCGCTGGCCGGGGGACGACGCCGCGCCGGTGTAGAATTCACGGTGTCTTCCGCCCCGACTCCGGATCAATGGCCGTATCACTGACCGATTCAGCACGCGACAGAGTCCGCAGCTTTCTCGAGAGCCGCGGCCACGGCATTGGCCTGCGCCTAGGCGTCAAGAAGACAGGCTGCTCCGGTTTCGCCTACGTCGTGAATTACGCCGACGACCTTGCACGCGACGACGTCGTGTTCGAGCAGGACGGGATCAAGGTCATCGTCGACCAGGAGAGCCTGCGCCTGATCGACGGAACCGAGGTCGATTTCGTGCGCGAGGGGCTCAACGAAGCCTTCAAGTTCCGCAATCCCAACGTCAAGGGCGAGTGCGGCTGCGGTGAGAGCTTCAACGTCTGACGCGTAACTGCCTGCGGCGGCTCGCTTTTCTTTTCAGCCGCGCCCGGCACAGGTATACTTCCCGGCTATTTTCCCGAGGCCGTCCCTGACCCGGTCGCAACGAGCGCGCGGGCGTAAGGGCGGCCCGATCAAGAACGTCCGGGCGTACGCGCCCGCCGCGAGGGGTCGCATGACCGTCGAACGCACGCTTTCCATCGTCAAGCCCGATGGGGTCCGAAAGAACGCCATCGGCGAGGTGTACCGCCGCTTCGAGGCAGCCGGGCTCGCCATCGTCGCCGCGCGGATGATGAGACTCTCCACGGCGCAGGCCGAGGCGTTCTATGCCATACACCGCGAGCGGCCGTTCTTCCGCGACCTCGTCAACTTCATGACCTCGGGTCCGGTGATGGTCCAGGTGCTCGAGGGGTCGGACGCGGTCGCGAAAAATCGCGAGATCATGGGCGCTACGGACCCGAAGAAGGCCGCACCGGGCACGATCCGCGCGGACCTCGCGCAGAGCATCGACCAGAACGTGGTGCACGGCTCGGACAGCCCGGAGAACGCCGCGGTGGAAGTGGCGTTCTTCTTCGCGGAATCCGATATCTGCCCGCGCCCGGGCCACTGAACTCGCCGGCGCCGCACGGTCAAACGGGCCATGGAACCCGCCACGACACGAACGAACCTGCTCGGGCTGACGCGCTCCGGGCTCGAGGCGCTCGTCGTCGACATGGGCGAGAAGCCCTACCGCGCGCGGCAGCTGATGAACTGGATCTACAAGCGGGGTGCGGGCGAGGTCGATGCGATGACCGACCTCGGCAAGGACTTCCGTCGCCGGCTCGCCGAGCGTGCCGAGATCCGCGTGCCGGACGTGCTGCACGTACAGGCGTCCGTCGACGGTACGCGCAAGTGGCTGCTGCGCTTCGAGGGCGGCCAGGCCATCGAAATGGTGTTCATCCCCGAGCCCGGGCGCGGCACGCTGTGCATTTCCAGCCAGGTCGGCTGCGCCATGGACTGCACCTTCTGCTCCACGGCGCAGCAGGGGTTCAACCGCAACTTGAGCACGGCCGAGATCACCGGGCAGGTCTGGCTCGCGAATCGCGAGCTCGGTGCCGCGCCTGGCGGCGAGCGCCTGATCACCAACGTCGTCTTCATGGGGATGGGCGAGCCGCTCGCGAACTACCGCAATGTCGTCCCCGCGGCCGAGCTGATGATGGACGATCATGGATTCGACCTGTCCCGTCGGCGCGTGACGGTCAGCACCTCCGGGCTCGTGCCGCAGATGATGCGCATCGCGGAGGAGACCAACGTCGCGCTCGCGGTTTCCCTGCACGCGCCGAATGACGAGCTGCGCAACGAGCTGGTGCCGATCAACCGCAGGCACCCGATCGCCGAGCTGCTCGCGGCCAGCTGGTATTACGCCGAGCGCCAGAACGCGCGCAGCGTGACCTTCGAGTACGTGATGCTCGATCGCGTCAACGATCGCCCGGAGCATGCCCGCGAGCTCGCGGCGCTGCTGCGTGGCCGCCCGGCGAAGGTCAACCTGATTCCGTTCAACCCGTTCCCGGGGACTCGCTACCGCCGTTCGCCCGAGCCGGTGATCTCGGCCTTTCGCGATTCGCTGGCCAGGGACGGCATCATCGCCACGGTGCGTCGTACGCGCGGCGACGACATCGACGCGGCCTGCGGGCAGCTCGTGGGCCGGGTTGTCGACCGCACGACCTCCCGGCTCGGCGACCGGCTGGGCTCCATACCCGTGGTGGTGGCATGACTCACCGGACGTGGCTTTGCGCCGCGGCAACGCTCGCTCTCGCGGTGGCCGGCGGCTGCGCCGGAAGCTCCACGCAGCTCGGCAGCGAGTCGCGCGAGAAGGCTGCGCAGACCAACGCCCAGCTCGGGATGACCTACCTGCGCCAGGGCAATCTCACCGCGGCGCGCGACCGCATCGAGAAGGCACTCGAGCAGGACCCGAGGACGGCCGACACGCAGATGGCCGCCGGGTTCCTTTACGACCGCCTCGGCGAGGATCGCAAGGCGCAATCGCACTACGACCAGGCCGTCAAGCTCGCCGACGGCAACCCCGACGTCCTCAACAACGCGGGCGCATTCTATTGCCGCAAGGGCGACAAGAAGCGCGGCGAGAAGCTGTTCGTCGAGGCCGCCAACAACGCGATGTACCGCACGCCTGCGGCCGCCTACACGAACGCCGGCCGCTGCGCGCGGGCCGACGGCCGCCCGGTGGATGCAGAGGCCTATTTCCGCAAGGCCCTCGCATTCCAGCCGGACCAGCCGGACGCCCTGCTGCAGATGGCCGATCTCAACCACGACGGCGGCAACGATTTCCAGGCGCGCGCCTTCCTGCAGCGGTACATGGCGGTGGGGCCCGCGAACCCGCAGGCGCTGTGGCTTGGCTATCGGATCGAACGCAAGCTCGGCGACTTCCCGCAGTCGCAGGAATACGCTCGCCGGCTCAGGACGGAGTTCGCCACCTCCGCGGAAACGCGCGAATTGCTCGAGGCGGAGCAAGGTGGGTGATGACCGGGGACACGGCCGGGCAGCCGCATGCCCATGGCCCCGGGGCCGAGCTTGCGCGCGAGCGTGAGCGCCAGGGCTTGACGCAGCAGCAGGTCGCCGAGCAGCTGAACCTGGACGTCAGTGCCATCAGCTGGATCGAGAACGACGAGTACGCGGCACTCGGCGCGCCCGTGTTCGCCAAGGGGCACCTGCGCCGATATTCGACGCTGCTTGGTCTGTCCCCCGACCGGGTGCTGGCCGAGTACGCGCAGGCGGAGACTCAACCGGCCCAGCCGACACTGATCCCGAAGGCCCGCGAGGATCGGGTGCCGGTGCGCCCGCCGACGCGCTGGCCGTGGGTGCTGGGCGGAGTCGCAGGCGCACTGCTGGTGGCGGCGCTCATCGCCTTCGTTGCCGAACGCTGGTCGAATTGGCGGAGCCCGTCGCCAGCGACCGGCGCCGTTGCGCCTGCGGCATCGCCCGCCGCCGGCGACGCGGCCGAGAGCGGCCCGACGCAGGCGCCCGCGGCGACCGCAGCACCGGGCGAGCCTGCGACCGGCGAAGCGACCGCGCCCGCGCCGGCGGCCGCCACCGGAGGCGGCGAGATCACCCTGCAACTCGCGTTCTCCGCGGACACCTGGGTCGAGGTCTACGACGGTTCCGGGACGCCGGTGCTCTACGATCTGGGCGGCCGCGGTACGGAGCGCACGCTGCGCGCCACGCCGCCGCTCAGCGTCACGATCGGCGACCCTGACTCGGTCACCCTGCATGCAAACGGTCGACGACTGTCGGTGCCCGCGGCACCGACCGGCCAGAGCCTCACTCGCTTCAGCATCGACGCCGACGGCGCGGTGCGGTGACAGGCGCGGCTTTCCGATGGCAACCGGTCTTCCATCCGTGCGCGGCATGAACGACGTGCTCCCCGAGGAGACGCCGGCCTGGCAGCGCCTCGAGCGCGTCGCGCGCGAGACGCTCACCGAGTACGGCTACCGGGAGCTGCGGCTGCCGCTGCTCGAGCGCACCGAGCTCTTCAAGCGCTCGATCGGCGAGTTCACGGACATCGTCGAGAAGGAGATGTACACCTTCGTCGATCGCGGCGGAGACTCGGTTACGCTGCGACCGGAGGCGACGGCGGGCGTGGTGCGCGCGTGCATCAGCAACGGGTTGCTGCACAATGCGCGGCAGAAGCTCTGGTGCCAGGGCCCGATGTTCCGTTACGAGCGTCCCCAGAAGGGGCGCTACCGGCAGTTCTACCAGATCGATGCGGAAGCGATCGGCTACGCCGGCCCCGACGTCGATGCCGAGCTGATCCTGTTGTCGGCGCGGATCTGGGCGCGCCTGGGGTTGCCCCGGCTCACGCTCCACCTGAACACGCTCGGCACGCCGGAGTCCCGCCGCGCCTATCGCGCGCACCTGACAGAGTACTTCCGCCGCCACGTCTCGGCCCTGGATGCCGACAGCGTACGGCGGCTCGAGGGTAACCCGCTGCGCATCCTCGACAGCAAGAACCCCGCCATGCAGGAGATCGTCACGGGGGCGCCCTCGATCATGGATCACCTGGACCCGGAGTCGGCAGCCCATTTCGCAGGCTTGCGCGCGCACCTCGACGCCGCGGGCGTCCCGTACGTGTTGAACCCGCGCCTGGTGCGCGGTCTCGACTACTATTCCCGGACGGTCTTCGAGTGGATCACGACGGACCTGGGGTCGCAGGACGCCGTCTGTTCCGGCGGGCGCTACGACGGGCTGGTCGCGCAACTGGGGGGCGAGGCGACGCCCGCGATCGGCTGGGCGCTCGGGCAGGAGCGCGTCGTCGAGCTGATGCGCCTCGCGGCCGCGGCGGCGGACGCAGTTGCGCCCGCCATATACCTGCTGCTCGCCGGAGACGCCGCGGAGCGCGCGGGCCTCGCGCTCGCGGAGCGGCTGCGCGATGCGCTGCCAGGCCACGGCATCGAGGTCAACTGCGGCGGCGGAAGCATCAAGGCGCAGATGAAGCGCGCCGACCGCAGCGGCGCGCGTTTTGCGCTCATCCTGGGCGACGACGAGATCTCGCGCGGTGTCGTCGGACTGAAGAGCCTGCGGGGTGACGGGACACAGCACGAGCTGCCTCTCGCGGGACTCGCGGCGGAGCTCGGCGGCCGCTTGCGCGAATCGGAATCCATCAAATGATGACCGACGGGCGACAACCCCGAGGCATCCGGAGCATGAGAAGTGGAAGATCTGAGCGATCTGGAACGTGAAGAGCAGTTGCGCAGCTTCTGGCGCGAGAACTGGCTCGTGATCGTCGGCGGCATCGCCATCGGGCTCGGTGGCATCGCCGGGTGGCGTTACTGGCAGGCGCGCACGCTCGAGCGGGCCGCGCAGGCCGAGGTCGCCTACAGCGGCGTCCTCGACGCCCTGACCGCGAACAAGCCCGACGACGCGGTGGCCCGCGCGAAGACGCTGCGCGAGACGAATCCGTCCTCGCCCTACGCCGACCAGGCCGACCTCGCGCTCGCACGGGCCGCGGTCGAACGGCGCGAGTACGACGAGGCGGCGAACCTGCTGCGCGGGGTCCAGGACCGCTCGCGCGACGCGGAGCTGCGGCAGGTCGCGCGGATGCGGCTGGCGCGGGTCCTGATCGAGCAGTCGAAGGCCGACGAGGCCGTGGCGCTGCTCGATGTCTCGGCCGCGGGTGCCTTCGCGCCGCTCTTCCATGAGATCCGTGGCGACGCGCTCGCGGCGAAGGGCGATGCCACCGGTGCGCGCCGGGAGTACGAGCTGGCGCTCGCGGGCGATCCGTTGCAGTCGAGCGTCGACCGTGAGTACGTGGCGCTGAAGCGCGATGCGCTGCCGGCCGCCGCTCCCGCCGAGGCTACCGCTTCCGCGGAGGCTACCGGGAAATGATCAAGCGCATCGCGATCCTGGGCCTCGCGGCCCTGCTGGCCGCCGGCTGCGACAAGGACGAGGAAGTCGACCCGCCCGCCGAGCTCACCGACATCCAGTCCGTGCTCCGCGTGGAACGGCTATGGTCCACGAGGGTCGGCGACGGCGGCGAGCACCTGCGGCTCGGGCTCGGCCTGACCATCGACGGCGACACGATCTACGCGGCGAACCGTGACGGCGTGGTGCACGCGATTTCCGCGGCGAACGGTCAGACACGCTGGCGTGCGGACACGCGGCTCGCCCTCTCCGCGGGGCCGGGCAGCGGCAACGGCCTGGTCGTGCTCGGGACCAGCGACGGCGACGTCGCCGCGCTCGAGGCCGCGGACGCCCGTCAACGCTGGAAGGTTCGGGTGAGCGGCGAGGTGCTTTCGGCGCCGCTCGTCGTTGGCGATCGCGTGATCGTGCGGACCCTCGATGGACGGATGCGCGCGCTTGCGGCCGCCGACGGACGCGAGCTCTGGCTGGTGGAGGAGGCCGTGCCGCGGCTGTCGCTGCGCGGCGCGGCGGCGCCGGTCGCGAGCGGCGACGTCGTGATCTGCGGCTTCGACACCGGCAAGCTCCTCGCAGTGTCGCTTTCGAGCGGCGAAACCCTGTGGCAGACGCAGGTGAGCACGCCGACCGGGCGCACTGAGCTCGAGCGGCTCGCCGACGTCGACGCCGAGGCGCGGATTTCCGGCGACGACGTGTATGCCGTCGGTTACCAGGGCCGCGTAATCATGCTGGCGCTCGATTCCGGGCAGGTCTGGTGGGGGCGCGACCTGTCGAGCTACCGGGGCCTCGCGCTCGACGACGACCAGTTGTACGTCTCGGCGTCGGACGGCACCGTGTTCGCGCTGCGGCGCCGTGACGGCAGCATCGTGTGGCAGCAGGACAGCCTGCACCAGCGCGGGCTGGGTACGCCGGTCGTCGACGGCTCGGCGGTCGTCGTGGGCGACTTCCAGGGCTATCTGCACTGGCTCGATCGCGACAGCGGCCAGTTCGTCGCCCGCGAACGGCCAGGCGACACGCCGGTCGGCGCACCGCTCGCGGCCGACGGAAGACTGTTCGCGCTCGATATCGACGGCTCGCTGGTCGCGTATCGCAGCGCAGGCAGCGAGACGGCCGCCGGCGGGGAGTGACGCAAAGGCCCGCCGGTGCTGCCCGTTCTCGCGCTCGTCGGCCGTCCCAACGTCGGCAAGTCGACGTTGTTCAACGCGCTGACACGCACGCGTGACGCGCTGGTCGCTGACGTCCCGGGCCTGACCCGGGATCGAAAATACGGGTACTCGCGCGCGGGCCCGCAGCCCGCCGTCGTGATCGATACCGGCGGTCTCGTCGAGGGACCGGGCGGGGTCGAAGAGCTGGCCGCGGCGCAGACGCGCAAGGCCATCGAGGAGGCCGACCGTGTCCTGCTCGTCGTGGACGGCCGCGCGGGCCTGACTGCGCCGGACCTGCACGCCGCCCGGGAGCTGCGCCGCAGCGGCAAGTCCGTGCTGGTCGTGGTCAACAAGACCGAGGGCCTCGAGCCTGGTGCGGCCGAGGCCGACTTCCACCGCCTGGGATTCGGCGAGCCGGTACCGGTGTCGGCCGCGCACGCCGAAGGACTCGAGACGCTGATGACGCGGGCGCTCGACGGCCTTGCAGTCCCGGTCGATGCCGCGGCCGTACCCGGCGCCGACGCCATCCGGGTCGCGGTCATCGGTCGCCCGAACGTCGGCAAGTCGACCCTGATCAACCGGCTGCTCGGCGAGGATCGCCTGGTCGCCTTCGATCAACCGGGCACCACGCGGGACAGCGTCTACGTGCCGTTCGAGCGCGACGGCCAGGACTTCGTGCTGATCGACACCGCGGGCGTGCGGCGCCGCGCGCGCGTGCACGGCGCAATCGAGAAGTTCAGCGTCGTCAAGGCGCTGCAGGCGATCGACGAGGCGCAGATCGTGATCGGCGTGCTCGATGCGCAAGATTCGGTGGCGGAGCAGGACGCGAGCCTTCTCGGTCTCGTGGCCGAGCAGGGGCGCGGGCTCGTGATCGCCGTCAACAAGTGGGACGGGATCGCACACGAGCAGCGCGAGGCCATCCGCGCGGGCCTCGACCTGCGCCTGGCCTTCCTGACGTTCGCGCCGGTGCACTTCATTTCCGCGCGACATGGCAGCGGCGTCGGCGACCTGATCGACGCGGTGCAGGTCGCGTACCGCGCGGCGATGCGCGAGCTGGCGACGCCCGCGCTCACGCGTGCGCTCGAGCAGGCGGTAGCGGCGCATCAGCCCCCGCTGGTGCGCGGCCGGCGCATCAGGCTCCGCTACGCTCACCAGGGCGGCCGCAATCCCCCGGTCGTCGTGATACACGGCAACCAGACTGAGCACGTGCCGGACGCCTATCGCCGCTACCTCGAGAACCATTTCCGCCGAGCCTTCCGCCTCGAGGGGACGCCCATGCGCATCGAGTTCCGGACCGACGAGAATCCATTCGCCGGCCAGCGTAACGAGCTCACCCCCAGGCAGCGGCGCAAGCGCAACCGGCTCGTACGCAGCCGCCGGCGCGGCAAGCGTTAAGCGTGTCCTCGTAGGACACGCGACGAACGGTTCTGAGCAGATGTCGGCGTGCGCTTGTGTCCCTGTCCGGGCGGCTTAGACTGCCGACCATGCCGACGGTGCTCGTCAATCCGCCGCGTGGCGCGGCGCCCGAGTACCCGGCACGCCGGCTGGTTCGGCTGCCGCGCCCGCTGCGGCTGTACCGCGGCGGGGTGATCGAGCAGCCGGTGGTCGCCATCGAGAGCTGGGGCGCGCGCAATGCCGCGGCCGACAACACGGTGCTGCTCTTCACGGGACTGTCGCCATCGGCGCACGCGGCATCGTCGCCTCTCGATCCGAGCCCCGGCTGGTGGGAATCGATGATCGGGGAGGCCTGCCCCATCGACACGCGCCGCTGGCACGTGGTGTGCGTCAATTCACCGGGGAGCCCGTTCGGCTCGTCGAGCCCGGTCTCCATCGACCCGGCGACGGGTCGTCAATATGGCCCCGCGTTTCCTGAGCTCTCGGTCGAGGACATCGCCACCGCGGGCCGCGAAGCACTCCGGGCGCTCGGCATCGAGCGCGTCGCCTGCGTCGTCGGCCCTTCGCTCGGCGGCATGACCGTGCTCGCCTACTGCGCGCAGTTTCCGGGCGAGGTCGACTCGCTGATCTCGATTTCCGGCGCGACCGCGGCCTCGGCGCAGGCGATCGCGCTGCGCTCGCTGCAGCGCGAGATCGTGCGCAGCGATCCGGAGTGGCGCAACGGCTACTACGAGCCGGGGCACGGTCCGCGCACGGGGCTGCGTCTCGCACGCAAGCTCGGCACGATTACCTACCGCGGCGCACGCGAGTTCGACCAGCGTTTCGGGCGCGAGCGCGTCGACGGCGGCCCGGTCCCGGCTGCAGGCGGGTCGCGGCCGCCGTTCCAGGTCGAGTCCTATCTCGAGCACCAGGCGCAGCGCTTCTCCGAGATCTTCGATGCCAATTGCTTCCTTGCGCTGTCACGCGCGATGGACGAGTTCGATCTCGCCGAGCACGGCGGATCGCTCGCCGCTGCATTCGCGCCTTTCCGCGCGATGGACGCGCTCGTCCTGGGCGTGGAGTCCGACATCCTGTTTCCGATCCACCAGCAGCGGGAGATCGAGGCGCAGCTGCGGACGGCTGGCGCCCGGGTGGAGTTCCACGCCCTCCCGTCGGTTGAGGGCCACGACTCGTTCCTGGTGGACCTGCCGCGTTTCGAGTCAGCGATCGGCGGGTTCCTCGGACGCCGCTGACGGCGGTTGCTCCACGAGCAGCAGCGCAGGGTCGACGAGCGCCCGATTTATCGCGATCCCCCAGTGCAGATGCGCTCCCGTCACCCGTCCGGTCGCGCCGACCAGGCCGAGCTGCGCGCCCGCGCCGACCAGGTCGCCCGGCTTCACGTCGATGCGGCTCAGGTGGCAGTACATCGCGACCACGCCCTGCCCGTGATCGACCAGCACGGTCTGACCGTTGAAGAAGAAGTCGCCGGTGTCGAGCACGCGTCCCGTCGCCGGGTTGAGGATCGGCGTGCCCTCCGGGGCCGCGATGTCCATGCCGCTGTGCGGGCTGCGCGCCTGGCCGTTGAAGTAGCGGCGCAGGCCGAATGAGCTGGAGCGCGCGCCTGCCACGGGCGCCGCGAGCCGCAGCTGTGGCTGCCGGTCCTCGCTGAACGTCGACAGCGCCCGATCGATGCGGGCGCGTTCGGCGGCGATACGCTCGAGGTCCGCAGGCGTCGGCTCGACGTGCCGCTGGTTCTTCACGGTGAGGCGCTGCTCCTCGTACCGCTTCGCCAGCACCTCGAACGTCACGGGTCTCGACGCGCCGGCGTCCGCGCTCTCGAGCGTCGCGGTGTGTCGGCCGGGCGTGGCATCGAGCGGGATGCCTACCACCGCCAGGCGGCGACCGCCGACCATGAGCAGCGGCGCCCGGTGCCCGTTGTAGAGCAGCCGCTCCGCGGGCGACGCCGGCGACCCCAGCTCGATCAATGCGATACCGCCTGGAACACGGCTTTCGACCGGCAGCAGTTGTCCGTCCCGGGCCGGCGCGCAGGGTACGTGCAGCAGCAGCGCCGTGAGCGCGGAGAGTATCGGTCCACGCAGGACGAAGGAGCGCCTCACGCCTTCCCCGGCCGCGCATCGTGAGCCGCGAGCGCGGCCGGCGTGGTCGCCGTGACGGTGGCCGCAAGCGATCCGCGCCAGAGGCGCACGCCGACCGTGGCGCCGGGGTGCGTTGCGGTCGCATCGCGCAGGACCCGACCCTGCGCGTCGGTTACCACTGCATACCCCCGCGCAAGCGTGGCCTGCGGGCCGGTCGCGTGCAGGGTCCGGATCGCCGAGTCGAGCCGTGCGCGGGCCGCGGCGACGCTGCGGCGTCCCGCCGCGGCCAACGCGCGCCGTGCCACCGCGTGGCGCAACCGCAGCGCGCGCAGCCGCAGCACCGGCGAGGCGCGCCGCAACAAGGCGTCGGCCTGCGCCACGCGCGCCGCGGCGCGCCCGAGCAATCGCCTGGCCGCGAGCCTGAGCCTGGTGTCGAGGTCGTCGAGCCGCTGTGCATGCTGGCGCAGGCGAGCACCGGGATGCGCGCGGCTGAGGCTCCGCGCGCGAAAGCCGAGCAGGGTGCGCAGGTCCCGCAGTCGCCGCCGCAGCGCGACCGCCACGCGTCGCTCACCATGCGCGAAGCTGCGCAGCCACTCGGCGCGATCGGGGACGACGCGCTCGGCTGCGCCGGATGGCGTCGGCGCGCGCTCGTCCGCGACGAAATCCACGATCGTGAAATCGACCTCGTGCCCGATGCCGCTCACGACCGGGATGGGGCAGGCGAACACCGCGCGGGCGACCGCCTCGTCGTTGAAGGCCTGCAGGTCCTCGAGCGAGCCGCCACCACGCGCCAGGATCAGGACGTCGCAGTCGGCCCGCTGTCCGGCGAGCCGGAGCGCGGCAATGATGTCGCCCCGTGCGGCGGCTCCCTGCACGGCGACCGGGTAGAGGAGCACGGGCACCGCCGGGAACCGCCGCTGCAGCACGTGCAGGACGTCGCGAATCGCAGCGCCCGAGGGCGAGGTGATCACGCCGATCCGGCGTGGCAATCGCGGCAGCGGCTTGCGATGGCGCGCGTCGAAGAGCCCTTCGGCTGCCAGCCGGCGCTTGAGCTCCTCGAAGCGACGCCGCAGCGCGCCTTCGCCGGCTTCCTCGAGGTGCTCGACGAGGACCTGGAACTCACCGCGCGCCTCGTAGAGGCTGACCCGGCCGCGGGCGATCACCTTCGACCCGTCCTGCACAGGCATCCGCACGAGCTGGTTGCGGCTGCGGAACATCGCGCAGCGCACCTGCGCGGCGGCGTCCTTCAGCGAGAAGTACCAGTGCCCCGAGGCCGGGCGGGAGAGGTTCGACACCTCGCCCTCGAGCCAGAGGCTGCCGAAGCCGCGCTCGAGCAGGCCGCGGGCCTCGCGGTTCAGGCGGCTGACCGTGAAAATCTCCCGGTCCGGCATGAGGTTGCCGTCGGGTTCGAGGCTCATGTCGGGCATGCCGGCATCATCGTGGCAGGCCCGCATGCGCACAAGCCGCGGGTCGAGTCGGTTTACCGTCACCGGCCGCGCCGGATAGAATGCCGCGCTTCCTTCCGCCCGCCCAAGGCCAGTCATGCTGCGTATCCTCGAGGAAGCACTCACCTTCGACGACGTCCTCCTCGTGCCGGCCCGTTCCGAGGTCCTGCCGATGGAGGTGAGCCTGGCAACGCAGCTCACGCGCGGCATACGCCTCAACCTGCCGCTGCTGTCCGCCGCGATGGACACCGTCACCGAGCACCGCCTCGCGATCTCGATCGCGCAGGAAGGCGGGATCGGCATCGTCCACAAGAACATGATGATCGAGTCGCAGGCCAGGGAGGTGGCGCGGGTCAAGCGCTTCGAGAGCGGAATCATCCACGACCCCATCACGGTCGGGCCGGAGCTCACGATCCGCGAGGTGCTCAACCTGACGCGCGCCAAGAACATCTCGGGCGTGCCCGTGGTACGCGACGGCAAGGCCGTCGGCATCGTCACGCACCGCGACCTGCGCTTCGAAACCAAGCTCGACGCGCCCGTCTCCACGGTCATGACTCCCCGCGAGCGGCTGGTCACCGTGCGCGAGAACTCGCCCAAGGAGGAAGTACTCGCGCTGCTGCACAAGCACCGCATCGAGAAGGTGCTGGTCATCGACAAGGACTTCACGCTCAAGGGCATGATCACCGTCAAGGATTTCCAGAAGGCGACCGAGTTCCCGCGCGCCTGCAAGGACGAGCGCGGCGCTTTGCGGGTCGGCGCCGCGGTCGGCACCGGGGTCGACACGCTCGAGCGCGTGGCGGCGCTGCGCGAGGCGGGCGCGGACGTGATCGTCGTGGACACGGCGCATGGGCACTCGAAGGGCGTCATCGAGACGGTGTCGCGCATCAAGGCCAGGTGGCCGGCGCAGCAGGTGATCGCCGGCAACATCGTCACCGCCGAGGGTGCGCGCGCGCTGGTGGACGCCGGCGCGGATGCGGTCAAGGTCGGCATCGGCCCGGGCTCGATCTGCACGACGCGCGTCGTCGCCGGGGTCGGCGTGCCGCAGATCAGCGCCGTGGGAAACGTCGCCACGGCGCTGGCGCGCGACGGCGTGCCGCTGATCGCCGACGGCGGTATCCGGTACTCGGGCGACGTCGCGAAGGCCATCGCCGCGGGAGCGCACTCCGTGATGATCGGCGGACTCTTCGCGGGCACGGAGGAATCGCCGGGCGAGGTCGAGCTCTACCAGGGCGCCTCCTACAAGTCCTATCGCGGCATGGGGTCGCTGGGCGCGATGTCGCAGACCCAGGGCTCGCGCGACCGGTACTTCCAGGACGCGACCGAGGAGCTCGAGAAGCTCGTGCCCGAGGGCGTCGAGGGACGCGTGCCGTACAAGGGCAGCATCGTCGCGATACTTCACCAGCTCGCCGGCGGCCTGCGCGCGGCGATGGGGTACACGGGGAGCAAGGACATCGACGAGATGCGCACGCGCCCGAAGTTCGTGCGCATCACGAGCGCTGGCGTGCGCGAGAGCCACGTCCACGACGTGTCGATCACCAAGGAAGCGCCCAATTACCGCGTCAGCTGAGCGCGCATCCGCGCTGCCGGTCCGGCCACCGGACATCCATGCCCATCGGATCCTCATCCTCGACTTCGGGGCCCAGTACACCCAGCTGATCGCGCGCCGCGTGCGGGAGTGCGGCGTGTACTGCGAGATCCTCCCATGGGACGCCGGGGACGCCGCCGTGCGCGAGTTCGGCGCCCGGGGCATCATCCTTTCCGGCGGGCCGGAGTCCGTCACGGACAGCCGTCCGCCCGCTGCGCCGCAGGCGGTGTTCGCGGCGGGCGTGCCGGTGCTCGGCATCTGCTACGGCATGCAGACCATGGCGCAGCAGTTGGGCGGGCGGGTCACGCCGTCACGACACCGCGAGTTCGGCTACGCACAGGTGACGGTCACGGCGCCTTGCCGGCTGCTGGACGGCCTGCGCGACCACGACGACCCGCAGGGGCGCGCCGTGCTCGACGTCTGGATGAGCCATGGTGACCGCGTCGACGCATTGCCGCCCGGCTTCGTGCTGGTCGGCGCCTCGGCAAACGCGCCGCTCGCCGCCATGGCCGACGAGTCGCGCCGCTACTACGCGGTGCAGTTCCACCCCGAGGTCACGCACACGCTGCAGGGCGTGCGGATCATCGAGCGCTTCGTGCGCGAGATCTGCGGCTGCGAGGCGCGCTGGGAGCCGGGCAACATCATCGCAGACAGCGTAGCCCGCGTTCGCGAGCAGGTCGGCCAGGACCGCGTGCTGCTCGGGCTGTCGGGCGGCGTCGACTCCTCCGTCGTGGCGGCGCTGCTGCACCGGGCGATCGGTGAGCAGCTCGTCTGCGTGTTCGTCGACCATGGACTCCTGCGCGCCGGCGAGGGCGACCAGGTGATGACGACGCTCGGCGAGCACATGGGCGTGCGGGTCATCCGCGTCAACGCCGAGGCGCGCTTCCTTGGCGCGTTGCACGGCGTAACCGACCCGGAAGCCAAGCGCAAGATCATCGGGCGGCTCTTCATCGAGGTGTTCGAGGAGGAGGCGCACAAGCTCGAGGGCATCCGCTGGCTCGCGCAGGGGACGATCTATCCGGACGTGATCGAGTCCGCGGGCGCCAAGACCGGCAAGGCGCACGTGATCAAGTCGCACCACAACGTCGGCGGCCTGCCCGAGCAGATGAAGCTCCGGCTCGTCGAGCCGCTGCGCGAGCTCTTCAAGGACGAGGTCCGCCGGCTCGGGATCGAGCTCGGACTGCCGCGCGAGATGGTGTATCGCCACCCATTCCCGGGTCCCGGTCTGGGCGTGCGCATCCTGGGCGAGGTCACGCGCCAATATGCCGACCTGCTGCGCAAGGCGGACCGCATCTTCATCGATGAGCTGCACGCGCATGGCTTGTACGACCGCGTGAGCCAGGCATTCGCGGTGTTCCTGCCGGTGCGGTCGGTGGCCGTCATGGGCGACGGGCGCCGCTACGAGTACGTGATCGCGCTGCGTGCGGTGGAGACAGTGGATTTCATGACCGCGCGCTGGGCACATCTGCCATACGAGTTCCTCGACCTCTGCGCGCGACGGATCATCAACGAGGTGCCCGGCATCTCGCGCGTCACCTACGACATCTCGGGCAAGCCGCCGGCGACCATCGAGTGGGAGTGAGCGCATGCAGCCGGCCGACGAAACCTTCATGCGTCGCGCGCTCGACCTCGCGCGCGAAGCTGAGGCCGCGGGCGAGGTGCCGGTCGGCGCGGTGATCGTGCGCGACGGATCGATCATCGCCGAGGGCTGGAACCGCCCCATCGGGTCGCACGACCCAACTGCCCACGCCGAGATGGTGGCGCTGCGGGCGGCCGGACAGGCGCTCGGCACCTACCGGCTCGTCGACACCACGCTCTACGTGACGCTCGAGCCCTGCCCGATGTGCGCGGGTGCGATGGTGCATGCGCGGGTCCTACGCCTGGTGTTCGGCGCGACCGATCCGCGCGCGGGCGCCGCCGGGAGCGTGTTCAACGTCGTGCAGCATCCGGCGCTCAACCACCGCATCGAGTGCACTGCGGGTGTGCTGGCGGATGAGTGTGGGGCGCTCCTCAAGGGGTTCTTCGTCGCGCGGCGCTGAGCCCGCTCAAGGTACCTGCGCCGTGACCGGGTTGCCGGTGCCCGCGACTTCCAGGATGTTGAGATAGGCCTGCACGTTCTCGACGTAGCGCACCGGCTCCCATCCCCGCGCATAGCCGCGCCGCGTCCGTGTGTACCAGCGCTCCTGCGACAGCAGCGGCAGGAACTTGCGTACTTCCTCCCAGCTGTCCTCGTTCCTGCCGGCCCGTTGCGCGAGCACGCGGGCGTCCTCGATGTGGCCGTAGCCCACGTTGTATGCCGCCACCGCGAACCAGGTCCGATCCGGCTCCGGGATGCGCTCGGGCACGCTCTTCAACAGGCGGGCAAGGTACTTCGCGCCGCCGAAGATGCTCGAGCGCGGGTCGCGGCGGTCGCCGGCGCGCATCATCGCCGCCGTGCCCCGCGTGAGCTGCATGAGCCCGCGGACACCGGTGTAGGAGACCGCCTTCGAGTCCCACTTCGATTCCTGGTAACCCATCGCGGCGAGCAGCCGCCAGTCGAGCTCGTATTGCCCGGCGGCCTCCTGGAACAATTCAAGGTATTCCGGCAGGCGCGTCTGCACGTGCTCCATGAAATTGCGGGACAGCAGGTAGTCGAAGTCATCGCCCGCGCCGTAGTAGCGGTCGAGCACGGCGGCGATGAGCCCCTCGGTGCGCGCAGCGCTGAAGAACGCGTTGGCCCGCCCGAGCAGGCTCGCGTCATGGCCAGGCGTGGCGATGACCCAGGAGACTGCGCGCTCCGGGGCGAGGTCCAGCGTCGCCGAAAGCTCGGGCAGCACCGCGCGGTTGAGCGCGAACTCGGTCGAGCTCGCAAGCGTGTATTGCACGGTGCCTCGCGAGACCTCCGCCAGGATCTCCTCGGTGTCGGTGTCGGCACGCTCGATCCAGACCAGGTCTGGGTTCGTGAGCCGCAGGTCCTCGAGCGTTTGCCGGTGCGGGCTGCCCGCGGCAACCTCGATCTGCCCGCGCGCTGCCTCGCGTATGGAGCGCGGCCGCGCGCCACGGCCGCGGTAGATCAGGTGCTCGCGGACACGGTGATAGCCGGGACCGAACTGCACGTTGGGCGGCAGGGCGATGCCGGTCGAGAGGCCCGCCGCACCGATGTGCGCGCGGCCGGCCGCGACTTCCTCGATGGCGGCCTCGCGCGTGCGCACGGTGTACAACCGCAGCGGCACGTCGAGATGCTCGGCGAAGCGGCTCGCGAGCTCGTACGCGGGCCCCACAGGCCCCTGGGCTCCCAGGTAGTACGCATCCGGGCTGTTGCGCGTGACGACCCTCAACTCTCCGGCGTCGAGGATCTGCAGCAGCAGCGGCGGCGGCTGCGCGCAGGTGGCGAGAAACAGGGTCGCGAGCAGCGCGAGCAGGACCCTCAAGGCCGGCTACCCCGGCGCACGCCGCGGGCTTGCGTGGTGCGGGAAGGGTGCGCTGCTATAGAATACGCGGCCCTGCAAAGCGCGCGACGCGATGCAGCGAGACCTGCGGGAGAGGTACCGAAGCGGTCATAACGGCGCCGACTCGAAATCGGATGGGGGCATAACCGCCCCACGTGGGTTCGAATCCCACCCTCTCCGCCACCATCCGGAAAGGGGTCAGATTTGTTTTCGGCCACTCGGCGTCGGGTCAATCTGCGGGCCCGCCAGAGAATAAATCGGACCCCTTGATCATTCCCCGCGGCGGCGGTTGCGCAGCTCTTCGCGCGCCCTTGAATACGCCCGCTGGAACGTCTCCGTGAACGGATGCGGCAGCCCGTCGGCGCCGCCCTGGGTCAGAACCCGGTAGAACTCGAGGTAGTGCTCCCAGTACTTTGGCCGCGGATCCTGGCCCGGGGCCAGCGCGCGCGAGCGGCCGCGTTCGAACTGGTCGGCCAGGTTCGCCGGTGCGAGCTGGCCGAGCAGCTCGTGCAGGGCGGCGGCCGTCGCACCGGCGGAGGCCGCGTCGTGATCGCGGATCTCGACGAACACCTCGCGCATCGAGTCCACCGGACCGCCGGCCAGCCGGCCGTAGGATTCGAACAGCCGCTGCAGCGCCTGCTCCACGCTCTGCGAGGTGCGCAGCGGATTGCTTCCCGTCGGCCCCTGCGATCCGTTCACCGGCGTGTCCTTGGCGCGGGTTTGTTGCAGTTCGATGAGCCCGACCACCGCCTCGCGCAGCAGCTGTCCTGCGAGCAGCGGCAGCATGGACTGCGCCTCCGGCGTCAGCGAGCCCGGGTCGATACCCGCGCCGCGGCAAAAGGCCTGCAGCGCGGTGCGCAGGTCCGTCCAGGTGCTGGCCTGCTGGTGATACGGCGCGGAGCGCTCGCGGGCGTCGGCACGATTCTGGCGCCGCGACAGCGCCTCGGCCAGCTCCTGCTTCGTGATCGGCCGGGTCTTCATGGCCCAGTCGGCGTCCGGCGGCGTACCCGAGGGCTGCGGCGCATCCTCTTCGGCCACCTCGGCCGGGTCCGCGAGGCGCACCGAGCTCGACAGCTTGATCCGAACCGGGGTCGACCCGGAATCGGCCGCATCGCGCGGACGCAGCAGGTTGTTGAGATCGAGCTTGGCCCCGATCCCCGAGTCGAGATTGCTGGACGCGGAAGTCTCCTCGCCTGGGTTCGGCAGGAAATCCGTGCGCTTGTCGACGCTGACGACGATCTCGTAGTCGCCGAGACGCAGCCGATCGCCGTCGGTTAGCTCGACCGGGCCGGTCTCCGACGCCGGTGTCTCCGCGTCGTTGACGAACACGCCGTTGGTGCTGATGTCCTTGATCCAGTACCCGCCGCCGCGGTACTCGATCTCGCAGTGGTGGCCGGAAACGATGCGCTTCGAATCCGGCAGTATCCAGTCGTTGTCGGGCGCACGCCCGATGCTGCCGCCGTTCACGCCGAACACGCGGCTGCGTTGCTCGCCGAGATCACGATGGTGGTCGCTGATTACTCTCAGTTTGATGGCCATGACCCAACCCTTGTCCGTTCGTGCCGGGCGCAAAGCCCGTCCCCAGTCGGGCTGACGCTTCGGCGTGTCCCTTGTAATATGCCCGGACCCTAGCATGCAAGCGCGGCGGGCCAGATGGCGGCCAGTCACATTTTCAAGGTCGTTTTCCACAACCAGGGGCGGATCTACGAGATCTACGCCCGCAAGGTCGGCCACGGATCACTCTTCGGCTTCGTCGAGGTCGAGGAATTGATCTTCGGCGAGCGCTCGGCGGTGGTGGTCGATCCAGCGGAGGAAAAGATCCAGTCCGAGTTCGCAGGGGTGAAGCGCACCTACCTGCCTCTGCACTCGGTGATCCGCATCGACGAGGTGCGCAAATCGGGCGTGAGCAAGGTCTCGGCGATCGAAGGCTCGAACGTCACGCAGTTCCCGTTCCCGGTGTACACGCCGGGCGACCCCGGGTCGCGGAACAAGTAGTCCCGGCGCGCTGGTTTCGACCTGCCGGGCTCGGGTATCATTTCGCGCCCCTGCCAGCCCGGTGGTGGCCGCTCCGAATGCTGATACTCACCGGCGCGCCGGCGCTCTCGGAATTCCGGATCGCCAAGGTCCTGGCTTCGATCCGCAAGCGCGCCGAGGCCGTCACGGGCCTCGATTCCCGGTTCCTCCATTTCGTGGATGTCGAGCGGCCGCTCACGACCGAAGAGGAGGGCCTGCTCGACTCGCTGCTGCGCTACGGCCCGGCGGACACGGCCGGGCAGCCCGCGGGAACCCGGCTCATCGTGCTGCCACGCGCGGGGACCGTTTCGCCCTGGTCGAGCAAGGCCACCGACATCGCGCACGTCTGTGGACTCGCGGCGGTGCGGCGCATCGAGCGCGGCATTGCCTATTACCTGCACAGCACCCGGCCGCTGACCGCTGGCGACCACGCAGTGGCCTGCGAGCTGTTGCAGGACCGGATGACGCAAGCGGTGACGACCGACCCGATGTCCGCCGCGGAGCTATTCACGCATGCCGCTCCCAGGCCGATCCTGACCATCGGACTGCTCGAACGCGGTGTCGCGGCGTTGGCCGATGCGAACGTCGCGATGGGTCTCGCGTTGTCCGACGACGAGATCGAATACCTGGCCGATGCCTTCCGACGGATGGGCCGCGATCCGACCGACGTCGAGCTGATGATGTTCGCGCAGGCGAACTCCGAGCATTGCCGGCACAAGATCTTCAACGCCGACTGGATCGTCGATGGCCGCCGGAGCGCGAAGTCGCTGTTCGGAATGATCCGCAACACGCATGCGCGGCGACCGCAGGGCATCCTGTCCGCCTACCGCGACAACGCGGCGGTCATCGAGGGCGCGCGCGGGCGTCGCTGGCTTGCGTCCCCCGGCGGCGGCAGCTTCATTGGGTCGGACGAGCCGATCGACATCCTGATCAAGGTCGAGACGCACAACCATCCCACCGCGATCTCGCCGTTTCCCGGTGCGGCGACGGGTGCGGGCGGGGAGATCCGCGACGAGGGCGCGACGGGCCGCGGCGCCAGGCCGAAGGCCGGCCTCGTCGGCTTCAGCGTTTCGAACCTTCGCATCCCGGGTTTCGTGCAGCCGTGGGAGCAGGACCTCGGCCGGCCGGCGCGCATCGCCTCGGCACTCGACATCATGCTCGAGGGTCCGATCGGCGCGGCCTCGTTCAACAACGAGTTCGGACGCCCAGGCATCCTCGGTTACTTCCGCAGCTTCGAGCAGCAGGTGCCGGGCGCCGGTCGATCCGCGCTGCGCGGCTATCACAAGCCGATCATGGTCGCGGGCGGTCTGGGTAACATCCGCCGCGAACACGTCGACAAGGCGCCGATCGCTCCGGGCGCGCGCATCGTCGTGCTCGGCGGCCCGGCGCTCCTGATCGGTCTCGGCGGCGGGGCGGCCTCCTCGCTCGGCGCCGGCACGAGCGCGACGGACCTGGATTACGCGTCCGTGCAGCGCGGCAACCCGGAGATGCAGCGGCGCGCCCAGGAAGTGATCGATGCCTGCTGGGCGATGGGCGCCGACAACCCCGTGCTGCTGATACACGACGTAGGCGCGGGCGGGCTCTCGAACGCGGTGCCGGAGTCCGTCGCGCACGGGGGCACGGGCGGTCGCACGGGCGGTCGCATCGACCTGCGCAAGGTGCCGAGCGACGAGCCCGGCATGTCGCCCCTCGAGATCTGGTGCAACGAGTCGCAGGAGCGCTACGTGCTCATCATCGCGGCGGAACAGCTGCCGGCGTTCGGCGTGCTGTGTGACCGCGAGCGTTGCCCCTTCGCCGTCATCGGCGAGGTGACGGACGACGGTCGGCTGCGTGTCGACGATCCACTCTTCGGCAATACGCCGGTCGACATGCCGCTCGAGACGATCCTGGGCAAGCCACCCCGGATGACCCGCGACGTGCGCCGGCTGCCGCCGGCCGGCGATGACTTCGACGGCCGCGACTGCGATCCGCTCGAGGCGGGATTACGCCTGCTCAGGCTGCCCGCAATCGCAGACAAGAGCTTCCTCGTGACCATCGGTGACCGCACGGTGGGCGGGATGGTGAGCCGGGACCAGATGGTGGGCCCCTGGCAGGTGCCGGTGAGTGACGTGGCGGTCACCATCAGCGACTACTTCTCGGCGCGCGGCGAAGCAATGGCCATGGGCGAGCGCACGCCGCTCGCGCTGCTGGATCCGGCGGCGTCGGGTCGCATGGCGGTGACCGAAGCGGTGACGAACATCGCCGCCGCCGACGTGCGCAGCATCGAGGACATACGCCTGTCGGCGAACTGGATGGCGGCCTGCGGCGAACCCGGCGAAGACGCCGATCTTCACGACACCGTGCACGCGGTCGGCGAGGAGTTCTGCCCGGCGCTCGGCATCGCGATTCCCGTCGGCAAGGACTCGCTGTCGATGCGCACGGCCTGGCGCGAAGGCGCCGAGGAACGCAAGGTCGTCGCGCCGGTGTCGCTCATCGTCTCGGCGTTCGCGCCGGTTGCCGACGTGCGCCGCACGCTCACGCCGCAGCTTCGGGCCGATCGCGGCGAGACGCGGCTGCTGCTGATCGACCTGGGACGCGGCCGCAACCGGCTCGGTGGTTCCTGCCTCGCGCAGGTGTACGGACGGGTGGGACGCACGGCACCCGACTGCGACGATCCCGTGCTCCTGCGATCGTTCTTCGCGGCGATCCGCTCGCTGGCCGACCAGGACCTGATCCTCGCCTACCACGACCGCTCCGACGGCGGCGTGTTCGCGACCCTGGCAGAGATGGCGTTTGCGGGCCGCTGCGGCCTCGAGGTCGAGCTGCCTGCGACCGGGGAGGGCGGCCCGGTCGCTGCGCTCTTTGCCGAGGAGCCCGGAGCGGTGGTCCAGGTCGAGCAGGCTGCGGCCGAGCGCGTGCTTCACGCGCTCGCTGCCGCGGGACTCGGCGCCTGCTCGAGCAACATCGGTCGCGTCATCGCGGGCGATCGCTTCGAGATCCGGCATGCCGGTGGCGTGGTGATCGCCGCAACGCGGACCGAGTTGCGCCGGGCCTGGTCCGAGACGAGCCTCCGGATGCAGTCGCTGCGCGACCACCCCGAATGCGCGGCCGAGGAGCACGACCGTGCGATCGATGCCGAGGATCCGGGTCTCTTCGTCCGGCTCGGCTTCGACCCTGCGCAGGACATCGCCGCCCCCATGCTCAACCTCGGCGCGCGGCCGCGCGTCGCGGTGCTGCGCGAACAGGGGGTCAACAGCCAGATGGAGATGGCCGCGGCCTTTCACCGGGCCGGGTTCGCGCCGCACGACGTGCACATGACCGACTTGATCCACCGGCGGGTCAGGCTCGCGGACTTCAAGGGCCTGGTCGCCTGCGGCGGATTCTCCTACGGCGACGTGCTGGGCGCAGGGGAGGGCTGGGCCAAGTCGATCCTGTTCAACGCCGGGCTGCGCGACGAGTTCGCGGCGTATTTCGAGCGACCGGACAGCTTCACGCTCGGCGTGTGCAACGGCTGCCAGATGCTGTCGGCGCTGAAGTCGCTGTTGCCGGGCGCCGCGCACTGGCCGAGATTCGTGCGCAACCGGTCGGAGCAGTTCGAAGGCCGCTTCGGCCTGGTCGAAGTGACGGCGTCGCCGTCAGTGTTTTTCGCGGGCATGGCGGGGTCGATCCTGCCGATCGCAATCGCGCACGGCGAAGGCCGGGCGGAATTCGCCGACGATTCCGCGCGCCGCGCCTGCCTGGAAAGCGGTCTGACCTGCCTTCGCTACGTCGACAACCATGGACAGCCGACCGAGCTGTACCCCGCGAATCCGAACGGGTCGCCCGGCGGACTGACGGGGCTCACGAGCCGGGACGGCCGCGCCACGATCCTGATGCCACACCCGGAGCGCGCATTCAGGACGGTGCAGAACTCGTGGCACC
Source organism: uncultured Gammaproteobacteria bacterium (assembly GCA_963834855.1). Lineage (GTDB taxonomy): Bacteria > Pseudomonadota > Gammaproteobacteria > Steroidobacterales > Steroidobacteraceae > DATJKD01. The sequence goes on along the minus strand of CAWIDH010000008.1, from coordinate 62,177 downwards.
CGCCCACGAGCAGCGAGGACAGCGGCTGGATGCGGATCTTCCGAAACGCGCGCGTCTGGCTGGGATGAGCGCCGCGAAATTCGGCTCTGAGCCGAATTTCAACGCCGCTGCCTCGGGACTCAGTCGCTCGCGCCCTGGGCCGCGGCGCGCCCGATCGGCGTGACCTTGTCCGTGCTCTCCTCGGCGAAGAAGCGTCGCATCGTCGTCGCCTCCTGCAGCTTGCCGCGCCGGACATAGGCCTGGTAGAGGATGTCCTTGACCATCTCGAGCAGGACCCCGGCTTCGTCGGGTCCGAGCTCGGGCAGCGACGGGTAGGCCTCCGCGTCCGAACCGAAAATCACCTTCTTTATGGCGGCGAAGGTCTCCGGGTCGATCTCCGCCATGTCCCGCGCTTCGGCGACCTCGTCGAAGATGCGCAGCCGGCCGTTCTCACCGAGGTCATGGAACACCGTCTGCGCCGTGCGCCGGCACATCGCCGCGAACGCATTGAAAAGGCCGGCGGAGTAGCAGGCCAGCGCCTCGCGGAAGAGCTTCTCGCCCTCCTCGGGCAGATAGGTGAAGCTGAACTTCTCCCTCGCGCGCTCGAGCTCGACGAAATTGTTCGCGAGCTCGACACGGTTCGCGGCGTACGTCTTGACCGGAAACTTGAGGAAAACCGGCGCGTTGCACGAATCGCAACGATAGACGACCCCCACGTGGCTCGGCCGGCTCGCCACCAGGTCTGAGTACTGCGGGATCGACACCGGCGTGATGTGCGAGAAGACCTGGCAGTGCGGGCAGTTGAGCGCGAGACTGCGTTCCTGGTCGTGGTGCAAGCGGCTGTTCGCGTCGACGTAGACGGACATGAGGCACCTGGGCGCCTGAAATCGCGGGAAGTGTAGCGGAAGCGCGCTTCACAGGCACGCCGCTCCCGGCTCATTGCGCCGCGAGTTCCGCTTCCTCCGGAACCGTACTGGCGGGACGGACGTCGAGACGCTCGTCGGCGATCCGCAGCTCGAAGCGCGACCCGCCGTTCATGGGCAGGACCTCACTGCGCACGTGGCCGGCCGTGATGAGCTTGCTGCCGCGGCCGGTGCGCTGCGAGAGCTGCCAGAGATCGAGGCCATCGCGCGCGTCGAGCGCAAACCCGGTCGTCGCCGCGCCAGGCGATTCCGGGTCGCCGCGCTCGAAGGCGATGAGCCGGTCGAGGCGGTAGCCGGGCGAGAATCCGATCACCCCGGCCCAGCCATCGAAGTCGAGGGTGCGGACGTCGAGCCGCCAGGCGTCGCCTTCGAGCTCGAAGACCTGCATGCGCCCGCCCGGCAAGCGCGTCAGGGTCGCACGATATCGTCGCGCGCCGACCTGCTCGAAATGGACGTTCGCGATCGGGCGAACACCGTCGCGCGGCTGATAGCTGCCGAGATCCCTGGCGACCAGCCACGCGCCCGCGGCAGCGGCGATCAGGATGGCCGACTGAAGCGCGTACCCCAGGGCGGCGAGCCGGCGCGCCGCGACCAGCCGCGATCCCGCCAGCAGCAGGGACGTGAGACCGAACAGTCCGAGGACGCTGGCGACGGCCGACACGCTTGGCCTCAGGCCAGGAACTCGCCGAGCCGCCCGCCCGCTGCGAGCGCGGCGAGCGACGCCATGTCCCGGTCCAGGCGGTGGTCCTCCGGGTGGTACGCGACGTGCTCGCGCACGAGCGCATGTACCCGCTGCAGCTCGGGGGTCGTCGCGAGCGGGCGCATGCTGTCGATCGCATGTGCCGCAGCGAGCAGCTCGATGCCCAGGACGCGCGCGGTGTTGGTGCAGATCGCGAGCAGCTTGCGACCCGCCCAGGGTGCCATGCTGACGTGATCCTCCTGGCCGGCGGACGTCGGCAGGCTGTCGACGGACGCCGGGTGTGCGTAGACCTTGTTCTCCGAGACCAGCGCCGCAGCCGTGACGTGGGCGATCATGAACCCGGACTCGAGACCCGGCTCGCCGGCGAGGAACATGTTGAGGTTGGGATTGACGCGACGGTCGAGCAGGTCGATGCGTCGCTCGGAGATGCTGGCGAGTTCCGCGACGGCCACCGCGAGGAAGTCGCTGACGAAGCCGACCGGCTCGGCGTGGAAGTTGCCGCCCGAGAGGATGTCCTCGCCGAATATCAGCGGGTTGTCGGACACGCCGTTGACCGCCGCCGCCAGGACCGCGCGCGCGTGACCGATCGTGTCCAGGACCGCGCCGTAGACCTGGGGCATGCAGCGCACGGCGTAGGGGTCCTGCACGCGATCGCAGTCCTCGTGGCTGCGGAGAATCTCGCTGTCCGTGAGCAGCAGCCGCAGGCGGCGCGCAATCTCGATCTGCGCGGGCAGCCGGCTCGCGTCGTGGATGCGCGGGTCGAACGGCGCGTGGCTGCCCGCGAGCCCTTCGACGGTGAGTGCCCCGGCGACGATCGATGCATCGAGCAGCCGCTCGGCCTGGAACAGGCCCTCGAGCGCGAGCGCGAGCGACAGCTGCGTGCCGTTCAGGAGCGCAAGCCCTTCCTTGGCCTCGGGCTCGAGCGGCTCGCGGCCGATCGCGCCCAGCACCTCGGCGTTCGCGAGCGTGGCGCCGTTGCGGGCCGCCTCACCCTCACCGATCAGCACCAGCGCCAGGTGCGCGAGCGGCGCGAGGTCCCCTGAGGCGCCGACCGAGCCCTGCTCCGGGATCACCGGCAGGAGGTCCGCGTTCAACAGGTCGAGCAGCAGCTCGACCACGACCGGCCGCACGCCGGAGAACCCCGCCGCGAGGCTGTTGGCCTTGAGGAGCAGCATGCGCCGCACGATCGGCGGCGCCAGCGGCGCGCCGCTGCCGCAGGCGTGGCTGCGGATCAGGTTGAGCTGCAGCTTGCGCGTCTTCGAGGCCGGGATGACGCGGTTGGCGAAGGCGCCGAAGCCGGTGTTGATGCCGTAGGTGACTTCACCGCGCGCCACCGTGCGTGCGACTGCATCGACGGAATCCTGCATGCGATGCCGCGCCGTATCCGCCAGGCGAACCTGCGGCCGCTGCGCTTCGAAGGTACGCAGCTGCGCCAGCGTCAGCTGCGAACCGTCGATGTCCAAGGTCGTCGTGGTTGCGGTCCTGGCCATCGGTCCTGTCCTCCTGCCGCCGGATCAACCGTGCAGGCGTCGGTAACGCACCCGATGCGGCTGCTCCGCATCCTCGCCCCGGCGGCGCTTCAGGTCCGCGACGTACTCGGAATAATTACCCTCGAACCAGACGACCTCGCTGTCACCCTCGAACGCCAGGATATGCGTCGCGATCCGGTCGAGGAACCAGCGATCGTGCGAGATGACGACGGCGCACCCGGGGAAGCCGAGCAACGCCTCCTCCAGCGCGCGCAGCGTCTCGACGTCGAGATCGTTCGTGGGCTCGTCGAGCAGGATGAGGTTTCCTCCGGACTTCAGCACCTTGGCGAGGTGCACGCGGTTGCGCTCGCCGCCGGAGAGCTCGCCGATGAGCTGCTGCTGCTGGGCGCCCCGGAAATTGAACCGGCCCACGTAGGCGCGCGAAGGCGTCTCGTAGTTGCCCACCTTGAGGACATCGAGTCCGCCGGAGATTTCTGCCCAGACCGACTTGCGGTCATCCAGCGTCTGCCGCGACTGATCCACGTACGCCATCTGCACGGTCGGTCCGATGCGGATCTCGCCCGCGTCCGCCTTCTCCTGGCCGGTGATGATCCGCACGAGCGTAGTCTTGCCGGCGCCGTTCGGCCCGATGATACCGACGATGCCGCCCTGCGGGAGCTTGAAGGACAGGTCCTCGAACAGGAGCTTCTCGCCGTAGGCCTTGGCGAGCCCCTGCACCTCGACCACGAGCTCGCCCAGCCGGGGTCCCGGCGGGATGTAGATCTCGTTGGTCTCGTTGCGTTGCTGGAACTCGCGGGAGTTAAGCTCCTCGAAGCGCTGCATGCGCGCCTTGCTCTTCGCCTGGCGCGCCTTGGGGTTGGCGCGCACCCATTCGAGCTCGCGCTCGAGCATGCGCTTCAGCGCCGCCTGCTGCTGCTCCTCGACCTGCAGGCGCTGCTCCTTCTGCTCGAGCCACGAGGTGTAGTTCCCCTGCCACGGTATCCCATAGCCGCGGTCGAGCTCGAGGATCCAGCCGGCGACGTTGTCGAGGAAGTAGCGATCGTGAGTCACCGCGATCACCGTGCCCGGGTACTCCTCGAGGAAATGCTCGAGCCAGCGCACCGATTCCGCGTCGAGATGATTGGTCGGCTCGTCGAGCAGCAGCATGTCGGGTTTCGACAGCAGCAGCCGGCAGAGCGCAACGCGGCGACGCTCGCCACCGGAGATCCGGGTGACGTCCGCCTCCCAGGGCGGGAGGCGGAGCGCGTCCGCGGCCAGTTCGAGGGTTCGCTCGAGATTGTGGCCGTCTGTGGCGGCGAGGAGCGCCTCGAGCTCTCCCTGTTCGGCGGCGATCCTGTCGAAGTCGGCGTCGGGCTCGGCGTAGGCGGCATAGACTTCGTCGAGGCGCCTGAGCGCGTCCTTGATGTGGCTCACCGCCTCCTCGACATTGCCGCGCACGTCCTTTGCGGGGTCGAGTTGCGGCTCCTGCGTCAGGAACCCGATTTTGATCCCGGGCTGCGGCCGCGCCTCGCCCTCGAAGTCGAGGTCGACCCCGCCCATGATCCGCAGCAAGGTCGACTTTCCCGCGCCGTTCAGACCCAGCACGCCGATCTTGGCGCCCGGGAAAAAGCTGAGCGAGATGTCGCGCAGGATAACGCGCTTGGGAGGCACGACCTTCCCGACGCGATTCATGGTGTAGATGAACTGGGCCATGGAGTGATTCGCCCGGCGGCGGCCTGCCACCGAAAAAGGGGCGCGATTATGGGACATGCCGGGGCCCGGCGCCACGCCGGGGGTCGTGTGGTAGGCTCCGCCGCAGTCCAGCACTCAGGCTCGGTATCGGGGTTTGCAACGCGTGGCTTCGGTACTGCTCGTCGCAGGGGACGGACTGGCGCGCTACGGATTCGGCGACGGCCATCCGTTCGGGCTGGATCGACAGGAGGCGTTCCTGCGGGAGCTCCGGCAGAGCCCGGCGTTCGGCGCCCTTCGCCTGGCTCCGCCGCGAGTCGCCGAGCGCGAGGAGATCGAGGCGTTCCACGAGCCGGCCTACGTCAATCTAGTCGTCGAACGCTCCGCCGACGGTCGGGGATATCTCGACGCAGGCGACACGCCGGCGTTCCGCGGCATGTTCGAGGCCACGAGCCTGGTCGTCGGCGGTACGCTGCTCGCGGCCGAGGAACTGATGCAGGGCCACGCGCGCCGCGCCTTCATCGCGATCGGCGGCCTGCACCACGCGTCGCGCGCACATGCCGCCGGGTTCTGCGTCTTCAACGACTGCGGCGTCGCGATCGAGATGCTGCGGCGTCGATACGGACTCACGCGCATCGCCTACGTCGACATCGACGCCCATCACGGGGACGGCGTCTTCTACGCGTTCGAGTCGGATCCTGACGTGCTGATCGCGGACATACACGAAGACGGCCGGTACCTGTATCCCGGCACCGGCGCCGCGAGCGAAACGGGGACCGGCGCCGCCGTCGGCACCAAGCTCAACCTGCCGATGCTGCCCGGCGCGACCGACGAGGAATTCGCCGTCGCCTGGGCGCGCGTGGAGGCGTACCTGCAGGCGGCACGCCCGGAGTTCATCCTGCTCCAGTGCGGCGCCGACAGCCTCGAGGGCGACCCGATCACGCACATGGCGTTCAGCGAGGAGGCGCACGCTCGAGCCGCGGCTGCGGTCTGCCGGATTGCCGACGAACTGGGCCACGGTCGAGTGCTGGGCATGGGCGGCGGCGGGTACAACCGCCGCAACCTGGCGCGTGCGTGGACCCGGGTGGTCGAGGCCTTCGTCGCCAGCTAACCCGGCGCTGCGGGATCGATGATCGTTCTTGCGCTCGGCCGCGGTAGCTGCTGCGCGCCGACGCTCCGCGCCATGCAGTGGCTCGCACCTCGCCGGCGCTCGGCCCGGGTGCCTCGCTGGGCCGCAACCACGATCGAGGGTCGTTGCAGGGCTCAGGAGGGTGCCCCGCACGTCTTGTCGGCGCACACCGTATCGGCAGCGGTATCGCGGAAACGTCGCAGAGTCATGACTCGAGAGTGGTCCGCGACGTCTACCTGCGGCTGATCAGGCGCAGTTGCGGCCCACGAGACACCCGGTCCAAACGCCGGCTCGCCGATACCGCCGTGGCCTCCGGCGCGTCGATGCCGCAGTGGCATCACGAGCCGGCGCTGGACGCGGTGTATCCGAGCCGCGACGAGGCTTCGGCGCGCGCAGGTAGACGTCGCGGACCACTCTCGAGCGAACGTCGCCTCGACGATTCCGCGACACCAACGACCGTCCGGCGTGCGCCAAGCAAATGTGCGGGGCACCATCTTCAGCCCTGCAACGACCCTCGATCGTCGTGAGCGGCTGCGGATGCACCGCGGCCGGGCGTCGGCGAGCAGCAGCCACGACGGCCGAGCGCCGGCGAGCAGGACCACCGCGGCCGGGCGTCGGCGAGCAGCAGCCACGACGGCCGAGCGCCGGCGAGCAGCCACCGCGGCCGGGCGCCGTGCGCAGCACCGCCCTCGGAGGGCTGATTTCACCCGCAGCCGGTGCCGCCGGCGGGCGCGGGGTCATCGGCTACAATCTGCGTTCCCCCGGCCGTGGAGTGGCAATGTTCCCCGCCAGCCAGACGATTGCCGAGTTCGACCCTGAACTCGCGGCGGCGCTCGACCACGAGCGCACCCGCCAGGAAGAGCACATCGAGTTGATCGCCTCGGAGAACTACGCGAGCCCGCGCGTGCTCGCGGCGCAGGGTTCGGTGCTCACCAACAAGTACGCGGAAGGCTACCCGGGCAAGCGCTACTACGGCGGCTGCGAATACGTCGACGTCGCGGAGCAGCTCGCGATCGACCGCGCCAAGGCCCTGTTCGGCGCCGACTATGCGAACGTGCAGGCGCACTCGGGCTCGCAGGCGAACGCGGCGGCGTATCTCGCGCTCGTCAAGCCCGGCGAGACCATCCTCGGCATGAGCCTCGATCACGGCGGTCACCTCACCCACGGCGCCAAGGTCAACTTCTCCGGCAAGCTCTTCAACGCCGTGCAGTACGGCCTCGACGCGGCGACCGGCGAGATCGACTACGCGCAGGTCGAGCGGCTCGCCCGCGAGCACCGGCCGAGGATGGTCATCGCGGGATTCTCCGCGTACTCGCGCGTCGTCGACTGGGCGCGCTTCCGCGCCATCGCCGACACGGTGGACGCGTACCTCCTGGTCGACATGGCGCACGTCGCCGGGCTCGTCGCGGCCGGCGTGTACCCGAACCCGGTCCCGCACGCGCACGTCGTGACGACGACCACGCACAAGACCCTGCGCGGCCCCCGCGGCGGGCTCATCCTCGCGCGTGCGAACGACGAGATCACGAAGAAGCTCAATTCGCTCATCTTCCCCGGCACCCAGGGCGGACCGCTGATGCACGTGATCGCCGCCAAGGCGGTCGCGCTCAAGGAGGCGCTGCAACCGGAGTTCGCCGCCTACCAGAAGCAGGTCGTGGCGAATGCGCGCGCGATGGTCGCGGTGCTGTCGAGCGCGGGTACCGCATCGTCTCCGGCGGGACCGACAATCACCTGTTCCTGCTCGACCTGATCGGAAGGGACGTCACGGGCAAGGATGCCGATGCCGCGCTCGGCCGCGCCCACATCACGGTCAACAAGAACGCCGTGCCGAACGACCCGCGGCCGCCGTTCGTCACCAGCGGGCTCCGCATCGGCACGCCGGCCGTCACCACGCGCGGTTTCCGCGAGCCCGAAGTCCGCGAGCTCGCGAACTGGATCGCTGACGTGCTCGAGGACGTGCGCGACGAGGCCGTGATCGAGCGGACGCGCGCACGCGCGCTGGAGCTCTGCCGTCGGTACCCGGTCTACGGCTGAGGACGAGGGCCGCCCCGGACCATGTACTGTCCGTTCTGCACCCGAGGCGAGACGAAGGTGATCGATTCGCGCCTCACGGGCGAGGGACAGCAGGTCCGCCGCCGGCGCGAATGCCTGGATTGCGGCGAGCGTTTCACCACCTTCGAGTCGGCGGAGCTCGTCATGCCCCGCGTCGTGAAGAGCGATGCGACTCGCGAGCCCTTCGACGAGTCGAAGCTGCGCGCCGGAATGCTCAAGTCGCTCGAGAAGCGCCCGGTCGCGAGCGATGCCGTCGATGCGGCGGTCGCCCACGTCTGCCACAAGCTGCGCACGCTGGGCGAGCGCGAGGTGCCGGCGCGCCTGATCGGAGAGCTCGTGATGGACGAGCTGCACCGGCTCGACGAGGTCGCCTACGTCCGCTTCGCGTCCGTGTACCGCAGCTTCCAGGACGTCGACGCGTTCCGCGAGGAGATCGAGCGGCTGCGCCTGCGGCGGCCGCGCAGCGCCGAGGACCTGCAGCTCGCCCTCTGGACAGGCACCGAGCCGCCGCGCGACAAGGAGTAGCGCTTGCCGCGCCCGGAGGACCAGTCGCACATGGAGCGGACGCTCGAGCTCGCGCGTCGCGGCCTGTACTCGACGCCGCCGAACCCCGCGGTCGGCTGCGTGCTCGTGCGCGAGGGCCGGATAGTCGGCGAGGGATACCACCGCCGCACGGGCGGGCCGCATGCGGAAGTGCTGCGCCCTCGAGGAGGCGGGCGCCGATGCGCGGGGCGCCACCGCCTACGTCAACCTCGAGCCCTGTGCGCATTTCGGCCGCACGCCGCCGTGCGCACCGGCCTTGCTCGCGGCCGGCGTGGCGCGCGTGGTCTGCGCGCTGCGTGACCCGAACCCGCTGGTCGACGGCTCCGGGCTCGAGCAGCTCGGGCGGGCGGGGGTGACGGTCGAGAGCGGCGTGCTCGCGGCCGAAGCCACCGAGCTCAACCGGGGATTCCTGCGCCGCATGGCGAGCGGCCGCCCGTGGGTCACGCTCAAGCTCGCCGCGAGCCTCGATGGCCGCACGGCGCTCGCCGACGGGGCGAGTCGCTGGATCACCGGCGAGGAGGCGCGCGCCGACGTTCAGAAGCTGCGTGCGCGCGCATCGGCGGTAGTGACCGGCATCGGCACGGTGCTCGCGGACGACCCCTCGCTCACGGTGCGGGACCCTGCGCTTCCGCTCGACGGTCGCCGCCCGCTGCGCGTCGTGCTCGACTCCGGGCTTCGCATCGCCCCCGGTGCACGGGTGCTCGATGGGGCGGCGCCCACGCTCGTCTTCACCGCGCCGGAGGCGATGAGCCGCGCGCGCGTCCTCGAGGAGAGCGGGGCACGGGTCGAGCCGCTGCCGGTGAGCGGGGGCCGGCTCGACCTGCGGCTGTTGCTCGCACGCCTGGGGGCGCTCGAGTGCAACGAGCTGCTCGTGGAGGCGGGGGCCACGCTCGCCGGGGAATTTCTCGAGCAGGACCTCGTCGACGAGCTCGTGCTCTATCTCGCGCCCTGCGTGCTCGGCGATGCGGCGCGGCCGATGTTCGTGCTCCCGCCCCTCACGCGGATGGAGGAACGGCGCAATTTCCACGTGCACGAGCTGGGCCGGGTCGGCAACGACGTGCGACTCGTGCTGCGACCCGCGGCGGCGGTGCACTGATGTTCACCGGGATCGTCGAGGCGATCGGCCGGTTGCGCTCGGTGGAGCGGCTCGGCGACGACGCGACGCTCGTGATCGATGCCGGAGCGCTTCCGCTCGCCGGTGTCGCGGCCGGCGACAGCATTGCGGTGAACGGCGTGTGTCTCACCGCGACCCGCATCGAGGCAACGGCGTTCGCCGCCGACGTATCGCGCGAGACGCTGTCACTCACGACGCTCGGCGGCCTCGCCGTCGGCGCGCCGCTCAATCTCGAGACCGCGCTTCGGGCCGGGGAGCCGCTCGGCGGGCACTACGTGAGCGGCCACGTCGACGGCGTCGCACGGGTAGTCTCGCGCCACGACGACGCGCGCTCGGTGCGCGTTGAGTTCGAGCTGCCGGCGGATCTGGCGCGCTACGTCGCGCGCAAGGGCTCGATCTGCATCGACGGTGTGAGCCTCACGGTCAACGAAGTGCGCGGTCGGCACTTCGCGGTCAACCTCGTGCCGCACACGCTGGCCGCGACGATCGCCGCGGGCTACCGCGCGGGAACACGGGTCAATTGCGAAGTGGACATGATCGCCCGCTACCTGGAGCGGCTGGCCAATCCTGCCTGAGCGCCGGCGCCGTCCGTGCGGCCTGCTAGACTTCCCCAGGCTTCCCGGGCGGTTCCCAACCGCGCGACAAATCAAGCTCATAAATACAACCAAGATCAATCAGTTATGATGTACATCGGATGGGGACTCTGAACACCATCGACGAGCTGCTGGAGGACGTGCGCCGGGGCCGCATGGTCATCGTCATGGATGACGAGGACCGCGAGAACGAGGGCGATCTCGTGATGGCGGCGGAGCTCGTGCGTCCCGAGGACGTCAATTTCATGGCGCGTTACGGTCGCGGCCTGATCTGCCTGACGCTGACGCGCGATCGCTGCCGGCAGCTGCGCCTGCCGCTGATGGTGAGCGAAACCGATCTCGACCGGCGCACGAACTTCACGGTGTCGATCGAGGCCGCGGAAGGCGTGACGACCGGGATCTCCGCCTACGATCGCGCCCACACGATACGCACGGCGGTGAAGTTCGAGGCGCGGCCCGAGGATCTCCGGCAGCCCGGACACATCTTTCCCCTGATGGCGCAGCCCGGCGGCGTGCTGAGCCGCGCCGGCCACACCGAGGCGGGCTGCGACCTGGCGCGGCTCGCGGGCCTGTCGCCGGCGGCGGTGATCGTGGAGATCCTGAACGACGACGGGTCGATGGCGCGCCGCCCCGATCTCGAGGCCTTCGCAGAGCGGCACGGGCTCAAGATCGGCACGATCGCCGACCTGATCCGCTACCGGCTCGAGAAGGAGCGCTCCGTCGAGCGAATCGCGGAGCGCGAGATCGAGACGGACTTCGGGATCTTCCGCCTGCACTGCTACGAGGATCACGTCAACGGCACGGTGCACCTGGCGCTCGCGCGCGGGCGGCTCGACGAATCGCCGGCGCCGCTGGTGCGCGTGCACATCGAGGACACGGTGCGCGACCTCGTCGGCGCGCGCGAGCCCGGTCACAGCTGGACGCTGCGCAGCGCCATGGCGCGGATCGCGCAGGAGGGGCACGGCGTCGTGGTGCTGCTGCGACCGTTCGAGAGCCCGCTCGAGATCGCCGAGGCGGTGCGCGGCACGAACGGCGTCGGCACGGCAGCGCAGGCCGCGGGGGGTGCACGGGTGCTGCGGACCTACGGCATCGGCGCGCAGATCCTTCGCGACCTCGGCCTGTCGCGGATGCGCGTGCTGTCCGCGCCGCTGCAGATGCAGGGGCTGTCGGCCTTCGGGCTCGAAGTCGTCGAATACGTGGATGACACGAACTGAGGGCCGCTGAATGGACAACATCAGGATCATCCAGGGCGACCTTCTCGCGCGCGACCTGCGCTTCGCGCTGGTCGCGTCGCGCTTCAACGACTCCATCGTCGAGTCCCTGGTGCGCGGCGCCGTCGATACGCTGCAGCGCCACGGGGCGAGCGAGAAGCAGATCGAGCTGATCCGCGTTCCAGGCGCATTCGACCTGCCGCTCGTCGTGCGGCGCGCGGCCGCGAGCAAGCGTTACGATGCGGTGATCGCGCTCGGCGCAGTGATCCGCGGCGCCACACCGCATTTCGATCTCGTGGCGGGGCAGTGCGCAGCGGGGCTCGCGCGCGCTGCCGAGGAGAGCGGCGTCCCGGTGGCGTTCGGCGTGCTGACGACCGACACGATCGAGCAGGCGATCGAGCGGTCGGGAACGAAGGCCGGCAACAAGGGCGTCGACGCCGCGCTCGCCGCGCTGGAACTCGCCAACCTGCTCAGGCGCCTGGACGTCTGAAGATGCGGCAGCGGTCCGATCGATCCGCACGCGCACGCAGCCTGTCGCGGAAGCTCGCGATGCAGGCGCTGTACCAGTGGCAGCTTGCCGGCCAGAGTCCAGCGGAGCTCCGCCAGCAGTTCGCCGGTGAGGAGGGCTACGCGGATGCGGACGAGGAGTACTTCACCGGGCTGATCGGCGGCGTCACGGCTTCGGTCGCGTCGCTCGACGAGCGGCTGCAGGCGCTGGTCGACCGTCCGCTCGCGCAGCTCGATCCGGTCGAGCGTGCCGTGCTGTGGATTGGCCTGTTCGAGCTCGGCGAGCGGCTCGACGTGCCGTATCGCGTGGTGATCAACGAGGGCGTGGAGCTCGCCAAGCGCTTCGGCGCCACCGACGGGTACAAGTTCGTCAACGCGGTACTCGACCGGGCGGCACGCAGCCTGCGTTCGGCGGAGCAGTCGGCGGCATCGAACGCGAGCGGCGGCTAGGAGCCCGCAGCCTCGCGACATGTTCATTACGCGGACAGGCTCCTAGCGGTACCGCCGATGACGATCGGCGAGTTCGAGCTGATCGCGCGCTGGTTCACACGGCCGGGCCGACGGCGCGACGTGCTGGCGGGCGTCGGTGACGATGCGGCGCTGCTCGACGTTCCGGCGGGACAGGCGCTCGTCGCCGCTACCGACACGCTGGTCGAGGGCAGGCACTTCCTTCCGGACGCGCCCGCGCAGTCCGTCGGACACCAGGCGCTCGCGGTCAACCTGAGCGATCTCGCGGCCATGGGCGCGCGGCCCGCCTGGACGCTGCTCTCGCTGTCCCTGCCGCGGGCGGATGAGGCCTGGATCGCCGCATTCGCAGGCGGCTTTCATGCGCTCGCGGACCGGTTCGACGTCGAACTCGTGGGCGGCGACACCGTGCGCGGCCCCCTCGTGGTGACGGTGGAGGCGCTCGGCTTCGTGCCGCCGGCGCAGGCACTGCGGCGTCGTGGCGCGCGTCCCGGCGATGGGTTGTACGTGTCCGGTACGGTGGGCGATGCCGCCGCGGGGCTTGCGCTCCTGCGCGGCGGCGAAACGGGCGACGCGCTCGCGCCACTCACGCATCGTTACCGGTACGCCGAGCCGCGAGTCGCGCTGGGCCTGGCGCTGCGCGGCGTCGCCACCGCGGCGATCGACGTCTCGGATGGCCTGCTCGGCGACCTGGCCAAGCTCTGCGGCGCGAGCGAGGTGGCGGCCGTCGTGGACCTCGAGCGCCTGCCGCAGTCCGAGGCATTGCTCGCGCGGTTCGATGCGGCCGGCGCGGAGCGGCTCGCGCTCGCGGGCGGCGACGATTATGAGCTGCTGTTCACGCTGCCGATGACCGGTGCCGCTGCGATCGAGACGCGGCTCGCTCAGTGCTGCAGGATCACGCGCATCGGCGAGATCGCCGCCGGCCGCGGCGTCCGCTGCCGCCGGTCGGGTATCGAGGTCGACGTGCAGATCGCTGGCCATGACCATTTCGCCGGATGACGCGACGGCGCGGCGACCCGGGCTGCGCGCGCTGCGTGACCCGGTGCAGCTGCTCGCACTCGGTTTCGGCGCGGGCCTCGCGCCTGCCGCACCCGGAACCGTCGGATCGCTGCTCGGACTCGCGTTCGCGATGCTCGCTGCGCGAGGCAGCGTGTGGATGGCAGCGGCCGCGACGCTGTCGGTGGTCGCGGCGGGTTTCTGGATCTGCGGAGAGGGCGCACGCCGCCTCGGCGTGCACGATCACCCGGCCATCGTGTGGGACGAGATCGCGGGCATGATGATCGCGATGCTCGCGGCGCCGCCGGGCTGGGGCTGGGCGGCGCTTGCATTCGCGCTCTTCCGTGCGTTCGACATAATCAAACCCTGGCCGATCCGCGAGATCGATCACGCAATGCGCGGTGGAGCGGGAATTATGCTCGACGACGTACTGGCCGGAATCCTGGCCGCGCTCGGACTGTTGCTCGTCCGCTCCATAACGTGACCCAAATACAAAACGCAAGCGCCGAGATCGAAACCGCACCGATGCTCTCCGGGCCGATGGCGATGCCCGAGCGCATCGGCAAGTATTACGTTGTGCACGAGGTCGGCCGAGGCAGCTCCGGTACGGTCTATCTCTCGCACGACCCGTTCTACGGCCGTGACGTGGCGATCAAGCTCTACCACGCGACCGGCGGTGACGACGCCGAAAGCCGCAACGCGCGCCGCATGTTCATGGGCGAGGCGCACATGATCGGGAAGCTGCAGCACCCGAACATCGTGCCGATCTACGACGCGGGCGAGGAGAACGGCCGGCGCTACGTCGTAACCGAGCACATACACGGCGCCCGCACGCTGTCCGCCTACTGCCGGCCCGGAAGCCTGCTGCCGGTCGACCAGGTCGTGAGCATCGTCTACAAGTGCGCCAAGGCGCTGCATTACGCGCACACGCGCGGCGTCGTGCACCGCGACATCAAGCCGTCGAACATCCTGCTCACCCAGGACGGCGACGTGCGCATCGTCGATTTCGGGATCGCGCTCGTCGCGGATTCGGACGTCTCGCTGCTCGAGGGCGTGGCGGGCAGCCCGGCCTACATGTCGCCCGAGCAGGTGCAGGGACGCGACCTCGGTCCGCGCTCCGACCTGTACTCGCTCGGCGCCGTGATGTACGAGATGCTGTCGGGTCAGCGGCCGTTTCGCGCCGGCGCACTGGGCAAGCTCCTCAAGGAAGTGGTCCACGGCGCCGCCGAGCCGCTGCGCGAGCTCAAGCCGGAGCTGCCGGAGGAGCTCGCCGAGCTTGTGCACCGCGTGCTCGAGAAGGACCCGGAGCGACGCTTCCGCAACGGCGCCGAGCTCGCGGCCGACCTGACCCGGATCCACCAGAAGCTGCGCGCCAGCCAGACGCAGATCGACGAGCAGGAGCGGTTCGCCGTGCTGCGCAAGCTGCGCTTCTTCCACGATTTCTCCCACGCGGAGATCCGCGAGGTGATGCGCGCGGCCGCCTGGCTGGATTGCCCGGCGGGTGAGCCGGTACTGCGACCGGGCGACACCGACGATCGGTTCTATGTCGTCGTGTCGGGTCGCGTGCGGGTGAGTCGGGGTGGACGGATGATGGGTCGCATCGAGACGGGGGGCTGCTTCGGCGAAGCGACGTTCGCCGAAGGATCACGCCGCGACGCGGTGATCGAGGCGGAGGAGCAGGTGCAGCTGCTGAAGGTTACGGCGACGCTGCTCGAGCAGGCGTCGATCGCCTGCCAGCTGCGCTTCCACAAGGTGTTCCTCAAGGAGCTGATCGGCCGCCTCCAGCGCAGCGAGCCGCCGGGCGCCCGCGCCAACTGACGGCTTCGCCGGCGCTCAGCTGCCGGCGTGCTACTTGTCGCGCTCGATCACACCGTGGCCTCACACTTGCGGATGGGCAAGACCGCACCGCGCCTGTACGAGGTGTGGCTCATCCACTAGTATCCCGCACGGTCCGGCCCGCCTTCGGCGGGCCGGTTGGCAAGCAGGAGCCGCTGCGCGGTTCCCGGGGGCGACTGCACCATGAACCTGTTACGCAGAAAGCCGATCGAGACCGACCTGGCCAAGGACACCGGGCTCAAGCGCGTGCTGAACGCGTTCGACCTGACGCTGCTCGGCATCGGCGCGATCATCGGCGCCGGTATCTTCGTCCTCACCGGCCGCGCGGCCGCCGTCGAGGCCGGCCCGGCCATCACGCTCGCTTTCGTCGTCGCCGGCATCGCATGCACCTGCGCTGCGCTCGCCTACGCGGAGCTCGCCTCGACCGTCGGCGGCTGCGGCTCCGCCTACGCTTACGGCTACGCGGGTCTCGGTGAATTCCCCGCCTGGATCATCGCCTGTCTGCTGATCCTCGAGTACACCGTCGCGATCTCGACCGTCGCGGTCGGTTGGTCCGGCTACTTCAACGCCGGCCTGCAGGGGCTGCTCGGCGTCGGTCTGCCCACCGACTTGCTGCACGGTCCCGGCGAGGGCGGCCTCGTCAACCTGCCGGCACTTGTGATCGTCGCGCTGCTCGGCGTGCTGCTCGCCACCGGGGCGAAGGTATCGGCGCAATTCAACGCCGTCATGGTGTTCGTCAAGGTCGGTGCGATCCTGCTGTTCCTGTTCGCCGCGTTCGGTCACATCGACACGGCGAACTGGGTGCCGTACATCCCCGAACGCGTCGTCGGCAGCGACGGCGTCGGGCATTTCGGCGTGGTCGGCATATTCACCGCCGCATCGCTCGTTTTCTTCGCCTACATCGGTTTCGACGCGGTCTCCACCGCGGCCGAGGAGTGCGAGAACCCGCAGCGCGACCTGCCGATCGGCATCATGGCTTCGCTCGCCATCTGCACGCTGTTCTACATGCTGGTGTCCGGCGTGCTGACCGGCATCGTCCCCTACACCGAGCTCAACACGGCCTCGCCCGTCGCGACCGCGTTGCTCAAGATCGGCAGGGATTCCATCGCGGGCTGGATCTCGCTGGGCGCGATCGCCGGGCTCACGACGGTGATGCTGGTGCTCTATTACGCGATCACCCGGATCCTGTTTGCGGTCTCCCGTGACGGATTGCTGCCGCCGTTCTTCTCGCATATCTCTCCGCGGACCAGGAGCCCGATCCGCGTCATCGTGCTGATCGGCGTGATCATGTGCGCGCTGGCCGGCTTCCTGCCGTTGAACCGGCTCGCCGAGCTCACGAACATCGGCACGCTTGGCGCGTTCGTCGTGGTGTGCGCGGGCGTGCTGGTGATCCGCCGGACGCACCCGCACCTGAAGCGAGGCTTCCGTACGCCGGGCGGCCCGGTGATTCCGGTCCTCGGTATTTTGTTCTGCGCGGGGCTGATGGCCTTCCTGAGCGCCCACACCTGGTTCTACTTCAGCATCGTGCTGGTGGTCGCGGTGTTGGTCTACTTCTTGTATTCGCGCAACCACAGCTTGCTGGCGGCGGCGGCGGCAACTTGACGCGGATTGGAAATGACGCAGGCGCGTCGATGCCGCGCAGGATAATGAGCCCCCGTTCCCGGCTCAGCCGCCGGCCGCGTCCTTGTCGCGCTCGATCAGCGCGTAGGCCGAGTGGTTGTGGATCGACTCGAAGTTCTCGGCCTCGACCACGTAGGCACGGATCCGCTCGTCCCGGTTGAGCCGCGCGGCGACGTCGCGCACGATGTCCTCGACGAACTTCGGGTTGTCGTAAGCGCGCTCGGTGACGAGCTTCTCGTCGGGACGCTTCAGGATGCCGAAGACCTCGCAGGAGGCCTCCTGCTCCGCGACGTCGATCAGCTCCTCGATCCAGAGGTGACCGTTCGCACGGGCCGTAATCGTGATGTGGGAGCGCTGGTTGTGCGCGCCGCGATCCGAGATGTCCTTCGAGCAGGGGCAGAGGCTCGTGACCGGGACCACCACGCGCACCCAGGCGTCGATCCTGCCGTCGTGAATCTCGCCGATCAGGCGCGCCGAGTAATTCATCAGGCTCTGCACCCCGGACACGGGCGCCGACTTGAGCACGAAAAAGGGGAAGTCCATCTCGATGTGCCCGGACGTGGCATCGAGCCGCTGCGTCATCTCGCCGAGCATCTGCCGGAACGACTCGACCGAGATTTCGCGCTCGTGGGCGTGCAGCACCTCGACGAACCGCGACATGTGCGTGCCCTTGAAGTCGTGCGGCAGCGCCACGTACATGTTGAAGCTCGCGATCGTGTGCTGGTCCTCGCCGGCGCGGTCGCGCACGCGCACCGGGTGGAAGATGTCCTTGATCCCGACCTTGTTGATCGGGATGCGGCGCGAGTCGGCACGTCCCTGCACGTCCTCGATTGCGGAGGCGGCGACACGGCGCGCCGCGGTCTGCGGCACGGACGGGTAGCGCTTCTTGCCGGTTACGAGATCGTCCATGGGCTGGAGTAGCCGGGTGGGGCGGCGGGCCCGTGCCGGGTGCCACCAGTATACGGGACCCTGCTCAGGCCGCCGAATGACCGCCGGCCGCGACGACGCGGGCCGGTTGCAGGCCGCGCCAGAAGCCGACGATCGCACGATCGAGCGACGCGGCGTCGAGCCCCGCCATCGCAAGGCAATCCTCGCGCGACCCGTGTTCGATGAAGGCGTCCGGCAGGCCGATGTTGAAGGTCGGCCGGCCGATCCCGAACGCCGCGAGCTGTTCGACGACCGCGCTGCCGGCGCCGCCGGCCACCACGTTCTCCTCGACCGTCACGATCGCCGCGTGCGCGAGCGCGAGACGTCGCAGCAACTCGGCGTCGAGCGGCTTCACGAACCGCATGTTGACGAGCGTCGCATCGAGCCGCTCCGCGATCGGCACGCAAGGCGCGACCATGGTCCCGAAAGCGAGCACCAGCAGCCCGCTGCGTCCCTCGCGCCTGAGCTCGGCGCGACCGATGGGCAGGGCGTTCATCGCCGTTTCGATGCGCGCACCAGGACCCTGGCCGCGCGGATAACGGACAGCCGCCGGGCCCGGGTGCGTCACGGCCGTGTAGAGCATCTGCCGGCACTCGTTCTCGTCCGCGGGCGTCATCACGACCAGGTTCGGGATGCAGCGCAGGTAGCTCAGATCGAAGGCACCCTGGTGGGTCGCGCCGTCGCCGCCGACGAGCCCGCCGCGATCGATGGCGAAGGTGACCGGGAGCTTCTGCAGCGCGACGTCGTGGATGAGCTGGTCGTAGCCGCGCTGCAGGAAGGTCGAGTAGATCGCGACCACGGGGCGAACGCCCTCGCAGGCGAGACCGGCGGCCAGCGTGACCGCGTGCTGCTCGGCGATGGCGACGTCGATATAGCGGTCCGGAAAGCGCCGCGAGTACTCGACCAGCCCCGAGCCTTCGCGCATCGCCGGCGTGATGGCGACGATGCGCGGGTCGCGTTCCGCCATGTCGCACAGCCACTGCCCGAAGACCTGCGAGTAGGTCGGGCCGCTCGCCTTGTCCTTGAAGATGGTGCCGCTGCCCGGGTCGAAGGGACCGGGTCCGTGCCACTTGATGGGGTCGGCTTCCGCCGGCGCATAGCCCTTGCCCTTACGCGTCACGATGTGCAGGAACTGTGGGCCGGGCAGGTCGCGCAGGTTCGCGAGCGTCTTGACCAGCCCGTCGAGATCATGGCCGTCGATGGGCCCGATGTAGTTGAAGCCCATCTCCTCGAACATCGTCCCGGGGAGCACCATGCCCTTGACGTGCTCCTCGGAGCGACGCGCCAGCTCCCAGACCGTCGGCATGCGCCGCAGGATCTTCTTTCCGCCCTGGCGCAGCGCTGCGTAGGTCTTGCCGGACAGCACCCGGGCGAAGTAGTTCGAAAGCGCGCCCACGTTCTCGGAGATCGACATGTCGTTGTCGTTCAGGATCACGAGCATGTTGACGTCGAGCGCGCCGGCATGATTGAGCGCCTCGAACGCCTGCCCCGCGCTCATGGCGCCGTCGCCGATCACCGCGACGACCCGTCGGTTCACGCCCTCCCGGGCCGCCGCCAGCGCCATGCCGAGCGCGGCGCTGATGGAGGTGCTCGAGTGCCCGACCCCGAAGGTGTCGAAATCGCTCTCGGCCCGGCTTGGGAACGGCGCCAGCCCGTCCTTGAGCTTGATCGTCCGCAAGCGGTCGCGCCGTCCCGTCAGCACCTTGTGCGGATACGCCTGGTGACCGACGTCCCAGACCAGCCGGTCGTGCGGCGTGTCGAACACGTAATGCAGCGCGACCGTCAGCTCGACGGTTCCCAGGCCGGCGGCGAAGTGGCCACCCATCTGGCTGACCGTATGGATCAGGAATTCGCGGAGCTCCAAGGCGAGCTGCGCGAGCTCGCCCGGTGCGAGCCGCCTGACGTCGGCCGGACAGTTCATCCGGGAGAGCAACGGGAACGATTCGGCGGCGTCCATCGCCGGAAAGTCTACACGCATGCCTGCTAGTGCCGCCGCGCGAGCAGCCAGCCGCACAGCGCGGCGAGCGGGGATTGTCCCCAGCCGCGCTCGGTGAGCAGCGCATCAGCGGTGGCGTGCAGCTCGCCGACGCGTCGGCGGGCTGCCTCGAGTCCGGCGACGGCTGGATACGTCGGCTTGTCACGCGCGCGGTCGCCGCCGGTGGCCTTGCCGAGCACGTCCGCGTTGCCCTCCACGTCGAGGATGTCGTCCTGGATCTGGAACGCGAGCCCGACCAGTTCACCGACCCGATCGAGCGCCGCGCGTTCGGCGGCGGGCAAGGTGGACGCGCAGGCCGCCGCCATCTGCACGCAGGCGCGGATCAACGCCCCGGTCTTGAGCGCGTGCACCCGCTCGACGTCGGCGAGCGCGAGCGTGCGTCCCTGGGCGGCGAGGTCGAGCGCCTGTCCGCCCGCCATCCCGGCGGTCCCGCTGGACTGCGCGAGCAGGTCGATCTGGCGGACGCGCGTGGCTGGTTCGTCGGCCAGCCCTGAATGCGTGGCCAGCACCGAGAACGCCAGCACCTGGAGCGAGTCGCCGGCCAGGATGGCCGTGGCCTCGTCGAACGCGCGATGGCAGGTCGGTCGGCCGCGTCGCAGGTCGTCGTCGTCCATCGCCGGCAGATCGTCGTGCACGAGCGAATAGGCGTGGATGAGCTCCACGGCGCAGGCCGCGCCGTCGACCCGCGGCAGGGCTACGCCAAGCGTCTCGGCGGTCGCGTAGACGAGGGCGGGCCGTATGCGCTTGCCGGGCGCGAGCGCCGAATACCGCTGCGCGGAGTGCAGGCGCGTCGGCACGGCGGTCGCGGGTGGCAGGAGCCGGTCGAGCTCCGCTTCGACGCGGATCCGCCACTCTTCGAGGCGGGCGCGGAGCCCCACATCCAGAGTCCTGGTCACGTGCAACGCCGGCTCAACCCTCGTTCTCATCCGGCTCGAACGGCTCTGGCTCCGCCTGCGCGGACTTCTCGAGGAGGATCTCGACCCTCTGCTCGGCCTGCTTGAGGGCGTCCTGGCAGGAGCGCGCCAGCGCGATGCCGCGCTCGAACTGGGCGAGCGCTTCCTCGAGCGGCAGTTCCCCGTGCTCGAGTTGTTCGACGACGGCCTCGAGGTCAGCGAGCGCCTTCTCGAAATCGGGTGTTCTGGTCTCGGTCGACGACACGGCTGGCCTCCGGGGCGCAGCAGGGTTGCACACGGTCGGGGGAGGGTCAAACGCGGAGCGACCGGTCATCGCACGCCGCAAGACTCGAAGCTGAAACGGCGTTGACTTGCGGAAGGCACGGTCCTAATTTAAAGCGGTGTTAGACTCAGTCTAAGTTGCGCCGGCCCATGCGGCCATGACCGGCGAGTTCGATCGAGGAGGTCATCATGAAGCAGTTGAAGGGCAGCAGGACCGAGGAGAACCTCAAGGCGGCGTTCGCCGGCGAGTCGCAAGCCAATCGTCGCTACCTGTATTTCGCGCAGAAAGCAGACGTCGAAGGCTACAACGATGTCTCAGCCGTGTTCCGTTCCACAGCGGAAGGCGAAACCGGTCACGCGCACGGACATCTCGAGTATCTCGAGCAGGTCGGCGACCCCGCCACCGGGCTGCCGATCGGCGCGACGCAGGCAAATCTGAAGGCGGCGATCGCGGGCGAGACGCACGAGTACACGGACATGTACCCCGGCATGGCCAAGTCCGCCCGCGAGGAGGGGTTCGAGGAGATCGCCGACTGGTTCGAGACGCTCGCCAAGGCCGAGCGCTCGCACGCGAACCGGTTCCAGAAGGCGCTCGACACGCTCTGAGCGAACGCATCGTCGGACGTGGCGGGGCGGGCCACCAAGGGGTCCGCCCTTCGTGTCTCGCGGACGCGAATGCACCCGGACATCGGGGAGTGTGAATGACGGCGGATTCCACGACGCCTGCAGGACGGGAAGGCAGCCTCGAGGCGCCGATCCGCCACCCCGTCGCCTGGCGCGATCCGTCGTTCTATGACGAGCAGGCGCTGAACACGGAACTCGACCGCATTTTCGACATCTGCCACGGCTGCCGCCGCTGCTTCAGCCTCTGCAACGCCTTTCCGCACCTGTTCGATGCGATCGACGCGACGGCGAGCGGCGAGCTCGAGGGCGTCGAGCGCAAGGTCCGCTGGGAGGTGGTGGATCACTGCTATCTCTGCGACATGTGCTACATGACCAAGTGTCCGTACGTGCCGCCGCATCCCTGGAACGTCGACTTCCCGCACCTGATGCTGCGCGCCAAGGCGGCGAGGTTCCGCAGGGACGGGGCGCGCAGGGCCGACCGGATCCTGGCGGCGACCGACATCGTGGGTGCGATCGCCGGGATCCCCGTGGTCGCCCAGACGGTCAACGCGGTGAATCGCACCGCCACCGGACGGCGGATGCTCGATGCGGCGCTCGGTGTGCACCCGGAGGCGCCGATCCCCACCTACCACGTCCGATCCGGCCGCAGACGCGTCGCGCGTGGCGTGAATCCGCCGCAGGATGCGCAACCGGGCGCAGGCACCCGCGGGCGCGTGGCGCTCTTCACCACCTGCTACTGCAATCGCAACGAGCCCGACATCGCAGAGGACCTCGCCGCGGTTTTCCGCCACAACTCGATCCCCGTGCGGACCCTGCCGAAGGAACGCTGCTGCGGGATGCCCAGGCTCGGGCTGGGCGACCTGGCGTCCGTCGATGCGGCCAGGCGATTCAACGTGCCCCGGCTCGCGCGGATGGTCGACGAGGGCTGGGACATCGTCGCACCGGTTCCGTCCTGCGTGCTGATGTTCAAGCAGGAGCTGCCGCTGCTCTACCCGGACGATCCCGAGGTCGGGAAGGTCCGGGCGGCGATGTTCGATCCGTTCGAATACCTGATGCGCCGCCATCGCGACGGGCTGCTGTGCACGGACTTCAGGCAGTCGCTCGGCAAGGTGAGCTATCACGTGGCCTGCCACCTGCGCGTGCAGAACATCGGGCTCAAGACGCGCGACGTGCTCGCGCTCATCCCCGGAACACAGGTCGAGCCGATCGAACGCTGCTCGGGCCACAACGGGATCTATGGCGTCAAGCGCGAATACCGCGACATCTCGATGAAGATCGGCCGCCCGGTGGTCGGGCGCGTGCGGGCCGCCGAAGCGGATCACTACTCGAGCGACTGCCCGATGGCGGCGCGCCAGATCGAGTCCGGTCTCGCCGACGGGCGTGCGCCGATGCACCCGCTTAAGCTTCTGCGCAT
The DNA here is from genome assembly GCA_963834855.1 of uncultured Gammaproteobacteria bacterium. Taxonomy (GTDB): domain Bacteria; phylum Pseudomonadota; class Gammaproteobacteria; order Steroidobacterales; family Steroidobacteraceae; genus DATJKD01. The sequence continues at coordinate 39,218 of CAWIDH010000008.1, read as the reverse complement.
GGCCTACGGCATCTGAGCCCATGGACCTCGGACACCACGCCCCGCTCGAATGCGAAACTGCGGCCCGAGGACCTTCTCAGCCTCGAGCGGTATGCCCGCGAACGCAAGGTGATGCGCCCGCGGGTGATCGCGCACAAGAAGGAGCGTACGGTGCACTGCGGCCCGAACGTGAGCCTGTGCTTCGAGGATCGTCTGACCGTGCAGTACCAGGTCCAGGAGATGCTGCGGATCGAGCGCATCTTCGAGGTGGCGGGCATCGCCGAGGAGCTCGCCACGTACAACCCTCTCATTCCGGACGGGTCGAACTGGAAGGCGACGCTGATGATCGAGTTCCCGGATCCGGAGGAGCGGCGCGCCGCGCTCGCGCGGCTCAAGGGCATCGAGGACCGCTGCTGGGTGGCGGTGGCCGGCCACGCGCGGGTGTACGCGGTCGCGGACGAGGACCTCGAGCGGGAAAACGAGGAGAAGACCTCCTCGGTGCACTTCCTCAGGTTCGAGCTCGATGCCGCGATGGTCGCGGATGTCAAGCGCGGCGCGGCGATCGCCGTCGGAATCGATCATGACGCCTATCGCCACGCCGTGGACCCGTTGCCGGCCTCGGTGCGCGATTCCCTGGCGCGTGGACCTCGCGTAACTCGCGTTTAGCGAGCGCATTCGCGCTGTGGCGTCACACCGCGGGGACGCCGTGAATACGTCCCTGTAGGCTCCGTGGGCGGCATCCCTGCCGCCCACGGCCCCGCGGCGTGACGCCACATCACGAATGCTCCACGAGCGTCTGCGCCGCCGCGGCGTGACGCCGCATCACGAATGCTCCGCCGGAGCGCGAGATTCCGCGCGTGCGGGCCACCGTCGGCGCTGCTAGAATCCGCGCGCCTTTTTTTCACGACGCGAGTACGCGGATCATCCATCGATGAGCCAGACCTACACCGCGCAGGACATCGAAGTCCTGAGCGGCCTCGAGCCCGTCCGGCGACGGCCGGGCATGTACACCGACACCAGTCGGCCGAACCACCTCGCCCACGAAGTGATCGACAACAGCGTCGACGAGGCGCTGGTCGGTCATTGCACCCGCATCGACGTGACGGTGTACAAGGACGGCTCGGTCGAAGTCACCGACGACGGCCGCGGAATGCCGGTCGACGTTCACCCGAAGGAGAAGGTGAGCGGCGTCGAGCTGATCCTGACGCGGCTGCACGCGGGCGGGAAGTTCACCGAGGGAACCTACAAGTTCGCGGGCGGCCTGCACGGCGTCGGCGTGTCGGTGGTCAACGCGCTGTCGAAGAACCTCGAATGCTGGGTGCGCCGCGGCGGCAAGGAATACAACATCTCCTTCCGCAACGGAAAAGTGCACTCGAAGCTCGAGGTGGTGGACGAGGTCGGGAAGAACAACACCGGGACGAGGATTCGGTTCTGGCCCGATCCCGCCTACTTCGACAGCCCCGAGATCTCGGTTCCAAGGCTCAAGCACGTGCTCAAGGCCAAGGCCGTGCTTTGTCCCGGTCTCAAGGTCCGCCTGCACGTCGAGAAGACCGGCGAGAAGGAGGAATGGCTGTACACGGGCGGGCTCGCGCAGTACCTGCGGGAGTCGCTAGGAAGAGGCGAATGGCTGCCGGAGGAGCCGTTCGTCGGCAGCGTCGAGGGCGAGCAGGAGGGCGTCGACTGGGCGATCGTCTGGCGCGTCGACGGCGGCACGCGCATCGAGGAGAGCTACGTCAACCTGATCCCGACACTCGAGGGCGGAACGCACGTCAACGGCTTCCGCCTCGGTCTCACCGAAGCGATCCGCGAGTTCTGCGAATTCCGGAGCCTCGTCCCGCGCGGGCTCAAGCTCGCGCCCGAGGACGTCTGGAACGACGTTAGCTACGTGCTCTCGGCGAAGATGCGCGACCCGCAGTTCGCCGGCCAGACCAAGGAGCGGTTGACCTCGCGTGAGTCCGCGGCCTTCGTGTCCGGGATCGCGAAGGACCAGTTCGTGCTGTGGCTCAACCAGCACCCGGAGGCGGGTGAGGGCATCGCGCAGGTCGCGATCGCGAATGCCCAGGAGCGCGTCAAGGCGAGCCAGAAGGTCGCGCGCAAGCGCGTCGTGAGCGGGCCGGCGCTGCCGGGGAAGCTCGCCGACTGTACGAGCCAGGACCCCGCGAGGGCGGAGCTTTTCCTCGTCGAGGGCGACTCGGCCGGCGGCTCCGCGAAGCAGGCACGCGACCGGGAATTCCAGGCGGTGATGCCGCTGCGCGGCAAGATCCTCAACACGTGGGAGGTCGAGCCCGGCGAACTGCTGGCCTCCCAGGAAGTGCACGACATCACGGTCGCGCTGGGTGTCGAGCCGGCGTCCGAGGACATCTCGCGCCTGCGCTATCACCGCATCTGCATCCTCGCGGATGCCGATTCGGACGGCCAGCACATCGCGACGCTGCTCTGCGCGCTGTTCCTGCGTCACTTCCGGCCGCTGGTGCAGGCGGGGCACGTGTTCGTCGCGATGCCACCGCTGTATCGCATCGACCACGGCAAGCAGGTCGACTATGCCCTCGACGACGCCGAGCTCAACGGCGTGCTGGACCGCATCCGCGCCGAGAACCCGCGCGCCAAGCCGGTCGTCACGCGTTTCAAGGGCCTTGGCGAGATGAGCGCGCTGCAGCTTCGCGAGACGACCATGGCCCCGGAGTCGCGCCGGCTCGTGCAGCTCACGCTCGAGGCGAAGGATCACGCTGACCAGCTGGTGGACATGCTCCTCGCCAAGAAGCGCGCGTCCGACCGGCGGACCTGGCTCGAGAAGAACGGCAACCTCGTCTCGGCATGAAGAAGGGCGGCGACAACGGCGGGAGCACGCAGGACCAGCTCAACTTCGAGGGCATCGAGCGCCTGCCGCTCAGGGCGTTCACCGAGAAGGCGTACCTCGAGTACTCGATGTACGTCATCCTCGATCGCGCCCTGCCGCACGTCGGCGACGGGCTGAAGCCGGTGCAGCGACGGATCATCTATGCGATGAGCGAGCTGGGCCTCTCCTCCGCCGCCAAGCACAAGAAATCCGCCCGCACCGTCGGGGACGTGATCGGAAAGTTCCACCCGCACGGCGACTCCGCCTGCTACGAAGCGCTCGTCCTGATGGCGCAGCCGTTCTCGTACCGCTACCCGCTCGTGGACGGGCAGGGCAACTTCGGCGCTCCGGACGACCCGAAGTCCTTCGCGGCCATGCGCTACACGGAGTCGAGGCTCACGCGCTACGCGGAGCTGCTGCTGCGCGAGCTCGGCGACGGCACGGTCGACTGGACCCCGAACTTCGACGGCACGCTCGAGGAGCCCGTGCTGCTGCCGGCCAGGCTGCCGAACCTGCTGCTCAACGGCGCCACCGGCATCGCGGTCGGTATGGCGACCGACATCCCGCCACACAACCTGCGCGAGGTCGCGGCCGCGTGCGTGCGGCTGCTCGAGGATCCGAAGACCACGGCGGCGCAGCTGGTCGACATGATTCCCGGCCCCGACCTGCCGACCGGGGCGGAGATCATCACGCCGCGCGACGAGCTTGCGCGGATGTATGAGACGGGCAACGGAAGCTTCCGCGCGCGTGCGCGTTACGAGGTCGAGGACGGCGAGGTCGTCGTCACCGAGCTGCCATACCAGGTATCGGGCAGCCGGGTCCTCGAGCAGATCGCCGGGCAGATGCGCGCCAAGAAGCTGCCGATGATCGACGACCTGCGCGACGAGTCGGACCATGAGCACCCGACCCGCCTCGTCATCACGCCGCGCTCGAATCGCGTCGACGTCGAGCAGCTGATGGCGCACCTGTTCGCGACGACCGACCTCGAGCGCAGCTACCGCGCGAATCTCAACGTCATCGCGCGCGACGGCCGCCCGCGCGTGATGGGGCTCAAGCTGCTGCTCGAGGAGTGGCTCAGCTTCCGCGTCGACACTGTCGCGCGCAGGCTCAACTGGCGGCTCGAGCGGGTCATCGCGCGGCTGCACATCCTCGACGGCCTGCTGATCGCTTTTCTCAATCTCGACGAGGTGATCCGCATCGTGCGCACAGAGGACGAGCCGAAGCCGGTGCTGATGCGTCGGTTCAAGCTCTCCGACCTGCAGGCCGAGGCGATCCTCGAGACCAAGCTGCGCCACCTCGCGAAGCTCGAGGAGATGAAGATCCGCGGCGAGCAGGGCGAGCTCACCCGGGAGCGCGACGAGCTCGAGAAGACACTCAAGAGCAAGGCGAAGCTCCGGCGGCTGGTCCGGGACGAGATCGTCGCGGACGCCGAAAAGTACGGCGATGCGCGCAGGAGCCGGCTCGTCGAGCGCGCGGCCGCGCAGGCGATCGCCGAGACCGAGCTCGTGACGAGCGAGCCGGTCACGGTCGTGCTCTCGAAGAGCGGCTGGGTGCGTGCGGCGCGGGGTCACGAGATCGACCCGCGCACGCTTTCCTTCAAGACGGGCGACGAGTTCCGTGCCGTCGCCCGCGGGCGCAGCACGCAGCAGGCCGTCTTCCTCGACAGCACGGGGCGCGCGTACAGCCTGCCGGCGCACACGCTGCCGTCGGCTCGTGGCCAGGGCGAGCCGCTGTCCGGCCGGCTCGATCCTCCGGACGGGGCGAGCTTCGCCGGCGTCATGATCGGCGAGCCCGACGACCGCTGGGTCGTCGCGAGCGCGGCCGGCTACGGTTTCGTCGTGCGACTGGGCGAGATGCACGGGCGCAACCGCGCCGGCAAGGCAATCCTCAGGGTGCCGGAGGGATCGGCCGTACTCGCGCCTGCGCCGTTGCCGGCCGTCGAAGGCACGCTGCTCGCGGCGGTGAACAGCGACGGGCGCCTGCTCGCGTTCCCGGTCCAGGACCTTCCCGAGCTGCCGCGCGGCAAGGGCAACAAGATCTTCGGCATCCCCTCGAAGAAGGCGGCCTCAGGCGAGGAGTCGCTCGTCGCGATCGCGGCCGTGGCGCCCGGTCAGACGCTGCGCATCCAGGTCGGCGAGCGCCACATGACGCTCGCCTTCAAGGACCTCGCGGACTACCGCGGCGAGCGCGGCCAGCGCGGCGCCGTGCTGCCGCGTGGCTGGCGCAAGGTGGAGGCACTCGAGGTCATCGACTAGCCGGGACTTCGGCTGCCGCTCGCCGACGCCCGGCCGCGGTCGCGCCGCGACGTGGCTCTGCTCGCCGACGCCCGGCCGCGGTGTATCCCCAGCCGCTCACTACGATCGAGGGTCGTTGCAGCGCTGAAGATGGGTGCCCCGCACGTTCGGTCGGCGCACGCCGAACGGTCGTTGGTATCGCGGAATCGTCGAGGCGGTCTTTCGCTCAGAGTGGTCCGCGACGTCCACCTGCGCGCACCGATGCCTCGTCGCGGCTGGGATACACCGCGTCCACGCGTCGGCTCGTGACCCCACCGTGGCATCGACGCGCCGGAGGCCACCGTGGCATCGGCGAGCCGGCGTTTGGACCGGGTGTCTCGTGGCCGCGACGACGCCTGATCCATCACAGGTAGACGTCGCGGGCACTCCGAAGTCATGACTCTGCGACGATTCCGCGATACCACTGACGACGCGGCGTGCTCCGACAAAACGTGCGGGGCACCCTCTTCAGCCCTGCAATGATTGCTGATCGTGGCCAGCGGCCCACGAGGCACCCGGGCCGAGCGCCGGCGAGCAGGAGCCACGCGGTGGCGGGCGCAGCCCGCGGCAGCCGAGCGCCGGCGACGCTGCAGACCACCGCGGCCGAACGGCGGCGATGAATCCCCGTCAGTTGCCGAGGACGACCTCTTCCGGGCTGTTGACGAAGTAGCCCTGGATGAACTCGATGCCGAGCTGCCAGAGCACGGCCATCGTGTTCGCGTCCTCGACTCGCTCGGCGATGGTCGCGATGCTGCGCTCGCGGGCCTGCTCGACCAGCGCCTTGACGCGCTCCTGCAGCGGCCGGTCGTTGGCGAGACCCTGCATCAGCGAGCCGTCGATCTTCACGTAGTTGACCGGGATGTGGGTCAGCAGCTGTGCCGGATCGCGGCCGGAGCCGAAGTTCTCCACCGCGAACTCGAAGCCGAGGCGCGAAAGCAGCTGCTGCAGCGATTTCGCTTCCTTCAGGTGCTGGGTGGCGAGATCCTCGCTCACCTGGATCACGACGCGGCCGGGCTCGATGCGCGAGGACTTCAACTGCTGCTGCAGCCAGGTTGCGAGTGTCTCGTCGCGCAGCGAGTCGCGCGACAGGCGCACGAACACCTTGTGCGGCTTGCGGGCGGCGCAGAAGCTCATGGCGGCGCCGACCACCCAGCGGTCGATGTTCTTCATCAGGTCGGTGCGGGCCGCGGCCGTGAGGAATTCCGACGGGAGCACCTCCTGGCCGCGTTCGTCGAGCATGCGCACGACCAGGTCGTACATGGCGCGGTCCTCGCCGACCAGGCTCGCGATCGGCTGCTGTACGAGGCGGAAGCGGTTCGCCATCAGTGCGGACTTGATCTGGTGCGCCCAGGTGCGATCGACCTCGGCCTCGACCCGGGACTCGTCGCGGTCCTCCTGGCGCAGCGTGCGGTTGCCTCCGGCCGCCGCGGCGGCGCGCTGCGACCGGATGGCGGCATTGAGCGGCTTCGCCAGCGTTTGATCTTGGCTGCCGAAGATCGAGGCGCCGGCGCTGACCGTGATCGACAGCGAGCGATCGCCGATCTGGAAAACGTGCTCGGCGACGCGCTGGATCAGCCGGCGAAGGAAGGCATCCAGGTCCCGGGCATTGCCGCGCTGCGCCAGCACCGCGAAGCCACGAGCGGTGACCCGGCCGCCGATGTCACCGGGCTGCAGCTGCGCGCGCAGCAGTGCCCCGAGCGAATCCTGCAGGACCTCGAACGCCAGCGGTCCCGGGTCGGCCTCGAGCGCCGCCTGCTTGTCGGGCTCCACGTACAACACCGCCCGCAGGCCGCCCTTGAGCGGCTGGGCGATCTGCAGCCGGCAGGCCTCCAGAAATGCGCTGCGCTTCAGGAGCCCGCTGCCCGTGTCGACCCGCAGCGCCGCCTCGAGCTGCTGGGTGATCGAGCCCGTGTCGCGCCGCTGCGTCGGCACGCGTATCCGCACCGCGGGTTCGCCGTCGAATTCGAAGCGTTCGAGCTCGAGCTCGAGCGCCATTTGCCCACCCGCCGGCATCACGACCGCCGCCTTGAGCGAATGATCGGACCACTTTCCCTGCGCGGCTGCGACGAGTGCGCCCTTGAGCGCGGCATGACTCGCGGACGCGAACGCATCCATCAGCGGCTGCCCGACGATCGCAGCCGCATCCTCGAGCCCGAGCAGCTCGAGCCACGCAGGGTTCGCGTCGACGACGATGCCTTCCTGCACGTGAACGATGGCGTCGGTCGAGCCCGCCATGAACGCCCGCATCTGGTCGCGGTATTGATGTGCCGAGGCAAGCGTGCCGGCGAGCGCCCTGTCGAGACTCGCCAGGTGCAGTTCCCGCTCCGCGACGGCGCAGAGCCTGGGCCGCGACTTGAGCGTCACCACGTCGCGTGCGCCGAGCTCGAGCGCGCGGTTCAGTGCTTCCTCGCTGACGCTGTCCCGCACCAGCACGACCGGCATCGTGGACGCGTGGCGGTTGCGCAGCTCGATCGCGGGCGCTGCGTCCTCGGCGTCGGGCAGGCAGACGAACACGAGCTTTGCCTTGCCCTGCGCGAGCGCGTCGCCGAAGCCGGCGAGGTCGCGAACCCAGGCGCAATGCACCGGGTGGCCGGCATTGCGCAGGGTGCTGTTGATGATCTCGACAGCCTCCGGGTGCCGCGAAAGGACGACGAGTGGGATCGCGCTCGTTTCGGCCAATGTGTCCCGGCGCGGCGCCGCTCCTCTTTAATTAGTCGTGTCTGCGAAAGCGGCGGGGATCATAGCACCGGCTTTCCGCGCGCGGTCGTGACGCAGGTGGCAGCATCGGCCCGGCCGGACAGCCCGGCAGCATCCCGGCAGGTCACGCACGCAGTCCCCAGGGCTGACGCGCACCGCCGGTTCCGCGTATTATGCAAAGCTTTCCCGGCGCGGCCCGCCAGTCCAACGGCCGCGACTCCCAACACGCGCTACACCCATGGCCAGCTACAGCACCAACGAATTCCGCTCCGGGCTCAAGATCATTCTCGACAGCGATCCGTACGCGATCATCGAGAACGAGTTCGTGAAGCCGGGCAAGGGCCAGGCCTTCAACCGCGTGCGCATCCGCAACCTGAAGACGGGTCGCGTCATCGAGCGCACGTTCCGTTCGGGCGACTCGGTCGAGGCGGCGGACGTGGTCGAGTCGGAGATGCAGTATCTCTACAACGACGGTGCGTTCTGGCATTTCATGGTGCCGGACACCTTCGAGCAGTTCACCGCCGGCAAGGAAGCGATGGGCGAGGCCGCCGCGTGGCTCAAGGACGGCGTACATTGCAACGTCATGCTGTGGAACGGCGTGCCGTTGGCCGTGAGCGCGCCGCCGCACGTGGAGCTCAAGATCGTCAAGACTGACCCGGGCGTGCGGGGCGACACGGCGACCGGCGGGCAGAAGCCGGCAGAGCTCGAGACCGGAGCAGTGGTGCGCGTGCCGCTCTTCATCAACGAGGGCGAGGTCATCCGCGTCGACACGCGGACCTCGGCCTACATCGCGCGGGCGAAGAGCTGACACATCAAGCCCGGCTTACGTCAGTCTCGATCGCCGGTCCCGGATGCTGGCGGCCGGGAATCGGGAGTCGTGAGCCCCGAAGGCAGTCGCGGAGACGAGAGCAGGCGCTCGAACACCTGCCACCGGCGCGCAGACGATGACGCGTCGCCGTCCTGCGATTCGATGTAGCGCGCCACCATGTCTCGTCCCAGGTTGTAGTTGATGACATAGCTTCGGTACTGATCGATGAAGCGGACGCGCTGTGCGGCGCGGGGCGCGGAGAACAGCCCGTAGCGCGTAAGCCATCCGGCCGCGGCCGTCGCATCGATCTCGCCGTCGAGATACCGGCGTGCCGCCTCGTTGCCGGCGTATGACAGGCGGTCGACCAGGGTGAGCACGTCGTAGTATTCCGCGGCGCCCGCCGGATCCAGTCCGGCGGCGGGGAAGATCACCTGGCGTTCGAAGGCGAGCCTCTCCGCGGTAGGGAAGGCGACGTCGATTCCATAGTCCGCCGTGCCCTCGGCGATCAGCGATTGTGGTGAGAACAACGGGTAAACGGAAAACTCCAGCCAGCCGCGGTCACGTACCAGGTTCTTCTCGAGCAGGACGTTGTACACGTGGTGTCCGGGATAGCCCTCGTGGCAGGCCAGGTCGACGGCGCGGTCGACATAGATCGGCAGGTCCGTGTTGACCTGAATGACGCTGCGGTAGTTGCCCTGGTACCAGTTGTAACCGCTCCAGCTCTTGTTGGTGACGTACTCGACCGTGAAGCTCTCGCCGGCCGGCAGCGTGACGTGCGGGAGGGTGCGGGCGCGACATCCGTCGATCGCGGCCTTGAACGTGGCATCGAGACGCTCGCGCGGGATGACGTAGCGGCTGCGGAACGCGTCGTAGCGCTGCAGGAGCGGTCCCTGGCCCGGCAGTTTCCTGTCGAGCTCCGCCAGCACCTTCTCGAAGTCCGCTTCTGTGTGCGTTGGGGCCACTGCGTCGTAAAGCGCCTTCGATTCCTCGTCGAAGCGCAGCCTTCGGCCCTGGAGCATCGACACCCGTGTCCGCAGTGCCTCGAGCTGCCTGGACAGGTATTGATGGCGCAGGCGCACGAGCTCGGAGGCGGTGGGTGCCGGCGCGGCGGCTGCGAGCTCGCGAGTGAGCACCTCGGCCCTTGTATCGATCTCCTGGAGGGACAGCCTGGTCGTCTCGGCGTCTTTCCGCCATCCGGCCGGACCGTAGTACGCGTCCACGTAGTCGGCGTCGTGTACGCCCAGCGCCAGCACGAGCCTCACGTACCGTTCCGCGAGGGAGTTCATGCTGCCGTCCTGCGCGTGCGACGCCACGACCGTGCAGGTGAGGATGGCGCCCATCGCTGCCAGGACCATGGCGCTCGTCTTCATGAGTGGTGCCAAGGTCTGTCGCCTCAGCGGCGCACCGCCGCCACGAAGACCTCGACCAGCTTCTCGATGCCCCGTGCGTCGCCCTCGTCGAACCGCGCGTAGCTCGGGCTGTCCAGGTCGAGCACCCCGATGAGGCGCTCACCATCGATGACCGGGACGACGAGCTCCGAGTTCGACGCGGCATCGCAGGCGATGTGGCCTGGAAAGGCGTGCACGTCGGGGACCACGATCGTGCGCCGCTCGGCGGCCGCCGTGCCGCACACGCCGCGGCCGAGCGCGATTCGCACGCAGGCCGGCCGCCCCTGGAACGGCCCGACGAGCAGGTCGCCGCTCACCGCGTCGAGCAGGTAGAACCCGACCCAGTTGAGGTCGTACAGGCTGAAGTACAGGAGCGCCGCGGTGTTGGCGGCGCAGCTGACGAGATCCGGCTCTCCGTGCAGCAGTGCCGCCAGGCTGCGTGCGAGTTCCGCGTAGCCCGGTTGCGTTTCGCGGGAGACCGTCGTCAGGGGTGTGTCGTGCATGCAGTCCGTCCTCCGTTTCAGGCGCGCTCGACCGTGAACGCCAGGACCTCGTCGATCGACCCGGCACCGGCGGCAATCATGACCGCGCGATCGAAACCCAGCGCGACACCCGAGCACCGCGGCAGCCCCGCGGTGAGCGCCGCGAGGAAGGCACGGTCGGGGGCGCGTCGGGGCTGGCCGCGCCGTGCGCGCCGAGCGGCGTCGGCTGCGAATCGGGACGCCTGCTCCTGCGCATCGGCGAGCTCATCGAACCCGTTGGCGAGCTCGACGGCGCCCCAGAACGCCTCGAAGCGCGCGGCGACCGGTCCGGTCGTCCTGGCGAGCGCCGCCTGCGAGGCCGGGAAGTCATGCAGGAAGGTGATCCTGTCGCCCGGAAACGTCGGCGCGACGTGCAGCGACAGCGCGAGGTCGAGGAGCGCGTCGCGGTCCGAGAGGATCGAGGCGGGCACGGTCGTGCCGCGTGCCGCGATGGCGTCCGACAGCGCTTCGGTCCGGGTCCGGCGATCGAGCGGATCCAGGCCCAGGGCGGCCTCGAACGCGGCGGCGTACGTGACGCGGCGGCTGGCCTGCGGGCTGACCAGGCCCTCGAACATCGCGAAAAGCAGGCGCTCGACGTCATCCATCAACGCGTGGTGATCGATACCGAGGCGGTACCACTCGATCATCGTGAACTCGGGGTTGTGCATGCGGCCGCGCTCGCCCTCGCGGAACACGTGCACGATCTGGTAGATGTCCGGCGCGCCGGCCGCGAGCAGCCGCTTCATCGCGTACTCCGGCGAGGTGTGCAGGTAGCCTGCGAGGCTGCCGTCCGCACGGCGGACCTCGAGCGACTCGAGGTGCGTGTCGGTGACGGCTGCGCGGACCAGGACCGGGGTCTCGACCTCGAGCGTGCCGGTGGCCGCGAAGTGCTCGCGGGCGCGCCGCAGCAGCTCGGCGCGCAGACGCAGCCGCTCAATGCCCGCGCTGGGCCGCCAGCCTTCCTCGCTCATGGCTCGCTCACGGCGTCGCTCCCGGGCCGGCAAGGAGTTGCCCGAGGCGCAGCCGGTCGCCGACGGCGAGCCCCGGCGCGAACGGGCCGGCGCGGTCCTCCCACAGCAGCACGACGGTCGAGCCCATGTTGAAACGGCCGAGTTCCGCGCCCTTCTCGAAGTCGAGCCCCTGGCCCGCCGCGATCATCCGCGGTCTCCCGCCGCGCTCGCGCGGTGGATTGATCTCGCCGGCGTACACCGTCTCGATGCTGCCGACGAAGAGCGCGCCCACCATCACAAGGGCAAGCGCCCCCCGTCGGGTCTCGAATTCGCACACGACCCGCTCGTTCAGGCCGAACAGGCCCGGAATCGTGCGCGCGGTTGCGGCATTGACGCTGAACAGACGCCCGGGCACGTAGCGGGTCGCGCGCAGCCGCGCGGCGATCGGCACGTGGATACGGTGATAGTCGTAGGGCGCGAGATAGATGCAGGCGTAGCGCCCGGAGGCGAACTGCGCCGCGGTCGCCGCGTCATCGAGCAATGCGGCCGCCGTGTACTCGACGCCCTTGGCCTGCAGCAGGCGCCCGGAGTCGATCTCGCCGAACTGGCTCAGCGTGCCGTCCACGGGCGAGACGAGCGCATCCGGGCCCGGCGCGAGCGGTCGCACGCCGGGCCGCAAGGCGCGCGTGAAGAACGCATTGAAGCTCGGATACCGATGCGGATCGGGCTCGAGGGCCTCGCCAAGGTCGATCTGGGGATACGCGCTTCGCAGCAGGCGGATCGCTGCGGTCTTGATCGCGGGGTGGGTGCTGCGGGCCAGGCGATGCATGCCGCGGGACAGGAGCTGCTGCGGCAGCAACTCCTGCAGGAACGCGAACGCCCGGTCCGCCGCGGTCGCGGTCTGCGGCTGCGGCTTCACCCGAGCGTTCCATGCCGGGCCAGGATCAGCCGGTAGTCGCGCGCCAGCACCGAGGCATCGTGCGGCGCCGACGAGTAGGCGACGATACCGTCGGGCGCGACGATGAAGACGCCGGCGCCGTGATCGACGGTGTAGGAATCGGCGTCCAGTGCGACCCGGTTGACGGGGACGCCGAACCCGCCCGCGATCGCGGCGATCGCTGACTCCTCGCCGGTGGCACCCAGGAACGCCGGATCGAAGGACCGCACGTACGCGGCGAGCGCTTCCGGGCTGTCACGCTCGGGGTCGACCGTGACGAGCAGCACTCGTGGCTGTGCCGGGGCAGGCAGGTCCTGGAGGGAGTCCAGGGTGCGCGCCAGCGTTGCAAGCGTCGTCGGACACACGTCCGGGCAGCTCGTAAAGCCGAAGAAGACCAACGTCCAGCCGCGCTCGAAGAAGCCGGCGTCGAGCGGGCTGCCGTCCTGGTCGGTCAATGAGATCGCGGGTAGGGCGCGCGGGCTCGGGTAAACGGTCGCACGCGCGGGCGCCTGTGCCTCGTCCGATGCGCGGTGTACGCCGCGGGCGAGAATCGCGCCGACGGCAAACGCTACAATCGCGACGACGCCGATCAACAACGGGCGTGCGGATACGCGGTGCACGGGGAAGTCCGGGGTCCGAGGAGGGGGCAATTATTCCACATCGAGCCTGTCAGCCATGACCAGAGTCGAAGCCTTCGCCTCGCGCGTGCCGGCGAATCCAAGCGTTGCGGACCTGATCCGGTTCGGTGCGGCGGAGTTCGATCGGGCAGGCCTGGCGTATGGTCACGGCACCGACAACGCGCGCGACGACGCGGCGGCGCTGGTCTTCCATGTGCTCGGACTCGACCACGCGCGGGCGGCCGAGGCGTACCAGACCCGGCCCGATGCGGCGCAGCGGGAAGCGGTGCTGGCGATCCTGGCGGAACGCATCGCGCGCAGGGTGCCGTCGGCATACCTGATGGGGCGGATGTGGTTCGCGGGCCTCGAGTTCGAGGTCGATCCGCGCGTGATCGTGCCGCGCTCGCCCTTCGCCGAGCTGATCCTCGCGCAATTTCGCCCGTGGCTCGAGCCGGACCGGATCCGGCGTGTCCTCGATCTCGGTACCGGCTCCGGGTGCATCGCCATCGCCTGCGCGCATGCCCTGCCGCAGGCCCGGATCGACGCGGTCGACGTCTCGCCGCAGGCGCTGGCCGTGGCGCGACGCAACGTCGCACGGCACGGCGTCGGCGACCGTGTGCAACTGCACGACGGCGACCTGTACGGGCCGGTGCAGGGTGGGCGATACGACGTCATCGTCGCGAACCCGCCCTACGTGAGCGACGCCGAGATGGCGGAGCTGCCGCGGGAGTACGGCCACGAGCCCGAGCTCGCGCTGCGCGCGGGTGCGGACGGTCTCGTCGTCGTGCGGCGCATCCTCGCCGGTGCCGCGGATCACCTCGAGCGCGCCGGTACCCTCTTCGTAGAGGTGGGTGACAGCGAGCTCCGATTGGCCGCCGCGTTTCCCGAGGTGCCGTTCGTCTGGCTCACGTTCGAGCATGGCGGTGGTGGCCTTTTCCGCCTGACGCGCGCGGAGCTCGAGACGCATCGCGCAACCCTTGCATCCACGGAGTGAGCATGTCGGGCAATTCCTTTGGCCAGTCGTTCACGGTCACCACCTTCGGCGAGAGCCACGGCCCGGCACTCGGCTGCATCGTCGACGGTTGTCCGCCCGGACTCGCGCTCGCGCCCGAGGACATACAGCGCGACGTCGATCGCCGTCGTTCCGGCACGTCCAAGTTCACGAGCCAGCGCCGCGAACCCGACCAGGTCCGGATCCTCTCCGGCGTCTTCGACGGACGCACGACGGGGACACCGATCGGTCTTACGGTCGAGAACGCGGATCAGCGCTCCTATGACTACGAGAAGATCCGCGATCGTTTCCGGCCGGGGCATGCCGACTATACCTATCAGCAGAAATACGGACTGCGGGACTACCGCGGCGGCGGACGCGCCTCGGCGCGCGAGACGGTGATGCGGGTCGCGGCCGGTGCCATCGCCCGCAAGTACCTGCGCGAGCGTCTCGGCGTGAGCATCCACGGCTACCTGGCGCAGGTTGGTCGCCTGCGCTGCGCCGTCGTCGACCTCGATGAGGTGGACAGGAACCCGTTCTTCTGTCCGGACCCTTCGCTCCTGCCTGCGCTCGAGCAACTCATCGACGGCCTTCGCCGCGACGGGGACTCGATCGGCGCGCGTGTGACGGTCCTGGCCCGTGGCGTCCCACAGGGCCTCGGCGAACCGGTCTTCGCGCGGCTCGACGCAGACCTGGCCTCGGCCATGATGAGCATCAACGCCGTCAAGGGGGTCGAGATCGGCGATGGCTTCGCCGCGGTGGAGCAGCGCGGGTCGGAGCACCGGGACGAACTCACGCCCGACGGCTTCCTCACCAACCACGCCGGAGGGACGCTGGGCGGCATCAGCTCGGGCCAGGACATCGTCGTGAGCCTGGCGTTGAAGCCGACCTCGAGCATCGTGCTTCCGGGGCGCACCATCGACGTGGCCGGGCGTCCGGTGGAGATTTCGACGACCGGCCGTCACGATCCCTGCGTGGGCCTGCGGGCCGTGCCCATTGCAGAGGCGATGCTCGCCCTCGTGCTGATGGACCACTACCTGCGCCACAGGGCGCAGAATGCCGACGTGCACTCACCGACCCCCGATATCACGCGGTCACGATGACGGCGGAACTGTGCACCGCGTCCCGACCGGCCGGCCCGAGACACGCTACATATGCTGGCCAGACCGGCCGCCAGTTGGGCGCGGATGTAGCGGTCGGCTATAGTTATGTCTAATTTGAAGAAGTCACGTGAATAAGCCCCCGCCGGAACGGCCGTCCGCGTCGGGCCATTATCATTATCTTATCGCGTGCGCGTGGAGCCCCGAATGAAGATTGCCGTTCGCCGAATCCTGATGCTGGGCGCATTGATGTCACCCACGGCGCTCTACGCGCTGGGGCTCGGGGACATACGCCTCAAGTCGGCGCTGAACCAGCCGTTCGACGCGGAGATCCAGCTGGTCGATGCGACTGATGAGGACCTCTCGACCCTGCGCGCGTCGATCGCGTCCGGCGAGACGTTCACGCGCTATGGCCTCGACCGACCGGCGTTCCTCTCGGATTTCACTTTCGAGGTCACCCGCGGCGCCAGCGGACGTGACGTCCTGCGTGTGACCTCGGCGCGGCCCGTGACCGAGCCGTTCGTCACCTTCCTCATCGACGCCACCTGGCCCCGCGGGCGGCTGCTGCGCGAATACACCGTGCTGCTCGACCCGCCCGTTTTTGCGCCCGGACCGGCCACGGCGGAAGCGCCGGTCGCCACACCCCGGGCGACGACGGGCGCGGCGGCGCCGGCACCCGCCCCGTCATACTCCGCGCCGCCCGACGATCGCCCGCGCAGCGCCGCCCCCGCGGCGACTTCCGGGGCTGCCGCGACATCCATCGAGCCGGGCTCGACCTACCACGTCCAGCCCAACGACACGCTCTCGCAGATCGCAAGCGGTGCCTATCCCGGCTCGCGCTCCGACGTCAACCGCGCGATGCTCGCCATCTATCAAGGCAACCCCCGGGCCTTCGAGGGCAACATCAACGTCCTGCGCGCGGGCAGCGAGCTTGCGATGCCGGATGCCGCGGCGATCGGGCAGATTTCCGCGAGCTCGGCGGCCGCCGAGGTTGCACGCCAGCACCAGCAGTGGCGGGAAGCCTCGGGCGCCGCCGCCCAGGACGCCGAGGCGCGGCTACGCCTGGTGACGCCGGAGCAGGGCAGTGCCGCGGCATCGACCGCGGCGCCGTCGGCGGCCGCGGGCGCCGGCGCGACCGAGCTGCAGGCGCGCGTGCAGCAGCTCGAAGCGGAGCTGGCCGAGGCGCGGCGCCTGCTCGAAGTGCGCAGCGCCGAGCTTGCGACGCTGCAGGGTCAAGCGGTGCCACCGACGCCGGTCGAGGAACCCACCGCACCGTCCCCGGCGGATACGACCGCAGCCGAACCACCCGTGGCGGAGGCGCCGTCCACGGAGTTCCCGATCGCCGAGCCACCCGTCGCTGAGCCCGCCCCGGCGCCGGTGGCCGAAGCGCCGGAACCCGAACCCGAGCAAGCAGCGGCGCCGGCCGCGCAGGAACCGGCGCCCTCGCTCCTCGATCGGCTCATGCAGTACTGGTGGGCCATCGCGGCCCTGCTCCTGGGTCTGCTCGCCCTGCTCTTCCTGCGCCGCAGGCAGCGCGAACAGGGGGCTGCCGCGGACAGCTTCGACGACGCGTTTACGCAGACGGGCGACCTGCGCGAGCGGCCGGTGAGGGTAAGCCCGGGTCGCGAAGGGGAAATCCTGGTCGAGGAGAAGCGACCGGTCGAGCCGCTGGCGCCGAGGCCGCGCCCCGTCCCCGTCGCATCGGCGCCGGCACCGGCACCGGCCGAGCCCGCGCGGAGGCCGGTTTCGCTCGACGACACGCTCTCGAGCGATGCGGCGGTCAACATCGAGGCCGGCGACCCGCTCGCGGAAGCGGATTTCCACATGGCCTACGGGCTCTACGACCAGGCGGCGGACCTGGTCCAGCTCGCGATCAAGCGCGAACCGCAGCGGCGCGACCTCAGGCTCAAGCTGCTGGAGATCTACTTCGTCTGGGGCAATCGCGACCGCTTCATCGAGGTTGCGCGCGAGATGCGCCCGCAGCGGGCGAGCATGTCGGCGGGCGAGTGGGACAAGGTCCTCATCATGGGCAAGCAGATTGCGCCCGAGGACGCGCTCTTCGCCCAGTCGGAGCCCGCCGGGGCGACCAGCGTGGACATGGAGCTCTCGGCCACGCAGGCGCTCACGGACCTGGACTTCCTGGCCGATGCTCCGGAGTCGACCGCCACGGACATCGACCTGCGCGACGTGGCCGAGGAAGGGACCGCAAGCACGGGCATCGACTTCATCCTGGACGAGCCGCTGCGCGGCGCGGACCTGGCCTCCCTCGCGCCGACCATCGAGTCGGCGATGCTGGCGGATTCCACCGAGTCGACGGCGGAAGTGGAGCTCGAGAATCTCGGGCTCGACGTGGGCGACCTGGCCGGTCTCGAGGATGCCGAGGACCTGCTCGCACCGGCCCCGCGGGCGCAGGTCGAGGACACCGCGGAGCGGCCGATGCGGCCACCGCCTGTCGAGGACACGATCGAACGACCGATCCGGCCAAAGCAGGTCGAGGACACCATCGAGCGGCCGCGCATGCATCGCGCCTCGCCGGCGGCGACGACACCGGAGGACGAGGAGGACACGCTCAAGCAGACCGGCATCATGCGTAGCCCCACGACGACCCTGAGAATTCCGAGGACCAATGACGGCACGGGCGTGATGCGCGCGCTCGACCCGGCGCTCGGCGACGGCACGGGCGATATGCCCCTCCTCGATCCGACCGGTGAAGTGCCGACGATCGAGGCGACGGGCATCCAGCCGGGTGTCGGCGCCAACGCCGGCGGCGTGGACTTCGTGCTTGGCGATGAGCCGGCCACGATGAGCGAAGTCGGAACGAAGCTCGACCTCGCGCGTGCCTACATCGACATGGGCGATCCGGAAGGCGCGCGGAGCATCCTCGAGGAAGTCCTGCAGGAAGGCAGCAACACGCAGAAACAGGAAGCGGAACGGCTGATGTCGAGCCTGCCCTGACGGGCGTACGCGGTGACGGCGGACGCGGGCCACGGCGCGCGTCCGCCGTTTCGTTCGTGGCGTGAACGATGGCGAGGATTGCGCTCGGACTCGAGTACGACGGGACGGCATTCGCAGGCTGGCAGTTGCAGGCCGACGCCCGCAGCGTGCAGGGCGAGCTGCAACGGGCCGTCGCCGTCGTCGCGGACCACGCCGTCCAGGTGACCGCGGCGGGCCGGACCGACGCCGGGGTGCACGCGTTGATGCAGGTTGCACACTTCGACAGCGAGGCGCCGCGCGACTCCAGGGCCTGGGTGCTCGGTACGAACCGCGAATTGCCGCCCGAGATCAGCGTGCTGTGGGCGAGGCCGGTGCCAGTGGACTTCCACTCGCGGTACAGCGCTCTGTCGCGCACCTATCAGTACCGCATCCTCGACCAGGCGTTCCGGCCGGCGCTGCTGCGCCGGCAGGTCTGCTGGGTTCGCAGGCCGCTCGATGCCGCCGCCATGCACGCGGCCGCGCAGGTGCTGGCCGGAGAGCACGATTTCTCGGCGTTCCGGGCGGCCGAATGCCAGTCGGTCTCCGCCAGGCGACGCGTGATGTCGATCGAGGTGGGGCGCAACGGTGCCCTCGTCACCATCACGGTTCGCGCCAATGCCTTTCTGCACCACATGGTTCGAAACATCGCGGGCGCGCTGATTGCGGTGGGCACCGGCCGGCGACCGGTGCCCTGGGTCGCGGAGCTGCTCGAGACGCGAGACCGCAGGCAGGGCGGTGCGACTGCGCCCGCGCAGGGGCTGTATCTTGCGCACGTGGAATATCCAGTGGCCCTGGGGCTGCCGCGCGGTGCCGGGGGTCCTTGTCCGCGCCCCGCCGACGTATAGACTCGCGAGTCCATCGAGGAGCCGCCGTGACCTGGTTCGAGAAGATCATGCCGTCCCGGATCAAGACCGAGCGCCGCACGCGATCGGTCCCGGAGGGTCTCTGGATCAAGTGCCCGTCGTGCGATGCGGTGCTGTACCGGGCAGAGCTCGAGCGCAACCTGCACGTCTGCCCCAAGTGCAACCACCACATGCGGGTCGGCGCCCGTGACCGGCTCAATCGGTTCCTGGATGAGGACTCGGCGCAAGAGCTCGCGGAACAGGTGGAACCCGAGGACCCGCTCAAGTTCCGAGACAGCAAGCGTTACCGCGACCGCCTGCAGGCCGCCCAGAAGCAGACTGGCGAGAAGGACGCCCTGGTGGTGCTGGCCGGGACACTGAAGGGGCTGCCGGTGGTCGCCTGCGCCTTCGAGTTTCGATTTCTCGGCGGCTCGATGGGATCCGTCGTCGGCGAGCGGTTCGTCCGCGCCGCGGAGCACTGCATCGAGCATCGCGCCTCGCTCGTGTGCTTCTCCTCGAGCGGCGGGGCACGCATGCAGGAAGGGCTCTATTCGCTGCTGCAGATGAGCAAGACCAGCGCCGCCCTGGCGCGGCTCGCGGACGCGGGCCTGCCGTACATCTCCGTGCTCACCGACCCGACGACCGGCGGCGTGTCGGCGAGCCTCGCGATGCTGGGCGACCTGAACCTGGCCGAGCCCCGCGCGCTGATCGGGTTCGCGGGGCCGCGCGTCATCGAGCAGACCGTGCGCCAGACCCTGCCCGAAGGATTCCAGCGCAGCGAGTTCCTGCTCGAGCACGGCGCGGTGGACATGATCGTCGACCGTCGTGACCTGCGGGAGCGGATCGCGGCGTTGATCGCCATGCTGACGCGCCAGGCGCGCCCGGAGGCTACGGCGGAGACCGCCTGAATGGCGGGGCGGGTGCGGTTCGACGACCTCGCAGGCTGGCTGGACTGGCAGCAAGGGTTGCATCCGCAGGCGATCGAGCCCGGTCTCGCCCGAATCGCACGCGTGGCTGAACGCACCGGCTGGACACCGCCGGCCTGCCCGGTGATCACGGTCGGTGGCACGAATGGCAAGGGCTCCTGCGTCGCGCTGCTCGATGCGATGCTTCGTGCCGGCGGGTATCGAGTCGGCACGTTCACCTCGCCGCACCTGGTCGACTACACCGAGCGTGTCCGGCTGCAGGGGCGGCCCGTAACCGCGACCTCGCTCGTCTGCGCCTTCGAGCGTATTGCCGATGCGCTCGACCAGGACACGCTGACGTTCTTCGAGTTCAACACGATCGCGGCACTGCTGATCTTCGAGACGGCCCGCCCGGACGCGCTGGTGCTCGAGGTGGGGATGGGCGGTCGGCTCGATGCCGTGAACATCGCGGACCCGGACGTCGCGGTGGTCGCCTCGATCGGCATCGACCACGCCGAATGGCTGGGGCCGGACCTGGAGAGCATTGCCTCCGAGAAGGCGGGCATCTTCCGAGCGGGCAGACCCGCGATCTTCGGCGGCGAAGAGCCGCCGCCCGCATCCCTCGTCAGGGCGGCAGCGAGCCTGGGCGCTCGGCTCCGGATCCGCGGCCGCGACTTCCACGTGAGCGAGGGCCCAGGGGACCGGTGGGACCTCGAGGTCGCGGCCGCCACCGGTGTCCACCGCCTGACGCGACTGCCGAGACCCGCCCTCGGTGGAGCTGCGCAGCTCCGCAACGCCGCGACGGCCATCGCGGCATTGTGCGAGCTGCACGATCGACTGCCGCTCCGCCGCGATGCGATCGACTCGGGACTCGAGCGCGTCTGCCTGCCCGGGCGTTTCCAGAGAATCGCGGACGGTGACTTCGAGTGGGTGCTCGACGTCGCGCACAACCCGGCGGCCGCACGCATCCTCGCGGCGAGCCTCCGCGGCACGCGAGGCAAGGGGCGCACGATCGCGCTCTGTGGGCTGCTTGCGGACAAGGACGTCTCCGGCGTGCTCGCGGAACTCGACGGCTGCATCGACGCGTGGATCGCCGCCGCGACCGAAGGAGCGCGGGGACTCGCCGACTTCGAGCTTGCGGATCGTGCTCGGAAGGCAGGCATCGCGATGCGCCGCGGCGGTGACGTCGCCGCCGCGATGGAGCTTGCGACGCGCATCGCACGCGCCGGCGACCGCATCGTGGTGTTCGGATCCTTTCACACCGTCGGGCCTGCGCTCACTGTCCTCGAGCAGCGCGGCCTCGTCCAATCGCTCGCATGTCTATAATTCGCGGCATGGATCGATCACTCAAGGCACGCCTCATCGGCGCCACCGTGCTCGTACTGCTCGCCGTGCTGGTCGTGCCGGAGCTGCTGTCGGGTCGCAAGACGTCGACGGCACCCGCCGGAGCCGCGGCGGGTAACGGGCCGATGCGCACGTACACCATCGAGCTGGGCGGCGATGCCGCTCCGTCCGCCGCAGCCACTCCGTCCGTGGCGCGCCCGATCGCGCCGGTGGACGCGCCGCTCGCGGACGAACGACCGAGGCCAACTGCGGATCGCGAGGCAGCGCGCGAGGCACCGCGCCCGGCTCCGCCACCGGCGAGCGTCGCGCGCGTTGCGCCACCGCGAGCGGCCAGCGAGCGACCGGACCCGAAGCCTGATGCCCCTGCGCCCGAGGCACAAGTGAAGCCGCCGGCCACGCCCGCCGCGACGCCCGGGCAGGGCACGTGGTCGATCCAGGTCGGCGCGTTCGGCTCCGCGGAATCGGCGCGCAAGCTCGTGCGCGATCTCGAGGCGGACGGTTTCGATGCCTATGTCTCGCCAATCGAGCGCAACGGGAAGACGCTGCACCGCGTACGGGTCGGTCCCGAGTCCGCGCGCGGCGCAGCCGACGCTCTGGCCGGGCGGCTGAAGTCGCGCGGCCTGCCGGTGTCACTCGTCGCGAATGACTGAGACGCTCATCGTCCTGTTCGAATGGAGCGGTGCGTCCCGTCGAGCCGGAGTTGACTCTGGTAAGATGCGCGGCCTCAAAAGACCCGCGATCGCGATGGCAGTCGCATGACCGCAGTAGATTACATACTGATTGCAGTCATTCTGGTTTCGATTCTCTTCGGCGCGATCCGCGGTTTCCTCCGTGAGTCCATCGCATTGCTGTCCTGGCTCGTCGGGTTGTGGCTCGCGTGGAAGTACGCACACCTCCTCGAGCCGCATCTGGGCGGGGCGCTCGACGGCACCGCGCTGCAGGCATGGGTCGCGCGGGGCATCGTCCTGCTCGCCGTCGTGATCGCCGGCTGGCTGCTGGCGAGCCTGCTCTCCTACCTGGTGCAGCGCTCGGGTTTGAGCCTGGGACTCGATCGCACGCTTGGCTCGGTGTTCGGCCTGGTGCGCGGCGCGGTCATCGCGGGCTTCGCGGTCATGCTTGGCCAGGCGGCGCAGCTCGGCGCGGAACCCTGGTGGAAGGATTCGACCCTGATGCCCGTGGCCGAGGAGATGGCCGGCGTGCTGCGGAGCTACGTAGATACCGGCCGGGAGATCGTCGAGAACGTGGCCGAGGGGGCCTGAGAACGACCATGTGCGGCATCGTAGGCATCGTCAGCGGCAGCCCGGTCAACCAGCAGCTCTACGACGCGCTGACGGTGCTGCAGCATCGCGGCCAGGACGCCGCGGGCATCATGACCGCCTTCGAGGGCGAGCTTTTCCTGCGCAAGGAGAACGGGCTGGTGCGCGACGTCTTCCAGCAGAAGCACATGCTGCGGCTGAAGGGCAACATGGGGATCGGCCACGTCCGCTACCCGACGGCGGGTTGCGACAGCTCGGCCGAGGCGCAGCCGTTCTACGTCAATTCGCCGTACGGCATCTGCCTCGCCCACAACGGCAACCTCACCAACGCGGCGGAGCTCGCCGACGTGCTGGTGCGCGAGGACCTGCGGCACCTCAATACGACCTCGGACTCCGAGGTGCTGCTCAACGTGCTGGCGAGCGAGCTGCAGCGCTTCGGCACGCCGCGCGCATCGGCGGCGGACATCTTCGCGGCCGTGGCGGCGGTGTATCGCCGCTGTCGCGGCGCCTATGCCGCGGTCGCGATGATCCTCGGTCACGGCGTGCTCGGCTTCCGCGACCCGCACGGGATTCGGCCGCTGGTCATCGGGACACGCGAGGGCCCGCGCGGCCGCGAGTACATGCTCGCCTCGGAGAGCGTGGCGCTCGACATGCTCGGCTTCGAGCTGCTGCGCGACGTCGGCCCGGGCGAGGCCGTGTTCATCGACGAGCAGGGCCGCCTCTACTCGCAGCAATGCGTAACGTCGCCGCGGCACACGCCCTGCATCTTCGAGTACGTCTATTTCGCGCGCCCCGACTCGATCATCGACAACATCTCCGTGTACAAGGCGCGGCTGCGCATGGGCGAGCTGCTGGCGGAGAAGATCCGTCGCGTGCGTCCGGACCACGACATCGATGTCGTGATCCCGATCCCTGACACCAGCCGCACCAGCGCGCTGCAGGTTGCGCAGCTCCTCGGCGTCAAGTACCGCGAAGGCTTCATCAAGAACCGCTACATCGGGCGAACCTTCATCATGCCGGGGCAGGACCTGCGCGCCCGCTCGGTGCGCAGCAAGCTGAACGCCATCGACCTCGAGTTCCGCGGCAAGAACGTGCTGCTGGTCGACGATTCCATCGTGCGCGGCACGACGTCGGCGCAGATCATCGACCTCGCCCGCGAGGCGGGCGCCCGTCAGGTGTACTTCGCCTCCGCCGCGCCGCCGGTGCGCTACCCGAACGTCTACGGCATCGACATGCCGGCCGCCTCGGAGCTCGTCGCCGCGGGCCGCACCGACGAGGAGGTTGCGAACATCATCGGCGCCGACTGGCTGATCTACCAGGATCTCGAGGACCTGGTCAAAGCGGTCAA
The DNA here is from genome assembly GCA_963834855.1 of uncultured Gammaproteobacteria bacterium. Taxonomy (GTDB): domain Bacteria; phylum Pseudomonadota; class Gammaproteobacteria; order Steroidobacterales; family Steroidobacteraceae; genus DATJKD01. Next base: position 15,453 of record CAWIDH010000008.1, on the reverse strand, counting down.
GCATCACGACGCAGCCGTCACGGAGTTCGACACCTCGTGCTTTTCCGGCGAGTACGTCACCGGCGACATCACGCCGGAATATCTTGCGCGGCTCGAGTCCGAGCGTTCGGACCAGGCGAAGGCGCACAGGCGCGGCGCGGGTCGTGGCTCGCTCAAGGCCGTCGGGAGCGCCTGACCGGCGAGCGGCCGTGGTGCGGCCGTCGACGCGATTCGACGAGGCTCTGATCGCGGGCGGCGCTCGCGCGGCGCTGCTCGAGTGCTTCCAGGCCGGCCTGCTTGCCGTGGACGGACGCCGTTCCGTGTCGCGGGGGCTGACCCGGGTGGCGCTCGAGGGTCCGTGGCATGTCGTGGCGATCGGCAAGGCGGCTGGCGCGATGGCGGCGGGAGCGCTCGACCATCTCGGAGAGAACCTGGTGCACGCACTCGTGGTGACGAGACCCGGCCATGCGGCGCTCGAGGCGCTGCGCGAGCCGCGCGTGCGCGTGATCGAGTCGGCCCATCCGCTGCCCGACGAGCGCAGCCTCGAGGCCGGCGCCGCGGTCGAGGCGTTCGTCGGCGGCCTGCGCCGCGATGCGCGCCTGCTGTGGCTGATCTCGGGCGGCGCCTCGAGCCTGGTCGAGTCCCCGGTCCGCGGGATCTCGCTCGACGAGATCAAGCGCGTCAACGCGTGGCTGCTCGGGTCGGGTCTCGGCATCGAGGCGGTGAACTCGGTGCGATGCCGGATGTCGCGCCTCAAGGGCGGCGGCCTCGCGATGCTCGCGCGGCCGCGCGCGGGTCTCGCCCTCATGATTTCCGATGTTCCGGGCGACGATCCACGCGTGATCGGTTCCGGCCTGTTGCACGGCCCGCACGGCGTCGCATGGCCCGCGCTGCCCGCGGGAATGCCCGGCGAGGTCGCGGACGTGCTCGCGCGCTGCCCGGCCCGACGGGACGACGAGGTTTCCGGCGCGGCGGTGCCCTATCGCATCGTCGCCTCGAACCGCCATGCAAGGGCAGCGGCGCGCCGCTGCGCGACTCTCCGCGGACACACGGTTCGCACCGGCCGCGGGAGCTTCTCGGGCGACGCGGGCCGCCTTGGGCGCGACTTCGCGCGCAGCGTCGCTGGCTCGATGCCGGGCACGCTCTGGGTCTGGGGCGGCGAATCCACCGTCGCGCTGCCGGCCGACCCCGGTCGCGGAGGGCGCAACCAGCATCTCGCGTTGAGCTCAGCGCTCGCGCTCGACGGGATTCGGCGAACCACGCTGCTCGCCGCCGGGACGGATGGGATCGACGGCGTAACCGCAGACGCCGGCGCCGTGGTTGACGACACGACCCGCGCGCGGGGCGCCGAGCTTGGACTCGATGCCGGTGACCACCTCCGTCGCGCCGACTCGGGCACCTATCTCGAGCAATGCGGCGACCTGCTGCATACCGGCCCGACGGAAACCAACGTCGGCGACCTCGTGCTCGGGCTGCGCGAGTCGCCGGCATGACCCTGCGCGTGCTCATCGTCAGCGATCGGCCGGAGTATCGCCAGCTGCTGGCGCATCACGTCACGCTTGAATGGACCGATGCGCTGCCTGCGGAATACGAGCCCGCCACGCGCGGGCGACTCCGGCCCGGATTCACCGGTTCGGCCTACGACGTCGTGCTGCTCGACCACGATGTCGAGGACGAGCGCGGGCTCGAGTGGCTGGTGAACCTGCGGTTGCGCCCCGGGTTCCCGCCGATCGTGTACTTCGGGCCGACCGACCACGCGGAGCTGGAGCTCAGGGCGTCCGCGGCCGGCGCGCTGCGGGTGCTGGCCCGGACCGACTTCGAGCACGAGCAGCTCGCGGAGGCGCTGCGCGAGATCGTCGATCGGCAGCACAACGTGCTCGCCGAGGCCAGCCGCGCTGCGCGCGAGCCGATGCCGCCCGATCGCTTCGGCTCCGTGCGTGTGCGCGGCTATCGGTGCCTGCAGCGCCTGGCGGTAGGCGGGTCCTCGAGCGTGTACCTGGCCGAGAATGCGGCGACCGGTCAGCAGCGCGTGCTCAAGATATTCCGCCAGGTCCCGGACATCGTCGAAGGCGGCGACACCTTCGACCGGTTCCTGCGCGAGTACCACCTCGTGGCGCACCTCGAGCATCCCAACATCGCGCACATCTACGACATCGGCGTCGCAGACGACCACCTGTTCCTGGCGATGGAGTACTTCCGCGGCGGTGATCTGCGGCAGCGGATGGGCCAGCCCCTGCCCTGGCGCGACGCGCTCACGTATCTGCGACAGATGGCCGGCGCGCTCGGCGCCCTGCACGCGGTCGGCGTGCTGCACCGTGATGTCAAGCCCGGCAACGTGATGCTGCGCGAGGACGGCAGCGCCGCGTTCATCGACTTCGGGCTGGCCAGGCAACTCGGGCTCGAGAGCGACATCACCGCGACCGGCGTGATCTTCGGCACGCCGCACTACATGAGTCCCGAGCAGGGTCACGGCAAGCCGCTCGACGAGCGCAGCGATCTCTACAGCCTCGGCGTCATCCTCCACGAGCTCCTGACCGCGGCGAAACCCTACGTCGCCGAGACTGCGATGGGCGTCATCTACTGCCATGCGAATTCGCCGATACCGAGGCTGCCCGCGCCGCTCGCGCATCTGCAACCACTGCTCGACGGGTTGCTCGCGAAGGATCCTGCGAACCGACCGTCCTCGGCCGGAGAGATCGTGGCGCTGATCGACGAGTTGATGGCCGGCGTCGCCGCCTGACCCGGCCCGCGCTCGGCCGCGGCGGCTCGCTGCGCGCCGGCGCTCGGCCACAGTGGCTCGCTGCTCGCCGGCGCTCGGCCGGGTGCCTCGCTGCGGCCGCTCACCACGATCGAGGGTCGTTGCAGGGCCGAAGATGGGTGCCCCGCACGTCTTGTCGGCGCACGCCGTATCGGTCAGCGGTATCGCGGAATCGTCGCGGAGTCATGACTTCGGAGTGCCCGCGACGTCTACCTGCGGCGGATCAGACGTCGTCGCGGCCCAGAGACACCGGTCCAAACGCCGGCTCGCCGATGCCGCGGTGGCATCGCGGATCGCTGATGCCGCGATGGCATCACGAGCCGGCGCGTGGACGCGGTGTATCCGCAGCCGCGACGAGGCTTCGGCGCGCGCAGGTAGACGTCGCGGGCACTCCGAAGCGAATGACGCCTCGACGATTCCGCGATACCAGCGACCGTTCGGCGTGCTCCGACAAAACGTGCGGGGCACCAATCTTCAGCCCTGCAACGACCGTAGATCGTGGTGAGCGGCCCGGGCACGCGGCCGAGCGTCGGCGGCAGCGAGCCACCGCGGCCGGGCGTCGGCGAGCAGCGAGCCACTGTGGCCGGGCGCGGCGAGCAGCCCGGTCCGATCTGGTCGCTACGCGGCCGACGGGCGCGGCATCGCGCGCAGTTCCGCGCCCGACGTACTCCATTCGAGCACGCTGCCCTGAGCATGCCAGTCGCCCAGCACGATGCGTCGCGAGTGGCGCCCGTCGATTTCCAGCCGGTGAACCGCGGGCCGGTGCGTGTGCCCGTGGATCATCGTGCGCACGCCGGTCCGGCGGAATGCATCCCGCACCGCAGCCGGGTTGACGTCCATGATCTCGGGTGCGCTCGCCGTGGTGTGCATGCGGCTGCCGGCGCGCAATCGACCCGCGAGTCTCTGGCGCTGCCGCAGGCTCATGTGTCGGAACGCCCAGCGCACGACGGGATTGCGCACGATCCGGCGCAATCTCTGGTAAGCATGATCGTCGGTGCAGAGCACGTCGCCGTGCATCAGCAGCACGCGCTCGCCCTCGAGCTCGACGATCGTGCCGTCGGCGAGCAGCATGCAACCGGTCTCGCGGCAGAATTGCTCGCCCAGCATGAAATCGCGATTGCCGTGCATGACGAAGCAGGGCACACCTGCGTCCGTCAGCTCGCGCAGCGCAGCCAGGACCACGCGCTTGGCCGGCTCAGGATCGTCGTCACCGATCCAGGCCTCGAAGAGATCGCCAAGGATGTACAGGGCCTGCGCGCTGCGCGCCTCGTGCCTGAGGAAGGCGAGGAACTGCGCCGAGACCGCAGGCGTGGCCGAATCCAGGTGCAGGTCGGAGACGAATAGCGTGCTCAACGGTGCCGGAGTGAAATCCTGCCCGCAGCTGCGCGAGCGTGTCCTGGCATGGTACGTCGCGCGGCGGCGGCGGACCAAGCCGCCGCAGCGGGTACGTCGCCACGGTAAGATGGCCGACCATGCCCGACCGCCCTCCCGTGACGCGGTTCGCGCCCAGCCCGACCGGTCACCTGCACCTCGGCAACGCGCGCACCGCGTTCTTCAGCTACCTCGCTGCACGCAGCGGCGCGGGCGGCTTCATCCTGCGCATCGAGGACACCGATGCCGGCCGCAGTGACCCGGCGCTCACCGAGCGGCTGCTCGACGACCTGCGCTGGCTCGGGCTCGCCTGGGACGAAGGCCCCGATCGCGGTGGTCCGCACGCGCCTTACCTGCAGAGCGAGCGCGCCGCGATCTACGCGCAGGCGATCGCGGCGCTCACGGCCGCCGGTCGCGCCTATCCCTGCTTCTGCCGGCCCGAGGAACTCAGCCTCGCGAGACGCGCACAGATCGCTGCCGGCCGTCCGCCACGCTACCCGGGGACCTGCGCCTCCCTGCCGGACGAGGAGGTACGACGCCGGCGGGCCGCAGGCGAGACCCCTGCGCTGCGCTTTCGCGTGCCCAAGGGGCGCACGATTTCCTTCGACGACCGGATCCACGGGCCGCAGCATTTCTCGAGCGACGACATCGGCGACTTCGTGATCGCGCGCGCGGACGGCAGCGCTGCGTTCTTCCTCTCCAACGCCGTGGACGATGCGCGAATGGGCGTGAGCCTGGTACTGCGCGGCGACGATCACCTCGCCAACACGCCGCGGCAGCTGCTGCTGCTCGAGGCGCTCGAACTGACGGCGCCGGACTACGGCCACCTGCCGCTCCTGCTCGCGCCGTCCGGCGCACCGCTGTCGAAGCGTGAGGGCGTCGCGGGCCTGCGCGACCTGCGCGCGCAGGGCTACCTGCCGGCCGCCATCACCAACTACCTTCTGCGCCTTGGCCATTCCGGGACGCCGGATCACTGGCTCGCACCGGCCGAGATGCCGCAGCATTTCCGGCTGTCGATGATCAGCCGATCCGCGGCGCGCTTCGACGAAACGCAGCTCAAGCACTGGCAGCGCGAAGCCGTGAACCACGCGTCCGTGCCGGAACTCGTCGAGTGGCTCGGCGCGCGTCTAGAGCGGCTAGGGGATCGCGCGCGGCGCGAACGCTTCGCGGGCGTCGTGCGCGGCAACCTGCTCTTTCCGGGCGACGCCGATGCGCTGGTCGGCATGATCAGCGCAGGTGACGTCGGTCCCGGCGCCGAAGCACGCGAGTTGCTCGCCGAGGCAGGTCCGGCCTTCTTCGAGAGCGCGCTGTCCGCCTGGGTCGACACGGGTCCGGACTTCGGGTCCTGGACCCGCGCCACGGCTGCGGCCACTGGCCGCAGGGGCGCGGGCCTCTACATGCCCTTGCGCGCGGCCCTGACGGGCGAAACCCACGGGCCCGAGCTTGCGCCGCTGGTCGAGCTGATGGGGAGCGAGCTGGTGGCGTCGCGGCTGCGCACGGCCGCTGCGCGATCGAGGCCCGCATGATCGCGCGCTCACTGACGAGGATCGAATGCTCCAACTGCACAACTCGCTGACCGGCCGCAAGGAGGTCTTCCAGCCGATCCGACCGGGTGAGGTCGGGATGTACGTCTGCGGCATGACCGTCTATGACTACAGCCACATCGGACACGGCCGGATGATGATCGTGTTCGACCTGCTGCGCCGCCACCTTGTCGCGTCCGGATACCGTGTCACCTTCGTGCGCAACATCACTGACATCGACGACAAGATCATCAAGCGGGCGGCCGAGAACGGCGAGCCGATGGCCGTGCTCACCGAGCGCTTCATCCGCGCGAACGAGGAGGACTTCGCGGCGCTCGGTGTGGCGCCCGCGGACCACGAGCCGCGCGCGACGCAGTACCTGCCGCAGATCATCGACATGGTGGCGCGACTCATCGAGCGCGGGCACGCCTACGTGGGTGACAACGGCGACGTCTATTACTCGGTCGCGAGCTTCGCGCCCTACGGCCGCCTGTCCGGCAAGCGCCTCGAGGACCTGCGCGCCGGGGCGCGCGTCGAGATCGACGAGAGCAAGCGCGATCCGCTCGATTTCGTGCTGTGGAAGGCCGCGAAGCCCGGCGAGCCGACCTGGGAGTCGCCCTGGGGGCCGGGACGGCCCGGCTGGCACATCGAGTGCTCGGCGATGTCGGTGGCGCTGCTCGGGCCGCACTTCGACATCCACGGCGGCGGCATGGACCTCAAGTTCCCGCACCACGAGAACGAGATCGCGCAGACCTGCGCGGCCTGCGGTTCCGGGTTCGTCAACGTCTGGGTGCACAACGGCTTCGTGCGCGTGGACGAGGAGAAGATGTCGAAGTCGCTCGGCAACTTCTTCACCATACGCGAGGTCCTGGACCTGGTGCGCGACCCGGAGGTGATCCGCTACTTCATGCTGGCGAGCCACTATCGCGGGCCGATCAACTACTCGCTCGAGAACCTCGAGCAGGCGGATGCGGCGCTCGAGCGGCTCTACAACGCCCTGCAGGACATCGAGGCCGCGCCGGCGGCGCCCGCGACCGCGGCGACACAGCGGTTCCTGGCGGCGATGGACGACGATCTCAACACGCCCGTCGCGATCGCAGAGCTGCAGGGTCTCGCGCGTGTCATCAACACGAGCAAGGCGACCGGCGACGGCGCGGGCGCCGCAGCCGCGGCCGGGGAGCTCATCGCGCTCGGGGCGCGGCTGGGCCTGCTCGGGCTCGATCCGCAGGCCTTCATGCGCAAGGCACCGAAGAAAGCGATTCGAGTCGAGTCGGGCCGGTACGAATTGACGGGCCAGGATGTCGGATCCACGGTTGGCGCAGCCCTTACCGATGCAGAAATTACGTTATTGATCGAGCAGCGCGCGGCCGCACGCAAGGCGAAAAACTACGCGGAATCGGACCGCATCCGCGATCTGCTCGCCGCGCGCGGCGTGGTGCTCGAGGATCGCCCGGGCGAGCCGTTGCCGAAGTGGCGTCGCGGGCGCTGATGTAGGTCGCGGGCGCGCCGATGTAGGAAGAGCACCGGCTGGTGATCCGGGCGTTCTTCTGCCACCATCGCCCCGCGTCATCGACGTCATCGACCGCAGCCGGGGGGCTGCCGAATCATTGCGGCGGCCCAGAACGGAGACCACGACACGCAAAGGAGTTGTCATGTCACGCCAACTGATGCCGGCCCTGGCGGCCTGTGCCCTCATGTCCCTTCCCGCCGTCGGACTGCATGCGCAGCAGGTGGAGCAGTCGGCGCCGATCGTCAGCCGCGACACCGCAAGCCAGGTGTCGGCGTTCAGCTACGAGAAGGGGCCTGAGTCGGAGCTCGTGCTGCGCGGCACGTCGGTCACACCGGTCGCGGAGGGCAAGGTCGAGGTGGAGTACCAGGAGGGGCGATCGGAGGTTGATGCGAGCGTCAAGAAGCTGCCCACGCCGTGGTCACTCGGCCCGTACACGACCTACGTCCTCTGGGCGGTCGCGCCCGATGGCCGTGCGACCAACCTCGGGACCTTCGAGACGTCCGATGGCAAGGGCGACCTCAAGACGACCTATTCCGGGTCGCAGTTCGCACTGATCGTCACGGCGGAACCGCATTTCGCGGTGTCGGCCCCGAGCACCGAGGTCGTGCTCATCAACGCTGCCAAGAACGTCAAGGGCGCAGAGACCAAGATAACGTCGCTCGCCGAGCGAGCCGACTATTCGAAACTCGACAGCATCCCGATCGACAAGAAGAGCGCGCCGCCCGGCCTGGTTGCTGCGCGCTACTCGGTTGCGATCGCCGCAGCCGTCGGTGCCGAGAAGTACGCGGGCAGCGCGTTCCAGGCGGCGAAGGACAAGCTCCAGGCCGCCGAAACGCTGCAGGCGAGCAAGAAATCCTCCGACCGCCGCGACGCGCCGATGGTGTCCCGCGAGGCCGTGCAGGCGGGCGAGGAGGCGCGTCGCGCCGGCATGGCGGGCACCGCTGCCGCAGCGGCCGAGGAACGCCGGATCGCCGCGGGCGACGTCGCGGCCACCGCAGCAGCGGCGGACGAGCGCGTGCGCTCGGCGGCAATGGCCGCGGAGTCCCTTCAGAACCGGCTCGCGCTCGTGCTGCCGACGCGCAAGACGGAGCGCGGCCTGGTGTCCGAGCTCGGCGGTGTGCAGTTCGCGACCGGCACGGCCAAGTTGACGGCTTCGGCGCGCGAAATCCTCGCGAAGTTTGCCGGAGTTGTCGCCTCTTATCCGAGCCTGCGTTACGTGGTCGAGGGGCACACCGACAACACGGGCAGCGAGGCGACCAACCGCGAGCTGTCGCTGAAGCGTGCGATCTCGGTGCGCGATTACCTCATCGGTCAGGGGATCGCCGCGTCGGCCATCGACGTCGCCGGTCTCGGATCGTCGGCGCCGATCAGTGACAACAGTACGGCCGATGGGCGCGCGCGCAACCGCCGCGTCGAGATCGTCGTCTCCGGCCCACCCTTGGCTTGAGGGCGCAAGAGAAAAGAGGTCAGACTTGTTTTTGGGGCGCCAGCGCTGAAGATATGGATCTGACCTCTTCAGACGCGCTTGAGCGCGGACTCGAGCGTGTTCTGCATCAGGATCGCGACGGTCATCGGGCCGACGCCGCCCGGGACCGGCGTGATCCAGCCGGCGCGCTCTGCCGGCGGCCTTCGAACTGCACGTCGCCGGCCAGCTTGCCGTTCGGCAGGCGGTTGATGCCCACGTCGACCACGATTGCTCCCGGCTTGATCCATTCGCCCGGGATGAGCCCTACCTTGCCCACGGCGACGACCAGCAGTTCCGCCTGACGGACGTGGTAGCTCAAGTCCCTGGTGAAGCGGTGGCAGACCGTCACCGTCGAGCCCGCGATCAGCAGCTCGAGCGCCATCGGTCGCCCGACGAGGTTCGAAGCGCCGACCACGACCGCGTCCTTGCCCTTGGGCTGCAGGCCGCTGCGCTCGAGCAGGCGGATCACGCCATAGGGCGTGCACGGCCGCATCGACGGGTTGCGCAGCGCGAGCCGGCCGACGTTGTACGGATGGAAGCCGTCGACATCCTTTGCCGGATCGATGGCCTCGATGATGGCCTGTTCGTCGATGTGATCGGGCAGCGGGACCTGCACGAGGATGCCGTCGATGGTGTCGTCGGCGTTCAGCCGCTCGATCATGCCAGTCAGTTCCGCCTGCGTGGTCGTGCTCGGAAGATCGTGACTCAGCGACACGATTCCGCATTCCTCGCAGGCCGCTCGCTTGTTGCGGACGTACACGACCGAGGCGGGGTCGTCGCCAACGAGGATGACGGCCAGCCCAGGCCGTCGCTCTCCGCGCGCAGCCAGCTGATCCGTCCGCTCGCGCACCTCGCGGCGCAGGTCGAGGGCGATCGACTTACCGTCGATGATTCGTGCCGGCATGTTTGCTGGTTCCGTGGGGCCCGGCATTCTGTCACGCGTTCCGCCAAATTGACGCTCCCCGGACGCGTCCGTATGATTCGCGCTCCCGTGCGGACCCGGGGCCCGAGGGGGGCAGGGTCGCGGCGACCGGCAGGGCGATGCAGGGCGGGGCATGGCGCAGTCTGGTAGCGCATCTGCTTTGGGAGCAGAGGGTCGGGGGTTCGAATCCCTCTGCCCCGACCATCCGATCCGGACTCTGCGCGCCCGTAGCTCAGCCGGATAGAGCATCGGCCTTCTAAGCCGAGGGTCGCAGGTTCGAGTCCTGCCGGGCGCGCCACGCGAGGCGGGTTTAGTTCGGGCGATGGTGGACGTAGCTCAGCTGGTTAGAGCCCCGGATTGTGATTCCGGCTGTCGTGGGTTCGAATCCCATCGTCCACCCCATTTCGGTTGGGCCGTTAGCTCAGTTGGTAGAGCTGCTGACTCTTAATCAGTAGGTCGGGGGTTCGAATCCCTCACGGCCCACCAACCCAAAAGCCTATAAAAATAGGCAAAAACACACCGCATGACCGGTACCGAAAACACCCAGAAAGAACCGATTTGGCACAATATTTGGCACAGTAGTGGTAGGCTGTCGCCGTCCTGAACAAAACAAAGCGGCCCCGACCAGCGGGCGAACGCTAGCCGAGGCCTGACAGATCACAGGCATGTCAACTGCCGGCCCTTCCGCTTTCCTTCCGAACGCGACCGACCGGAGGTCCGTGGCGAATCGGCACGGTGGTTTTTCAGGGAGCCACTGTGCGTAACGCGCAATTGCCGTGGTTCTTGCGCAACCCCGTCACCCGTCTTGCGCGCTTCATCATCCTGATTTCGGTGTCACTCGCGCTGGCCTCGTGCGGCGGCGATGACGGTCAGCCGGCACCTCCCGCCATCAGTCTGGTATCGATCACCGTCACGCAGTCGAACCCGGTCACTCCAAAGGGCTTGACAGAGCAATTCAAGGCGACCGGAACATACAGCGACGCCCACATTGCCGATTTGGCCAATGGCGTCAGTTGGACGTCGGGCACGCCGACCGTGGCAACGATCGATGCGACGTCTGGGCTTGCCAACGCCTTGGCGGTGGGCTCGACCGTCATCACGGCCACCTCGGGAGCGGTGTCAGGAAGCACCACCCTGAATGTCACCTCGGCCATCGTTCAGTCGATCGCGATCACCCCCAATCCCGGGTTCTCCGGAATCGGGCTCGTCCTGCAGTTGACGGCAACCGGAACGTATTCCGACGCAACGACGGGGAATGTCACGACCCTTGCGACGTGGACGTCCGGAACCCCGTCCGTGGCGACGGTCGATCCCACTTCAGGGTTAACGGCCGGCATATCGCTCGGCCCGACGACGATCTCCGCTGCGATTGGATCGGTCGCTGCAACGATGCCGCTCTCGATCGTCATCGGATGTGTGGTCGCCGGCCGCCAGCCTCTCGACGGCGGCGTTAAAGACACACCGCAACGCTGCTGCCGAACGGGACGGTGCTGGTGGCAGGTGGACAAGGCTTTGCGAACGAATTTACTAATCGAATTTCCGACTGGCAGCGCTGAAATCTATGACCCCGTCGCCGGGACCTGGTCGCCTACGGGCAGCCTCACCGTAGGCCGTGCTTGGGCTACCGCAACACTGCTACCGAATGGGACGGTGCTGGTGGTAGGTGGATACCGCCCCGGGACACCGACCAATCGTCCCAACGCCCCCGGAGCATGCGGCGGAACTTTATGATCCCGTCACAGGGACCTGGTCACCTACGGGCGCCCCCTCACACGGGCGTTTTCTCCACACCGCAACGCTGCTGGCGAACGGGAAGGTGCTGGTGGCAGGCGGAGACGGCACGCAGGTTTGAGCAGCGCAGAACTTTATGATCCTGTCACCGGGACCTGGTCGCCGACCGGCAACCTCTCGACGGCGCGTTCAGGGCATACCGCGACGCTGCTGCCGAACGGGAAGGTGCTGGTGGCAGCGGATCCGGCTCCACCGGTTTCGCGGAACTCTATGATCCCGTCGCCGGGACGTGGTCGCCGACGGGCAGCCTCTCGACGGCGCGTAAGTGCATACCGCGACGCTGCTGCCGAACGGGAAGGTGCTGGTGGCAGGTGGGCGTATTTTTGCACGTGAGCTCCTTGAGGCCTGCAGCGCAGAACTTTATGATCCCGTCACCGGGACCTGGTCGCCGACGGGCAGCCTCTCACAGGGGCGTTTTTGCACTACCGCGACGCTGCTGCCGAACGGGAAGGTGCTGGTGGCAGGTGGATTGACCTCGATTACTTGAGCAGCGCAGAACTCTATGATCCCATCACCGGGACGTGGTCGCCGACGGCAGCCTCTCGCAGGCCCGTTCAGGGCATAGCGCGACGCTGCTGTCGAACGGGACGGTTCTCGTGGCAGGTGGTAGCTTCGATCTGACCAGCGCAGAACTGTACTGGTGACGGATGTGCGCCGGCACGCCAGTGCTACGTGGCGCGGCTCGTCCTGCGCCCATCGCAGGATCTTCAATCGCCACGCGGTAATCCGCGCTTGCTCTGCCTTCTCATCGCTCTCCACTCTTGGCTTATAGGCGTTGCGAGAAGAGCTGAATATGTCGCGAGCTGGTGATTGTGCTCGTGCAGGGCGCGCATTGTGTCGAGCGTGACCACGGCGAACCATAGCACCGGCGTGCCCGTCGCCAGATTGATCCGTTTTCGCGCGAACTTGGCGTTCGCCGAGGAATTCGCGTATACGTCGGTTACTAATAAGAGCCCACGGTCAGAAGGCGACAGACCTTGCGACGCGGGAAGGGGGCTTCGATGAACACGCACGCAATTCGTTCGGCGTTGGTCAATACCCTGGGTGTGGCGCTCGCGTTCGCCTCGGGCTCTGCTTTGGCGACACGCTTTCGGATTACCGACCTCGGCACGCTGGGGGGCGCGAAATGAATATCAAGAGCGCTGTTGCGCCTGTGGGTGCCGTTTTGGCACTGCTACCTGGGTTGGCGTCGGCTCAGACCTACCGACTGACCGACGTCGGACTGCCGGGTGGAATTGCCATGAACGACTCGGGGTGGGTGACGGGCACGGTGATCACCAACGATGGCAAGCTCGGCATGCGTGCGCATGCATTCCTGTGGAATGGCACGACAACGCAGGATCTCTGGGTCGGCGCCGGCTCCGCGATTAACGATTCGGGGCTGGTGGCGGGCGATTCTGGCATTCATGTATTCCTATGGAATGGCACGACAGTGCGGGATCTCGGCACACTGGGGGGAGAGGCATTCTTCCCGAACCTCGGCGCCCGCGCGATCAACGCGTCCGGGCAGGTGACGGGCACTTCTCTCACTGCCGCCGGCATCCCGCATGCGCATGCGTACCTGTGGAATGGCACCACAATGCAGGATCTCGGCACGCTGGGAGGTCCAACCTCCTGGGGCTACGCGATAAACGATTCGGGGCAGGTGACGGGCGCGGCTTCCCTGGCCGACGGCACACAGCATGCATTCCTGTGGAATGGCACCACAATGCAGGATCTCGGCCCACTGGGCGGCGGTTCGTTCCCGTACCCGAGTGGCGCGGCCCCGAGTGGCGCGTACACCCGCGGCAACGCGATTAACGCGTCCGGCCAGGTGACGGGCTGGGCTACGCACGGCCGACGGCGCCACCCATGCATTCCTGTGGGATGGCATCGACGATGCGGGATCTCGGCGCGCTGGGAGGTACGGACTCCTACGGTCAGGCGATCAACGATGCGGGGCAGGTGACGGGCAAACTTTCTCACGGCCGACGGTGCCTACTATGCATTCCTGTGGGATGGCACGACGATGCGGGATCTTGGCACGCTGGGAGGCGCTCCTCGTTTCGAGGGCGACACGGCCTCCCGAAGCTACGCGAACGCGATTAACGAGTCGGGGCAGGTGACGGGGACGGCTCTCACGGCCAACGGTGACCACCATGCATTCCTGTGGGATGGCGCGACGATGCAGGATCTCAATGACGCCATCAATCCGGCCGATCCGCTGCAGGGATACGTCACGCTCAACGTGGGCTACGTGCTCAACGCTCTCGGGCAGATTTTGGTCGGCGGCTGCGACAGCCGCACGAGCGAGTGTCATGCCTATGTCATGTCACCCGTCGATACCACGGCGGATGCCTTCAGTTTTCCGAATCAAACGGGTGTGGCACCCAGCGGGGTGGTTACATCGAACGCCGTGGCCATCTCTGGAATCGATGATCGGGCTCAGATCAGCGTCAGCGGCGGGGAATACTCCATCGGTTGTAGCGGCACTTTTACAGCTGGCATCGGCGCTATCAGCAACGGTGAGACAGTATGTGTCCGTCTCACCGCCTCGTCGGCTTTCGGCACGGCTACGACGGCGACCTTGGAAGTGGGCGACGTCTCGGGCGTGTTTACGGTCACTACGAGGGCCGCCCCGCCTCCAGCCGCCCCGCCTCCAAACCAGGGAGGAGGTGGGGCTATCGGATTCACAACGCTTCTGCCGTTGTTCATCTTGCTACGAAGGCGTAAGTACCCCGGCATGAGTTTGAAAGTCGATTCGACGGTTCCATGACTCTGAAACCTTGGCTCATCGCGGCTCTCGCCGCATTGTTCCTTGGATTGGGTGCTGCCTAGCGGCTTTCATGGATAAACGTGTAGAGGCACGACGATGACCAGAGTCTACTCGCCGGCCTTGAGGCACAAGATGGTGGCTCGGATTGGCTGCTGGCGCGGCAGCCGATAGAAGGTGAAGGCTGCGGCGATGTGGCTCTCGACCCAGTCGGTGAGCTTCGACTCAAACCCGTACTCGCCCGCTCGAGTCCCTCCGCAAATTCGGGCGGGACGGTTACGAGCATTACAAGCGAGCGCTAGTTTATCCCTGCGAGGCTCGTGTGAAGATCGAGGAAGCTGCGTTGGTCCACGGGTGAGATCGTGTCGGCTGTGACCGGTGATTCCCGCAGGAAGGCAACTTCTCGCGCGATACGCGACCGAGGCTCGGAGAGATCCAGCTGATTCTGCAGGGCCCACGCATAGTCACTCGTCGCGGCCATCAGGCGATAGCGGCTGGCGGTCGAGGCGAACCATGCAACGTCACTCTCCATGCGCCGGCGCACGTCGGCAGCGACCGAGGCCTCCAGCAGCTTTTCCCATCGTTCCGCCGCTTGCTCTTGAAGTCGAAGCGACTCGTCCAGCCCGCGGAACGTTGCGCGAACGGACTGCAGGTTGGAGAACGCTCCAGGCAGCTCCTGCACGCCACCGGCCCGGAAACGCGCAACGTACGCGGCAGCCTCGGTCCGCGTGTACGGAGGTTCGACCCAAAGCAGCTCCTGGAACAAGAGCCAATAGAGCGAGTTTATGCCGAACATCTGCTGGGCGTTCTCCACGGACTGGGACATCAGCTCGTGAATTGCGCGCCACTCCGTCGCGTGCGCACCGTACCTGCGCGCGAAGTATTCCTGGATCAGCTTCTCACCTGAATCTCGCAGTGCACTTTCGGAGCTGTCAGCGCCGGCCTCCATCCAAGCGAGTCTTGAAAGCAGACGGTTCGTCAGCCGTCGCGTCCCTGGGTTCTTCAAAAGGGGATGTACGTAGGCGTACAGGGCGCCCCGGTTCGGTGTCAGTTTCGCAAAATTGGCGGCAAAGTGAGGGAAGTCGCTCAAGTCGACGGCCGCGTACATGGCCGAGTTGTGGTACTCGACGATGCCGTAATTGAAGTTCGCGGCAGATTGCCACGCCGCCAAATCCTCGATGAACTTTCGATTGGCGTCCCTGTCGACGAGGTCGGTGTCAACCAGCCCCGACCAATCGCGCTCGATCGGGTAGAAGAGATGCAGGTATTCGCTGCCTTCGAGCTCGCTGATTACTGAACGGTTGGTCGGTGGCCGCATCGTCAGGAAGTACGAAATGCCGGCAAGTGCAACCGGCCTCGACAGGCGGCCCTCTGCGTAGGCT
>CAWIDH010000007.1:0-104599 GCA_963834855.1 uncultured Gammaproteobacteria bacterium | reverse complement strand
CCCGATGAAGGACCACATGTACGTGATTGCCGACGCGCTGGCCGGCGGCATCGCGAAGCAATTCCCCGAGAAGTTCCGCTGAGCCGTCGAGGCCCGGGCCTGGGTGTGGCCCGGGCCTGCAGCCGCGGAGTCGAGGCAGGAGCAGACGCAGGAGGCGACGATGAAGACATCCAACGTGCTCGCATGCTCGGCCGCCCTGGCGCTGGTGGCTGCGGCAGCGATCCACGCCGGAACCGCCGAGTCGCAGGACGATCGCAACATGGCGACGGCGGACAGGATTCTCGACACGCGGATCGAAACGGGTGCGCAACGCGCGCTGACCGACGGCAGGAGAATCTTCCGCCACGACACGTTCGGCAACGAAGCCTTCTGGGGCGATACGCTGCGTCTGCATGAAGCCATCGCAGGACGCAACAACGGCGGCGTCGGCCCGGGCGTAAGCCCCGAGACGGCGCTCGCGGTCGGACTCAAGGTCGACGTGAACGCGCTGCCCGGCAATCTGCGCGCGGATCTTCGCAAGGGCCGCGTCGACCTCACGAACCCTGCGACCACGGTCGCGCTGCTGAAACTGAACGCGGTGGTGGGCGTGCGCGGCTTCTTCGATGACACCGGCCAGCGGCTGCGATCGGTCGGCATCACCTGCGCCCTGTGCCATTCGGACGTGGACGATTCCCTGGCTCCCGGCATCGGCCGCCGCCTGGACGGATGGGCGGCGCGCGATCTCGACGTCGGCGCGATCATCGCGCTCTCTCCGAATGTGCAGCCGCTCGTCGACCTGCTCGGCCTGGTGCACCCGGGGATCGACGCAGACGATGTCCGCGGCGTGCTGCGCGGCTGGGGCCCGGGCAAGTTCGATGCCTCGCTGCTCCTCGACGGCAAGGCCAGCCGCCCCGATCGCAAGCCTTCCGCGACGCTGATACCGCCCGCCTTTGGCCTCGCGGGCATCAACCTGCACACCTGGACCGGCTGGGGATCGGTCCCGCACTGGAACGGGCTGGTCGCCAATCTCGAGATGCAGGGCCAGGGGACGTTCTACGACCCGCGGCTCAACGATGCCGCAAAATTCCCGATCGCCGCGCTCACAGGCGCGGGTGACCGGCGGCACGATCCCGACCTCGTCACGGCGAAGCTCGCGCCGTTGCACCTGTATCAGCTGAACCTGCCGGCCCCGCCGCCGCCCCAGCGCAGTTTCGATGTTTCGGCGGCGCGGCGCGGCAAGACACTGTTCTCGGGGAAGGCGGACTGCGCCCGCTGCCACGTGCCGCCGCTCTACACCGAGCCAGGCTGGAACCTGCACACACCCGGGGAGATTGGCATCGACAGCTTCCAGGCCGATCGATCACCGGACGGGCGTTACCGGACTGCACCGTTGAAAGGTCTCTGGTCACATGCCAGGGGAGGCTTCTACCACGACGGTCGCTTCGCCACGCTCGAAGAGGTGGTCGCACACTACGATGCGCACTTCGGTCTCGGCCTGTCGCAGGCTGAGAAGAATGACCTGGTCGCGTTCCTGAGGTCGATCTAGGCGAAGCGAGTCAGGTTCGCGATCCGAGCTCGGAGAGCAGAGTCGTCACCCGCCGCAGGCAATCCGCCGTCACGTCGGTCTGCCCGCCGGGCGCGGGCATGTTCTCCTCGTCCGCGTGCTGGAACTGCTCGAGCTGGTCCTGCCATTGGAGCAGGATCGCGCGCTTCTGTTCTGTCGTCAGATCGGTCGATGCGATGACCGTTTCCGGCGTACCGAATGTCGCGCCGGGATTCTTCATGGCTTTCTCGATGTCCATCGCAAGCTCCGCCGGTTCCGGAATGACCGTACGCCGGTTCCGCTGCCGTGCGCAAGCGCTCGCGCGCGCTGACTATCCCGAGGGAGCGACTTCGAGCCCGGGGTCGACCTCAGCGGCCCAGGCGAGAAGCCCGCCCTCGAGCTGCACGGGAGTTACAGCGCCCGCGCGCAGCACCTGGCCGCACGCTCTCAGACTTCTGCCGCCGCTGCGGCACATGAACACGGCCGTCGAGCCGGCGGGCAGCTCCGCGAGACGCCGGTCGAGCTCGCTCATCGGCATGTTGACCGCTCCCGGCAGGTGTCCGGCCGCGAACTCGCGCGGCTCACGTACGTCGACCAGCATCAGCGTGCCCTGGACCTGGGGATCCGCGAGCAGCATCTGCAACTCGCGCGGCCCCATTCGACGCAGGGATTGGAGCACTTCGGGCATACACGCCTCCGGAGCGTCACGCAGCTCAGTGATGGTCGGCCGCTCGCCGCAGACCGCGCAATCAACGCGGCG
Source organism: uncultured Gammaproteobacteria bacterium (assembly GCA_963834855.1). Taxonomy (GTDB): domain Bacteria; phylum Pseudomonadota; class Gammaproteobacteria; order Steroidobacterales; family Steroidobacteraceae; genus DATJKD01. The sequence goes on along the minus strand of CAWIDH010000007.1, from coordinate 102,317 downwards.
CGCAAAGCGGAACTCCTGGAATCGAAGCTCGAGCGCGTCGTAGGTCAGCAGCCGGCCGACGAGCGGCTCCCCGCGTCCCACGACGAGCTTGATCGCCTCGGTGGCCTGGATCGCGCCGAGCACGCCGGGAAGAACTCCGAGCACGCCGGCCTCGGCGCAATTCGGCACGACAGCGGCCGGTGTCTCCGCGAAGAGGCAGCGGTAGCACGGGCCGCGGCCCGGCACGTAGGTCATCGCCTGCCCTTCAAAACGGTGGATCGCGGCCGTGACGAGCGGCTTGCCGAGGAGCACGCAGGCGTCGTTGACGAGGTAGCGCGTTGCGAGCCGGTCGGTGCCGTCGAGCACGACGTCGTATGCGCCGAGCACATCCCGAACGTTGGCGGCGCGCAGCTCGACCTCGTGCGCAATGACCTCGATGGTCGGATTCAGCGCCTCGAGTCGCTCACGTGCCGCTTCCGCCTTCGGCCTTGTGAGTGCAGCGCTGTCGAACAGCACCTGGCGCTGCAGGTTCGACAGCTCGACGCGATCGCAATCGACGATACCCAGCGTCCCGACACCGGCCGCCGCGAGATAGAGCGCCGATGGCGAGCCGAGCCCTCCCGCGCCGATCACGAGCACGCGCGCGGCCTTCAGTCTCTCCTGCCCCGCGACGCCGATCTCCGGCAGCGCGAGGTGGCGTGCGTAACGTGTCTTCTCGTCGGTCGACAGCGCCATGCCTCAACCTCCGCTCAGGGCGCAGATCAGGTGCAGCTCGTCGCCCGCACCGACTCGATCCGCCAGGGACTTTGCCTCGCGCGTGTTGACGAACACGCGCACGTGGCGACGGATTCGGTCCTGCTCGTCGATCATGCGGAATCGCATCCCCGGGTAACGCCGCTCGAGATCCGCGAGCACTTCGGCCACCGTGCCGCCCGCTGCATCCACGCTGGCCGCACCGTTTGTGTAGGAGCGCAGCGGGCTCCCAATTCTCACCGTACAGTCCGTCATCTCCAGTAGCTGCTCCGCCGTGAGGTTCAGGATTGCCACGATACCCTCGTCCCGCGTCGGCTTCAGCACGATCCGGGGGAAGTAGCGGCGCAGTTGCTCGCGCGCCCGGTCCGGGTCCCCCGCGATCAGCCCGGGCAAGTCCCGCATCATGCGCCGTTAGACCGGGATCGCTCCCGGCAGCAGGTCGATCACCTCCGCTCCGCGCCGGGCTCCGGGACCGCGTGTCGAGGTCCAACGTGACCACCGGCATGCTCAAGTCCGCCAACTCGGCGAGCCGTGGGGCTTGCTCCGTCATGTTGCGCCAGATGCGGGAGGAGTCCTCCGCCACGATGACGTCGAACTCCCTGCGGCGGGCAGCGCTCAGCAGGTCCTGCGGAGATGCCCGCGTCCTTGCTTTCGTCAAGCGTACAATGCGCATCGCGCTGGAGAAGCTCGGCTCCCTCATGCCCACTTCCAAAGGAGCTTCCCATGAGATTCCTCGCCTCCTTTGCTACATGCTTGCCCATTGTGTTCTTCCTCTCCGCTCCCGGTGTTGCACAAGAGGCGGAAGAACACGCGCACTCTCATGCGGGGTCTGAAGAGGGTTTGGGCCACGTGCATATGGACACTTCGTGCGCTCCGGCGGTAGGCGCAAAGTTCGACCGTGCGTTAGCCCTGTTGCACAACTTCTGGTACGCGCGCGCGCTGGAGGTCTTCCGCGAAGTCTCAAACGACAATCCGGCGTGTGCGATGGCCTACTGGGGCGCGGCCATGACGTACAACCATCCCTTCTGGGACGCGCCTTCGGCCGCCGACCAGACTGCAGCTGGGGCTTGGTACAGGAGGGACTCGCAACGAAGAAGATGTCTGCGCGCGAGAAGCTCTACCTGGACGCTGTGGCAGCGCTGTACAAGGATGCGGGTGCGGGGCCGAAAGCCGCTCGCGATGCAGGCTACCGCGATGCCATGGCCACCACCTTCGCTCGCTTTCCGGACGACGAGACCAAGCTTTTCTACGGCCTGTCCATCCTCGGCACGATCAGAGAAGGTACCAAGGGGTTTGAAAGCCAGGTGCAAGCGGCCAAGCTCTTCGAGGAGGTCTACGCTCACGACCCGGACCATCCCGGTGTGCTGCACTATCTGATCCATGCCTACGACGATCCGGTGCATGCCGAGCAGGCGCTCACGGTGGCACGTCGTTACGCCAAAACCGCTGCCGCAGTCCCGCACGCATTGCACATGCCTTCACACATCTTTACTCGCCTGGGATATTGGGATGAGTCCGCGGCCACGAACGACAACGCCTGGCGAACCTCTGAATCCGACGCAAAGCGTGCCGGAGAATCCGGTGCCTCGCGCGACTTTCATGCACTCAACTATTTGCAATACGCCTACCTTCAGCTAGGCCGCTTTCGAGACGCCCGGCGGACGCTTGACATCGTTGCGGCGCAATTAGACGCCTTACCCGATAAGAGGACGGCGGCGGACACCCCAGAGCTGCAATCGCGGCACGTGCGCGGGCGCACGATCTATGCCCTACCCGACCGCGTCGTCTATGGGTACTTCGACATGCTGACACGCTACGTCGTCGAAGCCGGGGATTGGGACAGTGCTGCAACGATTCCGCTGCTGGTGTCTTCACGGGATTTCGTCGCAGTGAAATTGCAACTGGAAACGATGGCTGCGGCCGCTCGCAAGGACGCCGCCGGAGCCAGGGTTGCCGCAGGCAAGCTCGCTGTGATCGCGCAAGAGCCCGGGCAACATCCGTTCGCTCAACAGATCATCACGATGCAAGCGAGAGAGGCAGAAGCCTTCGCGGCCAAAGTCTCGGGGAACGTCGATGAGGCAGTGGCGAAGATGAAAGAAGCCGTCGCCATTGAAGATGCGATCGACAGCCTCTCCCAGCCGCCGTATCCGATTATTCCAGCTCATGAACTCTTCGGTACGCTGCTCATGGAGCTGAATCGACCAGCTGAAGCCACAGAGCAATTTCTTCAGACGCTGAAACGCACTCCGGGACGCCCGAAAGCCATCTACGGAATAGCTCGAGCAGCGCAGGCCAGAGGCGACAACGTGACGGCCAGTCAAAGGTATGAGGAATTTCTAACGGGCTGGAAAGACGCTGACCCTGATCGCCCTGAAGTTACGATCGCAAGAGAGTTTCTCGCGAAAGTAACAGCACCCGTGCAGCAATAGGGCGGCGGCGAATTTCGCCGCACAGCCCTTCAGCAGCTCAGCGCACTGACACGCCAACCCGCGATGTTCTTTGGTCCGTCCTGGCTCTTCGCCGGCTGAGCCCGATTGCTATGGACACAGCTACTTCTTCGTAAATCGCACGACGTAATAGTCCCCGTCCCACTCCACGACTTTTCCGATGACATCGTTTCTGACAGAGTAATTCTTCTTTAACTTACTCAAATCCTCACCAGCTTCGACTCTTCTGGCTCGTCCGTGCGCACGATCACGAGTCTGACGTCGGAACCTGCTGCGAAGGCCTTCGCGATGTTCTCTCGGAACTCCGTGTTTCCAGGACCCTGCCACCGGTTGACGGAATCTGCGAACTCTAAGGTTCCCGGCAAGCCCTTGCGATAATGTGGTCCCACAGGCTTACGACCAAAGAGCCATCGGCCGCCCACGCGAGACCGACCATTGGACGTTGTGCAGACTTGCGCCGTACCGTGCAAAGGCGTCCTTGATGCCGAGACGTGCCATGATGAACGGTTCTAACTCTTGATTATCCGGCCAAACACGGCGCACTGATTCTTTGCGCATTGCCGGCAAATGCTTCTGATCTGGAAGCAAGTCATTGTGGTGACTACAGCATTTCGCAGGATTGTCTCAGGCAACTCTCACCTCGCGCCGTAGCGCGATGGACTGAACGCGAGGATCGGGCTCGCGATACGGACGGTGCAGTTCATGGCAACCGCGCGACCTCAGTTGGCGTGAGTGACCGACAGGATCTGCGGCAGGTGCCGGGCGACGCAGCGCCACGACTCGCCGGCATTCGTGCTGGCCCAGAGGTCGCCGCCGGTCGTGCCGAAATAGAGCCCGAGGCGCCGCTCGGCATCGGCGCACATGGCCTGCCGGTAAACCGTGAACCAGCCTTGCGAGCGCGGGAGCCCGCGGTCCTGCCGGCGCCAGCTTCGGCCGGCGTCGCGGGTGACATACGCCGCCGGCTTGCCGCCGACCGAGGTGCGCGGCCAGACCGTCGTGCCGTCCATCGGGAACACCCAGGCCGTGTCCGGATCCGACGGATCGAGCACGATCGGGAAGCCGATGTCGCCGATCTTCCTCGGCATCGCCTCGCCGATGCGGGACCAGCGTCGTTGCGGGCGATCGAGGCGATAGATACCGCAGTGATTCTGCTGGTACAGCCGGTCCGGCTGCGCCGGATGCATCACGATGCTGTGCGGGTCGTGGCCAAAGGCCACGTTCGGATCCGGCAGGAAATCCGCGGCGCAGCCCTCGTTGAGCGGCGCCCAGTTGCGCCCGCCGTCGGCGGATTCGAACACGCCGCCGATCGAGACCCCGAGGTACAGATGCTTCGGGTCGCGGGGATCGACCAGCACCGAGTGCAGCAGCTCGCCACCCGGCGTGCCGGTGCCGGGCGCCCACTGCGGCCGCATCGGGTGATCGTTGAATCCGGCCACGGGTTCCCAGGTCTCGCCACCGTCCGCCGAATGGAACAGTCCCGCGGGCGAGCTGCCGGCGTACCAGCTGCCCGATTCCGACGCATGGCCCGGTGTAAGCCAGAAGACCGCATCCACGGCGCGAGCCTGCTCGCCGTCAGTCGCCTTGCGAAACGCCGGCGGCTGCTTCGCTTCGCTCCAGCTTCGGCCACGGTCGCTCGACCGGAAGACCGTCGGTCCGAGATGCCCCGTCCGGGTCGCCATCAACAGCACCTTCGGCTCGCGCGGGTCCTGGACGACGTGGTGAATGACGTGCCCGAGGAACTGAGGGCCGGCGAGCTTCCAGGTTCGTCGCCTCGCATCCGCGCGCAGCGCGAACGCCCCCTTGCGCGTGCCGATCCAGATCGTCATGCGTGCTGCGGCGTTACTTCATGGTGGGCATGACGAACTGCGGAGCCTCGTGTCCGCTCGTCGGCCAGCGGGAGGTGACGGTCTTGAGCCTCGTGTAGAAGCGCACGCCGTCCGGCCCGTGCACGTGCAACGGCCCGAACAGCGAACGCTTCCACCCGCCGAAGGAATGGAAGGCCATCGGTACCGGGATCGGCACGTTGATGCCGACCATCCCGGCCTGCACGCCGTGTGCGAAGGCCCGCGCAGCCTCGCCGCTCGCCGTGAAGATCGATGTGCCGTTGCCGAATTCGTGCTCGTTGACGAGCGAGAGCGCAGCCGCAAGGTCCGGCACGCGCACGACGCACAGCACCGGCCCGAAAATCTCCTCCTTGCAGATACGCATCGTGGGCGCGACCCGATCGAACAGGCAGGGTCCCAGGAAATGGCCCGATTCGTGGCCCGGGACCGTGAGGGAGCGTCCGTCGACGACGAGCTCTGCACCCTCTTCGACGCCCAGGTCGACGTAACTGCGCACGCGCTCGAGGTGCTCGCGCGTGACCAGCGGCCCCATCTCGACACCGTCGTCGGTGCCGGCTCCGACCTTGAGCCGACCGATCAGGTCCGTGAGACGCGCGACGAGCCGGTCGCCCGCATCACCGATCGCCACCGCGACGGAAATCGCCATGCAGCGCTCGCCCGCCGAGCCGTATGCGGCGCCGAGCAGCGCCTTCGAGACGACCTCGGTGTCCGCATCCGGCATCACGACCATGTGGTTCTTCGCGCCGCCGAGCGCCTGCACGCGCTTGCCATGCGCGGACGCCGTCCGATAGACGTGCTCGGCGACCGGCGTGGAGCCGACGAAGCTGACCGCCGCGACGTCCGGATGCGTAAGCAGCGTGTCGACCGCCTCGCGGTCGCCGTTGATCACGTTCAGGACGCCGTCCGGAAGCCCCGCCTCCTTGAGCAGCGAAGCCAGCCGCAACGGGCAGCTCGGGTCCTTCTCGGATGGCTTCAGGACGAACGTGTTTCCGCAGGCGATCGCGACGGGAAACATCCACATCGGCACCATGGCCGGGAAGTTGAACGGCGTGATGCCTGCACAGACGCCGACCGGCTGGCGCATCGACCAGCTGTCGATGCCCGCGCCGACGCTCTCGGTGAAATCGCCGCGCAGCAGATGCGGGATGCCGCATGCGAACTCGACGACCTCGAGCCCGCGGATGACCTCGCCGCGTGCATCGGACAGTACCTTGCCGTGCTCGAGCGTGATGAGCCGCGCGAGCTCATCGAGGTGCGTCTCGATGAGCGACTTGAAACGGAACAGCACGCGGGCGCGCTGCAGGGGCGGCACGGCCGCCCACGCCGGTAGCGCACGCCGCGCAGAAGCGATCGCGGCTGACGTTTCGGCGGCGCTCGCGAGGGCGAGCTGCGCGCGGACCTGGCCGGTCGCGGGGTCATACACCTTGCCGTATCGAGCCGACCCCTCGGCCGCAACGCGTCCATCGATGAAATGCCCGAGCGACAAGGCGGCCGGCACGTCCGTGCGTGGGGCCGCGGCCTGCACGGCGCTTCGAATCGAGGTACTCATGATCCCCTCCTGTCAGCCGCCCGCGGTTGCAGTCGGCCACCTGCATACGATACGTCCGACGGGCCGCGAACGTGCAACTGCCGCGCCTGGCGCGTCGCCCGTGACCGTGCGATTTTCAGTCCCCGTCCTGATTCCTGTGGCTGCGGCGCGTGAACCGCGCCGTGTGTATCGGCTGGACCGCGCCGGAGGCGTCATCCGGCGTCTCGATGAAACGCAGGGTAGCCTCCTCGCCCGAGAGCGTCAGGTGCGCGAAACCCCATACCAGCCCCCGCGCCCAGGCCGTGCTGAGCTGCGGATAGCGTGCGAGCTGGTGACGCATGAACGCCGTATTCAGCGCACCCTGCTTCGACGCCGCGCCGGACACGACGGCGGGCAGCGGCTGGACCGCCGCACCGGGCAACGCCCGGCTGCAATCGTCGTAGTGCAGTTCAAGCGTGTGGTCGTGACCGGCGAGGTAGACATCCGCATGGCGACACAACGCCGGCAGAATCAGGCGGCGCAGCACGCGCGCCTGCTCGTACTTGCTGCCCGCCGAGGACCAGAGCGGGTGATGCCCGATCACGATCTTCCTTCGCGCATCCGATTCGGCGAGCGAGCGCTCGAGCCATGCGGCCATGTCCCGCTCCGTGCGGGTGCGGGGCGCGACCCAGGGATCGGGGTCCTCGCGCCGGCTGGGCCTGAGCTCTCTCGCGTCGTCCGCGAGCGAGTCCTCGTAAACCGTCTGTCCCGCCAGCATCACCGTCGTGTCGATGACGAAGAGCTCTACCTCGCCCTGCGCGGCCGGCGGCTGCACGCGGTAGGCGACGCCATCCATGTAGAAGGGCACGGTAGTCGACAAATAGGCAACCTGGGCCAAGGCGCCCGCGCGCGAGGTCTTCCAGTCGTGGTTCCCCAACGCGGCATAGATGCGAAACTCCGGCGCCAGCTCGGCCAATCGTCCGAACGGCCTGCGGAAGAGCGCCTCGAACCGCGTCGAATCGTCGAGGCCGTCGGCGCCAATGGTCGCGCCGTTCGGGTAGATGTTATCGCCGAGCATGGCTGCGAAATCGCAGCGCCGCTCGAGACAGAAGGCGTGCATCGCGGCTGCGACCGGCATCATGCCGCTCGCCGCGACCCAGGATCCGTTGCGGTACTGCGTCATCGCGGGTGGGCGAAACTCCGACGGCGGCCGCTTGTCGTCGAGCCAGTCGGCACGCTCCGCGGCGATGAACTGCTCGCGGTTGCGGAGTGGCTCGTAGTCCTCCGCCTCCAGGTAGTCGAGATCGTAGCCGTGGTCGCCGAACACGAGGATCCCAACCTCCTGGGACGTCGCGGTCGCTGCATCCGCTTGCGACGCAACCGGTCGCTCCGGTTGAGCGCATCCTGCAGCGAGCAGCAAGGCAACCCACAAACTGCCGCGGCGGCACGAGTCCCGGCGTCGGTCGCTGCGTGCACGGGGCGAAATCACGGCCGCATTCAGGAAGCAATCCGGATACTGCCTGCATATGCATCAAGAACCAGGGTCCAGACCGCGTTGCTGCTCCCGACGCGGCGCCGGTCGCGGTCGCGGCGCCGCCAGTGTGCCGGACGCCCGGGCCAACGGACCTCCAGGCTGAGCGGTCGGCAGCCGGCCGATGGTCACGGCTCGGCCGGTTGTGGCGCGCTCTGCTATATTCCTGCCCGCGGGCCGGTTGCCGGCCCGTTCCACGTCCGATTCGAGGATCCCGACATGAAGCCCGCGTCTCTCGTTGCCATCGGTCCCGTGTTGCTGGTCGTGTCCGCCCTCGCCCAGGCGCAGGGGACCTGCACCTACCCGCAGGCACCGCAGTCGTTCCCGGATGGCGCCACCGCGCCGAAGGCTGACATGACGACCGGTATGACCACCGTGAAGGACTACGCCAAGGCCGTCCAGGAAACGTACCTGCCCTGCCTGGAGAAGGAAAAGACCGCCTCGATCGCGCAGCTCGACACGGCCGACGAAGCGTTACGCACAGAAGAAGCTGGCGCTCGAGGAGATCCACGCCAAGAAGCACAACGCCGCGCTCGACGAGCTGCAGGCGGTGGCGGATCGCTGGAAGGAAGAGATCACGGAGTACAAGGCCCGCGACAAGGAGTAGCCGGGCAGGCCCGCTATCGCGGACCGCGCGCAGGCCGCCCGGCTTCTATGGTGCACGGGATGAGTACGGGCGACTTACTGCCGACACCCGCCGAAGCAGCCGCACGGATCGCGGCCCGCCTGCCGTCCCTGCCCACCGAATCGCGTCCCCTGGCCGCGCTCACCGGCGCCGTGCTCGCGCAGGAAGTACACGCCGAGCGCGACCAGCCGCCCTTCGACCGCGTGACCATGGACGGCGTCGCGCTGGCGAGCAGCAGCTACCGCAGCGGCGCGAGGCGCCTGCGCATCGCCGGGACCCAGGCGGCCGGTCGTCCGCCGCAGGTGCTTCCGGCCGGCGACACCTGTCTCGAGGCCATGACCGGCGCCATCCTGCCCACCGGTTGCGACTGCGTCGTGCCGGTGGAACGGATCAGGATCGCCGACGGCTGGGCTGAACTGCCGGATGGTCTCGAGATCGAACCGGGTATGAACGTGCACACCCGGGGGCTCGACTGTCGCGCCGGCGAGCGCCTGCTCGGTGCGGGCACGCGGCTGGGCGCGCCCGAGCTCGCCGTGCTCGCCTCGGCCGGCCTCTCGCACGCGCGGGTGCACGCCGAGCCGCGCATCGTGATCATCACCACCGGCGATGAGCTCGTCGAGCCCGGGAGCGCAATTGAGCCCTGGCAGGTGCGCCGCTCCAATGCGCACGCGCTCCGCGCGGGGCTGGCCGCGCGCGGTTTTTCACGTACCGCGGAGGACCACCTGCCCGACCGGCCCGAGATCATGCGCGAACGGCTGGCAGGGCATCTCGATACGCACGACGTGCTGGTGCTGACCGGCGGAGTGTCGATGGGCCGCTATGACCACGTGCCCGCCGTGCTGCGGGAGCTCGGCGTGGAGGAGGTCCTTCACCGGGTCGCGCAGCGTCCGGGCAAGCCGTTGTGGTTCGGCGTCTCGCCCCGGGGCCGGGTCGTCTATGGCCTGCCGGGGAACCCGGTCTCGGCGCTGGTGTGCCTGCTGCGCTACGTCGTTCCGGGCCTGCTCACCGCCTGCGGCGCAAGCCCTTCTGATCCCGAGAAAATTCGGCTCGGAGCCGAATTCCAGGTCCGCCCGCCACTGACCTTCTTTCTGCCGGTCCGCCTGGAGGCTGACGCGACCTCCGGCACCGTCGCCATGCCGTGCCCGACCCGCGGCTCGGGCGATTTCGTCTCGCTCGTCGGCGCCCACGGGTTCGTCGAGCTGCCCCCGGGACCCGCGGTCTATCCTATGGGGCATGTCGCCCCGCTCTACCGCTGGTAGTCCATGACCAATCATTCGGCCGATTCCGAAGTCCTCCCCTGGCCCGGACGAACGCGGCCGCGCGACCGCCTCGGCCGGCCGATGCACGACCTGCGGATATCGGTCATGGACCGGTGCAATTTCCGCTGCCCCTACTGCATGCCGCGCGAGACCTACCACGACCAATACCAGTTCCTGAAGTCGGCGGAGCGGCTGTCGTTCGAGGAGATCACGCGCATCGCGCGGCTCGCCGCCGCGCTCGGCGTGTCGAAGCTGCGGCTCACGGGCGGCGAGCCCTTGCTGCGTACCGGCCTCGCCGACCTCGTGGGCGAGCTCTCCGCCATCGCTGGCGTGGACGACCTTGCCCTCACCACGAACGGCATCCTGCTCGCCCAGCATGCGGCCAGGCTCAAGGCGAACGGGCTCAAGCGCGCGACCGTGAGCCTGGACACGCTGGACGAGGACATCTTCGTCGCGATGAGCGGGGGGTTCGGTGGCGTCGCGAGGGTGCTCGACGGTATCGAGGCGGCGCTCGAGGCGGGGCTCACTCCGGTCAAGGTCAACGCGGTCGTGCAGCGCGGCGTCAACGACCACACGGTGCCCGCGCTGCTCGAGCGCTTCCGCGGCACGCCCGTGATCGTCCGGCTGATCGAATACATGGACGTCGGCAACCGCAACGACTGGCATCGCGAGCAGGTCGTGCCCTCGGCCGAGCTTCTCGAGCGCATCCGCGAGCGCTGGCCGCTCACGGCGCTTCCGGGGCAGTACAGCGGCGAGGTGGCGGAGCGCTACGCCTATGACGACGGCGCCGGCGAGATCGGCTTCATCTCCTCGATCACGGCGCCCTTCTGCGGCGCCTGCAGCCGCGCGCGGCTGTCCTCGGAGGGCATGCTCTACACCTGCCTCTTCGCCACCGTCGGCACCGACCTGCGCGGTCTGCTGCGCGGCGGCGCATCCGACGACGAGATCCTGGCGCTCCTCCGTTCGGTGTGGATGCGGCGCACGGATCGTTACAGCGAGCAGCGAGCGGCGCTCGGCGACCGGGGCCGCGCATTGCACAAGATCGAAATGCACTACATCGGCGGGTGAGCACGATGCTGAGCCATATCGACGAACGATCGCAGCCGACGATGGTCGACGTGAGCGGCAAGCCGGTCACGCGCCGCACGGCCGTCGCCGAGGCGCGGGTACGGTTTCCGCCCGAGGTCGCCGATGCGCTGCGCGCGGGTGGATTCGCGACCGCCAAGGGGCCCGTGTTCCAGACCGCGATCGTCGCGGGTGTCATGGCGGCGAAGCGCACGCACGAGCTGATCCCGTTCTGCCACCCGCTCGGGCTCGAGGACTGCCGGATCGGTATCGACATGGGCACCGGTGACGAGGCGGTGATCCGCTGCACGACGGCGGTCAACCATCGCACGGGCGTGGAGATGGAGGCGATGACCGGCGCGTCCGTGGCCGCACTGACCGTCTACGACATGTGCAAGTCGCTGTCGCACGACATCGTGATCGCCGAGACGCGGCTGCTCGAGAAGCATGGCGGCAAGCATGACGTCGTCGACCGCCGGCAGGCCGCGCCCGCCCCATGACCGATCCCTTCCTTCGCACGGCGCGGCCGACATGACGACGGAAACCTCGCTTGCCCCGCTGCATGGACTGGTGCTCGCCGGCGGATCGAGCACGCGCATGCAGCGCGACAAGGCGGCGCTCGAGTTTCACGGCCGGCCGCAGCTCGCGTGGGCGTTCGAGTTGCTCGAGCGGCATTGCGAGCGCGTGTTCGTGTCGGTCCGCGCCGACCAGCGCGACGACAGCGTGCGCGCCGGCTTCCCGCAGATCGTGGATGGTCACGAGGGGATCGGCCCGATCGCCGGGATCGCTGCCGCGCAGGCCGCGTATCCCGCGGCAGCGTGGCTTGTGCTGGCCTGCGACCTGCCCTTCGTCGACGACGCCGTGCTCGCGAGGCTCGTCCGCGCGCGTCAGGGCGGGCGGCCGATCAGCGCCTACCGCAGCACCAGTGACGGCCTGCCGGAGCCGCTGTGCGCCGTCTTCGAGCCGGAGTCCGCGCCAATGGTGCAGGCGGCGATCGCGGCTGGGCGGCACTGCCCGCGCAAGCTCGTCATCGCAAGCGGCGTGCCGCTGCTTACGCAGCCGGTTGCGGCACTCGGCAACATCAACACCCCCGAGGAATTCGCGGCAGCCCGACAAATGATCAGGGCTGGATCTGGCACATGAAGTCGATCGAGGTCCACTACTACGCGATCCTGCGCGACCAGGCCGGACGGCGCATGGAGCAGGTCGACACGCGCGCAGCGACCGCGGCGGAGCTGTTCGACGAGTTGGCGGCGCGCCACGGACTGCGGCTGACGCGCGATGCGATGCGCGTGGCCATCAACGAGGAATTCGCCGACTGGCAGCAGGCGCTCGCCTCGGGCGACCGGGTGGTGTTCGTTCCGCCGGTGGCGGGTGGCTGATGCGCGCGTTCTCCCTCAGCGCCGAGCCCTTCTCGCCCGACGACCAGCGCAGGACGCTCGCCGACCCGGCCTGCGGTGGCTACGCGAGCTTCGAAGGCTGGGTGCGCGATCACAACGAGGGCCGCCGCGTGGTGCGGCTCGAGTACGAAGCCTACGAGGCGCTCGCCATCAAGGAAGGCGGACGCATCGTCGCCGAGGCCCTGGACCGGTTCGGCGTGCGCAAGGCTGCCTGCGTGCATCGCGTCGGCGCGCTCGAGATCGGTGAGCTCGCGGTCTGGGTCGGCGTCAGCGCCGCACATCGCGACGAGGCCTTTGCCGCATGCCGCTACATCATCGACGAGGTCAAGCACCGCGTGCCGATCTGGAAGAAGGAGCACTACCCGGAGGGCGACAGCGGCTGGGTCAACTGCGAGCGCTGCGCACTCGACGCGACGGCGCCGGAACACGCTCACGCAACGGTCGGCTGATCGCCTGCTCGTCCTCGGGAACTGGGGACATTCTCCATTTCCAAAACAGCCTTTCGGCGAAGGTCGGCTGGAAATGGAGAATGTCCCAGCTTCAGGGCCTGACCTGGCCGGAGCCACGCACCACGTACTTGTAGCTGGTCAGCTGCTCGACGCCCACCGGTCCACGCGCGTGGAAGCGGTCCGTGGAAATGCCGATCTCCGCGCCCATACCGAACTCGCCGCCGTCCGCGAACTGCGTCGAGGCGTTGTGCAGCACGATCGCACTGTCCACCTTCGACAGGAAGCGCTCCGCCGCTGCCGCGTCGGCCGTGACGATAGCCTCGGTGTGTGCCGAGCCGTAACGGGCGATGTGCTCGATCGCGGCGTCGACGCCGTCGACGACCCGCGCGGCGATCACGGCATCGAGATACTCGGTGCGCCAGTCCTCCTCGGTGGCCGGTCGCACCCGGGGATCCACCGCCCGCACCTTCGCGTCGCCACGGACCTCGCAGCCCGCGTCCAGCAGGTCCCGCACGATCGGCGCCAGGTGCGTGGCGGCGCAAGCCGCATCCACCAGCAGCGTCTCGGCCGCGCCGCACACACCGGTGCGGCGCAGCTTCGAGTTGCGCACGATGGTCCGCGCCATCGCGAGGTCGGCGGCGCGGTCGACATAGACATGGCAGTTGCCCTCGAGGTGCCCGATGACGGGCACGCGCGCCTCGCGACGCACGCGCTCGACCAGGCTCCGGCCGCCACGCGGCACGAGAACGTCGATCCGTCCGTCGAGACCCGTGAGCATCAGGCCGACCGCGGCGCGGTCGGTCGTGGGTACGAGCTGCACGGCAGCTGCGGGCAGGCCGGCGGCCGCGAGGCCCGCGACCAGGCACTCGTGGATCGCCGCCGAGGAGCGGAAGCTCTCGCTCCCGCCGCGCAGGATCGCGGCGTTGCCCGACTTGAGACAGAGCGCGCCCGCATCCGCGGTGACGTTCGGCCGGCTCTCGTAGACGATGCCGATGACCCCGAGCGGCACGCGCACCCGCTGAATCGCGAGTCCGTTGGGACGTCGCCACTCGGCGGCCACCGTGCCGACCGGATCCGGCAGCGCGGCGATCTCCTCGAGGCCGCGGGCCATGGCCTCGATGCGCGCGTCGTCGAGCGCGAGCCGATCGAGCATCGCCGTGCTGAGCGATGCGGCACGGGCATCGCCAAGATCGGCGGCATTCGCCGCCAGGATGGCGGCGCGCCGCACACGCAATGCATTGCTCGCCGCCGCGAGCGCCTCGTTCTTGACGGCCGAGGTGGCCGAGGCGAGCATGCGGGCAGCCTCGACTGCTTCGCGGCCGATGTGGTCCATGACGGCATCGATGTCCGGACTCATACGCTCAGTCATCGAGTAAACACCCGGAGAGCCTGTAGCATAAGCGAAGCCTCTTTAAGGGACCCACATGAGCAAGCCGACCGTTCTGATCACCGGCATCTCCGGGTTCATCGCCAAGCATTGCGCCGTGGAGATGCTGAACGCCGGCTACCCGGTCCGCGGCACGCTGCGCTCGCTCACGCGCTCGACCCAGGTGCGCGACACGCTCGCGCAACACGCCGACACCACGAGACTCGAGTTCGCGCAGGCTGATCTCGAATCGGACGCCGGCTGGAACGACGCCCTCGCCGGCTGCGCGCATGTGCTGCACCTCGCCTCGCCCTTCCCGGCCAGCCAACCGAAGGACGAGCAGGAGCTGATCCGCCCGGCGGTGCAGGGAACGCTGCGCGTGCTGCGCGCGGCCTCGGCGGCCGGCATCGAGCGGCTGGTGCACACGTCCTCCATGGTTGCCGTCATGTACGGCCATCCGCATGCACGGACGGCACCGTACACCGAAGCGGACTGGACACAGGTAAATTCGCCCGGCGTCACGCCGTATGCAAAGTCAAAGACGCTTGCGGAGCAGGCTGCGCGCGATTTCATGAAAGGCGTGCGGCTCGGGCATGCACTACGGCTCGGTCAATCCCGGATTGGTGCTGGGCCCGGTGCTCGACCAGGACATCGGCGCCTCGGCCGAGATCATCCGGATGTTCATGCGCGGCAAGTACCCGGCTGCACCGAGACTGTCGTTTCCGTGCGTGGACGTACGTGACGTGGCGCGCATGCATCGCCTCGCGCTCGAGACGGACGCGCCGAGCGGCGGACGCTATCTCTGCGCGGCCGGGTCGGCGTGGATGTTCGACATCGCGCGGGCGATCAAGGCGGAACTGGGCGACGCGGCTCGCCGCGTACCGGCCGGGATAATGCCGGACTGGGCCGTGAAGCTGGTGGGACTCTTCGACGGCACCGCCCGGCAATCGGTGCCCGATCTCGGCAGGCCGTTCGAAGTGGACAACGCCGAGACCCGCCGCGTGCTTGGAATGACGTTCATTCCGGTGCCTGACGCTGCTGTCGGCAATGGCGAGGAGTCTCGTCGACCTGAAGCTGGTCTAAGGAGCCTAATTCAACTCAGCGCCAGGTCGTCGCGGTGGACCATCTCGTCGCGCCCGCGAAACCCGAGCAGTGACTCGAGGTCCTGGCTGCGCCGCCCGCGTATCCGCTCGGCATCCGCGCTCGAATACGCGCTCAAGCCCCGCGCAATCTCCGCGCCGTCCGGCCCGCGCACCACGACCGGATCGCCGCGGTCGAAACGCCCGGTGACCTGCGTGACGCCGGCAGGCAGGAGGCTGCGGCCGGCGCGGAGCGCACGAACCGCGCCCTCGTCCACGTAGAGCTCGCCCACTGGCTGCAGGCTGCCCGCGATCCACTGCTTGCGCACCGTGAGCGGCGATGCCTCGGCGACGAACCAGGTGCAACGCGCGCCGTCCTCGATGCGGCGCAGCGGATGCGGATTGCGGCCGCCCGCGACGCACATGTGACAGCCCGCGGCCAGCGCGATCTTCCCCGCGGCCAGCTTGGTCGCCATTCCGCCCGACCCGACGGTCGAACTGGCGCCGCCCGCCATGGCCTCGACCTCGGGCGTGATCCGCGCCACTTCCGGGATGAAGCTCGCGGCCGTGTCGCGCGCAGGGTCGGCACTGTAGAGACCGTCCACGTCCGACAGCAGCACGAGGCAGTCGGCGCTCACCATCTGTGCAACGCGCGCGGCCAACCGGTCGTTGTCGCCGTAGCGGATCTCGGCCGTTGCGACGGTGTCGTTCTCGTTGATCACCGGCACTGCGCCGAGGCGCAATAGCGTAAAGAGCGTGCTGCGGGCGTTGAGGTAGCGTCGGCGCTGCTCCGTGTCGCCGAGCGTCAGCAGCACCTGCGCCACCGTGAGCCCTTGCTGCTCCAGCACCTCCGTCCAGGCGTGGGCGAGGCGGATCTGCCCGACCGCTGCCGCCGCCTGCTTCTCCTCGAGGCGCAGGCGTCCGGCGGCGAGACCAAGTGGCCCGCAGCCGAGCGCGATCGCGCCCGAGGACACGACCACGACTTCCTGGCCTCGGCGACGCATTTCGGCGAGGTCCCCCGCCAGCGCCTCGAGCCAGGCGCGATCGAGCGTCCCGGTCGTGGCATCGACCAGCAGCGCCGAGCCCACCTTGACGACGACGCGGCGCGCCTCGCGCAGCCGATGCGCAGGTCTGGCCGCGACGGCGCTCATGCGAAGGCGAAGTGCTCCGCGGGCAGCGCCATCAGGCCCGCGGCGCCGGCCCGCGCCGCGGCTTCGTGCGCGTCGGCGCGTGGCAGGAGGCGCTCGAAATAGTGTCGCGCCGCGACGAGCTTCGCGCGGTAGAAGTCCGCATCTGCGCCTGCCTCCGGGATGCGCCGCGCCGCCACACCCGCCGCCACGAGCCAGCACCAGCCCAGGCAGAGATAGCCCGAGAACTGCAGGTAGTCGACCGCGGCCGCGCCGATTTCGTCCGCATCGCGGGTCGCAGCCTCGTTGAGCGCTACGGTCAGCTCGTCCCAGCGGTCGACCCTGCGCCCGAGGTCCGCCGCGAAACCCGCGAGCCCGGGTAGCGCACCGAACCGGCCGATCGATTCGCGGATGCGCGCGGCCATCGCCTGCTGGCTTCGGCCACCGGTGCCGAACACCTTGCGTCCGAGCAGATCGAGCGCCTGGATACCGTTCGTGCCTTCGTAGATCGGCGTGATCCGCGCATCGCGCAGCAGCTGCTCGACGCCCGTCTCGCGGATGAATCCGTGTCCGCCGTGGATCTGCACCGCGAGGCTCGCGACCTCCACCGCGACATCGGTCAGGAAGGCCTTGACGATCGGCGTCAGGAAGGCGATCAGCTCGTTCGACCGCCGGCGCAGCTCGGGATCGGGGTTCAACTCCGCGCTGTCCATCTCGCGGCCGGTCAGGAAGGCAAGCAGGCGCCCGCCCTCCACGAAGGCCTTTTGCGTCAACAGCATGCGCCGCACGTCCGGGTGCACGATGATCGGGTCGGCCGCCGTCCCGGAAGTCCGCGGCCCGCTCATTGACCGGCCCTGCAGGCGTTCCCTCGCGTAGGCTACCGACGCCTGCCAGGCGAGCTCCGAGACGCCTTGCCCCTGCAGGCCGACCCCTAGCCGCGCGTGGTTCATCATCGTGAACATGCACGCGAGGCCTTCGTTCTCCCTGCCCACGAGCCAGCCGGTGGCATCGTTGAAATGCATGACACAGGTCGGCGATGCATGGATCCCCATCTTGTGCTCGATCGATCCGCAGGCGACCCCGTTCGCCCGGCCGGGGTTGCCGTCCGCGTCAGGCAGGAGCTTCGGAACCAGGAACAGGCTGATGCCGCGCGTGCCCGCGGGTGCATCGGCGAGCCGGGCGAGCACGAGGTGCACGATGTTGCGCGACATGTCGTGCTCGCCGCAGCTGATGAAGATCTTGGTGCCGCTGATCGCGTAGCTGTCATCGCCGCGAGGCTCCGCCCGCGTGCGCAGGAGCCCCAGGTCGGTGCCGCAGTGCGCCTCGGTGAGGCACATGGTGCCCGTCCATTCGCCGGCGACCATCTTCGGCAGGTAGCGCGCCTTGAGGTCCTCGGTCGCGTGCGCCTCGATCGTGTGCGCCGCGCTCTCGGTCAGGCCGGAATACATCTTCCAGGCCATGTTCCCCGAGATCAGCATCTCGCTGAAGCCGAGGGCGAACCCGCCGGGGAGTCCTTGCCCGCCCCAGCGCGGGTCCTGGGTCATCGTGATCCAGCCGTCGCGGCAATATCGCTCGTACGCGTCCTTGAACCCGGGCGGAGTGCGCACGCGCCCGGCCTCGAAGGCCAGCCCGTGCTCGTCGCCTACCCGGTTGGTGGGTGCCAGGATGTCCTCGGCGAACCGCGCCCCCTCTTCGAGGATGCCCTCGAGCAGGTCGCGATTCAGGTCGTCCCGGCCGAAGGACCGGTAGTGGTCCTCGAAATCGAGCACCTCGTGCACGACGAAGCGGATGTCGCGGAGCGGAGCGCGGTAGGCGTGCACGGTATGAACGTCCGGGGTGGCGGGACACGGTCATTCTACAGACAGCTGGCCCGCGACCATGGCCGCGGGTTGCCTGCCGTCCGGAGCGGCACGTATAGTTGATCGTGACCGGCCGTCAGTGCCCGGGCTTCTGTTGAGGGACCACGCGTGAGCCGCGATTTCGACCCGACGCCGGGGCAATGGTACGAGGATCTCGAGCGGGAGGAGACCTTCAAGGTATTGAGCGTCGACCCGGACGATATCCTCGTGCGCGTGCAATGGTTGAATGGCGAGATCGAGGAGCTCGACCTCGACGCCTGGAACGAGCTCGATCTCGAGCTGTCCTCGGAACCCGAAGGCTGGGCGGACGACGAGGATGAGGACGACGAAGGCGACGACGAGGACCTCGACGACGAAGACTGGGAAGACGACGAGGACGAGGACTGGGACGACGACGAAGACGAAGACTACGACGACGAGGATGACGAATACCGCGACCGGGAGTGATCCGGTCGAAGGTCCCGTGGGTCGACGGCTTGATCGGGAAGGTATTTTCCGGAACGCCGTAAACCCGTCCCTGGGGGCTCCGTCGAAAACATCCCCGTTTTCGACGGTCCGGAACATACCTTCCCGATCCAGCCTTCGCCGCCACACTTGAAACGTCCACCACCGCCCCAAGAGAACGGCGTGCCCACCACTGGAGACCCCTGAATGAAGCGCATCCTGCTCTTCCTGGCCACCAACCTTGCCATCGTCGTGCTGCTCGGCATCGTGCTGCGGCTGCTCGGCGTCGAGAGCATCCTCGACGAGTCCGGCACCGGGCTCAACCTGGGGTCGCTGCTGATCTTCGCCGCGGTGTTCGGATTCGGGGGGTCGTTCATCTCGCTCGCGATCTCGAAGTGGTCCGCCAAGCGGATGATGGGCGTGCGCGTCATCACCCAGCCGGCGAATGCCGCCGAAAGCTGGCTCGTGAACACGGTCCGCAACCAGGCCCAGCAGGCCGGCATCGGCATGCCCGAGGTCGGCGTGTTCGATTCGCCGGAGCCGAACGCCTTCGCCACGGGCGCGCGCCGCGACGCCGCGCTGGTCGCGGTCAGCACCGGACTCCTGCAGAGCATGTCGAAGGAGGAAGCCGAGGCGGTGCTGGCCCACGAGGTGAGCCACGTCGCGAACGGCGACATGGTTACGCTCGCCCTGATCCAGGGTGTCGTGAACACCTTCGTCATCTTCCTGGCGCGAGTCATCGGCCACACCGTCGATCGGGTGGTGTTCCGCACGGAAGAAGGCCATGGACCGGCGTTCTGGATCACGACCATCGTGGCCGAGATCGTGCTCGGTCTGTTCGCGACGATCATCGTCATGTGGTTCTCGCGCCAGCGCGAGTTCCGTGCCGACGCGGGTGGCGCGCGGCTCGCCGGCCGGCAGCACATGATCGGTGCGCTCGAGCGGCTGCAGCAGCGTCACGCCGGCCCGTTGCCGGACAAGATGGCGGCGTTCGGCATTTCGGGTGGCATCGGCAGCGGGCTCAAGCGACTGTTCATGACGCACCCGCCGCTCGAGGAGCGGATCGCGGCGCTGCGCGCCCAGGCCGGCTGAGCCGGTCGGCGCGCGAGGTCGGCACGAAACACCGGGTCGGCGGGGGGCTTGACACCTGCCCGACGAGATCCGAGCCTGTCAGACGGTCACTTCCGGACAGTTCCCGGCAATCCTCCGGAGCACGCCATGAAACCCACGATCGTCCCTGCCGAGTTCGTCGGCACCGGTCCGACCACCGATTCCTGGCTGCAGCGTCTCGGCCGCCGATTGTTTCTGAATAAGCTGGCGGGCCTCGAGCTCGGCGAGATCACCGTCATCGAGGGCGCCGATCGTCGGCGTTTCGGCAAGCGCAGCGCCGACTTCGACCTGCACGCCACCATCGAGGTGCTGAATCCGCAGACGTACGCCGATGTCGCGTTCGGCGGCTCGACCGGCGGCGGCGAAGCCTACATGCGCGGCTACTGGAAGAGCGACGACCTGACCTCGCTCGTGCGGATCTTCATCCGCAACCGGCATGTGGTGAACGCGCTCGACAGCGGCACGGGCGTAGCGACCGCCCCTCTGCGCCGGTTGCTGCACATCCTCAACCGCAACAGCCCGGATGGCAGCCGGCGAAACATCGCCGCTCACTACGACCTGGGCAACGAGCTCTTCGCGCTCTTCCTGGGAAAGACCATGGCGTATTCCTGCGGAATCTTCGAGCGCGCGGATTCGACGCTCGATGAGGCACAGCTCGCCAAGTTCGAGCGCATCTGCCGCAAGCTCAACCTCTCGCCGGACGACCACCTGGTCGAGATCGGGACCGGCTGGGGCGGACTCGCAATGCACGCGGCGCGGAATTATGGCTGCCGCGTCACGACGACGACGATCTCGCGCGAACAGCATGACTGGACCGCGGAGAAGATCCGCGCCGCCGGTCTCGCCGACCGCATTACGCTCCTGATGGACGACTATCGCGACCTGCGCGGCCAGTTCGACAAGATGGTGTCGGTCGAGATGATCGAGGCAGTCGGCCACCAGTACCTCGACGCCTACGTCGCGCAGTGCTCGCGCCTGCTCAAGCCGAACGGCGCCATGCTGCTGCAGGCGATCACGATCCGTGACCAGCTCTACGAGTCGGCGGCGCGCGGCGTCGACTTCATCCAGCGGTACATCTTCCCGGGCAGCTTCCTGCCGACGGTCTCGGTGATCGCCGATTCGGTACGCCGGGTCAGCGACATGAAGATCTTCCACATGGAGGACATCGGGCCGCACTACGCGACGACGCTGCGCACCTGGCGCGAGAATTTCTTCGCGCGGCTGCCGGACGTGCGCAGGCTCGGCTACCCGGACACGTTCGTGCGCATGTGGGATTTCTATCTCAGCTACTGCGAGGGCGGCTGCCGCGAGCGCCAGATGGGCGACCTGCAGGTGTTGCTGACCAAGCCGCAGTGCCGCCTGCGGGTGCCGGCATAGCCCGGTTCGGACCAGGCTGCGTCGCGCCGGCGGCGCGCGGGCGACGGATCGAGGCGACGTGAGCGAACCCGCCCGAACACTCGACGCCGCGATCGGCCGCATTCGCGCAGCACTTGGCGCCGATGCTTGCCTTTCGGCCGCGGACGACGTTGCGCCGTACCTGGTCGACTTTCGCGGCCTCTTTCGCGGTTCAACCCGGCTCGTGGCCCTGCCGCGATCGACGGCCGAGGTTGCAACCGTTCTCTCGATCTGCAACGAGGCCGGCATCGGCGTCGTCCCGCACGGCGGCAACACCGGCTACTGCGGCGGGGCAACACCCGATGCAAGCGGACGCCAGATCGTGCTCGCGATGCGGCGCATGAACCGCGTGCGCGAGGTCGATGCGGCCAATTTCTCCATCACCGCCGAGGCCGGCTGCGTGCTCGCCGACGTCCAGCGCGCGGCTGAGCAGGCGGGTCGCTACTTCCCGCTCGCGCTCGGCTCCGAAGGGAGCTGCCAGGTCGGCGGGAATCTCTCCACGAACGCGGGCGGTCTCGCTGCGCTGCGCTACGGGGTCGCGCGCGAGCTCGTACTGGGGCTCGAGGTCGTGCTGCCGGACGGCCGCGTGCTCGACGGGCTCAAGAGCCTGCGCAAGGACAACACGGGCTACGACCTGCGTCACCTGTTCCTCGGCGCCGAGGGCACGCTCGGCGTGATCACCGCGGCGAGTCTCAAGCTGTTTCCGCCACCGAGGACCGTTGTCACCGCCTTCGTCGCGGTTGCGGACGTCGTGGCGGCGGTCGAGCTCCTCGGCCGTTTGCGCGCAGCGACCGGTGACGAGGTGACGAGCTTCGAGCTGCTGCCGCGCTTCGGCATCGAACTCGTCGTGCGGCATGTCTCCGGCGTGCGCGACCCGCTCGATCGCCCGCACGACTGGTACGTACTGTGCGAGATTGCCTCGGCACGCGACGACCCTGGACTGCGCACGATTCTCGAGGAGACGCTGGCCGCGTCGATGGACGACGGACGCGTGCGCGACGCTGTGATCGCCGAGTCCGGCGCGCAGCGCGACGCCATGTGGCGAATGCGCGAGTCCGTTCCGGAGGCGCAACGTCGCGAAGGCGCCAGCATCAAGCACGACGTCTCGGTGCCGGTCGCACAGCTGCCCGAGTTCGTCGTGCGCGCGACGGCCGCGGTGCTCGCCATCGTCCCGGACGGTCGCATGCTGGTCTACGGCCACGTCGGCGACGGCAACCTGCACTTCAACGTAACGGCACCGGCGGGCGGCGACGCCGCCGCCTTCCTGTCGTGTTCAGATGCCATCGCGAATGCGGTGTATGCACAGGTGCACGAGTTCCGGGGCAGCATCAGCGCCGAACACGGCATCGGCCAGCTCAAGCGCCGGGAGCTCGCGCGCTACAAGAGCCGTGTCGACCTCGAGCTGATGCACGCGCTGAAACAGGCGATCGATCCGCGAGGCATCATGAATCCCGGCAAGGTGCTGCCGGATCAGGGATAGCATCCTGGCCATTTAGAAGGAGCCAGTCGCCTGGTCCATCGGGCGCTATGGGGCCCCTCCGGAGGAGCGCCGATCTCCAGGGCGGCCGTCGCCGGACGCGAGTATCGCTGACCGGCCGAGGAGCGCTAAGCTCTCGTTCGAGAGCGACGGCGCGCGGCGCATCTCGGCCGCGCGCCGTTCGCACTCCGCGATACCTCAGTGGAAGAGGTCGGGACCCGCAGCATGGGCGCACTCCTGAAATCGAAGCTGGTGATCGGCGCGGCGATCGTCGCGGCGCTCATCGGTCTATACGCCTTGCTCGGATTCAAGGTAGCGCCGAGGATCGTGCGCGGCAAGGCGATCGAGTACGTGCGCGAGCAGTACGGCCGCGAGCTCACGCTCGGCGAGATCCGCATCCACCCCTTCAAGCTGCAGCTCGAGGTGCGCGACGCCGTGTTCCCGGACGCGGACGGCGAACGGATGCTCGCCTTCAAGCGGCTCTTCGTCGACTTCGACGCTGTCCTCGCTCTGGAAGCGCGCGTTCTATTTCCGCGAGGTCGACGTGGAGTCGCCGTACGTCCGCGCCCTGGTACGCCCGGACGGCTCGATGAACTTCGCCGACCTGGCGCCCAGAGCCCCGCCGGTCGAAGAAGAAGAAGAGGATGAACCGCCCACGGTCTGGATTGCGGACCTCGTCGTCGACCGCGGCGTGGTCGATTTTCTCGACCGGGCGCGCCGCCGGCCGTTCGAGCGTCGGTTCACGCCTGTGACGTTCGCCCTGCAGGATTTCAAGACGACACCCGAGGGCGGCGAGTTCCGCCTGACCGCCCGCAGCCAGGCGGACGAGCAATTCGACTGGAAGGGCCGCTTCGCGCTGGCGCCCGTCGTCACCTCGGACGGCGAGTTCACGATTGCGGACTTGCGCGCGGTCGGGATCGGTGAGTTCCTCGGTGACGCGCTGAACTACAACCTGACCGGCGGCTCGATCGACCTCGGCGGACGGTATCGGCTCGCGCTGGGCCCGACCACCGAGCTCGACTTGACGCTGCCCGCGATCGACTTGGACGGGCTCGCCCTGCGCGCGCGCGGCGTCGACGAGGATTGGATCAAGGTACCGAAGGTCGTCATCTCGGACACGGCCGTGGCCATCCCGGCCCATACCGTTGGCATCGGCCGTGTGGCCGTGACCGGCCTGTCCGCCCAGGTCTGGATGGAGAAAGACGGCTCGATCAACCTCGAGCGCTTGTTTTCGGGATTCGACGGATGCAGCCGGCGACGACGAAGCTGCGGAGCCGGACGCGCAGCGCCGGTCGCCCGTCGAGCCGCCACGGACACCAAGCCGCCGCAAGCGGCAAGCTCCGCGGAGAACGACTGGACGGTCAAACTGGGCGCCATCGAACTCGAGAGCGCGAGTATCGAACTCGAGGACCGCTCGATCACGCCGGCGACGAAATTCGAGCTTGCGCCTGTCCAGGCGAAGCTCGAAGAACCTGACCCTGGATCAGACACGACCGGTACCGGTGAGCGTGAGCGCATCACTCGATGGCAGCACGCCGATCAAGGCCTCGGGCACGCTGACACCCGAGCCCTTCTCCGCCGAGCTCGACGTGGAGCTCGACGAACTGGACCTGCGCAAGTTCCAGCCGTACGTCGGCCAGGCGACGGACATGACCATCCGGCGCGGCAAGGCGGGGGCCGCAGGCAAGTTCTCCATCTCGCCTCCGGCGGACAAGAAGCCCGAGCTCGCATTCGCCGGCGACGTGCGCGTCAGCGGTTTCCGCTCGATCGACGACGCGCTCAAGGAGGACTTCATCAACTTCGACCGCCTCGACCTGCGCAAGGTCCGGTTCGCGATGGCTCCGGACTCGCTGTCCATCGACCGCGCGACGCTGCGCAAGCCGTATGCCCGCGTGAGCATCAGCCCGGACCAGGTGCTGAACGTCGCGGCCGTGTTCGACCCTGAGGGCACCGCGACCGCGCTCGCCGAGCGCAAGGCGCAGGCGGCCGCACAGGCCGCCGAAGAGAGCGCGCCAAAGACCCGCAAGTCGCGCCGCGCGCGCAAGGAGGCAGAGAAGGAGAAGCCCGCCCCGCCCCCGCGGGAGGTACTGGTCGAGACCGGCTGGCCGATCCGGATCCGCGAAGTTCGCATCGAGGCTGGCCAGATGAACTTCTCCGACCAGTTCATCCAGCCGAATTTCGCGGCCGACATCAAGAACCTGAACGGGTCGTTCACCGGCCTGTCGACGGATCCGAATTCCTCCGCGACCGTCGACCTGAAGGGGGACGTGGGCGAATTCTCGCCGGTGACGATCGCGGGCAGCGTGCAGATCTTCGCCTTCGACCGCCACACGGATGTCGGGCTCAAGTTCGAGAACATCCATCTGCCCGTGTTCAACCCGTACTCCGGCCGGTTCGCCGGCTACAACATCGCCAAGGGCTCGCTCACGACCGACCTCAAGTACCAGATCGAGGACCGCAAGCTCGACGCCCAGCACCACATTCGCATCGACCAGCTCGAATGGGGCGAGGCCACCGAAAGCAAGGAAGCCGTGCCCCTGCCAATCAAGCTCGCGACCTCGCTCCTCAAGGACGTCGACGGCACCATCGACCTCGATGTCCCGGTCAAGGGCACGCTCGACGACCCGAAGTTCCGCATCGGCCCGATCGTCTGGCAGATCATCAAGAACATCCTGGTCAAGGCCGTCACGGCCCCGTTCCGACTGCTGGGGTCGCTCTTCAAGGGCGCGGAGGAAGCGCAGTTCGTGCAGTTCGCTCCCGGGGACGCCGCGCTCGACCCTGCCGTCGCCGAGCGGATGGCCGCGCTCGCGAAGGGCCTGGCGGAGAAGAAGGAGATCAAGCTCGACATCCCGATCGGCGCCGTCGAGGAGCTCGACCGGCCGGCGCTGCTCGAGCGCGAATTGACCGCCGAGGTCGATTCGGCTTCGCGCGAGGTGCTCCGCATCCGCGGCGACGACGAAGCCGCGCCGCCGCTCGCGAGCCTCGAGCCGAAGCAGCAGCAGGCCGTGCTGTCCGCGGTGGTCGAAAAACTGACCGGCGCCGCGCCGCAGGTCCCCGAGCCGCCTCCGCCTCCGGAGGGCACGTCGCGCGCGGATGCGAAGGCAATCGCGCAGTCGGCAGCGATCGAGTCGCTCGATCAGCAGGCGCGCGCGGCGATCGTGGTCGACCCGCTCGAGCTCGAACGCCTCGGCCAGGCGCGCGGCGAGGCGATCCAGACGGCGCTGCTCGCCAGTGGCGAGCTCGAGGCGGAGCGCGTGTTCCTCACCCGCAACGACAAGGTGACGGCACAGGACGGCAAGGTCCGCTTCGAGCTCGAGATCAAGTAGCGGAAGGATCCCGCCAGCGCATCAGGCCTTCCTGCGCGACGCTCGCGACCAGCGCGCCCGCGCGGTCGTAGATGCGCCCCGCTGCGAACCCGCGCGACCCCGACGCACTCGCGCTGGACAGCACGTATAGCAGCCAGTCGTCGACGCGCGCCGGACGATGAAACCACATGGCGTGATCGATGCTGGCCATGGTCAGCCGGCCGTCGAAGTGCGAGACACCGTGGGGCAGCAGCGCGGTCTCGAGCAGCTGGAAATCCGACAGGTACGCCAGCAGGCAGCGATGCAGGATCGGGTCGTCCGGGCAACGATCGATGAGCCGGAACCAGACGTGACGCACGGCGCCCGGCGGCTGCGGATCGTCCGGCAGTGGCTCGACGAGCCGGAACTCCCACGGACGCTCCCGGGACCAGACCCGCCGTCTTTCGGGCGGCAGGCTGTCGAGACGTTTTCGCAGCGCGGTCATGTGGTCGGGCAATGACTCCGGCGGCGGCACGACCGGCGCGGGGACCTGGTGTTCGAGCCCCTCCTGCGGAGTCTGGAACGATGCGGACATGTGGAAGATCTGCTGCCCGTGCTGGATGGCCACCACGCGCCGGCTCGAGAAGCTGCCGCCGTCGCGGCTCCGATCGACCTCGTAGACGATCGGCGCGTTGAAGTCGCCGCGGCGCAGGAAGTAGGCATGGAGCGAATGCACTGCGCGCGCCTCGACCGTGGCGCTGGCCGCAACCAGCGCCTGCCCGAGCACCTGGCCGCCGAACACCTGCGGGGCGCCGATGTCGTGGCTCTCGCCGCGAAACAGGTTCAACTCGAGGCGTTCGAGCTCGAGCAGCCGGAGCAGATCCGCGACCAGGCCGTTCATCGCAGCGCCACCGGCCTCAGTGCGCGACTCCGAGCCGCTTGTGCATGATCGGGCTCGTCGTCGTGTACTGGAGGTGGACCTTCTTCGCGGGATTCAGATGCTCGGCGATCGCGAACGCGGCCAGCGCGGCCTCGTGGAAGCCGCTCAGGATGAGCTTCTTCTTGCCGGGGTAGGCGTTGATGTCGCCGATGGCGAAGATCCCAGGCACGCTGGTCTGGAATTTCGCCGTGTCGACACGGATCGCCTTCCTCTCGAGATCGAGGCCCCACTCCGCGATCGGACCCAGCTTCGGGTGCAGGCCGAAGAAGGCCAGCACGTGGTCGGCGTCGAGCTCCACCGTCGCCCCGTCGCTGCGCTTGACGCCCACGCCGGTGAGCCGACCGTCGGCAACGCGCAGCGCCGCCGCCGTACCCTCGGCGTACTGCATGCGGCCCGCGGCGACCAGCTCGCGCATGCGCGCGACCGAGGCCGGCGCGGCCCGGAACTCCGGGCGCCGATGCACGTGCACCACGCTCGCCGCCTTGCCACAGAAATCGAGCACCCAGTCGAGGGCGGAATCACCGCCGCCGAATATCACGAGCCGCTGCCCGTGGAAGCGCGCGGCGTCGCGCACGCGGTAGTGCACGTGGCGCCCTTCGAGCGCTTCCGCACCCTCGACGCCGAGCTTTCTCGGCTGGAAGGAGCCGAGCCCCGCCGCGATGACCACCGTTTTCGCGAGGAACTGCGTGTCGAGTGCCGTCCGCACGAAGAACCGCCCGTCGTCCCGTCGACGCAGCTCCGAGACTTCCTGGCCGAGGTGGAACTGCGGCTCGAACGGCCTGATCTGCTGCAGGAGGCGATCGACCAGTTCCTGCGCGCCACAGACTGGCAGTGCCGGGATGTCGTAGATCGGTTTGTCCGGATAGAGCTCGGTGCACTGCCCGCCCGGGTGCTGCAGCGAATCGACCACGTGCGCCTTGATGCCGAGCAGGCCAAGCTCGAAGACCTGGAACAGACCGGCGGGTCCGGCGCCGATGATCACGGCATCCGTCTCGATCGGCGATGGCGACGCGTCGGCGTCACTCGCGGGCGGCATCACGCATTCTCCTGTCGGCACCCTCGCGGGCGACGGGACCTTCGCATGTAGATGGCTGGCATGAACTTGGAATTGTAGCGGATGCGGCCGTTTCGACGCCGTTGCGCCGGTGCGCGCTGCGGCCGCGCGGCTGGAAATCCGGCCCAGGCGTCGGAAGGCTCCGACAGTTCGCGGGCGGCGGCCGTGCTAGTCTTTCGCAGAGGGACGCGAACCGGTACGGGAGGAACCTGCGATGGCGAAGAAACCCAGCAAGCCATTCCTGACCGACGTCAAGATGCTGCGCCGGCGCGCCCGCGAACACATCATGGAGGGCGCAGTGACGCAGGGCTACACGGCGAACCGCGAAACGGTCGTGAAGCTCCTGAACGAAGCGCTCGCGACCGAAATCGTCTGCGTCCTGCGCTACAAGCGGCACTATTTCATGGCGGAGGGCATCGCCGCCGATGCGGTGAAGGCCGAGTTCCTCCAGCACGCCAACGAGGAGCAGCAGCACGCCGACCAGATCGCGGCCCGCATCGTGCAGTTGAACGGCGAGCCCAACCTGAATCCCGAGGGCCTCGCCTCACGCAGCCACGCGGAGTACGTCGAGGGCGAGGACCTGATCGACATGATCAAGGAGGATCTCGTCGCCGAGCGGATCGCGATCGACAGCTACCGCGAGATGATCAACTACGTCGGCGACCGGGACACGACCACCAAGCGGATGCTCGAAGGTATCCTCGCCATGGAAGAGGAGCATGCCGACGACCTGGTGGGCCTGCTCGAGAAGATGGACAAGTAGCCGTCGACCGGGCGGTGCGCCGTCCGCGCCGGGCAACGCGCTGCCAGGGAACCTAGGCCGCCGCGTGGCCGGAGTCCGGCCGCAGCGTCCACAGCACCCATTTGCCGAGCAGCGTGGACACGAAGACGATGGCCGAGGCCACGAAGGCGGCGCCCAGGTACTCGGCAACGGTGATCTCGAGATTGTGGTGCTGCACGAGCAGCACCGCCGCCGGCGTGAGGAGCAGTGCCTGCAGCGACGCGGTCCGGCGCCCGACCGTGAGCATCAGCAGCAGCAAGGCGGCCACGATGATCACGCGCAGCGCGGGTGCATCGAGCGACTGGATCAGCACGACGAGCAGCAGCGTCGCGAGCAGTGCGAGCCCGAGCCGCGCGACCGCCCGTCCCGCCGGCCGGTCGAGCGCCGGTTCACCGATCGCCGCAGCGGCAAGCGGCAGCCACCAGCCATGCGCGAACTCGCCCACTCGCGCGACCAGCCACGCGATCAGCACCAGCACGGCGAGCAGCAGCGCGTAGCTCAACGCCGTCTGCGGATGGACCGCCCGGGTTTCGACGCGGACGTTGCCCAGCAGCGTGACCGAGAGCATCACCCCGTAGACGCAGCCCGCCAGCATCGTGCCGGCACGCTCGAACACGGTCGCTCCCGACGCGGGCTCGAAGGACCCGATCAGCGCGGCGGCCAGCACGGACAGCAGTCCGCGGTGCAGTCCCTGCGAGCTCGCGGCTCCGACGGCCGCGGCCACTGCGACGATGAGCGCCGCAACGCCGTCGGTCGAATTCGCCGTCACGGCCGCAGCGGCATAGACCATCGGCAGCAGGGCCGCGAACGGCGCGAGCGGCCGCGCCAGCAACGTCATGTTGATTGCGAACACGGCGCCGAGCGCGAAGTACTGGGACACGTCCGTGTAGCCAGCGAGGAACGCCGCCGCCGATGGGCCAAGCACCATCAGAACCAGCCCGAACGCTTTCGCGATCCTCGCCACACTGCCCTCCGCCGACCTCCCCAGGCCGACCGAGCTTGCTCGCGCTTCTTCTGACGTGGATTCTGCAAAATCCACGCCACTGTTTTAAGTGTTTAATAATCAATGACTTGTCAGGAACAGTTCGGGGAAGCGACCATGATATGTAAAAACGCCCGACGACGATTCCGACACCGCGACTGGCGATCGAAGACCCGATCTGGCGATCGAAGCCCCGCCGTTGGGATACTCCGCCGGTGCCTGGGAGTGTAAAGACGATGCGTCGCCCCCCCGCCCGCCTGCCGGCTCGCGACCCGGCGCCGGGCGTGGCGGTCGCGACGCTTGCGGCGCTGATCGCGGGCTGTAGCGGCGGCGGCGGCGGCGAACGGCGGCACGCCGGCCAGTACCGCATGCGCGGCGAATGCGCAGAAGCAATGGGTGCTCGACACGACCCGGGACTGGTACTTCTTCGACGACCTGCTCCCCGCCTCGGTCGACCTCGCGCAGTTCCCGACGGCGGTGGAGCTGCTCGATCACCTGACGTCGAACGCGCGCGCGCAGAACAAGGATCGATTCTTCAGCTTCCTGACGACACGTGGCGAGGACAACTCGCTGCTCGGCGAAGGACAGTTCACCGGCTTCGGCTTCCGAACGCGAACCGATCCGGGCCCGCGGGTGTTCGTGATCGAGGTGTTCGAGGGCAGCCCGGCGAGCGAAGGCGGACTCCTGCGCGGCGACGAGATCGTCGCGGTCGACTCGGGCAGCGGCTACGTGGCGACCGCCGATCTGCTGGCTTCGGGCGACACGATCTCCGACGTGCTGGGCCCGGCGGAAGCCGGCCTTCGGCGCGGGCTGCGGCTCGCAGATGCGTCGACGACCCGCGAGGTGTCACTCGTCAAGCGGACCGTAACCATCGACCCGGTGCCGGACGACGACGGCGTGCGCGTGCTGCCGCTGGGCGCGACACCAGGCGTGGGCTACGTGAACCTGCGCACCTACATCTCCACAGCGGACGGCCAGCTGCGCGCGGCGTTCGACGGGTTCCGCGCGCAGAACATCCAGTACTTCATCGTGGACCTCCGCTACAACGGCGGTGGCCTCGTCAGCACCTCGGAGCTGCTCGGCGACCTGCTGGGCGGCGCGCGCGCATCGTCCGACGTGATGTCACGCACGCTGTTCAATGCGCGGCACGCCAGCGAGAACGTGACCCGGCCGTTCCGGCCGCAGCCGCAATCGGTCGCCCCGGTGCGCATCGCCTTCCTCACGACTGAGGCCACGGCCTCCGCGAGCGAACTCAACGTCAACACGATTCAGCCCTGGATCGAGGTTGCAATCGTCGGCGGCGACACCTTCGGCAAGCCGGTCGGCCAGGCCGGATTCGATCTCGAAGGCTGCGAGGATCGGCTGCGGCTCGTGACATTCAAGACGGTGAACGCGCTCGACGAGGGCGACTATTTCGACGGTCTCGCACCGACCATGACTTTCGCGTGCGCGGCGACGGACACATTGACTGCGCCGCAGGGCGACCCGGCGGAGGGCCTGACGGCCGCCGCCCTCGAATGGCTGCAGAACGGCGCCTGCGGCACCGTGATCGACCCGGCGAGCGGAGCGTTCAAAGCGGATACCGTCCTGGACGCCGCCACGCGCTTCCCCCGCCCGCGTCATCCCTCCGCCGCGCAGGCGTGGATGCCGGGCGTGCAGTGAGGTTCACCACACCGGATCGGTGATCGCGCCCTCCTCGATCGGGCGGCCGATGCCGAGGACGACCTGCCAGTCAGCATCGCTCGTTATCGAGAAAAGGAGACGCAATGGTCCGAGTGGTGTGCGGCCGCCGAGCAGCGCCGTGCCGGCATACACCGGGTCCTCGCTCAACCCGTCGATCCGCCCCTGCATGTCACCCGCCGTCAGCGCGAAACCGGCGTAGAGCGCCTGGTCGAACAGGGCGCTCAGGTCGGCAATCTTGTGCATGTACATCGCCGACGCCATCCAGTAGTCGTCACCGCGCAGCTCGCCCAGGTTCAGCCCGGGGAAGCTCACCGGCCCACCGAGCAGGAATTTGTCGTAGATGGGCAGGGTCGTGTCGAAGGACGTTCCACCCGCCGCCCGCCAATGCAGCAGGTGATTCAGGACGCGATGCGACCCGCCAACCAGTCCTTCGAGCTTTTCGTAGTCCGGCGTCAGGTCGCTGCCAAGGGACTCATCGGAACGGAAATAGCGCATGCGTCCCAGCCATCCCTTGGTCGGCAGGTCCACGCGGTCGCGCGTGTCGTATACCGCCTGCGCCGTCCAGCCGCCGTAACCCTCGTCATGGATTTCCGGCAGCAGGCTGAGCGAGATGTCGCGAGTCGCCGACTGCACGCCGGCCACGGCGCCGAACCGGAGCTCTGCCCGCGTACCGAACGTACGACCCAGGTCGAAGAAGCCATAGGCGGAATCGAAGTCGTAACGGGCGACGGGATCGCCGTCCAGGAACAGATCCTCCACCGAGCGACGCACCACGACGCCCGGCTCGACAAAAAACGCCTCTCGAGTGTTCAGCGGCTGGTAGAGAGACAGCTTGAGGCTGCTCGTTCGGCCGAAGTACAGCGAACCGTGGATTTCTCCACCCAGCGGGTTGATCCACGTGCGCAGGTAGTCGCCGCCGAGCACGAACGCCGTATTGCTGTCCGTGCCCATCTGCAGCCCGATGTCGAACCGCAGGATGTTCGGTCCCCAGGACTTTTCGCGCAGGTAGACATCGAGCGTCGGCCGCGTCGCGTCGCCGGAGAGCGCATATTCGACGCTGTTCGAACTCGGCCAGCGAGAACAAACCCGTTCACGCGCGCGCCGAGGAGCCTCTGGTCCACGACGTCGCCCTCGGCGAGGTCGAGGCTCTCGAGGACGTAGCGTTCGTCGACGCGATCGAGCCCATGGACGTCGACGCTCGCGAGCTGGACGCTGCTACGCTCGCCGCGCGCCGTCGCCGCCCGCCAGGCCGAGTACTGCGCCTCGCTGACCGAATAGCGCGACAGCTCGTCGCGCTTCGCCAGCGCGGCGTCACGCCCGAACGGGATGGCTTCGGCCACCCGGTCGAACGAGCCCGACGTGATGTCGCGCATCGGGACCACGACGGACACGTCACCGGGCCCGAGGGTCTGCAGCTGCTGCCGCTCGTTCGCCCCCACGAGAACGTCGAACGTGCGCGACATCATCGTGAGCGGCGACTTCAGCTCGTCCGCAGTCGGTACGGGGTTCGGCACCGACACGGCGATGACCACGTCCGCGCAGGTCTCGCGCGCGATGTCCACCGGGACGTTGCGCGTCAGGCCGCCGTCGCCCAGCACGCGCCCGTCGAGCGTCACGGGCGCGAAGACGCCTGGCACCGACATGCTGGCACGCAGCGCATGCGGCAGGCTCCCCTCCGCGAGCACGACCATCTCGCCCGTCTGCATGTCGGTCGCGATCGCACGAAACGGAATTGGCAAGCGGTCGAATTCGCGCACGCCGAGGCTGCGCGACACGAGCAGGCTGATGGTCTGCTCGATGTTCTGCGTATTGATGAAACCGCCGGGCGCCGTCAGCCCGCCGTCGCGCACGCCGAACTCGAAGCCGTTGCTGTAGATGTCTCCGGCCAGCTTGCGCCGCATCGGCAGCTGCGGGCGCTGTCCCTCGAAAGCGAGCGCCTGCTGGAAGGAGATGCCGCGAATAGCCTCGTCGACCTCGCGTGCGGTCATGCCGGATGCGTAGGTCCCGCCGACCAGCGCGCCCATGCTGGTGCCGACCACGCAATCGATCGGGATACGCAGCTCCTCGAGCACCGTGAGCACGCCGACGTGCGCGCCGCCCTTGGCGCCGCCTCCGCCCAGCACCAGCCCGATGCGTGGCCGGCCCGTCGCGGGCGCCGCCGCATCCGCCCGGGCGGGGGCCGAGGTCGCGACCGCAGCGACAGCAACGAGCATCCCGGCTGCGACGACCACCGGACCGTCGCGCCGGCGCCGCGGTGGTCCGTAAATCGAATGCACCAGGCTCGTGTTCAGGTCGCGTCCTCCGCGCCGGCATCGGCACCCGGCAGCAACGCGAATCCTAGCTCAGCGGCGCACGCACCGGCGATTAGCTATAGTCGGAGGCGAATGAAACCGGGAGAGATCAACCGACGGGCCGCGCGCAGCCTGGTCGACCCGTTCAGGGTCACGAGCGGCCGGCGGTTCTCGCTCGCACGATTCGACCCGGCGGATACGCTGCATCTCGACGCCGACGACAAGGAACACGCCGAGAAGGAGCTCAGGAAATGCGTCAAGGAGCTCGCGGCCCTGCAGGACATGCTCTACGCGCAGGATCGCTGGGCCTTGCTGCTGATCTTCCAGGCGATGGATGCGGCGGGCAAGGATGGCGCGATCAAGCACGTGTTCTCGGGCGTCAATCCCCAGGGCTGCGAGGTCACCTCGTTCAAGGCCCCGTCGGAGGAGGAGCTCGACCACGACTACCTCTGGCGGTGCCTCCGCAGGCTGCCGGAGCGTGGCCGCATCGGGATCTTCAACCGCTCGTACTACGAAGAGGTGCTCGTCGTACGCGTGCACGAGGAGCTGCTCCGAGCGAAGAAGCTGCCGCCCCGGCTGGTGACCCGTCGCATCTGGGACGAGCGATTCGAGGACATCCGCAACATCGAGCAGTACCTGTCGCGCAACGGAGTCGTGATCCGCAAGTTCTTCCTGCACGTCTCGAAGGACGAGCAGAAGAAGCGGTTCCTGGAGCGGCTCGAGAAGCCGGAAAAGAACTGGAAGTTCGCCATGGGCGACGTGCGCGAGCGCGCGCACTGGAACGAGTACATGCGCGCTTACGAAGAGATGATCCGCCACACGGCGACGGAGCACGCGCCCTGGCTCGTCGTGCCGGCCGACCACAAGTGGTTCACCCGCCTGGTGGTCTCCGAGACGATCATCGATTCGCTGTCCTCCCTCGGGCTGCACTACCCGCGTGTGAGTGCGAGCAAGAAGCGCGAGCTCGCCGCCGCACGCACCGCGCTGCTGCGCGAAGGACGGAAGGGTCGATCGGGCGTCCGGCGCTGAGCCGCACGTTCAGGCCTCGACGCCGAGCAGTGCCAGCGCTTCGACGTGGTGCGTCTGCGGAAAGAAGTCGTAGGGCTGGATCGCCTCGATCCGGTAGCCGCCCGATTCGAACATACCCAGGTCGCGCGCCAGCGTGCCTGCGCTGCACGAGAGGTAGGCGGCGCGCGCAGGTCGCAGTTCCGTCGCCAACGCGCGCGCGACCTCGGTCTCGAGTCCGGAGCGCGGCGGATTTAGATAGGCCAACCGTCGGTCATCCGCGGATTGCCACCATTCACGGATCTGCGGCAGACGTTGCGAGCAGCTGCCACGCAGGATTGCGGCCCGGGGCGCGTTGCGCGCGGCGTCGCGCACGGCCCCGCCCGAGAGCTCGACGCCGAGGGCCCGTGCACCGGCATCGGTCCACACGCGAAGCGAGGTTCCGTGCCCGCAGTACAGGTCGAGCACGCCTGCGCCCGCCATGGCACCAAGGTAGGCTCCTGCCCTGCGCAGGGCCTCGCGATGCAGCGCGGGCTGCGGCTGGAGGAATGCGGTCGGGCCGTGAAGCCCGCCCAGCTCGTCGCGCGATTCGGGCCGGCCCCAGGCGAGGCTCCAGCCCGAGCGTGCGAAGAGGCGACGCCCCGCGGACGGATGCAGGTGCAGCCACAGGCCCTCGATCCCGGTCGCGGCGAGGTCGTCGGTGGCGCCGTCCAGCACTCCGGGGGCGACGTCGTGCGCCTTGACGATGAGCGTGGCCTGGCGACCTGCAACCTGCAGGAACGCAAGCGGCAACTCGCTGGCCGGCGGCAGGCGGCGCGCCAGGTGGTGCACGAGCGCGCGGACCCGCGCGTCGTGCACCGGGCAGTCGTGTATCGCAATGAGCTCGTCGCGGCGCATGAGCCCGAATTGCCAGCCGATCGCGTCGGTGTACCTCGCGGAAAGCGTCACACGTTGCCGGTAGCCGAGCCGTGCGGATTCTGGTGCGGACCGCACCTGCGCGAGCCGATCCGCCCAGGGCGCGAGTGCGCGCGCGAGATATGCTTGCTTCTGCGCCAGGCTGGCCGCGAGGTCGAGGCTGCGGTGCTGGCACGCATGACAACGCGGTTCACAACCGGGTGGCAGTTCCTGGTGTACGCTCACGCGCCCATGTTGCTCTCGACCCGCATACGCGCTCAATGGCCGCCGCGATGAGCCGCCTCCCCGTGATCGCCGACCTCGAGGCGGCGCGAACGCGGATCGCCGGCCACGCGCGACGTACACCGCTGCTCGCAGGCACGCCACTCGATGCGCTCACCGGTGGGCGGATCCTGTTCAAGGTCGAGACCCTGCAGCACACGGGGTCGTTCAAGTTTCGCGGCGCCTGGAACCGCCTTTCGCAGCTCGACGTGGAGCAGCGCCGGCGTGGCGTCATCGCCTACTCCTCCGGCAATCATGCACAGGGCGTGGCGGCCGCGGCGCGCCTGCTCGGCGTGCCGGCGACCATCGTCATGCCGCGCGATGCGCCGCGCACCAAGATGGAGAACACGCGCGCGCTCGGCGCGACCGTGGTCGAATTCGATCGCGATCGCGAGAGCCGCGAGGAAATCGCCGCGCGACTCGCGCAGGAGCAGGCGGCGGTCGTGGTTCCCGCGTTCGACGACCCGGACATCATTGCGGGCCAGGGGACCGTCGGCCTCGAAATCGCCGAGCAATGCGCGGAGATCGGCGTGACGGCGGATGACGTCGTCGTCTGCTGCAGCGGCGGCGGTCTGGTCGCCGGCATTGCACTTGCGCTCGAGTCGCGGATGCCGGGCGCGCGGGTCTGGACCGCGGAGCCCGCGGAGTTCGACGACTACCGCCGCTCGCTCGCGGCGGGGCGCCGGCTGCGAAACGAACGCCTGAGCGGCTCGATCTGCGACGCGCTCATGTCGCCGATGCCCGGCGAGCTCACCTTCGAGATCAACCGCCGGCTGCTGGCGGGCGGCGTCGTCGCGAGCGACGAGGAGGTCCGCGCCGCGGTCGGCTGGGCGGCGAGGACGCTCAAGCTCATCGTCGAGCCGGGCGGCGCCGTCGCGCTCGCGAGCGTGCTCAACGGCCGCATCCCGACGCGGGGCCGGACCATCGTCGTCGTGCTCACGGGAGGCAACATCGACGCATCGCTGCTGCGCGAGATCCTGGGCGACGATGCCGGGAGCGGTGCCTGACGTGCGACCCGTTCGCACCATGCGGCGCAGTGGCGCCGGTCCGATGACGGTGGCGCTCGCGCTGCTGACCGCGCTCTGCGCGCTGCCCGCGCACGCCGATTGGCTGCAGCGCGAGCAGGCGATCATGGGCACGCGCTGCGTGGTGGAGCTCTGGAGCGACGATCGCGCGAAGGGCGAAACCGCGATCGAGGCGGTGTTCGCCGAGTTCCGGCGCATCGACGCGCTCATGAGCACGTACAAGCCCGAGAGCGAGCTCTCACGGGTCAACGCGAATGCGGCGCAGGCGCCCGTGCGCATCTCGCGCGAGCTCTACGACCTGCTCGCGACGTCGATCGAGTACTCGACGCTCACGCAGGGCGCCTTCGACGTCACTTACGCGAGTGTCGGCTACCTGTATGACTACCGCGCCCACGTCCGCCCGGACGCGACGGCGATCGCAGCGGCCCTGCCGGGGATCGACTACCGCCACATCGAGCTGATCCCGGAATCGACGTCGGTGCGATTCCGCCGGCCCGGCGTGCGGGTCGACCTCGGCGGTATCGCGAAGGGCCACGCCGTCGATCGCGGCATCGAGGTGCTGAAGGGGCTGGGTGTCACCCGCGCGATGGTCAACGCCGGCGGCGACACGCGCATCATCGGTGACCGCCTCGGCCGGCCCTGGGTCGTGGGTATCCGCCACCCGGACGACGAGAACCGCATCGTGCTGCGCATCCCGCTCACGGACACCGCCATGTCCACGTCGGGCGATTACGAGCGCTTCTTCGAAGAGGACGGCGTCCGCTACCACCACATCCTGGACCCGAAGACCGGACGGTCGGCGAGCAAGCTGCGATCAGTGACGATCATCGCCGCGACGGCGACCCGGACCGACGCGCTGACCAAGAGCGTGTTCGTCATGGGTGCGGAGGAAGGGATCCGGTTCATCGACACCCTCGATGACGTCGATGCCATCGCCGTCACGCCGGAAGGTAAGGTCCTCTACTCCCGCGGCCTCGCCCCCCCATAATTCGGCTCGGAGCTGAATTATCAGAGCTTCGAGACGCGCGCGGCGCCGTCGCCTCGGCGCAGAACCTTGACCCGCTCACCGGGAGCGAAGGCAACGTCCGCCGCCTGGACGATGGCGACGGTCTCGCCGCGGTCGAGGTCGACGGTGATCTGAAAGGCGTCCTGGCGCGTGATGCGCTCCTCCGCCGCTTGCCCTGCTACCGCGCCGGCGACGGCGCCAACCGCACCTGCGAGGTCACGCCCACGACCGTCGCCTACAACCCGTCCAAGCTCGTAACCGACGTAACCGCCACCGGCCGTGCCGAGGACGCTGCGCTCGCCCTCGATCTGCACCGGCTTGACGTCGGCGACGCGGCCCTCCGTGACGGACCAGGCCGTCCGTGCATCACTGCGTGAGTACACATTTCCCGAGCTCGGCGTCGTGCAGGCGGCTACCAGGGACATGAATGCCAGGGCCGTCACGACCGTGATCTGTCTCGACATCGACGCTCCTTGATCGGCATCCGCGCGTGGATCGGCACGCAGGCTCTCGCAAGCGCAAACGCACGCAGTGCCGTCCGGTTGACAGTGCTTGAGGCTTCCGGGATCGCCCCGGACTTGCGTCCGACCCGCCAAACCCGGCACGCTCCGCCGACCATGGCCAGCCGACCCTCGCGAGGCATCGATCGAGCGCACCGCCGCGTGATCTTCGCCTCCAGCCTCGGCACGGTTTTCGAGTGGTACGACTTCTACCTCTACGGCTCGCTGGCGGCCGTGATCTCGAAGCAGTTCTTCTCGGGCGTAAACGAGACCACCGCCTTCATCTTCGCCCTGCTCGCCTTTGCGGCCGGATTCGCGGTACGTCCGTTCGGCGCGATCTTCTTCGGCCGGCTGGGCGACATGGTCGGGCGCAAGCACACCTTCCTGATCACCATCGTGATCATGGGCCTGTCGACCGCCGTCGTCGGCATCCTGCCCGGGTATGCCTCGATCGGCGTCGCGGCGCCGATCATCCTGGTCACCCTGCGCCTGTTGCAGGGGCTCGCCCTCGGCGGTGAGTACGGTGGTGCGGCCGTGTACGTGGCGGAGCATGCGCCCGCCGACAGGCGCGGCCTCTACACGAGCTGGATCCAGACCACGGCGACGCTGGGATTGTTCCTGAGCCTGCTGGTCATCCTCGTCTGCCGCATCACGCTCGGCGAGCGTTTCGAGGCCTGGGGCTGGCGCATCCCGTTCCTGCTGTCGATCATCCTGCTCGCCGTGTCGGTGTACATCCGGCTCCAGCTCGACGAGTCGCCGGTGTTCCGCGAGATGAAGGCGGAAGGCACGCACTCGCGGGCGCCTCTCACCGAGTCCTTCGGCGAATGGCGCAACCTCAAGATCGTCCTCCTCGCCCTGCTCGGCGCCACCGCGGGCCAGGCCGTCGTCTGGTACACGGGCCAGTTCTACGCGCTCTTCTTCCTTACGCAGACGCTCAAGGTCGACGCGCTGGCGGCCAACCTGCTGATCGCGGCGGCGCTGCTGCTCGGCACGCCGTTCTTCGTGGTCTTCGGCGCGCTCTCGGACCGCATCGGCCGCAAGACGGTGATCATGGCCGGCTGCCTGCTCGCGGTGCTGCTGTATTTCCCGGTGTTCAAGGCGATCACGCATTACGCGAATCCCGCGCTCGAGGCAGCGTCGCGCGCCACGCCCGTGACCGTGATCGCGGCGCCCGGTACCTGCAGCTTCCAGTTCGATCCGCTGGGCCGCTCGCGTTTCGTCGATTCGTGCGACATCGCGCGAGCCGCGCTCGCGAAGGCAGGCGTGCCGTACTCGAACCAGGTCGCGCCCGCCGCTTCGGTTGCGCGCGTGCGCGTGGGCGATGTCGAAGTCCCCGCGTTCGACGGTGCCGGGCTGGACGCGGCGGCGCTCAAGGCCGCTAACGCGGCGTTTTCCGCGGCGCTGGGCACGCAGCTCTCGCAGGCCGGCTACCCGGCGCGCGCCGAGCCCGGCGCGATCAACTACCCGATGGTCCTGCTGCTGCTGACGCTCCTGGTGCTGCTCGTGACGATGGTGTATGGGCCGATCGCCGC
This sequence comes from uncultured Gammaproteobacteria bacterium, assembly GCA_963834855.1. Taxonomy (GTDB): domain Bacteria; phylum Pseudomonadota; class Gammaproteobacteria; order Steroidobacterales; family Steroidobacteraceae; genus DATJKD01. The sequence goes on along the minus strand of CAWIDH010000007.1, from coordinate 62,342 downwards.
GTGGCTGGTCGAGCTCTTCCCGGCGCGCATCCGCTACACCTCGCTGTCGCTGCCGTACCACATCGGCAACGGCTGGTTCGGCGGTTTCCTGCCCACCGTGTCCTTCGCGCTGGTCGCGATGACCGGCGACATCTACTACGGGCTCTGGTACCCGGTCGTCATCGCGGCCATGACGCTCGTCATCGGGACGTTCTTCCTGCGCGAGACGCGCACCGCCGCGGCGCCCGTGGGCGAGCCCGCGCGCCTGCCCGAATAACCGCAGCACGGCACCGTGGAACTGGAAGCGCTGCGGCTAAGTCTTTACGTTGCGTTGCGCAGCGTGCTGCTCGGGCTGCCGCTCGCGATCGCGGTCGCGTGGACGCTGTCGCGCTCGCGCTTACTGGGACGGTCGGTGCTCGACGCGATCGTGCACCTCCCGCTGGTGCTGCCACCGGTCGTGGTGGGATACCTGCTCCTGCTCCTCTTCGGCACGCGAGGCCCCCTGGGCGCCTGGCTCGACGCGACGTTCGGGGTGCGGCTCGCGTTCACCTCCGCCGGGGCGGCGCTGGCAACCGCCGTGATGAGCTTTCCGCTGATGGTCCGCGCGATCCGCCTGTCGCTCGAGAGCATCGACCCGGGCTTCGAGGACGCGGCGCGGACGCTGGGCGCGGGGCCGATCGATCGCTTCCTCACCATCACGCTGCCCCTCATGGCGCCCGGCATCGTGGCCGGCGCGATCACGGCGTTTGCGGCGGGTCTCGGCGAGTTCGGCGCCGTGATCACTTTTGCTTCCAACATTCCGGGCGAGACCCGCACGCTGCCGCTCGCGCTGTACACGGCGCTGCAGTCCCCGGGCGGTGACGCGCTCGCCGCGCGCCTGGCCGGCCTGTCGTTCACGCTCGGACTCGCGGGCCTGCTGCTCGCCGAATGGGTATCGCGGGCGCTGCGACGCCGTGTCGGCAGGTGATGCTTGCTCGAAGTGACCGTCAGCCTGCGGCGCGGTGACTTCGATCTCGAGGCCGCGTTCGCGGCCGAGACGCCCGGCGTGACCGCCCTCTTCGGCCGTTCGGGCAGCGGCAAGACCACGCTCGTCAACCTGATCGCGGGCCTGCTGACGCCGGATCGGGGTCGCATCTCGGTCGACGGCACCGTGCTGCACGATTCGAACCAGGGCACGTCCCTGCCGCCGCAGCGCCGTCGCGTCGGCTATGTCTTCCAGGACGCGCTCCTGTTTCCGCATCTCGACGTGGAGGGCAACCTGCGGTACGGCCAGCAGCGCGCCACGCCGCGCGGCACGCGCGCCGAGCTCATCGAGGCCGCCGAGCTGCTCGGGCTGCGCCACCTCCTCGCCCGCCGGCCCCACCAGCTCTCCGGCGGGGAACGTCAGCGCGTCGCGCTCGGCCGCGCGCTGCTGTCACGGCCGCGGCTGCTGCTGCTCGATGAGCCACTCGCCTCGCTCGACCCAGCGCGCCGCGAGGAGCTCTTGCCGTGGTTCGAGGCGCTGCGCGACCGGCACGCCATACCGATCGTCTACGTGAGCCACGAGTTCGAAGAGGTCGTGCGGCTCGCGAGCCACGTAATCCTGCTCGAGCGCGGCCGCGTCGCCGCCCAGGGCGACGTCGGGCACATCGCGATGGTGCCGGAGCTGCGCGCCGTGCTCGGGCCCGAGCTCGTGGGCGCGGTCGTTGACGGCCAGGCCGAGGGGGTCGATCCCGCGACCGGCCTCGCGAGGATCCGCATCGGCCGCAGCACGGTGACCGCCTCGGGGGCGAGCCTGCGCGCCGGACAGCGCGTGCGCGTGCAGCTGCTCGCGCGTGACCTGATCCTCGCAACCGTGCGGCCGGCGGGCCTGAGCGTGCGCAACGAAATCGAAGGATCGATCCGTGCCATCATCGACGACGGGAGGGATGCCGTGCTCGTGGAAGTGGATGTCGGCGGGCCGGTGTTGCTCGCCCGGGTCACGCGCCCTGCGGCGGCAGACCTCGCGCTCGAACCCGGTCGGCGCGTCTGGGTGCTGGTCAAGGCGCTGTCCCTGCGCGGCCACATATTCGCACGCGGCTGAAGGTCTTTGGGCTCTTGCACATGAAGTGGTTGTGGCGGGGGCTGATCGGATTTCTCGCGCTTGTCGCCGCGTTCGCGGCGTTCGTCCTGGTCCGGACGATGACGCTGCGGCCGTCGGAGACTGCTGGCGGCGGTCGCGCTCGCGCCGGCGCCGCACATCGACAATGCGGCCGCGGCCGCGCATCTCTCCGAAGCGATCCGCTTCCGGACGATTTCGCGAACAGAGGGCGTGGTTGAAGATCCGCAGGCCTTTCGGGACCTCCATGCATACCTCGAGCGCACCTATCCGCGAACTCACGCGGCGTTTCAGCGCGAGCTCGTCGACGGTTTCAGTCTGCTCTACACGCTGCCCGGCGCCGATTCCTCGCTTCGGCCCATGCTGCTCATGGCGCATATGGATGTTGTGCCCGTGGAAGAGGGGACTGAGGGCGACTGGGAGGCGCCTCCCTTTTCGGGAGACCTGGTCGACGGCCATGTCTACGGCCGCGGCGCCACTGACGACAAGGGCTCCCTGGTCGCGATTCTCGAAGCGACGGAGGCGCTCCTGGCGCAAGGCTTCCGTCCGCGCCGCACGATCCTCCTCGCCTTCGGCCACGACGAGGAGGTGAAGGGCGCAGGCGCGGAGGCGACCGCCGACCTGCTCCGGACGCGGAGCCTTCGCCCCTGGTTCGTGCTGGACGAGGGCATGTCGGTGGTCCTCGATGAGCCAACCACCGGCGGGCCCGTTGCGCTGATCGGCACGGCGGAGAAAGGTTATGTATCGGTTCGCGTAACGGCGCGAGCCGATGGCGGGCACTCTTCCATGCCCCATTCGCAGACCGCCGCGGAACGGCTCTCCCACGCCATCCTTGCAATCCGCGCGCGTCCGTTCCCGGGCGGGCTCGACGGACCCGCGGCAAGCGTGCTCGACGCGGTGGCGCCCAAGCTGGGATTCGTGGACCGCGTTGCAATCGCCAATCGCTGGGTGTTTGGCGGACTGGTTGCGCAGCGCCTGGCGGGCACGCCGGCGGGCAACGCGCTGTTGCGAACGACGATTGCACCGACGATCGTCGGTGGGGGAACGAAGGAGAATGTACTGCCGCAGGAAATGCACGCCATCGTAAATCTGCGCTTGCATCCGCGCGATAGCATCGAGAGCGCGCTGGCGCATTTGCGCGCAAGCGTCGCGGGACTCGAAGGCGTCAGCGTGGAGATTCAGGGAACGCCAACTGGGCCTTCGCCCGTCTCCAGCACGACGAGCGATTCCTACGCGCTGCTCGCTGCCGCGGCGCGCGCGCATGCGCCCGAAGGCGCACCGGTCGCGCCGATGATCGTGCTGGGAGGAACCGATTCACGCTTCTACGTTCCCATCTCGGAGAACGTATATCGCTATTCGCCCGCGTGGATCCGGCAGGAGGAGTTGAGGCGCATTCACGGCACGAGCGAGCGCATGTCGGTGGAAAACCTCGGTCGCATGGCGCGCTTCTACGCGCAGGTCATGGCGACGGGGGCGAAATGAATGCGAGCACCGTGAAGAGCCTGTCGACGAGCCGCATTGCGTGGCTGCTCGCGGCCATTGTGGTGTTGGGCGCCTGCTCCTGCGCCAGCGCAGCCGACGATCCTCCGGCAGACCTGCTCGTCTTCGCGGCGGCCTCGCTGACCGATGCGCTCGGTGAGATCGGCGCGGACTACGAGACGCGGACCGGGCGATCGGTGACCTTCTCCTTCGCGGCGAGCTCGGTCCTTGCGCGGCAGATCGAGGCAGGCGCGCGCGCCGACCTGTTCGTGTCCGCGGACCAGGAATGGATGGATTACCTGCAGCAGCGCGACCTGGTCGCACCGCAATCGCGGCGCGACATCGCGGGCAACCGCCTCGTACTGATCGCGCCGGCCGAGAGCGACGTGCGCGTGGACATCGACGATGCCGTGAACCTGGGCGCCGCACTGGGCAGCGGGCGGCTCTCGATCGCCGACCCGGACATCGTCCCGGCCGGGCGCTATGCGAGGGCGTCGCTCGAGAAGCTTGGTGCCTGGAAAACCGTCGAGGGCCGGCTCGCCCGCGCAGAAAACGTACGGGTGGCACTCGCCTATGTCGCCCGCGGCGAGACACCGCTTGGCATCGTCTACGCAACCGACGCGCGGATCGAGCCGCGAGTCCGCATCGTCGCCGCGTTTCCCGCGTCCAGCCATCCGCCGATCCGCTACCCGGCCGCCTTGACTCGATCGGCCAGCGCGCACGCGGCGGATTTGCTGGATTTCATTGCCGGCCCCGAGGGTCGGGCGATCCTCGCCCGGCACGGCTTCACGACGCAGCAGTGACGCCGACCGCTGCACGCGTGCGCGGCAATCGTACGAGCGAGGGCGGGTTCAACCCGCGTCGGAGCGCTCCGCGCGGGTCACTTTCCAGTCGCCGTCGTCGAGTTGCAATTCGATCGTCAAGCGCTCGACGTCGGCAGCCAGGTCGAGCGAGGTGGCTTCCGACGCGTCACGGCCGAGCGTGCCGACTGTGAGGCTCACGCGCGCCAGGTCGCGGTAGGGGAACTGCACGCTTTCGATGCGCGTCAGCAGGTGGATCGACTGGTTCGCGATCAGGTAGCCGTGGACATAGCGTTGCAGCTCCGACCGGTCGCGACCGTCGTCGTCGCGGTACTGCGCCGACACCAGGTCCATGAGGCGCGACAGGTCACGCGCCTCGGCAGCCGTTTCTCCTGCCGCGATGACCGCGCGCACCTGCGCCTCGGGTGAGTCGCGAACGCCGCAGGCTGCGAGGCAGGCGGTGCACAGGACTGCCCCCAGGCGAACGAGCGTTCGTGCGTTGCGCGTCGACGGCTGGTCCATGCGTGGCGGTGAGCGTAATCCCGAGGCGCCACGGATGCGAGCGGTGAGAGTGGCCGCCCCGCCCTGCGCGAGACCTGCGGCGTGATTTCCGCCCGGACCTGCCGGTCCACGGCGGGGCTTAGAAGTACGCCTGCGAATTCGAGACCGCGAACGAAAGCGCGCCGACAACCGTCGTGACGGCGACCGCAAGCCCGGCGAGCAGGCGGGCCAGGAAGCTGTTGCTCGAAGCTCGGTTGAACATGGCTCGATCCTCCGTTGAATTCAGGGTGGTGGTCTTCAAGTGACGGTCGCTACGGTACGCCGGTCAATTGATCAAATAAACGGCAATAATCGTTATTCTAAATTCGTAAATTCTGAACAATTGAATCGCCCCGCTCCTGCGGTGGACCGCCTGTAGACTGCGCCGATTTGCCGCATGCCTTCGGGGGTTGGTCACGTGTCGACGACCGCGCGTGTGCTGGTGGGGCTCGCCCTGGGACTGATCGTCGGCGTGGCATCGACCGCCTTAGGCGACGGCGCCGCGGAGCGCCTGGCCGGGTTGGTAGCGCCCGTCGGGACGCTGTGGCTCAACGCGCTGCGCATGACGGTCGTGCCGCTCGTCGTCGCGCTCGTGATCGTCGGCGTCGCCGACGCCAGCAGCGCGTCTGCGGTGGGCCGGGCGACCGGCCTGGCCCTGGCACTCTTCGTCGCGCTGCTGGCCGTCGTCGCAGCGGCCACCGTCGTCCTGGCGCCGCGCTTCTATGCGCTCTGGCAAGTCGATCCGGCGGACCGCGACGCGCTCATCTCGGCAGAGAGCGGGCCCGTCCCGGACGTGCCGAGCCTGGCCGACCAGCTGGCGAACCTCCTGCCCGCCAACGTCATCGCCGCCGCCGCCGACGGTGTAATGGTTTCGCTCGTGCTGTTTGCGCTCGTGTTCGGGTTCGCCGTGACGCGCCTTCCGGGCACGCAGCGTGCGCAGATCGTGGAGTTCATGCGCGCCGTCGCGCAGGCGATGCTGGTGATCGTCGGCTGGGTGCTCAAGGTCGCGCCGATCGGCGTGTTCGCGCTCATCGTGCCGGTGGCCGCGCGCGCCAGCGCCGGCCTGCTCGGCGCGGCCGGGTGGTTCGTGTTCGTGCAGTCGACCCTCCAGAGCGCCGTGCTGCTCGCCATGTACCCGGTGGCGGTCGTGCTGGGCGGCGTGGGCCTCAGGCGATTTGCATCCGCTGCCCTGCCCGCCCAGGGCGTCGCCTTCGGTACGCAGTCCTCGCTGGCCACGCTGCCCGTCATGCTCAAGATCGCGACCCTGCGACTCGGAATTCCGGCGCAGACAGCCGGCGTCGTGCTGCCGCTTGCCGTGTCACTGTTCCGTGTCACGAGCCCGGCGAACACGATCGGTTCTGCCTGCTTCGTCGCCTGGCTCTACGGCGTCGACATCGCGCCGGCGCAGTTCGTGTCCGGCGCGCTGGTCGCGATCGTCATCGCCCTGGGCTCGGTGAGCCTGCCCGGCCAGGTGACCTTCGTCGGCTCACACGTTCCCGTACTGCTCGCGATGGGCCTGCCCCTCGAGCCCGTGGCGCTGATGCTCGCGCTGGACCCGATCCCGGACGCTTTCCGCACCGCGGGCAACGTCACCGGAGACCTTGCGGTCGCGACCGTCGTGGCGCGACGGCACTCGGAGGCGACCGAGCCTGCCACCGTGCCTCGCCGGCCGCGGCCGTGAAATTAGTTAGCATGGGTGAGTCGAATCAACGACCCCCAAGGAATCCTCGCTGATGACAGCGACCGCCGCCGACGTGACCGCCACCGCCCCGTCCGCGCGCCTGCCGCGCCAGGTGCCGTACATCATCGCGAACGAGGGTTGCGAGCGCTTCAGCTTCTACGGCATGCGCAACATCCTGACGCCGTTCCTCGTCGGGAGCCTGCTGCTGTACGTGCCGGAGGCCGAGCGCGCGGGACTCGCGAAGGAGGTGTTCCACACCTTCGTGATCGGCGTCTACTTCTTCCCGCTGCTCGGCGGCTGGATCGCCGACCGGTTCTTCGGCAAGTACCACACGGTGCTCTGGCTGTCGCTCGTGTACTGCGCCGGCCACGCGTGTCTCGCCGCCTTCGACGACAACCGCACGGGTTTCTACACGGGCCTGTTCCTGATCGCGCTCGGGTCGGGCGGCATCAAGCCGCTGGTGGCTTCATTCGTCGGCGACCAGTTCGACCAGAGCAACAAGCACCTCGCGAAGGTCGTCTTCGACGCCTTCTACTGGATCATCAACTTCGGCTCGTTCTTCGCCTCGCTCCTGATGCCCATCTTCCTGCGCAGCTACGGTCCGAGCGTCGCGTTCGGCATCCCGGGCATCCTGATGTTCGTCGCGACCGTGATCTTCTGGGCCGGGCGACGCAAGTACATACGGGTGCCGCCCGCCCCACCGGATCCGGATTCCTTCCTGCGCGTCGTCCGCACGGCGCTGTTGTCCCATGCCCCCGGCCAGGGCCGAAGCGGGCTTACGGTCGCGACCGTTGGCGCGCTGCTTGCGCTGGGCACGATCGGACTGTCGGGCTCGTCTCGGGATCGTCTCGTCGTTGTGCCTGGCGCTGGTCCTGCTGCTCGCGTTCGGGGGTGCCGGCGCCTGGATGCAGCTCGATCGCGCGCGCGCGGCGCATTCGGGCGCGGCCGTGGACGGCGTACGCGGGGTGCTCCGCATCCTGATCGTGTTCGCGCTCGTGACCCCGTTCTGGTCGCTCTTCGACCAGAAGGCGTCCACGTGGGTGCTGCAGGCAGACGAGATGCTGAAGCCGAGCTGGTTCTCGTCGGCGCAGATGCAGGCGCTCAACCCTGCGCTGGTGATGATCCTGATCCCGTTCAACAACCTCGTGCTGTATCCGGCGCTGCGGCGCTTCGGCATCGAACCGACGGCGCTGCGGCGCATGGGATTCGGCATCGCCTTCTCGGGCCTCGCCTGGATCGCCGCCGGCGCGATCCAGCTCGCGATCGACGGCGGCGACACCGTGTCGATCACCTGGCAGGTCCTGCCATACGCCCTGCTGACCTTCGGCGAGGTGCTCGTGTCCGCGACGGGCCTCGAATTCGCCTACAGCCAGGCCCCGGCCTCGATGAAGGGCGTGATCATGGCCTTCTGGAGCCTGTCGGTCACGATCGGCAACCTCTGGGTGCTGCTCACCAATTCGAGCGTGCGCAACGAGGCGGTGATCACCCGCATCGCCGCGACGGGATTGAGCGAGACCGCCTTCCTGATGTTCTTCTTCGCCGCATTCGCCCTGGTGGTCGCGCTGATCTTCGGGCTGTATGCACGACGGTACCCGATGCAGGACCACTATCGGGCAGCTTGACCGGGTCGGGCGACTCTCAACCTGCGCGCATCCGCCCCGGATCTGGAGCCGGAGATCCGCTGCCCCACGCCGGAATTTTCCTACACGATCCAGGCGGCCTGGTCCAGCCAAGTCGGCGAAAGGAGACGCTTTTTTACCGAAAGCCTGTAGGCGGATTCGTACTTGCCGTCCCTGTGGTTCTCCTACAGCCGCCGGCTGGCCGGCGGCGCATCCTGCGCCGGCGATATCCCCGCGCAATCACAACCCTGACTGGAGAATGCACATGAAGAGCTCTCTCAATCGGTACGTCCTCGCCGCGATGGTCGGCAGCCTGGCCCTGTCGGGCGCTGCTCTCGCAGGCGATGCGGCCAAGCTGGACACGGACAAGGACGGCAAGGTGTCCGCGGCCGAGTACACCGCCGGCGTCAAGACGTCGTTCGACAAGCTCGACGCGAACGCCGACGGCAAGGTGACGGCATCCGAGATGGACACGGCGTATACGACTTCGAAGCCCGGCGTGGGCGCCGCGCAGACCCCGTCGTCCGCCGACAGGATCAAGACCCTGGACACGGACGGTGACGGTTCGCTTTCCCTGTCCGAGCATGAGGCTGGGTCGAAGAGCATGTTCGACCAGCTCGACGCAAACAAGGACGGCAGCCTGAGCGGCGACGAGATCAAGGCTGGTCACGAAGCCAAGGCGGAAGGCAAGTCGTACTGAGACTCGATCAAGCGAGTCGCATCGCGAGGCGCGGCCGGCGGATGTCGGCCGCGCCTTTTCTTTCTCATTCGTAGCCGCCGCCCGGTCCGGAAAACTGGCTCAGAGCCGATTCTCGAGCCGACGCGGAACAATTCGGCTCTGAGCCGAATTTCCGGCGGCGCGTTGAGCTTCGACGGGCGATCGCCTTAAATGGCGGACCCCATGAGCCGGATCCGCCTGTCGCCATATCTCGCCGGCGCGAGCTGCTACGCCTGCGGCGCCGCCCACGACCCGCGGACGCTGCTCACGGTCTGCAGCGACTGTGGGATGCCTTTGCGCGTCGACTACGACCTCGATTCGATCCGCCTGCGGCTTGCCGACCTTGCGGGACGCCCGCCGACCCTGTGGCGCTACCGCGAGCTGCTGCCGCTCGCGGACGGCGACGAGATCTCGCTCGCCGAGGGGTTCACGCCCCTTCTCGCGGTGGAGCCCGGCGTATGGGTCAAGGACGAATCGCGTAATCCCACCGGCTCGTTCAAGGCACGGGGGATGGCGCTCGCGGTCTCCATGGCACGGCACCTCGGCGCCCGGTCACTGTCGGCGCCATCCGCCGGCAATGCCGCCGGCGCGCTCGCCGCGTACGGCGCCCGCGCCGGGCTGCCCGTGACGGTCGCCATGCCCGAGGACACACCGCCTGCGTTCTTCGCCGAATGCCGCCTCTACGGCGCGACCGTGCACGCCGTGCCCGGCACGATCGCCGATGCCGGAGCATTCCTGCGCGAGCGCCGCGTCCACGGCACGCTCGACGTGTCCACCCTGCGCGAGCCCTACCGCATCGAAGGCAAGAAGACCATGGCCTTCGAGCTCGTCGAGCAACTCGGTGGCGCCGTACCCGACGTCGTGCTCTACCCGACCGGTGGCGGCACGGGCCTGATCGGCATGTGGAAGGCGTTCGACGAGATGGCGCGCCTCGGCTGGATTCCGCCGGGTCGCCGGCCCCGCTTCGTATCGGTGCAGGCGGCGGGCTGCGCGCCGGTCGTCCAGGCCTTTCACGCCGGACGCGAGCGCACCGAGAGCTGGCAGAACCCGCAGACGCGCGCCTGGGGCCTCAGGGTGCCGTCGCCGCTCGGCGGATTCCTGTGCCTGCGCGCGCTGCGCGACACCCGGGGCACCGCCGTCGCAATCGGCGAGGAAGCAATGCAGCACGCGACGGCCGAGCTCGCAGCGCGATCGGGCATCGATGTGTGCCCCGAGGGCGGCGCGGCCTGGGCGGCGCTCACGGAACTGCGTGCAAACGGATTCGTCCGACCGGGCGACACGGTCGTCGTGTTCAACACGGGGACGGGTCTCAAGTACCGCTGATGGGCGCGGGGTAGAAACAGACCCGCCCGACCTGAGATGATCGGACAGGCTCGGTTCACGATGGGTAATCCTGGCAAGGAGGAGACGCAGATGGCATACATTGATGGTTTCGTCGTCCCGGTCCCCAAGAGCAAAGTTCCGGCCTATCTGAAGCTGGCGCGCAAGGCAGGCAAGGTGTGGCGCGAGTACGGCGCGCTGAACTACGTGGAGTCCGTTGCCGACGACGCGCCGGTGGGCAAACTCACTTCGTTCCCGCGCAGTGTGAAGATGAAGCCGAACGAGACAGTCGTCTTCTCGTTCATCACCTACAAGTCGCGCAAGCACCGCGACAGCGTCAACGCGAAGGTGATGAAGGATCCGCGGATCGCGCCGATGATGAACATGAAGTCGATGCCGTTCGACGGCAAGCGGATGATCTTCGGCGGCTTCAAGGCGAAGGTCGAGATGTGATTCCGCGTGCGCGACGGCGCACGACCCGCAGGAGTGCCTCCATGCAGACCGTGATGCGTGGCTGCGTCGTGGCAGCCGTGGCGCTGGCCGCCGGCTCGAGTCTCGAAGCGGCGGAGCCGGCGGAGTGGCTCCGCCGCTCCGAGGCACAGGTGCCGGCACCGCCCTGGCCGGCCGGCGACGAACGGGGGATGGCCAATGCCATCGGACCCGGCACCTGGAGCCGTTGCGCGTGGCATCTTGCGCAGCCCGGCGCGCGCGCCTTCGAGCTCTCGTACGAACGCTCGAACTCGATGCCGAAGTCGCCGTTCAGCGGACCCTACGTATACGAATACAAGCCGACGGCCACGATGGGTGGCACGCGGCACGCCTTCAACGGCGAGCGATTCGCGGCGGGCGCCGAGCCTGCGCAACAGGGCACGCAGTTCGACGCGATTGGCCACTTCGCGAGCCTGCCGACGCCGGCCGGTGCCGAGTCACCGGCCGAGACGAGCGGTGCCGTCTACTACGGCGGCCACACCCAGGCACAGGTGAAGCCCACTGCCGGGTCGCCGCTGCTCAAGCTCGGCGTCGAGAAGGCGCCGCCACTCGTGACGACGGCCGTGCTGATCGACGCGAAGCGCTACGCGTACGGCGGCAAGGCCATGCAGGCAGGCGAGACGGTCACGAAGGCACACATCCTCGCCGCGATCGATGCACAGGGACTGGCCAAGCGCGGGATCCTGCCCGGCGACGTCGTCTACATCCGGACCGGTTGGGGTGAGCACTGGCAGGATCCGGATACGGTGCAGACTTACTACACGCGCGCACCTGGCCTCGCGTACGACGCCGCGCAATACCTCGGTGAGCGCCGCATCGTCGCGGTCGGCCTCGACACCCCCTTCGTCGATGCCATGCCCGAGGGCATGCTCGCCGGCAAGGCCGGGCCCGCGGCAGGCACGCCGCCGGGACTGCCGTTCGCGGTCCATCACCACATGCTCACGCAGATGGGTATCCACCACCTGGAGAACGTCCGGCTCGCCGAGCTCGCGGACGCGAGCGTCTGGACGTCCTGCACGATGGTGCTGCCCCTGCTCGAGCGGGGGTCGGCGGGCTCGGCGGTGCGGCCGGTTGCGATCGGCGTCCCCGGCCAGTAGCCGGCGCCTCATCCAGCGTTGCCGTCGTACCGCTGCCGCGTCGGCGGTGAGGTACTCAGAGTATCACCGCCGCGCGGCGGTGGGCCGCTCAGGCGCGGCGGCACCCGGCAGCGCGCTCGAGCAGCAACTCGCGCTCGCGCGCGTTGCGCGTGAGCGATGCCGCGCGCTCGAACTCCGCGCGTGCCTCGTCCCGACGCTCGAGCTTGGCGAGGAGGTCGCCGCGAACCGCGGGCAGGTGGTGATAAGCCGCAAGGGCGGGTTCCGCGACGAGCGCGTCGACGAGCTCGAGGGCGCGCGCGGGTCCGAAGGCCATGGACACCGCGACAGCGCGATTCAGTTCCACGACCGGCGACGGCATGAGCCGGCCCAGCGTCGTGTAGAGAGCCACGATGCGGCGCCAGTCGGTTTCCGCTGCAGAGCGCGCGCGCGCATGACAGGCGGCGATGGCCGCCTGCAGTGCGTACGGGCCATTCGACCCGCCGAGCGCCTCGGCGCGTGCAAGCGCCGCAAGGCCGCGACGGATGAGGAGCTGGTCCCAGCGTGCGCGGTTCTGGTCCAGCAGCAGGACCGGCTCGCCGGATGACCCGACCCGTGCGGCCGAGCGCGAGGCCTGGATCTCCATCAGCGCGACGAGGCCGTGGACCTCCGGCTCGCCGGGGGCGAGCTCGGCCAGGATGCGCCCGAGCCGCAATGCGTCATCGCACAACGCGGGCCGCAGCCAGTCGTCGCCGGCCGTCGCCGCGTAGCCCTCGTTGAAGACGAGATAGATCACCTCGAGCACCGACGACAGTCGCGCGGCGAGTTCCTCGCCCCGCGGCACCTCGAAAGGCACACGCGCCTCGGCGAGGCTGCGCTTGGCGCGGACGATGCGCTGGGCGACCGTCGTCTCCGATACGAGGAATGCGCGGGCGATCTCCGCGGTCGTCAGGCCGCCGAGGAGCTTCAGCGTCAGCGCGACCCGCGCCTCGGTCGGCAGCACCGGGTGGCAGGCCGTGAACATGAGACGCAGCAGGTCGTCGCCGATCTCGTCGTCGGCCTCGACCGCGGGCTCAGGCGCGGACGACTGGAGCTGTTCCTCGATCTCCCGGGTGAGGTCGCCTTCCTTGCGCGCATGCAGGCTACGCCTGCGCAGCTGGTCGATCGCGCGATGCTTCGCGGTCGCCATCAGCCACGCACCCGGGTTGTCCGGCACCCCGCCGACAGGCCACTGCTCGAGCGCCGCGACCAGCGCGTCCTGTGCCAGCTCCTCCGCCAGGCCGACGTTTCGCACGATGCGCGTGAGCCCGGCGATCAGCCTGGCGGACTCGATCCGCCAGACTGCCTCGATCGCCCGGTGGGTCTCGACAGCCGCCACGGCTGCCGATCAGAGCATCAGAACTCCACCCGCGCAACCTCGCCGGCCGGGCGGACCGCGCGTCACGCGCCGGACCGCCCTGCCCCTGCGATGCGTCGTTGGCGAAGCCCGCTACGCTTCGGCAACCGCCTTCAGGCTCGCAAGGCCGGCCTCGAAGTCCGTGCCGATCATCTTGTCCATGTCGAGGAAAACGCTCATCAGCTTCGTCACGTAGCTCGCGGGGCCGTCCATGGCCCACACCACCTTCGTGGAGGCGCCGTTGGGCTGCAGCGTGAACTCCGCGAGGTTGTGCGCTTCGAATGGCTTCTCGAAATCGAGCTTGATCGCGACCCGGGAAGACGGTGTCGACTCGATGATCTCCATCCGGCCCTTGCCGACGTTCTTGTCCCCGTCCCAGGCGTAGGCGGCGCCGGGACCCGCCGTCGTCGCACCGAACGTCCGCTTCATGTCCGGGTCCTTCTTCTCGTACGGCGACCACGCGTTCCATCGGCGCAGGTCGTTGATGTACGGAAAGATCCTGTCCGCCGGAGCCTTGATGCTGGTCGCTCGCTCGACGCGGAAGTGACTGGGCTTGGTTGCCGCACGGACAAGCACCGCTATGAGAACGACGGTGACGATGATGAGGATCGTGCTGAGCATTGCTGTCTCCTGCAGACCGAACGGCGTCCGTCACTTGCCCGTGCGCTGACCGGATTTCGCCTGCATGTCCGCGAAGCCGGCGGCCGCCTTCTGGACGTCGGCCGGGAAATCCGACATCTCCTGACCTGGCGCACCTCGATCACCTCGTTGTCCGAGCCGGGGCAACGCTTGGCCCATTCGATCGCCTCCTCCCTCGAGCGGACCTGGATCATCCAGTAGCCGCCGAGCACTTCCTTGGCCTCCGCGAATGGTCCGTCGGTCACCTTGGGCTTCCCGCCTGCGAAGGAGACGCGTGCGCCCATCGACGGCGGATGCAGCCCGTCGAGCGCGAGCAGCACACCCGCCTTCTGCAGCGACTCGTTGTACTTCATCATGGCCTCGACCGCCTTGGCGTCGGGCGTCGTGCCCGGCTTGGCGCTTTCGTAGCCCTTCGGGATCATCAGCATCATGAATCGCATGGTCCTGTCTCCTTGGTGATCCAGCTCGCTCAGGGCGCGACGATCACCATCCACGGCACCCCGAAGCGGTCGGCAACCATTCCGAAGTTCGAAGAGAAAAAGGTCTTGCTGAGCGGTGCGTCGATGCGCCCGCCCTTGGCCAGCGCCGAGAACTTTCGATCCGCCTCTGCATCGCTAGCCACGGAGAGCGAGAGCGCAAAGCCCTGGAAGGTCGGCTTGCCCTTGCCGAAGCCATCGGAGGCCATCACGACGGTGTCGCCGATGCGGAAGCTCGCATGCATGACGTTGTTCTCGGAGCCCGCAGGTACCATCTTCGGGTCCGGTGGCTCGGGGCTGTCCTTGAAGCGCATCAGCATCGTCACTTCCGCGCCGAGCGCACTCTTGTAGAAGTCCAGTGCCTCCTCGCAACGACCGTCGAAGAACAGATAGGGCTGTATGTACATGTCGCCTCCTCAGGACCGCGTCCCGGCCTGGTTGAGTTGATTGATGCGTGCGCGCTGGCGTTCTTCCTGCTCGCGCAGCTCGGGGGTGAACTCCGCGCCGAAGTCCTCTGCCTCGAACACCGGGCGGATCTCGATCTCGTATTCCGCGTCGCGTGTCGCGCGGGTACGGGTAGCGTCGAACCCACTCGATCGCCTCGGTCATCGACGCGGCCTGGATCAGCCAGAAGCCGGCGATCAGCTCCTTGGATTCGGTGAACGGCCCGTCGACCACGGTGCGGCTCTTGCCGGAGAATCTCACGCGGGCCCCCTTCGAGGTCGGCTGCAACCCCTCGCCCAGGAGCAGCTCGCCGGCCTGCGCAGCTCTCGGCGTTGCGGCGAGCCATCGCCGCCAGCCGCTCCTCGCCGGGATTGACACCGGCTTCCATGTCGCGGTCGGACTTGATCAACACCATGAACCGCTTCGTGCCGGGCGCGCGCTCGGGCGCCTTGGTCACGCCCGTGAGACCGCTCGCGCAACCGACCTCGCGAATCTCGACCTCGCAATCCACGCCCGAGGGGTTCGGACAGCGCTTGACCCACTCGATCGCCTCTTCCCTGGACTCCACGTCCCAGAGCCAGAAGCCGGCGAGCAGTTCCTTGGTCTCGGCGAACGGTCCGTCAATGACCGACGTCCTGCCGCCCGAGAACCGGACGCGCACGCCCTTCGAGCTCGGGTGCAAGCCCTCGCCCGCGAGCATCACGCCCGCATTGACGAGCTCCTCGTTGTAGGCGCCCATCTCGGCCAAGAGCCGCTGGTCCGGCAGGATCCCGGCCTCCGAGTCCTCGTCGGCCTTGATCAGGATCATGAATTTCATGGTCGAGTCTCCTTGGCGGCCTGGCGCCCGGGAGCCGTCCAACCCGACTCGAGCCGGTACGGCCTGTGTTCCAAACTAAGCGACGAACGACGAACGGCATTTTCGACAGCCGCGATGACGAATCGTCATGGGATCTGCAAGTCCTTGCGGAACGGGACGTTTTCGCCTTGGGCCTGCCTGACTGATGCTGTTCGCGGCAATCCGCGCCCGGTCGTCTGTCCGTACGCTTGTTGCGATCTGACTTGATCGCGAGGGCGCCTGGTTGCATCGTTCGACAGCCGGCCAGGGAGGTCCACCGTGCAACGCGTGCTCATCGTGATCGGCCTGTTGATCGCCGCGGTCGGCGTCCTCTGGCCCTGGATCTCGAAGCTCCCCATCGGGCGCTTGCCGGGCGACGTCGTCGTGGACCGCCCGGGTTTCAAGCTGTTCGCGCCGTTCACGACGATGATCGTCGTGAGCCTGATCGTGAGTCTGATCATCTGGCTGCTGCGCCGCTGAACGGCGACTCAACACGCGCGACACCGGCTCCAGCGCGCTGCGATTCCCGCAGCCGGCCGAGGTGCGCCTGCCGCTCAGACCGTCGCGGCCGGCACGACGTTCGCGTTCAGCCGGAACAGGTTGGCCGGGTCGTACTTGCGCTTGAGCTTGGCAAGCCGCGCGTAGTTCGGGCCGTAGTTCGAATCCACCTTGGCGTATTCGTCCTCGGTCATCGCGTTGACATAGAAGCCCCGGGTCAGCGGCTCGATGGGCTTCCAGGCGGCGCGCACGGCGGCGATGCGAGCCTCGTCCTCGGCGGGGTTCTTCGAGCTGCTGCTGAGGGACACCCAGTAACGCGCGTCGCGGTTTGGAAACGCGGTGGCATCCAAGGAGCGGCGGCCGATTGCGCCGCCGGACTGCTGGAAACTCATGCGCACGAGTCCCGGTGGCGCGGCACGCAGGGTCTCGAGCAGGGCGTCGATCGTGCGATCGTCGAGCTCGACCAGGAAGCCGGACTTGCGGTAGTCGCGAATCCCGTTGGCGAGCATCTGGTCGTGCCGCGACTGCACTTCGGTGTACGGGACGGCGCGCACCGTGTCGATCGCAGGCGAACCGAAGGCGCGGTACGGGGCGAGCACGCGCTCTCCGGCCGCGTGGTCTGCCGACCACACGAGCTCGCTGCCGATCATCTTCTGGCCGTCGGGGGTCGTGAACGTGCCCAGATCGGCGTTGAGCTCGTCCGGCGCATTGGCCGAGTACTCGGCGTAGAAGCGCATCACGTCGCGAGCCTGGCTGTAGGGCCACGCGACATCGCCCGCGAGGACCATCGGATCCATCGGATGCAGGCGAAACTCGAACGAGGTCGCCACGCCGAAATTACCGCCGCCGCCACGCAGGCCCCACAGCAGGTCGGCATTTTCCGTTTCGCTCGCGGTCACGAGTTGGCCGGCCGCGGTCACGACGTCGACCGAACGCAGGTTGTCGCAGGCGAGCCCGAAGCGCCGTCCGACGCGGCCCAGGCCTCCGCCCAGCGTCAGCCCGCCGACGCCGGTGTGGGACACCGTGCCCGCCGTCGTGACGAGGCCGAAGGCGCGGGTTTCCCGGTCGAGATGCCGGAGCAGCGCTCCACCCTCGACACGGGCCAGCTTTGCGGCGGGATCGACCCGCACGCTCTGCATCGGCGAGAGATCGATGACGATTCCCCCGTCGCAGGTCGACTTGCCGCTCGCGCTGTGTCCGCCGCAGCGTACGGCCGTCAGCAGCTCACGCTCGCGAGCGAAGTTCACCACCTGCATCACATCGGAGGGCGACGCGCACCGCGCGATCAGCGCCGGCCGGCGGTCGATCATCGCGTTCCAGACCTGGCGCGCTACGTCGTAGTCGCCCTGCCCCGGCAGGATCAGCCGGCCGCGCAGGCTGCCGGCCAGCGCCTCGACGTCCGCGAGCCTGAGCGTGGTCGCCCCGCCGGTCAGCGTCTTCGCCGCCAGCTCGCCGCCGGCGGCCGCGACCTGCGCGAGCAACGACCGGGCTGGCCAGAGCGCGGCCATGCCGACCGCCGCCTGAAGCAATGCGCGTCTCTTCATGAGTCCCCCTGATCTTCTTGTGCCGGCCACTGGCCGGTTGCGGCGGACCTTAACGCATTCGTGCGCGCCTCGCCACGTCCGCGCGACCGCTGATGACGCTCGCTTCGGGCCGGCTACGCCGCGCGTTTCTCCCCTTCGCGCTGGCGTTCGCGCACTTCCGCCAGGTCGCGTTCCAGGAAGTAGTTGAGAAATGTCCGGATGACGGCAATCGCGGCGAGCCGGACGATCGATTCCCAACTCGTCGTGATGGAGGTCTCGATGATGTCCGCCGCGAGCTGGAAGGTGAGGCCCGCAACCAGCCAGCGCGCATAGCGCAGCCAGACGTCGCGCCTCTCGTGGCCGGATGCGGATGTGAGCATCGCGCGCAATCCGTTGACGAACGCCTCGAGCGTTCCGACGACGATGATCAAGAGCGCCAGGGCATCGATGATGACGATGGCGTACTCGGTGATGACGCTCAGCCATTCCTTCATCGCACGCCCCCCACCGCATGTTGCCGCGCGCGCCACTTCACGTACGGAACCGACACCATCGCGCCCACGAGGAAGGCCAGCAGGACGGCCGCCGCGATGGAATGATCGTCGGGCGCGTTGACCTGCGCGATCGCGACCGCGACCCCGGGATGCCGCGTCGCGGTCGAGAGCGCGAGCACCGTGCGATCATCCGGATGCGGGCCGCCGAGCCAGTGCCCGACCGCAAGTCCCGCCACCACGAACACGACGATCGCGAGCAACGTAAAGTCGCCGATCTGCGCAAGGAGCGCCGGCCACATTTTCACGAGCACCGGCAGGAAGGCGGCAACGAGCAACCCTGTGCCTGCGATGGAGAGCGGCCGTGCGATCCGCTCGGCGACTGACGGCGCCAGTCGCCGGACGAGAGAGCCCGCGGCGAGCGGCGCGAGCACGGACGTCGCGACGATCCAGGCAACGGCCGTCATGGGCATGTGGGCCGGGCGCCCGAAGGCCCGTCCCAACAGCTCGAGCGCGGCGGGCACGAAAACGATCGACACCAGCGCGGAGATCACGAGCAGCCCGACCACGTATGACGCCGTTCCGCCCGCCTTGAATTCCTTGCTGGGCAGTACAGGTGGAACCGGCGAGACCGCGAGCGCGATGAGCGCGATCTCGAGCGCCCGGTGGAAGTTGAATGCGGCCGCAAGGACCGCGGCAATCACCGGCATGATCACGTTCATCGCGAGCAGAGAGCGCGCGAGCAACGCCGGCTGCCGCAGCAGCGGCAGGACATCCTGGAAGCTGGCCTTCAGCGCGACGCAGAAGACGATCGTCGCCATGCTGACCTGGATGGCGAGCGAAATGAGCTGTGCCGCGCTCACTACGGAGCGTCTCCGAACACCGTTGCCCAGTCGCGTTTCATGCTGACGACTGTGATGCCGTACTCCGCGGACTTGTCGAGCGCCTCCACGAGCGGGCTCAGCTTGAACTCGCGGTCGTATGCGAACTCGCGCTCGGCGTCGTCGTGATGCACGAGCAATGCGAGACGTGCGCCGGGCCCGCTCCGGACGTAGCGCAGCATCGCGAGGTCCCCGTCGGAATTGCCGAAGGCGAGGATCGGGCGGCGTCCGATGTGCAGCCCGATGTTCTGCGGCTTGGCCTCGCGATCGTCGAAGCTGTCGAGTCTCCGAGCTTCATCAGTGCCGGCCTCTCGCCGATCGTTTCGAACTTGAGCTTCGCGCTGGAACCGATGACTTGTTCGGGCGGAATACCGTAGGCTTCTTCGGCGATGGCACGGATCAGGTCGATGCCGCCCCCCGAAACGACGAAGGTCTTGAAGCTCGTTCGCCCGAGGTAAGCGAGCAGCTCCATCTGCGGCCGATACGTCACTCCTTGAAGAGGCGCCCGAGCTTCGGGTGCCTCGCCTCGGCGAACCAGCCGCCTGCGATCCGATCGAACTCCTCCTCGACCATGCCGGCGTGCGTGGCGGCGAAGAGCTCCATCAGCGCCTTCTTGCCGAGCGCATGTAGGGTCTTGTGGTCGTGTTCGATGAACGCCTTGAAAGGCTGGCGCTCCTTGAGCGATGGATCCTTCGCCGCGAGCTGCTTCACGCGGTCCGCGAGAAAGAAGACCTGGAACTGCACCGGCTGCTCGCACCAGAGTGTACCGTCGTTATCGAACGTCGCGATGCGCTCGGCGGGCGGGACATAGTCCGCCCGCCCTCCTTCGTCACGCGTGCGACGAAGTCGACGATCGCTCGATTTGACGCGCCGTCGTTCCACGAATCCAGCATCGTCAGTCTCTCCGGGGGAGGCCCCGCCGTTAGGTTTACGGACGCCCCCACACCGCCGCCTGGACGCCGACGGCGTAGCCGTGCTCTCCTCGAACCTGATCGAATGTGAGTGCTGTTGTAACAGCGAGCCCCGTGATGGTGTTCCAAGTGACGTGGCGCCGGACGTTGCGCGTCGCCAGATCGGCGGCGCTGAATGTCGGGTTCGATGTTGGCGTGGCCATGTCGGGGACCCTGTTGTACTCCTCGGTCTTGACTGCAGCCGTTGCACCCCGCGAACCGGCGTCAGCTCGCGCGCTTCACGGATGGCGGTTTCCAGGTGCCGTCGGCGACTTGCTTCTTCGGAACGTAGAGCCGCAGGGCCAGCTTGAACGTGTCCCCTTTCGGGCTCGGCAGCCAGTTGCTTTCCTTGTCCTTGCCAGGTGACTCGCTCTGAATGTAGATGGTCAGCGAACCGTCATCGCCGAGCTTCACGTTGCTGCGATCGCCGAGCGTGTAGCGGTTGATCGGATTGACGACGAGGTAGGAATCCTTGTCGTACATCGTGATCGACCAGAACGCGTCCACCGGCGGGATCTGGTCCTTCGCGAAGTGGAGCACATGGTTGTTCGCGCCGGTGAGCTTCTTCCCATCGCTATCCGTCAGCGTCAGCGGGTAGATCGCGTCTTCGACGAGGTTGCCGCCCACGGCGAAGAACGTCCAGGCAGCCCGATACGTGTACTTCGTTCCGTAGCGGCCGAGGTCCCGGGCGATCTGCCAGCCGTTGATCATGTCACCCATCTTCGACTCTTCGTCGCGAATCGCCTTCTGGGCGGCGGCGATGCCCTCGTCGATCGCCTTGCGAGTGTCGGCGTCGAATGCTTCGCTCGTAAACTCCGCACCGGGCCGGACGCCGAGTTTGGCGAGTCGCGCCATAACCGGCGCATCCGCCGGCCGTCGCGGGGTTGTCGACCAGCAATTCGGCACAGCCGCCCGAAAAACTGATCGGCCGACATCTTGAACACTTGCACGGGCACCGGCGTCTTGGCGTCGATGCCCGGCTTGACCGGCACACTGGCGGGCGGGGTGTAGCTTGTACCCGCACCCTTCCATTTCGCGAGCGGGATCAGCTTGTACTGGTCCTGAATCTTATGAACCGCAGGGTAGTCGGCCTTCCCGCCGGTATAGGTCCGTCCGCCGATCGCGATGAGACTGGTATCGACGCGGATCTCCTCCAGACCGGCGGGGAGCTTGCCTTTGAAGTTCGGGCCGACGAGCGCAAAGTTGCCGCCCTTGCCGCCGTGCGTGCGGGAGCCGGGCGCGGCCGGCACATCGTTCCACGCGTCGATGATCTGCATGATCCACCACCGTTTGCCTTCCATCGGCGGCACGACCAGCACGATCGGCTCGGCGGTGACGTCGACGTTGGCGAGCGAATACAGCGTGTCCACGTTCATCCCGACGATCTTGTTGTTCTTGGCGTCGGGGAACTCGCGGTGGTTGTCGAACTGGTTGAACGGTGCCCGCCCGCCTTCGGGCTTGGCGACGTTCGTCTGTACGTCCGCTTGGACGGCGATGTATACCAGCGGCAAGCCGAAGATGTAGGCGTCCTGCGCGATGGCCTTGGCTTCGTCGCGAGAGAGACGTCGGTCTTCGTTCTGAGGTTGTCATGACTTCACTGTCCCTTGGCGGAGACACCGCCGGATACTCCATATCCGTCGTGTTTCATGCTGACGACGGTCCAGCCTTTGGCCACCGGCGATCAGGTCATCCAAACGGCTGCTCGCACCAGAGCGCGCCCTCGTTCCACGAGTCCAGCATGCTCACTCGCCGCCGGCGGCCACCGCGCTCATCTTCTCCATCGCGTCGTCGATGGTGAAACTGCCGGCCGTTGCGCCGGCGGAAACTCCTTGAAGGTTTCGGCGAACTTCGCCGCACCCGCCTGCGCCGCCATGAGGAAGAACATGTGGTGCATCAGGTAGTCGTAGTAGGTATTCGAGGTCACGTCCGCGTACTCATACGGGTCGGTGCGCAGGTTGAAGATCTTGGGCAGGCGCAGCCGCGTGAACGGCTCGGCCCACACCTGCAGGGTCCCCTGGCAGCGCTGCTCGATGAACACCATCTTCCAGTTGTCGAAGCGTATCGCCAGCACGTCGCCGTCGTCGCTGAAGTAGAAGAAGACATTGCGCGGGCTTTCCCTGGCCTCGCCGGTCAGGTAGGGCAGCAGATTGAGGCCGTCGATGTGGTTCTTGTACTTCCTGCCGCACGCCGTGTAGCCCTTCTTCAGCTTGCTCCGGCACGTCCGCCGCGCCGGCCATGGCGAGGAAGGTGGGCAGCCAGTCGTGGTGCTGAACGATCCCGTTCGCGACCGAGCCGGCTTCGATCCTGCCCGGCCAGCGCACCAGCAGCGGAACGCGGAACGCGCCTTCCCAGTTGGTGTTCTTCTCGCTGCGAAACGGCGTCGTTCCGCCGTCCGGCCAGGTGTTGCAGTGCGGGCCGTTGTCGGTCGAGTACATGACGAACGTGTCTTCCGCGAGGCCGAGCTCGTCGAGATAGTCGAGCATCTGGCCGACATTCTTGTCGTGGTCGATCATCGTGTCGTGGTAGGGCGACTGCCAGCGCCCCGCCTGTCCCAGGCTGCGCTTCTTCGTATGGGTGAAGCAGTGCATGTGCGTCGTATTGAGCCACACGAAGAACGGCTTCCCGGCCTTGTTCTGCCGCTTGATGAAGTCCTGCGCGGCGGCGACGAACTCGTCGTCGCAGGTCTCCATGCGCTTCTTCGTGAGTGGGCCGGTGTCCTCGATTTTCTGGCGACCGACCCGGCCCCAGCGCGGCTGCACCGTGGCATCGTCCTTGTCCTTTGCCCAGGAATGGATCACGCCGCGCGGGCCGAAGTTCTTGCGGAATTTCGGAAGTCCTTCTCGGAGGGGTAGTCGTACATCTCCGGCTCTTCTTCGGCATTGAGGTGGTACAGGTTGCCGAAGAACTCGTCGAATCCGTGGACCGTCGGCAGATGCTTGTTGAGGTCGCCGAGGTGGTTCTTGCCAAACTGGCCGGTCGCATAGCCCTGCTCCTTGAGCAGCGCCGCCATCGTCACGATGCTTGTCCGGCATGCCGATCGGCGAGGCCGGAATTCCGACCTTCGACAGGCCCGTTCGATAGACGCTCTGCCCGGTGATGAACGAAGAGCGGCCTGCCGTGCACGACTGCTCGCCGTAGCTGTCGGTGAACAGCATCCCTTCCCGCGCGATGCGGTCGATGTTCGGGCGTCCGGTATCCCATCAGACCGTGGGTGTAGCAGCTCAGGTTGGACTGACCGATGTCGTCGCCCCAGATGACGAGGATGTTCGGTTTCTTCGCTCCGCCACTTGCGGACTTGCCGGCACTTCCCCGTCCCGCAGGATCGGCTGCGGCCTTTCTCGCTGCACGTGTCGCCATGTTTCGTTTCTCCTTTTGAGGTTCCTGTCGCCGAATCTCACGCCTGGTCGCGAGTTACCTGGCTCGCGTGCTCCAGTTCACCTTTCTGACTTCTGTCGGCGGCGCGCTGTCGCAAAACCTGCGAACAACCGCACAGCCGACGCCCTGCGCCGATGCACAGAATCATGGCCGGTCGCACGAGCTGTCGTTCGGGACCCCATGACTGACCAGAAAGTCGTTCCCTTCCGCAAGCGCCCGCCCTCCGAGGCGGAGCTGGATGTGTACCGGCAAATCACCCGGAACTGGCATCCGGAAATGCGACGGTTGATGCTTCCGGAGCACTTCAAGCGCGACCAGCCCGGCGCGAAAGGCTAGCTACGTCTTCCTCACCGGGCGGCAGCGCCGCTGCCGCCCGGTTGCTGCTCCCATCAGCGCCCTGATCCGGCCGGTCAGTTCTGGTGCGCACTCGCCGTCGTAATCTTCTCCATGGCGTCGCCGACCGTGAAGCTGGCGGCCTTGGCACGCGGTGGGAACTCCTTGAAGGTCTCCAGCACCTTTCCCACGATCGCCTGCGCGGGCACAAACAGGAACATTCGGTGGGCCGACCAGTCGCCGTAGTAGATGCTCTCAGTTCCGCGCTCGAACGGATCGGCACGCAGGTTGTACAGCAGGGGCGCGCGCAGCCGGGTGAACTCGCCCTGCCAGACCCCGAGCGGTGTTTTTGGGTCGCTTTCGGTGTTCTGCGCCAGGAAGGCGACCTTCCACTGCCGAACGCGCACCGCCATCAGATCGCCGTCGTCGCTCCAGTACATGAAGCCCTCGCGCGGCGATTCCTTCTCCTCGCCCTTGAGGAAGGGAATCAGGTTGTTGCCGTCGAGGTGCACCTTGAAGCTCTTGTCGCCGACCTTGCCGCCCTTCTTGAGGCGGGCGACAACATCGGCATCGCCGGCCGCCGCCCCGAGCGTGGGCAGAAAATCCTCGTGCGCGCACAGGTCGTTGACGATGGTTCCCGGCTTGATCACGCCGGGCCAGCGGATGACGCACGGCACGCGGAAACCGCCCTCCCAGTTGGTCGCCTTCTCGCCCTTGAACGGCGTCGAGCCGCCATCGGGCCAGGTGAAGCACTCGGCACCGTTGTCGGTGGTGTAGACGACGATCGTGTTGTCGGCGACGCCGAGCTCGTCGACAAGCGCAAGCAACTGCCCGACATGCCCGTCATGCTCGACCATGCCGTCGGGGTAGAGGCCGAGGCCGGTCTTTCCCTGCGATTCCTTCTTCAGATGCGTAAAGACGTGCATGCGCGTGCTGTTGAAGTAACAGAACCACGGCCCGCCCGCTGAGTGGTTGCGCTTGATGAAGTCCTTGGCCGCTCCGAGGAATTCCTCGTCGACCGTTTCCATGCGCTTGCGGGTCAGCGGCCCGGTGTTCTCAATCTTCTGCCCGCCCTTCCCGTCTGACTTGCACTTCAGCACGCCGCGCGGCCCGAACTTCTCGCGGAACTTCGGATCCTTCGGATAGTCGGGATTCTCCGGCTCTTCCTCGGCATTCAAGTGATAGAGATTGCCGAAGAACTCGTCGAAGCCGTGCATCGTCGGCAGATGCTCGTCGCGATCGCCGAGATGGTTCTTGCCGAACTGCCCCGTCGCGTAGCCCTGCGCCTTCAGCACCTGGGCGATGCACGGATCGTTCGGTCCGAGCCCCAGGTCCGCGCCCGGCAGGCCGACCTTCGTCAGCCCCGTGCGGATCGGCGATTGCCCGGTGAGAAAAGCGGCGCGCCCGGCGGTGCAGCTCTGCTGCGCGTACCAGTCGGTGAAGAGCGCACCTTCCCGCGCGATGCGATCGATGTTGGGCGTCCTGTAGCCCATGATCCCCAGGTTGTAGGCGCTGACATTGAACCAGCCGATGTCGTCGCCCATGATGAACAGGATGTTTGGCTTGTCCGTCTTTGCCATGACCGTCTCCTTCTGGTTGGCGGCCGGTTGCCGACCGCATTTCTTCGCCTCGTAATCTGGACTCCTTGCCGCGCCGACCGCAGTCAGCCGAACGGCCCGACGTTGAACACCATGCTCGAGATTGCCAGCAAACCGATCAGCAGCAGCACGAGCGCGACCAGCAGCGTCAGCGAAACGGGAAAGTGACTCTCGGCGTGAACGAGTTCCTCCGCTTTCATCTGTCGCGCGCTGCCTGCGCAGCCCGAGCATGAACGACACGTGATAAGCGATGCCGACCGCGAGCATCGCGATGCCGAGCGCAACCAGTGCGACGCCGAAATTCTTTGAGCGCCGGCGCTGCTCTTGAGTACGTCCGCCTGGTGCAGCTTCTGAAAGAACTGGAAGATCGTGAAGCCGAAACCGATCAGCGACAGCGACGTGCGCATGACCGACATCAGCGTGCGGTCGGCGCTCATGCGCGTGCGTTGGAACGACATGCCGGTGCGCCGCCGCGCCAGCTCGGTCCCCACATCGCCCGGAGTCGGCGGCGCAACGTGACTCGCCGACGACCGGGTGTCATGGCGCGCCCTCCGATGCTTTACGGACCACGCACCGAAACCCGACGTGGCTCGTGGAGGTGTCTACCGGCTGGGCGTGCCGCGCCGCCGGCCGGTAGCGTCTGCAGTAATTCGGCGCGCAGAGATGCGAGCCGCCCTTGAGCACCTTGCGCGGAATACGGATGCTGGGCTGGCAGGAGTCATAGCTCCCGTCCTCGGGACCGCCGCGCGGATTCTTCGCCACGCCGCAACATGAATTCTCCGCAGCGACCGCGTGCCGGTCGGAGAACCAGTCGGTAGTCCATTCCCAGACGTTGCCGATCAGGTCGTACAGGCCATAGCCGTTCGCCGGAAACGCGGTCACGGGAGAGGTGCGCGCGTAGCCGTCCGTCTTCAGGTTCTCCTGCGGAAACGCGCCCTGCCAGGTGTTGGCCATCTGCTTTCCGCCGGGAGTGAATTCGTCACCCCAGGCGAACTCGGCGGCATCGAGACCACCGCGTGCCGCGAACTCCCACTCGGCTTCGGTCGGCAATTCCTTGCCGGCCCATCGCGCGTAGGCCTCCGCGTCCCGGAACGCGACGTGCACGACCGGATGATCGTCGAGACCACGGATCGAGCTGCCGGGTCCTTCCGGACGACGCCAGTTGGCGCGGAACTTGAAGTTCCACCACGCGGCCCAGTCCCGCAGGTCGACCGGATGTTTCGGCGGGGTGAAGACGAGCGAACCCGCCTGCAGCATGTGCGGCAGCGCGCCGGGATAGTCCTTGGGATCCGGCGGTATTTCCGCGTAGGTGACGTAGCTCGTGGCCTCGACGAACCTTCGAAACTCGCGGTTGGTGACGGGCGTGCGGTCCATCCAGAACGCATCGACGCGCACGCGGTGGACCGGGGCTTCTTCCGGGTAGTGCCGGTCGGACCCCATCAGGAAATCGCCACTCGGAATCCGCACCATGTCCGAGGCGGGATGCCGGGCCCAGCGCGGCGCATCCACCGCAGCGGCGCCCGCGAGCGTTCCCTGCGTGCCTGAGCGGACGACCTCACCCATGTGCGCTGCTCGGCACGCCCATTTGAACCGTCCTCTGGCTGGGGCCCGCTATCCTGCCGCAATGGCCCCGACGATGCCAGCGCGCGATTGCCGCGGGCGCCCCGGCATGCTGCATTGCAGGGTACCGGCGTATACGGCCCCCGCGCATGCACTAAGATCATCGGCCGCGATCGCGGGTGAGCCTGCCGCCGTGGGGGAAGGAAACATGAGCAAGCGTCTCCTGGTATCTGCCGGTGTCCTGGCAGCCGCACAGTGATCAGCACCGATTTATCGCGAGATCTGCGCAGGGAAATGGATGCGCTGATCGGGCAGCTGCAGGAGTCGCTGGCCACGGTCATCCGTGAGACTGACAGCCGCATCGCCCTGCCACCCGGATCCGAAGCCGCACTGGCCGGTCTTCGCGAGCCGCTGCCGGAGACCGGCACTGGCGCGGCGAAGACAATCGAGCGCCTGCTCGAGCTCTGTGCGGCGGCGGGAGGCAACACCGCAGGCCCGAGATGTTTTCACTTCGTCATCGGAGGCAGTACGCCCGCGGCGCTGGCCGCCGATCTGCTCGCGACTGCGTACGACGCGATGACCTACACCTGGGTGCTGTCACCGGTCGGCGTGCAGATGGAACTGCAGGCGCTCGACTGGCTCAAGGAGATGTTCGGGCTGCCGAAGGACTGGTCAGGCGTCATGGTCACGGGCGCGACGATGGCCAATTTCGTCGGGCTGGCCGCCGCGCGCCAGTGGTGGGGCGAGCAGCTTGGCGTAGACGTCTCCGAAGCCGGGCTCGTGAACATGCCGCAGATGCCGGTTCTGACTTCAGGATTCGTGCACGCGAGCACGCGCAAGGTGTTGAGCCTGCAGGGGATTGGCCGCGCGAATATTCGGAGATTTTCTGCCGACGATTTTGGACGCCTGGATCTGCCAGCGATGCAGGATGCCTTGAACGACCTCGACGGCAAGCCTGCTGTCGTCATCGTCAACGCGGGGGAAGTCAACGCCGGCGAATTCGATCCGGTGAGCGAGATGATCGACCTGGCACGGCAGCACAACTGCTGGGTGCACGTCGACGGCGCATTCGGCCTCTTCGCCAGGGTTTCGCCCCGGACTGCGCACCTGGTCGAGGGCGTCGAGAAGGCGGACTCGGTCACCGTGGACGGCCACAAGTGGCTGAACGTTCCCTACGACTCGGGATACGCATTCGTCCGGGATCACGGCCTGATGGCCCGCGCCTTCCGCTACTCGGCCGACTATCTGCCTGCGGAAGACGATCCCCGGCCCACGCCGGGCGCGATCGGGCCGGAAAGCTCGCGCCGCGCGCGCAGTTTCGCGGTCTGGGCGACGCTCAAGGCATACGGGCGGAAAGGCCAGCAGCGCATCGTCGAGCACTGTCTCGACATCGCGCAACACTTCGCCCGGCAGGTCGATCGGGCCGCTGACCTGGAGCTGATGAACGACCCGCAACTGAACATCGTCGCGTTCCGCTACAACCCGGGCGGCATCGGCGATGATCGACTCGACGAACTGAACGAGCGCCTGGGCGACGCGATACTCGCAGATGGCCGATTTCTCGTCGGCACTTCGAAGCTCGGGCCGCGAACCGTCTTCAGGCCTGCGTTTTCGAACTGGCGGACGCGCCCCGAGGACGTGGAGCAATTCGCCGCTGTCGTCCAGGAGCTCGGGCGGAAACTCTCACAATAGTCATCGCGCACTTCCTTCTGGCTTACCGGATCCCGGTTCGGAAGCTTCGATCCTTGCTGGAGGACTTTTAAGAGACTATATTCAGTCCTGCTGGTATTCTCAGGAGCACGCCCGTGCGCTATTCGACCCAGATCAAGCCCATCAGCTATCTGAAGGCAAATGCCGCGGAGGTTCTCCGGGAGCTGGCGGAGCAACGCAAGCCGCTCGTCATCACGCAGAACGGTGAAGCCAGGGCGGTGATCCAGGATGTAGCCTCCTACGAGGAGACCCAGGAAACGCTGGCGCTGCTGAAGATCCTGGCGCTCGGTAATCAGCAGATCGCTCAGGGCAGATTGAAGCCGGTTGCCGACGTCGTGGCTCGGCTACGCGCCCGGAAGGCCGCGGATTGATGCGCTTCGAGGTCTTTCTCACGGAAGGCGCGGAGCAGGACCTCGAGGATATCCATTCCTATATTGCAACGTTCGACTCGCCGAAGAACGCTGATCATGTGCTCGACCGGTTAGTCGAGGTAACCGGGAAACTGGCGATGTCCCCGGAGCGGGGCTCTCAGCCGAAAGAGCTTCGCTCTCTGGGAATCCAGGAGTATCGCCAAGTGTTCTTCAAGCCCTACCGGATCATCTATCGAGTCTTTGGCGGGCAAGTCGTGGTCTATCTCATCGTCGACGGCCGGCGCGACATGCAGACCCTGCTGTCGCGCCGCCTTCTCGGCGGCTGATTACGGTTCGCCCCCGGCGCACACCGTCACCTCACGTTGACCGTGTAGCTCACAGTCCGGGCCGCGGGCGCGTCGTGCTCCCACGGCCGCCGATACTCGAAGCGCAACTCCTCCTCGTGAGGTGGGCAATCAGACGCCCTCCGATCAGCAAATCAAGCGATGGCTGTCTGCGGATGCGAGATCGCCTGGCGCGAGGCGACCGCGGCCTCACCAGCTGCCGAACGACTTGAGTTATGCATTAGCTTTCGGGCCGCGCCTCGGGAGATTTCCAGCGACCTCGAGAATCTCCGCGCGTGGGCGGTAGAGGCGCGGGCGGAAATCTTCGATTGAGCGGCATCGACGCCCCGGCGATCGCGTGCTGGTGCATGATCTGCTCCCCCGAATTCGCGAGTGGCCTCGTCAACGAATTTGGCAACAGTGTTGCGGGTTCCGGCGACAGCGCCCTATATCTTTACGATTACGACATCGGTCAGTTGTTCGCCGACGCGACATTTGAGGTCGGTCGCTTGCCGGTGCAACTTTTCGCCGACTACGCTCACAACTTCGCGGCCGACAACGGGCTCGACACCGCGCATAGTCTCGGCTTTGTGGTCGGGAGAGCGAATGCGGCGGGACGCTGGGAAGGTGGCGTCCTGACGCAGGTCGTCGAAAAGGACGCTCTTTTCGGCCAGTGGATCGATTCGGATTTCGGCGGAGGCCTGACGGACAACACGGGCCAGTTGTACCGGCTGTCATGGATGCCGATGAAGAGCCTGGTCATGAACGTCAGCTACTACGACACCCGTTACAACGTCGACGTCGGCAGCGAGACCGATTACGACCGCTGGCAGGTGGACTTCAACATGACGTTCTGACCCGTAGTCGTCGAGGGTCCGGCCGTCGTGGCTCTCACCAAGGTGCGACACACTATTGCGTCCGCATATTGTCGAGCGGATCGCACGCTCTTTCCGTACACTGAAGAAAAATGAAAGTACTACTGCCATTGCTCGAATGGCTGCCGGGTGTGCGCCTGCAGACCGTGCGGCCCGATGTCGTCGCCGGGCTCACTACGGCCGCGGTGGTGATTCCGAAGGCGATGGGTTACGCAACGATTGCCGGGCTGCCGCTCCAGGTCGGACTCTACACCGCCTTCATCCCGATGATCGTCTACGCCGTGCTCGGCACGTCGCGGCCGCTCAGTGTCAGCACGACGACGACTCTTGCGATTCTGACTGGCGCTGCTCTGGGCGAGGCCGTGCCCAACGGAGACCCGGCTGCGTTACTGCAGGTCACTGCCGTCCTCACCCTGCTCGTCGGAGTGTTTCTCGTCGCGGCGTCGTTGCTGCGCCTGGGTTTCCTCGCCAATTTCATTTCGGAACCGGTGCTGGTCGGGTTCAAGGCCGGTATCGGCATCGTAATCGTGATCGATCAGCTCCCCAAGATTCTCGGCATCCACTTTGCCAAGGGCGGCTTTCTGCACAACCTGCAGGAGATTGTGGCGGGCTTGTCGCACCTTTCGATTCCAACCTTCGTGCTGGGCGCGCTGACCATCGCCGGCCTGGCTGCCATAGAGAAGTTCAGACCGCGCTGGCCGGCACCCCTGATTGCCGTGGCGGTTGCGATCGCTGGCGTCGCCTTTCTGGGATGGGACAAGCATGGAATCGAACTGGTCGGGGCGATTCCGACGGGAGTCCCCGCGCCTGCCATCCCCGATCTGAGCCTCGTGGGGCAGCTCTGGCCGGCCGCGCTCGCCATGGCGCTGATGAGCTTCACGGAAACGGCTGCGGCCGGGCGCGCGTTCGCGCGCGCCGACGAGCCGCCGCCGCGGCCGAACGCGGAGCTGTTCGCGACCGGCATGGCAAATGCGGCCGGCGCATTCTTCGGGTCAATGCCAGGCGGTGGCGGAACGTCCCAGACGGCGGTCAACCGGATGACGGGCGCACGCACGCAGATCGCAGCCCTGGTCACTGCGTCGATGTCGCTGCTGACGATGGTCCTGCTGTCACCGGTTCTCGGCCTCATGCCGCACGCGGTGCTCGCGAGCATCGTCATCGTCTATTCCGTCGGCCTGATCAAGCCGGCCGACTTCCGCACGATCCTGAGCATCCGCAGAACGGAGTTCATCTGGGCCGTCGCGGCATTGCTGGGGGTGATACTGCTCGGCACGTTGAAAGGCATCCTCGTTGCAATCATCGTTTCCATCGTGGCGCTCGCTCAACAGACGGCGAACCCGCCCCTGTACGTGCTCCGCCGCAAACCGGGAACGAACGTGTACCGGCCGCGCTCGAGCGATCATCCCGAGGACGAATCGTTCCCCGGGCTGCTGTTGCTGCGACCGGGCGGACGCCTGTTCTTTCTCAACGCCGAGCGGGTCGCCGAGAAGATCCGACCGCTGATCGCCGAGGCAAATCCGAGGGTCGTCGCGCTCGATCTCAGCGGCGTCTTCGACCTCGAGTACTCGGCGCTCAAGATGCTGACAGAGGCGGAAAAGCGACAACGGGAAGCAGGCGTGCAGCTCTGGCTCGTCGGTCTCCACCCTGAGGTGCTCGCATGCGTTCAGCGCTCAACGCTGGGTGCGACGCTCGGCACCGACCGTCTGCTGTTCGATCTCGAGATCGCCGTACGTAGATACCAAGAGCTGCAGGGACAGCCGGCGCGCTAAGATGGGCTGACGGCAGCCGTCATTGTCCATGCCGGTAACACGTCGAGAGATGCCGGCACGCGCGACCAGAGGAGAGCGAGCATGAGTTCCAGAAAGAAAGCGCGCGACGAATCCGACTCCGAAAAATCCGAGAAGCTCGGGCGCAAGGTTTACGAGAAGGAGCTCGAGCGTCTGCACGTCGAACTGGTGAAGCTCCAGCAATGGGTCGTCGCCAAGGGTCTCAAGGTCTGCATCGTGTTCGAAGGGCGCGATGGCGCGGGAAAGGGCGGCACGATCAAGGCCATCACCGAGCGCGTGAGTCCGCGCGTGTTCCGGGTGGTCGCGCTGCCGGCGCCTACCGAGCGCGAGAAGAGCCAGATGTACGTGCAGCGCTACATGAGACACTTCCCGGCAGCGGGCGAAGTCGTCATCTTCGATCGCAGCTGGTACAACCGCGCCGGCGTCGAGCGCGTGATGGGGTTCTGCGACAAAAAGCACGTCCGGCAGTTTCTGGACGTAGTGCCGCGGGTCGAGAAAGTCATGATCGAATCCGGGATCATCCTGATCAAGTACTGGCTCGAGGTGAGCCCGGAGGAGCAGACGCGACGGCTCGAGGCACGCATCGACGACGGCCGCAAGACCTGGAAGCTCTCGCCGATGGATCTCAAGTCATACAGCCGCTGGTACGACTATTCGCGCGCTCGCGACGACATGTTCGCGGCGACGGACACGGATTTTGCCCCGTGGCACGTGGCCCGCACCGATGACACACGGCGCGGCCGGCTCAACATCATCACCGATCTTCTGAGCAGGATCCCGTACAAGAAGCTGCCTCGAAAAAAGGTAAAGCTGCCCAAGCGTCAGAAGCGTGGTGACTACCGGGAGCCGGATCATCAATTCAAGTACATCGACGAGGTGTTCTGATCGTCGCCATGCAGGCATGCCCCCGTCACTGCCGCGCCACCCGGGGCCGTAGAAGCGGAAGAGCACTTCAAATTGTCCGGTCGGGTTCGTCGGCACCCAGTTTGACTCCTTCCGCGCTGGATTCCGCGCGTGAACCTGAACGGCTTCCGGCCCACTCCTGCAGCACCGCTGCAGCGTCCGCGCCGCGATGCGGAATCGCGCCCGGCGCACCCGTCGGCGTGCCGGAGAAACGTGGCGCCGGGTTGGCCTGCAGCACGCCGTCCGGGGCCGAGTAGACGCCGCGCGCCGCCATGTGCGGATGCCGGGCGGCCTCGTCCAGGTCCAGGACGGGCGCGAAGCACGCGTCCGTCCCTTCGAGCAGCGCGCACCATTCGTCACGCGTGCGCGCAGCGAAGAGCTCCGCGAAACGCTGCTTCAGCTCGGGCCATGTACGCTTGTCATGGGGCTGTGCGTACGCAGGGTCCGCATCGAGGCGGAGCTTGGTGAGCAGCAGCCGATAGAATTTCGGTTCGAGCGAACCCACCGAGATGAAGCCGCCGTCCGCGCAACGATAGGTGGAGTACCAGTGCGGTCCGTCGAGGATGCTCGCGCCGCGCTCGGAGACGAACTGCCCGGCGGCCTTGAGGCCGAGGAGCAGGTTCATCATGTGCGCGCTGCCATCGACGATCGCCGCGTCCACGACCTGCCCACGCCCGGTGGCGCGCGCGCTCATCACGCCGGCCAGCACACCGACCGCAAGGTAAAGCGCGCCACCGCCAATGTCGCCGACGATGGTCGGCGGCGTCATCGGGGGTTCGCCGGGCTGGCCCGCATACCACAGCGCCCCGCTGAGCGCGATGTAGTTGAGATCGTGGCCGGCCGCGTGTGCGAGCGGACCGTGCTGACCCCAGCCCGTCATGCGTCCGTAGACCAGCCGCGGATTGCGTTCGAGGCAGACATCGGGACCCAGACCGAGGCGCTCCATCACGCCCGGACGCATGCCCTCGATCAGCGCGTCGCAATTCTCGACGAGGGCCAGGACCGTCTCGACGTCCTGCGGCGACTTGAGATCGACCGCGATCGATCGCTTGCCACGGTTCGTGATCTGGGCCGGGCCGACATCGATGTTCTGATCGTTCGGCTCGAGACGATCCGCCAGCACGACGTCGGCGCCGAGATCAGCGAGCAGCATGCCGCAGAACGGCGCCGGCCCGATGCCCGCTATCTCGAGGACGCGCAGCCCGGCGAGAGGACCGGCGCGATCGGCGTACATTCCGGCCCCCCGTCCCTAGTTGCGGTACATCGTGATGACGCAGGCGCCGCCTAACCCCAAGTTGTGTTGCAGCGCGACGCGCGCCCCGTCGACCTGGCGCGGGCCGGCCTGTCCACGCAGCTGCTGCGTCAGCTCGACGCACTGGGCGAGGCCCGTGGCGCCGAGCGGATGGCCCTTCGACAGCAGGCCACCGGAAGGGTTGGTGACGTAGCGACCGCCGTAGGTGTTGTCGCCGTCGTCGATGAACTTCTGCGCGCCACCCTCGGGGCACAGGCCCAGCGCCTCGTAGGTGATCAGCTCGTTGTGCGCAAAGCAGTCGTGGAGCTCGACGACGTCGACGCCTTCGGGTCCGATGCCGGACGCCTCGTACACCTGTCGCGCCGCATTCTCCGCCATCGTGTAGCCGACGACGTTGCGCATGTCGTCGCTATCGAACGCATCGGGTCGATCGGTCGTCATGGCCTGCGCCGCGATCCACACCCGGCCGTCCAATCCGCGCTTGCGCGCCGTCTCCTCGCTGGTGAGCACCGCAGCGGCGGCGCCGCAGGTCGGCGGACAGGCCATGAGCCGCGTCATCACGCCCGGCCACATCACCTGGTCGGCCATGACCTCTTCGGTCGTGAGCTCCCGACGGAATAACGCCAGCGGATTCTTCGCCGCGTGGCGGCTGGCCTTGGCGCGAACCTTGGCAAAGGACGTAAGCGGCGTGCCGTAGCGCTTCATGTGTGCAAGCCCGGCGCCGCCGAAGTACCGCAGCGCCATGGGAACCTCACTGTTGCCGATCAGGGCCTCGGCGCGCCGCTCGAACCGGTCGAACGGCGAAGGCTTGTCGGGGAAATGGATGCCCAGCGCGCCGGGATTCATCTGCTCGAAGCCGACCGCGAGCACGATCTCGGTCATGCCGGATTCGATGGCCTGGCGCGCCAGATACAGGGCCGTGGAGCCGGTCGCGCAGTTGTTGTTGACGTTGACGATCGGAATCCCGGTCATCCCGACGTCGTACAACGCGCGCTGACCGCTGCACGAGTCGCCATAGACGAAACCCGCATAGGCCGACTCGATGTCCTCGTAGCCGACGCCCGCGTCGGCCAGCGCCAGGCGGGCCGCCTCCGCTCCCATCTGCTCGTAGGTCTTGCTCGCGCCCGGTTTCATGAACGGGATCATGCCTACGCCGGCGACGACGGTCTTACGGGTCATATTCATTCACCTGCATATGGTTTCGTCGTCCCGGTGGGCAGCGTGAAGCGAAATGTCGAGCCGACACCTTCCGTGCTCTCTACGCTCACCGTTCCACCGTGTGCCTCGACGAAGGTCTTGACGATCGCGAGACCGAGACCGGTACCGGCGTCGTCGGGCGTCGTCGTTTCGTGCTTTTCGAACACGCTCTCGAGACGATCCGCTGGAATCCCGGCCCCGTTGTCGCGCACCCAGCATTCGACGCCTCCGCCGTTTCGCTCGCGAGCGCCGATCTCGACCTCGCCACGCGGCGTGAACGTGATCGCATTGGCGATCAGGTTCTGGAAGATCCGCCTGAGCAGGCTGGCATCGGCGTACGCGCGGAGGTCCTCGGGGACCCGGTTGAGCAGCTGGGTACTGGACGTACCGGCCACGGGATGCAGATCGTGGATAAGCGCCTCTACCAGCGGCCAGAGATCGAACCACCGGCGCTCCAGCTTGACGCCGGACTCGGTTCGGACGTTGGCGTTCTCCTTGAGAATGCGATCCACGAGCGTCGTGAGTTGCTGAACGTTTCGCTGCAACGCTTTCAGCATCGGTGACACCGGGATCGTTCCCGACGTCGCCGACGAATCGAGCACCCGGGCCGCGAGCGCTATCGCGTTCAGCGGTGTGCGCAGATCGTGCGTGACGAATGCGAGGTACTCGTCGCGCCGACGCTGCAGCTCGAGCGCCTGCTGCGTGGCGAAGGTCTGCACGGCCAAGCCGATCGCTCCGTCGAATACGCGGTTCAGGATGTGGAATGCCTTGCCCTCGATGGCGATGCCGTGGCTTTCCGCCAGGTCGTGTATGCAGCCACGCAGGATGCTGTATTCCGCTACGACCTCCACGATGTCGAAACCGGTCTGGTATCGCTCCATCCCGTGGGCCGGCGAACTGCCCTCCAGCAGTGCCTGACTGATCGACTGGTCCTCGACATTCCGAAGTGCCTCGGACAGTTCGTCCAGGAGGGCCGGCACCTGGTCGTTCAGCGTCGGCGTGTCCAGGCCCTGCGCCGAGGGAAGCTTCCGCACCTGCTCCCGCCAGCGCGACAGCAACGCTTCGCGTTCACGCTGAATCAGCGCTGCGAGTTCGTCGAGCTTCTGCATCGGGCGGGATTATCTGCCGATCCGCCCGTGCGCGACACCGCGGGAGTTGCTTGACCGCAGCCCGTCGGTCCGTGAGACTCGCCCGGGGCTTAGGGGAGGACACGTGTCAGCCTGGACTCGTGCACTGGATGCAGCGGCGCAGACGCCGCCTTCGCGCAACCGCTACGTCGATTTCCTGCGCGCCGTGTCCATCGGCGCTGTCGTGCTCGGCCACTGGATCATCGCCGCGCCGTGGATCGACGACGGCCAGCTCCGGCTCGATCACATGCTCGCCGCGCAGCCCTGGACGCAGTGGCTGACGCTGCTGTTCCAGGTCATGCCGGTGTTCTTCCTGGTGGGCGGCTACTCGAACGCCGCGTCGTGGGACGCCGCGCAGCGCGCGGGCACGCCGTACGGTACCTGGATCGCAGGGCGCGCGCGACGGCTGATCGGCCCGATCGTGCCGTTGATCCTCACCTGGGCGGCGATGGCATTCGTGTTTCGTCTCTTCGGCGTGAGCTACGACATCATCCGCCAGGCCTCGATCCTGGCCCTCGTGCCGATGTGGTTTCTCGCCGTGTACCTGCTCGTCGTGCTGGTCGTGCCGATCACGCGCGCGGCGTGGAAACGCTACGGGATCTGGTCCTACTGGGCGCTGGTCGTGCTGGCCGTCTGCGTCGACGTGCTGCGCTTTCACGACGGGCACCGCCCGGCCGTCGGCTGGGTCAACTATCTCTTCGTCTGGGTCGCGATGCACCAGCTCGGCTACCTGTGGCGCGACGGGCGCCTGGCCGGCCCGCGCCACGCCCTGCCCTGGCTCGCGGGCGGCGTGCTCGCCTGGATCGCGCTGACCCGCTACGGCCCGTATCCCATCAGCATGGTCGGCGTTCCCGGCGAGGAAGTGTCCAATACGCTCCCGCCCGATGTGCTGCTGCTTGCGCTCGGCGCCGCGCAGACCGGCCTGGTGCTCGCGCTCGAACGGCCCATGCGCCGGGTGCTCGACCGCTCGCGCGCGTGGGCCGCCACGGTGCTCGTCAACGGCACGATCATGACCGTGTATCTCTGGCACCTGACCGTGCTCACGCTGCTCGTCGGCCTCGCAAAGCTTGCCGGCGGCATCGGCCTGCATTTCGTGCCGGGAAGCCAGAGCTGGTGGCTCGCGCGAATTCCGTGGCTGGCGGCGCTGGCCGCCGGCATGGTGCTGCTGCTGCCGCTCGTCGGGCGGTTCGAGCGCGCCTCGCCACCGCCCGCCGGCTTTCGGCCGTCGACGCCGCGCATCCTGATCGGCGCTGCGCTCGTCAGCGCCGGTATCGCTTACCTGACGCTGGGTGGCATTGCGGCGGAAGGCGGCATCGGTGTGCGGGGTGTCGTGGTGGCCGGCACGATCCTTGGTGCCTGGTTGCTCGGCGCGATTGCAGCGGCCGAACGCGGACCGGCACCGGCCCGTTAGCCGCAATGCGCAAGGCGGCGGCAGGCGCGCGGTGACGTACGAGGGAGGCGGCTCCGCGGCGGGCATCGGAAATATCCGACATTACGATAGGACGATCATGTATTACGGGCAGCCGGCTTTCGGCGTACCGTTCGAGCCGTGGATGGAAGTCTTATCTATTCGATAAGAGCAAATCCACTGACGGGGTCGCGCAAGCGGCCCCGTTGCATTTCATGAGTTCACTCCGCCAGTTCCACCCACGTGGGCGCATGATCGCTCGGTTTCGCCTCGCCCCGCACCCATCGGTCCACGTTCGCATCGACGAGCCGCGGAGCGAGCTCCTCGCTCAAGAGCAGGTGATCGATGCGAAGACCCGCGTTGCGCGCCCAGTGATCGCGGAAGTAATCCCAGAACGTATAGATGCGCTCATCCGGATGCCGCGCACGGATTGCGTCCGTCCAACCTTGTGCCAGCAACCGCTGGTAGGCTTCCCTGCTCTGCGGCTGCAACAGCGCGTCCTTGCGCCATGATTTGGGATCGTAGATGTCGAAGTCCGTCGGCACCACGTTGTAATCGCCGGCCAGGATCACCGGCTGACGAAGCTTCAACAGTTGGCTCGCGTGCGTGTTGAGGCGCTCGAACCATGCGAGCTTGTAATCGAACTTGGGGCCGGGCTGAGGATTGCCGTTCGGCAGATACAGGCACCCGACGACGATTCCGTTGACCTCCGCTTCGATGTAGCGGCTGTGCAGATCGGCGGGATCGCCAGGCAATCCCCTCGTCGTCTCCCGGGGCTCACCGCCTTTCTGCAGGATGGCGACGCCATTCCAGGACTGCTGGCCGTGCCAGACGGCGCCATACCCCGCCGCGCGTATCGGGATGCTGGGAAACCCCGCGTCGGCGGCTTTCAGCTCCTGCAGGCAGACGACGTCAGGGCTCTCCCTGGCCAGCCACTTCAGAAGCGCCGGCAGACGGCTGTTGATGCCATTGACATTGAAGGTGGCGATCTTCATCGCGCGTAAAATACCCCCATGTCCACGTTCGAGGTGATCCTGCGCGGGCTCGGAGTGCTGCGAGCTCGTCCTGCTCGCCACCATCCTGCTGCGTTCGCGACGGCGCGATCAAACCGCGCGCATCGGTGCGGCACTGTGCCTCTCCGTCGGCGCGTTCATGCTGACCTCCATGCCGGGAGCCGCGCGGATGCTCGGCGTCCTTGTCTATCCGCTGACGGCGATCTGCGCGACGCACCCGGTCTGGTTCTGGCTCTCCTGTGCCGCGCTCTTCGGCGACGGCTTCAGGCTCAGGCGCACACACGTATTGTCCCTGGCCACAATGGCGCTCGCCGGCGTCCTGTACCAGGCGCTGGCGCAGCCGCCGTCGTTCGGAGCATCGACCGGAATTCGTGCGCGCCGTGGGTGTCGGATTCGGCGTGGCGTCGCTTGCGTTCGTCGCCCTCGGGCCGCTCGCGGTGCGCGCAGGTGAGCGCGCCGACCTTGATGAGCGCCGCCGCCGGATTCGCACGTGGTTCGTGCCCGTCGCATCGGCGTATCTCGCGGTGGTCGTGGTCGTGCAGGCCTGGGCCTATTTCGCCGGCCGATACACGCCGGCACCGCTCGTGCTGGCAAACCTCGCGATCATCGATCTGCTCGCGGGCCTGGCGTTGCTGAGCTTCCTGCGGATCCGCGTCGTCAACTGGCTCGATCTCGGCGAACGGCCGTCGCCCGCCACGGATGCGCTGAGCCACCAGGAGCGCAGCGTCCTCGACCGGCTCACGCGCCGTTTCGCGTCCGAGCGGCTGTACGCGCGCGAGGGACTCACCATCGCCGCACTTGCCGAGCTGCTCGGCACCCAGGAGCACGTCCTGCGCCGGGTGATCAACCGTGCGCTCGGGTTTCGCAACTTCAACGACTTCCTGCACACCCATCGGCTGCGCGAGGCGGCCGTGCGGTTGCGCGACCCCGCCGCGCGCCGCATTCCCGTTCTCACGATTGCGCTCGAGGTCGGCTACGGATCGATCGGTCCCTTCAACCGCGCCTTCCGCGAGCGATTCGGCGTCACGCCCAGCGAATACCGGCGCGACACCACCGAAGCGTCGGTGCAGGAGACCCAGCCGGGCGTGCGGACGCAGCCCTCGCCGCGCTGATCCGTCGTCGCTTTCGGAATCGGCGCAGCATCCGTCCGGATTCGGCGAGCTTCCCGCCTCCCTGCCCCGTACGGTGAGCCCTTGCCCTGGCCGATTTACGGCCGCTGGCATCCGATCACCGGTGAGGACACCATCCGTGACACTCCCTGCCCGCCTGACCCTCGGTGCCTTGCTGCTGATCCTGCTCGTGTCGGCACCGCCGCCGGTCGACTGTGCGACACGAATGCTCGGCGACCTGCCGAGGGTAGGCAATCGGCCGCTCGAGTCGCTGCCGGGCATCGATACCGAATACGGCGTGCTTCGAACGGCCGACGGCGCACGGCTGCGCACCATCGTCACGCGCCCGACGGGCGCCACCGGGCGGTTGCCCGCGGTGCTGTTCGTGCAATGGCTGTCCTGCGACTCGATCGAGCTCAAGCCCGACGCCCGCGACGGCTGGTCGACCATGCTGCGGGAGCTGATCACGCATTCGGGCATGCTCTGGCAACGGATCGACAAGGCCGGTGTCGGCGACAGCCAGGGGCCGGCGTGCTCGGCGCTCGACTACGAGACTGAGCTCGCCCACCACCGACTGGCGTTGCGGCAGCTGCTGGCGCGCCCGGATGTCGACCCACGCCGCGTAGTGATCTTCGGCGCCAGCATGGGTTCGAACATGGCGCCGCTGATCGCGGCCGATCAGGACGTGGCCGGCGTCGTGGTCTGGGGCGGCGGGGCGACGACGTGGTACGAGCGGATGCTGCGGTTCGAGCGCAACGCACTCGAGCTCGGTGATGCCGATCCCGCGTCGCTAGCCACCGAGGTCAGCGCGCGTGCGGAATTCTTCACGCGCTATCTGCTGCAGGGACAGTCGCCTGCGGCCATCGCGAGCAGCGATCCGGAGCTGGGGAAAGTCTGGTCGCGTCTCGTCGGCACGAGTGGTGACACGCACTACGGGCGCCCGGTGGCGTTCCACCAGCAGGCCCAGCGACAGAACTGGGCCGGCGCCTGGGCACGCGTGGAGAGTCCAGTGCTCGTGGTGTACGGAGAATTCGACTGGTTCGAGAGCCGCGACGCCGCGGCGTTGATCGCCGATATCGTCAACCGCAAGCGCCCGGGCACCGCGACCCTGCGCGTGGTGCCTGGCCTCGATCACCACTTCATGCGTTATGCGACGCCTCGAGACGCGTACAGGGAAAGTGGTGGAGTCGTCGCTACGGATCCGGTCGTCGAGGCAAATCTCGCCTGGCTTGCGCAGATCGGCATGCGGTCTTAATGGCGGGATCGAGTGATGGTGCCGACGAAAATCTGGTGATTCGTTTTCGTCGTAAACTTCCGGCGTCCGGGCGGGTCTCAAGTTTGTATGATCCGAAGCCCGGCGACCGGGAGGGTAGTTGAACGACAGCTCGGCGGTAAGCCACATAGTGCGCGTGGTCGGGGTCCTGTACTGCCTTGTGGCTGCGAGTTGCGCCGGCGTGGAACGCGTGCCGCCGCAGGCGCCCCCTCAGGCTGAATCGCAGACCGCACCGATTCCCGTCGCTGAGCCGCCCAGCGGGGTTGCGACACAGCCAGCACCGACCGACGGTGCAAAGGCCGACGTCGCTCCCGCCCAACCGGACGAGGCCGAGCCGGCCGAGACCGAGCCGGCTACCGCATCTTTGCCGCCGGCACCGGTCGTCGTCGAGCCGGTGCGTCCCGCGGCTCCCACGGTTGTGCCACGAGTCCCAGCGCCGAACGTCGCTGTCACCCAGCCGCCGGCACCGCAAGCGGCCGCGGCCAAACCGTCCACCGCCGTGGTGACTGCGCCCGCCCCGTCCATTGCGAAGCCAGCTGCCGCTCCCGTTCCGGACAAGCCGCCGGCACCGTCGCTCGATCTGGCGTCCCTCGAGACGCGGCTCCGTGAAACGAAGGCAATCGGCGTGTTCACGAAGATTTCGCTCAAGAACCAGGTCGACGACCTGCTGGGTCAATTCCGCGCGTACCACAAGCGGCAGGCCAAGACGACGCTCGCCGAATTGCGCCAGTCCTATGACTTGCTGCTCCTCAAGGTGCTTTCGCTCCTGCAGGACAGCGACCCGCCGCTCGCCCGCGACATTGTCCGGTCACGTGCGGCGATCTGGGGCATCCTCTCGAATCCACAGAAATTTACCGAAGCCAATCTGATGGCAGGAGCAACGCCGTGACCGGACGTGTAATGAGCCTCGCGCTGATCGTTGCAACGACGCTGTACGTCGGGCCGTCGCTCGCCGCAGATGACGCCGCCAGCGGCGTTCCGGTCGCCAAGGACCTGACGGCCGTCATCGCACTACAGGGCTTGCCCTGCGGGCAGGTCGTGAGTGTCACCCAGAAAGGCGAGAACGATTACGTCGCTTCATGCCAGGACGGCAACCAGTACCGCGTTCTCGTGGACGCCAAAGGCCGCGTCGTTGTGACGAAGCAATAATACTCATCGCGAGGCACGCATCCGAACCGGTCCTGCATCAGCAGTTGGGCTTCGGAGGTGTACGGGGCGGACATCACTTCATGCGTTACTCGACGCGCCATGACGCTACGCCGAGCGCGGCGGCGTCGTGGCAGCAGACCCGGTGGTCGAGTCGATACTCGGCTGGTTGCTGCAGATCGGCGTGCGACGGGAAGCGCTTCGCGAGCCTGCGTTGAGCAGCGTCGTGAGGGACCTCAGGTCGGCGGGCTTGATGAGATGATGATCGAAGCCGGCATCTTCGGTGCGGGCGCGATCGCTTTCATGGCCCCAGCCCGTGACAGCGACGATGAGAAGCGTCTTGCCCCAGGGTTGTTGCCGCAACTGCCGACACACCTCGAAGCCGTCGAGCCTGGGCATGCCGATGTCGAGCAAAACCGCATCGGGTCGGACCCTGTCAGCGACCTCGATCGCCTGCTCGGCGTCGTAAACCGAATGCACTTCATGCCCGAGGGTCCTGAGCAACACCGCGAGGGTGTCGGCATTGTCCCTCACATCGTCGACGATCATGACGCGCCGACTCCGGCCCGCCACGAGGAGCTCCCCGGGGCGGACGCTCAACGCCTGCGCGGCATCGCCGACCAGGGGCAGCCGGACGATGAATTCGCTTCCCTGGCCCAGCCCGCTGCTGCGCGCCTCGATACGACCGCCATGAAGCTCGACGATTCCCCGGG
Organism: uncultured Gammaproteobacteria bacterium; assembly: GCA_963834855.1. Taxonomy (GTDB): domain Bacteria; phylum Pseudomonadota; class Gammaproteobacteria; order Steroidobacterales; family Steroidobacteraceae; genus DATJKD01. The sequence continues at coordinate 19,361 of CAWIDH010000007.1, read as the reverse complement.
CGAGCGACAGGCCGATGCCAAGCCCACCGTGCGAGCGCTCCAGGGCGGGCGAGGCCTGCCAGAAGATCTCGAAGATGTGGGGCAGCACGTCGGGAGCCATTCCCATTCCCTCGTCCCCGATCGATATGACAGCCTCGTTCCCCTGCCGCTCGGTGGTTATCCGGATGTGGCCGCTGCCTTCCATGTATTTCGCGGCATTGTTGACCAGGTTCGAGAAAACCTGGGCGAGCCGCACCGGGTCAGCATCGACGTAGGTCGTCTCGCGCGGCCCATCGACGGTCAGCTCGTGTCGATGCGCGTCAATCACGGGGCGGCTGGTCTCGAGCGCGCTTGCGATCACGGTGGCGAGATCGACCCATTCCTTGCGCAACTCCAGGCGATTGCGGGAGATACGCGACACGTCGAGCAAGTCATCGAGGAGACGGCTCATGTGATCCACCTGCCGATGGATCACCTCGGCGCCCCATCGGAGCTGAGGGTCGGGCGACCCGTTGAGCAGCAGTAACCGGGCGGCATTGCGGATCGGGGCGAGCGGATTACGCAACTCGTGAGCGAGTGTGGCGAGGAATTCGTCCTTGCGCCGGTCCGCTTCCCGCAGGGCGTTCTCCACCTGCTTGCGTCGCGTGATGTCATGGAAGTAGATCGCCACACCGCCATCAGAAGCAGGATAGATCCGATTGGAGAAGTGGTGCCCCGTGACGGGATTGGTGCTGTCGAGCTCCAGGGTCACCCGTTCGACCGCGGCCCTGCGGAAGCCCCGCTCTATCGGGGTGCCGACCATTTCCGGAAAGAGCTCCCAGACGACCTGCCCCAGGAGCGACGCGCGCTGCCGGCCCAGGAGCCGCTCGGCTTCGGCATTCACGTAGGCAAATCGCCAGTGGCGATCCAGGGTCATGAGACCGTCGGAAATGCTCTCGAGCGTTCCGGTGAGGCGGCGCTCGCTCGCCCGCAATTCGTCGTCGAGGCGATCCCGTTCGGTTTCACGCGATCGGATCGCCCGGAGACTCCAGAATGTGAGAGCCGCCAGGAGGACGATTTCGAGCACGGTGCGCATGGCGGCACCGAAAGCGGTGTCGTAGAGGCCCATCCGCTGACCTTGCAAGCGCAGCCAGCCGATCAAGAGCGGAACCAGGAGAACAAAAGGCAACAGCCGTCGCGCGAGCAATCCTGCGCTGCTGTCCGCGCGCAGCGTCACGAGCGGCTCGTGCTCCGGCACCGCCGCGATCAACCCGACGGCGAGCGCTGCGATCATGGTCGCAGTCTGCACCGCGATGCCGGTGAGCCGAGGCAGCGTGTACATCGCTTCCGCCCCGTAGGCATGCCCCGTGACGGACAACATCCCGATGCCAAACGTCACCAGGGCGAGTGCCACCGCGAGCCCACGCGCGCGCTGCCCGCGGGTGAGGAGGATGAGCGCCGTGCCAATCAGCAGGAAGCTCGTGGCCGCCGGAGGACCCATGCGCCCGGGGGCGGCCGTTGCGAGCGCGCCCGCTGACTCGTCAAACAGCAAGGTGTCGATGCCAAGCGATATGCCCGTGATGTGCTGAAACAAGGTCAGCCCACCCAGCCCGGCGACGAAGAGCGCCAGCGGCCGGATGAGCCCGCGGGCGCTGGGATATCCTGCAACGACCAGCAGTGCAGCGCCCGCCGCCGAGGCGGCCAGCGCCGTATTTGCCTTCATGACGATGCCGCTGCCGTTCCAATCTGCCAGCCGGGAAACCCCGAGCACCCACCCTGCGAAGGAGATCAGTCCGCCGAGGAGCGCGTACGCGCCGGCGAGCAGAGTTACGGACTGTGGGACCCGCGTTTCGGTGGGCATGAGCAGCATCCTACATGTACTCCTACACGCGGACGCGTCGGCGACTGATTGCAGGTCGTTGCAGCCACTGGCACGTGGTTGCGGTGAGCGCCCTGCCCGGTATCGCTCAGCCCCAGCTACCCGCCACCTGCCTGGTTGACACGTTGATACGGTTGAAGGCGTTGGTCGTGGCGATCGAGAGTACGAGCGCCGCCAGCGCCTGCTCGTCATAGTGCCGGGCGGCTTCGGCCCAGACCTCGTCCGGCACCGGGTCCGTCCGGTCGCTGAGGCGCGTGACGGCCTCGGCGAGGGCCAGCGCAGCGCGCTCGGCGTCAGTGAAATAAGGCGTATCCCGCCAGGCCGACACCGCGAGAATACGTTCATTCGCCTCGCCTGCCTTCCGCGCGGTCCGAGAACCCATGTCTACGCAGAAACCGCAGCCGTTGACCTGGCTGGCGCGCAGGTGGACGAGCCCGAGCGTCGTCGAAGGCACACCTCCTTTCTCGGTGGCCGAATGCAGCGCCTGCAGCGCCTTCAGGGCGTCAGGAACCAGCATTGCCGGGTTTTTCATACGTGCTTGCATGATCACTTTCCTCCGCACTGGCATGATTTACCTCAGGAATCCCAGCGTCCTTGCTGGCGTGGCACGGAGGCCTGGCTCCATGTCACGTCGGCTGGACTCCGTTCGTCATAGCTATGACGGACGGCAAAGAGGAAACGTGACGGATGGACGAAACCCAAGTCCTGGCCGCCGGGTTCGAGACCCACCGCGCGCACCTGCGGGCCGTGGCCTACCGGATGCTGGGCTCACTGAGCGAGGCGGAGGACGCCGTGCAGGAATCCTGGCTGCGGCTCAGCCGCTCGGACACGAGCGGCGTCGAGAACCTGGGCGGATGGCTGACGACGGTCGTGGCGCGCGTCTGCCTCGATACGCTGCGCTCGCGAAAGTCACGACGCGAGGAGCCACTGGAATCACATGAGCCCAGGCCCGACGCGACTGACGACGACGGCATCGATCCTGAACAGGAAGCGCTGCTGGCCGACTCGGTCGGTCTCGCGCTGCTCGTGGTACTCGAGGCACTCGAGCCCGCCGAGCGGGTCGCGTTCGTGCTGCACGACATGTTCGACCTGTCCTTCGACGAGATCGCGCCCATCGTCGGGCGTACCCCGATCGCCGCGAGACAACTCGCGAGTCGCGCACGCCGCCGGGTGCAAGGATCACCTGCGGTTTCCGATCCCGATCTCCCCCGCCAGCGAGAGATCGTCGAGGCGTTCCTTGCGGCGTCCCGCGGTGGCGACTTCGACGCGCTCGTCGCGCTGCTCGACCCGGACGTCGTGTTCCGACCCGACCTTGCGGCCGCGCTCCCGGGTCCGAAAAAAGACGTCCGTGGTGCGCGAGCCGTGGCCAGGCTCTTCTCGGGCCGTGCGCAACTGGCGCGATCGGCGCTGGTGGATGGGGCCGTGGGAGTCATGGTGGCGCCGCTCGGACGGTTGCTCCTCGTCCTCCGTCTCAAGCTCGCTCAGGGCAGGATCGCCGAGATTGACGTGGTCGCCGACCCCGATCGCCTTCAGCAGCTTGACCTTTCGGTCCTGCCGGAGGCCCCGTCAAGGACTGGCAATTGATGGGAATGTCGATTCCGCCGTCCCCCGTTCGACGGATAGGGGCAGGGGTGAGAACGCCGGAATCGCCGGCGGGTCGACATCCCAACACTCAACCAGGAGACACGACGATGCGATTTCTCTCGATGGTCAGGATCAACGAGAACACAGGCCAGGTGCCCAGCGAGCAGCTCATGACCGACATGGGCAAGCTGATGGAGGAGATGACCAAGGCCGGCGTACTGCTCGATACCGCCGGGCTCCGGCCGACGTCGGAAGGCGTGCGTGTACGGCTTTCACGCGGAAAGGTGAGCACGGTCGATGGCCCATTCACCGAGACCAAGGAAGTGATCGGTGGCTATGCGATCATCGAGGCGAAATCGAAGAAAGAGGCGATCGAAGTGACGAAGCGCTTCCTGCTGGTCCACGGCGAAGAGTGGGACATCGAGTGCGAAGTGCGCCAGCTGGAGGAGCCGAATTTCGAAACCGCACGCAACGCCGCGGCCTGAGACTGATGGTGTAGAGGGATCGGCCGGCACCCCATGGGCTGGCCATAAGCAGGAGATAGGCATGTCCAGGCTGCGGCTCAAGATCTCGATGTCGCTCGACGGCTTCGTTGCCGGCCCCAACCAGAGTGTGAAGGACCCGCTCGGGGTCGGTGGCATGCGCCTGCATGAGTGGGCCCTTCCGCTCGCGCAGTGGCGCGCGATGCATGGCCTTGAAGGCGGTGCCGTAAACGAAAGCACCCCGGTCGTCGAGGAGTCGCTCGCCAACATCGGAGCCACCGTGATGGGGCGCAACATGTTTGGCGGTCACCCGGGCCCATGGAACGCGAAGGAACCGTGGAACGGTTGGTGGGGGACCAACCCGCCGTTTCACCACCCGGTGTTCGTGCTCACGCACCACGCCCGCGCGCCGCTCGAGCTGGACGGCGGAACAACGTTCACGTTCGTCACCGGTGGCATCGAGGTCGCGCTCGAACAGGCGAGGCGGGCTGCAGGCGGCAAGGACGTATCGCTCGCGGGCGGCGCGAGCGCGGCCCGCCAGTTCCTCATCGCCGGCCTGGTCGACGAGATGGAGATCAATCTCGTGCCGACGCTGCTGGGCAGCGGCGAGCGGCTGTTCGACGGCGTCGGCGACGATCTGCGGGGGCTCGAGCTGGTGCGGACGGTGGCCGCGCCAGGAGTGACCCACCTCAAATTCGCAAGGCGTTCGAAGGGCAAGGAGTGAGCCTCACTGCGCACGGACAGCGGCAGGCTCGCGATTCATCGCCGATGTCAGGTTGCGTCAACGCGTCGTGCTGAGTCGGTCCGCCATGCGTGTCTGCCAGCCCGGGCCGGTCGACTTCCACCGCGCTATGACGTCGGCAGGCAGCCGAATGGTAATGAGCTTTCGCGGGTTGGCCGAAACCGGGCGTCCACCTTTCTTGACCTTCGCCCGAGCAAGCATGTCCGCGGTGAGCTCTGGCAGCTCCACGTATTCCTTCGTCTTTACGACGTGAGCGTCGACGCGTGCCAGATCAGATTTCAAGGAGCGGCGCGATACGCGCTTCTTCGCGGGCATTGGCTTTCCTCATACTAAATACGTGTCGGTCATCACGCGCGCGGCGTATGTCGCCGATCACCGCCCTGAAGACGATGGCTGCATCCTCGAACGCCAGGCCACGAGCAGCAAACGTGCCGTCGCGCTTGGCCAGATCGAAGGTGATGCGCACGAGTTATTGTAACTACAACAACATCGCCCCGAAGCGATCTGAGGAACTTGCGCCACGCGACGAGGTACTTAACTGGCATAGCGCTGGCGCAGGACTCTCTTGTCGTACTTGCCGACGCTGGTCCTGGCCAGCGCCTCGACTGCGAGCACGCGGTTCGGCACCGAGTAGCGCGGCAGCAGCCCGCACTCTATGTAGCGGCAAACCAGGCGCTTGATCTCCGCCTCGTCGACCGACTCGCCGGGGCGCGCCACCACCAGCGCAAGCGGGCGCTCGCCCCAGGTCTCGTCGCGGATGCCGATCACGGCACATTCGGCGACCGACGGATGGCGCGAGACGACATCCTCGATCGCGACCGACGATACCCACTCGCCGCCCGTCTTGATCACGTCCTTGATCCGGTCGCTGATGCGCAGGTAGCCGCGCTCGAAGCAGCCGACGTCCTGGGTGTGCAGATAGCCGCTGCGCCAGAGTTCCTCGGACGCCTCCGGGCGGCCGACGTAGCCCTGCGTGAGCCAGGGTGAGCGGGCGACGATCTCGCCGCTCTCGCTTCCACCCTCGCCCACGTCGCGGAACTCGCTGTCGACCGCGCGCAGCTCGACCAGGGGCACCGGCACGCCGGCCCGGCAGCGATAGTGGAGCGCCTCCTCCTCGTCGAGCTCGCCCAGGTGCGGATGCAGCTGCGCGAGCGTGAGAATCGGGCAGGTCTCGGACATGCCGTAGCCGCCGAACACATCGATGCCGCGCTCGCGCGCCGCGCGCGCGAGCCCTGTAGCGAGCGCCGAGCCGCCGATCACGACTTTCCAGCGAGAGAGGTCGACCTTGTCCGAACCCGGCGCCGACAGGACCATCTGCAGCACGGTCGGCACGCAATGCGAGAAGGTCACGCCTTCGCGCTCGATCAGCTCGAGCAGGCGCTGCGGCTCGTAGCGGCCGGGGTAGACCTGCTTCACGCCGAGCTGCAGCGCGATATACGGCATCCCCCAGGCGTGCACGTGGAACATCGGCGATAGCGGCATGTAGACGTCGCCGCGGTGGAAGCGCTGCCCCGACGCCGGACTGGCCAGCGCCGCCATGCCGGCCAGTGTGTGCAGCACCAGCTGGCGATGACTGAAGTACACGCCCTTCGGGTCGCCGGTCGTGCCCGTCGTGTAGAACGTGGTCGCCCGCGTGCGCTCGTCGAAATCCGGGAAGGCGAAATCGGCGGATGACTGCGCGAGCAGCGTTTCGTACTCCCCGGCGAACGCGGTCGCTCCCGACGGCACCGCGCCGCCTTCACCCATCAGCACCACGTGCCGCAGGCTCTGAAGCCGCGGCCGGATCTCCTCGAGCAGCGGCAGGAAGTCGCGGTGGACCAGCAGCACGCTGGCGCCGGCGTGATTGAGCGTGTAGACGACCTGCTCGCTCGACAGGCGCACGTTCACGGTCATCAACACCGCGCCCATCATCGGCACGGCGTAGAAGCACTCGAGGTAGCGGTCGCTGTCCCAGTCCATGACCGCGACCGTGTCGCCGAAACGCACCCCGAGCGCCGTGAGTGCGCCCGCCAGGCGGCCGACTCGGGCGTGCATCTCCGCGTAGCTCGTGCGCCGCTCGCCGTGCACGATCTCCTGCTCCGCCGCGTAGCGCAGCGGGGCGTGCCACAACTGCTTGATCAGCAGCGGGTAGGCGTAGGCGCTGGCGGCGTCACTGGGCGAGTTCATCGCGGCGGCGTCCCGATCGTGATCGGCCGGTCAGAGCTTGTAGCCGAGCTCGATGCCCACGACGCGGCCCTTCGAGAGCGGCGAGAACGTTCCGCCCAGGGGGACCGGTCCGAGGAGCGCGGGAAGCTGCGTGTCGCCCCCGTGCTTCACCTCGTCGAGCAGGTTCTTGCCGTACAGCGACACGATCCACTGCCCACTCGCCGAGCGGAAATCGAGGCCGACGTCGAGGATCTCCTGGTCCAGGATGAAGCCCCGATTGTTGTCCGTGTAGAACGACTCGTCACGGAAGGCGTAGTTGATGCGCGCCGTCAGGTCGCCCCAGCTCCCGAGGGTGACATCGTGGGTCAGACCGACGCTGTAGGTCCACTCCGCCGCCCGTGGCAGCTCCAGGTCCTTGTCGCGTCCGTCCACGACGCCGTCACCGTTCAGGTCGAACTTGACACTGTCGTACTGGGCATCTATCCAGCCAAGCGAGGCCAGCAGCAGCGTGCGCTCGCCGATGGCGTACATGCCGTCGAGCTCGACGCCGAGAATCTCGGTATCGGCGGTATTGCGGATGACCTGCACCACGCCCGAGGTCGGGTCGGACAGGTTGATCTCGCGCTGCATGTCGTCGACGAGGTTGTAGAACACCGCGGCATTGAACCGGCCGCGACCACCGAGCTCGCTCTTGTAGCCGACTTCGAGGTTGTCGACGACTTCCTCGTCGAAGGGACCCGGACCGAAGTTGACTGTATCGGCCGCGGTATTGCGCAGGTTGTACCCACCCGAGCGCTGACCGTGCGACAGGTGCGCATAGACCATGCTCTCGTCGGACAGGTCGTACTGGAAGCCCAGCCGGCCCGACACGGCGTCCCAGCTCTCGTCGTCGCTGAAGTCGAAGGGGCAGGTGCCCTGGGTGACATCGCAGGGACGATTGATGTTGCGAGTGAGGGAAGCGATATCGACTTCCTTCGTCTCGTGAGTGAAGCGGAGACCCGCGATGAGGGACAATGCGTCCGTGAGGTGGTAATCCATCTCACCGAAGACCGCGCTCGTCTCCACCTGGTAGTCCCCACCGCCGTCCTGGGTCATGAACGGCTGGCCGGCCCGCGGCGTTCCCAACAGCAGCACGCCCAGCAGCTCGCGCCGCTCCGAGTACTTGATGTCGTTGGTCAGGTAGTAGATGCCCGTGGTCAGGTCGAAGTTGTCGAACTCGCCGGTGTACCGGAGCTCGTTGCTGTACTGCTCGGACTCGGTCTGCGCGGCCACGTGGAAGACCGGTATCGGCTGCGCGTCGATGTCCGAGCGGTTGAACATGTCGAGATCCCGCCAGCCGAAGATGTTCGTGAGCGTGCCGTTGCCGACGTCCCAGTTGGTCTCCCAGGACAGGAAGTTGACGTCGAAATCGGCCACGCCTCGCTCGTCGATCGAGAAGCGGTGGGAATCGCGGTCGAAGTTGACGGGGTTGCCGGGTAGACCCGACCCGTTGGTGTGGCTCTGCCCCGCCGGGCCCTGCCCGTCGGACTCGGTGTATTCGTAGCGGAGCACCATCTCGAGAGCGTCGGTCGGGTTCCACACGAGCACCGGCCGTACCGTCGTGGTGTCCGTCTCGCCGAAGTCGTCACCGTCGAGCTCGTTCTCGAACCAGCCGTCGTCCGTGTTGTTGTAGACGCTGACCTTGGCGGCGAAGGTATCGGTCAGCGGACCACCGACGGAAGCCGTGACATAGCGGTTCAGGCCACCGTCGCCGTTCGGGTTGCTGTCCATCGCTCCCTTGATCGAGAACTCGAATGAATCACCCGGCTTGCTGGTGTTAACCAGCACGGCGCCGCCGGTGACGTTGCGCCCGAACAGCGTGCCTTGCGGGCCGCGCAGGACCTGGATGTTTTCCAGCTCGAACGTATCGAGGATCACTCCCAGGTTGTTCCCCATGTAGACGCCGTCGATGAAGATGCCGACCGTTGGATCGATCGACGGAATCGAGCTGTTGATTCCGAGGCCGCGAATCGAGAAGTTCGCCGTTCCGGGGAAGGTCCCGATGTCATCCAGCGCCACGTTCGGCATGTTGACCGCGAGGCTCTCCAGATCGCGAACCTTCAGCGCCTCGAGCTGATCCGCATCGAAGGCGGACACCGACAGGGGCACGTCCTGGACGAGCTCCTCCCGCTTGCGCGCCGTCACCGTGACTTCCTCCATCAACACCGACGTCGCGCCCGGCGGCGACTCCTGCGCCTGGGCGAGGTCGGTGGCAGAAACACCGGCCAGGATCAGACTCACGCTCATCACCAGGCTGTCGCTCCGGCTGACTCGCCCACTCGGGGCGTATCTGCGCACTTGCATGTCCCCCTCCTCGTCGATGCGGTTCGGCTCGTTCGTGCGCGAATCCGGATGATGCGCGCCTCGAGCTGGCTGCCACGGTACGCAGCGGAAAGGCGGGGTGGAATTGGGAATGCGCTGTGTTGCGCTGTGAGTATGTCCAGCGAGCCGGCTACGTCCCGTGCCGGCGCAGGCGCAGCGCGGCGTCCAGCATCGCGAGCCACGAGACGTTGTCGAAGCGCCCGCCGAGCACGGTCTCGATGCGCTGCAGCCGGTTATCGAGCGTGTTCGGGTGCACGTTGAGCTTGCTGGCAACCGCCTTGCGGTGCTGGCGCAGCTCGAGGTACACCTGCAGCGTTTCCAGCAGCTGCGGCTCGGCACTCAGGCGCTCGATCATCGCGTCGAGATAGCGCTGCACGTTGTCGGAGGTCGCGGCGATGTCGGCGAACAGGATCTCCGAGTAGCGCTGGGCGGCCGGCCGCGCGCCGCCCGCACCCGATTCGAGCGCGCGAAAGGCCTGCTGCATCGACAGCCACCAGCCGCGCGCCGCCGAGCCGGGCAGTCCGACGCCCGCCCCGGTGACCGCCTGGCTCCGGGCCATCAGCTCGCCGGCCTGGGCGGCCAACCGCCGATCGGTATCCACCAGCGTCTCGCCGCGCAGCACCGGAAACCACAGCACCAGGTGATCGCGGTGCAGCACGTGCATGAGGCTCGCGACGGGCACCGCCCAGCATTCCGCCACTCGCGTCAGCAGGCGATTGACCGCGTTTTCGAGCATCGGGGAGGCCTCGGCCGCGCCGCCCAGCCGCAGCACGACCGCGCAGTGTGGCGACCAGGCATCGAGGCCGAGCGCCTCGGCGTGGCGGCGGAACGCCTCCGTGTCGTCCGGCCGTGCCGAGATCACGTTCCACAGCTCCTGCCGCAGGCGATCGCGCCACCGGGCATGCTGCAACTGCTCGTCGAGATAGGCCTGCGAGACCGCCTGGGCGATCACGTCGAAATGGTGCAGGAGGTACGGCGAGACCCTGAACAGCAGCTCGTTGTGCAGCTCGGTGTCGTCGCCGGCCGCTTCGAGCAAGCCCACCCAGAAACCGCGCGAGCCGATCCGGAAGGCGCGCAGCATGCCGGCCAGCGAAACGCCCTGGTGCACCCGCCGGCGCGCGGCCGCCTCGACCGGCAGCAGCATTTCCTCGGTCGGCGGCCGGGCCGCGAGCAGGCAGTCGTACCAGATCCCGAGGTGCAGCACGACCGAGTCCCAGAGCGCCTGCTTCATCGCCGGATCGGCGGAGAGCGTGTAGTCGGGGATCGCGCCTTTGACGATGTCGACGACCCGCTGGGTCAATGCCCCGGTGTCCCGCGACAGCGCCAGCACCAGCGCGTGCAGGCGGGGCGACAGGGGCTCGATGACGCTCCTTTCGACGGGGCGATCCATTCAACTTAGTGTCGCACCTTTGCTTGATCAGGCGCGAAAAAAGCGCCTGAATCGATCGCCCTCAGAAGGCGTACCGCACTCCCAGCGCGAGCGCATTCATGCCACCATCGTCGGCAAACAGGCCAAACCCGGGCGACCGATGATGCAGGCGCAGCGACAACGCCCAGGAAGAGCCGGGCGGGCCGAGCGTCAGCTCCGCGGCCCAGTAGATGAGCAGCCTCTGGCTGTCGCCTTCGAGCTCGACCTCGACCTCCGGCACCTCGCTCGCCATCGAAAGACCGAGCCAGAAGGCGACGGTCGTCGCCAGGGCATCGCTCCACGGAAAATGGTGCCAGCGCGGTCCCGCCGCGGCGTTGAACTCCCAGTGGCTCTGGTCTCCGAAGTTGTATCCCACCTGCCCCTCGACCTCGAGGCTCAAGCGTTCGTCGCGGTATCGGCCGAGCACGTACGACAGCGCGGCGACCGCGACGTAAGCGTCGACGAAGTCGGCCTCCGCCGGCTTGGTGACGAGATCGTGCCACGCGTTGACGCTCGAGATCTGCCCGACATAGACCGTGGCCGCGTCGTCGCCATCCGCTGCAGAGACAGCCGCCACCTGTCCCAGGACCAGCAAGATCACGACGATGGCGTTGCTCCCTCGCCGGTCGGGGCTCCGCAACGATGCCTTCACCATCGATTGCGGAGCTCGCGCAGCCGCAGGAAAACCGTCTTTGGATCGGGGTTGTCGGGCAGGTCGGTAAATTCCTCGCGCAGCCTGGCAATGACGCTCGGACTGTGCAGGCGGAAAAACGTGTTGATCTCCTTCTCGAGCGCGATCGTCGTGACCAGTGCTCGCTCGGGATCCTGATGCTCGATCTGTGCGAGCAGCGCCATTGCCCGCCCGTTGTCGGGCTCGCGGCTCAGCGTGAAGCGCAGGTTGTTCGCGATGTAGTCGTGCCCCGGGTAGACGAGCGTTTCGTCCGGCAGACGCGCGAGCTGGCTGGCGAACGTGCCGTACAGCTGTTCCGGATGGCCGCCGTTGTGACAATTGCCGGCGCCGGCGTTGAACAGCGTATCGCCAGAGAAGAGCGCCGGTTGCTCGCTGTGCGACAGCAGGCACACATGGCTCATCGTGTGACCGGGCGTATCGAGGCACTCGAGCTCCACGGTCTTGCCGACGCGAATGATGTCGCCCGCACCCAAACCTCGGTCGATGCCGGCGATGCGGTTCTTGGCGTTCGCGTGCGCCAGCAGCTTCGCACCGGTCGCCGCGATCATGGCGCGATTGCCGCCCGTATGGTCGCCGTGCTCGTGCGTGTTGAGTATCTGCGTTACATGCCAGCCGTGTGCCCGCGCCCTCGTGAGGCACTTCTCGTGGTCGAGCGGGTCGACTGCGAGCGCCTCGCCGGTTTCGGCGCAGGCGATCAGGTAGTTGAAGTTCCTGAACGAGTTGGCGGTCCAGATCTGTTCGACGTGCATGGCTCACCTCCTCCGCACTGCCGACCGATTCACCGAAGCCAGAATCAAGGGCGCTTAACCACACGGCTCCCCTGCGGCAGGCCGGTGTGCGCAGGTCCTTCGGTTGGCAGCCGTCAGCCGATGCGGATGTACTGGAAGATACTCAAGGCGGACGCTCCGTGCGGCAACGATTTGACTCGACCAAGACGACTGGCACAAAGTCTCAAATGAGAATTATTCCGGAAACGTTTCCGCGGAAGTGCCACGCAGGAACGCTGGACCTCACCAGAAGCGCCGATTGAATCGAAACGATTCCGCCCGCGCCCTCGGCGGGCCTCAGTTCTTGGGTACTTCCAGCCCCTTGATTACGGCCGGGCGGGCGAGGAATGCATCAAGCGCCCGCTTCACGTTCGGGTACTCGTCGAACCCGACGAGGTCACCCGCTCCGTAGTAGCCGATCAGGTTGCGTACCCAGGGGAACGTTGCGATGTCGGCGATGGTGTAGGTGTCGCCCATGATCCAGGATCGGTCAGCGAGCCGCGCATTGAGCACGTCGAGCAATCGCTTCGATTCCGCGACGTAGCGGTCGCGAGGTCGCTTGTCCTCGTACTCCCTGCCCGCGAACTTGTGGAAGAAGCCGACCTGGCCGAACATCGGGCCGATGCCCGCCATCTGGAACATCAGCCACTGCAGGGTCTCGTAACGCGCCGCGGATTCGCGCGCAAGAAACTGGCCGCTCTTGTCGCCCAGGTAGATGAGAATCGCCCCCGACTCGAACAAGGGCAGCGGCTTGCCATCCGGCCCGTTCGGATCGATGATCGCCGGGATCTTGCCGTAGGGGTTCAGCGAGCGGAATTCGGGCGACTTCTGCTCGTTCTGATCAAAGCGCACTAGATGCGGCTCGTACGGGAGCTGCGTTTCCTCGAGCATGATCGACGCCTTGACCCCGTTGGGCGTATTCAGCGAGTAAAGCTGAATTCGATCCGGATGAGTTGCGGGCCACTTTGCCGTGATCGGAAAGGAATGTATGTCGAGCATGAGTGATCCGGAGGTCGTTGAGGGTTGAGGGTCGGCAGCGACGCCCACGGCCTGTGGAGCTTACTGCGGCCCTGCGCGCCGCATCTACCGGCAGCGCTCGAGAACCTGCTGCGCCGCGCGAACCCCGCTCTGCAGCGCGCCGCCGACCGTAGCCGCTTCCCCTTCTGTGTCGCAAGCCTCGCCGGCGAAGAACAACGTGCCGTCCACTGGCCTGGCAAGCGCGCGCCGTGCCCCGGCGCCCGCCGTCATGACGTAGCTGTAGGCGCCGCACGAGAACGGATCGCCTTGCCAGTCGTGCCACGATACAGATTCGAGCAGCGAGGAATAGTTCCGTCGGCCAAAGACCGCGCGCAGGCTCTCCATGACGCTGGCAATGACCTCATTCTCACCCTTGCCGGCCAGCCGCTCGGCGTTCCGGCCCGCACACCACGCTACGAGCACCGAGGTACGCAAGGGAAGCGACGTCCAGAATGTAGGAAACGCCGCTTTCGGGGCGAAGAAGAACGCTGCATTCCGGTAGCAGGAGTCGTGCAGCTCGGCCCAGAATGGGCGCGTGAAGCTCATCACCACTTTTATCGCGGATCCGGCGGCCAGGTGCTCGAGCGCCCTGCGCTTGCCGCGCAACTCGGGAGTAAAGCGCACCGAGTTCGGCGATGCAGCAGGCACCTGCAGGACACCGAGCGGTAGCGTGATGATCGCGCGCGCTGCCTGAACGCGGATTGATTCACCGTGTCGTTGCGCCTCGATGGTGACCCGTCCCTTCGTCCAGTTGACCGCGCGAACGATCGTGCCGAATTGCAGCGTGGCGCAATCGGCTCGCAGCGTATGACGAATGGACTGCATCAAGGTGTCATACCCTCGTGCTGGCCGGAATGTCGGCGCGTCCGCCGCAGCAGGGCCACCCCACTCTTCGAGAACCTCGCGCGCACTGATCCTGGAAGCGTCGGCGGCATCGAAGCCTTCGACCATCGCGCAGGCGAGTTCACGCACGGCCGGCGTCACGGACCGGCGGTGACGCTGCAGGAACTCGGCAAAGGACACGTCCCGCCCTGGCGCGGACAGCCGGCCTAAGGTGCGCTTGAGCTCCTGCAGCCGTTCATCGGCGCGGCGCAGCCCGGCCTCGTGCACGATCCAGCGATCTCGCGATGCGTCGATCGCCACATCTCCAGCGGCCTTGAGCCAGCGGAGAAGGACCGGCGATTCGCCATGAATGAATTCCGCGCCCAACTCGACAGGCATCGGAGCCAGGGTCGTCCTGTCCGTGAGGATGCGCCCGCCAAGGCGCTCGCGGGCTTCCAGGATCAGCACCCGGTGGCCACTGGACGCGAGCTCGGAAGCGGCCGAGAGTCCCGCCGCGCCCGCGCCGATGATTACAGTGTCGGATTCTTCGGATACGCTCATGCACCGGGAGCGTGCAGAAAGCGTTCGAACAGCGCAACTTTCGTCCGACCCCGGTCTTGAGCATGTCAAGTAGCTCTGACGCGACCGGGGCATAATGCTCCGATGGATTTCCGAGGCTTCATAACGCAGGCGAGCTACCGCGTAGTGACGGAGGCGGACGGGCGGCGCCGGCCGGTCATACACATCTATGGCCGCCTGGAGGACGGCGCAACGTTCCTCGTGAGGGACGACCGGCAGCGACCACACTTCTACATCCGCGCCGCCGACCTGGAGCGCGCGCGCGCGGTCGGTGCACCCGCAGGGTCACCCACGACCAGGCGAACGTTCGACGGCGCCCCTGTGTGTCGGCTCGAGGTCGAGGTTCCGGGCGACGTGCCGGCGGTGCGCGATCGGCTGCATGCCGCGGGCATCGACACATTCGAGGCAGACGTACGCTTCGCCGTGCGCTATCTCATCGAGCGCGGCATCAAGGCGGGCTGCGCGATCGAGGGCGAAGCCAGGGCAGGCAAGGGCGTCACCTGGGTCTTCGACAATCCGACGCTGCGGCCCGCGGACGTCAGGATCGATCCGCGCATGCTGTCGTTCGACATCGAGACCGACGCCAGGGGTGAAGCGCTGCTCGCGATCTCGATCTATGGGCCGGATATCGATGAGGTCCTGATCGTCGACGACCGCGATCGCGAGATGCCCGAAAAGGCGATCCGTTGCGAAAACGAGTTCGCCGCGCTGACCGCCTTCTGCGACCGGGTCAGGACCTGCGATCCCGACGTGCTGACCGGCTGGAACATCGTCGATTTCGACCTGGCGGCCCTTGGGCGTATCGCCGCGCGCGTGCGGCACCCGTTCGACCTCGGGCGCGAGGCGGGCCCGATCCGCCTCCGCAAGCCGCAAGGTTATTTCGGCAGCGGCGAAGCCTCGATTCCCGGCCGCCTCGTCCTCGACGGCATCGACCTCCTGCGCGGCGCCTTCGTGCGCATGGACGATTACTCGCTCGACGCCGTGGCGCGGCAGGTGCTGGGCGAAGGCAAGGCCGTCAAGGGCGACGTGCGCGATCGCCTCGCGGAGATCCTGCACAACTACCGCGAAGACCTGCCCGCCTTCGCGCTCTATGCACGCACCGACGCGCGACTCGCCTACGGCATCGTGCGCAAGCTCAACCTCGTACCGCTCGCGTTCGAGCGCAGCCGGCTGACCGGCATGACGCCCGACCGGGTCGCGGCGAGCATCGCCTCCTTCGACTTTCTGTATCTGAGCGAGCTCGAGCCGCTGGGCATCGTCGCGCCCAGCGTGCGCGGCGACGATTCGCGCGTCTATGCGGCGCAGCAGGGCGGCCACGTGCTCGAACCGGTGGCGGGCCTGCACCGCAACGTATGGGTGTTCGACTTCAAGAGCCTGTATCCGAGCGTCATCCGCACCTTCAACATCGATCCGCTTTCCTACGTCGAAGCGCCGCCGCCCGACGCGGATCTCATCCAGACCCCCGGCGGCGCGTTCCGTCGAGAGCCAGCGATCCTGCCGCGGTTGCTCGACGAGCTCTTCCCGCGGCGCGAAGCCGCGCGCAAGGCCGGCGATGAGGTCGCCTCGCACGCCATCAAGATCCTGATGAATTCGTTCTATGGCGTGCTCGGGACACCTGCCTGCCGTTTCTACAATCCGGCGCTTGCCAACTCGATCACCGGCTCAGGCCGCGAGATCCTGCTGTGGTCGAAGCGCTGGTTTGAGGCGGCCGGCTTCGTGGTGCTGTACGGCGACACGGACAGCTTGTTCGTGCAGACGGCGACGGCCGATCCTGAGGCCGCCCGCGACCAGGCGCGGCAGCTCGCGGCGGCGCTGAATGCGGACCTCGCGCGCCACATCGCCGAGCGCTGGCGCGTGCCGAGCCGTCTCGAGCTCAAGTTCGAGAAGCTGTACCTGAAGCTCTTCCTGCCGCATGCGCGCCACAGCACACGCGGCGCCAGCAAGCGTTATGCCGGGCTGAAGCACGGCGACGGCCTCCAGCAGGTGGAGTTCATCGGCATGGAGGTCGTGCGCCGCGACTGGACTGCGCTCGCCAAGGAAGTGCAGCGTGAGCTGTATCGGCGTCTCTTCACCGATCAATCGGTCGACGACTACCTGGCCGATGTGGTGAGACGTCTGCGCAGCGGCAAGCTCGACGACTCACTCGTCTATCGCAAGAACCTGCGCAAGGATGCCGACGAGTACACGGCCACGACACCGCCGCACGTCGCGGCTGCACGCAAGTCGACGCAGTCGTCGGGGCGCTTGATCAGCTACGTCATGACCATCGCCGGACCGGAGCCGGTCGACGAGGTCCGGAATCCGCTCGATCGCGAGCACTACGTGACGAAGCAGGTAAAACCCGTGGCCGAACCCGTGCTCGCAACACTCGGCCTGGACTTCGAGCGCGTGATCGGTGATGTGCGACAGCTGGATCTGCTAGGCTCATAGGGAAACGCCGTGCGTCCTGAGTTTTCCTTTACCCGTCTCAAATAAACAAGTTGTTTCCGGTCTGTTGGGTTGCCAGGCCACTTTCCTCTCTCGATGCACCACAACCGGGTGCACCCGGCGACGGGCACTTGCGCGCGATCTTCCGACCTACGTCACAAACTTTTGTAGCAATCACTGATAAACGGGCTCCTTGCGCGCTCTTCGCGCGCTGCAGAATTCGCCGCCAGACAGCGACCACAGCCCCGGCCTCGAGGACCATACCGATCCGAAGTTCCACTCGATGTGCACTGGGCGCGCTCGTCGCGATACTGATATCGGGCATCAGCGCCGGTTCGGAGAATCCGTTCGTACGGCCCGCCGAGATCGAGCCCGATGTCCAGTTCTGGGTACGCGTCTACACCGAGGTCACGACCAACGGCGGACTCGTACACGACGATCGCAAACTGGACGTCGTGTACGAGGTAATGAGCTTTCCCGAGAATCTCGCGCGTGCGGAACGCCAACGACAGGTACAGGAGGCGAAGGAGAGATACAGTGCGATCCTGAGACGTCTCGCGAGTGGAGGCTCCGCGAGCTCACCGGAGGAAAGGCGCGTACGCGCGCTGTGGCCCGAGACCATCAGTGCGCGGGCGTTGAATGAAGCCGCCGGGCGCGTCCGGTTTCAGCTTGGCCAGGCCGATCGATTCCGCGCCGGTCTGATCCGCGCAGGTGCGTATGAGGCGCACATCGCCGAGACACTCGCCAACATGGGTCTGCCCGCCGAGCTCTCGGCTCTGCCGCACGTCGAGTCCTCCTTCGATCCAGAGGCCTATTCGAAGGCTGGCGCCGCCGGGCTGTGGCAATTCATGCGTTCGACCGGGCGGCGTTTCATGCGCATCGATGCCACGGTGGACGAGCGCATGGATCCTTATCGCTCGACGGTGGCGGCGGCGCAGCTCCTGCAATTCAATTACGACCTGCTCGGAACCTGGCCGCTGGCGCTCACGGCTTACAACCACGGCGCGGCGGGCATGCGGCGTGCGAAGGAAAAACAGGGCACCGACGACATCGTGACCATCATCCGCACACACCAGAGCCGGACGTTCGGTTTTGCATCGCGCAATTACTACGTCGCGTTCCTCGCGGCGCTCGAGATCGATCGTGACCCGGAGAAATACTTCGGTGCGCTGACACGGCGCGCGGAAGTGAAGACGCAACCATTTGAATTACCGGCTTACGTGCCAGTCAGTGCGCTGGAACGCACTCTTGGCGTGGACCGGCAGACCCTGCGCGCGCTCAATCCCTCACTTACGGCAGCGGTATGGAGCGGCGAGCGTCACGTACCGCGCGGTTTCGTGCTGCGCCTGCCTGAGGAGAGCGCTGCGGCAGCGGATCCGGGGGTGCGACTCGCGAGCCTGGCGCCGGGCGAACGATTCGATGCACAAAAGGTCGATCGGACCTATCGAGTGCGCACTGGCGACACCTTGTCGCGGATCGCGTCAGCCAACGGCACAACGGTGGCGGCGCTGATGCGACTGAACGATTTGCGCAGCGCCAACCAGGTTCGCGTCGGACGTGTGCTGCAATTGCCGGGCTCGGAGCCGCGCCCAGTGGCCGCCGCGCCCACTGCCGCCGCCCCTGTCACTCAGCCCACTGATCCCGGCCTCCAGTACCTATGTCGTCAAGCGCGGCGATTCCTTGTCCACGATCGCTCGCCAGGCCGGGTTGACTGAAGATGAGCTCATGAAGCTCAACCGGATCAGCGATCGCAACTTCATCTACGAAGGCCAGCGGTTGCTGGTGGCGCGCATCGCCGAGGACACGCTGCCGGCTGGTACGGTGACGATCACTGATCTCCCGCCGGAACTTCTTGTTGTCGAGGCCGACGCGCAGCCTGAAGAAGAGCCGGCGACCGAGCGCGCGACTGCGCTCGCACAGGCCGCGGAGCCGGTGTCCGCAGCGCAGGCCGAAGCGATCGGACCCACACTGGTCACTGGCGCCGAGAAAGTGGCAATGACCGCGGATCCAAGCGACTACACGGTAGCCGGCGATGGCACGATCGAAGTGCAGGCGACCGAAACACTGGGTCACTACGCGGAATGGCTCGACGTTCGTGCGACGCGCCTGCGTGAGCTCAATCGCCTGCGCTTCGGCACGCCGGTCGTGATCGGTCAACGGCTGAAGATCGATACGTCCCGTATCAGCACGGATGAGTTCGTTCAGCGCCGGCGTGGTTACCACCAGAAACTCCAGGAGGACTTCTTCGCCATCAACCGCATCATCGGCACCGAGGTCCATGTGGTGCGTCGCGGCGAATCGCTTTGGGTGATCGCTCAGAAGTATCAGAATGTGCCGATCTGGTTGCTGAGGCAATACAACCCCGATGTTGATTTCGACGATGTGCTTCCGCGCACGCCGCTCACGCTGCCGCTGGTCGAAGCAACAGCGCCGGCACAGCGCACATTGGCTGGATCGCGAGCATCTACGACCGCGCCTTCGCCTCCGGAGCGCGGCATC
>CAWIDH010000006.1:0-128694 GCA_963834855.1 uncultured Gammaproteobacteria bacterium | reverse complement strand
CAAATCGGCGATCGGCTGCCCCGCGCCGCCCCTCCGAGCCCGTGCTTCGCCACCAACCGCATCAGAAAGTCCCGCCCCATACGCCGTAGCTTGTCCATGCGCCAATGAACGGGCGTCCGAGCGCTCAAGCTCGCGCGGCGCCGCAGATTGCCGCCAGCGAAAATCTGCGACGTGTTCCACAGATTGGAATTGCACCCAAGGCGGATCCTACGACATAAGGCGCCAGGACAGGCGGCACATACAAACAGGGAGCGGGCGCAGTGGGGAAGGCGTCGCAACTCGGTCGGAGTTTCGGGAATGCAGCTAATTTTGTTGACGTGTCTCCCAGCAATGATTGCGTTGGTGTCAGTGGCTGTACTGCGTCGCCGGCGGGAGCATCGCCAGGCCGAACTCGCCAAGGCCTTGCGCTACAAGCGGTGGAAAGCACGACGGCAGCGCATTCCGAACGTGTCAGCCAACCTCTGCGGTTCTACCGGAGCCAAGCCAACCACACCGATCTCGCGAATCGGCGAAAACCGGTCTTTCACCTCCTTGTCGTAAAGAACAAAAAGCCCGGCGCGTGGCCGGGCTTGTTTGTGCGTTGAGTGTCGCTCGCCCCATGCGGCGTCGGGCATAGATGTGGTCACCGGGCGGTTGCCTTCGCTTCAACATGTCTGGCGAACTTGTCCAGGATAGCCTGCCAACCTTGGCGCTGGACTTCCGGTTCGTTTTCGGACTCCACCTCAAAAATCTCCCTTACAAGGACTCCGTCGGCGGCGTGGATGAACTGAACCTGAACGTTCCGACCGTCTCCTAATCTGTATTCGATCAGCTCTTGGGGCACGATTCGCGTGTACGTAGCCTCAAAGTCGAATCCCTCGCTTCCGTCTTTTGCTTCCATCCGGTGATTCTCACGGGTCGATCTCCTTTGTCACTCTGGGGCGGTAGTCAGGGGCGAGAAACAAGTTGACTATCGTCACCACGCTTGAACCTTGGCGCCCTTGCCCGCATCTTCCGTTTCCATCTGCAAACGATCCGGAATCCCATGACCTCTCACCTCAAGATCGACTTCGTGTCCGATGTCTCCTGCCCCTGGTGCGTGATCGGGCTCAGATCGCTCGAACAGGCGCTCGAGCGCGTCGGCGATGAAACGACCGCCGACATTCACTTCCAGCCGTTCGAGCTCAATCCGCAGATGCCGTCGGAGGGACAGGACATTGCCGAGCACATCGCGCAGAAGTATGGTTCGACGCCCGAACAGTTCATGCGCAACCAGGAAGGCATTCGTGCCCGAGGGGCAGCGCTCGGATTCACTTTCAACCTGGATAAGCGCTCCCGAATCTACAACACGTTCGACGCGCATCGGCTGCTGCACTGGGCGGATCTCGAAGGTCGCCAGCACGCATTGCAGCGGGCGCTGTTCGCGGCGTACTTCACTGAAGGCCGCGATCCGAGCGATCGCGAGGTGCTGATCGATGTCGCTACGCAAGCCGGCCTCGATCCAGTGCGCGCACGAGAGATTCTGGAATCGGGCCTCTACGCCGACGAGGTCCGCGAGCGCGAACAGTTCTATGGCCGGCAGGGTATCCACGCGGTGCCCTCCGTCATCGTGAACGACAAATATCTGATTCAGGGCGGACAGCCCGTGGAAGTTTTCGAACAGGCTCTGCGCAAGATTGCCGTCGAATCGAGGCGGCCTGCTGTTTGAGCAATTCTGCTGCCGGCGTGGACGGCCGCTGCCAGCGCCTAACGCACTCGGCCGTCTTGCCCTCCGCTCTGCAGCGCCTCGAGCGCTGACGTCTAGGCTTGACGCCTGCCTATGCCCACGTTCTGAAGCGTCTCGAACGGCACTCGTGATCCTGTACCGGGGCGCCAGATCAAATCTCGGTAGGACAGATCAGAGTGCCCGGCGCAGCGCACTGCATCACGCGCGCGCTCGCGCCCGGCTTGCCTGCTTCGTACTGCGACGGCGTCACTCTGGAGCGACCGAGATAGGCTCGCAGGTTCCTGACGCCCTGTCTGTCGAGCACGTTGCTGTGATGCGGGCGGTGCAAGACGTCCTCCACCCCGTTCAGACGCACGCGCACGCGCGCTCCGGAAAGCGGTTCCACCGCAGCTCCCAGGTGATGAAGGAGCGACTCGACCTCGCGCCAATGAATGTTCCCGCTGATCGGCTCGCGGAAAATAGCGCGGATCAGTTGCTGGTGTTTGTGGCTCATGAGACCCGCGAGGCCGCAACGACCGGCGAATCAACGAATTGCGTTCTGAGCGGTCGTTGCGTGTGCTTGGCGTGTGAACGCCTGGAAATCTAGTGGGTCAGCCCGGCGCTGCGCAGCTGATCCGCAATCGCGGCCGCAATCTCAGAAAGCCCGACATCGGTCGACTCGAGGTTGCGAGCGCGCGTATCCAGTGTGTAGATCAGGGTCTTGTCTCGCGTTTCATAGAACCTCGACGAGACGCGGACCTCGTCTTCGACCGTCGTGATAGCGGCCGCCGTCGCGAACTCACCATAAATGACCGGCACGCCGTAGACGCCGTAGTACCCGGTCGCGTATCCCGCATCCGTGGCCTTATACATCGCGCTGCCACGCGTATCCCTGCTGCCGCCTTCCTTCGCTTCGAACTCGCTGGAAACGAGATTGGTCGCCAGCACCGCATCGGCCTGTACGGATGCGACCGCCTGTTCGATGCTCTCAAGGGTCAGCGGGTCCTTTTTCGTCGCTGCGTCGCAGCTGCGGATCGCTGTCACTGACTCGCTCTTGAGCTGCGATGCCATGAAGGCTTCGAACTTGCAGCGCTGGTTGACGTGCGGGCTGACGCCGACGATCAACACCCTCGTGAACGACTGTTTCCGTGACACCCCATCCTGCCACGCGCCCTTGACCTGGGCCTGCTGGGCGCACCCGGAAAGCAACACGGCTCCGATCAGGCAGAGCATCGGCCCGACGGCCGCACTCCGGGCATGCTGGCTACTGAAGGCTCTGGTGTGCACTACTTCTCCTATTGTGGGATGGGTCTCAGGATGTATCGCCACATCCGCGCCCGGCCTTGCGCCCAAAGCAGTCTACCGCATCTGCATTGACGGAAGACGGAGCAGCGCTGCGACGACGCACGCGGCGAGGTATCGACCGCGGGCTAGGAGGCGGGATCGTCGAGGTGGCGCTGGAGGCGCCGTACCACCTCCGCCGTCTCGTCGTTGGACCTGCGGCCCGGCTCCGACGACGGTCCCGCGAAGGTCCCGAACTGTCGATCGCCGGCGTCCCCCAAGCCCGGCACGATGTAGCCTCGCTCGTTCAAGTGAGAATCGATCGCCGCGACGTGGATGTCGACGTCCGGGTGGGCACGGCTGAGCGTCGCCACGCCTTCGGGGGCGGCAATGAGCGAGACGTGTTTGATGCGGGCCGCGCCCCACTTCTTGAGGATGTCCACCGTGGCTGCCGCCGAGCCTCCGGTGGCGAGCATCGTGTCGAGCACGAGGCAGACCTGCACGGTCGCAGCGTCGGGCAGCTTGTTGTAGTACTCCACCGGCGTCAGCGTCCGCTCGTCGCGGTAGAGACCGAGGTGCCACACCTCGGCGGTGGGCAGCAGCTCGAGCATGGCGTCGACCATACCGAGCCCTGCACGCAGGATCGGGATCAGGCCGACGCGGGGCTCGAGGCACGCGGCGATCATCGGCCCGAGCGGCGTCTCAATCGGGTGCGGCCGGGTGGCGAGATCCGCCGTCGCCTCGTACCCGAGCAGCCACGTCAGCTCGCGAACGAGCTCGCGGAACTTCTTCGGCTCCGTATGCCGGTCGCGGAGGATCGCGAGTTTGTCCGCGACCAGCGGATGCTGGCTCACGTTCAGCGGCATCGGCGTCCGGTCATTCGGCGTACGTCGTTCTGCGTTCGCGAGGGCACGAATCGTACCCGATCCGGCCACGCTCAGGCACGTCGGGCACACGTGCCTTACTCGAATGCTGTCGAGCACGCGCCGCCTGCGCGGCGAGGGCTTACGCCCTGCGCCTCCGCAAGCACCCACCGACAGCGAGACCGAGAGCGAGCAGTGCCAGCGTCGATGGCTCCGGCACGGTCGTGACCGCTGCATTGGTGCTGTCGGGCGCGAAGTCCGAGATCTGAGCGTCACCGAACGGAATGCCGTCCCAGCGTGGCCACAGGTTCCATCCAAACTGATCGGGCGTGAATCCCCTCGTCGGGAGAAGATCGAGTGGAACCAGCACCTCGATAGTGCTGCCGTCGAAGGTCACGCTGCCCGGTGCCAGCAGCGTGGGCGGGCCCGGCGGACCTGGCGCCGCGAAGAGGAGGACGAGAGCGGTTCCGTCGTTCTGCGCGATGTACCACCATCGAATATCAATATGGTCAGCCCGACGCCGCCGAAGCTGTTGCGTCGCTGCACCGGCGCCGCGATCGACGCCCCGACATTGAACGCCAGATCGGTCGTACCGATGGGCGCGCCCATCGTGGCCGTGAAGAGGAAGGCCTCGCCGTCTAGAAACGTCTCCGCGCTGAGGACGTCCAGATCGCCGGCCCGCGGCGCGGCGGGATCAAGCGTCGACAGGAAGTCTCCGGCCGGATCGAGTATCGGCGTCGCTGTGGCCGCGGCACTCAGGAAGCACAGGCCCGCACACAGGGCCGACGCCTTCAACAGCTTGTGCATGGCGACTCCTCTTGTTGCTTTTGGGAGAACCGGCATATGAGCGCGATAAGCACCGGATCCGCAGCAAGCCGCATGCCATATTCAGGAAACGAAAGTAGATCAGCAGTTTGCATTGCCAGGGGCGCGTCCCGGCTTCTCGTTATGTAAGATTTGTCGACGCGGGATCAGCACCACAGGCGCATCGATCACGACGTCTCGATCCGTTTTTGAATGTCGTTCGCCCGCTGGCTGGCTCGAAACTCGATGATGCGAAAGTCAGCCAGACCGTGCGCGTGAAACGGATCCTCGTTGACGATGGCTTCGATCTCTTCGCGACTCTCGCCCACGGCCAGGATGATCCCGCCATCGCGCGGTATCTTTCGACCCGAGACGAGGAAATGGCCGGAAGCGTAGTACTTCTTCAGGAACCTGACGTGCGCGGCCATGTGCGCATCAATTTCCTCGAGGTCGGCCTTGTAGATGAGTTCGATGACGAACATGACGCCCCCGTTTGCATCCTGCAGCTCAGCGGAGCCGCGTCTCGATGCGCGCCAGCACGGTCTGCGCCTGCTCCAGAAGCGCAGCATAGACACAAGGCCCCTGCTGCATCACGTACCACAGCGTCGGTCGAATCGCAGGGTTCGAATCTGCGCTAGGACACCTCGTCGTCCCCCTCGACGATCTCGTACCACATCGCGTTCAGCACCCCGAAGGTGAGCGCCAGTCCGAGTCCAAGTATCCAGCTGAAATACCACATGGCAGCTTGCCTCAATCAACCTTCAATACGGCCCGCTGTGACGGCGGATTTCCTCGAGCGTGATCCTGCCGCGGAGCACCCTGAACACCCAGGCCGTGTAGGCCAGGACGATCGGCAGGAACACGAGCACGGCGATCAGCATGATCTGAAGCGTTTTCGCACTGCTCGAAGCATCCCAGACCGTCAGCCCGTGGCTCGGATGAGTGGATGAGGGCATAAGGAACGGGAAGAGCCCGATCCCCGCGGTCAGGATCGTTCCCGCCTGCACGCAGCAGCTCGCGATGAACGCGGCGCCGTGGCGCCGCGCACCGAGGAGTGCCCACGTGAGCGCGGCAGCGAGCACCGCGCCACCCGGCGCGAGCCACAGCACGCCGTGCGCGCGGAAGTTTCCGAGCCAGGCCCCTGCTTCGACTTCCACGCCCTTGACGACCGGATTGGACGGACCGGTGGGATCGAGCCCGGAGACGATCCGGTGCCCGTCGAGGCCGAGGGCGACCCAGAGGCCGGCCAAGACGAACGCAACGACGAACACCGCGGCGGCCAAGCGCCCTACGCCCGCCGCGCGCCACGAGATCGGGTCTTCAACCTTCATCGAGGCGTAGGTCGCGCCGTGCATCACCAGCATCGAGAGGCTGACGAGACCGGCGAGCAGCGCGAACGGATGCAGGAGGTTGAAGAACCCGGCCGTGTGGACCGGCCGTTGCAACTCGTCGAAGTGAAACGGCACACCGAGAAACAGGTTGCCGAAGGCGACACCGAAGAGCAGCGCCGGGACCACGCCGCCGACGAACAGCACCCAGTCCCAGGCGTTGCGCCAGCGCGTGTCGTCAAGCTTGTTGCGGGAACTGAAACCCACGGGTCTCAGGATCAATGCGACGAGCACCAGGAACATCGCGAGATACAGGCCCGAGAACGATGCTGCGTAGAGCAGCGGCCATGCCGCAAATGCAGCGCCGCCGCCGAGGATGAACCAGACCTGGTTGCCTTCCCACACCGGCTCGACCGACTCGAGCAGCGCGCGGCGCTCATCGTCCGTTCGGCCGATGAAGCGGAAGATGGCGCCGACACCCAGGTCGAAGCCATCGGTGACCGCAAAGCCGATCAGGATCACGCCGAGAATCAGCCACCAGATGACACGCAGGGTTTCGTAGTCGAGCATGGCGGTCTCCCGGTCAATGCGCGGTCGCGGCCTCTGCGGCATGAGGCGCCCGTTGCGGCCAGTAGCCCAGGCCGTCGGGACCGCGCCGGATCATGCGTACCATCAGGTAGACGTCCACGGCGGCAAGCGCCGTGTAGAAGACGACGAAGCCGGTGAGCGACAGCCAGACATTCCCGGCCGACGTCGTGGACACGCCGAGGAAGGTGGGCAGCAGCCCTTCGATAGCCCACGGTTGGCGGCCGTACTCGGCGACGATCCAGCCGAGCTCGGCCGCGATCCAGGGCAAGGGCAGGCTGAAGAAGGCCAGCCTGAGGAACCAGCGGTTCTGCTGGATGCGATGCCGCGCGGACAGGTAGAAGGCGACGGCGAAGAGCACGATGAAAAAGAAACCCAGCCCGACCATGACCCGGAAGCTCCAGAAGAGCACCGGCACGTTTGGGACGGTCGACCACGCCGCCCGCTCGATCTGCTCTGCCGTCGCCGCCGCCGGATCGCGAACCTCGCGCAGCAGCAGCAGGCCGTACCCGAGGTCAGCCTTGTACTCATCGAATCGCGCCCTCGCTTCCGTGTCCGCAGGATTCGCCCGCAAGGCCTGCAACGCCGCGTGCGCCTGGACGCCGCGCCCGATCCGTCCGCGCGAATGCTCGACCAGCTCGAGGATGCCGGGCACCTCCTCGTTGATCGAGCGCGTGGCAATCAGCCCGAGCAACCAGGGCACCTTCACCTCCGCGTGCGTCTTGCGAGCGTCGATGTCCGGTATGCCGAAGATCGTGAAGCCGGCCGGCGGCTCCTCGGTTTC
The DNA here is from genome assembly GCA_963834855.1 of uncultured Gammaproteobacteria bacterium. GTDB lineage: Bacteria > Pseudomonadota > Gammaproteobacteria > Steroidobacterales > Steroidobacteraceae > DATJKD01. The sequence goes on along the minus strand of CAWIDH010000006.1, from coordinate 121,365 downwards.
CCACGCCGCCTCGATGGCTGCGATCTTCATCCTCTGGTTCTCGGTCGTGACGTAGCCCGACTCGTCGCCGAGCACCACGACCGACAGCGAGCACGCGAGCCCGAAGCTCGCCGCTACGGCGACGGACCGCCTGGCGACGGCCACGTTACGGCCACGCAGCAGGTACCAGGCGCTCACGGCCAGGACGAACACCGAGCCGACGACGTAACCCGCGCGCCACCGTGTGCACGAACTTCGACTGCGCGACCGGGCTCAGCAACACCTCGGTGAACGAAGTGAGCTCCATGCGCATCGTCTCGTGGTTGAAATCGGCGCCGACCGGGTACTGCATCCACGCGTTCGCGACCAGGATCCACAGCGCCGACAGGCTCGATCCGAGCGCCACGAGCGCGGTAACGATGAGGTGCCCGACCTTCGAGAGCCTGTCCCACCCGAAGAAGAAGAGTCCCACGAACGTCGACTCGAGGAAGAACGCCATGAGGCCCTCTATCGCGAGCGGCGCGCCGAAGATGTCGCCCACGTAGTGGGAGTAGTAGGCCCAGTTCGTGCCGAACTGGAACTCCATCGTGATGCCGGTCGCCACGCCCATCGCGAAGTTGATGCCGAACAGCAGGCCCCAGAACTTCGTCATGCGGCGCCAGATTTCGCGGCCCGTCATCACGTACACCGATTCCATGATCACGAGGATCATGGACAGCCCCAGCGTGAGCGGGACGAAGAGAAAGTGATAAAGCGCCGTGAGTGCGAACTGCAGGCGCGACAGATTCACGACCTCGAAATCGATCATGGATCCTCTCCCTCGCTGGCATCTGGCGCTGGCTGCGAGATGCGCACACCGCCCGGCGCGCGGTCATGTGCGGGCGGGATTGCGAGGATCCGCTCCGCGCGCTCGGGCGTGACCTCGAGCCGGTGCGACGGCGAGAAGAACAGCGCCCACAGCAGCAGGAGACCAACGAGCTTGGCAACGAGCAGCCACGCGATCTTGCGCCGCAGGCCCGGTCGCCAGTCGGGCGGGATTCCCGGGTCGGCCGGCAGGGCATCGTCGCTCATGGCGGGGATTCCTGCATGGATCGGAATGCGCAGCGTCCTCGTGAGCGTGGGACGGGCGTAGACTCGCCGGGTCGCGGACACCCTTGCCTTCCGACAGGAGGATCCCCATGGCCACGAAGATCCGCAAGGTGAATTACGTCTACATCAAGGCACCGAACCGGGCCGGACAGGCGACGCGCGTGTTGACGGCGCTCCGCGATGGGGGCGTGAACCTTCTGGCGTTTTCCGGGTTTCCCGAGGGGCGTGGCACGTCTCAGATCGACCTCGTGACCGACGACCTGGCCGGCCTCAAGCGCGTCGCTCGGCGCGAGGGCTGGAAGCTGAGTCGAACCAAGCGCGCCTTCCTCGTGCAGGGCACGGACCAGGTCGGCGCGGCGCTCGCGCCGGTCGCGAAAGTCGCGGCACAGAAGATCAACGTCATCGCAGCCGACGCGGTTTCGGCGGGGATGGGCCGCTTCGGGATGATCTTCTGGGTTGCGCCGCGTCATTACGCCCGGGCCGCAAAAGCGCTCGGCGCCCGCTGACGATTCGCGGGTGGCCGCGTAAAGTCGATTGACCGGTAGCGGGTCACGCGCGGTTCACCGCGGGGACGCCAGACGCGCGTTCAGAAGCGGAACGTCACACCCAGCTGCAGTCCCTCCGTCAGCATGTCGTAGGTGAACTCGCCCGGGCCGCTGCCTTCGTCGTAGTCGACATCGAGCCAGCGGTATCCGGCCTGCATTGACGACCGATCGCTGAACTGCCAGCTGATGAACGGGAACGCCTGCCAGGCGAACTCCGATCCCACGCCGAAGCCGCCCACGTCCGCGCGCAGGTTGAAGCTCAGGTCCTCGCGGATCGGCAGCGTCAGCTTGCCGCCGATGAACGGGTCCCACCAGTCGACGGTGCCGGAAGGGTTGCGGCCGAACGGACCGGCGATCTCCGCGGCCAGGTTCACGTAACGGACACCGACGATGGTTTCGAGGCGATCCGACACCCGAAAGCTCAGGCTCGGTTCCACCATCCATTGATCCACGTCGGCGCTGAACGGCCCCTTCGAGGCGCCGAGACCCATGTAGATGACGTCGGTCGTGAACGCCCACCGGTCGCGCTCGATGCGCACCGAGCCCATGCCGCCCAGTTCCAGGTTTTCCAGCACGTCGCCGAAGCTCAGGTCAACGTCGGCCACGTTGCCGCCGACGCCGGTCTCTCCCGTCATGCCGGCACCGAGCATGTATATGGAGAGCTCGACGGTCCACTCATCGCGCTCGACCTCGATGGCGATGTCCTGTGCCCTGACGGCGACCGGGATCAGCATGAGCACAGCGACGACGAGCCATACCGGCCTGGATGCGTTATTCACGATGCGCCTCCGTGTGCGTGTGCAATAAGTCATGTATCGACGCAGGCCGCCTGCGATCAAGCGATTGCGAGATGCAGGCGCCGCGCGCGGGCCCCGCATTATGCCGGACATAATCTGTAGGCCCTCGCTTACAGGAATTCGCGGCTCCGGGCGTCTGCTCGGTCGATGACTGCCACCTAAGCTGTCGCGGGCGTCAACAACATGGCGCGCGGGTCGAACGCGCTGCGTGGAGGAGTGTATTGATGAACAAATCCATGATGATCGGGCTCGTGGCTGGCGGCATCGCCGCGACGACGCTGGGCGCGATCGCGAGCTACAAGATGATCGACCGGCAGAACTATGCCGAGGTGCTCGCCGTCGAGCCCGTGACCAAGACGGTGCGCACGCCGCGGCAGGTGTGCCATGACCAGGTCGTGAGCCACCAGGCGCCGGTCAAGGATCCGAAGCGCGTCACCGGCACGGTGGTCGGCGCAGTGATCGGTGGCGTGCTCGGCAACCAGATCGGCGACGGCAGAGGCCAGGACGTGGCGACCGTCGCGGGCGCAGCCGCTGGCGGTTACGCCGGCAGCAAGATCCAGAAGAGGACGCAGCAGGCGAACACCTACCAGACGAGCGAGACGCGATGCTCGACCGTGTACGACACGACCGAGAAGGCCGACGGCTTCGAGGTCACGTACAGGCTCGGCGACAACACGGGCAGCGTGCACATGGATCAGCATCCCGGGGAGCGCATCCCGGTCAAGGACGGCGAACTGGTCCTGACTGAGGAAACTGGGAAGGCGCAGGGCTGAGACAAGAAGCCCACTGAACAACCCCGGTCCGGCCGCGGCGGCGCATCAGGCTATGGGCTGTCGGCTGGAGGCTGGAGCAGGAGAAGAAGCTCTTACCTCCAGCCTACAGCCCCCAGCCTATAGCCTTCCCTTTTGTGTCGTCCCGCCTGCGATCAGGACGCCAGGACTCCCTTGGCCTTGGCGGTGTGCGTCGCGATCGCGTCCATCAGCCCGGGTGACAGGCAGTCATACGGCTCGAGCTTGAGCTCCCGCAGGCGCGCGCGAACGGCGCCCATCTGGTCGGGCTTCGTGCCCGACTCGATGATCGAGGACACGAAGGCCGCGAATTCCGGAGCCGACCACCCGCTCTCCTTCGACAGCTCCGTGTGGACGAAGTCGAACCCGTAGAACGGGTGGTTCTTGTTTTCGATTCGACCGTACATGTGCACGCCGCAGCCGGTGCACGCATGGCGCTGGATCGGCGCCGCGGGATCGACCACCTTGAGCTTCTGTGCATTTGCCGTGACGTTGAGCTTGTCGCGCCCGATGACGGCCACCTGGGAGAAGATCGCGCCCTGCGGCTTCCAGCACTTGGTGCAGCCGCAGACGTGGTTGTACGCAGTGTTGCCCTGCAGGCGCACGGTCACCGCGTCGGAACCGCACTTGCAAGTCAGCGTGCCACCAGCAAAATTCGCCGCGCCCGGCTTGACGCCCTGGTCGACCGCGGGATGTATCGAGAATGCAGCCATTGGTTCTTCCCCTTCGTGAAGCAGACCCTGGAACACGTGCTCGACCGATGACGGTGATTGTGAGCGTTTGCGCATCCGCCTGCCAGTTCGGGAACCTCTGATGTAACCCCGCATGGGCGCGGGTAAATCAGAGGTTCTTAGTCCCGTGCGCGGCAGCAGCGACCTGTCCTCCGCGTTTGCAAGTGGACCGAGGTCCGACTTGACTCGACTCGGCCAGCCGCGTATCAGATCGTTCCTACGCGCGACGTCGCAGTTGACTACTTCCGCGGCGTTCCGCAGCCCGGCACACTGGACCCGTACCCGGCGTGAGACCCGCGCAGCAATATGCGCATCAGCCCGCAACTGACACGGTAAGGACTGCCATGCTGCGATACCCAGCCCTGTTTCTCTTCCTCGCCTCTATCGCCGGCGCGCTCGGCTACGGCGGCCTGGTCGGAGGCGGTGCGGAGTTCTGCAAGACCCTGTTTTTCGTATTCCTCGCGCTGGCCGCCCTGGGCTGCCTGATTAATCGTCTGCGCGAGCCCGTGGAGCCCCTCGAACCGGGCGCCGAACCGGGCGCCGACCTGACGATCCCGGAACCGGGCGGCGACCTGACGATCCCAGTGGTTAGGCCGGTCGCCCGTCGGCCGGCCAGTTCTCGAGGCGGCGGACGAAGACGTCCAGGAATCGGTTCGCACGGTGCCCGTCCATCACGCGGTGGTCGATCGTAAGCGTGACGTAGCAGCGCGGGCGCACGACGACGGCTGCAACGCCATCGGTCTCCACGGCCACCGCGCGCTGCTCGAGCTTGCCGACACCCAGGATGGCCGATTGCGGCTGGTTGATCACGATCGGCGCGGCGAGCAGGCTGCCGCTGACACCGTGGTTCGAGATCGTAAACGTGCCGCCGCGCACGTCCGCCGGGGTTAGCCTGTCCTCGCGGGCGCGTATCGTCAGGTCGGCCAGGCCTCGTGCGATGCCCTCGAGCCCAAGCGACTCGACGTCGCGCAGCACCGGCACGACGAGGCCCTTGTCGGGTAACGCGGTCGCAATTCCAACGTCAATCCGCTCGTAGACGAGGAGCGCCTCGTCCGTCCAGCGTGCATTGGCTTCCGGAACCTCGCGGATTCCATCGATGCAGGCTGACACGAAGTAGGCGGTAAGGGTCAACGGGGCACCGGCCGCGGCGTAGGCCGCCTGGTTGCGCGCCCGGTGAGCGAGCACCGCGGCGAGGTCGGCTTCGAACACGGTGGTCACGTGTGGAGCCGTCTTGAGCAGGCTCGAGACCATGTGGTCCGCGATTCGCCTGCGCAGCGCCGAATGCGCTACGCGCCGGACCGTGGGATCGCCCGCCGCGTGAGGACCCTTTGCGCCCGGTGCGGGCTCCTCAGCTGCCGTGCTTGTTCGCTTTGCAACGTGTGCAAGCACGTCCTCGGCGGTGATTCGCCCCCCGGCGCCGCTGCCGGTGAGTTCCCCGGCCTGAACCCCGTGCTCGGCCAGCAGTCGCCGGACGGCCGGGCTCAAGTGGCCGGCTGCATCGGCGCCGGGCACTGCCGGGGTGGGTCGTGCCACCGGATCCGCGCGGGTCAGGCCCGCCGCCCTGTCGGTGCGATCCGCCGCCGGAGCAACGACGGCGTCCGCGCCCGCATCGATGCTTCCGAGCACGGCGCCCGGCTCGACCTCGTCCTGCTCCTGCTTGTGTATCTCGCGCAGTACGCCATCCGCGGGTGCCGGGACCTCGACCGTCACCTTGTCGGTCTCGAGCTCGATCAACGGCTCGTTGCGCAGGACGCGGTCACCCGGCGCCTTGAGCCAGCGCAGCACACGCGACCGCGTGCCCTCCGATTCGTCGGCGGGCGCACGCACTTCAATCAGCGCGGCCACGACTCAGACGCCGGCCAGGGCGGCCGCCGCGCGCGCGATCCGCGCCACGCTGGGCACGACCGCGTCCAGCAGGACCGGGCTGTGCGGGCTCGGGATGTCGGGCATGGTCAGGCGCTCGATCGGCGCATCGAGGTCGAAAAACGCCTCCTGCGCCAGCACCGCGGCGATCTCGGCACCGAAGCCGGCCGTCATGGTGTCTTCGTGGACGATGAGGCAGCGCCGCGTGCGCCGCACCGAGGCCAGCACGGCGTCGCGGTCCCAGGGTACGAGCGACCGCAGGTCGAGGATCTCCGCGTCGACATCGGCCTCCGCAACCGCCTGCTCGCAGCGCTCGACCATCGCGCCCCAGGTCACGACCGTGAGCTTCGTGCCCTGGCGGATGACCCGCGCCTGGCCGAAGGGCACGACGTAGTCGTCGCCGGGATACGGCCGGCGCGCCCAGGCGGCATCCAGCATCGCCCGGTGCTCGAAGAAGATCGTCGGGTCATTGCCCCGCAGCGCGGAGCGCAACAGCCCGACGGCATCCTCCGCGTTGGAGGGCATCGCGACCCGCCAGCCGACCGCGTGCGCGAACTGCACCTCGTTGCACTGGCTGTGCCAGGGGTCACCGCACTTGAAGAACCCGCCGGGCATGCGCACGACCATGGGCGCGGCGTAGCGGTTCGCCGTGCGCCAGCGCATCGAGCCGCAGTCGCTCAGCTGCTCGGCGGCCGGCTCCGCGTACTTGCGGAACTGGATCTCCGGCACGGGCATCAGGCCGGCGAGCGCCATGCCGACCGCGCGACCGATGATGCCCTCCTCCGACAGGCTCGTGTCGAATACGCGATCCGCACCGTACTTGTCCTGCAGCCCCATCGTGGCGGCGTGCACACCGCCCTTGCGACCGACGTCCTCACCGAAGACCAGCACGCGCGGATTCACCGCCAGCTCGTGATCGAGCGTGCGCCGGATCGCGGTCAACATGTTGATGCGCGGGCCGTCGGGCCGCGCCTCGGTCGAGGCCGGCAACGCGCGCGATGCCCGCGGCCAGCAGGCCACCCTGCAGCTGCAGGTCGATCACGCCGCCCGCACCGCTCTCACTGAACACGTGGCGCCGCACCCGGCCCGGATCGGTAAACGGTCGCGCATCCACCGTCGCGCGGGCCGATTCGACATCGCGCTTCGCCCGCTCCTCGATCGCCTGCCACTCGGCCTCGCCGAGCCGGCCCGGGACGAGAAATCGGCGCAGGCGCGCCAGCGGATCGCGCGCCCGCTCCGCCGCGATCTCCGTCTGCGACTTGTAGGCCTGCGTGTCCTGACCGGAGTGCCCCGACAACCTCGGCACGCGCAGTCGCAGCAGCGCCGGACCGTTGCCGTCGCGGACGTGCGCGACGGCCTCCGCGATCAGGCCGGGCGCGGTCGCCGGATCCGCCCCGTCACCGTCCAGCACGCGCAGGTTGGCGAACGACGCGAGGTTCGCCGCGATGTTCGCCCCCGGCGTCTGCAGCTCGGACTTGACCGAGATTCCGTAGCCGTTGTCCTCGATGAAGAACAGCACGGGCAGGCGCTGCGTGGTCGCGATGTTGAGCGCGGCCCAGAAGCCGCTGGTGGCGGTCGAGGCCTCCCCGCCGTGCGCGACCGCGATCGAGCGTTCGGCGGCGTCCTCGCCGAGCACGCGCGCCCGGTACAGGAGCGACTGCGCCCAGCCGACGGCGGGAGTGAACTGGGCTCCGACACCGCCGCAGGCCGGCAGCACGCAAGGGCCGTCCAGGCGTGGCAGGTTGAACACGACGCCGATGTCGCGTCCCTCGCTCATGCCGCCCACCCGCATCATCGTGGATGCGAGCGCCTCGTCGAGCTCGAGACCGAGGCCGAGCATGAGCGGCCGGGAGCGGTAATACGCGGCGACGCCGTCGCGCGCGCCATCGATGTACTGGGCCAGGACCGCCTGCGTCACGTCGTGGCCGCGGGCCGTGAACTGGTACAGGACCTTGCGTTCGGGAACGAGCCGGGACTCCTCCAGCTCGTCGAGCGCGCGTGAGCGGAGCACGATCTCGAGTACCCGCGGCCAATTGACCGCACCCGACGCCGGTTCGGTGCGGGACTGTCGTATCGCGCCCATGGTCCCGACGCCCCCGTGCGTGCCCCAGGTTGCCCGCCATCGTAAGCTACGTCGGTTGGTCAAGTTGACCAAATTCTGCTGTCTTGTGTGGCTCATGTTTGGTAGTATTCGTGCGACTGACGAGTTCCTGTGGCGATTTTGAACATGAATCTGGATCGCACCGACATCCGGTTGTTGAGCGAGCTGCAGCAGGACGGCCGTCGCCCGGTCGTGGAGCTCGCCGAGGCGGTGGGCCTGACGCACACGCCCTGCGCGCGGCGGATTCGCCAGCTCGAGCAGGCCGGGATCATCCAGGGCTATGCGGCGATCGTGGATCCGGCGCGGCTGGGCTTGAGCGTCCAGGCCTTCGTCCAGGTTCGCCTCGAGCGGCACACCGACGAGAACGTCGAGCAGTTTCATCGCGCGCTCGAGTCGCTGGCCGAGGTCGTCGCCTGCTTCGCCACCACCGGCGCGCACGATTTCATGCTGCAGGTCGTCGCCGCCGATCTCGAGGCCTTCGGCACGCTCGTGCTCAAGAAGCTGCTCAAGGTCCCCGGCGTGCGCGACGTCCAGTCGAGCCTGGTGCTCGACACGCTCAAGCGCTCGCAACGGATCCCGTTGTCGCATCTGGCGCCGCAGGCGACACTGGACGGACCATGATTCGCGAGGACCACCGATGACGACCGAAGCTCAGTCACCTGTCCAGTTCGTCAGGGCCATCAGCCGCGTCGATGCGATGGCGCTGGTCGTGGGCACAATGATCGGCTCCGGCATCTTCATCGTCTCGGCCGACATCCTCCGCCAGGTCACGTCGCCCGGCCTGTTGCTCCTGGTGTGGGGAGTCGCGGGGCTGATGTCCGTCGCGGGCGCGCTCACCTACGGCGAGCTGGCGGGGATGTACCCGAGGGCCGGTGGACAGTACGTCTACCTGCGCGAAGGCATCTCGCCGCTCTTCGGCTATCTCTACGGCTGGACACTCTTCGCCGTCATCCAGACCGGCACGATCGCGGCCGTGGCGGTCGCTTTCGCGCGGTTCACGGCGGTGTTCTTCCCCGGCCTGACCGCCGAAACCTTCCTGGGATTCACGGTGCCGCTGCCGAGCGGACCGATCGAAGTTGGCCTGTCACCGCAACGCGTGCTCGCGATCGCCTCGATCGCCGTGCTCACCTGGATCAATGTCCGCGGCGTGCGCACGGCTGCGCACATCCAGACTTCGCTCACGGCCATCAAGGCAGTCGCGCTTGGCGCGCTGATCGTGCTGGGGCTCACGATTGGCCGCAACGCCGAAGCCATCGCCGCCAACTTCGGCCCGGCGTTCTGGCCCGACGGCGGGCTCACGGTCGCTCTCTGGCCACTGATCGGCGCAGCGATGGTCGGCGCGCTGTTTTCGATGGACGCCTGGAACAACGTTGGCTTCGCAGGCAGCGAGCTCAAGGACCCGAAGCGTGACCTGCCCTTCGCAATGGGCGCCGGCGTAACGATCGTGGTGACCCTGTACCTGCTCGCGAACGTGGCATACCTGAGCGTGCTGCCGTCCGCCGACATCGCGGCCGCGCCCCAGGATCGCGTGGGCACGGCGGTACTGCAGGCCATGCTCGGCGACGCGGGGCTCTACGCCATGGCGGCGGCGATCATGATCTCCACCTTCGGCTGCAACAACGGCCTGATCCTCTCAGGCGCGCGCGTCTACTACGCGATGGCGCGCGACGGCCTTTTCTTTCGCCGCGCCGGCGAGCTGCATCCCGTACATCGCACGCCGGCCTTCGGGCTCGTAGTGCAGGCCGTCTGGGCCAGCCTGTTGTGCCTGTCCGGCACGTACAGCCAGCTGCTCGATTATGTAATTTTCGCGGCGGTACTCTTTTTCCTGCTGACCGTGATCGGCCTGTTCGCACTTCGTGTGCGCCGACCCGAGCTCGAGCGCCCCGTCAGGGCGCCGCTCTATCCCTGGCTGCCCGGTCTGTACGCCATCTTGACGCTGCTCTTCTGCATCAACCTCCTGGCGCAGAAGCCGCAGTACTCGTGGCCGGGTTTGATCATCGTCGCGCTCGGCATTCCGGTCTATTTCACGTGGCGTCAGATGGTGCGGCCGCCCGCCGCCGAGGCCCGGGCGGAGGTTTGACCGCGGCGCGATGCGGGCGGACACTCGCGTGCGGAGGCTCGCCGGCCGCGGCTGATACCGGAGAAATATGGACACGCTCGACGCCACGACGCGCGACCGGGTTGACGCGATCATCGCTGCCCACGCCGGCAGCCCGGGACCGTTGCTCGTCGTGCTCCACGAGGTGCAGCGATCCCTCGGCCACGTGTCCCGGGCGGCGGTCGCCCACATCGCGAAGGGCCTGAACCTGTCGCGTGCCGAAGTGCACGGCGTGGTCAGCTTCTACCATCACTTCCGCAGCACGCCGCCGGGCCGGCACCGGCTGCAGGTGTGCCGCGCGGAGTCCTGCCAGGCGATGAACGGCGACGCCCTTGCGGCGCACGCCGAACGGAGGCTCGGCGTGCGCTTCGGCGAAACCACGACCGACGGCCGCTACTCGCTCGATGCCGTGTACTGCCTGGGCAACTGCGCCTGCTCGCCCGCGATCATGCTCGATGACGAACCGCACGGACGCGTATCGCCGCAGCGGCTCGATGAGCTGCTCGCCGAACACGCCGCGTCGGACGGCGCGGGGCATTGACCATGGGTGCGACGGTCTACGTGCCGCGGGATTCCGGTGCGCTGTCGCTCGGCGCGGATGCGGTTGCGCGCGCGATCGAAGCCGAAGCCGCCGCCCGAGAGCTGGCGGTGCGCATCGTGCGCAACGGCTCCCGCGGTCTGTATTGGCTCGAGCCCCTGGTCGAGGTGCTCGTAGGCGATGGCCGGCTCGCATATGGCCCCGTCCGGGCAGCCGACGTGCCGTCGCTCTTCGCCGCGGATTTCCTGCAGGGCGGCGCACACGCGCTCTCGCTCGGGACCACCGCGGCGATTCCCTACCTCGCGGCGCAGCAGCGGCTCACCTGCGCTCGTGTCGGAGTCATCGACCCCGTGAGCATCGTCGACTACGAGGCGCACGGGGGGTACGCCGGGTTGCGCCGTGCGCTTGCGATGCGGCCGGCCGACATCGTCCGCGAGGTGACGGATTCGGGGCTGCGCGGCCGCGGCGGCGCGGCCTTCCCCACCGGCATCAAGTGGCAGACGGTGCTCGACCAGGCAGTGCCACAGAAATACGTCGCCTGTAACGCCGACGAAGGCGACTCGGGCACCTTCTCGGATCGGCTGCTGATGGAAGGCGACCCGTACGCGCTGCTCGAGGGAATGACCATCGCCGGTCTCGCGGTCGGCGCGACGCAGGGCTACGTGTACCTGCGCATCGAGTACCCGCACGCGCATCGCGCGCTGCTCGAGGCGATCTCGACGGCCCGGGCCGCGGGGTTCCTCGGCACCGACATCCTGGGGAGCGGCCGACGGTTCGAGGTGGAGGTGCGCCTGGGCGCCGGCGCCTATATCTGCGGCGAGGAGACCTCGATGCTCGAGAGCCTCGAGGGACGTCGCGGCGAGGTCCGGGTCCGCCCGCCGCTGCCGGCGGTCAAGGGGCTTTTCGGCATGCCCACCGTCGTCAACAACGTCGTCTCGCTCGCGACCGTGCCGGTGATCCTCGCGCGTGGCGCCGCCTTCTATCGCGACTTCGGCGTCGGCCAGTCGCGGGGCACGCTGCCCCTGCAGCTCGCCGGCAACATCCGGCGCGGTGGCCTGGTGGAGCTTGCGTTCGGCCCGAGCCTGCGCGAGCTGCTCTACGACTTCGGCGGCGGCAGCGCTTCGGGGCGCCCGCTGCGCGCGGTGCAGGTCGGCGGCCCGCTCGGCGCCTACCTGCCCGCCTCGCAGTTCGACACGCCGGTCGACTACGAAGCGCTCACCGGCATCGGCGCGCTGCTGGGCCACGGCGGGATCGTGGCCTTCGACGACACCGTGGACATGGCACGCATGGCGCGCTTCGCCATGCGGTTCTGCGCTCACGAGTCCTGCGGCAAGTGCACGCCCTGCCGCATCGGCTCGACGCGCGGCGTCGAAGTCATCGACCACATCATCCGCGGCGAGGAGCGCGAACGGAACCTGCGTGCGCTCGAGGACCTGTGCGAAACCATGCAGCACGGGTCGCTGTGCGGGCTGGGAGGGATGACGCACTTCCCGGTGCTGAGCGCGCTCAAGCATTTTCCGGAGGATTTCGGCACGGCGCGCCCGGGCTGACCGGCCGCGCGCGGAAACGGACGACGGAGCGAGAGCATGTACGCGATCAACCACGAGGATCTCGGCACACCGGCGAGCGCTGCGGACGCCACCGTCACAGTGAGCATCGACGGCGTGCCGGTCACGGTTCCCGCCGGCACCTCGATCCTGCGAGCCGCGGCGACGGTGGGCAACCGGATCCCGAAGCTCTGCGCGACGGACTCACTGAAGGCGTTCGGCTCCTGCCGCCTCTGCCTGGTCGAGATCGAGGGCCGCAAGGGTTATCCGGCGTCCTGCACGACGCAGGTCGCCGAGGGCATGACCATACGCACGCAGAGCGAGATGCTCGGCAAGCTGCGTCGCGGGGTGATGGAGCTCTATGTTTCCGATCACCCGCTGGACTGCGACGGCTGCCCGGCCGACACGCATTGCGAGCTGCAGGACATGGCCGCGGTCGTTGGCGTGAGCGAGACACGGTACGGTCCCAATGGCGCCGCGCATCGCGGGGCGACGCGCGATCTCAGCAACCCCTACTTCGCCTTCAACCCGGACCTGTGCATCGTCTGCTCGCGCTGCGTGCGGGCCTGCGACGAGACCCAGGGCACGTTCGCGCTGACCGTGCAGGGCCGCGGCTTCGACTCGAAGATCGTCGCAAGCCAGGACGAGCCCTTCCTGTCCTCCGAGTGCGTGTCCTGCGGGGCGTGCGTCGAGGCCTGCCCGACGGCTGCGCTCTCCGAGAAGTCGCTCGCCGCCATCGGCGCGCCGGAACGTATCGTGACCACGACCTGCGGCTACTGCGGTGTCGGCTGCTCGCTCAACGCGGAGGTCAAGGGCGACCAGGTCGTGCGGATGGTGCCGGACCGCGACGGCGGCGCGAACGCCGGCCACGCTTGCGTCAAGGGCCGCTTTGCCTATGGCTATGCGACGCACCCCGATCGCGTCACGAAGCCGATGATCCGTCGCCGGATCACCGATCCCTGGCTCGAGGTCAGCTGGGACGTGGCGATCGCGCACGCCGCCCGCGAGTTCCTGCGGCTGCAGGCGAAGTACGGCCGGGACTCGATCGGCGGCATCACCTCCTCGCGCTGCTCGAACGAGGAGACGTTCCTCGTCCAGAAGCTCGTCCGTGCGGGGTTCGGCAACAACAACGTCGACACCTGCGCGCGCGTCTGCCATTCGCCGACGGGTTACGGCCTCAAGCACACGCTGGGCGAGTCCGCGGGCACGCAGGCGTTCACCTCGGTGATGAAGAGCGACGTCGTCATGCTGATCGGCGCGAACGTCACCGAGGGGCATCCGGTGTTCGGCTCCCAGCTCAAGCGCAGGCTGCGCGAGGGCGCGAAGCTCATCGTGGTCGACCCGCGGGCGATCGATATCGTTCGCACGCCGCACATCGAGGCGAGCTTCCACCTGCAGCTTCGCCCCGGCACGAACGTGGCCGTGATGAACGCCATCGCCCACGTGGTCGTCACTGAGGCCCTGGCGAAGGAGGACTTCGCGCTCGCGCGCTGCGAGCCCGAGTCCTGGCACAGGTGGAAGGCGTTCGTGGCGGACCCGCGGAATGCACCGGAAGCGCTCGAGGCCGTCACCGGCGTGCCCGCCGCGGCGCTGCGCGGAGCCGCGCGGCTGTACGCGACCGCCGGCAACGCGGCGATCTACTACGGGCTCGGCGTCACTGAGCACAGCCAGGGCACCTCGATGGTGATGGCGATCGCGAACCTCGCGATGGCCACCGGCAATTTCGGGCGCGAGGGCGTGGGCGTGAATCCGCTCCGCGGGCAGAACAACGTGCAGGGCTCCTGCGACATGGGGTCCTTCCCGCACGAGTACAGCGGGTATCGCCACGTGTCCGATGCCGCGGTGCGCGGGCTGTTCGAGCGCAGCTGGGGCGTGCCGCTCGAGTCCGAGCCGGGCCTGCGCATCCCGAACATGTTCGAGGCGGCGCTCGACGGCAGCTTCAAGGGTCTTTACGTGCAGGGCGAGGATCTCGCGCAATCGGACCCGAACACGCAGCACGTCACCGCGGCGCTGTCGGCGCTCGAATGCCTGGTGGTGCAGGACCTGTTCATCAACGAGACCGCCAAGTACGCGCACGTCTTCCTGCCGGGCTCATCGTTCCTCGAGAAGGACGGCACGTTCACGAACGCGGAACGGCGTATCTCGCCGGTGCGCAAGGTGCTGGAACCGTCGGCGGGCCTGCAGGACTGGGAAATCACGATGCGCCTGGCGAACGCGCTCGGCTGCCCGATGCACTACACGCATCCACGCGAGATCATGGCCGAGATCGCAGCGCTGACGCCGACCTTCGCCGGCGTGAGCTACGAGAAGCTCGACCGCCTGGGCAGCCTGCAGTGGCCCTGCAACTACGGTGCGCCCGAGGGCACGCTGACCATGCACGCAGGCTCCTTCGTGCGCGGCAAGGGGCGGTTCTACGTCACCGAGTTCGTGCCCACCGACGAGCGCACCACCGCCCGTTATCCGCTCGTGCTCACGACCGGGCGGGTACTCACGCAGTACAACGTCGGCGCCCAGACGCGCCGCACGCCGAACGTCGTCTGGCACGACGAGGACCGTCTCGAAATCCACCCGGGCGATGCCGAGGCGCGCGGCATCTCGGATGGCGACTGGGTGGGTGTCGCGAGCCGCGCGGGTGAAACCGTCCTGCGCGCGACGGTCACCACCCGGGTGCACCCGGGCGTCGTGTACACGACGTTTCATTTCCCGGAGTCGGGCGCGAACGTGATCACGACCGACAACTCGGACTGGGCGACCAACTGCCCGGAATACAAGGTCACGGCGGTGGAGGTCGTGAAGGTCGACCAGCCGTCCGAGTGGCAGAAGCGCTTCCATGAGAACGACCGCCGGCAGCGCCGCCTGGCCTTCAAGGCCGATGTCGATCATGCCTGAGCCGCCGCCGGCCACCAGTCGGCCGGTGAGCGTCCAGCGCTTCCGCGACGGCCGCGTCGAGGCGGCGGACGACGTCGTGGCCGAGGAGATGCCCGTGCAGCTCTCCTACCAGGGCATCCCGCACGTCGTGCTGCTCGCCACGCCCGCGGATCTCGAGGACCTGGGCCGGGGCTTCACGCTGACCGAAGCCATCGTCGCGAGCCCGGAGGAAATCCGCTCGGTCGAGCTGCAGCGCCCGGACGGCGCCCTCGAGGTGCGCATCGACATCGCGGGGGAACGGTTCGCAGAGGTGCTCAAGCGCCAGCGCAATCTCACGGGCCGCACGGGCTGCGGGGTCTGTGGCGCCGAGACGATCGAGCAGGCGATCCGGCGACCGCGGCCGGTCGCTTCCGACCCGATGGTCTCGACGGCCGAGCTCCATCGCGTCCTCGTCGAGCTCGGCGCACGGCAGTCGCTGAACCTGATCACGGGCAGCGTACACGCCGCGGCCTGGGTCGAGCCGGGCGCAGGCATCCGGCTCGTTCGCGAGGACGTCGGCCGGCACAACGCGCTCGACAAGGTGATCGGCGCGCTGCTGCGCATGAACGCGGATCCGGGAGCCGGTTACCTGGTCGTGACGAGCCGCGCGAGCTACGAGATGGTGCAGAAGGCCGCGACGGCCGGCATCGGCCTGCTGGCCGCCGTCTCGGCGCCGACCGCCCTCGCCGTGCGCCTCGCGGAGGACTGTGGCGTGACGCTCGTCGGGTTCGCGCGCCAGGACCGGCACGTCGTGTACGCGCACGGCCGCCGACTGCGCGCCTGAGGCCTGGACGCCGTGAAGATCGACTACCTGGTCAAGATGGCGAACGAGATCGGCGATTTCTTCGCCGCCGAGTCGAAGCCGGAGGATGCCGCGAACGCCGTCGCCAATCACCTGCGGCGATTCTGGGATCCACGGATGCGCGCGCAGATCCTGGCACATCATGCCCAGGGCGGAGCTGGCCTCAGCGATCTCGCCCGCGAAGCCGTAGCCAGGCTCGCGCCCGACGCCGCCGCGAAATGAGCGTTCCGCCCGCGGCGTGGCCCGCCGCCACCCTGCTGCTCCTGCGCGACGGGATCGCGGGCGTCGAGATCCTGATGATGCGTCGAGAGCGCGAGCTGCGGTTCATGGGCGGGATGTGGGTGTTCCCGGGCGGCCGGCTGGATCCGTCGGACTGCTCACCCTGCCGCGACGGCGATGATCGCCGAGGCGGGACCGGTCGAGGCGCGCATCCGATGAGATCGCTCGACGGCACCGAGCTGCCGCGCGAGGTCGCGCTCGGGCTCACGGTCGCCGCCTGCCGCGAAACCTACGAGGAGGCGGGGCTGCTGCTGGCGCGGCACCGCGATGGCCGTCGCCTGTCACCGGAGGAGGTGCATGCGCTGCAAGCCGAACGGGCGCGGGTCGCGAGCCTGCCGGGCGCGTTCATCGAGCTGATCGCGTCGGCCGGCCTCCTGCTCGAGGTCGACCGGCTGGTCTACTGGTCACACTGGATCACGCCGTCGCTCGAGCCCAGGCGGTACGACACGAGGTTCTTTGCCGCGGCCGTGCCCGATGGACAGGCGGCGAGCGCCGACCAGCAGGAGTCGACCGAGCTTGCGTGGCTCGCCCCGCACGACGCCCTCGTTGCCGAGGCACGCGGCGAAATGAGCCTCGCACCGCCAACCCTGCTGACCCTGGAGGACATCGAGGAGTCGCATCGCCTGCACGGCAGCGTCGCCGCCATGCTGGCCGCGGAGCGCGATCGCTCCACGCCGCCGGTCATGCCGCGAATTGCGCGGGACGGCGGCGCGACGGTCTCCGTGATGCCGTGGGACCCGGCCTATGCGGATATGCCGGGCGAAGGTTGCAACCCGCCCGACGGCTATCCACCGCACCTCGCCCGCCGACGCGGGAGCGTGACTTTCCGGCGCGAGCCCGCGGCACGCTGAAGCGCAGTCGCGGGCCGCGTGTCCCGACCGAAGTGCCGGGACACGCGACTCGGGCGTCTGCTCGGCGACTACTTTTTGCTGGTGTCCCCGGGCATCACGCCTTCGACGACGTTGCCGACGGAGTCACCGACCTTCTTCACGAAGTCCTTCGCCTGGTCCACGACGTTGCTGGCCTGCTGCCCGACGAACGTCTGCGCCGTCGACACCATCGAGCCGGCCTGCTTGGCGGTATCGAACGCGGTCTTCTTCACGACCGTGACGGTCTTGACGACCGCCGATTCCGCCTTGGCCATGGCCTGCTTCGCTGGCTTCGGGATCATCAGCGCCGCCTGCTTGACGACCTGACGCGCCTGCGCGGGTGCCTTGCTCACCGCGCGACGCACCGCCACCGCGCGACCACCGCGCTGGCGCGACTCGTCGTCCCGCGCGTCGCCTTCTTCGCGGCCGAACCGACCTTCCTCCTTCGCCGTTTCACGCGGACGGCGACCGCCCCGCTCGCAGCCGCCTTCTTCACCGTGCGACGGACGGATCGCTTCGCTACCCGGCGCACTGCGCGCTTCCTGCGCTTGACCGTCCTCTTGACCCTGCGGCGCATCCCGGCACGGCGCACGTCGCTTATGCGTCCCCTGGCGCTCCGCCGCTTGACCGTCCTCTTGACCCTGCGGCGCATCCCGGCACGGCGCACGTCGCTTATGCGTCCCCTGGCGCTCCGCTTCTTGCCAGCCCTGCTCCGCTTCATCGTTCGCCGAGCTTTCTTCTTCGCTGCCATGTGAGACTTCCTCGCTGTTGGGCGCCGCGGCGATCGCCGTGCGCGGACTGATTCGCATCGGACGCTAGAGCAGCGTCCGTCCGGAGTCAACCTTGTAGCAGGGACTCAGTCCGCACCCTGCAGCCCCTGCGAGATGCCGTTCACCGACGCGACCAGGGCCTCGAGGACGTCACGATCGCCACGATCCGGCCGGTCGGCCGCGCGCCAGCGGCGAAGCAGGTCGACCTGGGTGAGGTGGATCGGATCGACGTAGGGGTTGCGCAGGCGTATCGAGCGCTGCAGGGTCGGTTCGGAATCGAGCAGCCCCTCGCACCCTTTGACCGCCAGCACGCGTTCCCGGGTGCGCTCGAACTCCTCCCGGATGGCGGTTGCGAACCGGTCGTGCTCCGGTCGGGCGAGCTGATCGTAGAAGCCGGCGATGCCCATGTCGGCCCGCGCCAGGGCCATCTCGATGTCGTCGATCAGGGCCTCGAAGAACGCCCAGCCGCGGTACATCTCGGATCCGATGGCATCGCCGTACCGCTCGGCGATGGCCTTGAGGCCGGTCCCGGCGCCATACCAGCCCGGCAGCATGTGACGGCTCTGCGACCAGGACAGGATCCACGGGATCGCCCGCAGGCCCTCGACACCCTGTCCGCCGGCACGCGAGACCGGGCGCGAGCCGATCTGGGCGCGTTCGATGACGTCGACCGGCGTTACGGCCTGGAAAAACTCGATAAACCCCGGCTGCTGCGTGCACCAGCGCGCGATATGCGACGCGACTCGTCTCGGCCATGTGGGTCATCGCATCCCGCCACAGGGGTTCCCCGTGGTCCGGCCGCCGTACGCCGGCGGTGGTCAGGGCCAGGCTGTGCAGCATCTGCTCGAACGTGCGGAACGCGATCGCCCGCAGGCCGTAGCGGTCGTTGATGCTCTCACCCTGCTCGGTGATCCGCAGCTGTCCGCGGACGGCTCCGGCCGGCATGCTGCGCACGAGCCCGCCCCTGCGGCCGCCGCGGCCCATGGCCCCGCCACGGCCGTGAAAAACGAGGAGCGTCACGCCGGCAGCCTCGCAGGCCGCCACCATGGCCTCCTGCGCCCGGCGCACCAGCCAGCGGGAGCTGACGACGCCGGTCGACTTGTTGCTGTCCGCGTAACCGATCATGACGGTCTGCCGGTTGCCGCGTGCCGCCAGGTGAGCGCGATAACCGGGCTCGGCCAGGAGCCGGGTGATGATGTCGTCGGCGCGTTCCAGGGCGTCGGCCGACTCGAAGAGGGGCGCCACGTCGAGCGGCACCTGCCCCGTCGCTTCGTCGACCATCCCCGACCAGCGAGCGATCAGGAGCACCTCGAGCAGGTCGTCCACGTCGTTCGCCATGCTCACCACATAGGAGCCAATCGCCGCCGGTCCATAGCGATGGCGGCAATACTCGATCGCCTCGAACACCCAGAACGCCCGCTTGCAGGCAGCGTCGAGCGCATCGGACGGCGCCTCGTCGTGCTCGAGCGCCGTGCGCAGGCGCGCGATCCGATCCATGCGCGGGCGCTGCGACCACTCCGCATCGCCCAGGGCGTGACCCACGACCTGCCGGTGGGCCTCGACGTTCTGGCGCACGTCGAGCGTCGCGAGGTGGAGGCCGAAGGTGCGCACCCGCCGCAGCATCCGCCGCACGTGGAAGAGGCCGGCATGCGTGCCACGATAGGCGCGCAAACTGCGCTCGATCAGCTCCAGGTCGTCGATCAGCTGTGCGGCGCGCTCGTACTGCCCCGAGCGGCCGTCGTAGGCGGCGCGCAGCCGTTCCGCGATCTGGCCCAGGAACACCCGATACGGCATGCGGTCGTGCGTGGCCGGGATCACGCTGCGCGCGCCGGGCACGAGGTTCCTGTACTGCTCGATGCGGTCGCTGATCGCGGGCAACACCTCGACGCGGCTGCTGCTCTGGCTCAGCTTCTCGGCCAGCGCCTGCGCGTCCAGGTAGTACCGGTTGATGATGAGCTGGTGGTGCCGCGCGCAGCTCTCGCGGATGGTCTTGGCGTGCACGTCCGGATGACCGGCCATGTCACCGCCCACCCACGACCCGAAATGCAGCATCTCGGGAACCACGGCCGCCCGCGCGTCGTCCCCGTACACCCGCACCAGCGTCGCCTCGATTTCCTCGTAGAAGACGGGGATCACCTTGTAGATGACTTCCACCAGGAAGAAGAGCACGTGCTCGCGCTCGTCGGCGACGGTCAGGCGCTCGCGGGAGTTGTCGGCGGTCTGCCAGCCCGTGGTCAATTCGGTGCGCACGCGATCGATGACGACGGCGCTCTCCGCCGGCGTCTGCGCGGGATCGAGCCTCGCCATCAGGAGCCGCGCCACTCGCTGCTGCTGTCGCAGGATCGTCCGCCGTGTCGATTCGGTCGGATGCGCGGTGAGCACCGGCTCGATGCTGATCTTCGCGAGCAGCGTCAGCGCCTGCTCGAGCGACAGGCCGTGCGCCTTGAGCCGGACGAAGCAGTCCTCGAGGCCGCCCGGCTGCGGTCCGGCCTTGTCGTTGACGTAATGCCGCCGGCGCCGCACGCGGTGCACCTTCTCGGCCATGTTGACCACCTGGAACCAGGCGGAGAACGCGCGGATCAGCTCGAGCGCTTCGTCCGGCGGGCGTCCCTGCGTGCGAACGACCAGCGCCACGCTGTCCTCGGCATCACCCTCGCGCCGGCCGATCGCCGCCTGGCGGTCGCCTTCCACGGCGTCGAAGACCGCGGCGCCGCACTGGTCCCTCAGCATTTCGCCGACGAGGTTCCCGAGCAGATGGACGTCGTCGCGCAGCGCGGCGTCCTTCGGCGGGAAAGAAATGCCTTTGCGGGGCATGAGAACGAAAATCGTATCAGACCGGCCCGCGCCGCAGCGTCATGCCCGCGGCGGATTCTGTTACAGTCCCGCCCTTCCGGAGGACGACGGTACCCCGCAGATGCAGAGATTCCTCGCGCTGATCGGCCTCTCGCTCCTGCTCGGCCTGGCGCCGCTGCAGGCCCGGGCGGATGCGAAGACGGACGAACGGCTCGCGAACGCGCGGAAGGTCTTCGAGACCTTCGTCGACATACGCGAGCAGGTGATTCCCACCTGGCTGATGGAGCGCGCCTACGGCATCGTGGTCGTTCCCCGGGTGATCAAGGGCGCGCTGATCATCGGCGGGCGCGGCGGCAAGGGCGTGTTCGCGGTGCGCGACCTGGACGGCTCGTGGAGCGATCCGGTGTTCATCACGCTCGCCGGCGTCAACGTCGGCTTCCAGTGGGGCGTGCAGTCGACGGACGTGATCCTGGTGCTCATGTCCCGCCAGAGCGTCGAGGGCATTGCGGACGGGAAGGTCACGCTCGGCGCCGATGCCTCCATCGCGGCGGGGCCCGCTGGGTCGAACTGCGGCGGCGACGACCGATGCCACGCTGAACGCACAGGTGCTCTCGTACTCGCGCAGCGAAGGCATGTTTGCCGGCGTCGCGCTCGACGGCAGCGTGCTGTCGATCGATGACCGCGCGAACGCGTCCGCCTACGGCATGGTGGACATCCGCGCGTCTCAGATCCTCGAGGGCCAGGTCGCCGCGCCACCCGAGGCCGCCATACAGTTCAAGGCGGCGCTCGAGCGCGCAACCCCGGCGGTGGCCGGGTCCGCGGCGCCGTCGCCGAGCGTTCCGGTGGGACAGCCGGCCCCGGCACCCGGGACGACGCCCGGCACGCCGCCGGCCTCCGAAGGCGCGACGACTTTCCCGATGGAAGATCCGGAGCCGGGCGCGCCGCCGCCGCAATAGACGGCGGTTCGGCAGGCAGGCTCGCTCATGCGGGCCCTTTCTGCAGGCTCATGCGGTGAGGCCTGGCTTCCGCTCTGGCACTGGCACCCGCTGTCACCCCTCCGCTCTTTTGGTCTTGAGCTGGTGCAGCAGAATGGAGTTGCCCTCCGTGTCCAGGCACACCGCCATTCTGCAGACGGGACTCTGGATGATGTCGCTCTTGAAGGTGACGCCCTTGGCCCTGAGGTCGGTCATGAGGCGATCGAGGTCCTCGACTTCGAAGGCGATCGTGCCACCCGCGGTGTCGCTGGGCTTTTCCTCCGTGAAGTTGGTCAGGGCCAGGCAGCCGCCGCCGGGCAGGTCGTATTCCACCCACCAGTTGTCGCCCTGGTGGCCGGCCGAGCCGGCCTTGAGGCCCAGCGTCTGCTCATAGAACTTGCGCGCCCGGGCCACGTCGGTCACGGGGTAATACGTGAAGGCGACTTTCTTGAGCATGGGACGTTCCTGTCTCAGGTCTCGGGTGTCAGGCCAAGCACGATGTCGAAGCGCGCGGCGAGCTCCCCGCTTCCGCCCGCGATCGGGACGAACGGCACGATCACCGAGCGGCGCGCCTCGGCATCGCGGATGCCGTTCAGCAAACCGTCGCGCTCATTGAGCGGCTCGCCATCCACGTACATCTGGGTGGTGAACCGGTCCGCACGGCCGTGCCGGACCGCGAAATGGATGTGCGCGGTGCGCGACGCGTAGGGCACGGGCTTCAGCGTTCGAAACTGGTACTCGCCGCCCGGTCCGGTGAGACAGCGGCCGTAGCCCTGGAAATTCGCGTCGCGGCGCGCGCGATTCGCGCTGTCGGTGTGCAGGTAGACGCCGTTGCGATCGACCTGCCAGATCTCCACCAGCGCGCCGCGCAGCGGTCGGCCACCGACGTCCAGGACCCGCCCGGACAGCCAGGTCACGTCGCCCAGCGACTGCGTATTCGCATCGTTGACGATCAGGAGATCGTTGTCGGTGTCGAGCGGGAGGTGGTCGGGGTAGAACGGTCCGGCCGTCTGCCGCGGCGTGCGCACGAGCTCCGCCGCGAAGGTAGCGCGTGAGGCGAGCATGACCGCGCCTGCACCCAGTCCGGCAAGGACGCGTCGCCGATCGTGCACGGCTCGCCCGCTCATGCCGGCCACGCTACGCTGCACCCACCGGGTCTGCAACGAGAGGGACTTCGGTACCGCGCAGAGCGCGCTATTCCGTTCCAGGCCCGGAATCACTGCCGTAGTGTGTTGCGAGATAACGGACGATGATCGCGGAATCCTCTGTCGTGATCGGCGCGCCCATCACGTTGATCATCTTCGTGACCGTCTTCTCCCAACCGCTGGCATCGAGGAACGGTGAATTCATCACGATGTAGTCGAGGCTGTGGCAGACGGCACAGGCGGACTTGACACGGTCGAGACCGTCACCGGCTGCCAGCTGCACGCTCGCCTCATCTGCGGCGCAGATCGGGCCACCGGCCAGGGCCAGCACCGCGAGCAGCCCCCAGGCAACCCGCACGTCAGGCGACATTGTAGTCAGCGCTCTGCACGACGTTGTGATGGTAGCCGGCAGGATTGTGCAGCAACTTCTCGACCTGCGTGGATCCGTCACGCGCGAGCGCGCGCACCTTGAACGACTGCAGACCCGTCGTGCGCGGCGTGAACTGATGGAACCACTGCCGCCATGCATAACGGCCGAGCTCGGGGCCAAGCCGCGCCTCACGCCAGCTCGCCCCACCATCGAGTGACACCTCGACACGGCGCACGCCCGAGCCGCCATCCCACGCGATGCCCAGGACCTCGACGCGGCGGCCAGGCGTCAGCGCCGCGCCGGGTGCCGGATCGACGATGAGGGAATTCACCCTTATCGCGGTGATGGGCGAGTTCTTATCGGTGTCCTGCGAGTCGAATCCGCTCGCGCCGAACATGCCTTTCGGTACCCGGTAGCCGGTCTTCATCCAGAAGCCGTCGTAGGCCTTGTCGCTGACCTGCAGGTCAGTGATTGCCTTGACCCAGTACGTGGCCGTCCAGCCCGGCACCACGAGACGCGCAGGGAAACCGTTCCACGCCGACAGCGGTGCGCCGTTCATCTCGAAGGCGATCAGCGTATCCGCGTCGAGCGCCTTCCACACCGGCAGGCTCTTGATGAAGTCCGGGCCCGTCAGCATTGCCGCATCGGCGCCGTTGGCCACGACTTCGAGCGCGTTGGGGCCGAGGCCCGCGTACTCCAGCACGTCCTTCAGCCGCACGCCGCGCCAGATCGCATTGCCCATGGCGCCGTAGCCCCACTGCACGCCCGGGACGTGCGGCACGAAGAGACCGCGACGATTGCCCGAGCACTGGTTGACCGCGGTGACCTCGGCGGCCTTGAAGTTGCGGGCGAGCTCCTCGTGCGTGAGCTCGCGCGGTTGCCGGATGCCCGGGCCCGCGATGCGCAACCGCCAGTCCGCGAGCTTCACGTCGGGCACGGCCGCGTGCCAGCGCACGTAGAACGCATCGTTCCGCGTATACGCGTCGCGGAAGAACGCGACCGGCGTCTCGTAGTTCGGCGGACGGAAACTGCGCTTGATCAGCGGCTGCTTGCCCGGCAGCGCATCGAGGATGCCGGAGGCGACGGCTCCGGCCGGGAGCGCCTCGGCGGCGGCGAGACGCGGGATCAGCAAGCCGCTCGCGATCGAGCCCGACGAACGCAACAGGAAACTACGCCGGTCCATCGCACTCCCTCGGCTCGTGTTTTGGTTCCTATCGTAACTTGTTGATATCAGTTGTCTTTTGTCGACAGATTTCTAGGGTCTCGATTCGTAGGAGACGCCGCACCCGCCCAGCCCGCAATACCCTTGCGGATTCTTCGCCAGGTACTGCTGGTGATAGTCCTCTGCGTAGTAGAACTCCGGCGCTGGCAGGATCTCGGTCGTGATCGCTCCATGGCCCGCCCGGGCGAGCTGCGCGTTGTACGTCTCGCGGCTCGCCTCCGCAGCCTTGCGCTCCATGTCGTCGCGCACATAGATGCCCGACCGGTATTGCGTGCCGATGTCGTTGCCCTGCCGCATGCCCTGCGTCGGGTCGTGCGACTCCCAGAACGCGCGCAGCAGGTCTTCGTAACTCACGACTTCCGGGTCATACACGACCTGCACGACCTCGTTGTGACCCGTGAGGCCGCTGCACACCTCCTCGTAGGTCGGGTTCGGCGTCAGGCCGCCGGCATAACCCACCGCCGTGCTGTAGACGCCGGGCAGGGTCCAGAACCGCTTCTCCGCCCCCCAGAAACAGCCGAGCCCGAACATCGCGGTCTTCATCCCGGCGGGAAACGGCGGCTCGAGCCGGTTGCCGTTGACGAAGTGCGCGGCAGGCACGCGCATGCGGGTGGCGCGGCCTGGCAGTGCGTCCGCAGCCGTCGGCATCTCGAGCTTCTTGCGCTTGGGTGACCACATCTCTGCATCCTCGTGGCGTAGCGGCGGGTTGAGAGACACTGGTGGCGCCGCCGCCGATTTCAATCCGTCCCCAGGGCCTGCGAAAGCCCCGACCAGAACTCCGGGTCCTGCAGGATCGCCGTCAAGCCGTCGATGACGAACTGTACGCCGATGCACACCATCAGGAACCCTGTCAGCCGCGTGAGCGCGATCATGCCGGTCGGGCCGAGCACCTTATACAGCCGCTCGGCCGCCCGCAGGATGAGAAAGCTGAGCGCCGCGACGATCACGATCGCGGTCAGCACCGCGGCGAAGTCCACGACACGATCGAAGCCGGCACGCGCGCTCGCCTGCGACGAGAGGCTCATGATCACGGCGAACGTCCCGGCGCCGGCGAGACCCGGCATGGCGAGCGGCGTGAAGGCGATGTCGTACTTGTGGCCCGTCTCGCGCTCGAGCTCGCGCGCGGCCGGGACCGCGCTCGGGAAGAGCATCTGGAACCCGAGGATCGCGACGATCATCCCGCCGGCGATGCGCATCCCGGGGACCGAGATACCGAAGAAACTCATGATGAGCCCGCCCGCGATCAGGAATGTCGCCATCATGACGAAGGTGTAGACGCAGGCCCGGCGGATCTGGCGCCGGCGCTCCGGCTCGGGAAGGTGGGCCGCGACCGACATCACCAGCGGCACTGCGCCCAGGGGATTGACGATCGGCAGGATCGCGAGCAAGGCGCCCGCCACAAAGCCCAGGAATTTCGTGAGGACGTCCACTTGCGCACCGGCGAGCGCAGCCTACACGAATCCGCCGCGCGGCAGGATGGTCACCCGGATCGGCGCTGACGCTTCAGCGCTCGAGCTTTTCGTATTCCATCGTCGGCGCGTCGCCGGGGCGGAAATAGACGTAACGGCCGCTCATCTCGGCGAGCACCTGGTCCCGCTCGGCGGCGGTCGCAAACCAGTGCTCCTTCTGCCAGGCGTCGCCCAGCAGGTTGCGCAGGGGATCGCTGCGACGCATCCGCACCCGTATTCCGTAAGGACGACTCGCGGGAAGCGGGGCGCGCAGGTTGTGCTCGTGACTGGTGCCCATGAACGACCGGTGGTTCGAACCGAGGCCGACATTCTAGCGTCTGTGAGGGCGCACGCTCAGAAGGTCCGGCCCAGGAGGAGATAGAGAGCGCGCTCGCCGTGCTCGGCGAACCCGGCGGCGAGATAGACGGGGCCCAGCGGGCTCTCGGCGCCGAAGAAGAGGCTGCTGCCGAGCTCGAGCTCGTCGAGGTCGACCTCATCGCGTGTCTGCCAGGCGTTGCCCGCCTCGACCGAGAATCCAAGGTACGCAGGGAATTCGAACAGGCCCGCGCCTCCCGGGCTGACCCTGCGGAACACGACCGCGCGCGCGAGGCCGTACTGCGTTCCGGCGAGCGCGTCCCGCGGGAGACCGGACAACTGGAGGAACCCGCCAAGGGTGAACAGGTCCTGCGGCGAGTTGAGCTCGTCATCGAGCGCCGACCCGTAATCAAGCCCGAGTACGAGGCTGTACCGGCCGTAGCCGAACGCGGACTGCCAGGAGGCTTCCACGAGGTCGGCGTCGATGCTTGCCCCGAGCGACTGGCGATCCGCCTGCCAGCGCACGCGGGCGGCCTGGCCGTGCGTGGGAAAGTACACGCTGTCGAGCCGGTCATACCCCAGCTCGAGCACGGTACCGCCGATGTCGAAGTCCCCGCCGATCAGCGCGGGGTCGCCGATCTTGACCCGCGTACCGCCCTCGCCGCGGCGCAGCGCCAGCCTGGCCACGCCCCAGTTCGAGATCTCGGCGCCCACGGCGACCGCAGCAGCAGTTTCGCGAACGCGATAACGCGCGACGGCCGCGCCGTCGTCGTCGAACTGGTCGATGGTGCGGAACTCATGCCGGAAGCTCGGCGCCACGAACACGTCGTTGGTCAGCGAGACGGGCTGGAACCACTCCGTGAAGAAACGCGGGTCCTCGCCCAGCTGCACTTCCGTCAGCCATTCGCCGTCGAGGCGGTTGAGGTCGGTCATCAACAGTTCGCCGGCCGCGTTCGCGCGCGAACCGACGTCGAAGTCGGTTTCGATGCCGAGCCCGAGCCGCAGGAAGCTCGGGCCCCAGGACTTCGGCCGCAGGTCGATCTCGAGCCCCTGCTGCTCGCCTTCCCGTACCAGCCGATAATCGACGGATTCGTAGCGGTTGAGGCCGTACTGTCGATTGGCGAGACGCTGCAGCTTGTGCAGATCGAACGGCTGGCCGGCGAGATCGCCGAACACCGCCTCGATGCGCGCCGCATCCCGCGTGGAGTGCTCGCCCGGACGCACGAATGCGACGACGCCGTCGCCCGCGTCAGCCGATGCGCGCGCCAGCCGATAGCTCGCATACTGGTCGGCGGGCAATGCCAGCGCGGCAAGACGCTCGCGCGCCGCATCGACGGAGCTGCGACCCGTTGTCATGACCTCCGGAACGCGACCGAAGTCGAGCGCCGTCATGGCACCGAGGTCGGGCTCGATCAGGATGTCGCGCGCGGTGAGCAATGCCTTCGACGCTTCCGTGCCGCGCCGGACCATGATCCCGAGCATCTGGTTGGTCACGTCGAGGGGCGACTGCAGATCCTCGCGGCTCGCCAATGGGAAGCTCACGTCGACGACGATCAGCACGTCGACATCCATCTCGCGCGCGAGGCTGACCGGCAGGTTGTCGACGAGGCCGCCATCGACCAGCAACCGGTCCCCGACTTCGACCGGCGCGAGCACACCCGGCGCCGACATGCTCGCACGCAGCACGGTCGCGAGGTCGCCGTGGTCGAGGACCACCGCGTGGCCGGTCTCGAGGTCGGTCGCGAGCGCCCGAAACGGCGTCGGCAGACGGTCGAAGTCCTGCACGTCCGCGACCCGCAGGGTGGCGCTGCGCAGCGCCTGCGTGATCTTCTGCCCCTGCACCAGCCCGAGCGGCAGCTCGACGCCCTCCCCGTACCGCAGTCCGAGCGAGCCCCGCGCGTAGATGCTGCGATCATCCTGCTTGCGTCGGTAGACGAGGTCGCGGCGCAGCGCGCGGTCGCGGAACATGTCCTGCCAGTCCAGTTTGCGGAACACCTCCTCGATCTCCGCGCCGCTCAAGCCCCCGCAGTAGAGACCGCCCACCACGGCACCCATGCTCGTCCCCGCGACGGCATCGATCGGGACCCGCATCTCCTCGAGCGCGCGTATCACGCCCACGTGCGCCGCGCCGCGCGCGCCGCCGCCGCTCAGCACGAGCCCGACTCGCGGACGCGCCTCCTCCATCGAAGCGGTGGCGTCAGCGGCGCGCAACGCCGTCACCGGGGCGAACCAGAGCAGCGCTGCCGGCAACACGAACGTCGTGAGTGGCGCCAGTCTTGAATGCATACGCGGGGGCATCGGCTTCGCTCCGCTTTCGAGTTCGCCGGATACTAGCAAACGCATCGCGCCGGCCGGCGCGCACGCGGCAGATGTTGAATAATCGCCATTCCGCATCGTTTCGAGCCGACCGCATGCATTCGAGCTGCAGATCCCGTCGACCGGAACTCGCGCGTGGCCTCGTCGCGACGCGGTTTCGAGCCACGGTGTTCGCCGTCACCTGGGCGCTGGTATCGGCCACGAATGCCGCGGTAGCAGCAGCCAGGGAAGGCGCCGCGCGGCTCGAGGAGATCGTCGTGACTGCCGCGCGCAAGCCGGAGTCGGCGCTCAGGAGCGCAGCCAGCATCGGGCGCATCGGTGCAGAGGCGATCGCAATCACGGGATCGACGCATCACGCCGAGATCCTCAATCGCGTGCCCGGCACGCTGATCCAGCGCGGCAGCGGCCAGGAGAGCCTCACCGCGATCCGCTCTCCGGTACTGACGGGCGCCGGCTCCTGCGGAGTGTTTCTCTTTCTCGAGAACGGCGTGCCGATCCGGCCGACCGGCTTCTGCAACGTCAACGAGATGTTCGAGATCAACACGGAACAGGCGCAGGCGATCGAGGTGCTGCGCGGTCCGTCGAACTCGCTGTATGGTTCGAACGCGGTGCACGGTGCGATCAACGTGCTGCAGGCGGCGCCCGACGAGCTGCCACGCGTCGGCGCGGGAGTGGAGGCCGGGCCCGATGACTACCGTCGCGTGAAGCTCGCGGCCGCTGCGCTCGGCGAACGATTCTCGGCCGGCGCATCGGGGCTCTACACGCACGACGGCGGCTGGCGGGACAGCTCCGGCTTCGACGAAGGCAAACTCAACGCGACGCTCTCGACGAACGCAGGCACGACGCCGCTGCGCGTCGATTTCGCGGGGACGATCCTCGATCAGCAGACCGCCGGCTTCATCACCGGCCAGGATGCGTATCGCGACGACGACCTGAGTCGCACCAACCCGAACCCGGAGGCGTATCGCAAGGCGCATGCGCTGCGGCTCACCGGGCTCGCCGCCCCCTCCTCGGACGGCGCGATGCGGCTCGAGTTCCGACCGTACCTGCGCAGCTCGCGCATGGAGTTCCTGCAGCACTTCCTGCTCGGGCAGCCGATCGAGCGCAACGGGCAGGAGAGCCTCGGCCTGATGACGAGCTTCATCTGGGACCGGAGCGCCGACTGGTCGGTCGATGCCGGCATCGATCTCGAGCTCGCGGACAGCTTCCTGCTGGAAGAGCAGGACGGCCCGACCACCGACGGTCCGCCGCCCGCGAACGCCATCCGCCCGGCGGGACGCCATTACGACTACGACGTGCAGTCGGCGGTTGCCGCTGCCTATGTCCAGGCCAATCGGCGGCTGTCACCGCGCTGGACGCTCTCGGGCGGGCTCCGCGCAGAGTATGTCCACTACGACTACGACAACCGGATGCTGGCGGGCAACACCGACGAGAACGGCGTGCCCTGTGGAGCTAATGGCTGTCTCTACAGCCGGCCGGCGGATCGCAGCGACACGTTCGACGCGCTCGCGCCCAAGCTCGCCCTGTCGTTCGCGATTGCCGACGGCATGGTCGCCTATGCCTCCGCCTCGCGGGGATTCCGTCCGCCCGAGATGACCGAGCTCTACCGCCTGCAACGGCAGCAGAACATTGCGGATCTCGACTCGGAGCAGATCGACGCGCTCGAGCTCGGCGTCAAGGCGGAGTTCGAGCGCGTCCGGTTCTCGCTGGCCGCGTTCGACATGGACAAGCGCCACGTGATCCTGCGCGATGCAAACGGGTTCAACGTCAGCAACGGGCGCACCTCGCACCAGGGCGTCGAATACGAGTTGCTGTGGGAGGCGGGACCGACGCTCGCGCTCACGGCCGCAGGCACCTTTGCGCGGCACCGATACGAGTTCTCGAGCGCGATCGAAGGCGGCGAGACGATCGCGGACGGCGACGACGTGGACACCGCGCCGCGCCAGGTCCACGCGGCTACGCTCCGATGGGAACCGGGTGAGCGGCTGTCCGCGGAAGCAGAATGGCTCTTCGTCGGAGACTACTGGCTCGACGCCGCCAACGATCATCGCTACGCAGGGCACGATCTGCTGAACCTTCGCGCCCGGTGGGTGTTCACGCCGGGTTGGAGCCTGGCGCTGCGTCTCAACAATGCGTTCGACCGCGACTACGCCGATCGGGCGGATTTCGCCTTCGGGACCTACCGCTATTTCCCCGGCCGGGATCGGACGCTCTTCGCGGAACTCTCCTGGCGCCGCTAGAAAAATGGCTCGGAGCCAAATTTATTGGTCCTGAGGAATGACTCGTAACCGATTGAATACGCTCGCATCGTCGAGTAGCGACCACCGGCGCCGCGGCACTGTCGACACACGGAAATCCCCTAGAATCGCCGCCACGCGAGGCTGACGGGAGTGAGCTCATGAGCGGTGACACAAACGGCGGACGCACCCGTGCCTACCAGGCGTTGCGTGAGTCCGAGGAGCTTCACCGCGCCACGCTCAGCAGCATCTCGGATGCCGTGTTCCTGACCGATGACGACGGCGAGTTCACCTTCATCTGCCCGAACGTCGACGTGATCTTCGGCTACGCACCGGACGAAGTGCAGGCGATGGGCCGGATCGCCCGCCTGCTTGGCGATGACCTGTACGATCGCGCCGACCTGTCCACCAAGGGAGAAATCCGCAACGTCGAGCGCGAAGTCACGTCGAAGAGCGGCGAGCGGCGCACCGTCCTCGTTCATCTCAAGCACGTTTCGATCCAGAGTGCGACCGTGCTCTACACGTGCCGCGACATCACGGAGCTCAAGCACGCGGAAAAAAATCTGGCGGCGACGCGGCTCGAGCTCGCTCACGCCGCGCGGCTGGCGCTCGTCGGGGAGCTCACGGCCTCGATCGTGCATGAGATCCAGCAACCGCTCGCGGCCATCCTCGCCAACGCGAGCGCCGGCATGCGGCTCACGAAAAACGGCGCAGAGCATCCCGAGCGGATGGAGCTGCATGAGACGTTCAGGGACATCCAGCACGAAAGCAGCGACGCCGTGCAGATCATTCAACGACTGCGAACGCTGGTGCGCAAGCGGCCGCTCGAGCTGCGGCCGCTCGACGTGAACGAAGTGGTAAGCGATGTGGTGCGGCTCGTCGCGGCCGATGCGCACCGCCGCCGCGTCACGATCCGTGCGGAGCTCGCGCCCGGCCTCCCGGCGATCGCTGCCGACCGCGTGTCACTGCAGCAGGTGATCCTGAATCTCATCGTCAACGCGATGGATGCGATGGATCCGGACGGAGGGGAGGAACGGCGGGTCGTGGTGCGCATTCGCCACGCGGAAACCGGCGTCGAGGTCGCCGTGAGCGACACCGGCCGGGGCATCGCGCCCGACGACCTGACGAAGCTGTTCGATGCCTTCTTCACCACCAAGAAGGACGGCCTGGGCCTCGGCCTCGCCATCGTGCGCTCGATCGTCGAGGCTCATTCCGGGCGGATCTGGGCAGAGAGCCACCTCGGACGCGGCGCCACGTTCCGTGTGGCGTTGCCGGCAGGACGACCCAAGGCGAGTAACTGACGCCTGCGGGTCGCCCTGCTCAGCCCCAGGTTGCGGATTTCGCCGGGATTCCGACCCGGTCCGCCAGATGCACGAGCTCCGCGACCGAGCGGGCCCCCAGCTTCCGCATGACGCGCGCGCGGTGCACCTTGACCGTCTTCTCCGCGGTGCCGAGCTCGGCAGCGATCTGCTTGTTGAGCCGCCCGGCCACGACATGCGTCAGGACTTCGCGCTCGCGCGCTGTAAGTGTCGAAAGACGCTGCCGCAGAGGGCGTTCGAGCGAGCTCGCGTGTCGAGCAACCTCGTCGACCTGCAGCGCTTCGGTCACGGCCGCGATCAGCTGGGAGTCCTCCGCCGGCTTGGTGAGGAAGGTAACGGCGCCCGCCTTCATGGCTCGCACGCTCATCGGAATGTCGCCGCTGCCTGTCAGAAAGACGATCGGGAGCGGGCAACCCGCGGCGCGCAGCGACGCCTGCAGCTCGAGACCGTCGACCCCGGGCATGACGAGGTCGAGGATGAGGCAGCCGGGAGCTTCCGGATCGTGCGCTGCAAGAAACTCCTCCGCCGAGCTGAACGCGCCGACATCGAAGCCGGCGGCACGGAGCAGCCGCGTCAGCGCCCGCCGCACGTCAGGATCGTCATCTACAACGAAGACCGTGGCTGGTCGAGCGCTCATCCGTGACCCCCTGACGCCGCCCGGGATCGACTCCCGGGTTGGCCCGGGCCCGTATGGGACCAAAGGCCAATTGCAGCCATATTAGCCGGGAGCAGACTCCCGCCAAAGGGAGTCAACGCTGCCTTCGGGTCCAGCGTTGATGTCACGTCCGACCCCACAAGGAGAAAGGTCCCCCCGCCTAACACGTCGCGTCCGGCGTTGGCCAAATCCTGGTTCATGTCGGACACCCCGGGTCGATTACCCTCGACATGGCGCTTGCAAAGGATGGTCGAGCGCCTCTGCCGGGACATCGCCCGACCACGCCGGGCTTCGGCCCGCGCCGGCACGCGACGTGTTTATTTCCCGGTTGGATCTGCGTAAAGAATACAAACAGGCATCGCTCTCGAGACCTGTGTGGACTCGGGGCCATGGCCAAGCCATAGCGCTGGCCTAGGCCTCGCGCGCCGCGCGTTCTTCGAAGTCAGTCTCTATGGCAGCTTTGACACGGATCCCGACGCGACGGCGGACTCGAAGAGCGACTACGGCATGACGACTTCGCTTGGCTATTCGTTCTGACTAGCGTGCCGAGGAGGAGCGCCGCCACTCTCGGGCGTGCCTGCAGGCTCGGATCTCGTACGGCCTTGCTACGCAGCCTGGCGGCTCAAGCTGACCCAGCGTCGCGGCGGCTGGCCGAACCACGCCAGCTCGTTCGCGAGTGCCGCAACCTCGCCGACGATCGCGAGCGCCGGTGACCGGATCTCTCCGCGGGCCGCGACGTCGGCCAGCTCCCCAAGCGTCGCGATCGTGACGCGCTGATCGGCGCGCGAGCCGTTCTCGACGATCGCGACCGGCGTCGACGCGTCTCGGCCCTGCCCGATGAGCCGCTTCGCCGATGGCGGCGAGCCGGCTCACGCCCATGTAGAACACGAGCGTCTGCCGCTCGCGCGCAAGCGACGCCCAGTCGAGCGTGTCCAGCGAGTCGCCGCAGTGCGCCGTGACGAGCCTGAGCGACTGGGCATGCCTGCGGTGCGTGAGCGGAATGCCCGCATACGCCGCGCAGGCGAGCGCCGCGGTGATGCCCGGCACGACCTCGTAGGCGATCCCCGCCGCGCGCAGCGCCTCGAGCTCCTCGCCGCCCCGGCCGAAGATGAACGGATCGCCGCCCTTCAATCGCACGACGCGCCGGCCGGCGCGCGCGTGCTCGATCATGAGCTCGTTGATGCGCGCCTGCGCGACCGAATGCGCGCCCGCTTCCTTGCCGACCGGGATGCGGTCCGCGTCGCGGCGCGCGAGCGCGAGCACCTCATCCGAGACGAGCCGGTCGTGCAGGATCACGTCGGCGTCCTGCAAGGCGCGCAGCGCATTGAGCGTGAGAAGCCCGGGATCGCCGGGCCCGGCTCCCACCAGCACCACGGAACCCGCCGCCGGCGCCGGCGCCGCGCTCGAGCGCCTGCGTAAGCTCGCGCTCCGCCTCCGCGGCGCGCCCTGCACGCAGGCGGGCGGCTACTGGGCCGCGGATCGATCTCGCCATAGAAGCGCCGCCGCGCCGCGAGGTCAGGGAAAGCCGCACGGATCCGCCCGCGCCAACGCGCCAGCAGCGCCGCCAGCCGGCCGATAGGATTCGTCGATCAAGGACTCGAGCCGCTCGCGGATCAGCCGCGCGAGCACCGGCGACGGCGCCGCCGGTCGACACCGCGATCACGACCGGCGAGCGGTCGACGATCGCGGGGACGATGAAGCTCGACAGCTCCGCATCATCGACCACGTTGACGAGGACGTCGTGCTCGGCGGCCGCGGCGCAGACGTGCGCATTGACCGCGCGATCGCTGGTGGCGGCAACCGACGAGCACGACACCGACCAGCTGCGCGGACTCGAACTCCGCGGCGCGAAGCGTAATCTCGCCGCCGGACGCGGCCGCGCGCGCCGCGAGCCAGGGCGTCAGCTCACGCGCGACGAGGTCGATGCGCGCACCCGCCTCGAGCAGCAACCGCACCTTGCGCTCCGCGACCTCGCCGCCGCCGACGACGAGCACGCGCCGGCCGTGCAGGTCGGCGAACAATGGGAAATAACGCACGGGATCCTCGCTCGCGGGTCTCGCGTCCGGCCTCAGCCCTCGAGCCCGTGCAGCCCGCACTCGCGCTTCAGGCCGAAGAACCGCGTCGCCTCCTCGTCGTCACCCGCCTCGGCGAGCGTACGCGTCGAGTGCCAGTCGCCGATCGAGACGTACCCCTCGTCCCACAACGGGTGATACGGAAGGTCGTGACGGCGCAGGTATACGAACACGTCGCGGTCGGTCCAGTCGAAGATCGGGTAGATCTTCCAGCGGCCCTCGATGAATTCGAGCGGGCGTATCCCGCTTCGGCTGCGCGACTGCTCACGGCGTAGCCCCGCGAACCAGCTCCGGATGCCGAGCTCGGCGAGCGCCTGGCGCATGGGCTCGGTCTTTCGCAGCTCGTTGTAGCGATCGATGCCCTCGACACCCTGCTCCCAGAGCCGCCCGTGCGTGGCCTCGAACCAGGCCGGCGACATCCGCGGTTGCACCACCTTGAGGTTGAGCGAGAGACGCACCGCCAGCTCGTCGACGAAGCGGTAGGTCTCCGGGAAGAGATACCCGGTGTCGATCAGGATGACCGGGATCGAGCGCGCCTGGCGCGTCACCATGTGCAGCGACACCGCGGCCTGGGCACCGAAGCTCGAGGACAGCGCGTGCGGCCCGGGCAGGTGCTGCAGCGCCCACGCGACGCGCTCCTCCGCGTTCATGTGCGCGAGCTCGATGTTGGCTTCCTCGAGCATCGCGGGCTCGATGAGCGCCTCCTCCGGACTCCACGCCAGCGCTCTCATGACCGCACCGCCTCCGGGGCCGCTGCGCGCCCCGACACCAGACCCGCCCGCCATGTGTAGTCTCCAAATCGCTCACCGGCCTGCCGTTCGGCCGCGTAACGGCCGAAGGCCTCGTCGAGCGCCGCCAGGATGGTCGGCTCGTCGACGTTCTCGCGGTAGAGCACGTTCAATCGCTGGCCGCGCCCATCGCCGCCCAGGTACAGGTTGTAGCGCCCCGGCGCCTTGCCGATGAGGCCGATCTCGGCGAGATAGGGCCGCGCGCAGCCATTGGGGCAGCCGGTGATGCGCAAGGTGAGCGGCTGCTCGCGCAGGCCGTGCGCCGCGAGGCGATCCTCGACCGAGCGCACGAGGCTCGGCAGATACCGCTCGGCCTCCGCCATCGCGAGCGGGCAGGTCGGCAGCGCGACGCACGCGAGCGCGTCACGGGAGAGCGGTGTTGCGCGCAGGTGCGCGTCCAGCCCGTAGCGCACGACCAGTGCATCGATGAAGGCCTTTGCGTTCGATTCGACGTTGGCCACGACCAGGTTCTGGTTGGGCGTGAGCCGGAAGTCGCCGCGGTGCACGCGGGCGATCTCGCGCAGCCCGGTGAGCAAGCGCCGGGCCTCCGAGTCTCGAACGCGGCCCGGACTCGATGCGCAGCGTCAGGTGCCATCGCCCGTCGTAGCCCTCGACCCAGCCGAAGCGGTCACCGTTGGTCGTGAACTCGAAGGGACGTGCCGGCGCGAGCGCGAATCCCTGCCGGCGCGTGATCTCGGCGACGAACCAGTCGAGGCCCCGGTCGTCGATGGTGTACTTGAGGCGCGCGTGCTTGCGGTCGCTGCGATCGCCGAAATCGCGCTGCGTCGTAACCACTGCCTCAGCGACCGTGAGCAGCTGCCCGGGCGTAAGAAAACCGACCACGTCCGCGAGACGGGGGTAGGTCGCGGCCTCTCCATGGCTGGTGCCCAGGCCGCCGCCCACGGTCAAATTGAATCCCTTGAGCTCGCCGTCCTCGATGATCGCGATGAAACCGAGGTCGTTGGCGAAGATGTCGACGTCGTTGACGGGCGGAACCGCGATCGCGCTCTTGAACTTGCGCGGCAGGTAGGTCGGGCCGTAGATCGGCTCGACTTCCGGTGTCCCGGTGAGCTTCTCGCCGTCGAGCCAGATCTCGTGGTAGGCGCGGGTGTGCGGCTTCAGGTGCTCGGAGAGCCGCACCGCCCAGTCGTAGACCGCCGCATGCGCGCGCGATTCCACGGGATTCGCGCTCGCCATGACGTTGCGGTTGACGTCGCCGCAGGCCGCAATCGTGTCGATCAGGGTGGCGTTGATCGCCGCCATCGTGGCCTTGAGCTCGGTCTTGATGACGCCGTGGATCTGGAACGCCTGCCGCGTCGTGATGCGGAGGCTCCCGTTGCCGTAGCGGCGCACGATCTCGTCGAGTGCGAGCCACTGTGACGGTGTGCAGATCCCGCCCGGCAGACGCGTGCGGATCATGAAGCTGTACGCGGGCTCGAGCTTCTGCTGCCGTCGCTCGTCGCGGACGTCACGGTCGTCCTGCTGGTAGCTGCCGTGGAACTTGATGAGCTGGGCGTCGCTTTCCTTCAGGGCTCCGGTGACCGGCTCCGCCAGGCTCTCGACCAGCGTGCCGCGCAGCCCGCGGCTTTCGCGCTTGATTCTCTCGACCGGGGACGGCTCGCTCATGTCAGTACACGTCCCTGAGATACCGGCGGTCGTCGGCGAGCTTGCGCACCCAGCCATGCGCGGCCTCGCGATCGAGACCGCCGTGCTCGGCCGCGATGTCGATCAGCGCGTTGTTGACGTCGGGCGCCATCCGCTCGGCGTCGCCGCAGACGTAGAGGTACGCGCCGTTCTCGAGCCAGTCGTAGAGCTCGCGGCCGTGTTCCCGCATCCGGTCCTGCACGTAGGCCCGGGGCGTGCGGTCGCGCGAGAACGCGAGATCGAGGCGGTGCAACAGGCCCTTGCGCCGCGCCTCCTGCCACTCGAGCTGGTACAGGAACTCGCTCGCGAAATGCCGCGCGCCGAACAGGAGCCAGTGGCGACCCGTTGCGCCCTGCGCCTCGCGATGCTGCAGGAAGGCGCGGTACGGGGCGACGCCCGTGCCCGGGCCGATCATGATCAGGTCGCGCGCGCCGTCGGCCGGCAGCCGGAAGCGCTCGTTCGGCTCGATGAAGATGCGGGCCGAGGAGTCATCACCGTCGAGCGCCGCCAGGTGCCCGGACGCCGCACCGAGCCGACGCTCGCCGTCGAGCTCGTAGTCGATGACGGCGACGGTGAGGTGCGCCTCGTCACCGACCGCCTCGCGGCTGGACGCGATCGAGTAGAGCCGCGGCGCGAGCGGTCGCAGCGCCTGGACGAGGCCCGCCGCGTCCCAGCGCGCCGGATGGCGGCGCAGCAGGTCGGCGAGCTGCAGATCCTTGAGCATGCCCCGCAGCTCCTCGGCGCGGTTGGGCTCGAGCACCGCGGCGAGCCCGGCATCACCCGAGCGCTCGGCATGCTGGGCGAGGAACGGCCGCGTGAGCCGCGTGAGCTCGCGCCCGGAGGCGAGCCAGTCGCGCAGGGACTTCGTCTGGCCGTCGGCTGCCACGGACTCCGTGCCGTCGAGTTGCGCGGCGGCGAGCACCTGCTCCACCACCAGCGCCGGGTTCTCGTGCCACACGCCAAGCGCGTCGCCGGGCTCGTAGGTAAGGCCCGAGCCCTCGAGCGAGAGCTCGACGTGGCGCACGTCCTTGGAGGCGCCGCGGCCCGTGATCCGCTGGTTGGCGAGCACCGTCGCCGCGAACGGCTGCTCGCGCGTGTACGCCGGCGCGGCGGGCACCGTGCGCAGGCGCGTGACGGTCGCGGTGGCCGGGGCACCGAGCGCCTCGCGCGCACCGCCCACGACCTGCTCCACCCACGGCGAGGCAAGACGCTCGTAATCGAGGTCGCAGTCGATGCGCGCCAGCAGGCGACGGGCGCCCAGGGCCGCGAGTCGCTCATCGAGCTGGCGGCCGGTCTCGCAGAACTTCGGATAGCTCGAATCGCCGAGCGCGAGCACGGAGTACTGGAGCTGCTCGAGCTTCGGCGCCCGCTTGCTCGCGACGTATTCGATGAAGCCGCGCGCGTCGTCGGGCGGATCGCCGTCGCCGTGGGTGCTCATCACGACGACGAGCAGCCGCTCCTTGGCCAGGTCCCTGATCGGGTAATCGCGCGTCGACTGGACGCGCACCGCGAGGCCGGTTGCTTCGGCCGCGCGCCCCAGGCGCTCGGCGATGCGCTTGCCGTTGCCGGTCTGCGAGCCGTAGACGATGGCCAGCCGCGCCTGGGCCTCGGCTCGGGCCGCGGGCATCGGCAACGCGGCTGCCGCCCCCCGCCCACCCTGCGCGCGCTCGAAGGCGATGCCGGCGGCAAATCCCGACAGCCATTGCAGCGTCGGGGCATCGAGCCCCTCGACGACGCGCGCCACCAGCTCGGACCGCTCGGGATCGAGCGGCCCCAGGGGCTGGGCAAGGGCGGTCTGCGACGTCATGGCACGCCTGGAGTTCGGGTACCAGGCGATGCTAGGGACGCGCCGTCAACTACGGAAAGGCCGGGTAGTTATCCGGTTATAAGTGCCGGTGTGCCGGTTCCAATTCGGTCTTCGGTGCCCGTGTTCCAAATGCTTCCAATTCGCTCTGCCCAGGCTGGAGGCTATGCCCATGACCCGGGCGCCGATTTGTAAGAACCGGAACACCGGCGCCGGGTTACACCCGAAAATTCGGCTCCGAGCCAATTATTCGCCGGCTTACATCGACCCGATGAGGTTGATGAACACGCCCTGGTGGTCGTAGCTGAGGTCGGTCAGGTCGTCGGAGAAGTCCGTGAAGTTGTAGCCGGCACCGACCTTGAAGTGCTCGCCGAGGTAGCGGTAGACGGCCACCAGGGCGCCGGCGCGCTGCTGGTCGATGTCGGGCAGGTCGAGCGCGCGGGCCTCGACCAGCCCTTCCCAGACCTCGCGGAAGCGCAAGTCGGTGCGCAGGACCACGAGCTGAGCCGTGTTGTCGAAGTACTCCGGGTTCTCGCGGTCCAGGCTGATCTCGCCCAGCCGGTAAGCGTACTTGCCGCCGATCGACCAGGCCGGGGTCAGGTCGTACGTGAGGTCGACGGAGGCGACGTGGCTCTTCTGGATGAACTCGGCGGCCGTGTCCTGCAGCGTCACCTGGTCGGTGGTGGGCACGTTGAAGAAGTACGTGTACTTCGCGAGCGCGTTGAGCCGGTCGTGTAGCACCGGCCGATAGGCGTAGCCGACCACGGCCTCGGTGTAGCCGCCGTCGTAGAAGTCGCCCTGCGTGCTGTCGCTCACCGCGTGGTTGAGCTTGCCGATCACGCGCCAGTCCGGCGTGAGCTGGTACTTGAGGTTGTTCCGGAAGAGCCACGTGGTTCGCTCGGTCACGCTGGTGTCCAGCTGCTCGGTCTCGTCCATGCGGTATTCGATCGCGCTCGAGAGCTGTATCGACTCGTAGCCATAGCCCACCCGGAACCCGCCGGCCTTGCGGTCGGTATCGGCGCCCGTCTGGGAGTCCGTCAAGGTCCCGAAGTCGGCATTGGCGCCGAGGTTCCAGCGGTCGGTCGCAACCAGGTTGATCCCGGTCGCATGGGTGAGACCCGCGAGCGACTCGGTGTCCTGGTAACGCTCTTCGAGGTACACGCTGCTGGCGTCCGACAGGCGCCGCTTCACGCCCGACACCAGGTTGGCCCGGCGTGAGTACATGCCGTTGTCGGCGCGCTCGTTCTCGACCGCGTAATTGAGATAGAGATTCGTGCGATCCGAGAGCAGGTAGTTGGTGCCCAGCCGGCCGCCGGGCCCCAGGTCGCCGTCGGACATTTCCGCGTCGAGCCGCAAGCGGTCGGTGAAGCGGTACGAGCCGCCGGTGCCGATGCGGCCGTTGTCCTCGCGGTCACCGTCCTTCGACAGGGTGTCCTGCACGAAGCCGTAGACACGCCACGTGGACCCCGAGTCGTAGGCGACCTGCGCGATGCCGTCCGTGCGCTCGCCCTGCTCCTGCGTCAGGGGCACGACCGGCGAGTGGTCCTCGCGCAGGTCGTTGCGCAGGCCCGTGCTCACGCTCCACGCGTCGGTCACCTGGAAGCCGAGGTCGAGCTCGTGCGCGCTGGTCTCCAGGCCCAGCTTCTGGATCCGCTGGTCGCTCTTCGCCTTGACGTGCAGCCGCTCGGTGATCGGCATCTCGAATGTGCCGCCGAGGTGGTCGGTGTCCGTGAGCGTGGCGAGCCCAGGCGCCGAATAGCCTTCGCCCAGCGTCTGCCCGTAGAGCGTCAGGCGTCCCTTGCCGTTCGCGAAGAAGTCGCTGAGGCCCACGCTGAGATCGGCGCGGTAGGCATCCGCGCTCGCCTCCGTGAAGCCCAGGTCGTCGTAGCCGTAGAAGTCGAACCCGCCGTCGTCCGAGCGCATCGCATTGGAGACCAGGCCATCGCTGCGACCGGCCTGGACCTTGATCCAGGACTCGGCGCTCATCCTCACGGTCACGTCCGCAGCGTGCAGGCTCGCGTCCTCGTCCCCCTCGTCGTTGGCATTGGAAGTCAGGCCCAGCTTGACGTGCTCGTTGAACCAGACGTGGCCCTGCCCGCCCGCGGCCACCGCGTCGGGATCGTCGAAGCCCGGCGTGTACTCGTAGCGGACGACCAGGAAGGCCTCGTCGCCGCTCACGCCGCCGCTCCTGATCAGCAGGTCGTCGTCGACCGTCGCGGACAGCGGCTCGGACAGCAGCACCCGGCCCTGCAGGTAGTCGATGTCATAGTCGAGCGCGGGACGCAGGTTCACGACGCCGGTCACGATGCGGGAGTCCTTGTCGCGCAACTCGATGCGCACGGTCTCGGAGCCCGCCAGGATGTCCTGGCGCCGCAGGAAATACAGCGAGCCGCCGGTACCGCGGAACTCCTCGGCGCTGGCCACCGTGCCGGGCTCGGCCGCAAATCCGTCGATCGCATAGCGCTGCTCGCCGAAGCTGGTCGAGGCTTCGGACTCGTAGTGCGCGTTGGCGCCGTATAGACCGCGGTCGACCTGGGCCAGCTCGTTCTGCAGGTAGCCGACCTTGAAGTTGCCC
Organism: uncultured Gammaproteobacteria bacterium; assembly: GCA_963834855.1. GTDB lineage: Bacteria > Pseudomonadota > Gammaproteobacteria > Steroidobacterales > Steroidobacteraceae > DATJKD01. The sequence continues at coordinate 79,985 of CAWIDH010000006.1, read as the reverse complement.
CACAGGCCGTGGCTCTCGCCGCGGCTCGCCTTGACGAAGAACTTGCCCATCGTCGGCGCCATTTCCTCGACGACCCCGTCGTCGCCGAAGGTCGGGTAGTGGTAATCGGGATCGATGCGCCGGAACAGGGCGTCGGGTGACTTGTCGAGGAAGTTGCTGAACAGGTCGTCCAGCGGGCCCTCCTGCGTATCTGCGCTCGCGGTCAACCGCCAGTGCTCGCCGAACTTGCCGCTCGTGTAGAACGCGAACCGGCCGTCGAGCGACGAGTCGAGGTCCTGGGGAGCATTCGCGCCCTGCAGCAGCTCCGCGGGACCGTTGGTGCGGTTCTCGGATACCGTGACGTCCGCGACACCGACGTAGAACCAGTCGTTGCGCTTGAGCTCGAGATCGCGCAGGAAGAGCGTCCCGTTGCCGGCCTCGTCCAACAGCGCCACTTCGACCGTCTGCGCGCCCGACGGCATGATCTCCTCGGCGACGAAGTTGCCCTGGGCATCGACCGGCACCGGCTGACCCGCGACCCAGACACCATGCCCCGGCGGCACTCCGCTGCCGCGGACCTTGATCGTGCCGCTGCCCAGTTGGATGTTGCGGATCGCGAGGTCGTTTTCGCCGTAGGCGGCCAGCAGCTGGCGCTCCTGCTCGGGCGGAATGGTCCGCTCCGGCTGCATCGGCCTGCTCCTGCTGATCGGACTGCTCTTGCTCGGCGCCCTGCTCCGTCGGACCGGCCTCGTCCTGCTGACCGACCTGCTCCGGCAGGCTCGCCGGGTCGACCTCACCGGCCTGCTCCGACTGGTCGGCCTGTTCCGACTGACCGTCCTGTTCCGCCTGGTTCGCCTGCTCTGTCGGCTGCGACGACGACTCCGCCCCGGCTTCTGGCGCGGTCGCGGCCCGGTAGACCATCCAGAGCGGCCTCGGGCTCGTCTCGTCGAAGTTGCCCTTGGCGTCGTAGGCACGCAGCACGTACTTGAGCTCACGAACCGGCCCGGGGAACCGCTCCATCGACGGTTCCCACTCGGCGAACCCGGCGCGGTCCATCTCGAGCACCGTGAGCGGCGAGGACTGCACCGACTGGCCAGGGGCGAAGATGCGAACTTCCGAGCGCTCGATGAAGTGCCCGTAATTCGCGTACATGCGGAAGCGCACGGGGGATGCCGTCATCCCGCCATCGCCCGCATCGACGAATTCCACCGAGGCCGGCGTCGCCGCGACGGCGAGCCGCCGTCGCGACTCGAGGTTGTCGAACCGGAACTCGATATTGGCCTTGTCGAGCGCGACGTCGGTGCAGCGCTGGATGTCCGAGGAGCTGCGTCCCGGGTCGTCGATCGGCTGGCCATCCACCGTGATGCGCATCAGGTTGAGCTCATAGGGGCTCTTCGGCTTGAGCTCCCGGGTGAGACGCGTGATGTCCACGCCCTCGTAGTCGTCGAGCGGCGCGAGCTCGTCATAGACGACCTGCACCCGCACGTACGAGTCCTCGCCGCGGATGAACCCGGCGTTCACGACGTCGTCCGAGTGCACGAACCCGCGGCCTTCGTGCTCGGCCTGTGACGCCGCGAGGCTCATCTGCCCGCTGACCGTCTCCATCGCGCGCTTCGCGCGCGCCGCGGAGAGGCCCACGTCGTCGCCGTAGACCATCGCCGTGCGGCGGTCCAGGCGTTCGTTGGCCGTGTACCCGATGAATCGCAGCCGCACGCTCCGGCGACCGTTCAGATCGGTCATCGCCCGGCGCAGGCTCTCGGTGTAGCCCGGCGGGATCACGGCGCGCCCGTTCGTAAGCTGCAGCGGCTCGATGCGGCCCCAGGGCGGGTCGTACACCTTCGTGACCAGCTCGTCGCCCTCCTCGGCCGGGCACAGCTGAGGCTCATCGGACAGCTGCTGCAGCGGATCGTCGTACCAGAACTCGACCTCGACGCGCCGGTTGAGCGAGCGCCCCTGGGCGGTGTCGTTGGACGCGACCGGCAACGACGCGCCGCGGCCATCGCTCTCGAACGCAGAGCTCGGGAGCTCGAGCGTCTCCTGCATGGCGAGCGCCACGCGGTGCGCCCGCGCCTTCGACAGCGCCAGGTGGTTGCCGTAGATGCTCGCGGCCCGCCCCGTCAGCGGCACGTCATCCGTGTAGCCGATGAAGCGGATCCGGACGTTCTGCTTGTCGCGCAGGTTGTGGACTGCCTGGCGAACCTGCCGTGTGAATTCCTCGCTCGGGCCGGTCGTGTCGTCCTCGTAACGCAGCGGGGCCACGAGGTTCCTGACGCGCGCACGGCGCGCGTGACCCTCCAGGTAGCGCAGCTTGCAGACCGTCTCGACACGGCAGACCTTGACCTGCTTGAAGTCCTCGGTGACGAGCACCTCCTCCTCGCGCAGGCTTTCCTTCGGCTGGTCGTACCAGACCTCGACCTCGACGCGGCGATTGAGCGCCCGGCCATCGGCGGTTGCGTTGCTGGCGATCGGCCGCGTGTCGCCGGCCCATTCGAACGAAATGGCGTCCGGCGGCAGCCCGAGCGCGAGCTGGAAGAACTCGGCCACCTCGCCCGCGCGCTCACGCGACAGGCCCGCATTGTCGCCATAGACCTGCGCGAGCCCCTCCGACAGCGGCTGCGAGTCGGCGTGACCGACGAAATGCACCCGCACGTTCCTGCGGTCCCGCATGCCGTCGAGGATCTTGCCCAGCCGCTCGACATAGCCGCCCGGAATGTCGGCCACGCCGGATTCGAAGCGTATCGGCGGCACGACGCCCGTGAGCTTGACGGTTTCGATCTCCTCGCCGACGACCTGCTGCGTCTCGAGCCGGTCGCCGGCTTCGCTTTCGAGCACCGACGGGATCGTGCGTCCACTTGCCGAACGGCTGGTAGTCGTCCAGGTGTCGTTCGACGGGCTCGCCCAGCCGCGAGTCCACGACATCCTCGGCATGGACGGCCGGCAAGGCCGTGAACCCGCACGAGAGAAGCAGCAGTGAGATGCGTCTGAACATACCGATCACCTGCCGGCCGGCTCGCGCACGGCGGATTTCTCAGGCGGACCGCCGAGGCGCCAGAAGACTTCGGGCTCGATTGCGAGCTGATAGCCTGGGTTCATTGCCTCCCACTGTTCGGTGACCTGCTCGCGTATGGCCTGCACGCGCTTCTCGACCAGGTCCGCGTCCTCGACGTCGGCGAGATACGAGAGACGCAGCACGGCCGGAGCCTTCGTGAGCTCGTCGAGCAGCAGCTGCAGCCGGGGCTGCCACTGGCCGCGGATCTCGGTGGTGCCCGGCACGAACACGGCATCGGCGATGTCGAGCCCGACGACGCGATGGATGGACGCGCCGAAATTGAACTTGAGCGCCTTGCCACGCGTCGCGCGCTGGACGAGTGCCCGTTCCGTGGATGGCCGGTAGCCGCTCGGCAGCGTGCGGTCGTCGAGCTTGAGCACGAAGTTGCTGCCGCGGCCTTCCATCGGCGTGATGGCGCAGGTGATGTGGTAGCGGCCGTGCGCGTCCGTGATCGCCGACAGCCCGCGCGCGGTCACGACACGCACGCCGGCGAGGCCGCGCTCGCCGCCGTCCTGGATCCGGTTGCGGTTGGCGTCGTCGAACACCTTGCCCGTCACGTCGGTGCAGTCGAAGGTCGGATCCGGCACGACGCGCACGGTCGCGGTCGCCTCGCCCGACATCGCGTTGCCCGTCAGGCCGTTCACGACCTGCGCACGGTTGACGAATTCGCCCTCGGTCACGCCGCCGCCCACGGCGAGCAGCATCAGGAGCGTGTGCTCGCCGGAGGCCGACAGCGTGAGCCCGCTCCAGGCGAGCTCGAGCCCGGCGACCGTCGGCTCCACCGGCACGCCGTCGAGCCGCGCGGAGCCTTCGACGTAGACGAAGCCCGCCGGGAAGCGGTCGACGATGGTCACGTCCGGCAGCGCGACTTCGAACTGGTTGTGCACCGTGATGGTGTAGGGCACCAGCTGGCCGCGCGTGACGTTCAGCATCGGCGTCGTCTTGCTGATGGCGACCGCCCCATCGAGCACCGGATCGAGCGGCAGGTGATTGTTGAAGAGCTGGCTCGAGCCCGGCGGCTGGCTGCCGTCGAGCGTCAGGTGCACGTGGTGGTTGGTCCCGGCGCTGCGCGCCGGCACCGCCGCCGCCGGCGCGAACTCGGACGGTTGCGCCTCGCAGTGCTGCGCCGTGGCCGCGATCGCGTCGTTGGCGCTGGCCGGGCAGGACGGCACCGCGAACGGCGCGGTCGACGGGACCGGAGATCGGCGGGATGAACTCCGAATAGCCGGCGACGTAGCCCGAGCCCGGCACGGTCACGCCGATCAGGTAATTGCCGCCGCTCGGGCAGGCCGGGTCGCTGAAGTTGATCTCGAACTTGTACCAGCCGTTCCCCAGCGTGACCTGGCCCTGGTGCGCCGGATCGTCGAAGCAGGTCGCCGGCAGGGCGGCGCCGCTGCCCGCGTTGAGCAGCGTCACGACGCGCACCGGCGATCGGCGTAGCGCGTGACGGAGTTGTAGACGACGCCGTTCGGGTCGATCGGCAGGTTGAGACCCTGCAGGTTGCCGCCCGCGGGCACGACGATGTCGGAGATCCGCTGCATGTAGTTCGTGAAGTCCGACGCCGCGCGACCGAGCGCCGCGGTCGTGGCGACCGCTCCGGGCGCGCGGAACCGAAGCTCGTAGGCTTCGCCCGTCGCGTAGTTCGGCGCGACGCCGCTGATGCGATACGCGCCGCTCGCATCGGTCAGGGTCGAGAACACGAGCTCACCGTCGCGGTAGAGATCGACGCTCCAGCCCTCGAGCAGACGCTCGGCCGTATCCAGGGTGTCGTCGTAGTCGGTGTCGTGCCACGCGTTGCCGTTCAGGATGCCGACTCCCGGCATGCCGCCGATGTCGATCGAGACGCTCGCAGTGGCCGTCTGGGGCGGGTTGTTCCACTTGACGACCGCGGTGTTGGTGACACGCGTGCCGATCGCGAGGCCCGCCGCGATGGTGGCCCTGAAGCGCAGCACCACGGTCGCAGCTGGCGCGAGCGCGCCGTTCTCCGTGGAGTAGTCGGCGGTGATCGTCGTGCCGGCAAAGCTCACGCCGGCGGTCGCGCCGTTCATCGTCGCCGACTGATCCACGTAGGTGAGGTAGCCGGTCTGGGATGCATCGAGATCGTCGGTGATGACGACGTACAGGGCCGGCACCGCCGCGATGTTGGTAACGGTCACGACGTACTCGAGCTCGGCGCCCGGCACCGCGGGTCCGCCGCCGACCACCGCGACCTGCTTGGTAATCGAGAGCTGCTGGCCCGCGCCGACCACCACGACCGTGGGCTCGGGTCCGGTCGCGGGGTTGCCGTCACCGTCGGTCAGCAGGTTCGGCACCTCGACGGTCTCGACGACCGCCTGGTTGCTGATGAGCGTCCCCGTCGGGACGCCGTCGTTGACGCGCAGGTCGAACTGCAGCACCGCGGTGGCGCCCGGCGAGACCGTGCCGGCGCCCGCACCGGGCAGCGGCGGCGTCAGGTCCGAGGAGCTCACGTCGATACCCGCAGCGAGCGGCGAGGCGCCGCCGTCCGGCTGGCCGACCGGCAGCCCGTTCAGCAGCGTGGAGTCCGCGACATAGGTCGTGTTCGCCGGCACCGGGTCGCGCAGCACCACGCCGGTCGCGGCAATCGTGCCCGAGTTCTGCACGCTGATCGTGTAGCGCAGCACGTCGCCCGGATCGACGACGCCCGGCGTGCCCTGGTCGCCGAAGCAGCACGACGCTCTTCGCCGCGAAGAGCAGCGGCAGGTCGCCCACGATGTCGCGCGTCGGGTCATTGGGGACCGGCGTGGCGGGATCGTCGGACGGCACATCCGCGATGTCGACTGCGCTCACGAAGCCCTGGTTCGAGATGACCGTGCCGTCGATGGCGTCCGGGTCGACGACGACGTCGAACGTGATGGTGGCGGCGGTGTCCGGCCCGCTCGATGGGTCGGCCGGCATCGCGCCCGGTGTCGGATCCTGCGGCGAATTGATCAGCATGCCCGCGACGAGCGGGGAGGTGCCCCCGACGTCCGCGACCGGCTGCGCCGTTCAAGGTGGTGCTGCCGGCCACGTAGGCCGTGTTGACCGGGATCTGGTCGCGGAGCGTGACGCCGGTCGCGTCCGACGATGCCGAGTGTTCCTGACCGTGATCGTGTAGCGCAGCGTCTCGCCGGCACGCAGGATGGCCGGATCGCCGGTCATGTCCGTGGAGATCTTCTGCACCCGGAACGCGGATGCGGACACGATGCGGATCCGCGTCGGGTCCTCGTCGCCGGCGATATTCGGGTCGGCGGCACCGTTGATGTTCGGGTCATCGGAGAGCGCGATAACCGCCGAACCGCCATTCAGCAACTGCGACTGGTTCAGCACGTTCGTGCCGTTGCCGATGATCGGCGCCAGCGTCACCTCGAACTCGATGATTGCGGTGCCGCCCGACGGAGCGAGCGTCAGATTGCGCACGTCCAGCACGCCCGTGCCGCTCGCACCGCCGGTGGCGTTCGTGTTGCTCGCATCGGCGCCGGCCGGCACCGTGACGACCGTGAGCGTGCCGGGCTGGAAAGCCGGGTCGGCGTTCAGACGATCGATCTCGTCGCGCAGCGTCAGGCCGCTCAACTCGAAGTCGGCGAGGTTCTCGAGGCGCAGGCGATATCTCAACCGATCGCCGGGGCTCGCTACGGCCGCCGGGTTCGCGCCGGTGGTCACGTTGGCCACGGTCTTCTCGAACACCAGCGTCGTCGGCACGATCGCGACGCGGGTGGGATCCTCGTCGCCCGCGACGAGAGGATCGGCCCGGCCGTTTACGTTGGGATCGTCGCTCAACGCGAAGGGCGTGCCGTCGGTGAGACGGAGCGCCGACTGGTTGGCAACGACGGTGCCGTTCGAGAGGCTCGAGGCCAGGGTCACATCGAACTGGATCAGGATCTCGCCGCCGGCCGGGACGCTCAGGTTCCGGATGTCGATGACGCCGGTGCCCTTGGCGCCACCCGTGCTGCTCGTGTTGCTGATGTCGGCGCCCGCCGGATACGCGACGAGGGTGAGCGTGCCCGGCACGAAGGCCGGCGATGCGTTCAGTGTGTCGAGCTCGTCGTAAACGCGAACGTTCGTGAGCGGATCGGCGCTCTGGAGTCGCAGCGTGTAGCGGAGCGTATGACCCGCGGCAGCCGTCGCCGTCGGATTCGCGCCGGTGGTGAGGTTCGCGGCGGTCTTCTCGAAGAAGTATCCCGAGAGCAGCGCCGACACGGTGTGCGCATCCTCGTGATCGAGCGTGCCGACCGTGCCGTTGGTCAGCGTGCGCGTGAAGGCGATCCGGTTGGCATTGCTGCTGTCGCCGTTGAACCACTCGGTGGCCCCGGCGACGTTGGTGAGGCTGACGCCGTTCTGTGTATCGGCGTCGAGCTCCGTCTGGTAACTGACGATCAGATGCTCACTGGGCCCGATCGACCCGGCGGCGTCGGTCAGCGTGAGCGTGAGCTCGCAGTTGGGCGCGCCGGTGTAGGCGAGCGTGTAGTGCGTCCCCTGCGTGAGCGGGTTGCCGGCGAGCGTGACGCTCGAGATCACAGGCGTCATGTCGCACATGCCGCCGGTGGGTCCGTTCGGCAGGCGGTCACGGAGCGTCACGTTCCAGGCGTCCGAGAGCCCGGAGTTCAGAACGTCGATCGCGAACTGACCGGTCTCGCCCAGGTTCATCGTCGCCGGGCCGGTCTTGTCGACCACGAGCTTCGGCGCAACGATCGTCATCGGCGGTGTGACGCCCCACTCGCCCGGTAGGGGCTCGTGGAACACGCCGTTGATGAGCCGCCCGAAGCTCCACTTGGCGGTGTTGACGAACTGTGTGCCGATAGCATTCGCCGGCGTGTCGTCGGCAACGACCGTAATCTCGATGACGAATTGACGCCCGGCCGGGATGATGAGGTCGCCAAAATCGAAGGTGAGCAGTCCGCCCGCGTTGGAGAAGGCATGTGGCACGGGCGTCCCGGTGTCCTTCCAGGTGATGGCGTGGCTCACGTAGGAGAGCACCGCGCCCGTCGCGTTGAGATCGTCCGTGACAACGACGTGGTGCAGGTCGTTGAGCGAGCCGCTGTCGTTGATGACGGTGCCGGGGAACGGGAACGGGGCGAACAGGATCGGAATCGTGAGCTGGTAGGTGAAGGGCACGCCCGACCGTGGCGTAGCGGCCCCGGGTTCTGCTTGTCGATCTTCTCTACGGGGATGAAAAGGTTCTGACAGCCCTCATGGATGCCGGTTGACGATCCGTTGGTAAACCAGATGGCGTGGCCGGCGACGGCGTTGCACGCCATCTGGCCGGTGTGGCGGACATTGTCGAAGATGACGAGATAGGACGTCGGGGTCGTTGTTGTCGAAGGCGAAGTTGGTGCTCATCCCCCCGGGTAATTCCTGAGCGTGCAATTCGTGTCGATCTTGATGTTGCGTGGGAGCGGGGGTGCCGGCAAAGCCATCGAGCACGCCGCCCGGGTAGGCGGAGCAATCGTCCGCGCGAGCCGCGAAGCGCCGCGCCCAGCAACAGCACGAAAGCGAGCAGCCGGATCCGCATCCGGCTGCCGCCCGTCCTCGCACTGATTGCATCGCTGTAAGTCATGTACGCCCTCGTTCCACTCACCGTGCGATGTCACGCGTCAGGGACCGAGGACAGCCCGCGTATCGGGCTGGATTCCGGCGGTCCCGCTGTCCTGGGGCCTGGCTGGAAATTCGGCTCTGAGCCGAATTTCCGCGAGGTCCGTTAGACCGGTGACTTTGCGTAGCCACCTTTCGATGGCTTTGCCTTTGTCAAAATCGCGTCGAGTTCTGTGTCGTCAGCTCAGGTCGTCAAGACTCCTCTGCTCAATGCCGTTCACGCCCGGACCGGCCGCGTCACGCGGCCGGCAGGAAGTCGATCGGATACAGGATCGTGATCGCGTCCACGTCCTTCGCGCCGAAGTTGATCGCCCGCACGCGGTCCACGACCTGCGCGGACAGCTCCGGCGCATTCATGTCCGAGGCCTGCAGCTGGCACAGCGACACGCGGCCGTCCGGCTCGATCGTCAGGCGCAGCACCATCTGCCCGCGCAGGCTCGGATCCTTGCGCAGCTCGCGGTTGTAGAGCCGGTACAGCGCCGCCTTGTAGCGGTCGAACACGATCTGGATCTCCTCGTCGGTGCGCGACGCCCTCGCGCCGCTGGCGAGCGGCCGGTCCGCCGTGCCGACGCCGCCGATCGAGCTGGTGGCGCGTCCGACCTGGACGCCCTTCATCCCAGCGCCGCCGCCGCCGCCACCGCCGCCGCCGGCATTGCGGCTCAGCGCGGCCAGATTGATGCCGCCGCTCGACCCCGGCGCATTGCTGGTCAGCATCGAGCGCTCGGGCCGCCCGGCCGAGGCTTCATCCGCATCGTTGATGCGCGATTTCAGGCCGATCCGGTCGGTGACCCGCGCCTCCTTGAATGCGGCCAGCTTCTCGCGGAAAGCGAGGATTCCCTGTTCCGGCTCCGGCTCCGCCGCCGCCACCTCGACCGGTTCCGGTTCCTTCACGTCACGTTCGACGGGCTTGCGCGGCACCTGCTTCTCGACGGGCTTCTGCGCGACCTGCTCCTCCTGCGGCTGCGGCTGTCAGTTCCTCGCGCGGCGGCGCGGGCGGCCGCGGCCGCTCCTTCATCATCATGCGCACGACGCGGTCCGGCACCTCGATCAACTCGTCCGGCTTGGGCAGCGGCAGATCGATCATCGGGAACACGACCGCGAGCAGCAGGCAGACCAGCAGCGACATCGCGAGCGACTTGCGGAACCGCCGGTCTTCCTCGCCGCGGCGCGTCCACGGCATGACCAGCTCGCGCGACGGCAGCTCGCCGAGCTCCCGCTCGATGATCCAGTCGAGCTTCTGCAGCTCCTCCTCTTCCTGCGCCTCGAAGAGATCGTCCTCGAGCACGCCGGCCTGGTACTCCTGCTGCCTGATCTCCTCCACGAGGGCATGGCGGCGATCCTCGATCTCGCCGACGCGCTTCTGGAAGGCCTCCACGCGGCCGCGTGCGCCGCGGATGTGATCCTCGCCTGCGCCCGCCGCACGCTCGCCCCAGAAGAGCTCCGCCCCGCCGGTCTCGCGAAGCTCCTCGAGCGCGCCGCACGCATCGTTCAGCAGGCGATGCTGCCTGCGCTCGGTCGACAGCGCCTCGAGCTCCGCGTCGATCGTGCGCAGGTCGCGCACGAGGCCGTCGAGCTTCTCGCGGGCTTGCGCGAGCTGCGGGAGGAGCGCCTGGCTGTCCTGGGTTGTTACGGATTCCATGAAACTACCTGGGCTGAAATGAGTGGTGCAGTACGCGTCGACTACAGACCCTAGGCCGGATTCAAGCCGGCGAGGCTGACCGGCTTCTCCTTCTCCAGGACCGCCAGCGAGATCCTGCCGTAGGCGGCAGCGGTGCAGGTCGTCATCACCTTCTTCACCACGTCATACGGCAGCGACTTGTCGGCCACGACCGTGATCTCGCGCGAGGCCAGGGCCTCTTCCTGCGCGGCAGGGTCGACTCCGAGCAGCGGGCGGGAGAGCACGGCCTGCAGCCGTTCGATCACCTGCGTCGCGGGATCGCGGATCTCCGCGATGCTCGCCACCAGCTCGCCCTGCACGAAGAGCTGATCCCTCGTGATCATCACGACCACGGACTGCTTCGGCAGCGCCTCCGCGGTCGACTGCGGGATCTCGACGCCCTTCGAGTTCTGCACGACCTCCACGTCCGTGGAGTACACGAGCAGGAACGCCACCATCACCGACAGGATGTCGATCAGCGGAATCAGGTTGAGCTCGGCATCCTCGCGGTGATGCAGATGGTGGTCTCTGCTGCCACGGTTCCAGCGACTCATATGAGCATCCCTCCAGTGATGACGCCGCATGCGCCACCGGCGCCGCTCGAACGTGAGACCGTCATGGCGCGTCTCCCACCGCGATGTCGGTGAAGAGCGCCACCCTCGTCGGGCCGCGCTTCGCCCGGCACTTCGCCGTCCGTGGACGAACGGCTCTGGTCCTGCTCACCGATGGCGGCGACCGCCGGCTTCTCGACGCTGCGGATCGTGTCCATCACCTGGATCAGGTCGTCGTACGCGATCTCCGGCTCGAGCAGCACCGAGGCGTCGTCGACGTCCGGATGGTCGCGCTTGAGCGACAGCGCGAGCTCGGAGCAGCGCCTTCAGGTCGTACTTCCCGCCGACCTTCGGGACCGCGGCGATCACCGCGGTGCCGTTGGTCGAGCTCGAAGCCTTCCTCGCGGAGGATCACCTCGAGCCGGAACTCCGGCTCGGTGACCGTCGGCCCGCCCGAGGCGCTCGGCAGATCGAGCTCGAGGATCGTGATGCGCGAGAACACCGCGGTCATCAGCAGGAACGTGACCAGCACCGTGAAGATGTCGATCATCGGCACGAGCAGCAGCTCGGCCGGCTTACGGGGGCGACGCGTCGTATCTGTGGCGCATGGGCGATCCTCAGCCGGCCTTCGCGAGGCCGAGATGGCTGACCCGGGCCGCCTGACGCGTCGCAAGGGCGTTCAGGAACTTGACCGAGGCCGTCTCGAGGCCGTCGATGAGCTCGGTGGTCTTGGTCTGCAGCAGGGCGTGCACGAACAGCAGCGGCACCGCGGTCATCAGGCCGAAGGCCGTGCAGTTCATGGCCTCCGAGATGCTCGCCGACAGCAGGTTGGCCTTCTCCGCCGGATTCACGGTCGCGACCGCGGCGAACGCGTGGATCAGACCGCTGACGGTGCCCAGCAGCCCGAGCAGCGTCGCGAGATTCGCGAACGTCGCCAGGTAGTGCGTGCGCTTCTGGAGCTGCGGGATCGTCTCCATCATGCTCTCTTCCATGGCCTTCTCGACGTCGTCGCGGCGCCGCACGGTGCCCTGCAGGGCCAGCCCGATGCCGAGCAGCCGGGAAATGGCAGTGTCGTCCTTGCCGGTCATCTCCCGGGCCTTGTCGAACTCGCCCTTCATCAGGGCCGGCTCGAACCGCGCCCACGCGTTGCGGTTCTTGACGCCCTGCCTGCGTGAGCGTGATGTAGCGCTCGACCGCGATCGCGGTCCCGACTGCTGCCACGAGCAGGATCGGGAACATGAAAGGGCCGCCCTGGACGAAGAATTTGACGATTGAATAAAAGATGTCCACGGTTCGAATCCTCTTGAACGTAGCAACTCAGCATTGCGAAAACGATCCTCAACGGAACATGACAAACGAACAGAATCATCACTTCGATGCCGACCTGATCTCGTAGTACCCGAGCTCGCGCATGAAGACCTGCTTGTCGACGGGCCGCCGCGAGTCGTCGAGCTGCTCTGAAAGACCGAGCGTGTCGCCCATCACCGAGCTCTTCCAGGGCACGATGACCAGCGACTTGGGCGCCTCCTGGTTGCCCAGGATGGACATGCCCGAAAGCGCCTTGTCGCCGCCCTCGGTCTTGCCCGGCGCCGGCTTCGCCTGCGCGGGCTCGCTCTGCGCGGGCTTGACCGGCGCTGCGCTCGCCATCGGCTCGCCCGCGGGCACGTCGTCCGCTCCGCAGGTTGCGGAGGCGAGCAGCATCGAGAGGAAGAGGGTCCTGTACCGCATGCGTCCTCCTATCGGCCCGTCCTGTTGCGGAGGTCGGCGATCCACTTCACCGCCTCCTGGTCGTCCGGAACCGCCTGGCTGTACGCCTCGTAATGCGTGAGCGCGCAGCCGAGATCCATCAGGTACAGGTCGCAAAGTATGGCGAGGTTGCGATGCGCAAAATGGAAGGATGGCGAAACTGCCAAGGCCTTCTCATAGCTCGCGCGTGCGTCTGCAAACCGGCCCTTCCTGCGATAGACCATGCCGAGCTCGTTGTTCGCGATCGGGTGGTCGGGATTGATCGCGAGCGCGTTCTGGAGACTCGCCTCGGCGCGATCGAGATCTCCCGACCGGCTGTAGGCGATCCCGAGATCGATGTGGGGCGCGATCGCGGCGGGCGCGGCTTCCGTCACCTTGACGAGCAGCGCGATGCCCTGGTCGTACTGCTGCTGCGCGAGCAGCCGCAGCGCGTTGTCGTAGTCGGCGCGCACGTCGCCGCCGATGCGGACGTCCTGCGTCACGGTGAACCCGGTCGCGTCGGGCGTGATCTCGACCTTCGGGGGACGCTTCGCCGCCACCGCCGGCGTCACACAGGCGGCGACGATCAGCGCCGCCGCGAGCCACGGCGACGCGCGCTGCGGTGCAAGCACGCCCCGACTCCTATCGTGCGGTTGCAAGGGTCACCTCGCGGGTCACGGCCTCGTCTTCGACCTGCGTCGTCGCCGCCGGCGTCTCGGCGGGGGTCGCAGGCGCTTCTGCCGGCTCGGGCGCCGCGGGCGGTGCCGCCGTCTCCACGCCTGCGCCTTCGGCGGGCGCGGGCGGCGTCGGGATCGGCGCGCTGTAGGCGTATCGCTCGATGGATCCGAGGAAGCCGCTGCTGAGCTCGCCCTTTGCATAGCGCGCCGGCATGAGCTCCGCGAGCTTGGCGAGGCTCTTGTCGATCCAGGCGTTGTAGATCCCGGTGCGCATGAGCTCCATGTTCTTCTCGTGGACTTCGATGGCCTGCTCCTCGAACGGGAGCGCTTCGTCCTCGAGCGCGAGCTCGTATTCCTTGAGCTCGGCGGCCTGCAGCCCTGCGGGGCGCTCCGATGCCATCAGGGAGCGGCTGAATGCGATGTAGGTTTCCGCCATGTAGAAGGTCGCGGCCGCCGTGACGTCGCCGATCTCGTAGTCGACCAGCCGCCCGAAAGCCTCCAGCGCGGCGTCCATGCGCCGCTTCTTCTCCGCGAGGCTCGCTTCGAACGGCTGGCGCAGCTGCACCTCCGCGAACTGGCGATAGAGCTGCTCCGACAGCACCAGCGCGGAACGGGCCGCGACTGTCCTCGTGCGGTTGGTCCGCTCGGCTCCGGCCTCGGCGTCGATGCGGACGATCTGCTGCGAGCTCCTGGTGGTACCGCGGCTCGTCGTGCGCCGCCTGGTGCATCCCGGCGATCTTGAAGCGCGTCTCCACCGCCGTGTCGATCGGACGCGGGAACTGCTCGACATAGCGGGTGTACGCGGCCAGCGCCTGCGCCATCGAGTTCGACTGCTCGTGCAGCTCGCCCGCGAGCAGCAGTGCCTCGCCACGCAGGTTCGGGTCGCTGGCCTCGGCGGCGACGCGCTCGTACTCGCCGGCCGCCTTGGACAGATCGCCGTTCTGCTGATACGCGGACGCGATCTGCTTGGTGGCTTCGCCGTTCAATGCGTGGTCGGGATAGGTGCTGCGGAAGGCCTCCAGCACGCCGGCCGCCGCGGTCCAGTCCTGCAGACGGATGAGCGCGGCGCCCGCGTCGTACTCCGCGGCGGCACGAATCGACGACGTGGGTGCCGCCTGCTTGACGCGCAGGAAGTGGTCCGCGGCTGCCCGATAGTCCTGCAGCGCGTTTGCCTGCTCGCCCTGCTTGTAGATCGACGCCGCGAGGTTGTCGACCAGCGCCTGGCGCCCCGCGTCGTCCGGCGGCGTGAGCGCGAGCACCTGCTGGTACGCCTGCTCCGCCTGCGGGTACTCGGCGAGCTCGAGCGAGGAATGCGCGACGACGGTATAGGCCGAGCGCCGGATCGGGAGCGCGGCGGCCGCGTAGCGGTCGATGAGCTTCTGGGCCGCCGCGATCGCCGGCGCGGAAGTCCTTCATCCCGTACAGGTCGTCCGCGGCCGCGCCGAGCACGGCTGCGGCGTGTTCGTGCTCGGGGAACGTGTCGGCGAACTTGAGCGAGCTCGCGACGGTCGCGGTCCGCGCGGTCGTCTGCAGTTCCTCGGGGGCGGTCTTCAGGTTCTGCCGGTGCGCGAAGATCGCGGCATACCCGGCCGCCGCCGACTTCGGGTGCACCGGGTACTCGTACGCCGTGCGCTCGTACTCCCTGCGCCGCCTGGGCGAAGTCCTGGTTCTCGAGCAGCAGGTCGGCCACCTGGTAGTTGATCGGCGGCGTGTCGGCCTCCTTCGGGAAGGAAGCCAGGTACTCGCGGTACCAGCGCAGCGCCTCCGCGTAGTTCGCGGGCTTCTCCGCCACGAGCTCCTTGTTCTGGTACTGCGCGTGGTGGTGGTTCGCGAGGTCCTTCAGGTTGCTCTTGAGGTAGCTGAGCACCTCCGGCGACTCGTTGACGTCGAAGTGACGCCAGTACTCGGCCTGCAGGCCGTACTTCGACGCGAACTCCTTCTTCGCCTCGAGCACCAGTTTCGGGAAGTTGCCCTTGGCGTAGATCTCCACCACCCGCATGCCGAAGTGCGGCGACGCACGGTGGAACGGATTGAGCGCGACGAACGCCTTGTAGGTCTTCGCCGCGTCGTCGTAGCGGAGCTTCGCGAGGTAGAACTCGCCGAGGTTGGCGTAGATCTTGTCCTCGTAGCTGCGACCACCGTTGGCGGCGAAGTATTCCTGCACGACTTCCGGACCGCCGAGGTTGGAGAAGCCCAGGCTGATGACGCGGAAGGTGTCCGCGATGCGCCGCTCCTCGTCCTCGTCGTGCGCCGCGTCGAAGTCGTAGCCGATCGAGACCTTGTAATCGAGGAGCGCCATGAACCGGTGCTGCGCTTCCTCGTAGAACTCCTGCTTGTAGAGCGTCCAGCCGAGCTTGTAGAGCGCCAGCTCGTAGTACGACGAGGAGTCGCCCATGCCGATGATCGCCTGGTACGCGTTTTCCGCGTCGCGGAACTTGCGGCGGGTGAAGAAGAACTCGGCGCGCCTGAACTGCACCTCGTCGTAATGCGACGAGTGCTGGTACTCCGTCACGAAGCGGTCCATCGTCTCCATGGCCTCTTCCGTGCGCCCGAGCTCGTCGTACGCACGCGCCTTCTGGTAGACGACGCGGTCGTTGTGCTCGTAGTCCGGGTACTCGGCGAGCAGCCGGTCGTAGAGCGCGATGGCTTCGAGCGGGCCCGCCGGCGGCGCTTCGCCCGCCGCGCCGGGCGGGATCGGAGCGGCGGCGTCTTCGCCCGCCTGTGCAATGGCCTGCACCTGCGTCGCGCGCGCCTCGAAGTCGCGGTCCGACTCGGTAAGGCTTCCGACACCCGTCGCGGCCGGC
Source organism: uncultured Gammaproteobacteria bacterium (assembly GCA_963834855.1). Classification (GTDB taxonomy): domain Bacteria; phylum Pseudomonadota; class Gammaproteobacteria; order Steroidobacterales; family Steroidobacteraceae; genus DATJKD01. Next base: position 63,954 of record CAWIDH010000006.1, on the reverse strand, counting down.
GTCGCGGTTGACGCGACCGCCGCGTCGGCTTCCTCCGGCGCCGCCATTTCCTTGATCTCACCGTCCCCACGGATGCCGAACTGCTTCTCGATCTGCAGGTCCGCGAGGCGCCGCATGGCTTCGGGCGTCATTTGGGTCCGCGGCGTTTCCTCGAGGTAACGCCGGTAGCTCTGCATGGCCGTCTCGAGGCCCTGCTCGACTGTCACTTCCTCGACGTCGGGCGCAACGTCATGCAGCTGTGCAAGCGTGCCCCGCGCGGGCTGATCCGCGCAGGCGGCCACCAGCAGGGCCGGCCCCAGGACGTACGCCAGGCGACGTGCTTGCATCATTGCGGCACCCCGGCGGGTTGCGCGGCGGGTGGCTGGGCATCGGCCGGCTGCACATCGCCAGCCTGCAGCCGCGCCGCGCGGTCGTAGCTGTCCGCGACGGCGAAGCGGGCCTGGGCCTGGTAGGTATCGAGTCGCTCGCGGCGGGCCTTGAGCTCGTTGATGGCGACGGTCTCGAGCAGGTGCCCCTGGCGCGCCATCAAACGGTCTACCTTCTGCAGCGCCTCGCCGACGCGCCGGCGCAGCTGGGTGATCGGAACGTCGTAGCCGACGTAGCTGTGCGTGGCGGCCTGTCGGGTCCTGACGAGGCTCTGATACCGCTCGGTCATCGCCGCGATGACGACGTTCAGCTCCTTCAGATGCGTGTGCGCCTCGGTCAGCCGCTCGTGGTACTGCGTCCGCAGGCGCCAGGTGAGCGCGCCGCGGACGCGAGCGATGCGCTGCTGCAGCGCCTGCTCCTCCGGACTCGCGGGATTCCTGAGTTGCTGCTCGAGCTGATCCAGGCGCTCGGACACGATCCGCTCGTCCGCGGTCGCGAGATGGTCCGGGCGCGGCGCGGTGAGCATGCCCTGCAGCCGCGTCTCGAGGTGCTCGCGCTGCTCCATGCGCAGGCGGATCTGCGAATCGAGCTCGCGGAAGTCTGCGTCGACCTCGGGCAGCAGCGGGTCATAGTTCTGTTTGCGAAGCTCGATCATGTCCTCGAAGGCGTCGAAGTTCGTCTGCCACGAGACCAGCCGCGTGCGCAGGTCCTCGAGATCGAGGTAGTTCGAGAGCGCCGTCTGGAAGTCGTGCGAGGCCATCAGGGCCATCAGGTAGTAGGTCTCGGGCGTCTCCGGCAGTGTGCGCAGCCGGATCACCCAGTCCCTGTCCTGCTTGAGCTCCTCGCGCAGCAGCGCCTTCAGGAACTTGCCCTTGCGGATGCTGTCGATCGAGGCGTCGACCCTGTCGAGCTCGCTGGTGTAGGCCTCGAGAGCGTGCCCGTACATGAGCGCCGCGCGGCCGTGTATCTCGAGCTTGCCGTAGGCGAACGGCGCGGCGAGCAACGCCTCCTGAACGGCGGCGTCCGTTACTTCGCGCTTGGCGAGGATATTCCAGGGGACGAGCGCGCGTTCGAAGTTCCCCGCCGAGACTTCGGCCCAGCCCGCGCGCAGCAGCGCCTGGTTTGAGAACGGCCCTTCGAGTCGCACGCGGTCGAGGGACTGGTAGGCGCGCTGATACTCGGCCGACTCGAACAGCATCGTTCCGAGTATCAGGTTCGCCTTGTCGCGAATCGCCTCGGCTCCGCGTTCGCCGCTCGCAACTCGTCCCGCGCGGTCGAGCTGCTCGATGGCCTCCGGTGCCCGGCCATCCTGCAGCAGCGCGATCCCGAGGTTGTATGCCGCGAAACCGGTCAGGCTCTCCGCGCGCTGCAGACGGCTCAGGACCTCCACGGCGTCGGCGGGACGCCCGAGCGCCATGTAGACGTTGGCGCGCAGGAACTCGACCTCGTCGGCAATCGTCGTCCGGCACCTCGCCCTCGATCCTCTGCAGCGCGTGCAGCGCGTCCTCGGGCTGGTCCTTCTGGAAGTGAATGCGGGCCAGGCGGAACGCCGCCTCGTTGCGCACGGCCTCGTCGACGTTGCCTTCCAGCACGGCACGGATCGCGCGGCCGGCGCGATGGTGCATGCGGTAGTTGAGCTCGAAGTCACCGACGTCGAACTCCGCTGCGCCGATGTGGTAGTGCAGCGAGTCGTACTGGGGCTCGTCGAGCCCGTGATACTGGCCGAGCTCGGTGTCGAGGCGCTGCAGCGCGTCGAAGTAGTGACCCTGGTCGGCGTGAAAGAGCGCCTCCCCGAAGTAGAGGTCCTTCAGATCACTGCCCGGGGACGGCCCGGCCGCGAGCGACGCAGCCAGACCGAAGGCGAGCAACCGCACGGGTGCCCGGCGAGGCATTTACCAGTCTCCGATCTCGATCGCGGGCCGGCCCGAGTCGGGTCCCGCGAGCGTCAGTCCGACCAGCTTCGGCTCGACGCCCTTGCGGAAGGCGAAGCTCCCGGTCTGGTGGTAGTCGCTGCCGCCCTGGAGCTTCCCGGTGACGGCAACGTCGATCTTGTGCTCGCCCGTGGTGACGTTGCCGGCGTAGACGCGCTGCACCCCGCCGTTCTTCAGGGCATCCAGCTCCTTGAAGCTGTAGATGTAATGCGCGACCAGCTGGCCGTCGATCTGGATCTGCACGGCATCCAGGCGCATCGCATCGCCCTCGGCGAGGGCGATGAAGACCGCGACCTGGGTGTTGGACGGGTAGAGGAGCTTCTCCTCCAGCCGGCTCAACTCGGCGGAGATGCCGAGGACGTCCGACTTGACCTCCTGGACCTGCTCGTCCAGTCCCTTCATCTGCTCGCGGTCGCTGTCCAGTGCCCAGGACGGCCCGCAGCAGACCCAGATCAGCACGGTGAGCACGACAGTCCGGAAGGTCCTAAGCATCGGTCGGGTCCTCGCTGCACTCACTCCGCGATCCCGCAGACAAGGTGCACCGAGACAGCCCGAGCGTCGGACTGGATTCCGGCGGTCCCGCTATCCTGGGGCTTGTGGCCCTTTAGACCGGAGACTTTGCGTCGCCACCTTTCGATGGCTTTGCCCTTGTCTGAATCGCGGCGCGACTATAGCGGACTGCGGGTGTGACCCGGCGCACACATTGCGCGACACGAGGTCGTCGCGAGCGCGGATGTTTGACTCAATGCAGCGCAGCGCCCTCGTTATGGCGCATCGGGAGTGCAACTCAGGCCGTGAGCACCCGGACGATCGGGAACGGCTACGCCGGAGCGCGTGAACTGGTCGACATTTATCCAGGGCTCGAGGACGCAGCCCCGGACATATTCCTAGGCCGGGAAGAACTCGATCGGCTTGGTCGTCGTCATGACCGCGACGTCGCGCGCCTCGAAGCGGAACATCCGCACGCGCGCGACGAGCTTGCGCTCGAGCTCCGGGTCGGCGAGCTCGCTCGACACCACCCGGCAGTCCGTCACCTCGCCAGAGGGCGCGATCGTCACCTCCAGCACGACCTTCCCCTGCAGCGCCGGCTTGTCGCGCAGCGCCCGGCTGTAGAGCGCGTAGATCGCCGACTTGTTCCTGTCGAAGACCAGCTCGATCTCCTCGCGAGTTCGCGAAGCCTTCGTGCTGCGGCCGCTGCGCTCGACCTCGTTCGCGGCCGGCGCGGCCGAGGGAGGCGCCGCGACCGTCGCGGTATCGTGCCCCTTGAGACCCGTCGCACCGCCACCGAACCCGCTGCTCACCGCAGACACCGCGATTCCGCCGCTGCCCTCGCCCACCCTGGCAGTGAGCAGCGCACGGTCCACGCGGGTCTTCTCGCCGGGGCCGGCGTTGCGCGCCTGCGGGTCGGGTTTCGTGTTGACGTCGAGCTGGCGAAGCTCCGCCAGCTGCTGCGACATTGCCAGCAGGCCGCTGCTCGCCGCCTTCTGTTTCGGGTCCGGCCTTGGCTTCGGATCCGGCCTCGGCTGCGGCTTCGGCTCGGGTGGCGGCTTCACGACCGGCGTCTCGGGCTTTGGCAACTCGACCGGTTTCGGCGTCTCGACCTTGGGCGGCGGCGGCTTGGGTTTGGGCTTGGGTCGCTCGAGGAGGAACTCGACGACCCGTTCCGGCACGACTGGCGGTACCGCGCTCTTCGGCGGCTCGGGCAGGAACGGAATGATCACGCCGAACGCGATGAAGAGCCCGAGCACCGCGCCCAGCACGCGCCGCAGCCGCCGCTGCTCTTCCTCGGACGGCGTCCAGGGCAGCTCGTAGTCGCGATACAGCGCGACGGCGGACATGCGTCGTCCTCTCAGGCGCCCGGCAGGCGCGCGAGCGCCTGCTCGCGCTCGACGACGGCGAGCGACACCTTGGTGTACTCCGCCGCCGCGCAGCTTGCGACGATCCGTCGCAGCACCGGGTACAGCAGCGACTTGTCGGCGATCACGGTGATCTCGCGCTCCTCCGCCCCGGCACCCAGCAGGCTCCTGGCCTGCTTGCGCAGCTTCACGCGCAGTGACTCGACGACGGGCTCCGAGCTCGCGGCGACCTCGGCCACGGAGACGACCTCCTCGCCGTTGACGTACAGCATGTCCCGGGCGACGGTGATCACGGTCGCATCGCGGGGCTTCAGCTCCGACACGGACATCGGCATCGTGACGTTGCGCGGGTTCGCGAGCAGCTCGGCGTCGGCCGCGTGCACGAGCAGGTAGACGACGAGGATCGTGAGGATGTCGATCATCGGCACGAGCATGAGCGGCCCGTGGCCGCCGCCGACCTTCCCGTGCCGCGCATCGCGCAGAAGGCCGGCGCGGATCACGTGGGCGCGTCCCCGAGCGCGATCTGCGGGAAGAGCTCGGTGCGCACGAGCCTGCGACCGTCCATGCGCTGGCGGACGCTGACCGCGTCCATGACCTGGACGATCGTGTCGTAGTCGACGTCGTTTGCGACCAGCAGCGTCGCATGCGCCATGTCCGGGAAGCGGCTCTTCACCTGCTCGAGGTACTGCGAAAGCTGCACGACGTCCTGCCCCGCCGTGGTCGCCGGGATCGTCTGCAGCACGCCGACGTTGCGGTCGGCGACCTGGAGGCCCGCGCGGCGCAGGATCACCTCGAGCTCGAGCGTCCGGGGCGTGGCCTCGGACGGCAGGTTCGGGCCCGGAAGATGCAGCTCGAGAATGCTGGTCCGCGAGAACACCGCGGTGAAGATGAGGAAGAACGCGAGGATCACCATCACGTCAAGCATCGGGATGATCGTGAGGTCCCGGCGGCCTTGATGCCGCGCGTGGTTGCGCAGCAGGCCGTACGCGAACGGCGACGACGATTTCATGCGCGGTGGGCCGCGCGCGGCGCGTGGCCGGCCGGCGCGCCGAGCTGCGTCGCGACCTGGCCGGGCGTCAGCGGCTGCTGCGACGCGCTGCGACGCTCCGCTACCGAGTTCAGGAACTTCATCGCCGCCATCTCGAGGCCGTTCACGAGCGCGGTGGTCCTGCTCTCGAGGTACATGTGCGCGAGCAGCAGCGAGATCGCAAGCCCGAGGCCGAGCGCGGTGTTGTTCATCGCGACCGAGATGCTCGCCGACAGCAGGCTCGTGCGCTCCGCCGGGTTGACATTCGCGACCGCGGCGAACGCGCTGATCAGGCCGACCACGGTGCCGAACAGGCCCATCAGCATGCCGATGTTCGCGAGCGACGCGAGATGATTCGTTCGCTTCTCGATCCGCTGCACGACCTCGATCAGGCTCTCGCCCATGGCCCGCTCGATGTCCTCGTGGCGCTGCGCGGTCGCCATGCGCGAGATGCCGTACTTCATGATCGTCGACAGCGCGGAACCGGTGCGGTCGGCGATTTCCATCGCCTTGCGGTAGTTGCCTGCCTGGATCTGCGGCGCGAGCTGCGACCACAGGCGACGATTGCCGCGGGCCACGAGGGTGAGATAGATGAACCGCTCGATGGCGACGCCGATGCCGAGCGCGAACACCGCCGCGATCGGGTACAGGAACGCCCCGCCCTGCTTGAAGAAGTTGACGATCATGTCGAAGGAATTCATGGGATGGACGCTCCAGGTGGGCTGGACGGGTGGGACCGGTGGCGCTCGGGCATGACGGCGGCCGCCGGCGGACCGGCGGCCTGCGCGTCACTGGCACTACTCTGCGACGTCAGGTCGCGGTAATACGTGATCTCCCTCCGGAATTCGGCACGATCCAGCGGCGCGAGCAGCTCCTCGATCAGGCTGCCCATCGGGCGGTCGGGGCCTTCCGGGGGTTCCCCGGCCTTCCACGGGACGATGCTCATCACCTTGGGCAGCTCGCGGTTGCCGGTGATCGCGGTCGAATCGAGCCTCAGGTGATCCATGGCCCGGTCGGTGGACGCGGTGGCGACGCTCGCCGCGACCGGTTGCCCCCCGTCCGGCGGCGTCGCGGCGGGTGTGTCGTCGGGCGCGACCGGGGCGGTGGGCGGAGCGGGCTCGGCTGCGCACACGACGCCGAGCGCAAATGCGGGCACGACGAGCAGCCACACGATGGCGCGCAGCACGGTGCCTGGTGCGCGGGTCGCGCTCATCGCTGCGCCTCCGCGGTACGTTGAGTCTGGTTCATCCGGGTGCGCAGCTCCGCGAGCCACGCGGCCGCTTCCGGATCGGCACCGCCGGCCAGCCGCTGGTATTGCTCGTACCGCTCGAGCGCGGCGGCTGGCTGCGCGAGGTACAGGTCGAGCAGCACCGCGAGATTGCGGTGCGGCGCCGGCATCGACGGGTCCGCCGCGATCGCGCGCTCGTAGGCGCCCCGGGCCTCGGCCATCCGCCCGAGCCGCCGGTACGCGATACCGAGCCGGTTGTGTCCCTCGGCACTCGCCGAGTACTGGCCCAGGGCCGCATTGAGCTCTCCGACGGCCTCCTCGTCACGGCCGGCCGCGAGCGACGCGCGTGCCACTTCGAGCTGCGCCGCGACGTCCGGCGGCACCGGGTTCCCTGCGGCGGACGCGGCAGCATCGGGAACCGTCGGTGCGGCCGATTCGGGATCGAGCTCCGTGCGTGCGTAACGCGCGGGCTTCAGCTGCGCGAGCGCCGCGTAGCTCTTGCGCACCCATTCGTCGTAATACGCCGTCCGCCGCGCGCCGCGCGTTGCTCTCGTGGATCTCGATCGCCTTTTCCTCGAACGGGAACGCCTGTTCCTCGAGCAGCACGTCGTAGGCCTCGCGCTCATCCGGCGAGAGACCCGGCGGCCGCTCGGAGTCGAGCAGCGACTTGCCGAGATCGCGATACAGGTCGGCCATCGCCCAACCCGCCGCGGTCGTGACCTCGCCGATCCCGTACTGCGAAGCACGTGAATAACCGGCGAGCGCCTGTTCGGTTGCGGTCTTCTTCGCGAGCAGCGAGCGATCCAGCGGGACGGTCAGCCTGATCGCGCGCGCGAGATCGTCGTGCGGCCGCGCGAGCTCGAGCGCGCCGTGCGCGGCGAGATGGCGGCTGCGATCGGTGCGCTGGGCGCCGGCGGCCGCGTCGGCCGTGACCAGCTCCTCGAGCCAGCGCCGGCGTCCGGCCGCATCCCCGGAGTCGCGGGCCAGGTCGGCGAGCGCCTGCCGCGCATCGATCGCAGCCGCGTACGGCGCCGGGTAACGCTCGACGTACGCCGCATACGCGCGCGCCGCGGCCGCGCGGTCGCTGGCCCCGGCGTAGAGCTCCGCCGCCTGCCAGAGCGCGGTCCGGCGGATCTCGCCGTCCTCGCCGTCGCGCCCCGCGACGCGCTCGAGCTCGATCGCGGCCTGCTGCGTGCGCCCGGCCTCGAGATAGGCGACCGCGAGCTTGCGCGTCGCGTCGGACGCGAGCTCGTGCTGCGGATGGCCGGCGCGGAAGGTCTCGAGCACCTGCGCGGCGCGCTCCCATTGCTGGGCGTTGAGCAGCAGGGTCGCCGCGTCGAACTCGGCCTTCGCGCGGATCGTGGAGTCGGGCACGACGCTCGCGACGCGCAGGAACTCGTTGATCGCGCCTTCGACGTCGCCCGCCGCCTGGCGGGCCTCGGCCTGGCGGTAAACCGACGCGGCCAGCCGCTCGCGGACCTCGGCGCGCTCCGGATCGCCGGGCGGGATACGCGCGTCGAGCTCGCGGAACGCGCGCTCCGCCTCCGCGTAGCGCGCGCCGTCGAACCAGGTGTGCGCGAGCACGGTCCACGCAACCCGCTGCTGCGCGGGCTCGGCGCGTGGCCCGAGCGCCAGGATCCGCTGCGCGACCGATTCGGCGCGGACGCGGTCGCCGCCGTCGAAGAGGCTCCGCGCCGTCCGGGTCAGCACCGCGGGCACCTGCGGCTCGGTGGGGAAGGTGTCCGCGTAACGGATCGCGGAGTCGACCGCCTTCGCCTGCCAGGCCGCGCGGCCTTCCACGGACATCCCGGGTTCCGCCTTCTCGTAGGCGACGAGCGCGGCGTAGCCCGCGCGCGCCGCGCCGGGATTGGCGGCGTAGCCGTACGCCGCCCACTCGTACTCCGCCGCGGCCTCCGCGTAGCGCTGTCCCTCGAACAGCAGGTCGGCGAGCAGCAGCCGCGTCGCCGGCGCTTCGGGCGAATCGTCGAAGCCGGCGAGGAAGTCCTGGTACCAGCGCACCGCGGCGTTGCGGTCTTCGGTCGAGCCGCCCGCCTGCGCGAGCGCGTGGTGGTGGCGCGCGAGGTCGAGCAGGTTCGCACGCACCGCGGCGCTCACTCGAGGGTCGAGGTTCGCGCGGTTCGCCTGCCAGAACGCGCTCTTCGGGCCATAGCCGGCGACCAGTTCGCGCTTGCCGTCCAGCACCAGCGCGGTGAAGCCGCCGCGTGCATAAGCCTCGGTCGCGCGCACCAGCAGCAACGGCGCCTCGACGTCCATGGGCTGCCGCTTGGCATAGGAGCGGTACGCCGCGGCCGCGTCCTGGTAGCGCTCCTTCTCGAGGTACAGATCGCCGAGCGCCGCATAGAGTCGGGATTCGTATGCCGCCGGACCACGGCGTTCGAGCGCTTCTTGCAAGGTGTCGACGCCGTCGGCGCTCGCGAACCCGATGCTGAGCGCGCGCGTCGTGTCGTCCACCAGCTCCGCTTCCGCCCGCGACAGTGCGTCCGCGGGCCGCAGGCGGCCGTCGTGGACGAGCAACCGATCGAGCAGGCGGAGAAACGACGTCGAAGCCTCGGCTTCGCGGGTCTGCTTGAACAGCGACCAGCCGTGCTTGTAGAGCGCCTGCACCGCGAATTGCGAATCGGAGCGGCGACCGAGCACCGACGCGTAGGCCTGCTCCGCGTCGTGGTACCGCTTCGCGCTGAAGAAGATCTCGCCGCGCCGGAACTGCGCCTCTTCGAAGTACTCGCTACCGGGGTAGTCCTTCACGAGTCGATCGAGGGTGCCGAGCGCCTGGTCTGGTTCGCCGACGCCGTCCCAGGCCCGGGCAAGCTGGTAAAGCACGACGCCGTCCGCCGCGTGCTCGGGGTATTCCGCGAGCAGCCGCTGGTAGGCCTCGATTGCTTCACGCCCGACTGTGACGGCGCCGGCGGAGCCCTCGTCCTGTGCGCGCAGGGCGTCGGCTGCAGCGAGGCGCAGATCGCCCAGTCGCCGCAACGCCTGTGCCCGCATTCGCGGGTCTGCACCCTGGATCTGCAGAAACTCGCGATAGGTGTCGGCCGCGAGCTCGGCGTTCGCCGCCACCGGTTCGGACTGCGCGACCTCGACACTGCGTTCCCCGAGCTCGGCCAGCGTCGGCGGCTCCTTGACCTTTTTCTTCGCGAACGCAGGCGCCGCGCCGAACGCCACGCCCGCGACGACCGCGACCAGGACGCTTCGCCTCACGGCTTGCTCCTCGCGGTCGCGCTGTCATAGATCGACGCCAGCGCGAACTGCGCCTGGGTCGCATAGGACGCCAGCCGCTTCTTCTGCGCCTCGAGCTCGGCGACGGCGAGCTCCGCCAGCACGGTCTCCTGGCGAATCGTCGCCGCCTCGATCCGCGGCGCGATATCGGCGATCCGGCTGCGCAGCTCCCCGATCCTGGCGGAAAAACCTGCGGTGTCGAGCCGCGCGCCGTCACTCGCCTCATGCGCCCGCCCGACCCGCCCGCGCGCCTCTGCGACCAACCTGGCCACCTCGTCGAGGCTGTGCCTGGTCTGCTGCAGCCGCTGCTTGTATCCGGCATCCATCTGCCAGAGCAGGCTCCCGCGCAGGATGCGGACACGCTCGGCGATCGCCTCCTGCTGCGGTCCCGGGGGCAGCGCGGCCAGCCTCCGATCGATCGCCTCGAGCTCCTGCCATTGCCGGCCTTCCGTTTCGGTGGCGAGCCCGGCGACGTCGCGTGCCGCGGCGATCGCGTCGAGCCGGGCCACGGCGGCTCCCTGCTGGCCGGCAAGGGCTTCGACGTCGACGCTCGCCAGCATGTCCTGCTTCCGCGGCTCGCGTTCCGCGGTCGCGCGCTCGCGCGCGGTGATCATGTCGTCGAAGGACGCGAGCGATTGATGCCAGCGCTCGAGATTGACCTGCATGATGCGCAGGTCGCGGTAGTTCTTGAGGCCTTCCTGGAACTCGTGCGAGGCGAGCAGGTGGTAGACATAGCGGGTGTGAGGCGCGTCCGGCACTTGCGAGAGCTGCCAGAACCAGCCGGCATCGCCGTCGCGCGGGGCCGCCGCCAGTATCGAATCCAGGAACCCGCCACGGCGGATCGCACGTATCGAATCATCGATGCGTCGGCCTTCGTTGGCAAAGGCCTGGACGGCCTGGCGATACCGCGTAGCCGCCTCCCCGCTCGAGGCGAGCTGTGCGTAGGCGTACGGCACGGCGAGGAACGACTCCTGCACGGCGGAGTCGAGCAGCGGGCGCCCGCGCAGCTCGAGCCAGGGCACGAGCGCGCGCTCGGCGCGCCCCGCATCGGACTCGGCCCAGCCCAGGCCAAGGAGCGCCCGGTTCGTGAACGGACCGTCGAGTCGCACGCGGTTCAGCACGGCGACTGCCTGCTCGCCGGCACGTTCCTGGAGCAGGAGGAATCCGAGCGCGAGGTTGGCGCGGTCGCGAAGCGACCGCTCCTCTTCAGTAAACGCGGGCGCGGCACCCACGGCCTCGAGCAGCGGCTTGCCGCTGGCGGGCGCCCCCGAGCGAATCAGCGCCACGCCCAGGTTGAAACGCGCATAGTTCGACCACGCGGAGCCGTCGTCCCAGCCCGCGAGCGCCGTCCCCGCCTGGTCGAAGCGGCCGAGCGACATCAGCACGTTGGAGGCGAGCAGCCTTCGCTCCGACTCGAGATCGCCCGGCAGGCTGCCCTCGATGCGGCGCAGGTTCGCGGCCGCCTCGTCGTAGTACCCGCGCTGGTAGCCAATGCGCGCGAGGTAGAAGTGCGCCCGGTCACGTGCCGCCTGCGGAACGGGTCCCGCCAGGAGTCGATTGAAGATCCGGTTCGCCTCGGCGTGCAGACCGAGGGACAGGTACATCCCGCCGGCGAGCAGTTCGGCTTCGCCCGCGTGATGTGGCAGCCGGCCGAAGTCCCTCGAAGCCTCGAGACGCACGACCGCGTCGAAGTAATCGTCCTGGTAGAAATGGAACAGCACGTCGCCGTAGTGCAGGTCGCGCACCGGGCCCGGCTGGGCCGCCGGCGGCTCCTTTGCGGCGCCTGCCGGCGCTGCAAGGACCGTGAGCGCCGTGGCAAATGCCGTGACCCTCAGTGTGGCCGCTGGTCGCATGTCCCGGCTTCGAGCAGGCGCGCCGCGCAGCGGCGCGCTACTCCCAGACCTTGACTACGAACTCTGGCTGCAGCGAAGCCACTCGGTCGCTGATCTTGAGCTCGACGTATTTCGCGCCTACCTCCTTGTCGATCCGCAGCGTCGTGCCGCGGCGGTAGTCGCGCTCGTGCGGACCCTTGCCGGTGAAGAAGGCCACCAGCTCATGTCCGCCCGCCTTTAGATTTCCGAGGTAGAGGCGCTGCACGCCGCCGCGGTGCAGAGCCTGCACTTCGCGCTCGGTGTAGAGGTAGTTGGCGACCTCCTTGTCATCGAGCTTGAGCGTGACGGAGTCCAGACCGAAGAATGTCCCCACGTCGACCGACAGGAAGACGGCCACCTGCGTGCTGGCCGGATACAGCAGCTCCTCCTCGAGCTTGAACAGGTCCTTGTTCAGGTCGACGAGCTGTTTCTTGAGTGTCTGGACGTCCTGGTCGACGCTCTTGAACTCCGCCGCCGGCTCGGCGGCGAGGGCGATGCCCGCCCAGACCGCGAGGATCACCAGCGCGGCGATGACGTTGGCGCTGCGGAGCGCAGCCCTGATGGATCGACGGGTCATTGCCGTTGCAGCTCCCTGATGCCTGCGAGGAGTTCGTCCGTGGCCACGCGGTCGCGCGACCACGCGCCGCGCACGACGCCCGCCCGATCGAGCAGCAGCGTGAGCGGCAGGTGCGACACGTCGTACAGGCGTCCCACCGTCTGCTTCGTGTCGAGCAGCGTGCGGTAACCGATCCCGAGCGAGCGCGCGACCGACGCGGCGCGATCCGGATCACCTTCGATGTTCACCGACAGCACGACCGGCCGATCGGCGGGGTCGCCGGCCGCGACCGCCTTCAGGTCGGCCAGGGTCTCGCGACACGTCCCGCACCCACTCGTCCAGAAGGTCAGCACGACGACCTCGCCGCGAAACTCGGACAGGCGCTGGTTCGAGCCGTCGAGGTCCTTGAGCGCGAAGTCCGGCGCAACGGAGCCCGCCGCCGGCGCACCGCTCGATGCGATCGGAAACGCGAGCAGGCCCGCAAGCACCGCCGCGGCGAGCGCGATCACGTGCAGCCACGTCGGGAGACCCGCGCACGCGGGCCCGTGCGCGTGCGCCGCGTCATTCCTGTCGCGCCGGCTCTCACCCGGCTGCGTCGGCCGCGGTACCGAAGGCCGCGAAATTCGTTCCATACTGGCAACCCCGCTGTCATGGGACTCACCCGACGACCGGTGGCTTTGCGTCCCCGTCTTTCGACGGGTTTGCCGTTTTTCAGTCAGATCGAATCGTCGTCCGCGCGGCGTTGTGCTGTCAACGAACGGGACGTTACGGATCTCTCAGGCGGACCTGCGTCACAGATGGACGCGCGCTCAGAACCGGGTCCGCAGCCTCGATTCCTCCCACAGGCGCTGCACGAAACCGCGCACGGCGGGCAACGCGTCGTCCGAGGTCATCAGCCTCTCGCTCACGAGCACCTGCGCCATGTCCGCGAGCGACCGTCGACCGTCGATCAGGGACGCGAGGAATCCGTAGATCCGCATCGTGAGCGCTGCGTTCTGGAACTCCGGAAGCGCGGGAACAGGCGCGCGCGGATCGACGAGCCAGGCGGGCATCGAGACACGCGGTGGCGCATCCACCGCACGCTCCTTCACCGCGCGAAAGGTCACCACGGACTCGATGCGGCCGTGACGGCTCGCCGGCGAGCACATGTAGGGAATGCGTCGCTCATCCGCCTGGGGCCGCGCGAACCCGGCCGCGGCTACGAGGCCGAGAACTTCCTCGAGCGTGTAGCGCAGTGCCGGATCGGATTGCGCGAAGGCGAGCGAACCGGTGTTCACCCAGCGGCCGCCGGGCTCGAGCAGCGCGTTGACCCGGGGAGCGAAGGCAGCGAGGTCCTCGTCGATGATGTCGATCAGCCACGGGGTGATGACCACGTCGAAGCTTTCGGGTGCGAACGGCGCGCGCGACGCGTCGGCCAGCACGAATTCGACCCGGGCCTCGAGCGGCCCGTCCGCTGCGAGCGTGCGCAGGATCGCGTGCGATTCGGCGTCGCGCGGCGCGATCGGAAACTCGTAGAGCTGCACGCGCTCGCCGGCGAACATGCGTCGCGCGACGAAGGCGTTGAGCGGGTTGATGTCGAGGGCGACGACGAGATCGGGACGCAGCGTCTGCGCGAGGTCGTACGCGAGCCGCCCCCCGCCCGCGCCGAGCACGAGGATCCTGCGGGGCGAAGGCGCTCCCAGCGCCTCGACGACAGCGGCGAGCGCGGCGGTATTCTCCTCCGCGCCCCACACCCAGTCGCGGTGCAGGTTGACGTAGTACGAAGCGAGCCCCTGGGCACCAGGGATGCGCGTGCCGAGCGCGCGGTGCATCTCGGGCGTGGCGTTCCCCTGCCCTGCCCCGATCGGCGCGAGCAACGCCGCGAGACGGCGCCCGTGATCTTCCAGCGCCGCCGCCTGCAGCTTGAGCCGATTACGCGCGGGCACCGCGAGCGCGGGCCTCTCGAGCGCCGCGCGCAGGCCCGCCGCCTCGCGCGAGAGATCCGCAAGCAGCGCCTGCAGCCGCTGGCGCCATTCAGCGAGCGCCTCGTCCGGCGCCGTGAAGAGCCAGGGAACGCCGTCGAAGTCGGGGAAGCGCGCGGCGCACGCTCCGCATTGCCAGCCCTCGCCCGTGCGCGAGAGCGCACCCGTCGCACAAGCTGGGCAGTGCAATAGCGAGATGAACTCCGAGCGATCGTTCACGTGGCGGTCCCCACCGCTCACGTTATCACGAGGCGCTGTGCACTCGACCCCTGTGCGCGCGCCGGGCGACCGCCGCAGCGCGTTACCCACAAGTCACCGCGGCGCCGACGCGAAGCCTTAGCGGATGCGCTGGAAGGCGATGAGGCTGTCCAGCTGCGCGGCCGACGATCCCAGGCCGTGGTTCGCGCCCAGTACTTCGACGAGCCGACCCTGCTCGCCATGCAGCGCCAGGTAGTTGAGCACGACGGTTGCCGCAAGCAGGTTGACGTTGTTCGCCGCGGGGCTCGATGCGGTCTCGACCGAGGCGTCGGGCCGGAAGTAGCCGATCTGCTGGTGGCGCGCCGTGCCCGTGCCGGTGTCGAGCAGCAGCGGCCCGGCCCAACGGGTTGTACACGAGGAAGAACGAGGCCGCGGTCGATTGATTGTCGCTGGTCCACATGAACTTGCCGCGACCATCGACGGTACTGTCGACCTGGCCGCTCGCCGACAACGAGCCGTCGGAGAACACATACAACATCAGCGGCACGCCACGCCGGGCCGCGTACTCGAGGCAGGCGCCCATGCAGCGTCCGGCGCGGAAGTCGCGCACTTCGCCCGTGGCGCGGCCCTGGCCGTGATAGTCGTAACCGCCCATCGTGATCGTGCCGGCCCCGGCGTAGCCGGAGATCACCATCTTCATCACGGCAGCGGTCTTTCGGAACTCATCGTCGGCGGCGTACTCCGCCTGTGTGAAGATCCCGGTCGGTCCGACGATGAGCTCGTCCTGGCCCGGATCGAGGCTTCCAGGATCGCTGAAGTTGTGAACGACGTCGGCGGCCTTCGCGTAGCTGCAGTTCACCAGGTGGTTGAGTTCCTGGCTCGTTATGCCATGCGCTGGCTGAACTCGCTGAATCTTCTGATCGCTGATGCGTTGAATGCTCTCGAGAACCAGGTCAGTGTCGGCAGGATTGGGCAACAGGCTGCCGAGCTGTCCTGTGTCAACGAGGCCCGTCACGTCGCTGGCGCGATCCACCTTCGTCGGACGCACAGACAGGTCGATCATCGCCGCAGGGGCCATCGAGTTGCCGCCCGAGTCGGACGCGCGCGAGCCGATCAGTGTCGCGAGCTCGCCGGTCGCGCCCGCCTTGTAGATCCCGTACATCGGGTTGTGCGGGTTGTTGCCGGTGTCGTTCTCGGAACGCGCCGCGATCACCGCGCCGTTGATGCTGGCCGCCGTGGCCGGCGAGATGCTGCCCATGATCCCGCGCAGGAAGGCGCTGTCGGAATGAAACGCGAGACCGAGCGTCGTGTCCGTGAAACTCGTGTTCGTCACGGGATTGATCAACGACGGCACCATGTCGCCGGGGAGGCCCATCTTCCCGTAGCCGGCCGTGGTCAGGAAGTCGAGCTGGCCGCCCGGGCCGCCGATCAGGACGTTCGAGCCCACCATGTTGGCGCCGCCGGCCAGGTCGATGCAGATGAAGGGAACCTTGGCCGCGCTGCTGCCATCGAGACCGCACTCCGCCCGGAGCGCAGGCGGAAGGGCCGCCATCGCCGCGCGCGGATTCCCGAACACGCTGAATATCGCCGGGGCCATCACCGTCGCACTGCCTGCCAGGAAACCCTGCGAGATGAAGTCGCGGCGGGTGACCGGCCGCTTGTGCGCATCGGCGTGCCGGATCGGCT
Source organism: uncultured Gammaproteobacteria bacterium (assembly GCA_963834855.1). Taxonomy (GTDB): domain Bacteria; phylum Pseudomonadota; class Gammaproteobacteria; order Steroidobacterales; family Steroidobacteraceae; genus DATJKD01. The sequence goes on along the minus strand of CAWIDH010000006.1, from coordinate 48,034 downwards.
CGCCGAGGCGTAGCTGTCGAGGAGGTGCCCTGCGGATGATCATGGCTCGTTTCTCCAGGCGATCTTCTGCGGCCCGCTCACTGCACCAGGGTGACGGCGCTGCCGAGCAGCGCGGCGCAGGTGGCCTTGACGACCGTTTCAGTGCGCGCGACGTCGGTGCCGCCAATCTTGAGCTGGTCAATCAGCATGTGGAGCTCGGAACGTATCGCGCCCTCGACCGGATCCGTCAGCAGCAGCGGGTCGACCATGCGGCCGAGCAGCGCTTCGACGACCGCCCCGTCACCTCCGCTCTCGAACGCAGTCGTGGACGGCGCCGAGAAGTTGAATCCCGGGAAGTACGTGGTGCGCGGGATCGTGCCCTGGTTGCCAACCAGCGCGTCGCAGTACTGGATGGCGAGCTGGGCGATCGCCACGGGATGCGCCGAGACGAAGGTTTCGATCGTTTCGACCGTCGGCAAGCTCTGCTTGACCGTCTGGAAGGTCTGGTCGACCGAGACGACCTGCGTGCTGACGCCGGTCAGCTCGGACATGGTCGCGTTGATCTCGTCGAACACGCGCAGACCGATGTCCGCCGGTCGCGGAACGTTCGGCGGAGGCTCCGGCAGCAGCGGCGCGGGATCCGTCCGCACGTTGGTGCGGCTGCCGAGCACGTCGAACGTCAGGAAGAACTCGTCGGCCTCCGGACCCTTTTCGAGCGCGATGACGGTACCGATGCTGGACAGTCGCTGCCCGCCCGGCCCGTAGTTGGAGTCGTTCACGACCGTGTTCAGTGTCCTATATGCCTGGCCGACCGAGTCCTCCGCGCCGTTGCGGCCGATGCGGATGCCGGCGACCGGGATGCTGCCCGGCGTGGCGCTGGCGTCGAGGCTGATGAACGTGGGCTTGTCGAAGAGATACCCGTAGCTGTCGATCTGGCTCACCTCGAACATCACGTAGGCCTGCGGCATCGCCACGAGGTGACTCACCGAGAACAGCAGGTAGAACTTCTCACCGACGCCGGCGTTGAAGTTCTGCGTGATCTGCGCCGGCGTGATCGCACGGTTGTAGATCGCGACGAACCGGAATACGCCCTGGAACTGGCGGTCGCCCGAGACCTCGTTGCCGAGCACGAAGGCGAAGGTGTCGTCCCAGTCGCCGAGCGTGCCGCCCGCGACCGGGTCCACGTCGCCGGTGAACTCGCCGTTGACGTAGATGCGCCGGCCGTTCACCGGGTCGTAGGTCGCGACCACGTGCTGCAGCGTGGCCTGCAGGTCCTCGTCGTCGGCGGACGTCGTCAGCTTCGGGTCGCCGTTCTGGTCGGCCGTGGTCGAGCGGTTGTGGAAGTCGTAGCTGTAGAGAGTCTGGCCCAGCATGAAGTTGCGCGTCATGGTGCCGCCCGAATACGAGACGATCCGCGACTCCTCCTGCGCGACGTTGCCCGGCGCGACCCATGCCTCGACCGTGTACTCGCCCGTGGCCTTCATCATGTCGTGCAGCTTCTTGCTCGTCGTGGTGGAGCCTTGCGCTTTGCCGCTGCGCACGTTGATGCCCCAGCCGCCGACCCAGGTGACGTCGCCCGACAGCGTCAGGTCGAGCGCCGGCTCCACACCGCTCGTGTCGTAGGCAACGGTGCCCGAACCGGTCTTGAACTCCCACATGCCGATGATGTTGCCGTTGTAGCGGTTGCCGCCGCTCGCGACCGTGCCCTCGTACAGGCTGAGCGCCTTCGAGAGCACGAGCGAGGGATCGACCTGCGTAATCGGGACCTGGTTGGCGAACGCGGTGATCGCCGCCTCCATCGTGTTCGCATTGGCCGCGCAGTCGCTCCAGCAGTTGTGGAACTCGGTGCGCAGGCGCACGACGAGCCGCGAGAGCGCCGGCTGGTCGAGGTTCATCTTGGTCTTCGCCGCGTCGTAGGCCTCGTCCACGTCCGCCGACGCGAAGTACGGGGACTGTGCATTGGCCGCGGCGGGCGCATGGCAGCGCTGGCAGTACTCCTCGACGATCGGGTAAACCGTGCTCGCGTAGAGCGCCGAACCCTCCGAACCTGCCGGGAAGCTCTTGCTCGCACCGGGGTCGCGCAGCGGCGGCGCCTTGAGCACGACCCCGCCACCGCCGGCGACGGAGCCCGCCCAGTTCGAGATCCAGGTCGTGAGGATGTCGGCGCAGGCGTCGTTGCTGGCGAGCCAGCAGTTATGGCCGCCGGCGACCTTGGCGACCATGCGCGAATCCTTCGGCGAGGACAGCGTGACTACCGTGTTCGCCGCCTCGTAGGCGAGGTTGATGTCGTCCTGCCGGACGAACTGCGGCGTCTGGTTGCCCGCCACGTGGCACTGGCCGCAGCGATTCGTCGCCTTGAGGTTGTCCCAGACGTTGATCTTGAACGCCTGGACATCGGCGGTCGCAGGCGCCGGACCCGTGTAGCTCGCCGGCGCGCCGCCCGGCCCCGCCGGGTTCTGGACGGTGTCGGCGCCGCCGCCGCAGGCGGCGAGCAGCACGGTCATACAGCCCAGCGCCGCAGACCGTCGCATGTCGGCCCAGACCGAAACCAGGAACTGTTTCGGAGCCGGCATTCTCGAAAATTGGCTCCGAGCCAATTTTCGCCGGGCGGTCGCAGGTGTACGGGCACGATCCATGGCTCGGCTCCTAGTCACCCTTGCAGTAGGCCGCGGCCTCGGCGAACACCCGCTTGAGCCGGTAACTATTCGCCTTGAACGAAGCCGTCATCGCGTTCACCTGCGTGCGATCCTGATCGTCGCTGGGTGGCCGGAAGCAGACGTTGCGGAACACCTTCTCGACCTGGCAGCGTGCGAAGGCGTCGCTGCCGGCCAGCTCGCGGCCGAGTGACTTCGCGCCCTGCCCGCTGCCGGGCTGCGTCGAATCCCAGCCCAGCAGGCTGTTCTGGCCGTGCCGCCAGTAGTTGTCCCACTGGTCGTCCGGCGTCGCGAAGCCGGGGCGGAAGGTCTCGTCGTTGTTGAAGTACTTCAGGGCAACGACGCCCGGCGTGTAGACGATGCGTCCGGCCGCCTCGTCCTCCTCGCCCTCCCAGTCGTAGTACGCGAAGGCCTGCGCCATGGGATCCATGCCGCTGTGGCAACCGATGCAGTTGTTGAGGAACACGCGGCTGTCGCCGCCGGGGCTGCGGCTGACGTCCTGGCGGATGCGATCCGGCGGCCGCGTGGTGTCCATCACCTGCTCCATGTCGCGGCACAGGTGGTTCATCAGCGTGAAGCGGAACATCGCGCGGTTGGTGCCGGCGATGAAGAACGCACGTGCTGCGGCCCGCGTGGTCATGACGCCGGCGGTCGCGTTCGCAGGGAGGCCGCTCATGGCGGACTGCGTAGTGCGCCCCAATACGTCCTTCAGATTGAAGCCACGCTCGAGTGCCGCGTAGTGGTCGTTGTTGGTGGGCGAGTACGCCGGCAGACCCGGCGCGTTGCCGACATACAGGATGTCCTCGTAGAGCACCTGGTTGAACGGCACGTCGTCGCGGACGATGCCGATCACGGTTGCGACGTAGTCGTTGAGCGGGGCGAATACCGTCTGGTCGCGGTTCGTCCACGGCGTCGCGAAGTTCTTGAGCGTCACGTCGTAGAAGGCGCGATGCTTCATCGCCTCTTCAGCCGCGCCCACGGCGTTGCCGGCCTGCACCATCGTCGTCATGGTGTTGAGCACGTCGTTCGTGGGCGGCACGCCCGCGAGGCGATCGTGGATGCGCCGCGCCTGCGTGCGGTAATCCGCGAACGCCGCCGGCGCGCAGAGCAGGCCCGCGGCGGCGGCGAGGAGGATTGCGCGGCGCACGGGCGCTCGGCCAGCCGTGCCGCGTGCACGCCTGCCAGCATTGCGGCCGAGTCCGACGAGCCACTCCATGAGCATGGATCGATCTCCCGTCACAGAACCGGGCGGTCACGCTTCCGCGTCCGCCGCTTGCCGATCCGCGCCGTCCTTCTCGCAATATGGACCGGCCACTGGATCCTCGATGGCGCAGCCTGTAGAGATGAGCGCGCTTCGCCAAGCGGCATCGTCCGATCTGAGAGTCCCCTCACACAAAGCGCGCAATTCGAGCACGGCGCGCGATGTGAGAGCCGTCTCACACATCGCGCCTCCGCACGTAGTCCACGCAACCCATATGAGGGACATTGCACTGTGCGGCGCACTGCGCGCCGCGCATGCACATCGCCGAGGAACGTCGGATGTACACACACGCTCGCGATCGCGAAGGACGGCTCCTGTTCAGCGGCGCCCTCGCTTCGGCACTGCTCGCCCTCGCAGCGTGCACGAGCGGCGACGGCGGCGGCACACCGGGCGGCAGCCAGGGGCCCGACCCGGTCGTGCTCGACTTCCCCGTCGCCTACGTCAAGCACCCGGTGCCCGAGATGGAGACAGAGCTCGACGCGCGCCGGCTGCTCGATTTCCGCGAGGGCGGGGACCTGTACGTCCGCGACAACGCCTCGCCCTCCTCCGCCGAGATCAACGTCACCGGCGAGATCACCGGCGGTCTCGGCGATGTGCGCGACGTCGAGCCGTCGTTCGACGGCACGAAGGTCGTCTTCGCCATGCGCGAACCGCTGATCGAGGGGGCGGACGAGGAAGACCAGCCCACCTGGAACATCTGGGAGTACGACGTGCCGTCCCGCACGCTGCGCCGGGTCATTCCCTCGGACATCATCGCCGAGGAAGGCCACGACGTGGCGCCGCACTACCTCCCGGACGGCCGCATCGTCTTCACCTCCACGCGCCAGCGCCAGTCGCGCGCGATCCTGCTCGACGAGGGCAAGCCGCAGTTCGCGGCGCAGGACGAGGACCGGCAGGAACCGGCCTTCGTGCTGCACGTGATGGATGCCGACGGCAGCGACATTCACCAGATCTCCTTCAACCAGAGCCACGATCTCGACCCCGCCGTGCTCGACGACGGCCGGATCGTGTTCAGCCGCTGGGACAACGCCGGCCGGCAGAGCGAGATTCACCTGTACGCCGTGCGCCCCGACGGCAGCGGCCTCGAGCTGCTGTACGGCGCGCAGAGCCACATGACGGGCACCGACGGCTCGGAAGTACACTTCCTCGATCCACGCCCGATGGCGAACGGCGAGCTGCTGGTGCGGGCGCAGCCGTTCACGGCAGTGGACTTCGGCGGCCAGCTGCTCGCGATCGACACGGCGAACTACGTCGAGGACACGCAGCCGAACCTGGCGAACAGCGGCGTGCTCGCGGGCCCGGCGCAGAAGCAGGCGACCCCGAACCAGGTCATGACCATCCCCGGCCCCTCGCCGGGCGGCCGCTACAGCTCTGCGTTCCCGGTGCGGGACGGCACGGGCCGCCTGCTCGTGAGCTGGAACCAGTGTCGTCTCCTGGACGTCGACGACCGGATCATCCCCTGCACCGAGGAACTCCTCGCCGCGGGCACACTGCCGGCCGCGCCGCCGCTCTACGGCATCTGGATGTACGACCCGCGCGATGAGACGCAGCTCCCGGTGGTGGCACCCACGGAAGGCTGGGTCTACACCGATGCCGTGGCTCTGCACACGCTCACGCCGCCGCCGGTGCTGCCCGATCGCGTCGCAGGTCTCGACTTCGACTCCGAGCTCGCCACCGAGGGGGTCGGCATCCTCGACATCCGCAGCGTCTACGACGTCGACGGCAGCGACATCGCGCCCGCGGGCATCGCGGCGCTCGCGAACCCGGCTGTCACGACCGCAGCGCAGCGCCCGGCGCGCTTCCTGCGCATCGAGAAGGCCGTCAGCCTGCCCGACGAGGACCTGCGCGACTTCACCGGCACGGCGTTCGGCGTGACCGCGAACTTCGGCATGCGCGAGATCCTGGGCTACGTGATGGTGGAGCCGGACGGGTCGGTGCGCGCCAAGGTGCCGGCCAACGTGCCCTTCGCCGTCACGGTGCTCGATGCAAATGGCCGCCGCATCGGGCCGCGCCACAACAGCTGGCTGCAGGTGCGCGCCGGCGAGGAGCTGCGCTGCAACGGCTGCCACGACCCGGACAGCGGACTCTCGCACGGGCGAGCGGACCTGTTCGACGCGGTCAACGATGGCGCGACCACCACCGGCCAGCCCTTCCCGAACACCAACCCGGCGTTCTTCGCCGACTTCGGCGAGACCATGGCGCGGACGCGCGCGCGCATCAGCTGCCAGACCGACTGCGCCTCACTCGAGCCCTCGCTCAACGTCGCGTTCGAGGACGTGTGGACCGACCCGGTCGCCGCAAACCGCGCACCCGACCCGAGCTTCGCGTACCGCTACGCCGACCTGCAGACCCCGGCGCCGACCAGCCCCGACTGCACGACGGGTTGGCGCGCCGGCTGTCGCGCGACGATCCATTACGAGCAGCACATCCATCCGCTGTGGAGCAAGCCGCGGGTCACGGCGGTCGCAGACGACACCTGCACGACCTGTCACACCGGCGCGGCCGCGGCGGCCCAGCTCGATCTCAGCGACGGTGCGTCCGCGGCCGAAGCCGAGCACTTCCGCGCGTACCGCGAGCTGCTCGCGACCGACGACGGACAGGCGGAGCCGCTGATGGTCGCGGGCAGCGCCGCAGCCTCTGTGAACTTCTTCTCGGTTTTCGCACCCGGCGGCACGCATTATGCCCGCCTGACGGCGGCCGAGTTGAAGCTGGTCTCGGAATGGCTCGACATCGGCGCGCAGTATTTCAACGACCCGTTCACCGCGCCGCTCGATTGACTGATGACCCGATGCTGGCTTACCGCGCTGATTATGTTGGGAGCCCTGGCGCCGAGCGTGGCGCCGGCGGCGACCGACGCGGCGCAAGTCGTGGTGCAGGACCCGTACCTGGAGTTCCGCACCGGTCCGGGGCGCGGTTATCCGGTGTTCTACGTCGTCGATCGCGGCGAGGAGGTCAGCCTCCTGCGCCAGCGCACCGACTGGATCAAGGTGCGTTCCGACCGGGGTCGCGAAGGCTGGGTGCACCGCTCGCAGCTCGAGCGGACGCTGACACCGCAGGGCGAGACGGTGCGGCTCGCGGGCCCGGCGCCCGAATCACGGCTCGAGCACCGCTGGGAGATCGGGCTCGTGACGGGCGACTTCGGCGGCGCAAACCTGGTGTCGGCGACCGGCTCCTATGCGCTGACGCAATCGCTGCACGTCCGGCTCGATGTCTCGCACCTGCTCGGCAGCTACTCGAACGGCTGGCTCGGCACCGCCGGGCTGCTCCATGCCTTCATGCCGCAATGGCGCGTCTCGCCCTTCGTCTCGCTCGGCGGCGGCGTGGTGCACATCGCACCGCATTCCACGATCGTGCAGGCCGGGGACCGCACGGACCCCACCGCGTACTCGGGCCTCGGCGTGCGCGGCTACCTCACCAACCGCTTCCTGCTCCAGGCCGAATACCGGAAGTTCGTGTTCCTCACGAGCCGCGACGATAACGAGGAGGTCGACGAATGGACCGTGGGCTTCACCTACTTCTTCTGAGCGCGAGCGCACTCGCCTGCGCGCTCGTCGCGCCGGTGGCGGCGGCTCAGGATCCGGTCGGGGCGACGAACGCCGCGCCACAGGTCGTCGAGCCGCAGATCGAGCGGCGCAACGTCAAGGCGGCCCCGCATCGACGCGGAGAACTTCGAGGTCGGAGGCTTCGTCGGCACGATCGGCATCGAGGACTTCGGCAGCAGCATGACCTACGGCGCGCGCGCCGCGTACCACTTCACCGAGGACCTGTACGCGGAGGCGGTGGTCGGCACGGCGAAGGCGGGCCGCACGAGCTACGAGGACCTGAGCGGATCGCTCGAGCTCCTGACCGACAGCGAACGGCAGTTCACCTATTACGATCTCTCGGTCGGCTGGAACATGCTGCCCGGAGAAGTGTTCCTCGGCGGGCGTCGCGCGATGCCGAGCTCCGTGTACCTGTCTCTCGGGGCGGGCAGCACGCGCTTCGGGGGCGACGACAACTTCACGCTGGTCGTCGGTACCGGAATGCGGCTGCTCGTCACGGACTCGATCGCCGCGCACCTCGGCGTACGCGACCAGATGTTCGAGAGCGACCTGCTCGGCTCGAAGAAGCTCACGCAGAACCTGCAGGTCAGCCTCGGCTTGACCGTTTTCTTCTGACGACCCGGAGCGCGCCATGCGAACTGCACGAATCCTGGCTTCGACCCTGCTTCTCGCGGTACTCGCCGGCCCGGCGACGGCGACCGGCCCGGCGTCTGCCGCGCCGGACTTCGCCCTGCCCGCGCGCGACGGGGGCGAGCTCAGGCTGAGCGACCTGCGGGGCCAGGTCGTGATGATCAACTTCTGGGCGACCTGGTGCGGACCGTGCCGGCAGGAGATGCCGCTGCTGCAGCAGATCCATGCGAAGTACGAGCCGCTCGGCTTCACGATGCTCGGCGTCAACGTCGAGCCGGACAGCGCAGCGGCGCAGACCTGGCTCAAGGGCATGCCGGTCAGCTTCCCGATCCTCTTCGACCGCAAGAGCGAGGTCAGCGCCAGCTTCGGCGTCGAGGCGATGCCGAGCTCGGTCCTGATCGACCGCGAAGGCCGGGTCCGCCACGTGCACCGCGGCTACAAGCCGGGCGACGAGGCCGCCTACACCGACCTCATCCGGGGCCTGGTGAAGGAGTGACCATGAGATCCGTTCCCACGAGCGCCGCTAAGCGCCTCGCCTGCATCGCCGTCCTGCTCGGCCTCGCCGGCTGCAGCAGCGTCGAGCCCTGGGTCAAGCCCTACGAGCGGCAGAACTTCGCCGACCCGATCATGGCAACGGACCGCGACCCGGTCTCCGCCGCCTACATCAACCACGTCTTCGAAGCGCGCGAGGGCGCGCGCGGCGCCGTCGGCAGCCACGGCGGCGGCTGCGGCTGCAACTGAGGCGAGGACCGCTCCGGATGTCGTCCAGCCGCATCGTCCTGGTCGCGGTCCTGCTGCTCGCGGGGGCAGCTGCCTCCGCCGGGGTGCTGCCGGATGACCGGGCCGACGTCCTCTATCACCGATACGACGGCGGGGGCGTCACGATCGACGGCCCGTCGCTCCTGGTACGGAAGAAGTTCGCGGAGAAGTATTCGGTATCCGCGAACTACTACATGGACATGGTCTCGAGCGCGTCGATCGACGTCCTCACCACGGCGAGCCCGTACACCGAGGAGCGCACGCAGGGCAACGTCGCCTTCGACATGCTGAACGGCAAGTCGACCTACAGCCTGAGCTTCACGAACAGCGAAGAGAGCGACTACACGGCCAACTCGGCGAGCTTCGATGTGAGCCAGGACATGTTCGGCGATCTCACGACCGTGTCGTTCGGCTTCAGCCGCGGCTGGGACGAGGTGCGCAGGCGCGGCGACGACGCCTTCGTCGAGTCCGTGGACCGGCGCACGTACCGGGTCGGCGTGTCGCAGATCCTCACGCCGACCCTCATGATGGGGCTCAACTACGAGCTCGTCGCCGACGAGGGGTTCCTCAACAACCCCTACCGCTCGGTCCGCTATCGCGACCCGGAGAGCGCGGTGGGTTATGCCTACCAGGCCGAGGTCTACCCGCACACGCGCACCAGCAGCGCTGCCTCGGTGCGCGCGCGCTATTTCCTGCCCTACCGTGCGGCGCTGCACGGCGAGTACCGCTATTTCACCGACACCTGGGGCATCACCGCGCACACCGCCGAGGTGAGCTACACGCATCCCTGGACCGAGCGGTGGATCTTCGAGCTGGGGCTGCGCTACTACACGCAGGGCAGTGCCGATTTCTACTCCGACCTCTTCCCGTACGTCGATGCGCAGAACTTCCTCGCGCGCGACAAGGAGCTCAGCAGCTTCGCGAACCAGATGATCAGCGTGGGAGCGACCTACGAGCTGTCGCTCGAGTGGAAATTCCTGAAGCGCTCGACGCTCAGCTTCTTCTACGACCGGATGATGTTCCAGTACGACGATTTCCGCGATCATCACCGCGGGCGGCACGCCGGGCACCGAGCCGCTGTACGAGTTCGACGCGAACGTCTTCCGGTTCTTCTTCTCCGGCTGGTTCTGAGCCCGCCGCGCGCGGCGCGCCTCTACCGCCGTCGCCGTCCCGAGCGCACCCCCGACATCGCAGGGACGGCTTTGCCCCCGGGCTTCAACGGCCCGTGTGGAGGCACTCCGGTCCCGGTTCGCCACGGGCCCCTTCATCTGGGGCGCAGGGATTTGATAGTCTGCGGCCACCAGAACCACCCTGCCGGTGCGAGATCGGCCAGCACAATGCCAATTCAGCTGATCGATTCCAGTAACGTCGCCGCAGATGGGCTTTCCGGCGCGCCCGCCGACCGCATCACGCGCGGCGAACTTGAAACCGGTCGTCGGGAACGGCTGCGCGAGGGTCGCTGGGCAAACGTCGTCCTCTACCGGCTCGAGCACTGTGGCGCGGTCTGGGTCGTCAAGGACTTCCGGTCCCGCTCGTTCCTGGCGCGCAACCTGATCGGACGCTTCCTCATGGCGCGCGAGATGCGTGGACTCAGCATGGTCGCAGGGATCGAAGCTCCGCCGCAGGCAGCCAGGGTCGACGCGTTCACCCTCGCCTATCGCTTCCTGCCGGGCAGGAGCCTGCGCAAGGTACGCGGAGCGGAACTCCGTGCGGATTTTTTCCCGGCCCTGGAGCGCGTCGTGCAGCAGATGCACGCCAGCGCGCGCATCGTGCACCTGGACCTGCGCAATGCCGAGAATATCCTGGTGACCGAGCAGGGCGCGCCTGCGCTGCTCGATTTCCAGTCGCATGTGAGCACGCGCTGGATGCCCGGCCCGCTGCGGCGCTTCTTGCAGGAAGTCGATCTCGCCGCGATCTACAAGCATTGGGCCAGCCGCCGCCCCGACACCCTGGGTGCCGCGCGCGCCGCGGCACTGGCCAGGATGAATCGACTGCGCCCGCTGTGGGTGCTGAGCTCGTCTGTTGGCACGCGCCGCTCCGGCAAGTCCGCCGCCCGCTGATCCGCCGCCGCCCGCTCGACAACAACGAGGGCTGGCCGTGTTCGATGCGATCCACCGCCTATTCAATCACCCGACGCTGCGCAAGATCCTGGTCACGAGCCGGGTCCCCCTGGCCATTGCCGTCGTCGCCTGTGTCGTCTGGTTCATGGACCCGCGCTGGCTGCTCCCGGGCTTCCTCGTGTCGATGTTCGGCGAGGCGATCCAGCTCTGGTGCTTTGCCTCGCTCGATAAGAGCCGCAGCCTCGCATGCAACGGTCCATACGCGATGGTCCGCAACCCGATGTACCTCGGGCGTTACTTCATCATCCTGGGCGCCGTGCTACTGCTCGGCCGCTGGTGGCTGACGGTGCTCTTCACGGTGCTGTACTACTTCTACATGGTGAATCGCGTGAAGCGCGAGGAAGAATACCTGCGCGGAGTCCTCGGCGCCCCCTACGCGGAATACCTGCAAACCGTGCGGCGCTTCCTGCCGGGAGCCCCGCTGCGGGGCAATCCGGTGGCGTTCTGGGACTGGAAGCTGCTCAGGCAGAACCACGGCCTGCAGAATCTCGCAGGCACGCTGTTGTTCTGGCTCGCGGCGGTGCTCTGGATGCGCTATCGCCCGGGCTGAGTCCGGGCTGCGCTACTACGCCTTCCGGTTCTTCTTCTCCGGCTGGTTCTGACCGGCGCAGCGTATCCCTGCGCCGCCGCTCCCGTCAGCGGCGGCGTCCATCTGCGGTGCAGCGCCCGCCCCATTTCGCGCATGCAGCCGCCGCGGCGCTCATTACCTCTTCTCGACGATGATGATCGGGTCGAGCCGCAGGCCGCCGATGATGATCGAGTACTTACATTCGAAGTTGTCGTTTATCAGCGTGAACGTGAAGCTGGTCTGGCGATCAGTGAGCCCGATCCCGTTTGCGGGCGCAGGTTCCTCGAACGGCCAGAATGGCGTGCTGGGCCCGCCGTGTTCGCCTTCCAGAGTCACCGCAGAAAACTGGAGCTGGAAACCGGTCTCGGGCACGCCCGCGCCGGCGTTCCAGGCCAGCGTCACCGGGGTGCCGGCAGCGGGCCGCTTGACACGCAGGCTGCCTCCGTTCGAGCCACAGGTTATAACCGAGCCCGAAAGCTTGACCGTGAGCGTCCGGTCTTCGCCACTTGGGTTGCCCATGACTTGCTCCTCCCTTCGCTGTCAGCCGGTGCGCGTGCCGGCGGTGCCGGGCGCCCGACTATGACGTGAAAGAACCGGATCCGCTCGCACCAGCGCCTCCGGATAACCCTGCTCGATCGCCATCGTCGTCAGCCGCGCCGCCTCGTCGTCGTCGCCCCGGTCCGACGCCGCGAGTCGCCGCGTAGTAGTTGACGAACGCATTGTCGGGCGACAGTTCAAACGCCCGCCCCATGGCCTGCGCCGCCTGCGCGGTGTTCCCGACCCGCCCGTGGTAGTAGGCCAGCTGTGCCCAACTGACGGCCTGGGTGTGATTGACCTCGAGCGTCTTCTCCGCGAGCGCGATGGCCTGCCGGTAATCCGCGAGGGCGTCCTCGCGCCGGCCCTCGATCTGCCACAGGACGTCGCCACGATTGCCGCGCAGCGCGTGGTCCTCGGGCGCCAGCTCGATCGAACGGGTGAACATCGCGGCCGCCTGCTCGTACTGGTGCCGGAAGTAATGCACGGTGCCCAGGTTCGAGTAGGCGGCACGCGCAGGTTCGATCGCGAGCGAGCGCTGGTACGACGCGGCCGCGCCGTCGAGCTGGCCGGTCATGTATTGCGCGGTGCCGAGGTTGTTGTGTCCGACCGGGTTGCCGGGCGCGAGCTCCGTGACCCGTGTGAACGGCCCGACCGCTTCCTTGGCACGTCCGTTCTGGACGAGGAACCTGCCGAGCCGGTTGTGCGCGTACCAGTAGCCGGGCTCGGTCGCCACCGCGTCGCGGAAGCTGCGCTCCGCTTCGGCAAGGCGATTCTGGCCCTCGAGCGCGTCTGCCAGGCCGATGTGTGCGTCGGCATCGCGCGTGTCGCGGACCAGGAGCTTGCGGAACATCGACTCAGCGAGCTCGTTGCGGCCGCTGGTCGCATAAAGCCCGCCCAGCGCAAGCTCCGTCTCGCGCAGCCAGCTCCCGGTCTCCAGTGCCCCGCGACAGGCTGTCTCGGCCGCCGCCACGGCAGCCGTTGCCTGGGTCCGGTCATACCGTACGATCGCAGCCTGGCAAAGCCCCGCATGCGCGCGGGCGAACGCGGGATCGACGTCGAGCGCTCGCTTGAACAGCGATTCGGCGTCCTCGATGCGGCTGAGGCCGCCCGCCTGGCGAAGCTGTGACAGGCCCGCCAGATAGAAGTCAACGGCGCGCGGGTCCGGCGCAGGCGGCTGCTCGTTCGACCCCTCGCCTTCGGGCACGAGTACGACCCTGAGCTCCTTCGAGATCGCAGCGGCGATGTCCTCCTGGATGGACAGCAGGTCGTCAGACGGGCGATCGTAGCTTTCGGACCAGGCGTGGTACCCGGTGTTCGCGTCGATGAGCTGCGCCGTCACCCGCACCCTGCCGGATTGGCGTCGAACGCTGCCCTCGAGCACGTGCCTCACGCCGAGCGCACGGCCAATCTCGCGCACATCCACGTTGCGTCCCTTGAACGCGAAGGCCGAGGTGCGTGCTGCAACACGCATCCCGCGCACCTGCGCGAGACGCGCGGAGAGCTCCTCGCTCAGGCCGTCGCCAAGATAGCCCGGCCCGGCGCCCGCCGGGCTCATGTCGACCAGCGGGAGGATGGCGATCGAAGAGAAGGCAGGACCAACGCCCGGATGGTCCGCCGCCCGCTGCAGGCTCCGCCACCACGCAAGGCCGGTGACGATCGCCATGGCCGCGACACCCGCCACCAGCCACGGCGCGAGGCTGCGTCTCGGGCGCGGCAGGGCAACGCGGCGAGTGCCCGACTGATCGGCCATGATTCCGCCCGGCGTGATTTCGTACAGCCACGCCAGCGCGGCCACGATCGGCAAGCCGGTGACCGCAACGATGGTCAGCGCCGTCATCCACCATGCCGCGAGGCGCAGCGGTTCGAAGGTTGTCTCGGCGACCTGCAGCACGATCCAGGCGGCCAGCAGGTAGGCGCCGGCGACCTTGAACACGTGCCGGCGTCGAAGCTCCGCGATGAGCGACTGCAGTCTCGCGACGAGGCGCGGTGCGAACGGCTCGGTCGACGCCTGGGACGTGTCCGTGTTGTCCCAGCCTGAGTCGAGCGGTTCGAAATGCGCGACCAGCGCGTAGCCGCGACTGCCCGTGGGCACGATGACGTCCGGGGCGTTCGGCAGATCGCCGAGGATCTCCTGCAGGGCATGCACGTTCGCGCGCAGCGTGTCGTCGTCGCCCGCGCCGTTGGGCCACATGCGCGCCCGAAGCGTGGTCGCATCGACAACTTCGCCGTGCCGTTCCGCGAGTGACAGCAGGATGGCGGCCTGTTCGGAGGTCAGGGGTCGGGATCCGCCCGCCCTGGAGATGCGCCGCTCCCGCGGCTCCACCAACCAGTCGTTGAGACGGAAACCTGCGTCGAGCCCTTTAGCGCTCATGGCCGCTGACGCCGTTGCACCCATTGCCATTCCCAGCCGACCGGGGGCGGTATCGCCGGTTCCTTCTCAAGTACCCCCGGCGCCGGGAAAAGTTGTTCCACTGATCGATTCTACGCCCCGCCGCACCGTGTGCGCGTCGCAGCATGACCTGGCCGTGGGACCTGCCGCGTTATGCAATGAATAAGCGCTCCCCGAGCAGGGTCTCGCGCGCCGGCACCGGAACTGCTCGAACGCAACAGCCGAGCCAGCCGGTGCCAGGCAGGGCCGACGCCCGGCGCGGGGCGACGACGACTGCTGCTACTTCTCGACGATGATGATCGGGTCGAGCACCAGGCTGCCGATGATGACCGAGTACTTGCACTCGTTGTTCTCATCGGCAAACGTGAACGTATGGTTGACGCCCGGCTCGGTGAGTCCGTTCGTCGGCATGGATTCCGTGAAAGGCCAGAAATTGTCGCCCTGTTCTTCCCATCGCGCACGAAACTGCAGCTGAAACTGCTGTTGCGGGTTGTCGACGTTCGTCCACTTCACCTTCAATGGCGTGCCGTCAGCCTTCTTCGGTTTCACCTTCAGGTCGCCGCCATTCGTTCCGCACTTGATGGCGTTCCCAACGACCTTGACCTCAATCGTCAGGTCATTCGCGAATGAAATAATGACTGGCATGATCGCACCCCCGTCGTCTTGTGGATTTTCTCGGTTCACATACCGGTCTTGCCGCGCGCCCGCCTGCAGCCGGCCAGAAGTCGGCGGCTCGCCGATGCTCTTTTGTTTGACGCTCCGTCGTCAGAGTACCAGATCCATCCCTGAGGCATTACGCGCCCTTCCGGGTGCTTTCTAAAGCCGATTTCGGCTCCTTCCTGCCTGATCCGTCCGATTTGGTTCCAGTTGCCGCTATCGTCTTCTCCGGGCCGGCACCTGCTGCGTGATGCAGTGGATATTGCCGCCCCCGAGCAGGATCTCGCGCGCCGGCACGCCGACCACCTGCCGGCGCGGGAAGAGGCTTTTCAGCTTGCGCAGCGCCGCACCGTCGCGCTTCGGATCGAGCAGCGGCACGACCACGCTGCGGTTGCCCAGGTAGAAATTCACGTACGAGCCCGCGAGCCGCATGCTCGCGTGGCGCGGCGTGAATTCGGCGCTCGAATCGAGGCCGCTTGCCTCGCGGCGGGTCATGCGCAGCGGCCCGGGTTGCTCGAGCTTGTGAATGCGAAACCGTCGCCCGCGCGCGTCGCGTGCCGCCGCCAGGCGCTCATAGGCGTCCCGCGACACCTCGTACTGTGGATCGCGGCGGTCGTCCGTCCACGTCAGCACGACTTCCGCGGGGCGCACGAAACAGCAGAGATTGTCGACGTGACCGTCGGTCTCGTCGTCGATCACTCCGCGCCCGAGCCAGATCACCTTCTCGACACCGAGGTAGCGGTGCAGCAGCCGCTCGATGTCGCTGCGCGTGAGCTTCGGATTTCGGTTCGGGTCGAGCAGGCATTCCTCCGTCGTGATGAGCGTGCCCTGCCCGTCGACGTGGATCGCGCCGCCTTCGAGGATGAAGGGCGCGCGGTATCGGTCGCAGCCCTCGATCTCCAGGACTTTCTGCGCAACGGCATCGTCGCGGTCCCATGGCCGATACACCCCGCCCTCGAGCCCGCCCCAGGCATTGAACATCCAGTCGACGCCACGCAGCCCGCCGCGGTCATTGACGACGAAGGTCGGGCCGACGTCGCGCATCCAGGCGTCGTCGCTCGAGAGCTCGACGACGCGCACCGCGGCCGGGAGCACGCTCCGCGCATGCGCGAACTGCGCGGCGGACACACCGACCGTCACGGGCTCGCTGGCGGCGATCGCGGCCGCTACCGCCGCGAACGCGGCCTGGGCCGGCTTGGCACCCAGCCGCCAGTTGTCGGGCCGCTCGGGCCAGAGCATCCAGCAGCCCGCGTGCGGCTCGAATTCACCGGGCATTCGGTAGCCATCACGGCTTGGAAAGGAGCGCAGGGTTGTCGGCATCGCAATCGCAGCTCAGGCCAGGCCCGGCGGCGATGCTAAAGGACGCGATCTAGATCGACCAGATCAGCAGGCTCGTGGTTGCGAGCGTTGCGCCGATTGCGGCGCCGGCGGCAACGTCGGTTGGATAGTGCAGCCCGAGCACGACGCGGGAGGCCGCCATCGCGAGCGCGAGCGGCACGAGCGCGGGCAGCAGCATCGGATAATGCGCGCCGGCGAGTATCGTGAAGCTGACGGCGTGCAGCGTATGTCCCGACGGGAAGCTGTAGCGATCGA
Organism: uncultured Gammaproteobacteria bacterium; assembly: GCA_963834855.1. Taxonomy (GTDB): domain Bacteria; phylum Pseudomonadota; class Gammaproteobacteria; order Steroidobacterales; family Steroidobacteraceae; genus DATJKD01. Next base: position 31,345 of record CAWIDH010000006.1, on the reverse strand, counting down.
GCGGCGTCGTGCCGCAGAATATCCCGGCGTGAGAAATGAATGGTCGCTCGCGGACCAGTCGGGTCTTGAGGCACTTGTAGAGTGCACCGCCGACGGCGCCGGTGCCCGCCATCAGGAGCGCGACGCGCCAGCCTCCGGTCCTGTCGAGCAGGGCGATCGCGCCCATCAACGCGTACCAAAGCGCGCCGTCGCCGGCTCGACTGACGCCGACGAAGAATGCGCGCAATGCAGGCCGGCGGCAGCCGCGATTCACGCGCATGCACAGCGCGCGTTCCGCGTGATCCATTCGCTGCCAGAGCGCCGGCAGGGCCGCGTCCGTCACGGTCCACCTCCATCGTGGGCCTACCCGCGGCGAAGGATGCCGGCGCCGTCTGTCCGATCCGTTTCAGGAATATGAAAGTTTCGTTAAATCATGAGGATATGTAAAACACCTCACCTGAAGTGCACGGCACCTGCGGGCCAGCCCCATCTGTGGCCTGGGGCAGAATGCTCGCCATGAAGCCGTTTTCCAGACCGTTCGCCGTCGCCTCGGGCCTCCTCGTCGCGGTCGCGCTGGTCGCCTGTGGCCCACGCGAGGCCGCCAGGGGCTGGGCCGAACCGGTGGTGACCATTCCTGCGCCTGTGGCGGCGGGCAGCCGTTACCCACACCTCGCGAGCGGGCCCGACGGCACGACCGTGCTGAGCTGGGTGACGCCGGCGGCCGACGGGGCATACACGCTGATGCACTCGACATGGACGGGCAGCGATTGGACGCGCAGCCGCGACTGTCGGCACCGGCACGGGCTGGCTCATCAACTGGGCAGACTTCGCATCGGTCGTGCCCGCGAGCGGCGATCTCTGGGCCGCGCACTGGCTCGAGGAGCGCAAGGGCAGCACCTATGCCTACGACGTGCGGATGGTCGTGTCGCGCGACCGCGGGCAAAGCTGGTCCGCGCCGGTGAGCCCGCACGACGATGGCACGCCGACGGAACACGGTTTCGTCTCGATGTGGCCTGCGGGTGGGCAAGTCACGGCGATCTGGCTCGACGGCCGCAACACCGTCGGCGGTGACCACGGGTCCGGGCACGGCGCGATGACGCTGCGTTCCGCGACCGTGGACGGCGGCGGCCGAGTGTCGCATGCGCGCCGAGATCGACGCGCGCGTCTGCGATTGCTGCCAGACGGATGCCGCCATTACTGCGGACGGGCCGGTGGTCGTGTATCGGGATCGCGACGAGACCGAGTTGCGTGACATCGCTATCGTTCGCTCGACGCCCGAGGGATGGTCGTCGCCGCGGACCGTCCACCGGGACGGCTGGCGGATCGACGCCTGCCCGGTCAACGGCCCGGCCGTCGCCGCGCTCGATCGAACCGTGGCCGTCGCCTGGTTCACGGCGCCCGATGCGCCACGCATCCGGCTCGCCTTCTCCGCTGATTCGGGTCGCACCTTCGCGGCACCGCTCGAGGTTGCAACCGGCCGGATCGCGGGACGGGTGGACGTCGTGCTGCTCGACCACGACCGGGCGGTCGTGAGCTGGCTTGCAGACGCCGCGGCCGGCGCGGAGATCCGCGCGCAGGCCTTCACGGCGAGTGGCGTGCTCGGACCGCCCGTGATCGTTGCGAAATCGAGTGCGGATCGTGCGTCGGGATTTCCACGGATGGCCCGCGCCGGCGACGCGCTCCTCTTCGCGTGGACCGAGGCCTCGAGCGAGCCGATAGTGCGCACGGCCATGGTTCGCCTGCGCTGAACCTGCGGGCGGCCCGCCGCGATTAGCCCGCACGGGTCTTTGTGCTAGCATTCCGGCCCCCTTTTTCCGGCCGCGTTCTCGGAGCCATTCGATGTCCACGGCAATCAAGCTCGAAGTCCCCGCGCAAGGGCGGCGAATCACGATCGCGAACGGCAAGCTCGTCGTTCCCGACAATCCCATCGTGCCGTTCATCGAGGGCGACGGCACCGGACCCGACATCTGGCGCGCATCCGTGCGAGTGCTCGATGCGGCGGTGGCGAAGGCCTACGGCGGCAAGCGCAGGATCCACTGGATGGAGGTCTACGCCGGGCAGAAGTCGAACGACCTCTACAACACCTGGCTGCCCGACGAGACCGTCGAGGCCTGCCGCGAGTTTCTCGTGTCGATCAAGGGCCCGCTCACGACGCCGATCGGCGGCGGCATCCGCTCGCTCAACGTCGCGCTGCGACAGATGCTCGACCTGTACGTCTGCCTGCGCCCGGTGCGGTGGTTCAAGGGCGTGCCCTCACCGGTCAGGGCGCCGGACAAGGTCGACATGGTGATCTTCCGTGAGAACACGGAGGACATCTACGCCGGTATCGAGTTCGAGGCGGGCTCCGCCGACAACCGCAAGTTCCAGGAGCTCTTCAAGCAGGCGTTCCCGAAGCAATACGGGAAGATCCGCTTTCCCGAAACCAGTGGCATCGGGATCAAGGCCGTGTCGCAGGAGGGCACCGAGCGGCTGGTGCGCGCGGCGATCGAGTACGCGATCGTCAACAAGCGCAAGAGCCTCACGCTGGTGCACAAGGGCAACATCATGAAGTTCACGGAAGGCGCGTTCCGGAACTGGGGCTACGCGCTGGCCGAGCGCGAATTCGGCGCGCAGGTCTACACCTGGGACCAGTGGGAGCGCACCAAGGCCGACAAGGGCGAGAAGGCCGCGAACGCCGAGCAGGACGCGGCGAAGAAGGCCGGGAAGGTCATCGTCAAGGACGCGATCGCCGACATCACGCTGCAGCAGGTGCTGACGCGGCCCGACGAGTTCGACGTCATCGCGACGATGAACCTGAACGGCGACTACCTGTCGGACGCGCTCGCCGCGCAGGTCGGCGGCATCGGCATCGCGCCGGGCGGCAACATCAACTACGTGACGGGCCACGCCGTCTTCGAGGCGACGCACGGCACGGCGCCCAAGTACGCCAACCTCGACAAGGTCAACCCGGGGTCGGTGATCCTCTCGGGCGAGATGATGCTGCGCTACATGGGCTGGACCGAGGCGGCCGATGCGATCATCACCGCGATGGACCGCACGATCGCGCAGAAGATCGTCACTTACGATTTCGCCCGCCTGATGGAAGGCGCGACCGAGGTCAAGTGCAGCGAGTTCGGCGACGCGCTGATCAGGAATCTGTGAGGCATGGCGGGCTAGGCTGGAGGCTGGACCGGAGCAGCCGCGGCGCTCCGCCTCACAGCCTATAGCCCATAGCCCGCTTCATTGCCCTTGAGCGTATCCGCCTCCTCCCCAACCCACAGCCGCGACGCGCTGGTCGCAGAGTGCGCGCAGGCGCTCGTCGACGCGTTCGCGGACTACAACGCCGAGTTCCGCGCCATCACCCAGCGCGCCCGGCAGCGTTTCGAGGACCGCGACTGGCGCGCCAGCCAGAAGGACGCGGTCGAGCGCATCGACCTGTACAACCGCTACGTCGACGGCACGGTCGAGCTGATGCGGCACCGGCTGGGCGACGACGTCCACGAGCGCGCGATCTGGTCGGCCATCAAGCGCCGCTTCGCCGAGATCATCGATCCGCTGCCCGACAACGAGTTCACGAAGACCTTCTTCAGCTCGGTCACGCGGCGCACCTTCGGCACGGTCGGCGTCGATGCCGCGGTCGAGTTCATCGCGCTCGACCTCGACCCGCTCGCGCAACGTCAACGACGCACGTCGAGACCAAGGTCTATCTCAACCGCGGCTCGCCGGAGCTGCTGGTCGAGGAGCTGCTCGCCGACTTCCGCTTCCGCACGCCGTACCGGGATTTCGAGCACAGCGTCCGCCGCGTCGCGGACGAGCTCAAGGCCTCGCTCGAGGCCGAGGGCGAGCGGCGCAGCATCGAGACGCTCGAGGTCATCAAGGAAGTCTTCTACCAGATGACGCGCGCGTACCTGGTCGGGCGAATCGGCGGCCGCGGATGGTCGATGCCGTTCGTCGTCGCGCTGCGCAACACCGAGCGCGGCGTGCTGGTCGACGCGGTCATGCTCGATGAGAGCACCGTCAGCGTGCTGTTCAGCTTTACGCGCTCGTATTTCCACGTCGATCTCGCGCACGTCGGCGAGGTCGTCCAGTTCCTGAAGGAGATCCTGCCGCGGAAGCCCGTGAGCGAGCTCTTCACCGTGCTCGGCCGTGCAAAGCAGGGCAAGACGGAGCGCTATCGCGAGCTCTTCCGCCACCTGCAGCACTCCGACGACCGCTTCGTCCCGGCACCCGGCGAGAGGGGGCTGGTGATGGTGTGCTTCACCCTGCCCTCGTTCGACGTGGTGTTCAAGGTGATCCGCGACCATTTCCCGGTGCAGAAGAACATCGCGCGCCAGGACGTGCTCGCCAAGTACGAGATGGTGTTCAAGCGCGACCGCGCGGGGCGGCTCGTGGATGCGCAGGAGTTCAAGCGCCTCAAGTTTCCGAAGAAGCGCTTCGCGCCGGAGCTGCTGCTGGAGCTGCTGACGTCGACCGCCGGCTCGGTGCACGACGAGGGCGAGGACCTCGTGATCGATCACCTCTACACCGAGCGGCGCATGACGCCGCTCAATCTCTACATCCGCACGGCCACGCGCGACCAGGCCGAGCAGGCCGTGCTCGACTACGGGCAGGCGATCCGCGACCTCGCGGTGACCAATATCTTCCCGGGCGACCTGCTGCTCAAGAACTTCGGCGTCACGCGCCACAACCGGGTGATCTTCTACGACTACGACGAGCTCTGCCTGGTGACGGACTGCCGGTTCCGCGAGATCCCGCAATCCGGGCACGAGGAAGACGAGATGCTGGCCGAGACCTGGTACTACGTCGCGGACAACGACGTGTTCCCGGAAACGTTCATGAACTTCCTCGGCTTCGAGCCGCACCTGAAGGACGTGTTCCTCGAGTCCCACGGCGAAGTGCTGACCGCCGAGTGGTGGCGCGGAATCCAGCACCGGCTGCGCGACGGCGAGCTGCTGGAGGTGCTGCCGTATCACCGGCATCGCGTGCGGGTCTTCAGCAGCCTGTAGCGCGGGTCCGGGCTGGCCTCGCCGCCGTCGCCGCCGGCGCGGACTCAGAACGAATAGTTCAGGCTCGCGTAGTAACGCCGGCCGAGCACGTCGTACTGCGACGCGTCGGTGTTTGCGTTGACAGGACTCGCAAGGATCGGCGGATCCTTGTCCGTCAGGTTCTCGACGCCGATGCCGAAGCTGAGCCCGTCGAGCAAGCCCGACGAAATTTGGTAGTCCGCGTGCAGGTCGAAGTAGTCCCTGCTCGGAACTCTGAACGCCGGAGACAGGCTCGTATCCGCGTCGATCATGGCGTCGATGTAACGCCAGCTTGCGCCCAGGGTCAGGTTGCCCCATGCGTAGCTCAGATGCAGATTGGATTTCCATTCCGGCCTCGATCCTCCGACTCCCGGTGAATCCTCCGACTGTCCCCGCAGGCTCATCGGGCCGCGCAGTGCTCCCGATCACTGCGATCGTCAGCGAATCGACCCAGGAGACCAGCCAGCTGACTCCGACCTGTCCCGGCCCCAGGTCGAACCGCCAATCCACTTGCACGTCCAGCCCGCTGGTTTTCCAGTCGTACGCATTTCGCGGAAGGTCCCGCGCGTCGTCGATCTCGCCGCTCACCGGGTCGCGTCCGAACATCCTGCACCATTGGTTCGTGACGGAGAAATCCGGGTTGTAGCGGGCGTCGTAGCAGTACGCCACGAACTGATCGAAACCCACGCCATCGATCTTGTGGGCGATGTCGATTCGATACCAGTCGAGCGACAGCTGCAGGTTCGACGCCAGCGGATGCGACGAGCGCGAAGTCCAGACCACGCCAAGGTGGTGGTGACAGCCTCCTCCGGCCCGAGGTCAGGGTTGCCGCCGATGACGCCGAAAGCTACCCCATCGACATCCTCGAAATCGGGCAGGAGGGCGGCCGGCAGGCCTTGCTCGATGCAGAGTGCCTCGACCCGCGCGGCGTCCGGACCGGTCCTCTGGACGCTGCCGGCCGTGCAGGGATCATCGAAGGATGGCGGGTCAAAGAAGAAGAATTCCGGCAATTGCGGCTGATACAGCTCGAAGACGCTCGCTGCGCGCACGGCCTCCTGGTAGGAGCCGCGAATGCGGGTACCGTCGATCGGCTGGTAGAGCAGCTCCGCTTTCCAGGAATCGAAACTGCCCGCCGACGCATAGTCCGAGATTCGATAGCCGAGCACGGTCTCGAGCGAAGACACGCCCGGCGCCGCCTTGAGCAGGGGCACCAGCACCTCCGCGTAAACATCCAGATTTTGGTCGTCGCCCTGGATGTCGTCAGAGGCGCTGAAGCCCTGGATGTCCGGTCGCTCCGTCCGGCAGGAAGACGCTCGCCACGGGGGCAGCGGCGTACTGATATTTGTCCTCCTTGTAGAAGACGCCCAACGCCGCCCTCAGGTCGCCGGCCGGCAACGCGACGAGTTGCCCGGACAACGACGCCTCGACGATGGTCTGATCGACGGCTGCATGATTGGACGCGTCGACTGCGATGTAGTCCGCGCATTCGCGCGAGATCGAGCCCAGGCCGAACGGATTGAAGCCGCCGCAGACGGAGGCCCCGCCGTCGGGTGCGAACGTCAATTCCTCGATCCGGGACATGAGGGCGTTGCCGGCCTGATGCTGCGACTGGTCGTTGGCGCCGACCTGCGCGTAGACCTCGTATTTCCAGTCGAAGACGGTGCCGGTCAGGCCGAGCGTGACCTGGTAAACGTCGTAGGTGAATGTTGCGATGCGCGGTCCGAGCTCCGACAGACGCTTCGCAAGCGTCACGTTCTCGGACGGGTCCGGCCGCGAGTCGAGCAGCAGCCTGAGGTCATCGGGAACGAAGGGATTTTCGACTGGAATGAAGACGTCGAAAAGCGGTGTCGGTGCGAGTTGCCCGGTCACCGAGTAGTCCGAATACAGACCCTGCGCGTATACCCGGGTCGAATCGCTCAGCTCGAACTCCGCGCGCGCGAATGCGGAGTTGCGCTCGAGCGGCGACTGCAGCGCATTGAGGGGCGCGAAGTTGTAGCTGTATGCGAATTCGTTGAAGAACACAGGGTCCCGCACGCCGCGAAAATTCGCCACGGCCGGCACCTGATCCTCGAAGAACTCCGGGCCTCCGAACGTAAACAGCGTGCCGTCCTTGTTGAAGCCGAAATCGACCTGGTACGGCACCGACCCAGGCGGCATAGCCGTAGGACGCCATCAACTCATCGAAGGCCTGCTGGCTCGGCTCAAAGAACGTAAGGCCCTCCTCGATTGAAATGGAGCCGAACGGCAGGAACGACCGGTCCGGCCCCAGCGTGCCAAGCCCCGGCCCTACGTAGAGCATTGCATACTTCGAAAAGTCCCGGTCGGCGTAGGTAACGAGTTCGCGATCGGCATAACCCACGAACGCGACGACCGAGCCGCGGTCGCCGGCGAAGTCCGTGCCGACGGTCAAGCCAGCCTCGTACTGTGTGCCGTCGCCGCGATCGGTTCGCCCCCACGTGCCGCCGATCTCGACGCCGTCGAAATCGCGCTTGAGCTTGAAGTTGACCACGCCGGCCAGCGCGTCGGATCCATACACGGCCGATGCGCCGCCGGTGATGATCTCGACGCTCTCGATCAGCGACGAGGGGATGATGTTGAGGTCGACGACGCCGTCGCCGTTCGCGGGGATCAGCCGCTTGCCGTCGATCAGCACCAGCGTCGATGTCGTGCCGAGTCCCCGCAGATCGACGTTGGCCTGCCCGCTGTTCCCGGGGTTGTTCGAGGTGCTGGTGAACGACGGTACGAACTGGGGCAATGTGTTGAGCGCCGATTCGACCGTGCTCGAACCGCTGCGCTCGAAGAACTCCTCGGTAACCGAAACAATGGGGCTCGCGGATTCGAAATCGCGCCGCGCGATCCGTGTGCCGGTGACGACGATCTGTTCGAGCTCCGGCTCCTGCGTCGGCGCCGACGGCGCCCAGGCGGCGATCGCCAGGAGCGTGGTGCCGCGGAGACAGCGGACAGCGATGCGCAGGGATACGTCGACGGGCCGGTGGCCGTCGTGGATCGTGCGGCGTGCCGAGGACGCCGCAGGACGTCTCGGTCCCATGAGCCCCCGATCGGTCTCCGCTGCGCGAACCCCCTGCACAGCGGGCGACTTCAGTCGATCTCACGCAATACTCCCGCCGGTATTGCAGGTCAAGCTCACGCGCCCGTCCAGGCGTCGTCTCTGAGCCGAGACTTCTAGAAGGAGCAGCGGAAGCTAGCGTTGTAGCTACCTTGGGTTATCCTGCGCGACGGCGCGCGTTCCGCATCCTCCGCGACGGTTTTCAGGACCGCGGGCCACGAGTGAATGGCTTTCATGTCCTTCGTCTCGGAGCTTCGCCGGCGACAGGTGTTTCGCGCCGCCGCCTGGTACGGCGGGATTGCCTGGCTCGCGGTCGAGGTCGCGGATACGGTATTCCCGCGATTTGGACTGCCGGACTGGTCGGTGCGCGCCGTGATCGTCGCTGCCGTGCTGGGCCTGCCGGTGGCGCTGATCCTCGCGTGGTCGTTGGACCTCAGCGCCGGAGGATTGCGGCGCGAGACCGAGTCGGTGGACGCCAAGGCACTTGCGCCGCACGCGTCGCACGCGCCTCTCTGGCGCATCCCTTCGCTGTGGGTCGCGCTAGCACTCGGCGTCGGACTCGCGGTGAGCGCGCAGCAAGCCTGGGACCGTCTCATACGCCCGGCGTTCGGTGACAGACCCGGGCTCGCCGTATTGCCCTTCGCCAACTTGAGTCCCGATCCCGCGAACGCCTATTTCGCCGACGGGCTGCACGAGGAGATCCTCGCGACGCTGGCACGCGCCGGCGGGTTGCGGGTCATCTCGCGCACATCCGTGCAGGAATACCGCGACCCCAGGCGAAACCTGCGCGAGATCGCCCGCGCACTCGACGTATCGCTGATCCTGGAGGGCTCCGTACGCCGCGATGGCGACGACCTGCGGCTCAGCCTGCAGCTCATCGACGGGCGCACCGACGAGCATCTCTGGGCCGAGACCTACGAGCGCAAGTTCCGCGACGCGCTCCAATTGCAGACGACGGTGGCGCTCCAGGTGGTCTCCGAGATGGGTGCCAGGCTGCTGCCGAGCGAGCTGCGCTCGGTCAGGCGGTCAGCGCCCTCGGTGCCGCAAGCCTACGACAGCTACCTGCGCGCGCTCGCACTGTATGCCGCGGAGGATGCCGAGGATGAGACGCCTTTGGAGATCGAACGCCTGTTGAGCGAGGCGATCGACTCGGAGCCCGGGTTCGCGCTCGCGCACGCACTGCGCTCCAAGGTGCGGACGCAGATGTATCAGGAAGTATATGGAGATCCCGACGAAACCGCCGAGGCCGCCCGGCTGGCGCAAGGCGCACGCGCCGACTTCGAGCGTGCGCTGGCGTTACAGCCCGACCTGCCCGCGGCGCTCGTGGCACGCGGCCTGTACGAGCTGTGGGTCGCCCCCGATCCGCTCAGCGACCTCAAACGCGGACTCGCAGACCTCACCCGGGCGCTGGAGATCGCTCCAAACGACGCCGAGACCCATCTGACCGCCGCCGTGACATTGCGACGACTGGGCGATTTCGATGCGGCGCTTGCGCACTTCGAGCAGGCGTCGGCGTTGACGCCTGGCCGCTACGCGATCGAACCTCCATTGGACGTTGCTCAACATCGGTCGGCTGGCGGAAGCCGATCGCGCGCTCGGGCGGTTCATGGCGCGCTACCCGACGGAAACCTGGGCCAGGCAGGTGCGTTACTTCATCCGGTTCCTTGCATCGGGTGAGACGTCCGGCTGGCGTGAGGCGTATGACCGCCTCGCGCCCGAGCTGGACGACGAGGGTCGCGCGTACTTCCTCGATCGAATACTGGTCGCCACGGGAGACCTGGCCGGCCGGATCGAACTCTATACAGGCCCGCATCCTCCCGGGGGCTTCTGGTCCCCGCATTACCATCTCGGCGTCACGTACACGGCGCTCGGCGACCAGCCCCGCGCGCGTCCGCACCTGATGGCCATGGTCGAGGCGGGCCGCGAGTCGACGGAATCCTTCAACAAGGCCGATAGCGCCGTTGCGCTCGCACTGCTCGGCGAGCACGCGGCGGCGCTGCGTGCCGCCGACGAAGCGGTCCAGCTGCTGCCGATGTCGCGCGACATGGTCAATGGTCCCCGGGTGGCGATCGCGCGGGCCTGGGTGCTGATCAAGACGCAGGAACGCGCCGAGGAAGGCTACGCGGAGCTCGAGCGGCTGCTGGGGGCCTGGCACCTGTGGCCGCGCTACGTGGCCGCACTTCCCGAGTGGCGGATGCTCAGCGGCGACGCACGCGTGCGGCAGATTTTCCGCGACGCGATTGCGAAAGCCGCGGAGCAGGCATCGTAGGCCAGCGACGCCCTTCGTAAGGGCCCTGGGAGCAGCCTTTAATTTGGCTCAGAGCCAGATTATTCGGCTGTAATCTGGCTCTGAGCCGAATTTCTTGCCGAGGCGGACAGAAATTGGACGCGCGCAATCGGGCGCAATGGCTCGATGATCCGGTCCATGCGCAGACGCTACGCGCCACGTCAGATCCCACATCATCTGGTGCATCGCGGTAATGATCGGTGCTGCGTCTTCCACACGGACGAGCAGCGAAGCAGCTATCTGGCGTGCCTGTCGCACGCGAGCCGGAAGTACCGGTGTGGCATACACGCCTATGTCCTGATGGACAACCACATCCACGTGCTCGCAACTGCTGCCGTCGACGGGGGTCTCTCCCGGATGATGCAATGGCTCGGAGCACGCTACACGACCAGCTTCAACGAAAGCCAGGACCGGACTGGCACGCTATGGGAAGGCCGCTTCTATTCGAGCTCGATCACGACCGAGCGCTACTTCCTAATCTGCCAGCGGTACATCGAGCTTAATCCGGTCCGCGCCGGTCTCGTCGCGGACGCATCGGAATATGCCTGGTCGAGTTACGGGCACAACGCGCTCGGCCGGCCCGACCCGCTGCTTACCGAGCACGAGATCTATCGGCGCCTCGGACCGACACCACAGGCACAGTGCGCAGCCTATCGTGCCCTGTTCGCGGCATCCCTTCAGGAGACCGACGTAGCCACGATCCGCATGGCGATCCACAATCGCAATGCCCTATGCGACCCTCTGGATGCCCTGCCGAAGCCCCGGCGCGGGCGTCCGGGGAGGGAAAAACCGGAATCGGAACCCCTCGACGGGCAGCTCGAAATTCGGCTCTGAGCCAGATTACGGCGGGATAATGTGGCTCTGAGCCGAATTTCTAGAAGGAGTAGCGGAGGCTCAGGTAGTAGCGGCGGCCGAGGACGTCGTACTGCGAGGGGTCGGTATTTGACTGGGAGTAGGTCGGAAAGATCGGCGGGTCCTCGTCGGTCGCGTTCTCGATGCCGACGCGCAACTGCAGGCCAGCGAGTGCGCCCTCGTCGAAGTCATAGGACGCACCGAGATCGAAATAGTCGTAGTGCGGGATCCGGAACTCGGGCTCTATCGCCGTATCAGCGTCCTTCATGCCGTCGATGTAGCGCCAGCGCGCGTCCAGGGTCAGGGCCTGCCACGCATAGCTCAGGCTGAAGCTCCATTTCCACTCGGGCAGCGAACGCCCCAGGAAACCCGCGTCACGCCCGGCCGTTCCAGCCAGCTCCAAGGGCGGAATTCCCGACGCCTCGAGCTGCTCGAATGAATCGAGGTACGCGACGAGCCAGTTGACGCCCAGCTCACCCGGCCCGAGATCGAAGCGCCAGTCGAGTTGCAGATCCAGCCCGGACGTTCGCAGACCCTCAGTGTTACGCAGGATCTCGAAGGCATCGACGATGTCGCCGCTCGCCGGATTGCGGGAGAACATCCCGCACCATTGGTTCGACACTTCGAATGCAGGATTGAACGTCCGGTCGAAGCAGCGCGCGATGAATTCATCGGCAAAGACGGTGACAATCGCGTCGTCGATCTCGATCCGGTACCAGTCGAGCGAAACCTGCAGGCGGTCGAGCCACCGGCTCGCGAACGGCGAGGTGAGCACCACGCCGACGGTCAGCGTGTCCGCCGTCTCGGGGTCGAGGTCCGGATTACCGCCCGCGAACCCCCGGGCGGCATCGTCGGGGTTGTCGTAATCCGGCAGGAGCTCGGGCGGGAAGCCCTGCGCCAGGCATAGCACCTCGACCTGTGCCTGGTCCGGTCCGTTGCGCTCCGCGCTGCCGGCCTCGCAAGGATCGAGGGGCTCGAAGTCGGGAGAGAAAAGGAACGCAGGCAGTTGCGGCAGATAGAGCTCGAACACGCTCGGCGCCCGCACGGCGCGCTGGTACGAACTGCGCAGGCGCAGTGCGTCGACCGGTCGATACAGAAGCTCGGCCTTGTACGCGTCCGCCCCGCCCGCCGAGGCGTAGTCCGAGTACCGGTAACCCACGACCGCCTCGAGCGAGCGGACACCGGGCCGATCCGCGAGCAATGGGATCGACGCCTCGACATACAGGTCGGTGTTGTCGTCCTCGCCCTCGATGTTACGCGACGCGTTGAAGCCAATGATGTCGGGACGGCCGTCCGGCAGGAACACTCTCGCCACGGGATCCGCGTTGTAGAAGTATTCGTCCTTCTTGTAGAAGACACCGAAGGCCGCGCGCAGCTCACCGGCCGGCAGTTCAAGGAGCGGCCCGCTGAGCGAGGCCTCGAGGATCGTCTGATCGACTCCGGCGCGGTTAGTTCCGTCAACGGCGACGTATGCTGCGCATTCGGCCGAGATGGACCCCAGCCCGAACGGGTCGAAGCCGCCGCAGATTGCCTCTCCGCCGTCGGGTGCGAACGTCAGTTCCTCGATCCTCGAGTTCAACGCGTTGCCGGATTGCGTATCCGTCTGGTCGTTCGCACCGATCTGCAGGTAGGCGTCGTATGACCAGCCATCGAAGACCTGGCCGCGCAGCCCGAGCGTCGCCTGGTAGACGTCGTACTGTACCGACGAAATGCGCGGCCCCAGCTCACTTATGCGCTTGTCGAGAACCACGTCCGCGCTCGGGTCGGCGCGCGAGTCGAGAAGCAATTGCAGATCAGACGGAATGAACGGGTTGGTCGGCGGCATGAATACGCCGAAGAACATCGCGGTCGGGGCCAGCTGCGTGTCGACGCTGTAATCGGAGTACAAGCCCTGCGCATACAGCTCCGCAGCCTCGCTGAACTCGAAGCTGGCGCGCGCGAACACCGATACGCGCTCCAGCGGCAGCTGCAGATAATTGACCGGCGCAAAGTTGTACGTGTACCGCCGATCATTGAAAAACAGCGGATCGATCTCGCCGCGGAAGTTGGCGACGCTACCGGGCGTGACGAAGTTGCCTTGGGTGAAGACCGTGCCGTCTGTGTTGAAACCGAAATTTGGCTGGTTCGGAACGGAGCCCGCCGGATAGCCGTAGGAGGCAAACAGACTGTCGAACGTGCCCTGGCTCGCCCGCACGCCGACGACCCGCCCTTCCTCGATGGATCCCGAGCCCTGCGGCAGGAAGGCGCCCCCCGGACCGACACCGCCGGCGTCCGGCCCTACGTAGGCCAGGGCGTAGCGCGAGAAATCGCGTTGCCCCGCCAGGAGGGACTCGCGTTCCGCATATCCGACGTATCCGAGTACCGAGCCGCGGCCATCCGCGAAGTCGAGGCCCGCGGTGACGCCGCCGCCGTAGTCCGCACCGTCGCCCCGGTCCGTCTGCCCCCACTGCGCGTCGAACTCGACGCCATCGAATTCCTTCTTGAGCCGGAAATTCACGACGCCCGCCACCGCGTCGGAGCCGTATACCGCGGAGGCGCCACCGGTGATGATCTCGACGCTGTCGATCAAGGAGCCCGGAATGATGTTCAGGTCCACGACGCCCGTGCCGTTCGCCGGGATCAACCGCTTGCCATCGATCAGCACCAGGGTCGAGGTGCTGCCGAGACCTCGCAGCTGGACGTTGGCCTGACCGCCATTCGCCGGATTGTTGGACGTGCTGGTGTACCCCGGCACGAACTGCGGCAGGGTGTTGATCGCCGTCTCGACCGTGCTCGATCCAGTGCGCTCGAAGAGCTCCTGCGTCACCGAGACGATCGGGCTCGCGGAGTCGAAGTCCGGACGCGCGATGCGGGAGCCGGTGACGAAAACCTGCTCGAGCTCGGCGTCCTGGCCCAGCGTCGAAGTGGCGCAGGCGCAGATCACGATGAGCAATACGCGGCCGAGACACTTTCCCGCACGCGAGTCGGGAGCGCCTGCAGTGCCGCGACGCCGACCTCCGGTTTCACCCGGATGCATGCACACGTCATCAACGACGTCGCGCACCCGAACCCCCAATCGGTTCGTGAGAGGGGCCCCTCGCCGGTGATCGCGTTCGGTCGATCCGCGGCGTTCGCAACATTACGCCGCCCATTCCACAGGTCAAGAAACCGTGGCTTGCCGTCGTCCTGACGTGGGTTACCCTGCGCGACGACGCACGGGTCAATTCGGGCCCGCACGAGCAGAATCGCAGCCGGGCGCTCACCGAACCTGAACCTCCATGGCCTTCGTTTCGGAGCTTAGACGCCGACAGGTCTTTCGCGCCGCCGCTTGGTACGGCGGCCTCGCGTGGCTCGCCGTCGAGGTTGCCGACACCGTGTTCCCGCGCTTCGGCCTGCCGGACTGGTTAGTCCGCGCCGTCATCGTCGCGGCCGTGCTCGGCCTGCCGGTCGCGCTCGTGCTGGCCTGGTCCTTCGATGTAAGCGGTGCAGGCCTGCGTCGCGAGACCGCGATCGGCACGCCGGCCACCGCCGCGCCCGGGCGGGCCGTGCCCATCTGGCGCATCCCCTCGCTCTGGATCGCACTCGCGGTCGGCATCGGACTGACCCTGAGCGCCCAGCAGGCCTGGCAGCGGCTGGTGCGCCCGGCGTTCGGCGAGCGGCCCGGCCTCGCGGTGCTGCCCTTCGCCAACCTGAGCCCGGACCCCGAGAACGCCTACTTCGCCGACGGGCTGCACGAGGAGATCCTCGCGACCCTCGCGCGCGCCGGTGGGCTGCGCGTGATCTCGCGCACCTCCGTGCAGGGGTACCGCGACACTGATCGGAACCTGCGCGAGATCGCCGATGCGCTCGACGTGTCGCTGATCCTCGAGGGCTCGGTGCGCCGCGTCGGCGACGACGTGCGGCTCACTGTGCAGCTCATCGACGGCCGCAGCGACGAGCACGTCTGGACCGAGACTTACGACCGCAAAGTCGAGAACGCCCTCGAGTTGCAGAAGGTGGTCGCGCTGCAGGTCGTCTCCGAGCTCGGCGCATCGCTCTCGCCCACCGAGCGGCGCCTGATCGCGCACGCCTCGCCGTCGGTACCGGAAGCCTACGACCGGTATCTGCACGCACTCGCGCTGTATGCCGTGGTGGGGGACCGGTCCGATATCGAACAACGCCGGTCCGATATCGAACGACGGTTGAGCGAGACGCTGGATCTCGATCCGCCCTTTGCGCTGGCCTATGCATTGCGCGCCAAGACCCGATTCACATCGCCGCCAGTCGTGAGGCCGACGACGCGAAGGACAGGCTGAACGAGGCAGCGCGCACCGACATCGAGCGCGCGCTCGCGTTGCAACCCGACCTGCCCGAGGCCTTGGCGGCGCGGGGCCTGTATCACACCTATGTCTCGATCGATCCAGCACGCGGCCTCGAGGATCTGCTGCGCGCGTTGTCGATTGCGCCCAACGATGCGGACTCGCACGGCATCGCCGGGATGACGCTGCGACGCCTTGGGCGCTTCGACGAGGCGCTCGTGCATCTCGAGCGTGCCGAGGGACTGGCCCCCGGGCGGTCGGGTTGGGGCGCGTGGGCTGCCGCCACCCTGACGCGCCTCGGTCGTTACGACGAGGCCGATCGGGCCTGGCTGATGGCGATACAGCGGTATCCGACCCTGCCGAACGCGCGGTTGGGTCGCTATCTCAACCGGTTCCTGGCAACCGGCAAGACCGCGGGCTGGCGCGAGGAACACGATCGGCTCTTGCGCGCGAGCCCGGGCGAATCCTCGCTGGGGAACCTGACGCGGTGGATGCTGATTTGTACGGGCGACCTTGCCGGCCAGATCGCGCTGTACGAAAGCGCGTCCGAGGGAGACCTGGCATCTGAGCCACTCGACTATCTCCTCGGCGTTACGCACACCGCGGCCGGCGACCCCGACCGCGCGCGCGTGTACCTGACCAAAGTCGCGTCCGCGCCCCTGGCGCCCGACGGCCATGAACATGTTTTCGCGGCCGTGGCGCTCGAGTTGCTCGGCCGGCGCGCCGAGGCCCTGCGTCTGGCGGATGAGGCCGTGCGACTCGCGCCGGAAGATCGCGATGCGGTCAACGGACCGTACGTGGCGATCCTGCGCGCCTGGGTCCTGATTCGCTCGGGCGTGCGCGCCGAGGAGGGCTACGCCGAGTTCGAGCGACTGCTCGGCGGATTCGATCTGCAGCCTCGCTGGGTGGCCGCGCAGCCCGAGTGGCGGTTGCTGCGCGAGGATGCGCGGGTGCAGCAGATCATCCGCGACAAGTTGACCAAGGAGCAGTCGGACACGACCAAAAATCAGCTCGGAGCTGATTATTCGCGATAAATCGGCTCAGAGCCGAATTTCTCGCGCTTCCTCCAAGCGTCAGGTGGCGGCCGGTCGGATATTGCTGTTCAGCCGGAACAGATTCATCGGATCGTACTGCGCCTTGATTTTCGTCAGGCGCGGGTACGCCGGCCCGTAACCGGCGGCCTCCGGAGCGTCGCGCTCGAACTCGATGTTGTCGTAATAACCGCCCGTGAACGGTTCCAGCGCCCGGAACCATTCGCGTAGCGTCGCGATGACTTGCTCGTCCGCGGCCGGATCGTCCCACACGCCTCCGACGATGATCATCGTCTCGGCTTTACGATGCGGGAAAGCGGTGGCGAGCTCGTCGACGCGCTTGACCGCGCCCCCGGCGGTGTGGGTGAACAGGGCGGCCCGCGGATCCGCCCGAAAAGCCTCGACCATTGCCGTGATCATGGCCGGAGTGACCTCCTTGACCATGCCGTTTTTCGCGTAGGACCGGCGACCGTGCGCGAAGGTGCCGTCTTCCTGGGTCTGCATGACCATGTAGTCCTGCACCTTGACGCCGTCCTCGACCGGCTTGCCGACGCGGCGCAGCGGCGCCAGCTCCTTTTCGCCAGCCGCGGGATCCCCGTTGTACACGACCTCCATCGCCAGCACGCTCTTGCCCTCGGGCATCGTCAGCATCGCCGGGCCTACGTAAAGCTCGTCTGACAGGCCGCGGTACCAGTCGCCGTAGAAGTCGAGCACGGGCCGGGCCTGCTCGATCGGCCACACGATCACCCCCGACAGCACGTTCCGGTCGAACGGATGGAGCTGATACTCGAAGCGCGTGACGACGCCGAAATTCCCGCCGCCACCGCGGATGGCCCAGAAAAGATCGGGTTCCTCCTGCTCGCTGACGGTGCGCAGCTTGCCGTCGGCCGTGACGATGTCGGCGGCCACCAGATTGTCGATCGTGAGGCCGTACTTGCGGTTGAGCCGACCGAAGCCCCCGCCGAGCGTCAAGCCGCCGACGCCAGTGTGCGAGACGACACCCGCCGTGGTGACGAGGCCATGCTCGAGCGACCGGCTGTCCAGCGTATTCAGCAAAGCGCCGCCGCCTGCATGTGCACGTCGCTGCTCCGCGTCCACCCTGACCTCATTCATGGGCGAGAGGTCGATCATCAAACCGCCCTCGCACACCGATTTGCCCGGCCAGCTGTGTCCGCCGCCCCGGACGGCGACGAGGAGCTTGTGCTGACGCGCGAACGTCACCGCATCTCTCACGTCGTCCGCCGACTTGCACTGGGCGATCAACGCCGGGCGCTTGTCGTGCATGCCGTTCCATATGGCGCGCACGCGGTCATAGTCGGCGTGGTCGGACAATAACAGCCGGCTTCCGTCGAGACTCTCCGCGAGCTCGTTGACCGCAGCCCGCTCCAGCTCGATTGCAGTGCCGTCGAGCGATACGGCGGGAATTGCGCTGCCCCTGCGAGCAGACTTCTCACAGGCCGAAACGAAGGGGTAGGCGGCCGCGACCCCCGCTGCGATCGTGGTGCCGCAAAACTGACGTCGGTTGATCATTCGTCCTCCCCGCAGACCCGTCCCAATGCGCCTGCGTCTGCTCGACCACGTGCAGCCTCCGCACCCGGTGCGCTCCATCGGAATCGAATGCTCGATAGCATACATCCGGACAGCCATGTTGACGCAGACGGCGAGCGCGGCCTCGAGCAGCTCGTGTGCGCTGAACCCGAGGCCACTCTGCCCTTCTCTACCGCCGCGTAACATGAAGCGCTGACTTTGCCGCGGCCAGCTCCCGCCGCTAATGCATTTCCCCGCCGGCTCCTGATCGGCATCGGCGTCCGCGGTGGCGCGTAGTTCGAGCAGGGCGGCGAAGTCCTGCTTGGCGTCGATCTGTTCGACGCGCGCGCGTTGTGCATCGATATCGGTCTTGACTCGTGCCATCAGCGCCTGGAAGCGCGTGTTGGCACGCAGACCGGCCCAGCGCAAATCGTTCATCACCCAGTAGTAATCCCGCCATCCGCTCTCGATCAAGGTCTGGAGTGCCGCCAGCGCGGAGTCGGCTTCTCCGGCAACTGCGTGGTTCTGGAAGACAATCAGCAGTGAGCCCGGGTTGCGACCAACACCCTGTCGCTGACGCAGCTCGAGCGCGTCGGCCACATGGTCGATGACCTCTGCTGCACGCTGCTTGTCCCCTGTTCGTATGTACGCATGAGCGAGGAACTGCATCATGTCGAGACTCAGATCGCCCGGGTCAGGTTCGTACCATATCGAGTCGCGCTTCCAACAGTTCGATGCCTTCCTGAGGCTGGCCCGTTACGACTTTGATCGCGCCCATGACCTGACCGATCCAGGGCGGCAGGCCCCCGGGGTCGAAGCCCTGTGCATCGATCAGCGCGGCGAGCTCGCGGTTCTCGCCCTTCAGCTTGTAGATCAACCCGCGGCGCATCAGCGTACCCGGTTCGGTCGGCGCAAGGCCTTCGGCCCGGTCCTGCCAGTAGTCCGCCTGCTCCCACATGCCGAGGCGCGCATAGCTGACGGCTAGAAACGAGAAGTGAAGCCAGGGTGCCGAGTCGGGCGCAAAGTGCGCCAGAACCGCCTGCTTTCCGATGTCGATGGCCTCGACAAAACGCCCATACTCATCGTAAAGAGACCACAACTCCCCGAACACGATTCCCGGTGGCTTCGGGAGATCGAGCAGGCGGAGCAGGCGTTTCTCTGCGCCTTCGAAATCACCGGCTTGAGCGTATCGAACTGCGGCGTTGGTGGCGAGGATCGGATCCAGCGGATCGTGCGCGAGAGCCCTGTTCCATTCTTCCAGCGCGGCAGTCGATAGACCTTGAAGCGCGAGGGCGTTTCCGAGCCAGTTGCGCGCACCCGGTAGATTAGGATCGATGGCCACGGCGGCCCGCAAGGCTGCTTCCGCTCCTCGATAATCGGGAGGTCGTTGCTCCTGCAGCAGCAAACCCTTCGCTGCGAGACCGATCGCGAGATCGGGATTCAGTGATAACGCCGTGTCGATCAAGGCCTCTGCTTCCTCGAGTCGATCGACATAACGGGCGGCATCGCCCCGATCCAGCAACAACGCGATGGCATGGCCTGCATGAGGCTCTGGATACTTCGGATCGATCGCGACCGCCTGCTGGAAGTGTTCGATAGCATTCGTCACGTACCCAGGTGTCCGACTGCGTAGATATTCACGACCGAGCAGGTAGTGCTGGTATGCGTCGATGTCGGGATCGTAGGTTCGCGGTTCGACGCGACTTGCCGCGATCGTCTTGGCGAGGCTGTCTGCGACGGCGGCAGCAATGTCGGTCTGGATGGCAAACACGCCCGACATCTTTCGATCGTAGATTTCGCTCCACACCTGAAAGCCCGTGTCGTCGACCAGTTGTGCGGAGATGCGCAGTTGATCGCCGTCCCTGCGCACACTGCCCTGCAGCAGGTACCTGACGCCCAGTACATCGCTCAACCGTGGCGCATCCAGGTTTGCTCCCTTGAACGCGAACGATGACTGGCGCGCCAGTACGTGCATGTCCCTGTAGTCGGACAGGCGATGCAGAATCTCTTCCGATATGCCGTCGGAGAAATATTCGTTTGACGGGTCGTCACTGACGTTGACGAACGGCAGGACCGCGATGGAATTCGGCGGCTTCTCGACAAGCGCTCTCGGAGCCCCGTCTTCCCGCGCCATCTTCAGGGTGCCTTGAGTGACGCCGTAGCCGATCAGAACCGCCGCAACGGTCAATCCCGCGAGTGTCAGGTAGTCGGAACGACGTAACGGCCGCGCCATGCCTTCGCCGGATACGGCGGACGGCGTGCGCCTGATGCCGGACACCGAAACGTCGAACATCCAGCCAAATACGAGGGCAATGGGGAAACCTAGTACGGCTGCCACCAGCAGCAACCGCAAAGCCGCTTCCGGGACCTGCCACGCAGGATAGAACACGTCTGCGACCTGGATGACCAACCAGGCACCGACGATGTAAAGCGCCGCGACCTTGAAGACGCCACGACGTCGCGCCTCCCGCAGGAACGCGACCAGGGAGCACGAATGGTCCACGCGAGACCGTCCCGGTGCGCAAGTTCGCTGTCAAGCTTATCAAAGCGCCGCGGCCGACATTGCAACTGCTCGTCCCGGCAGCGCTGGCTCGAGCGCGCGCCCGGGACTAAGCTCGTCGCTGCCCTACACGAGGCCACGTACGGGGAACGCGGACAGTGCGCTCGACCGCCCTGCTGCAGCGCCTGCATGAACGCGGTGTGCTCCGCGTCGCCGCGAGCTACGCTGTAATCGCGTGGCTGCTGCTGCAGATCGCGGATGTCACCTTCGGGCCGCTCGGCGTGCCGCGCTGGGTGATGATCACGCTGATCACCGCTGCCGTGCTCGGCTTCCCGGTCGCAATTGCGCTCGCCTGGCATTTCGAGCTGGGCGATCGCGGTCTCTCGCGCGACACGGCCGCCGAAGCCGCCGCTCGACCGGTCGTCCATGGGCTGCGCCGCTATGCCGACGTCGCGATCATTGGCGTGCTTCTGGCGACCGTCGCGGCGCTGCTCGTGCGGCAATCCGACCTCGGCAAGCCGCCGCCGCCCGACCGCCCGACCATCGCCGTGCTGCCGTTCGCGAACCTGACCGGTGATCCTGAACAGGAGTATTTCTCCGACGGACTGGCGCAGGAGCTCCTAGACCGGCTCGGTCGTGTGCCCGGGCTCGCGGTGATCGGCCGCAGCTCGTCGTTCTCGCTCAAGGGCAAGGATCTCGATACCTTGGCGGTCGCCGAGCGACTCGGCGCCACCACCATCCTCGAAGGCGCGGTGCGACGCGACGGGGCGCGGCTCAAAGTGTCCGCGACGCTGCTCGACGGCCGCTCTGGCCGGACGATCTGGTCGCAGAGCTACGACCGCGCGATGACCGACGTATTCGCCGTGCAGGAGGATGTCGCGGCCGCCGTGATCGCATCGATCGCGCCCGCCGCACGGGGCGAGCCCGCGAACACGGCGGCTGCGCCGGTGACCACCGACGTCAGCGCCTACGATCTATACCTGCTCGGCCTCAGTGCGCAGGAAGCGCAGACCGGCAACCGCGCGCGTGACGCCGTCAACTACCTCGAGCAGGCGCTGCGAGTCGATCCGCAGTTCGCCAAGGCGCATGCGGCGCTCGCGCGCGCCCTGCTCATCTGGCTCGCTGCACCGATCCCGCCTCCGCCAGCGGACGCGGAGAGGCGCGCGGAAGCGGAGATCTACAAGGCGCTGGCTCTCGACCCGAGCTCATCCGAGGCGTATGCGTCGCTCTGCGCCCTGTTGTCCAGTGCGGAACACGCGGACGCAGAGGCGAACTGCAAACGCGCACTCGACCTGAATCCGAACAACACGACGGCGCTGTGGGAGTACTGGGACCTGCTGCACCATTACCGGCGGCGGGATGACGCGGATGTTGTGATGACGCGGCTCGCGCAGCTCGATCCCGCGTCGCTGCGATTCTGGCGCGCGCATATCCGGACTGCCTTTTGGCAAGGCGGAGCCGACGCCTTCAAGAAAGAGTTTGACCGGGCCCTTCCGTTCTTCAGCGCCGATCCGGATGCGCTGAACCTGCTCGGTCGATCGGCCAGGATCCGCGGATTCGCGGCCCAGGCCCTGCATGCCAGCCTCCTGATCGAGCGCGCCGGCAACCTGGATCTTGCGGCCGTTGGTGCGCTCTTTCCGCTGATGCTCGTCGACAATGATCCGCGCGCAAAGCTCATGGCGGACTGGGTGCGACGTCGTGATCCGCTGCAGGAAATCGCACTGTGGTTTGCACTCGAGTTGGCCGTTCTGACGGCAGACCGGAACAGCGCCGACGCGTTGACAGCTGAATTGAGCTCGCGCCACGCGGCCAAACCGCAGGGTCTCGGCGGCGTCGCGTTCTGGCTCGCGGTGCAAGGGCGGTATGCCGAAGCCGCCGAGGTCTATGCCCGGGCGGGCCCACTTCTGGACACCGGCTCTAGTACGCCGGGTGAAGGGGCACACGCGTGCTCAGCGGCGACGCCGGCCTTGCTGCGGACCTACCGCGCCATGGGCCGCACGGACGAGGCGCAGAGCCTCGCCACCCGGTGCCTCGAGCTGCTCCGCGGGCGGTACGAGGATGATGAAGGTACGCCCCGCGACAATAACACTGGTCTCGCACTCGCCGCTCTCGCGGCGAACGAGGGCGACAAGGACGAAGCCGTGCGCGCGCTGCGCACCAATGTCGAGCGCAAGCCACTGGAACTCTGGTTTGATCCGCGATTACCGTGGTTTCGCAACCTCGAGGGGCATCCGGGCTACGCGGACTATCTGGCCGAGCGCCAGCGCCGGATGGAGCAAGCACGTGCCGAAATGGAGTCCGTACAGAAGCAGTTTCCGGATAGTGTCATCGTCAGGATGATCCGGACCGGGCAGCCGCCGTGAATCGCAACGACCCAGCGGCGGATTCTGCCGCGCAGTCCGTCGTCAAGCGTCCGCTTCGATTGCTGCAGCGCCTGCGCAACCGCGGCGTGCTCCGCGTCGCCGCGAGCTACGCGGTAATCGCGTGGCTGCTGCTGCAGATCGCGGATGTCACCTTCGAGCCGCTCGGCGTGCCGCGCTGGGTGATGATCGCGCTCATCACCACGGCCGTGCTCGGCTTCCCGGTCGCGATCGCGCTCGCCTGGCACTTCGAGCTGGGCGATCGCGGTCTCACGCGTGACACGGCGGCCGATGCCGCCGCCCGGCCGGTCGTCCATGGGCTGCGCCGCTATGCCGACGTCGCGATCATCGGCGTGCTGCTGGCGACAGTTGCGGCGCTGCTGGTCCGGCAATCCGACCTCGGCAAGCCGCCGCCGCCCGACCGTCCGACCATCGCCGTGCTGCCGTTCGCGAACCTGAGCGGCGATCCCGCGCAGGAGTATTTCTCCGACGGACTGGCGCAGGAGCTCCTCGACCGGCTCGGCCGCGTGCCGGGGCTCGCGGTCATCGGCCGCAGCTCGTCGTTCTCGCTCAAGGGCAAGGATCTCGATACCCTCGCGCTCGCCGAGCGACTCGGCGCCACCACCATCCTCGAAGGCGCGGTGCGACGCGACGGGGCGCGGCTCAAAGTTTCCGCGACGCTGCTCGACGGCCGCTCTGGCCGGACGATCTGGTCACAGAGCTACGACCGCGCGATGACCGACGTATTTGCCGTGCAGGAGGATGTCGCGGCGGCCGTGATCGCATCGATCGCGCCCGCCGCACGGGGCGAGCCCGCGAACACGGCGGCTGCGCCGTGACCACCGACGTCAGCGCTTATGATCTTTACCTGCTCGGCCTCAGTGCGCAGGAAGCGCAGACCGGCGACCGCGCGCGTGACGCCGTCAACTACCTCGAGCAGGCGCTGCGAGTCGATCCGCAGTTCGCCAAGGCGCATGCGGCGCTCGCGCGCGCCTTGCTGATCTGGCTCGAGCACGCGATCGTGCCTCCGCCAGCGGACGCGGAGAGGCGCGCGGAAGCGGAGATCTACAAGGCGCTGGCTCTCGACCCGAGCTCATCCGAGGCGTATGCGTCGCTCTGCGCCCTGTTGTACCGCGCGGAACACGCGGATGCAGAGGCGAACTGCAAACGCGCACTCGACCTGAATCCGAACAACACGACGGCGCTCTGGCTGCTGCACGATCACCGTCCGGCCGGATGACGCGGACGTTGTGCTGACGCGGCTCGCGCAGCTCGACCCCGCGTCGCTGCGATTCTGGCGCGCGCATATCCGGAATGCCTTTTGGCAAGGCGGGGCCGACGCCTATAAGAAAGAGTTTGACCGGGCCCTTCAGTTCTTCAGCGCCGATCCGGATGCGCTGAACCTGCTCGGTCGATCGGCCAGGACCCGCGGATTCGCGGCCCAGGCCCTGCACGCCAGCCTCCTGATCGAGCGCGCCGGCAATCTGGATCTTGCGGTCTTTGCTGCGATCGTGCCGCTGATGCTCGTCGACAATGATCCGCGCGCAAAGCTCATGGCGGATTGGCTGCGACGGCGTGATCCGCTGCCGGACATAGCCCTCTGGTTTGCACTCGAGTTGGCCGTTCTGACGGCAGACCGGAACAGCGTCGACGCGTTGACAGCTGAATTGAGCTCGCGCCACGCGGCGAACCCGCAGGGCCTCGGCGGCGTCGCGTTCTGGCTCGCGGTGCAAGGGCGGTATGCCGAAGCCGCCGAGGTCTATGCCCGGGCGGGCCCACTTCTGGACACCGGCTCTAATACGCCCGGTGCAGGGGCACACGCGTGCTCAGCGGCTACGCCGGCCTTGCTGCGGACCTACCGCGCCATGGGCCGCACGGACGAGGCGCAGAGCCTGGCCACGCGGTGCCTCGACCTGCTCCGCGACCGGTACGAGGACGACGAAGGCACGCCCCGCGACAATGACACTGCTTTCGCACTCGCCGCCCTCGCGGCGAACGAGGGCTACAAGGACGAAGCCGTGCGCGCGCTGCGCACCAGTGTCGAGCGCAAGCCGCTGGAATTCGACTTTGATCCGCGATTACCGTGGTATCGCAACCTCGAGGGCCATCCGGGCTACGCGGACTATCTGGCCGAGCGGCAGCGCCGGATGGAGCAAGCACGTGCCGAAATGGAGTCGATACAGAAGCAATTTCCGGATAGTGTCATCGTCAGGATGATCCGGACCGGGCAGCCGCCGTGAACCGCAACCTGATCGTGATGGGCATCGTTGCCATGCTGACCGCGGCGCAATGCATGGCGGCCGGCGAGCCGGCCGACCTGATACTCACGGGCGGGCAGCTCTACACGCCGAGCGGTTGGCAGGAAGCGCTCGCCGTACGCGACGGCATCATCGTCGCGGTCGGAAAGGCTGACGAAATCGCGTCGCACCGGGGTCCGCACACGACCGTCGTCGAGCTCAACGGTCGCGCGGTGTTCCCGGGTCTGCACGACATGCACGTTCACTCGTTCTTCGCGGGCATGGAGCAGTTCCAGTGCCGGTTTGCGTACGGCGCGAAACCCAGGGACATCGTCGATGCCGTACGCAAGTGCGCGCAGCAGGCGCCAGCGGGTGCGTGGATCGAGGGCGGCAACTGGGTCGGCGCCGTGTTCGCGAAAGGCGAGCAGCATCGCAAGGCGCTCGACGCGGCGGCACCCGACAACCCCGTGGCGCTGAGCGATGAAGCGCACCACAGCCTCTGGGTCAATTCGCGCGCGCTCGAGCTCGCGAAAATCACGCGGGCGACCGCGGATCCGCCGGGAGGCATCATCGAACGCGACGCCTCCGGCGAGCCGACCGGCGTGCTGCGCGAGACCGCGACCCGACTGGTCGAGGCGGTGCTGCCGGCACCGTCCGACGCCGCGATGCGCAACGCGCTCACGTTGTCGACGAACCAGATGCTCTCCTACGGCATCACGTCGTACACCGAAGCGACCGTCCACGCGGACAACATGACCGTGCTCTCGAATCTCTCGCGTGAAGGCGTACTCAAACAGCGGGTGCGCGGCTGCATCGTCTGGACGCCGGGCGATCCCGAAGGGCCGAGGCTGATCGCCGAGCGGGCGCGCTACGCGACGCCGCGTTTCACGCCGGACTGCGTCAAGATGTTTCTCGACGGCGTGCCCACCGAGAGTCACACGGCCGCGATGCTGCAGCCCTACGAAGGTGCGCATTCCGCATCCGGGGCGTCAACGGACAAGGGCATCCTGATGATGTCGGAGGACCAGCTCGACACAGCTGTCCGCGAGTTCGACGCGCAGGGCCTGCACATCAAGTTTCACGCCGTCGGCGACGCGGCCGTCCGCGCTGCGATCGACGCGGTCGAGAAAGCGCGCAACACGAACGGCTGGGGTGGCCCGATGCACGATGTCGGTCACAACAGCTTCGTGGACCCTGCCGATGTTCCGCGCGTACGCGCGGTGCACATGGCGTGGGAGTTCTCTCCGTACA
Organism: uncultured Gammaproteobacteria bacterium; assembly: GCA_963834855.1. Taxonomy (GTDB): domain Bacteria; phylum Pseudomonadota; class Gammaproteobacteria; order Steroidobacterales; family Steroidobacteraceae; genus DATJKD01. The sequence goes on along the minus strand of CAWIDH010000006.1, from coordinate 4,974 downwards.
TCTGGTACCCGACGCCGATCGTCGACGTCGATGTCCGGCGTGCCGTCGGCGGCGAGCGTCTCGCGCGATTCATACCCATCCGCGATGCGGTCGAGACCGGGGCCCCGGTCGTGGCCGGATCCGACTGGTCTGTCGTGCCGTCGGTCAATCCGTGGCTCGCGATCGAAACGATGGTCACGCGGCGCGCGCCCGGCGGCAGCAAGGACGCGATCGCCGAGGGCCAGCGCATCACGCTCGAGCAGGCGCTCAGGATCTTCACGAGCGAAGGCGCCGCGGTGATGGGCCATCGGGACCGCGTCGGCTCGCTCGAGACCGGCATGCATGCCGACCTCGTCGTGACCGAGACGAATCCCTTTCGCGTGCCGATCGGCCAGGTGCACGCGACGAAGGTCGTGCTGACGGTAATCGGCGGCGAGAAGGTTTACGACGCGGCGTCGCCGCCGCCATTGACCGCGGAGTAGCACGCTCAGGCGCGCCGCTCGAACTCGTCCGGCAAAGCCTTGCCGGGCAGATCGCGGCCGCGCTGGCTCGCGCAGACGCCAGGGACTAATCTCAGCGCTGCCCTACAGAGGCCACGGACGGGGAACGCCGATCGTGCGCTCGACAGCCCTGCTGCAGCGTCTGCGTGAGCGCGGCGTCATCCGCGTCGCCGCGAGCTACGCGGTGATTGCGTGGCTGCTGCTGCAGATCGCGGATGTCACCTTCGGGCCGCTCGGCGTGCCGCGCTGGGTGATGATCACGCTGATCACCGCCGCCGTGCTCGGCTTCCCGGTCGCGATTGCGCTCGCCTGGCACTTCGAGCTGGGCGATCGCGGCCTCGCGCGTGACACGGCGGCCGATGCCGCCGCCCGGCCCGGTCGTCCATGGGCTGCGCCGCTACGCCGATGTCGCGATCATCGGCGTGCTGCTGGCGACGGTCGCGGCGCTGCTGGTCCGGCAATCCGACCTCGGCAAGCCGCCGCCGCCCGACCGCCCGACGATCGCCGTGCTGCCGTTCGCCAACCTGAGCGGCGATCCCGCGCAGGAGTATTTCTCAGACGGACTGGCGCAGGAGCTCCTCGACCGGCTCGGCCGCGTGCCGGGGCTCGCGGTCATCGGCCGCAGCTCGTCGTTTTCATTCAAGGGCAAGGGCCTCGACGCTCGGACGATCGCCGGGCGTCTCGGTGCGACCACGATCCTCGACGGTGCAGTGCGTCGCGACGGGCAACAGCTCAAGGTGTCGGCGACCCTGCTCGACGGGAACACTGGCCGGACGATCTGGACGGACAGTTTCGAGCGGGAACTGACTGACGTATTCGCCGTGCAGGAGGAGCTCGCGGCGGCAGTGATCGATTCGATCGTGCCGGCGGCACGCGGCATCGCGGTGAATGCGGCACCTGCGACGCCGACGCGGGATATCGCCGCCTACGACCTGTATCTGCTGGGCCGCGCGGCCCAGGAGGCCAGGACCCCCGAGCGCCTGCGCGAATCGGTCGCCTACTTCGAGCGCGCGTTGCAACTGGATCCGGACTACGCCAAGGCCTACGCGGGCCTCTCACGCTCGCTGATGCTCTGGCAGTTCTTCCCGTCTCCGCCGCCGGACGCCCAGAAGCGCGCCGAAGCGGCCGCCTACCGGGCGCTGGCTATCGACCCCGAGCTTTCCGAAGGGCATGCCGCGCTTGGCACGGCGCTTCGGGAACGTGATCCGGCGCGCGCCGAGGATTTGTACAAGCGCGCGCTGGAGCTGAACCCCAATAACGTCACGGCGCTGTGGGACTACAACACGACGCTGAACGGTACTGGGCGGGATGCGGACCAGGCCGCCTTGATGGCGAGGGTCCGCAAGCTCGACCCACGCCTCGCAATCGCGTGGTCCACCGTGATAGCGAACCTCATCACTGATGGAAAGATTCAGGAGTTCCGAACCGAGTACGCGCAGGCGCTGGCCGCCCTGGCCGACGATCCAGACGGGCTCAATCTCGTCGCGCGAGCCGCACGCATCTATGGCCGGGCGCCAGAAGCGTATCGCGCAGCGTTCGCAGTCGAGCAGGCCGGGAACCTGGACCTCGCACTGCTGCCGGGGGCCGTCGTGCCGCACATGCAGATCGAGGACAATTCGCGTGCTCGCGCGCTGGTCGAATTGGCGCGTCGACGCGGCTTGGATCCGGCGCGAGTCCTGCAATTTTCGATTGCATTGGCCGGCGCATCGGCCGATTGGCGCGCAATGGACGCCATCGCCAGGGACATCGCCGCTCTCGGACTCGCGGATCCAGTGAGCCTCGGGCCCATTGCCTTCTGGCTCGCGGTTCAGGAGCGCTATGCAGAGGCCGCTGCCGTGTATGCCAGGATCGGCCCGCTTCCGGAGGCAGTAGCAGCCGGGCCGGGAGATCAGGGTCTGCCCGCACTGCTGCGAACCTACCGTGCCACCGGCCGTGCGGACGAGGCACAGAAGCTCGCCACCCGGTATCTCGCCTCACTACGCGGCCCTCCGCCCCGAAGAGCTGGATGAGCTCACTGGCGCGCGCTCGACCTGGCCGCGCTCGCGGCGAACGAAGGCTACAAGGACGAAGCCGTGGCAGCACTGCGCACCGCGTTCAAGCTCGCGCACCTGGTCTGGGGCTTCGATCCGCAGCTGCCGTGGTTTCGCAGCCTGGAGGGCCACCCCGGCTACGCGGAAGTACTGGCCGAGCGGCAGCGCCGCATCGATCAGGCGCGCACCGAGATGCGCGCGATCGAAGCGCAGTTTCCGGACAGCGTGATCGTCAAAACCCTGGCGTCGGTTCAGCAGCCGTAGGCGTAAATTCGGCTCTGAGCTGAATTTTTCAGTGGCAGCCGCGCTGGCTCGCGCGGTCGCCCTGAACTAAGCTCGGCACTGCCTTGCGGCGAGACCGCATTGGGGGACACCGATCGTGAGCTCGACAGCCCTGCTGCATCGCCTGCGCGAGCGCGGCGTGCTCCGCGTTGCCGCGAGCTACGCGGTGATCGCGTGGCTGCTGCTGCAGATTGCGGATGTCACCTTCGAGCCGCTCGGCGTGCCGCGCTGGGTGATGATTTCGCTCATCGCCACCGCCGTGCTCGGCTTCCCGGCGGCGATTGCGCTCGCCTGGCATTTCGAGCTGGGCGATCGCGGTCTTACGCGTGACACGGCAGCCGACGCGGCAGCGCGCCCGGTCGTCCACGGGCTGCGCCGCTACGCCGACGTCGCGATCATCGGCGTGCTGCTGGCGACGGTCGCGGCGCTGGTGGTGCGGCAATCCGACTTCGCCAAGCCGCCGCCGCCCGACCGACCGACCATCGCCGTACTGCCCTTCGCCAACCTGAGCGGCGACCCCGCGCAGGAGTATTTCTCGGACGGACTCGCGCAGGAACTCATCGACCGGCTCGGGCGGGTGCCAGGGCTTGCAGTCATCGGCCGCAGCTCGTCGTTCTCGTTCAAGGGCAAGGCCCTCGACCCGCGCACGATTGCCGAGCGTCTTGGCGCGACCACGGTTCTCGACGGTGCATTGCGTCGCGAAGGGCAGCGGCTCAAGGTCTCGGCCACGCTGATTGACGGACCCTCGGGCCGGACGATCTGGTCCGAGACGTTCGATCGGAACCTGACCGACGTATTCGCCGTGCAGGAAGAGCTCGCCACTACGGTAATTGATGCGATCGTCCCGGCGGCACGCGGCACTGCGACGAACGCCGAATTCGCGCCGCCGACTCACGACATCGCCGCCTACGACCTGTATCTGCTCGGTCGTGCCGCGCAGGAGGCACGAACTGGCGAGCGCCTGCGCGACTCGGTCGGATACTTCGAGCGCGCCTTGAAGCTGGATCCGGACTACGCCAAGGCCTACGCCGGACTCTCGCGCTCGCTGGTGCTGTGGCAGGGCCACAGCGAGGTGTCGCCGCCGCCGGACGCCCAGAAACGCGCCGAAGCAGCGGCCTACCGGGCGCTGGCCACGGACCCGGAGCTGTCCGAGGCGCATGCCGCGCTCGGCACGGCACTGCGGGAGCGTGATCCGGCGAGGGCCGAGGATTCGTACAAGCGCGCGCTGGAACTGAACCCCAATAACGTCACGGCGCTGTGGGACTACAACGTGTTGCTGAGCAGTGATGAGTCGCGGTCCGCGGAGCAGAAAGTGCTGTTCGCGAAGGTACGCGAGCTCGATCCCCGGCTGGCAATCGTCTGGTTGAACGTGATCGGTCAGCTCCTTGATTCTGGCAAGACCCCGCAGTTCCGAACCGAGTATGCGCGGGCGCTCACCACCCTGGCCGACGACCCGGACGCGCTCAACCTCGTCGCAATGGCCGTCCTGGTTCAGGGGCTGCCGACGGAGACCTATCACGCGGCGCTCGCGATCGAGCAGGCCGGGAACCTGAACCTGGCACTGCAGGCCGCGATCTTTCCACTGATCATGGTCGAGGACTACGTCCGTGCACGGACGCTGGCTGAACTGGCGCGTCGACGCGGCGGGGCTCCGGAGAGGACCCTGCACTATTGCTTCACCTGGCCGCGGCGTCGGGCGACTGGGTCGCGGTCGATGCCATCGCCCGGGACATCGAGGCGTTGGGACTGGTGAACGCCTCGAACCTCGGGCCCGTTGCATTCTTTCTCTCGATGCAGGGGCGCTACGCAGAGGCCGCCGCGGTGTATGCCAGGATCGATCCGCTCCCGGAGTACTCTGGTGTGCCCGCAATGGGAGCGGCGCTGCTGGGCGGTCCGCAGGGTCTGCCGGCGCTATTGCGAACCTACCGTGCAACGGGTCGCGCGGACGAAGCGGACAAGCTTGCAGCGCAGTACCTGGCGTCTCTCCGGCAAGCTCGAACAGAACCCGATGCGATCGGTGCCCACCAGGTACTCGACCTGGCCGCGCTCGCGGCGAACGAAGGCCGCCAGGACGAAGCCGTGACGGCACTGCGCAGGGTACTCAAGCACTCGCATCTCATAGTGCCGTTCGATCCACAGCTGCCGTGGTTTCGCAGCCTCGAGGGTCACCCCGGCTACGCGGA
>CAWIDH010000005.1:0-132203 GCA_963834855.1 uncultured Gammaproteobacteria bacterium | reverse complement strand
ACGCGGTGTATCCCAGCCGCGACGAGGCATCGGTGGGCACAGGTGGAAGTTGCGGACCACTCTCGAGTGATGACTCCCTGCGACGATTCCGCGACACCAGCTGCCGATGCGGTGTGCGCCGACCAAACGTGCGGGGCACCAATCTTCAGCCCCGCAACGACCCTCGAGCGTGGTGAGCGGCGGGGGAACACCGCGGCCGGGCGTCGGCGAGCAGGAACCTACCGGGGGTCGGGCGTCGGCGAGTAGGAGCCACGGCGGCCGGGCGGCGGCGCCAGTACGGGCCGCTTACAGCGGCCGTCGACGCCGCAGAAAAGCCACCGCGCCGCCGGTCTCCTCGATACGGTCGGAGCGGCTCAAGCGTCCCGCCTCGAGCAGTGCGGCCATGCGCGTGCGCGTGCGGGACACCATGTCGATGATCTCCCTGCCGTCGGACGGGTGCGCGACGAGGTAGCCCTGCACCGACACGTCGCCGCAGTTGACCAGGAACTCGAGCTGGCTCGGCCGCTCGACGCCCTCGACCGTGACCTGCAGCCCGAGGCTGCGGCAGAGCGAAATGATCGACCTCGCAATCGAGGCGGCGCGCGGGTTCCAGTCGACCTCGGCGACCACGCTGCGATCGAGCTTCACGCGAGTTAGCGGCAGCCGTTCGAGCGAGGTCAGCGAGGAGTAACCCGTGCCGAAGTCATCGAGCGCGGTGGCGACGCCGAGCAGCTGCAGGCTGTGGAGCGTCTCGACCGTGATCGCGCCGGTTTGCAGCATGTTCTCCGTCAGCTCGAGCTCGAGGCAGTCGGCCGGCAGGTCGAAACGCTGCAGCAGCCGCTCGATCTCGGCGAGGAAATCCCCTGCGACGAACTGCTGGGCGGACACGTTGATCGAGACGCGGGCCTCCTTCCAGCCGGCGTTGCGCCAGTCACGCACCGCCTGTGCGGCCTGCTCGAGCACCCAGTAATTGAGCTCGAGCATCAGGCCGGACTGCTCGGCGATCGCGATGAAGTCGCTGGCAGGCACGACCTGCGAGCCGTTCTGCCGCCAGCGCAGCAGCGCCTCGACAGCGATCGTCTCGAGCCGCCCGAGGCAGACCTGCGGCTGGAAATGCAGCACGAAGTCGCCGCCCTCGATCGCCTTGCGCAGTGCCTGCTCGACCCGGAAGCGGTTCGAGGCGGCGATCAGGAGTTCCGGGTCGTACACGCAGAGACGGTTGCGGCCGAGCTCCTTGGCGCGGAAGAGCGCCGCATCGGCCGCGCGCAGGAGCGAAGCCGCGTCGCGGCCGTGCTCGGGGAAGACAGCGGCGCCGCAGCTCACGCCGATCGCGAGCTCGCGACGGTCCACGACCAGCGGGCGCTGGAAGAGGGCGACGAGGCTGCCCGCGCGCCGCTCGATCTCGTCGACCGAGCCCGAGAACGGAAAGACCAGCGTGAACTCGTCGCCGCCGAGGCGCGCGATGAACCCCGCTTCGCCGCTCACCTGGCGCAATCGCTCGCCGATGCTCATGAGTACGCGGTCGCCGAACTCGTGGCCCAGGCTGTCGTTGACCGTCTTGAAGTTGTCGAGGTCGAGGAACAGCACCGCCAGCTGCCCTCGCCCGCCGGCCGTGGCCGCGATCATCTCGTTCAGCCGCTGGAAGAGCTGGCGGCGGTTTGGCAGGTTGGTGAGCGGGTCGTGCTCGGCGAGGTGACGGAGCTGCAGTGTGCGCTCCTCGACGCGCGCCTCGAGCTGCGCCTGGTAGGTACGCACCGCGCGCTCGGCGTCGTCGAGCTCGCTGGCCATCTGGTTGAACGCTTGCGCGAGCTCATCGACCTCGCTCGCACCGCCTCCGCGCACGCGCGTCGACAGGTCGCCGGCCGCCAGGCGTCGCGCGCCCGCGGTCAGGCGACGCACCGGCCAGGTGATGGCCCAGGCGGTGATCGCGAGCACCAGCAGTGCGAGCAGGATCGACTTGAAGGTCGCATCCGTGATCGTCCGCTGCGCCTCGTCCACCGCGCGGCGCGCGGCCTCCGCCGCCGCGGTCAGTTCCTGCCAGGCGGGCGCTTCGATTTCCTCGCGGATGCGCATCGTGAGCGCATCGCCCGCGGCCGAGAATTCCGCGCGACGGGTCTCCAGCTCGCCTTCGAGCTGGCCGATCCGCCGCCGCAGCGACACGGCGCGCTTGAAGTCCTCCTCGAGCAAGCCCAGCCAGGCCACGCCGGGCGACTGCCTGAGCTCCTCACCGAAGCTCGCCAGCGCCCTGCGCAGGCGACCTTCGCCGCGCGTCGCGGCGGGTGCTTGCGAACCTGGCGGCCGTGCCAGCGCGCTGACGGCGTCCTTGCGAACCAGCGCGACCGCCTCTGCGACCTCGGCCAGCGAAGGACGCGCCATCAGCGAGTCGCCGACCGAGACGCCCTTGGCCCCGGCGCTGCTCACCCGCGCGTCGAGCCCGTTCAGCGCGGCATCGAGCGCCTGGCGCGTGGTCTGCCGGCGCTCCTCGAGGGCGACGAGCTGGAAGCCGTCGGCCTGGTGCGTGGCCGTCAGGCCGGCGATCTCGCGGAAATGCGCGTCGTCGCCGACTTGCGGAAGTTCGGCGGCGCGGTTGACGACGTCGGACAACCGCGCGCCGGACTCTACGATCTTCGATCCGTTTTCCGACGACGACGAGCGCAGATACGCGAGCACCGCCCGATCGAAGGCGGCGACTGTGGCGCCGAGATCGCGGGCATGACGGGCGAGCGGCTCGAATTCCTGCTGTACGCGCGCCACGTCGGCCGTGGCAAGGCGCGTGCTGCGCTGAGCGAGGATGTTCGCGGTGACGAACGCGCCGATGACGAACGCGAAGCCCAGTATCAGCCACACACCGATCGGCAGGCCCCAGCCCCGGGCACTGATACTCGTCGGCGGCGCGTGCGTCTGGCTCAACGGCCCAGTCCTGTTTGGGGGCGATCCCGCCCCGCATGCTGCGGAATGAAACGATCCCGCAGTCGCGCTTGCAGGTCTGTGATCGATTTCGCGAGCGCGGAAACTCGCGCATGGTGCCGTGCACCGTGCTGGTTTGCAAAGCAGCGGCGACGGGGATCGCGGTCGGGCCGCACCGGGGTCAGGGGCGCCATCGCGGGGCAGGGCGCGGGGCCGTGCGCAACAGGGCCCACCCCGGTCGAAACGCGGGGGTCGGGTGCCATCCAACGCATTGATTCCTCAGGGCCGGACGCGATCGAGGCACGCGCGGACGCGCGTCCCGGCGCCTCCGTCTGACCCGCCTTTGGCCGGCGGGCCGGCAGCGTTATGTCACAAGCCTATCGACCTCACGGCAGGTCGGTCCTGCCCATCAGGTAGCGGTCGCACTCGCGCGCCGCGCCACGACCCTCGGCGATCGCCCAGACGATCAGGCTCTGGCCGCGGCGGCAGTCGCCGGCCGTGAACACACCGGGGAGACTCGTCGCATAGCGCCCGTACTCGGCGCGGACGTTGCTGCGCGCGTCGCAGTCGACGTCCAGGTCCTTGAGCAGCGGCTGCTCGGGGCCGAGGAAACCCATTGCGATGAGCGCGAGCTGCGCGGGGCGCGTGCGTTCCGTGGCGGGCAGTTCCACTGGCTGCAATTGTCCCTGGGCGTTGCGTTGCCATTGCACCTCGACGGTGACGATCGCCTCGAGCTTCCCATCGGCACTGCCGACGAAGCGCTTGACGGTGGAGACGTAGGCGCGAGGGTCGGCACCGAACCTCGCCGCGGCCTCCTCCTGGCCGTAGTCGAGCTTGTAGACCTTCGGCCACTCGGGCCACGGGTTGTCCGGTGCGCGCTCCACGGGCGGCTTCGGCAGGATCTCGATCTGCAGGAGGCTGCGGCAGCCCTGGCGCATCGCCGTGCCGACGCAGTCGGTCCCGGTGTCGCCGCCCCCGATCACGACCACGTCGCGGCCGCGCGCGTGGATCGGCGAGTGATCGGCGCCGCCGTTCAGGAGCGCCTTCGTGCTCGCCGTCAGGTAATCCATCGCGTAGTGCACGCCGGCGAGGTCGCGGCCCTCGATGCGCAGGTCGCGCGGCAGGGTCGCGCCCGTGCAGATCACCGTCGCGTCGAAGTCCCGGAGCAGCAGCTGCGCCTCGACGTTGTCCCCGACATTTGCGTTGCACACGAAGCGAATGCCTTCCTGCTGCAGCAGGTCGAGCCTGCGCTGCACCACCGTGCGCTTGTCGAGCTTCATGTTCGGGATGCCATACATCAGGAGCCCGCCCGGGCGATCCTCGCGCTCGAGCACGGTCACTGCGTGGCCGGCCTTGTTGAGCTGCGCGGCAGCCGCGAGGCCGGCAGGGCCTGAGCCGATGACGGCGACCTTCTGGCCGGTGCGCGTCCGGGGCGGCTGCGGCAGCACCCAGCCCTCCTCGAAGCCGCGGTCGATGATCTGCGCCTCGATGTTCTTGATCGTCACGGGCGGCTCGTTGATCCCGAGTACGCAGGAACCCTCGCAGGGCGCGGGGCAGACCCGACCGGTGAACTCCGGGAAGTTGTTGGTCAGGTGCAGGCGTTCGAGCGCGTCACGCCACAGCCCGCGGTAGACGAGGTCGTTCCATTCGGGGATCACGTTGTTGATCGGGCAGCCGGAAGCCATGCCGTTCAGGAGCTTGCCCGTGTGGCAGAACGGGACGCCGCAATCCATGCAGCGCGCGCCCTGCTGGCGCAGCCGCTTCTCCTCGAGATGCGGGTGGAATTCCTGCCAGTCGCGTACGCGCTCGAGGGGCGCGCGGTCGACCGGCAGCTCCCTCAGGTACTCGATGAATCCCGTCGGCTTTCCCATGGTTCAGGAAAAATCAAAATGGCTCGGAGCCAATTCTTGGCGGCCCGGTCCAAGCGGCTCGCGGTGCCGCAAAAAATGGCTCCGAGCCATTTTTCCGTTCCGAGCCATTTTTTCAGTTGCCGCCGACGCGCGCGAGGTCGTGCGCGTTTCCGTCGAACGCCATCATGATCGCTTCCTCGCCCGCGAGACCCTGCTCCTGGGCGTGCGCGATTGCCGTGAGCATGCGCTTGTAGTCCCTCGGCATCACCTTGACAAAGCGGCGCACGACGTCATCCCAGTCCGCGAGCACGCGCTTCGCGAGCTCGCTCGAGGTGTGGTGCAGGTGACTCTCGACCATCCTGCGCACGGCGGTGACTTCCGCGGGATCCTCGAGCCTCTCGAGGTCGACCATCTGGGTGTTGAAGCGACCGGCGAAGTCGCCCTGCGCATCGAGCACGTAGGCGATGCCGCCCGACATCCCGGCGCCGAAGTTCCGGCCGACCGGGCCGAGCACGACGACGCGCCCACCGGTCATGTACTCGCATCCGTGATCGCCCACGGCTTCGACGACGGCGTGTACGCCGCTGTTGCGCACGCAGAAGCGCTCGCCCGCCATGCCGCGGATGTAGGCCTCGCCCGCGGTCGCACCGTAGAAGGCGACGTTGCCGACGATGATGTTCCGCTCGGCGGCGAACGTCGCCTCGCGTGGCGGAAATACGATGATGCGCCCGCCGGAAAGTCCCTTGCCGATGTAGTCGTTCGCGTCGCCCTCGAGCGAGAGCGTCATCCCGGGCGGGATGAAGGCGCCGAAGCTCTGGCCGGCCGAGCCCTGGAAATGCAATCGGACCGTGTCCTCGGGCAGGCCCTTTGCACCGTGGCGCCGCGTGATCTCGCTGCCGGTGATCGTCCCGACGACGCGGTTGACGTTCCGGATCGGAAGCGTGGCGACGACTTCCTCGCCGCGCTCGATCGCCGGCGCGCAGAGCTCGAGCAGGGTCGTGACGTCGAGCGACTTCTCGAGCCCGTGGTTCTGCGGGTCCTGGCAATAGCGGCCCCAGTCCGGGTCGACCTCGGGCTGGTAGAGCAGGTTGGTGAAGTCGAGGCCGCGCGCCTTCCAGTGGTCGATCGCCTGACGCGGCTCGAGCCGGTCGACGCGCCCGACCATCTCCTCGACCGTGCGAAAGCCGAGCTCGGCCATCAGCTCGCGCATCTCCTGGGCGATGAAGCGCATGAAGTTGACCACGTGCTCCGGCCGGCCGAGGAATTTCTCGCGCAGCCTCGGGTCCTGCGTCGCCACGCCGGCCGGGCAGGTGTTGAGATGACAGACCCGCATCATGATGCAGCCGGTCGCGACCAGAGGCGCCGTGGCGAAGCCGAATTCCTCCGCACCGAGCAGGGCCGCGACCACCACGTCGCGCCCGGTCTTGAGCTGACCGTCGGTCTCCACCGCGATGCGGCTGCGCAGGTTGTTGAGCACCAGCGTCTGGTGCGTCTCGGCGAGGCCGAGCTCCCAGGGCAGGCCCGCATGCGCGATCGAGGTCTGCGGCGAGGCGCCGGTGCCGCCGTCGTGACCGCTGATCAGCACCACGTCGGCGTGCGCCTTCGCGACGCCCGCGGCGATCGTCCCGACGCCCGCCTCTGCAACGAGCTTGACGCTGATGCGCGCCTCGCGGTTGGCGTTCTTCAGGTCGTGGATCAGCTCGGCCAGGTCCTCGATCGAATAGATATCGTGGTGCGGTGGCGGGGAGATCAGCCCGACGCCCGCGGTCGTGTGCCGGGTCTTTGCGATCCACGGATAGACCTTCGAGCCCGGGAGCTGGCCGCCTTCGCCGGGCTTCGCGCCCTGGGCCATCTTGATCTGCAGCTCCTTCGCGTTGACCAGGTACTCGCTGGTCACGCCGAAGCGGCCCGAGGCCACCTGCTTGATCGCGGAGTTCCTCGAATCCCCGTTCGGCAGCGGCACGTAGCGCTCGGGGTCCTCGCCACCCTCGCCGGTGTTGCTGCGACCGCCGATGCGGTTCATCGCGATGGCGAGCGTCTCGTGGGCCTCCTTGCTGATCGAGCCGTAGGACATGGCGCCCGTCTTGAAGCGCCGGACGATGCTCTCGACCGGCTCGACCTCCTCGATCGGCACCGGCTCGCCAGGCTTGAAGTCGAGCAGGCCGCGCAACGTGCAGAGCGACGCCGCGTTGCCGTCGATGATCCGCGAATACTCGCGGAAGCTCGTGAAGCTCCCGTTGCGCACCGCTTTCTGCAGGCGATGGATCGCCTCGGGATTGAAGAGGTGATGCTCGCCGTCCGCGCGCCACTGGTACAGGCCGCCTGACGGCAGCGTGCCGCGGTCCGTTGCGCCCGAGAACGCCGTGCCATGGCGCATCAGGACTTCGTGCGCGATCACGTCCGTGCCGATCCCGCCGACGCGCGAGGCGGTCCAGCTGAAGTATTCGTCGATCACGTCCTGTCGCAGGCCCACCGCCTCGAACACCTGTGCGCCGCGGTAGCTCTGCAGCGAGGAGATGCCCATCTTCGATGCCACCTTGATCACGCCCTTGGCCGCCGCCTTCACGAAGTTGTGGCAGGCCGTGTGGTGGTCGACGCCGGTGAGCAGGCCGTCGCTGATCATCCGTCCGAGCGTCTCGAACGCGAGCCAGGGGTTGATCGCGCTCACCCCGTAGCCGATCAGCAGCGCGAAGTGATGCACCTCGCGGGCCTCGCCGGTCTCGAGCACCAGGCTCACGCGCGTGCGCAGTCCCTCGCGGATCAGGTAGTGATGCAGCCCTGCGACGGCCATGAGCGAGGGAATCGGCGCGAACTCGCGGTTCACGCCGCGGTCGCTCAGCACGATGACGTTGACTTCCTCCTCCTCGATCAGGCGGCGCGCCATCAGGCGCAGCTCCTCCATCGACTTGACCAACCCCTTTTCGCCGCGGGTGACGCGGAACAGGATAGGCAGCACGCCGACCCTCAAGCCCGGCAGGTCCATGCGGCGGACCATCGCGAACTCCTCGTTCGTGAGGATCGGCCACTTGAGCTCGAGGCGCCGGCAGTCCGCGGGCTGGGGATTGAGCAGGTTGCCCTCGGAGCCGAGCCGCGTCTCGGCCGAGGTGATCAGCTCCTCGCGGATGCAGTCGATCGGCGGGTTGGTCACCTGCGCGAACATCTGCTTGAAGTAGTCGTAGAGCAGCCGCGGTCGGTTCGACAGCACGGCGAGCGGCGTGTCGTTGCCCATGGAACCGACCGCCTCGATGCCGTCCCGCGCCATCGGCGCGAGCAGCATCCGCTCATCTTCGAAGCTGTAGCCGAAGGCGACCTGGCGCTGCACCAGGGTATCGGGGTCGGGCGCCGGGACTTCGGGCGCGGGCGGCAGGTCATCGAGGTGCAGCAGGTATTCGTTGAGCCACTCGCGATAGGGTCGCTCGGCAGCGACGGCGTGCTTGATCTCCTCGTCCTCGATGATGCGGCCCTGCACGGTGTCGACCAGGAACATCCGGCCCGGTTGCAGCCGCCCCTTGATCGCCACGTCCTCCGGCGGCACGTCGAGCACGCCCGATTCGGAGGCCATGACCACGAGGCCGTCCTTCGTCACGCAGTAGCGCGAAGGCCGCAGGCCGTTGCGGTCGAGCACCGCGCCGATCTGCCGCCCGTCGGTGAATGCGATCGAGGCCGGCCCGTCCCAGGGCTCCATCAGGCTCGAGTGGTACTGGTAGAAGGCACGCTTCTGGTCGTCCATGCTCTCGTGGTTCGACCAGGGCTCGGGGATCATCATCATCATCGCGTGCGGCAGCGAGCGTCCCGCGAGCAGCAGCAGCTCGAGCGTGTTGTCGAACATCCCGGAGTCGCTGCCGTTCGGGTTGATGATCGGCCGGATGTCGTGGATGTCCTGCCCGAACGCCTCGGACTCGAAGCGCGCCTCGCGCGCGTGCATCCAGTTCGCGTTGCCGCGCACGGTGTTGATCTCGCCGTTGTGCGCGAGGTAGCGGTACGGATGCGCCCGGTCCCAGCTCGGGAAGGTGTTCGTGCTGAAACGCGAATGCACGAGCGCGAGCGCCGTCTCGATGGCGGGGTTCCTGAGGTCGAGGAAGTACTGGTCGAGCTGCCCGGTGAGCAGCATCCCCTTGAACACGATCGTGCGGCTCGAGAGGCTGACGACGTACCAGTACTCGGCACCGGCCATCGTCGAGGTGCGGATCTCGTTGTAGGCGCGCTTGCGGATCACGTACAGCTTGCGTTCGAAGGCGAGCTCGTCGGTGATCGCGGGGTTCCTGCGGATGAACACCTGCCGCATGAAGGGCTCGCAGGAACGCGCCGTCTCGCCGAGCATCCCGTTGCTGGTCGGCACCGTGCGCCAGCCGAGGACCTGCTGGCCTTCGGCCTGCACGACCTGCTCGAAGCGCTCCTCGATCCTGCGGCGCACCGTCTGGTTGCGCGGCAGGAAGATGATGCCGCTGCCGTACTCGCCGGGCGGCGGCAGCGTGAAGCGTGCCTTGCGGCAGACCTCCTCGTTGAACGCATGCGGCATCTGGATCAGCACGCCGGCGCCGTCACCGGTGTTGGATTCCGCGCCGCAGGCGCCCCGGTGGTCGAGGTTCCGCAGCACCTGGATCGCCTGCTCGAGGATCCGGTGGGATCGGCGTCCCTTGATGTCGACCACGAAGCCGACGCCGCAGGCGTCGTGCTCGAAGCGCGGGTCGTACAAGCCCTGGGGCCCGGGCGGGCAACGGCGCCGGTTCGAGTCGTGCGCACGCCCGGCCGGACGTCTCACGCGGGGCTTGCGAGGCGCGTTGCTCATGGCTTGCTGGAGTCTCCCTGAAGGCGACATCGGTATGACATGGGGGGCAAGCTGCGTCAATGCAGTGCAAAACGACCGGGCAGGCCGAATCGATCACGAGTAGTTATGAGCATATGATCCGCGCGGTGACCTTCGGTGGCCGCCACACATATCGTCCGGTCACGGGTCTTAACTACGATTCCACCCGTCGTAGACACCAGGGAGCGCGTGATGGACCAGGCAGTCGGCACGGGCATGGGTTTCCTCGCATTTCTCGCCATCGCCGCCGGCACCGGCCTCCTGATCGGCGCGCTTGCACGGCTCGCCCTGCCGGGCCCGGACCCGATGAGCTGGCTCGCGACGCTGGGTTATGGATTCGCCGGCTCGGTGGCCGGCGGCCTCGTCTCGCGCCTGCTGCGGGTGCCGCCGCTCGTCGACCTGCTGATTGCGATCGCCTGTGCCGCGCTCCTGATCTGGTTCTTCCGCCGCCGTCATGTAGCGGCGTCACGCGGGGCGCCGCCTCCGCCACCCAGCCAGTAGCGGCCGAAAATGGCTGGCCGAAAAATGGCTCGGAGCCATTTTTCAGAGCCATTTTTCATCACGCTCCGATTGGCTCTGTCTATAGATGGGATCTGATCAATCGATTGGACCGATGGGCATGGATGGATGACGCTCGGCCTCAGGAACACCCCGCCTGAGGACCACGCGATGAAGCCTCCGACCCTGACTACGACCGCCGGCGCGCCGGTCGCCGACAACCAGAACTCCGTCACCGCCGGGCCCCGCGGCCCCGTCCTGCTGTGGCTCCAAGCGCCTCGCTACGCGAGCGCGTACAGATAATCCACGTACGAGCGAACTGCGGCGTCCAGCCCGTGCAGCTTCGGATTCCTCGAATCGATGAGGAAATACTCGTCCGGGGCGTGCGCGCGCATGCCGTGTCCGAGGCCGAAGTGTCCTGCCGGAAGTCTCAGTGGCTCTCCGGTAAACACGTAGCCGGGCCACGAACCGCCACGACGCGGCCAGAAGATCGGCTCGATGCCAGCGGCGCGATAGACCTCCGATTCGACGCGCACGATGCGTGCGTCCATTGGCGTCGTCGTCGGGTCGTAGCCACCCGTGACATTCACTTCGATGTCGCCGAATCCGCGGCGCGCGAGGTGCGCCTTCAACTTTGCTGCCGAATCCTTGTGCGTCATTTCCGGCACGAGACGCAGATCGAGCTTCGCAGCGGCCCGATGCGGCAGGATCGTCATGCCGCCCTGGCCTGTATAGCCGCCGACCAGTCCTTCGATATTCACCGTCGGCCGGGCCGCGAGATCTTCGAGCGCCTGACGCCAGCTCGCATCGCGCGCCCAGTGCTTGACGCCCATCGATCGTTTCGCGGTCTCTTCATCGATGCGACGCGTAGCCTCGTCGAGCAATTTCTTCTCGGCGGCGCTGAGCGGACGAACCGCATCCGTGAGTCCGTCTATTGCCGGATCGCCCGTCACCGGGTCGACGAGCGTGCTCAGCGCATGCACCAGATGCCACGCCGGGCTGTCGACTCGCGCACGATTGCTGGAATGAATGTCCTTCGCCGGGCCGCGGCCCCATTTTTCGCCGCTCGACACGAGCTCGCACTCGACGATGCCCTTGGCGCCGAGTGAGACGGTCACGTTACCGTCCAGATCCTGCGCGGCCTCGGGCATGATGATGCCTTCACACTTGCTGAGTGCCTCACGCACTGGTGATGCGAGCACGACCTGTCCGAAATGCGGCGAGCCGATCTCTTCCTCACCTTCTGCGACCAGCACCAGATTGACCGGCACCTTCCTGCCCGCGGCACGAATTGCATGCAACGCAGCGATCAATGCGGACTGCGGGCCTTTCTGATTGACCGCACCTCGACCCATGACGACCTGCCCGAGGCCAGGCATTTCGACGAGGCGCGCTTCCCACGGCGGCGACGACCATTCCGCGGGATTCGCCTGCTTTACGTCGTACATGAAATACAGGCCGATCGTCCGCTTCGCGCCCGCATCGAGCGATGCGAAGATGCCGGGCTGCCCGTCGGTCGGACGCCGTTCGACATGCTGGAAGCCCGCTTCTCGCAGCATGCGCATCGTGAGGTCGCAGCCTTCGGTCATGCCGCGATTCTCAGCGGCGATCGACGGCTGACGAATCCACGCTTGCAGCCGCTGCACGGCTTCGTCGTGCCGCTGCTCGATCTGCTTGTAGATCGCTGCACGATCGGAAGCGGCCTGTGAACGTCCGGCGATCAGCACGGCGGCGCCGGCGGAAAGCGTGCTCCCTACGAAGGTTCGGCGAGTCAGTATTGTCATAGGTCGAGCGTGGCGCGCAGAGCGCGGAGGATTCAAGGGTCGAAGCTGCTCAGAAGCCCGTCGGTGCGGGATTCGGGCCGCCATGGATCACGATCACCACCCGGGAGTATAGCGGCGATTCGACGCGCGATACCGTCCGGCCCCACGGTCCCGACTCTGCATACGCTTCGCCCTTCACGGTGGCGTACGTCGTGTACGTCGCGACCAGAACGCCGAGTACTTTGCAGATCGAAGCCGGCTGAGGAAAAGAATTCGGCTCAGAGCCAGATTACGACGATGTAATGTGGCTCTGAGCCGGATTTTCGGTCAGCGACCGATCATGTGAATCTGCCAGAGATCGCGGGCGTTCAGGTGCACGAAGGGCTGCATCGCGCGCCGGCCGGTGCGGCCGATGGTGCGCTCGAGGTGACGCAGCTCGTCGAACTTGGCGCGCGCGTCCTGGTCGATCTCGGGTGACATGCCCTGCTCGCGCATCAGCAGCATGCCCTTCGCCAGCATCTCGAGCTCGAGGTGCAGCCGCAGGTAACAGAACATGTCGGCCACCACCTCGCCGCGGAAGTGTTTCCTGAGCGAGTCCAGGTAGCTGCCGAGATTCGAGGTGCCGAAATCCTCCGAGTCGATCAGCTCGAGCAGCCGCGCGTCCGCATCGAAGTCCGCGCCCAGCCAGTCCCCAAGGGAGCGTTCGCTGCGCTGGAATACGAAATAGATCAGTGGCGGCAGCACGATCAGGATCCCGACTGTCGCCAGCACCGGCTTGAACAGGAAATGATTGAACGCGGAGTGCAGGACTGCTGCCGCCGCGAGGCCGGGAAGGAACGCGGCGAGGCTGCGGGGCTTCTTCTCCGTCAACGTGACCGAGATGATGGCGAAGAGCGCCGTCGCGCCACCGTGCATGATCGCCGTGCCGAAGCCCCGCACGATCCACACCGCCACGTGCGAATCCAGCCGCACCGCAAGGTAATAGAGGTTTTCGACCACGGCGAACCCGGTGCCGACGGCGAAGCCGTATATGGCTGCGTCCACCAGGAAGGCGATCCGCTGCGCCCGGATCAGGTACACGAGGATCAGCGCCTTGATCGTCTCCTCGATCAGGGGCGATACGTAGCGTGAGTACGAAACGAAATCGAGCGCGAGGCGCTCGAGCATGAAATCGTTGACGACGTAGCACAGACCCGCCGCCGCGGCGCCGACGAAGATGGTCGCGAGGACGGCGCGCAGGCTGACGAGCTTGTAGCTGTCGAAATAGACCAGTGCGGCCAGGAAGACGACGACGGGAAGCAACCCGATCGGCGCGCGTGCGGCGACGTCCAGGATCATGAGGTCGATGGCGGTCTGCCGAGGGGCTCTGCCATCACAGGACCTTGAGCGAAATCATGACCTCGTCGTCATCCGGGCCGACGTCGGCGAAGCCGTGCGCATATCCGATGGACAGCATCATCGACCGGCGATACATGACCTGCATCTGGAAATCGATCTGGAAGCCGGCGTTGTACACGGTTTCGCGCACATCACCGTCCTCGAAGTTCGTGGTCAAGGCCGTCGCAAACAGCGCCGAGCGCATCCAAGGGACGTAGAATCCCGGCTTGCCGAGCGCGCTCGAAGCGTAGCGGCGGAAGGTTGAGCTCGAGCATCGATTTCGCGAATGTCCGGCCGCCGACCGCGTCGATCTCGAACCCCGGCATGCTGAGGACCTCGCGATAACGCTTTGCATCGCCGTTGTCCACGTAGTTGTTCCCGAAGCCGCCGAAGAAGAAGTTCGCCAACGGGTCGTCGCGGTCGCCGGTCGATCCGCCCGCGGCATTGCGCAGCCAGATCGAGGAATGGCCCGCCGGCAGCGCCATGCCGAAGTCGAGCTGACCGACGAAACCGGGCACGTAGTCCCCTTCCACGCCGTAGACGTGTGCCAGCGCCCCCCAGCTGTGTCCGGTTTCGTCGTCGACGTTCCCGATAGAGGACTCCACGTGCTTGTGGGTCGTTCCAACTTCACCGGTGAAGAGCTTGCGTGAGGGCGACGGGATGTTCTGAAAGTTCGGCAGCGAGTCCAGGTCGCCGTAATAGGCGACCTTTCCGTATGCGTTCGTGGTTTCCGTCGGCTTGTAGACGATCGGACGGTCGTAAGCGATGAAGCCGTTGTAGCCCTCCCGGCTGCGCTTGGTCGGTCCAAACAAGTCGTAGAAGTCGCCTGCATTCCAGTTGAGGCCGGTACTCCAGCGAGCCTGCTCGTATCGCACGGCGGCGTGGGTGCGCTCATTTGAGGGCAGCGAATCGTCCACGCTGTAGCTTGCCGTCAGGCTCGCCCGGGCGAAGCCGATCGGATCGCTGAACCGCGCATGCAGGCCGAGCGCCTCCGAATTCTTGTAGCCCTCGATGATCGGATAGAGGGTTTCCAGCTCGATCTCCCGCGCCGGCCTGTAGACACCTTGCCGCTTGATCTCGGTGTCGAGATCGAAACGCGCCGGCGAGCCCGCGCCCCAGCTCTGCACGACCGGGTACCGGGTCGCAATCTGCTCACCGAGAAAGGTGATCGCGCTCAGATCATCGGTGGGGACGGGCCGGATCAGCGCCGGGACGAAGCCCCGCGCGGTGTAATTGAATACCAGCAGCTCGTCGCCCGGGAGCGGCACGGGGCGGAAGAATCCGACCTCGGCGTTGCTGACCGCTTCGACCTCGCCCGTTGCGATCTCGCAGCGATAGATGTTCGATACGCCGGTGTAGTACGAGCTGCCGTAGAGGTACCTGCCTTCCGGCGAGAACACGAAGCCCTCCGGAACCGAGCTGCCAAATGTCAGCGTCCGCATCGGGGTGGCGTCGCCGGCAAGCAGTGCGTCGGTCTTCATCACGCGGACTTGCATGACCTGGGCGCCGGCGCGGCGCGAGTCGAGCCCGGCGACCGAGGTCGACACCAGCCCGCCGTCGGGAGAGATGTCGAGATCGAACGCGACCTCGCCGTATGGAAACGCGTGGATCCTCTGCCATTCCTTGTAGGGGTAGGGGATACGCACCAGGATCACGTAGCCGTTGTTGGTACGCAGACCCCAGAGCGACCGGTCTGCCCGGTTGAAGGCGAGATCTCCGATGCGCTGTTCCTCGAGGAGCATGCGCGCCTTTCCGGACTTGAGGTCGTAGGCCATCAGGTTGCGATACCCCATGTGATCCGTCGTATAGAACAGGGTCCCAGCCTCGGGGTCGAGCGCGACCGAGGCGACCCGGTACTGCATCGCCTCGCCAATTTCCTGCAGCTCCGTCACCGCCCCGTCCTCGAGCGAGATCGAGACGAGGTGCGGCACGCGCCCCGGATAGCGAACGGCGGCGTAGAGCGTGCGACCGTCTTCGCTCAGGACGGCGCGCGACAGTGCCCCGAGAGCAGTGGGCGTGACGCTGCGATGGGGAGTCACAGGGTGCTCGCGGACTGACGCGAGGTTCTTCGCCTGGAACTCCCGCTCCCAGGCGATCCAGTTCTGCCAGGCCTGGTCGAGCGGCAGGCCGAACACGCGCTCGAAGTCGTCGGCGTAGGACCGCAGGCTCCCGGCGTCGCGCCGCCACCAGCCGAGCAGCCGTTCGGGCCCGTACTCGAGCGCGAGATAGCTCATGAACCGCGTGCCATAGAGATAGGCGTTGGCGGCGACCTGGAATTCGACCTCCGTGCCGACTGAAACCAGCGCCAACGGATCGTAGAAGCGCGCACCGTCGCGAACGAGCGCGCGGAACATCATTTCGTCGTAGCCGCCCTGCGCGCGGCCGTAGCCGCCGCCCAGCCAGGTCTCCATGAAGACGGCACTGCCCTCGCTGAACCAGCGTGGCACTGTGTTCCGGGGATTGGTCAGGTAGTTGTAGAGAAGCGTCTCCGGATGCTCGGACGTCGGGACGACCTTGCCGCCGAACAGCTCCCGAAAGCGCTGATCAGCCGTACTGGGCTGATCACCAGTAGCGAGGTGCACGGCCTCGTGATTGGCAATGGTGAAGATTCGCTCACCCGGACTGAAGGTTTCAAACGCAAGCGTCGGCGGAGCGATGTCGAAATAGACCCTGTTCCGCGGCGTGCTTACGACGCTCGCGGTCCCCTTGTCCGAGAAATCCTGCAGCAGCACCGTCGGCTTACCGTCGGGCGTGTACCCGAGGCGCGCCTGCTGCGCGGCAAGCGCATTCAAGAAGCTCTGGGTCGCATACGGTACGAGATGGGCGCCGGTCTCACCGAAATTGATGACCCGCAGGTTCTCCGTCTCGACGAAGTGCAGCTCCGCGGGAATCGTGGCAGGCAGCCAAAGCAGCAGAGGCGCGGCAGCGATCGATCGTCGCACCGAGGGTCGCATCAGGAAGATGGTCGCGCTGAAAAGGCGTCGGCAGGCACCAAAAAGATGAAGTGGCTCATCCCTTCAGGATAGAGCCACTTCCACAAGCAGTCGCGACGCATCAAGCGAGGCCGCGACCGCGCATCTTGCCCTCACATGCTGACCGAATCGGCCGAGTCGGCGCGGTCGGCGGCAGTCAGCCGAGTCGGCGCGGTCGGCGCGAGTCAGCCGAGTCGGCACGGTCGACGGAGTCAGCCGAGTCGGCCGTGTCGACGGAGTCAGCCGAGTCGGCCTTGCTCGACGGAGTCAGCCGAGTCGGCCTTGCCGACGGAGTCAGCCGAGTCGGCCTTGCCGACGGAGTCAGCCGAGTCGGCCTTGCCGACGGAGTCAGCCGAGTCGGCCTTGCCGACGGAGTCAGCCGAGTCGGCCTTGCCGACGGAGTCAGCCGAGTCGGCCTTGCCGACGGAGTCGAGCCGAGTCGGCCTTGCCGACGGAGTCAGCCGAGTCGGCCTTGCCGACGGAGTCAGCCGAGTCGGCCTTGCCGACGGAGTCAGCCGAGTCGGCCTTGCCGACGGAGTCAGCCGAGTCGGCCTTGCCGACGGAGTCAGCCGAGTCGGCCTTGCCGACGGAGTCAGCCGAGTCGGCGCTTGCCGACGGAGTCAGCCGAGTCGGCCGAAGTGGCCTGATAATCGCCGCCGACCGAGCTTATGCCGCTCTTGTCAGCCCCTGGCGCGCTGCCGGCGGCACCCCCGGCGTCGTCCGCCTGGTACCGCTTCGCCGGGACGATCGTGCCGGCAGCATCCTCGCCCGCCGGCGGGTAGTTGAGGCTGAAGTAGCCTGCGACCGCAACGACAGCGAGCAGCCCCCCCAGAATCCAGATCTTCCTGCTACCGGCAGGATTCGCGTTGTGGTCCGCCATTGTCTTCTCCCTGCTGCACCCGGCGATGCCGGGTGGTGATTGCTGAATTACGCCTTAATTATCCGTGAGCCTACGAAAAGTTGGTCAACCCCCAGAAATACTGCTTCGATCACCTGGCCGGGGCCTCGAGCACGCCTTCGTGCAGGAGCCGGCCGGCGCTGAACACCTTGAGGCCTATTGGCGACCCTGGCGCGCCATCGTCGGCGGGCAGCCACAGCAAGCGTTCCGGCGCCGCATCGGGCCGGGTGCCAAGGCTGAACCGCACGGTCTGCGCGCCGTGAGACGCGACGATCTCGACCGGCTCCCGGGCTCGCAGGTCGAGCTCGAGGACGAGCTGCGACCCGACTTGCCAGGAATTGATCGCTCCGCTGACCTGGTCCAGCTCGAGCTGGATCCGGTCGACCGGGCGTTTGCCGCACCGCAGCATCCTGACCACCGATGGTCCCGACGAGCTGCGAAACGTCCAGACCGTCCGCGCCCTGCTTCCCGAGCTGGAACGCGGCAGCGCCAGCCAGCAGGCCTCCGACGAATACCGCGGCGTACCGCAGGACAGCGGGGGTGCGCCACCACGCGCCCGGGACGACCTGGTCCTGCGGCGACGGGTCGGGCAGTCCGACCGCCGACAGGACCGATGTCATGAGCCCGGCAGGCGGCGGGGCACTTTCGACCTTCGCCAACTCACCGAAGAGCCGGCTCAACTGGTCGCGCAGGGCCCGTGCCTCCGGATTGGCGAGCAGCACGCGCGAAAGCTCGGCGCGCTCCTCCGGCGTGAGCTCGCCGTCCAGTTCGGCGTGTATCAGCTCCACGTGGCGATCCGCGATCATGAGCTCGTCATTCCCCTGTCGAGCAGCGCTTCCTTGAGCAGCTGGCGCGCGGTAAAGAGCCTGGATTTCACGGTCTTTTCCGGCAGCTGCAGGATCTCGCTCATGTCGTGGTAGCTGCAGCCCAGGAAGTGCTTCAGCACGATCACGGTCCGGTACTCGGGCTTGATGTGCATCAGGGCGCCCTGCACGCTGCGGCAAGTCTGCTGCTCACCGACGACGTCGTCGGGCCCCGGATGATCGTCCGTCGCGTCCTCGTCCATCGGTTCGAGTCGATGGCGGCGATCGAGCCCGTGCAGCGATTCATTGACGGCGATCCGGTAAATCCAGCTGTAGAACCTGTACTTCGGGTCGTAGTCCGCGAGATGCTCATAGACCTTCATGAAGACCGTCTGGGCGACATCCCTGGCGTCCTCCGGGTTGCGGAGCATGCGCAGGGCCGCGTTGTAGACCGGTCGTTCATATCGCCGTAACAGCACCTCGAAAGCCGACCGATCACCATTGCGGCTGCGCCGCACCAGATCGGCGTCCCCCTCTTCAACCATAAGTACCGGCGTCGACCCCGAAAGTTGGTGCCCCGACGGACATTTTGCAGTCAACCACCATTCTCGATCTCGAAAATCCGGTCGAATCCGGAGTAACGGAATATGTCACGTATGTGGCGGCTGGCCTTGACGAGACGCAGCCCGCCGCCCGCCTGCAGGACCCGCTTCTGGGTGCGAAGCAGCACGCCGAGGCCTGCGCTCGAGATGTACTCCAGCCGGGACATGTCGATGACGGCCGGCGCGGGCAGGCCGTCGAGGAAGGCCTGGGCCTTCGCGGCCTGCGCTGCGTCGAGCCGGCCTTCGCAGACCACCTCACCCTGTTCCCCCATACGTATGTCGAACATCGCCCTACCCCAGGTTTCTCGTTACCGTAATCCGGCTGCGCCGGTTCGTATAGTCATAGGTGAGGTCGTCGGCCAGCCGGTGCACCAGGTGCAACCCCAGCCCCCCCGGTTCACGACCCTCGATCGGCAGGCTCACGTCGACCGGCGGCGCCCGCGTCATGTCGAACGGCTCGACGTCGAAGTCGGTGAGTCTCGCGACCAGGCGGTTCCCGCGGCGCTCGAGGGCGACCTCGATGTCGTTCGGGTTGCCGCGGTTGTACTTCACGAGGTTCGTGAAGATCTCCTCGACGCAGAAATCGAACGCCAACCGGTCCTCGTCGGCGACGCCTTCGTCGTCGTAAAAGCGGCGCGTGAACTCGAATATCCCGGCGAGCGCGTCGAACGACCGGTGGAAGCCCGTGCTGATCAAGACGGCGGTTCGGTCAGGCGGCGTATCAGCACGACCGTGATGTCGTCGGCCTGCGCGGCCGTGCCGCCGAACTCCCGGACCGCCGACAGCAGGAGCGCGACCAGCTCTTTCATGGATCGGTCGTGGTTCGCGCGGATCACCTCGGCCACCCGGTCCTCGCCGAACTGCTCCCCTGCCGCGTTCTCGTACTCGTAGATCCCGTCCGAGATCAGCCCGAGCACGTCGCCCGGATCGAGGGAGAGCCTGCGCGCCTGCTCGAGGCGGGTCTGGGGCAACGCCCCCATCGGGAAGGTTGACGGGCCGTGCCAGTCGATCGCGCCGCTGGCCGCCCGGAAGTGCAGCAGCGGACCCTGCCCGCCCGCGTGAAAGCTCACTCCATGGGTGGCGGTGTCGAGGATGCCGAGGAAGGCCGTGACGAACCGGTCGGCGGGAAGGTCGTCTACGAGCTGGTTGTTGACGTGTGTATAGACCTCGTCGAGGCTGGCGCCGAGGCGCAGCCCGACGCGGATCATCGCCCGGACCTGCGTGGCGGAGAGCGCCGGGCCGATGCCATGGCCGGTGGCATCCCCGAGGAGCAGGAAGACGCGTCCGTCCGGAAGCCGCACGAAGTCGAACAGGTCGCCGCCCGTCTGGTCCGTCGGTCGAAAGAGCCCGGCGCCGTCGTAGCCCGGCACCTGCGGCATCTCCTTCGGCAGCGCCGACATCTGGATCTCGCGTGCGACCGCGATCTCCCGGTCGAGCTTCTCGGTGAGCAGGCGAGTCTCGGTCATCTGCACGCGGTGCAGCGCGACCGCGCACTGCGCCGCGAGCGCCGATGCGACCCGCTCGTCGTGCCGGTCGAAGCTGCCTTCGCTGCGGTTCAGGATCTGCAGCACACCGATCAGCGCGTCCTCGTGGCTGATCAGCGGCAGGCTCAGCATGCATCGCGTGCGGTATCCGCTCTTGCGATCGACCTCCGGGTTGAACCTCGGGTCCGCATAACAGTCCGGCACGTTGATCAGCCGCCGGGTCTGCGCGCATTGCCCGACGATGCCCCGATCCGCGGGGACCCGGAGCGGCGCGAGATCCGTGGCCACCTTGAGCACCAGCTCGTTCGAGGTCGCGTCGTACAGGAAGACGCTGCCGCGTTCGGCGTGCAGGACCCGGCGGGCCGCGTCGACGACGGCCGCGAGCATTGTCGTCAGATCGCACGGCGCCGCGAGCTTGCGCGTGACCTCGAGCAGCTCCTCGAGCTCCTCGGGGCCGAGCCGCACGCCCGGCGCCCTCGCGGGTGTGCCGGTGTCGGTGTGCGTAGTCACCGGCCACCTCGGGCGTGCATGAAGGAGATCCTCGCGTACTCGATGTCGATGCCCGAGATCCGCGCGAGCTTGCGGTCCAGGACGTACGCCAGGTCGCGCGTGCAGAGCTCGAACGCGCGCGCGGTCACGAGCGTCTCGCCTTCGGCGGCGACGTCCTCGCCCAGCTTGCAGGCGGTATTGACCGGGTCGCCGAAAAAGTCGGCGTCGTCGATCAGCAGCAGGTCGCCATGGTCGATGCCGATGGCGATCGTGATCTGTTCCTCGGGTGGGCGATGGTGGTTCGTTTCGGCGATCTTCGCCGTGAGGTCCCGTGCGCATTGCAGCGCGGCGTCGACGTCGTTGAAGTACGCGAAGCTGTTGTCGATCTCGAACTTCAGCAGCTTGCCGCCGTTGCGCAGGATCTCGGGCGCGATGATCCGCCGCGCGTGCTCGATCAGCCCGAGGAAGTGGCAGATGCCGTGCTCGCGGGTGGTGCGCGAGAAACGGCACATGTCGCTGACGAAGGCGGTACCGCGGGTTCCGTAACGCGCCCAGATACGGGCCTCGGCGTGCTGCCGCGCAGCATCATCCTCGCAGTCGCCCAGCGCGGCGAGCAGTCCGTGGAATTCGTCGTTGTTGTTGGCCTGCCCGCGCATGGTGCCCCGATCAACCCGCCCCGGGCGTCACCATATCAAAAAAGGGGACATTCTCCATTTCCCGGTGCCGCGGCACACCCGCCGACCGCGGATCCGGAAATGGAGAATGTCCCCTTTTTCACCTGTCCCTTATGTCACCTCGAACAGTCCCGCCGCGCCCATGCCGCCGCCGATGCACATGGTCGTCACGACGCGCTTCGCGCCGATGCGGCGGCCGGCCAGCAGGGCGTGGCCCACCAGCCGCTGGCCGGTCATGCCGTAGGGATGGCCGATCGCGATCGCGCCGCCGTCGATGTTGAGCCGGTCGTCCGGGATGCCGAGCTTGTCGCGGCAGTAGATCACCTGCACAGCGAACGCCTCGTTGAGCTCCCAGAGATCGATGTCCTGGACCTTGAGTCCGGCCCGGCCGAGGAGCTTGGGGACGGCGAACACCGGCCCGATGCCCATCTCGTCCGGTTCGCAGCCCGCGACCGCGAAGCCCCGGAACACACCCAGCGGCCGCAGCTTGCGGCGCCCGGCCTCCGCGGCGCTCATCACCACGCAGGCGCCCGCGCCGTCGGAGAACTGGCTCGCGTTGCCCGCCGCGATCACCCCGCCCGGCGTCGCGGGGCGGATCTTTGCAACGGCCTCGTAAGTCGTGCCCGGCCGCAGGCCCTCGTCCGCCGCGACCGTCACCTGCTTCGTGAAGAACGCGTTCGTGTTCGGATCGACACCGGCCATCCGCACCGAGATGGGCGCGATCTCGTCCTTGAAATGCCCGGCCTCCTGCGCCGCGCAGGCGCGTTGCTGGCTGCGTGCCCCGTAGCGGTCCTGCGGCTCGCGCGGTATGCCGTAGCGGCTCGCGACCACCTCGGCGGTGCGCAGCATCGGCCAGTAGAGCGCAGGCTTATGCTCCTCCGTCCATGTGTCCTTGAGCATGTGCTTGTTGAGCTCCTGCTGCACGCAGGAGATGGACTCGACGCCGCCGGCGACGTAGATATCGCCTTCGCCGCTCTGGATCCGCTGTGCCGCGATCGCGATCGCGTTGAGGCCGGACGAGCAGAACCGGCCCACCGTCAGCCCGGCGACGCTGACCGGGCAGCCCGCGCGATTGGCGATGATCCGGGCGATGTTGTTGCCCGTCGCGCCCTCCGGCAGCGCGCAGCCCATGACCACGTCCTCGACCGCGGCGGGTTCGACGCCGGCGCGCTCGAGCGCGGCCTTGACCACGTGGCCGCCGAGGGTCGCGCCGTGGCTCAGGTTGAAGGCACCGCGCCAGCTCTTCGCGAGGGGCGTACGGGCCGTCGAGACGATGACGGCATCACGATCGTGCGCGCTCATTTGGCACCTCCGGCCGGAGCGTTGAAGGTACCGTCCGTCGCGGCGAGCCGCGCAAGCAGCGGCGCCGGCGTCCAGAAGCCGGGATCGCCGTACGGATCGGCCGCGAACTCCTTCATGCGCCGCACCACGGCGTAGAGACCGACGGTGTCCGCGTAGAACATCGGACCGCCGCGATGAACCGGGAAGCCGTAACCCATCAGGTACACGATGTCGATGTCGGAGGCGCGCTGCGCGATCTTCTCCTCGAGGATCGCGGCGCCTTCGTTGACGAGCGCATAGACGAGCCGGTCAACGATCTCCCGGTCGTCGACCTGGCGCGGTGTCAGGCCGAGCGCGGCGCGGTTCTTCGCGACGAGCTCGTCGACCACCGCGGACGGGTAGGCCGTGCGGTCACCGGGCTTGTAGTCGTACCAGCCGGCGCCGGTTTTCTGGCCGAAGCGGCCGAGCTCGCATATCGCGTCCGCGACTGCCGAGTACTTCAGGTCGGGCTGCTCGAGGCGCCTGCGCTTGCGGATGTGCCAGCTGATGTCGTTGCCCGCGAGATCGCTCATGCGGAACGGGCCCATCGCAAAGCCGAACTTCTCGATCGCCGCGTCGATCTGCTGGACGCTCGCACCTTCGTCGAGCAGGAAGTGGGCCTGGCGGGCGTACTGCTGGATCATCCGGTTGCCGATGAACCCGTCGCACACACCGGAGACGACCGCCGTCTTGCGCAGCGTCTTCGCGAGCGCCATCGTCGTGGCCAGCACGTCCTTCGCGGTTTTCGCGCCCCGCACGGCCTCGAGCAGCTTCATGACGTTGGCCGGGCTGAAGAAGTGGGTGCCCACCACGTCCTGCGGCCGCTTCGTGAATCCGGCGATCCGGTCGACGTCGAGCGTCGAGGTATTCGTGGCGAGGATCGCGCCGGGCTTCATCACCTCGTCGAGCTTGCGGAACACCTTCTCCTTCACGCCCATGTCCTCGAACACGGCCTCGATCACGAAGTCGCACTGGGCGAGGTCGCCGTAGTCGAGCGTCGGGGTGAGCAGCGCCATGCGCGCCTCGAGCTTCTCCTGCGTGAGCTTGCCCTTCTTGAGCTGGCCGGCGTAGGTCTCGCGGATGCGAGCCACGCCCTTGTCGAGCGCCTCGCGGCCGACTTCGAGCAGTCGCACCGGGAGCCCTGCGTTCAGGAAATTGATCGCGATCCCCGTGCCCATCGTGCCCGCGCCGATCACCGCCGCGGACTTCACCGGCCGCAACGGCGTGTCCTCCGGGACGTCGGCGATCCGCGCCGCTGCGCGCTCGGCAAAGAACACGTGGCGCAACGCGCGGGACTCGGGGCTCAACATCAGCTGTTCAAACAGGCGCCGCTCCTCGGCCAGGCCCTCCTCGAACCGCAGCGTCGCCGCGGCCGCGACCGCATCGATGCAGGCGACCGGGGCGGGAAAGTTCGGGAATGCGGTCCTGGCCGTGTTGCGGGCGAACTGCGCGAGCGCCTCGAGGTCGGGTTCCCTGATCGCGCGGTCCCGCGCGCGCGGATGCGGGCCCGGCCGCGCGCCGGCGCCTGCCGCGAAATCCACGGCCGCCGCCAGCAGGTCGCCGTCCGCCAGGCGATCGATCAACGGCGTCTTCGCGAACATCGGCGCCGGGATGGGCTCGCCGCCCAGGATCACGTTCAACGCGGCCTCGACGCCAACCAGCCGCGGGAGCCGCTGCGTGCCGCCGGCTCCCGGCAGGAGACCGAGCTTGACCTCGGGCAGGCCGAGCTTCGCGTCCTTGTGCACCACACGGTAATGGCAACCGAGCGCGAGCTCGAGACCGCCGCCAAGCGCGAGCCCCGCCACGGCCGCCACGACCGGCTTCGCCGACGCCTCGAACGCCGCGATCACGTCGCGCAGGTTCGGGGAGGCCTGCATCGCCGGCGTACCGAATTCCTTGATGTCGGCGCCCGCCGAGAACGTCGCATTGCTGCCGATCAGCACGACCGCCCGCGCCGCCGCATCCGCGAGCGCGCGATCGAGGCCCTCGACCAGCTCCCGGCGCAGTGCGTGACTCAAGCTGTTGACCGGCGGGTTCGAGAAGGCGAGGACCGCGACCCCGTCACGCAGCGAGTATTCGACGTGTTTCATGTGACGCTCCTCGGGTGCTGGATGGCGGGGGTGGCGAAGACGACGGCGGGATTGCCCGCGACGACCGGTTCGGAAACACGCGGTGCCAGCCGCTCGAGGATGAACCCGGCGATTTCGCGCAGCGCCTCGTCGGCCTCGGGCATGAATGTGAAGAGCGGCGCGACGTGCGGCAGGCCTCTCCATACCTTGATCCGGGCATCGACACCGGCTGCCACCGCTCGGTCCTGCGCGCGCACCGAATCGTCGAGCAGCATTTCCGTGGACCCCGCGTGGAAGAGCAGGGGCGGCAACCCCTGCCACTGGCCGAAGAGCGGTGACAACCAGGGATGGGAGCGCTCGATTCCCGGACAGTACAGGGCCGGCAGCAGACCCAGCGCGTCGTGCGAGAACATCGGGTCGGCGCGCTCGTTGTACTCGATCGACGGGCCCGACACCGTGAGGTCGGTCGAGGGAGAAAGCAGCACGGCGCAACCGGGGAGGGGAAGTGAGGCATCCCGTGCGCGCATCAGCGTCACGAGCGAGAGGTTGCCTCCGGCGGAATCGCCGGCAATCGCGAGCGCTCGATCCGCGTAGCCCTGTTCGACGAGCCAGCGATACACGGCCAGGCAATCGTCGACGCCGGCAGGAAACGGATGCTCCGGTGCAAGCCGGTAGTCGGGCAGCAGCACGCGCATGCCGGTCAGAGCGGACAGCCGCATGCCGAGACGGCGATACGCCCCCGGCAGGTGCAGACACCACGCGCCGCCGTGCAGGTAGAGGATCGTGCCGCGTTCACTCAGGCGACGCTCGCCGTGCCAGGTCGCAGGCACGCCGCCGGCATCGACGCTCTCAACCTCAGTCGAGGAAAAACCACGCGATAGACGGGCATCCATACGCGCAACCAGCCGCCGTGTCCGATGGATGTCGAGATCCGGGCGCCAGCGGCGTTTCGTGCCGAGGCGCAGGAAGGCATTGGTCAGTCGTGCACGCAGGCTTGGCATGGCTTCCCGGAGGTCTTGTTGCAGTGCGGCATTCTGTACCGGTTCCTGATCGGCCACAATCGGATCAGCGGCCACCGGGGATGGGCAGCGTGTCCTTCAACGAATACGCCCTGTACGACGCACTGGGGCTCGCAGGCCTGGTGCGCTGCGGCGAGATCAGTCCCGTCGAGCTGCTCGACGAGGCGCTCGCGCGCACGGCGGCGCTGAATCCAAAGATCAACGCCGTCATACACCTGATGGAGGGGCCGGCGCGTGCGGCGATCGCCGCGGGTCTGCCGGACGGCCCGTTCCGTGGCGTGCCGTTCCTGCTCAAGGACCTGATCATGGCCTACGGCGGTGAGCCGATGCGCAACGGTTCGCGCCTGTTCCGGGATTTCGTGCCGCCGCAGGACGAGGAGCTCGTCGCACGGCACAAGGCCGCCGGCCTGGTGATTTTCGGCAAGACCAACACGCCCGAGTTCGGCATGGCCAACGTGACCGAGCCCGAGCTCTTCGGCCCGACGCGCAACCCCTGGAACCTCGATCGCACGCCGGGCGGATCGTCGGGCGGCTCGGCGGCAGCGGTGGCCGCGGGGATCGTCCCGGCCGCGGGCGCCAACGACGGTGGCGGATCGATCCGTACGCCGGCGTCGAACTGCGGCCTGGTCGGCCTGAAGCCGAGCCGCGGACGTAACCCTTCAGGACCGCAGGCGCCCGATCTCTGGTGGGGCTTCGTCGCCGAGCACGCCGTCACCCGGACCGTGCGCGACAGCGCGGCCCTGCTCGATGCGACCTGCGGGGACTATCCGGGACAGCTCACCAGGCTTCCGCCTCCGGTGCGGCCGTATCTCGAGGAGACGACCCGCGATCCCGGCCGCCTTCGCATCGCCTTCAGCCTGGACCCTGGGCTGGGCTCGAGCCTGCACCCGGAGAACCGCGCGGCGATGCAGGCCGTCACCGGCGTGCTCGCGCAGGCAGGCCACGAGTTGGAGGAGGTGAGCCTGCCGCTCGAGGCCGAACCGTTCATCGAGAACTACGCGACGCTGGTCGCCGCCGAGGCGACCGCGTCGATCCGCCTGGGCGAGAGCCTCATTGGCCGCAAGGCACGCCCCGCGGACCTCGAGCTTCCGACCCGTCTCCTCGGCCGGATGGGTGAGGCGGTCGCGGGCGGCGCCACGGCCGTGGCTCTCTACTGGATGCAGGCGTTTTCGAGGAAATGGCTCGCC
Source organism: uncultured Gammaproteobacteria bacterium (assembly GCA_963834855.1). GTDB lineage: Bacteria > Pseudomonadota > Gammaproteobacteria > Steroidobacterales > Steroidobacteraceae > DATJKD01. The sequence continues at coordinate 105,505 of CAWIDH010000005.1, read as the reverse complement.
TGGTCGAGCGGGTTCGACCTGCTGGTCACACCGACCGTCGGCGTACCGCCGTTGGCCGTAGGCGCGTACCAATTGAGCGCGGGCGAACGCCAGGTGCTACGGATGCTGACCGCGCTGCCGGGCCGCGTACTACTCAGCCAGCGGCCAAAGATCCTCGAGGCGTTTCGGCCGATGTTCGATGCGGCGCCCTACACCATGGTCGCGAACGTCACGGGTCAGCCCTCGATCTCGCTTCCCCTGCACTGGACCGCCGATGGCCTGCCGATGGGTGTGCTGTTCACCGCGAGGTTCGGCGACGAGGCGACACTTTTTCGCCTCGCCGCACAACTCGAGCAGTCGTTGCCCTGGACGGGAAGACGAGCGCCGATCAGCGCGGCGAGCCCGATGCTCACAACTACGCCCCGGGAGCCAGTGAGGGCATGAACGCCTGATGCGAAAGCTCGCAACGCGAAATCATGCCGGTCAAAAAAACCGGGGCCTGCCAAGGCAGGCCCCGTTACCGGTGGCCGCCCCATGGCGGCCAATCGGCTCTGCGACGGTCGCGAAACGCGGCCGTCGTGCTACCGCCTTCAATCGAAGCTGTAGCTCAGTCTCGCGTACCAGAAGCCGCCGTTGAAGCCGAACGGCGTGTACTGGCTGTACTTGTTGCCCACTCCCGCGGCAGCGCCCGGGTTCTCGTCCGGATAGTGATCGAACAGGTTCTGGGCGCCAACGACCATGGTCAACGCATCGTTGTAGGTGTAGCCCACCTCGGCATCGAACGTGTAGTTGTCGCCGTAGACCTGGCCGTCTTCGCTGTCGAACCAGCCGTCGTAGTAGCTCACCCGGGCGAGCGCACGCCAGTTGCCCCAGTCCTGGTTGCCCGTCAGGCTCCAGCGGGTCTCAGGCAGGCCTTCCTCCAGCTGCCGGATACGCGTGTTGTTGAGCGTCGCCGGGTTGAACCGCGTCACCTCGGTCGTGTTGTCGTTGAACGCGAGGCTGAGATCCGTACGTCCACCGAGCAGGTCCAGGGCCCAGGTCGCCACGATGTCGACGCCCTCGGTGCTGGTGTCGAAGTCATTGGTGAAGAATCGGAAGCTCTGCAGGTTCGCCGCGCTGGTCACGCCCGATGCGACCAGCGCCGCGACCTCCGCGGGGGTCAGCGTGAAGTCCTGCGAGACCGCGATCCGGTCGGTGAGGTCGATCGAGTAGTAATCGGCCGTCAGCGTGAACGAATCGCGCTCGAAGATCGCGCCCACGCTGTAGCTCTCGGATTCCTCGGGCGCGAGGGCTTCGCCGCCGCGCAGCAGCGCCACGGGATTCGTCGGCGGAATCGTGCCCTGGTTGACCAGTTCCTGGAGATCGACGTCGAACTGCGTGGTGACGTTCGAGGCATTGGACTGGCCGGGAGTCGGGGCCCGGAAACCGGTGTTCCAGCTGCCGCGGATCGCGAACGCATCGTTGAAGTGATAGTTGGTGGCGATCTTGCCGTTCGTCGTCGTGCCGAAGTCCTCGAAGTCCTCCCAGCGGAGCGCGACGTCGATTACCCAGCGGTCGACAGGCCGCCACTCGACGTCGCCGTACACTGCGTAGTTGCTGCGGCTCCAGTCGCCGGCGATGGCGTCGCTGAATCCGGGGAAACCGTTGGAGGCCGCGCTGAAGCCCTGCGGCGCCAGCGGGCCGAACTGCCAGGACTCGATCTGCCCGGCCTCGATCTCGAAGGTTTCGTCACGGTACTCGGCGCCCGCCGCGAGGTTGACCGAGTCGCTGATCGGGTAGGAGACGTCGAGATTGACGTTGAGTTCCTCCTGGATATAAGAGCCCGGGTCGAACTCGGTCGGCGTCTGCGGACCATAGGACGCATTGACCGTGTTACGGATGAAGAAATCGACGCGGTTCTGACCGTAGCCGACGCTGGCATCCCAGTTGAGCCGCCCTCCGGCCACGCCCTTGATGCCCGCAATGGCCGCGATGTCCTCGAGGTCGCCGCCGAACTGGGGCGTGAACCCGCCGGGAAACATCTCCTGGAACGAGAAACAGTTCTGGTCAGCGAACACCTGCGCGAGCGCAGCCGGGTCCGGCACGTCGTTCGTGATGCTCACGGTGGGACAACCGCTGGCATCGTTCGGAGTCATGTCGCCGATCAGCAGCGTCTCGCCGCCATCGGCGCTGAACACCGCAGCGCGGGTGTTGGGATTGCGGTAGTAGAACCCGCCCGTGGCGGTCTTCGACACGTAGTTCCCGAAGCCGTATACCTTCAGGTTGTCACCGACATCCACGCCGAGATTGGCGAACAGCTTCAGGTCGTCCTCGATCTCCGGCGAGCCCCAGACCTGCGCCGGATCCTTTACCGCGGTGTTGCCTGCGGCAATCAGCGCAGCGGCGTCGTTGCGCTGCACGCTGCGGTCGGTCGGGTCCGACTCGCCGTATTCGAAGCTCAGGTTGGCGAATCCGCTCTGCGTCAGCGGCAGGCCGATGTTGCCGCTCAGCGCGTACTGCGTGCCGTCGCCCTCGTACGTGCTGCCATAGCGCGTCTCGATGCTGGAGCCGCTGCTGGCGTCGTTGAGGATGAAGTTCATCACGCCGGCGATCGCGTCGGAGCCGTATTGCGCGGCGGCGCCGTCGCGCAGGACCTCCACGCGCTTCAGGGCGCTCGCGGGAATCGCCGAAATGTCCGGCCCCTGCGCGCCGTCAGCGACGCCATTGCCCAGCCAGTAGATGACGGCGGCACGATGACGTCGCTTGCCGTTGACCAGCACCAGCGTGTGGTCGGGCGCCAGGCCGCGCAGGTTCGCCGGGCGGACGATCGTCGCGGCATCGCTGATCGGCTGTGAGTTGACGTTGTAGGATGGCACGACCGTCCTGAGCAGATTGCTGAGGTCGGTGCCAGCCTGGTTCTCGAAGTCCTCTCCCGAAAGCACGTCGATCGGCACGGGCGATTCGGTCACGGACCGCGCCGCCGCACGGGTACCCGTCACCACGAGCTCCTCGAGCGCACCGTCTGCCGGCGCGGTCTGGGCCAGCACCGCCGGCACCGCACCGAACAGCAACGCCGGCGAAAGTTTCATCGCGATCGCCAGCGAACTTCTGGATTTGATTCTCACGTGTTATGCCTCTACCACCGAGTGGTTTGTGATTGGATGTCTTCGAAGTCGGTTAGCTGCACGCCCGACCGTGGATCGGTCGGCCGCCCCTGGCCTTGTTGTTTTTGGGGAACGTCGCATCTCCACCGGCTGATCGCCCGGCGCGACGTACCATGCATCTACGATAACACAGCTCGTCAGCGAGCCGTCCTGGCCTTGCGGCGCATGTAGTTTCTACACAACATGGAATGCCAGCGCAGCATGGGTCTCGGACCATGCGGTCGAACGCTATACTCGCGCGCGCCGTACTCACGGCGCTCTCTCGGGAAGATCTCAAACATGCGAACCCCGGCCTCGGTTCGGTTCAGTCTTGCACTTGGCATCGTGTTCGGCGTACCGCTCGCGGGCGCCGAGACGCTCGTCGTCCACAACGTGCGCGGCTATACGCCGTCCGGAAGCGACGTCCAGTCGTTTTCCGGCATGGTCATCGTCGACGGCAGGATCGAGCGCCTGCTCACGTCGGCCGGCGACGTGCCGGAAATCGACGGCGCAGAGTTCGTCGACGGCGGCGGCAAGTCGGTACTGCCCGGACTCATCGATGCGCATGCGCACGTGCTCGGTCTCGGCCAGGAGAGTCTTCAGGCCGACCTGCGTGGCGCCGCGTCGCTTGCGGACGCGCTGAAGCGGGCGCGGACGCACGCGGCGCGCGATGCCGACAGCCGCTGGGTCCTCGGACGCGGCTGGAACCAGGTGCTGTGGCCGGAAAAGCGATTCCCGACGGCGCGCGAGCTCGACGCGGCGATCGCGGATCGACCGGCCGCGTTCACGCGCGTCGACGGTCACGCCATCTGGGCCAATAGCGCGGCCATGAAGATCGCGGGCGTGACCGCCGCGACCGCCGATCCCGCGGGCGGACAGATCCTGCGCGATACCGACGGACAACCGACCGGTGTGTTCATCGACACGGCGATGGCGCTCATCGAGCGTCACGTCCCGCCGCCGGACGATGCCGAGGTGAAGCGTGCCCTGCACGCCGCGGTGCATGACCTTGCAGCGCTCGGTGTCACCGGCGTGCACGATGCAGGGATCGACGCACGTCAGTACCGGCTGTTCCAGGAGCTGGGCGCCGCCGGGGCACTGCCGATCCGCATATACGCGATGCTCGCGGACAGCGACGACGCCCGCAGCCTCATCGAATCGGGGCCGAAGGCGCCGCAGTTCGACGATCGGCTGCAGATGCGCGCCGTCAAGGCATGGGTTGATGGCGCGCTCGGCAGCCGCGGTGCGGTCATGCTGGAAGACTACAGCGACCAGCCGCAGCATCGGGGGCTCTTGATCTACACGCCCGAGAAGCTGCAGGAGCTGACGAAGTTGACGGCCTCCAGGGGCTGGCAGCTCGACGTTCATGCGATCGGGGACGCCGGCAACCGGATCGTGCTGGATACATTTGAGACGAAGATGACGGCGGAGCAGCGCAAGGCACTGCGTCCCCGGATCGAACACGCGCAGGTCGTGGCGCTCGAGGACATCCCGCGGTTCGCGAAGCTCGACGTCATCGCGTCGATCCAGCCGACGCATGCGACGTCGGACATGAACATGGCGGAAGACCGTGTCGGCGCAGAGCGCATCAAGGGCGCGTACGCATGGCGCCGGATGCTCGATTCGGGCGCACGGCTCGCCGGCGGCAGTGATTTTCCGGTCGAGCTCGCCTATCCGTTTCATGGCTTGTATGCGGCGGTGACGCGCCAGGATCGCGATGGTCGTCCGCCGGGCGGCTGGTATCCGCAGGAAAGACTGACGCGCGCCGAAGCGCTGCGGCTGTTCACGGTCGACGCCGCGTACGCGGGCTTCATGGAGCGGTCGGTGGGTTCACTCGAGCCCGGCAAGTGGGCGGACTTCATCATCGTCGATCGCGATTTCTTCAAGGTCCCGGACAGCGAGATCGACGATATCAGCGTGCTTGCGACGTACGTGGCCGGCCGGCGGGTCGCTCCCCGATAGTCAGTACAGTCGAGGCGCGGCTAGAATCCGCGGGCCTGTTTGACGTGGTCACGGTGACCTGTGCCGGGGTACGGAATGCCTGTCAGCGCAAGCTACGCGGAGTACCTGCTCGAACAGCTCGCCGGGCTGGGCAAGGTGAGCAGCCGCCGCATGTTCGGTGGCGTCGGGCTCTATCACGGCGGACACTTCTTCGGCCTGATCGACGACGACACGCTCTATCTCAAGGTCGACGACCGCAATCGGGGCGAGTACCTGGCGCGCGGCATGGCGCCGTTCCGCCCGTTTCGCGACCGACCGGAATACTCCATGACTTACTACCAGGCGCCGATCGACGTGATCGAGGACGCCGAGCAGCTCGCCCGTTGGGCGCACGCCGCAGTTCGCGCCGCGATCGAATCGCCTTCGAAATCGAGCGCTCGCAAGCGCGCGTCGTCGGGCAAAGGCGCAGCGCGGCGCAGACCGGCGCCGCGCAGACCGAGTCGCCCATGAGCCTTGCGTCGTCGCGGCCGCTGGACGGCCGGTTGGGAGTTCTCGCCTGCACGGCATTCGCTCAGGCAGAATTCCGGCCTCGTCGCCTTGGGATGGCCTGACTGATGCGAACCTGGCTGCGCGAGCCGCTGCTGCATTTCTTAGTTGTCAGGCGCCGGTCTCTTCCTGCTCTTCCGCATCGTGAGCGGCGAGCAGCAGGGACCGCGCGAGATCGTCGTGAGCGAGGCGCGCGTCGAGGCCTTAGCTTCGAACTTCGCCCGCACCTGGATGCGGCCGCCCACTGCGGATGAGATCCACGGCCTCGTCGACGATTACGTCAAGGAGGAGATCTATTACCGCGAGGCGATGGCGATCGGGTCTTGACCGCGACGATACGGTGATCCGCCGCCGCCTGCGGCAGAAGCTGGAGTTCCTGTCGGACGACGTCGCCGCCGCGAAGGAGCCTTCGGACGCGGAGCTGCAGGCGTACATGAAGGACAACGCGGAGAAGTTCATCAGCCTGGCGCAGCTGAGCTTCCAGCAGGTTTTCTTCAGCAGTGACAGGCGTGGCGAGGCCGCTGTCCGCGACGCCAGGCGCGCGCTCGAGGCGTGGTCTGCAGGCCAGGGCCAGCAGGACGCCGGTCAGGTCGGCGACCCGTCGCTGCTGCCGCCGCGGATGGAAAGCGCGTCGCCACGCGACATCGCGAACGTCTTCGGCGAGGCGTTCGCCGCGGAGATCGAAGGCGCGCCGGTCGATCGGTGGTTTGGCCCGATCGAGTCGCCGTTCGGCGCGCATCTCGTACGGCTGTCCGCCCGCGTGGACGGCAACCTCCCGGCGCTCACGGAGATCCGCCCGATCGTGCTGCGCGAATGGCAGGCGGCACAGCAGCAGAACGTCGAAGCCGCCTTCTACAAGAGCCTTCGCGGCAAGTACGACGTGCGCATCGAAGGTGAGCTCGGCGAGCTGCTGCGGCGGCAGGCCGGGCGCACCGAACCGTCGTCCGGGTAGGAAGGGCACGCTCAGTGGCATCCAGTTGCGGAGATTCCGCGATTGCTGACCGTCCGCGGCCGGCGTACCGGCCGTGGCTGCTCGTGGTCCTGGCTCTTGTCGCCTGCGCACCGCGGCTCGTGCATTCGCACGAGGTCCGGCCAGGTTACCTGGAGGTCAAGGAGGTCGAGGCGGGCGTCTATGACGTGATCTGGAAGGTGCCGGCGCGCGGCGATATGCGCCTCGCGATTTACGCGCAGATGCCGGCCGCCTGCACGGGAGCGGCGCAGTCGGGCTCGTTCGTCGCCGGCGCGTTCGTCGAGCGCTGGCGCGCACGCTGCCCCGCCGGCCTCGTCGGACAACGCATCACCATCGAGGGCCTGAGCGCGACGCGTACAGATGTGCTCGTGCGTGTCGCGCATCGCGGCGGCACGGTGCAGACGACGCGGCTCACGCCCGAGGAGCCCTCGTTCGAGGTGAGCCGCCGCACCGACGCGCGCCGAGGTCGTGCGCACGTATTTCGTCCTCGGCGTGGAGCACATCCTGCTCGGCATCGATCACCTGCTCTTCGTGCTGGGGCTGCTGCTGCTCGTCGGCAGCCCGAAGCGGCTGATCGTGACCGTCACGGCATTCACGGTCGCGCACAGCATCACGCTCGCCGCCGCGACGCTCGGCTTCGTGCACGTGCCGCAGGCGCCGGTCGAGGCGGTGATCGCGCTCTCCGTGATGTTCGTCGCGGCCGAAATCCTTCGAGCGGCGCAGGGTCGGGCGAGCCTGACCGCCCGGGCGCCGTGGCTGGTCGCGTTCGTGTTCGGACTGCTGCACGGGCTCGGCTTCGCCGGGGCGCTGCGCGAAGTCGGGCTGCCGCAGACCGACATCCCGCTCGCGCTGCTCTTCTTCAACGTCGGCGTGGAGGTCGGCCAGCTCGCGTTCATCGCCGCGGTCGTAGCGGTTCTCGCCGTCGTCACGCGCCTGACGCTCGAAGCGCCGAGACGCCACGGCGGGCGGGCCTGTGCGGGCCGAGGCGCTGGTCCGCGACGCCGCTCGCCTACCTGATCGGGTGCACGGCCGCCTACTGGACCATCGACCGAACCGTCGGATTCTTCTGAGTCAGTGAACGGGCCCTGCTCGGCAGCGGGATCTCGTTCGGCCGCGTCGCCCGATCTCGATGCGATCCGGCAGCAGGTGGTCGCGCAGCACGATGCGTCGGTCAAGCGCCTCAAGGACTGGATCGCGCTGCCGTCGATCGCGGCCGAGAACCTCAACTCGCATGAAGGCGCCGAATACATGGCGCAGCTGGCGCGCGACGCAGGGTTCCAGAAGGTGGAGATCGTGGGGACCGACGGCAAGCCGGGCGTGTTTGGCGTACTCGATGCCGGCGCCGCCAAGACCGTCGGCCTGTACTTCATGTACGACGTCAAGCAGTTCGATCCGTCGGAATGGAGCTCGCCGCCGCTGGAGGCACGCCTGGTGGACAAGTCCGGCGTCGGCAAGGTGATGGTCGGGCGGGGCGCCGTCAACCAGAAGGGGCCGGAGTCGGCACTGCTCGGCGCGCTGCACGCGATCCGCGCCGCGAAGCAGACGATGCCGGTCAACCTGGTGCTGGTCGCCGAGGGCGAGGAGGAGATCGGCTCGCCGCACATCGGTCAGCTGGTCCTGCGCCCAGACGTGCAGGCGGCATTCGCCGGGACCGTCGGCGTGTTCATGCCGTCGGCGTCGCAGGACCTGGATGGCGTGATCCCCGTGAGCCTGGGCGCGAAGGGCGTGGTCGAGCTCGAACTGGTCGCAAGTGGCGAGAAGTGGGGCCGGGGCCCTGGCAAGGACATCCATTCCTCGCTCAAGGCCATGGTCGACAGTCCGGCATGGCGGCTGGTGAAGGCGCTCGACACCTTGGTCTCGGAAGACGGCAACACCGTCACCATCGACGGCTATCCCAAGGCGCCGCCGATCAGCCCCGGGGAGAAGGCGATGGTCGCGGCGGCGGCCGCGAAGCGCAGCGAAGCCAAGGCAAAGCAGCAGTACGACGTGCAGCACTGGATCGACGACCTGCCGTGGGCGCAGGCGAACGAGCGACTGGTGTCGCAGCCCACAGTCAACATCGAGGGGCTCGTCGGCGGCTACACCGGCCCAGGCGGCAACGGATGCTGCGCGAAAGCGCCGGCTGGTTGATCCCGAGCTGACGCGCCGCCTGTGCGAAGCTGCGGTGCTCGTCCAGGGCAAGCAGATGCCGCTCCGGCCGGTTACAGCGGCGTCACGGCTGCCGGGTCGGTGAGCTCCCGTGGCGGTTTGTCGAACAGGACACGGAGTCGCAGCCCGAGGAGCTCGGGGCGGCTGAGCGCCCGGCGTTCCTGCATCACCCGGACCAGCAGGGCCGGATCGTCGGTGATGATGTTGTCGACGCCGCGCTCGATCATGCGCAGCATCACGTCCGGCTTGTTGACCGTCCAGACGTGCACGCCCTTTCCGGCCGCGTGCGCCTGCCGGACGAGCGACGGCGTTGCGCGCGCGCTGTTGAGGCTCAGGAAGTCGGCATCCGTGCGCACCACGTTGCCCACGGCCGCCGTCACGATGTGACCCGTCTGCAACCGCGGCTCGATGCTCTCGACCTGCCTGAGCGCTGCGGGGTCGAGCGAGGTGATCACGACCTGGTCGAGGAAGTCCTTGCGCCGCAGCAGGTCCACCACGGCCTGCGCCAGTCCCGGATCCGGCACGTTGTACTTGAGCTCGACGTTGATCCTCATCCGGCCGCGCACGAGGTCGATCACTTCCTCGAGCGGCGGCGCCCGTTCTCCGGCAAATGCCGCGTCGTACCGCCGTCCGACGTCGATGGCCGCGAGCTCAGTTGCGGTCAGCTCGCCGAGCTTGCGCGGGTCGCCGGCCATGCGCATGAGGTCACCGTCGTGCAGCACCGCGATCTGGCCGTCGCGAGTGCGCTGCACGTCGAGCTCGGTGTAGGTCGCCCCGGCGTCCATGGCCGCGCGGAACGCGGCCAGCGTGTTCTCGGGTGCGGCGATCGAGGCGCCGCGATGCGCAGTGATCGCCACGTCGGGCTCGAGGTCGAGCCGCGAGGCCACGAGCCAGGCAGCACCGAGTGCAAGCCCGAAGAACGCCAGTGTGGCCAGGATGGCGGGTCGTGCAATGAGCCGTGAACGCTCTTCGCCGATCTCGAGGGTCGGCGCCACGCGCCATCTGGCGGTGTCCGATTGCTCCGCGTACATGCGGGTCACCAGGAACTGGTGGCCGCCGAGAAGCAGGCCGCCGGAAAGGAATCCGCCCACGAGCGTCACCACGAGGTACAGAGCCACGAGCGGCAGCACGCGCCGATAATCGATGCCTGCCCAGTCGAGACCGGCGTCGGACAATTGGCGGCACCCCCAGGTGATCGCGACGGTCGCCGCGGTAAGCAGCAACCACCAGAGCAGCAGCGGGGGCACGATCCGGATGAGCCGCCCGCGCGTCATGCGCGCGCTCGCCTCGAGAGCCTGCGCGGGCGTGACGCCTTCGAAGACGAGGATCGGCACCGCGTACAGCCAGCGCGCGAGCTGCCATGCGGCGAGCAGACCGAAGCCCGCTCCCAGGATCACGGCGAGCAGTTTCGCGCGCCGCCACTCGGGCGGATGCTCGGCGAGGTAGTAGTTGATGTCGTGCCCGCCCAGCATCACGAACCAGATGAACGCCGCCCCGGCGAGGAACGGCAGGGCCAGCAGCACGAGCCGCAGGAACATGCGTGTGGACAGCAGGATCAGCGCTGGCAGCCTGCGCAGAACAAGGGCGATCGTCGAGGCGAACGTGACCGGTTGGCGCGCGATCGCGTGACCGGCGATCCAGCTCTGTCCGGCGAATTCCGCGAGCAGCAGGCCGATGCTGAGCGCCGCGACAACGAGCACGCACAAGACCCCGGCGGGCGACAGGACGAATGTGGCGATGTCGAAGTTGCTGATGACCGGCTCCCCCGAGGCGAGCACGATGCGGCGGCCGACCCAGGTCACCAGCGGCGCGAAGATCGCGAAGCCGAGTAACTGCAGGGCCAGGTGAAACGCGAGCGATTGGCGCCAACCGAGACGAAAGTCCGCCCAGGCGCGGGCCAGCAGTCCTTCGCTCATGGGGGTACGCCTATTTCTTTTTCGCAACTGGCACTCATTCCCTGCTCCCGCACTGGAGTTCACGGCGAAGCTCGCCCTGGAGCAATTCTGCGCCGATCGGGGGGGTTCGATAGAATCACGCAGAGCGAGGGGATCTCCGAACATGCACAGACCGATCGCAGCGCGCGCGGCGCGGGGCCTGCTGACAGGCGCGGCCGCCGTCTGGCTCGCGAGCTGCCAGTCCGTGGGGCCGACGACGATCCCGCGCGACCGCTTCGACTACAGCGCGGCCATCGGCGAATCCTGGAAGCGGCAGACCCTGCTCAACATCGTGCGGCTGCGTTACGCGGACCCGCCGATCTTCGTCGACGTCGGACAGGTGATCGCCGGCTACTCGCTCGAATCCGTCGTCAGCGTCGGCGGGTACCGTGTCGTCCCCGGGCGCCGTGCAAGGCGACACAGCAGCCCTCGGCACGCAGGGCCGCTTCACCGACCGCCCCACGATCACCTATACGCCTCTCACCGGCAACCGGTTCATCGAGAACATCGCCACACCCATTTCGCCCAGGGCGATCTTCGAAACCATCGAGCACGGGTTCCCGGCGCACGCCATGCTGCAGATGGGCGTCGCCTCGATCAATGGGCTGCGCAACGTCGACAGCGACCTCGATGGCGGGCAGCCGGCGGACCCACGCTTCCTCGAAGTCGCGCAGCTGCTGCGCGACGCGCAGCGCAGGGGTGCCGTCGGAACACGAACACGCGTCGATGCGGCCGGCGAGCGCGCTGTGGTCATCACGCTGCGCAATCCGCGCGCGACGGACGAGGACCGGGCGACGCGACTGCGGGTCCGGGAGCTTCTCGGGCTCGACCCGGAGGCTACGGAGTTCGAGCTCGTGGGCGGCGACTTCGCGACGCACCCACGGCAGATCGCGGTTCGCGGTCGCTCGCTCCTGCGGGTGCTGCAGGTCATGGCGCTGTACGTCGAAGTGCCCGAACGGGACGTTGCTGAAGGCCGCGCCACGCGCGGTCTCGAGGTCCCCGGCGCGGGTGCCCAGCAAGGCGGATTTCGCGTAATGAGCGCGGACGACGAGCCGGAGGATGCGTTTGTCTCCGTTCGGTACCGCGACAGGTACTATTACGTGAGCGATCGAGACCTGAGCTCGAAGCGGCTTCTGTCATTCATCATGATCCTGTTCTCGCTGGCCGACCGCTCGGAGGATGCGGCGAAGCCGGTGATCACGATACCGGCTCAATGAAACGGTGCCGCGCGGGCCCGCGCCTCGCAGCGCGGGTGTGCCTTACCATGACCGCCTCTTCGGGCACGAGGCGACTGGGGCTGATGCAGACGTGCGCGACAAGCGCCGCAGGCGGATAAGATGAGCCGATGATGTTCGAGCTGCGCATGCTGGGTTACCGGTTCCTGAAGGCATTCATGAAGCCGGTGGTGAAACTGGTGCCGCAACCGCGCCCCGTCGTATTCCTCGGGCCAGACTCTGCGCTCCGGCTCTGCCGCATGATCGGCGAATTCGGCCTGCGGCGCGTGCTGATCGTGACCGACGCGACCCTCGTCAAGCTCGGCCTCGTCGCGCCGCTGCGCGACGCGCTCGTCGAGCGGGGCATCGACGTCATGCTGTTCGACGGCATCCTGCCCGACCCCACGTACCCGGTCGTGCGCCAGGGCCACGCCGTGGCCGTGGCGCACCGCAGCGACGCGGTGCTGGCGGTGGGTGGCGGCTCCTCGATCGATGCGGCGAAGGTGATCGCCGCGATGGTCACCACGGGGAAGGCGCCGGAGAAGCTGCTCGGCTTCTTCAAGCTCAATAGACCGATGCTCCCGCTCTTCGTTGTGCCCACGACGGCCGGCACGGGGTCCGAGGTGACGGTGGCTGCGGTGCTGACGGATCCGGTCCGGCACGAGAAGGCCGCGGTGGTCGATCCAAAGGTCGTCCCCACGGCCGCGGCGCTCGATGCGAAGCTGATGCAGGGCATGCCGCCGCATATCACGGCGGCGACCGGCATGGATGCGCTCACACACGCGGTCGAGGCTTACCTCAACGTCTGGCCGACCGCCGAGACCGCTTTCCACGCCGTCTCCGCGGTCAGGCTGATCTTCGCCAACCTGTCGCGCGCCTATTCGAACGGCGCGGATCTCGAGGCGCGCGAGGCGATGGCGCTTGCATCGTTCTACGGCGGGCTTGCGTTCACGAAGGCCTACGTCGGCTACGTGCACGCGTTCTCGCACAAGATCGGCGGCACCTACGGCGTGCCGCACGGCCAGGCCAATGCGATCACGCTGCCCTACGTGCTCGATTTCATAAAGGACGCCCCATACGCGGAAGCGCGGCTCGCGGAGCTCGCGGTCGCGATCGGCGCGGGGACGCCGGACGAGCCGCGCGCGAGCCTTGCGCAACGCTTCGTCGACCGTGTTCGAAAGCTCAACCTCGAGATAGGCATTCCGGAGAAGATTGCGCCGCTGCGCAGCAGCGACATCCCCGGGATCGCGCGTGCCGCGATGATCGAGGCTAACCGCGATTACCCGGTTCCAAAGCGAATGCGGCTGGTCCAGGCCGAGGCTCTGCTCCGGCGGATGGCCCCTGCGTCTTGATCGATATGTGTACCACAGACTCGACAAAGGTGCGACTACCTCGTCGTCGGGTCCGGCTTCGCTGGTACTGGCCCTTCGCCCGGACACTGAGCACGCACGGCGATCGCATCCCGACGTTCATTTAAAGAACCTCTACGTCGTCGACGGCTCGATGCTGTCCGCCAATCTCGGCGTGAACCCGAGCCTGACGATCACGGCGCTGGCGGAACGGGCGATGGCCTTCATCCCGCCACGCATCGGCCACTGATCGGGAAACTTGTAACTTCCGATCGGAGCGATAGCTCAACGCATCAGTCCGTGCAATCACCTCCCATTCCCGCGGTGCGGATCCGCCTTTAGTGCCATTCCCGCGGTGCGAATCCTCCTTTAGGATGCTTCGCTCGCGCGGTCGGACAAGAACTCGCACTCACATTGCGCGGACACGGAAGGAGTCAACAAATGGGCTCGGAGTATCCACACGCACACACCCGGCTGCTTGTGGCGACGGTCTGCATCGGCCTCGCCCTGACAGCTTGCGGTTCCAAGGAACAACCCGCGCAGAGTGAGGCCCCTGCCGCCGCTCCCGCCGCCGAGGACCCGGCCGCCGCGGCTGCCGCCGCGCCTTCCGCACCACCGCTGGCGGCCACCGACCAGACCTGGGAGCCGGAAGCGATGGAGGCGTTGCTCGCGCCCATCGCGCTCTATCCCGACCCGGTGCTTTCGCAAGTGCTGCTCGCGTCGACCAATCCGCAGGAGGTGCTCGACGCCGGCAACTGGCTGGTGGGCAATCCGGACGCTGAAGGCAAGGCGCTCGACCAGGCAGCCGAGAAGGCGGGATTCACGCCGCCGATGCGCGCGCTCATGCAGTTCCGCCAGGTCGTCGACCAGATGTGTCTCGAGATGGGCTGGACGACCGAGCTCGGGCAGGCGTTCACCAATGACGAAGCCGGCGTGTTCGCGGCCGTGCAGCGGCTCCGTGAGCAGGCCAAGGACGTCGGCAACCTGCAAAGCTCCTCGCAGATGAAGGTCGAGGAAAAGACCGAAAACGGTCAAGAGGCGATCATCATCTCTCCGCCGAGCCCGGAGGTCGTGTACGTGCCGACGTACGACCCCGTCGCGGCGTATGCGCCCCCGCCGGCCACCGCTGTTGCGGCGGCCCCGGCCGCCGCGCCGGCAACGACGACGACGACTACCACGACGACGGAGGAGGAGAGACGAGGGCCACAGCACCGGATCGATGGTTGCGACCGGCCTCCTGGCGTTCGGCGCCGGGCTTGTCGTCGCCAACATCTTCGACGACGACGACGATGACTACTACGGCCACGACTACTACTACCCCAACTACCATGGCGGCTACATGCCGCCACCGCCGCCGTATCACTACCGCCCGGTTTACGGCAACGGCTATCACCCCAATAACAATTACAACCGGCCGACGCAGTACAACAAGGTCCTGAGCGACAACAACGTCGTCGTCGTCAACAACAACAACAGGAACAACAGCTACTGGGGCGGCTACGACGACCGGCCGACCGGCAAACCGCGCGCGAAGCAGGTCAACAGCCCCATTTCGTCGGCGAAATCGAACCGGCCCGAACTGGGGCAGTTGAACGCGCAGGCGAAGTCGCCGCGCGCGGCGCAGCAGCCGACGCGGTCGACCGGGGCGAAGCCGGACTGGAAGGGGCAGACCGGCTACGCGGGGGCGAATCCGGAAGTACGCGCAAAGGCAAAGCTGCCGCCGCCGTCCAAGGCCACCACGTCGAAGACCGCGGCCAACGCCGCATCCGCCCGTACGAAGGTGTCTCAGCAGCCGGCCAACCGTAGCGCAGGGACAACCGCCGCGAGGACCGCGGACCGCGGACACGCCGCCAGCGCCGGGAAGTCCGCGGCGGCTGCCAGGCCCGCCGCCACGTCGAAGGCGACTTCTGCGGCGAGGGCAGAGCGGTCAGAGAATGTCACGAGACCGGCCAGCCTGCCCGCGTCGAGGCCGACGTCAACGCCATCGCGACCGAAGCCCACGGCGGATACCAGCTCGCGTAGCCGCGGCAACGCGATGTCGGGCAGCAGCCACGGCTCGGCGGACCGGGCGGCGAGCCAGCGCGGAAAGTCGAGCATGCCGCAAGGCGCAAAGAGCAAGGGCGGCGGGGGCAAGGCCAAGCGCCGTTAGGAGAGCACAGACATGAAGTCAAACAAACTGAATCGTGGCAACCGGCGGCTGGCCACGCTTGCCTGCGCCGCGCTGCTGCTGGTCGCGTGCGGCGGCGGTGGCGGCGGGGCACGCCGAAAGCCGCCGATCACACTTCGTTCGAGTCGGCCGACGCCGCGGTCGCTGCGCTCATCGCGGCGCTCGAAGCCGATGACACCGCCGCGCTCGGCAGAACTCTTCGGCCCGGGCAGCGAAGAGGTGGTGACGTCCGGCGACCCGGTCGACGACAAGAACGCTCGGCAGGAATTTCTCGAAGCATATCGGACCAACCACGCACTCGTTGCAGGGGACGACGGCAGCCAGGTATTGCAGATCGGCGCCAACGACTGGCCGTTTCCCGTGCCGCTCGTGCAGCGCGAGGGGCGCTGGTACTTCGATGGGGCCGAAGGCGCGGACGAGCTGATCTATCGTCGTGTCGGTCGCAACGAGCTGGGTGCGATCGCGGTCTGCCGCGGCTTCGTCGAGGCCCAGAACGAATACGCCTCCGAGGGGCGCGATGGCGAAATGGCCGGCGTCTATGCTGCCTACCTGATCAGCGACGAAGGGCAGCACAACGGTCTTTACTGGCCGAGCGCGGAGGGCGAGCCTGACAGCCCGGCGGGCGACGCAGTCGCGGCCGCGGCCGCGGACGGCTATCGCCGGTCCACCAGCGGCGAGCCTACGCCCTATCACGGTTACTACTATCGGATGCTCTACGCGCAGGGAGCGAACGCACCCGGCGGTGCGATGGACTATTTCGTCGATGGGCGGCTGATCAACGGCTTCGCGCTGATTGCCTGGCCCGCCGACTACGGTGTCAGCGGCGTCAAGACCTTCATGGTCAGCCAGGACGGGGCGGTCTACGAGAAAGACCTCGACGAGGACACCGCGACGGCAATCACGACGATCGAGCTCTTCGACCCGGACACGACCTGGAAGAAGGTCGAAGAGGTGTCGTCATGATGCGGCGGAGCCGTGCGCGCGGCGGTCCGCCGCCATCACCTCGCTGAACGTCTCGACCACGATCTCGAGCAGGCCAAGGACCGCTGGAAACGGATAGGCGGTCCTGTTGGTCTGCACGGCGAACGCTGTCCGGAATGGAACCGGCGTGTCGACCACCCTGAGCACGCCGTTCTCGATTTCACGCCGGAACACGATGGCCGGCCCGCCGGACAGCAGCGGCATGCCGTTGGTCATCATGCGGACGATCTGGTCGTAGTCCGAGCAGTAGATCCAGCCGGGGCGCGCGTCCACGTCCACACCGTAGTTCTTCTGGATGTAGTCCCGCTCCGCCGGCTCGAACTGCGGCACCGCGACGCGCTGATCGAGCAGCGAGGCGAAGTCCTTCGCGCCGCCGTTGAAGACGGGATGGTCCGGTTTCGCGACGATCACGCTGTGCACGTCGGCCGTGAGCTCGCGCACGATCTCCGCGTCGTCTCCGTCGATCGGCGGACAGACGGCGATGTCGATCTGCCGGGACCGAAGCCACTCTCCGAGCCGGGCGTTATCGCCGGAGACGACCTTGAGGGAGAGCATCTTCGAGCGGCGCGCGACCGCGGCGACGATGGCCGGCAAGAGCGCGCGCATCGGCCCGGGACCCAGGCCCAGCGTCACGCAGCCTTCGCGACCCTGGCTCACCCGCCTGACTTCCCGGCTGAGCGCCTCGGCCTCGCTGGAAATGACGTCGGCGCGACTGGCGATGAAGCGCGCGAGCGCCGTGGGATTCGATCGCCGGTGGTTGCGGTCGAACAGCTTGACGCCCAGCTTCTCCTCGAGGTGCGCGATCCGGTTGCTGAGCGTCGGCTGCGAGATCCCGATCTGCTGCGCGGCCTTGCGCATGCTGCCGGCCTCGCAGAGGACCTTCACATCCAGGAAGTCGCGGACGTTCATCTCAGCCTTTCCCTGCAGAGGTCGCCGCACACTGATAGATAACCCTATCGCTTTCGGCACGAATTGTCACATGCGGCGTCGCTGGGGTTCCGTAGGGGGCTCCCGGCGCGTGCGGATCGAAATCGGAGGTCAGTTGGGAATGCGGGATATCTGTACGCTGACAACCTTCCACTGGCCCTGGCGAAGGACGTACACGTCTATGTAGCGATAGTGGCTGGTGAAGGGCGTCCCCTGATACCTGCCCGTCATGCGGGTGCGACCGCTCAGGAGAGCCACGTCTCCGTAGACTCGAACGTCGAAGTCTTCAACGACGTACGGATCGATCTGCAGATCGGAAGACATGAGCCCGTCGACGAATGAGGCCTTGGACTCAACATTTCCCGCGCCGTCGATCTGACGAAAGTCTTCCGACATGCTCTGTTCGATGGCAGCGCGATCCTTCCGAACTATAGCCTTGTCCCAGGCATCCGCCTGTGCCGACAACTGCGCAATCACATCAGGGGCCGCGACGTCCTGCGGTGGGGTGCTCGCGCAGCCGTGAAGTAACAGGATCGCCAGGCCGACTGTCGCGGTGCACGTGCCGAGGCGGCGCGGTCGCGAAGTGGCCGTCATGGCCGATTCTTCTTCAGTCAAGGTACTTCCACGTGTCGGCTCCGTCGAGCAGACGGATCCTCACCCCATCCAGCGCGCTTGGTTCGAAGTTCCGCATATTCACGCCCGTGTAGTTCACCTTTCGCGGACGCGCTCGTTTCCAGTTCGTGACGCAGCCGCAGGTCGCGCAGCGCACAAACCTCAATTCCTTGCGACCCCAGGAATACGACTCTGTCGCACCCGGCTTGCAAACAACACGCACATCAGACGCTTTGTAGTACGCCCACAGCGTCCCGTATCGCCGACAGATCGAGCAGTTGCAGTTCGTGAGCATGCGCGGCCGACGTGGGACTTCGATTCGTACGGCTCCACAATGACAAGTACCGGCGAGCATGTGGTCACCACGGATCGTAGGCGTTGGTGGTCATGCGTTCCCGGCTGGCGGCCTACGTCCCGTCGCGCGGGTACGGTCGTCCGTCCCGGTGCGCATAACCCGCGCGACCCTTGAGCGCATGCAGGTCGATGTCGGGGTAGAAGGCTTCGTCATCTTCCGGTCGACGCGTGCCGATCTCGAGAACGGTCGCTGCGCGCGTCGAGCGATTCTGCAGATGATGGCCATCGGCTGCGCCGGCAGGGAAGCCCGCGCAATCACCGCTCTTCAGCAGCTCTTCGCCGGCACCGGTCACGAGCACGACCTCGCCCTCGAGGACGTACACAAACTCGTCCTCCACCGTGTGCCAGTGTCGCTGACTCGACCAGGCGCCCGGCTGCAGCTCGAGCAGATTCACTCCAAACTGCGTGAGCCCGGCCGCATCGCCGAGCCGTCGCCGATAGCGTTCCCGGCAGGGCTCATCGAATGGCGACGGATAGGCCGAGCCTCGCACGCCCGGTGCCTGGTCAATCCCGATCTTGCGCGTCATGACGTCCTCCTTCGCATGGGCTGGACGGCGCACTATACGAACGCACCCTCCCAGCTCGTCCAGGAATTTCTGCCAGGGCAAGGATGATAGTCGCCAAATGTCAAGCCGGTCGCGTGCACTGCTGGGATCATCTCCGCCCGATCTCAGGGTCTACCAAGTACGCGGGCACGCCAGCAAGATGCCGTGCCGGGCACCCGCACCTTTGGGGTGTCGCTCAGGGCCGGTTCTGATTGTCGAAGGAGGTCTACAGATGATTCCCAGGACGATTTACGACCACAAGGAACTGCTCACCCTCAACACACGGGAATTGCCGATCTACAAGGACGCCATGCCCGGTGTCCCGGGCGTCGATGTCCAGCCGTTGTTCCTCGATCCGAACGTCGGCATCTGGGTACTGCGCGTGATCTTCCACCCCGGCGTGGTGCTGCCCAGGCATTACCACACGGGTACCGTTCACCTGTTCACGCTCTCAGGCAAGTGGAACTACGTCGAGTACCCGAACCAGCCGCAAACCGCGGGGTGCTACCTGTATGAGCCAGGGGGCTCGATCCACCAGCTCACGGTGCCGGCCGACAACACCGAACCGACCGAGACGGTGATGGTCGTTCACGGCGCCAACGTCAACTTCGATCAGGAAGGGAATTACCTCAGCGTCATGGACGCCAGCGACATCATGCTGATGATCGACAGCCTGGTGAAGGAGCGCGGACTGAAGCCGGCGAGGTACATCACCCCGCGGCCGGCGGACTACACGACGGCGCGCTGACGCGTCGTCCGTCCGATTCTGCACGTCGCAGTCTGCGCAACGACGCTTGCAGTCGTCGACTAGCTCCAGAGGCTTCAGCAGCTTTGCGACCAGTTCGTCGCTGCGACTCAATCGGGTGTCGACGTCCACGACGCGAGGATCCCGCCGTCCGCGACGTAGGTAGAACCAGTGCAGTAGCTGCTTTCCTGTGACGCGAGGAAAAGCATCAGGCGGGCGATTTCCTCGGGTCGCCCATAGCGACGCATCGGTATGGTCGCCCTGACGGCCGCCGCCATTTGCTCCGGCGCGCCGGAGGCTTCATGAATCCGATCCATCATCGGCGTGTCGGTCATGCCGGGAATGATGCAGTTGACCCTGATATTGTCCTTCGCGAGTTCCAGCGCTGCGCCCTTCATCATGCCAATCACCGCGTGCTTGGAGGTGGTGTAGGCGGACGTGTAGGGGAGCGCCGATGATCCCTGGATCGATGAGGTGATGACGACGGAACCGCCGCCTCGTTGCCGCAGCGGTCGGATCGCCGCTCGCAGTCCCAGCCACACGGCGCCGACGTTGACCGCTAAGACCCTCGCAAAGGTCTCGGGCGGATACTCCTCGAGCGGCGTGTACAGACCCTCGATGCCTGCGTTCAGAAGTGCGATGTCCAGACCGCCAAAGCGATCCTGCGCGTCGCGCATGTAGGCATCGACCTGCAACGAATCAGTAACGTCCGCTGCGAAGGCAGCAACGGCTCCGCCAATCTCGCGTGCTGCGCCTTCGACGCCGGATTCCGGTCGATCGACGAGGAGTACCGAGGCACCTTCGCGCACGAACAGGGCGCCTGCGGCCCGGCCGATCCCGCCGGCACCGCCGGTGATGACCGCGACCTTTCCCTGCAGTCTGCTCATGTGTCGGTCTGCCGCGCCGCCGGAATCCGAGCGCGATCTTCGCATCGGTGCGGCTTGGAAACCAGCACCGGAGGTGCTGCCTCAGGCAGCGGGACGGATGTTCTGGTTCACCCTGAACAGGTTCTGCGGGTCGTATCTCTTCTTCACCGTCGCGAGCTTCGCGTAATTCGCTCCGTAGCTCGCCTGAATCCGTCCGTCGATCTCGTCGTCCATCATGAAGTTGACGTAGGCCCCGTCCAGATTGAACGGATGCACGGCCTTCCAGTAGCCACGACCCCAGGTCTTAAGCGCCTCAGCCTGCTTCGGATCGTTGCCGATGGCCGCAATCACCAGCGACCAGGTCGCATCGCGCGCGCTCCACGCGGTCGCATCACGGGCGACGCGGCGCACGGCCCCGTCGATGGGGTACAGGTGCATCAACGCCATGTCTGTCGGCGCCTTCAGGATCTGCGCGATGTGAGCATCAATCGCTTCGTCCGGCAGCGATTTCACGAAGTCGCCCTTCCAGTACCACTGCAGCCCCTTCGGAAAGAATGGATCAAACAGGCCCTGTATCGCGGGGAACGGCATCGCCCCCATCCAGTTGAACATCGGCGGAGGCAACGCCTCGAGGAGCGGTGCGATGGCTTTCTCGCCGTCGGCGGCGCTGCCGTTGAAGCTTCCGATCACCGCGCAGGCGCGCTTGCCCCAGTGCTCCCGCGGGAACGGGTCGGTCGACGGCACGGTCTTGAGGCCGACGAATACACCCAGCTCCTCGCGCGCGGTCGGCAGGAAATCCTGGTAGGCGCGCATCACCGCCCTGGCGTCCTTCGCATCCCAGAAGATCGGGCCCGCGTAGACGCTGCTCACCGGGTGCGCCTGAAACAGGAAGCTCGTCACCACGCCGAAATTTCCGCCGCCGCCGCGCAGCGCCCAGAAGAGATCCGGATGCTCGGCCTTGTTTGCGGTGACGAAGCTGCCGTCGGCGAGTACGACGTCCGCTTCGAGGAGGTTGTCGATCGTGAGTCCGTACTTGCGCGTGAGATAGCCGGTCCCGCCCCCGAGCGTCAGCCCGGCCACTCCGGTGGAGGAGACGATACCGAATGGCACCGCGAGCCCGAAGGCATGCGTGGCATGATCGACATCGCCCGAAGTGCATCCCGGATCGACCCGCACGGTGCGCTTCGCCGGATCGACGCGGACGCTCCGCATCGACGACAGGTCGATCACCAGGCCGTCGTCGCAGCTGCCGAGGCCGGGCCCGTTGTGCCCGCCGCCACGGATCGCGATCAAGAGTCCCTGCTCGCGACCGAAGTTCACCGCTGCGATCACGTCGGCGACGTCCACGCATCGCGCGATGATGCGCGGACGCTTGTCGATCATGCCGTTGTAGAGCTTGCGCGCTTCCTCGTACCCGGCGTCGCCGGGCTGGATTACGGGGCCGCGGATACCTTGCGCGAAGACGGTGGCGGCTTTAGGGTCGAGCATGACATCGCTCCTTCAAGTCCGGCGCGGGGCGCTGGCGAGTGGCGGCGATTCTAGATCGGGCCGGTGGAGCGCAATATGATCGGCCTGCGCCAACTCTTGCTCAGGCGTCCGGGAATCGGCCAGAGCGTTCGAAGGGCAGGCCGAGTTGATTCGTGCCGCGGGGGAAGACAGGGATGGATGTACTTTCCGATGTGTTGCGCGCCGTCCGGCTCACCGGCGCCGTATATTTCGATATCAAGGCGCGCGAGCCCTGGGTTGCCGCCACGCCGCCGATCTCCAGCATCTGTGGCAAGGTGATGCCCGGCTTCGAGCACGTCATCGCATTTCACATCATGATGGATGGCTGGTGCTGGGCGCAGCTCGCGGACGAGTCGCAGCCGGAAGTGCGCCTCGAGGCAGGCGATGCCGTGGTATTCGTGCGCGGCGATGCGCATTTCATGTCCACCGAGCCCGGCGAGCGCGCGCCCCCCGACTTCGGTCTCTATTACCGGCCCACCGATCGGCCGCTGCCCTTCATCTTCAACGAGTTCGGCGGCTCGGGCGCACCGTCGCGGTTCGTGTGCGGCTACCTCGGCTGCGACGCCCGGCCATTCAACCCGATCCTCGACACCCTGCCGCGCCTGCTGCATGTGAAGCGCTCCAGCGTCGGAGGCCAGCTGACGCACGACCTGATCCGTATCGCGCTCAAGGAAACGGCGAGCCCGCGTGCCGGCGGTGAGACGATGCTTTCCAAGCTGAGCGAGCTGATGTTCCTGCAGGCCGTGCGCGAGCACCTCGACAGCCTGGCGCCCGAGTCGACCGGCTGGCTCGCCGCCCTGCGCGACCGGCACATCGGCGCCGCACTGCGCCTGATGCACGGCCGCCCGGCCGATCCGTGGACGCTCGACTGGCTGGCGCGCGAAGTTGGGCTGTCGCGTTCCGTCTTCGCGGAGCGGTTCGCGGAGGTCATGGGCTCGCCGGCGATGCACTATCTCGGCAACTGGCGCCTGCAGCTCGCGGCCCGGCTGCTCGAGAGCCAGGGATTGAGCATTGCGCAGGCGGCCGCCGAAGTCGGCTACGATTCCGAGGCAGCCTTCAACCGCGCGTTCAAGAAGCAGGTGGGGATGCCGCCGGGTGCCTGGCGGCGCACGCGGCTGCCTGGACTTTCGAACTGAGCGTCCTGCTCCAGTGCCATAGTCGTTAACGCAGCAGCTCCAGTGGCTTCGGCAGTTTGGCGAGTAGCTCCTCGCTGAACTGCGCGTCGATGTGGAAGAAGGCTGCGCGCGCGACCCTGTCCGCGCGGTTCTCCCAGGCGTGGTTGGTTCCGCGCTGAACGACCACGTCACCTTGCTTCAGGGTGACTTCGCTGTCGTCGAGCAGCAACACCAGTTCTCCCTCGATCACCACGACGTAGTCGAGTGTCTGCGTTCGGTGCATGACCGTGCGTTTGCCGCCGCCCTTCGGCGGGTAGATTTCGAGGATGCGCAGGAGGTGCCCCGCGACAGGCATGATCGTGAATTCGCGCTCGTTGGGCTCGCGTGCCTCGACGGAGGTGAGCAGCGGAACGGCCAGCGGGGCATTCCACATCTCGATGAAGTCAGCGCCGACCGACGGACCTCGCATCGAGTGGTGCTGCGGCGGCCACCCATCGGACAGGACCACGGACTTTCCATTCTCGTCATGACCCGTAACGATGCGTCGGGCGGATTCCTGCTTCTTGCTCACGATTCGGCTCCGTTGAACCGCAACGTGCTGTTCCGCCTTTTGCCGCAGCGCGACGGAAAGACATCGATGACCTGTTCATTCCGGTGGCAGGCAAGCTTCCCAGTCGCTCGGAAGTCAGCTCCGTCGGTCACGCCCTGGCGAGGGCGTCACATTCGCTCCGTCGCACGATGTCGGGCCGTGCGCGGTGGAGTGTTGAGATGGGTGCCCATATCGCGATACCATGACACGCATGAATGACGACCATCGACATCGCAGACGATCTGTTCGAACGGGTCCAGCGCCTGGCGCGGAAGGAGAGACTTCCTTCCGCGCATTGACGGAAGCGGCGACTGCGCCTGGTGCTCGCGGGCAAGCATCACGGCAACACCAGGAAGCTTCCGCCTCTCGTTACCTTCGGCAAGGGCGCGCGTAACCGACGAGTTCAAGGACTGGGATCTGGGACCGGATTCGGGACGAGATCTACAAGGGTCGGCGGCGCATGATCGCCGTGGACACCAACCTGCTCGTCTACTCCCATCGCTCCGACAGCCCGCATCACCGTCCTGCCAGGGAGTTGCTCGAAGGCCTGCGCGGCGCCCGTGCTCCCTGGGCGATTCCCTGGCCGTGCATCCACGAGTTCGTGAGCATCGTCACTCATCCAAAGGTATTCAAACATCCCACTCCGCTCACCGTTGCATTCGATTCGGTCGATGCCTGGTTCGCCGGGGGCAACCTCAACCTGATCGGCGAGAGCGCACGGCTACCTCGACAAGCTGCGCGACCAGGCGACAGCGGCGAGGGTGCAAGGGCCGCTGATTCACGACGCACGCATCGCCGCTCTCTGCCTGCACCACGGTGTGCGCGAGCTGTGGTCGGCGGACCGGGATTTCGATCGGTTCCCGGAACTGAAGGTGCGCAACCCGCTGGCGTAGTGCGCCGCCTCGCTTCTCAGCTATCGAGCGCGCTGATCTTCAGCGGCGTTGCAGCGGGCGACGGCTCGCGAGCACCAGGGCGATTCCCCCGAGGGTCGCCACCGACGCGAGCACGAGACGCAGGGTAATCGGCTCCGCGAGCAGCGCGACGCCGCCGATCGCTGCGATGACCGGGACGGACAGTTGCACCGTGGCGGCACGCGCCGCGGTAAGGTGCCGCAGCGCCGCATACCAGACCACGTAGCCGAGCCCCGAGGTCAGCGCGCCGGAGGCCACGGCCAGCAGCAGTCCCTGCCAGCTGCCGTGAAACGCTCGCAGCGCCAGCAGACTGACGAGCGCGACGATCGGCACGGACCCGATGAAATTCAGTGCGGTTGCGCGCAGAGGGTCCGCATTCCTGCGACCCAGCAGCGAGTAGATCCCCCACGCAATTCCCGCAGCCGTCATGAGCAACGCACCGGCGGGTTCGGGCGCGGTCACGCCTGGCGCCACGAGGTAGCCGAGCCCGAGCACGGCGAGCGCGACGCCGAGCCACGCGAGAGGCGAGAGCCGCTCGCCCGTGCGCAGCGCCGTGGCAAACATCGTCAGCTGGACGGCGCCGAACAGCAGCAGTGCTCCCGTTCCCGCGTCGAGCGAGAGATACGCGAAGGAGAAGCACACCATGTACGCGGACAGCGCGGCCACCGTACGCCAGTCGAACGCGATGCGCCCGGCTGGACGTGCGCTCGGCCACGCGAGCACGCCGAGCAGCACCGCGCCCGAGAACACGCGCACCGTCGTGAAGGTTGCGGCATCGATCAGTCCCTGGCCGAGCGCGAGGCGGCAAAGCAGCGAGTTCCCGGCGAAGGCGAGCATGGCGATCGATGTCAGCGCGATTGCGCCCAGCGACGTTCGAGCCTGTTCGACTGCCGACAATCGCGCCTCCCTTGCCGATCAGCGCACCTCCGGGCCGTCAGCGGTCCGTCGCCTGCATCAGGTGGTCGCGGTACTGCTCCCGCAGGCGCTTCTTGTCGATCTTGCCGGTCGCCGTGAGCGGGATGCCCTCGGCGAGGACGACGTCGTCGGGCAGCTGCCACTTCGCGAAGTGCTGCGCGAGGTGCGCGAGCACCGAGTCGCGTGCCGGCGTGCGTCCCTGCCGCGGCACGACGATCAGGAGCGGTCGCTCATCCCATTTCGGATGGCGCACGCCGATCGCCGCGGCCATGAGCACGTCCGGGTGGCCGCAGGCACAGTTCTCCATGTCGACCGAGCTGATCCACTCGCCGCCGGACTTGATCACGTCCTTGGCGCGGTCGGTGATGTGCAGGTAGCCATCGGCATCGATCGCGGCGACGTCGCCGGTGGCAAACCATCCGTCTGAATCGTGCGCGGGACTCTCGTTGAGCCGGAAATAGCCGCTGCAGATCCAGGGCCCACGCACCTTGAGCTCTCCCGAGGACACGCCGTCCCAGGGGAGCTCGCGGCCCTGCTCGTCGACGATCTTCATGTCGACGCCGAAGATGGCGCGGCCCTGCAGCGCGCGCCTGCGCCAGGTCTCCTCCTTCGGCTCGTCGCCGGCCGGGACGTAAGAGTTCACCGTGCCGATCGGGCTCATCTCGGTCATGCCCCAGCCCTGCTGCACGACGATGCCGTGCTTCTGGTCGAAGTCGCGGATCATCTTGAGCGGCACGGCCGATCCGCCGACCAGCGTGCGCTTGAGCGTCGGCACGCGCTTGCCGGTCTGCTCCAGGTAGTTGAGGAGCCCCGTCCACACCGTGGGCACGCCGGCGGCATGCGTTACGCCTTCCTCCTCGATCAGGGCGACCAGGGTGGCAGGGTCGCCCATCTTCGGCCCCGGGAACACGAGCTTGGCGCCCACGATCGGGCCGTTGTAAGGCAGACCCCAGGCATTGGCATGGAACATCGGCACGACCGCGAGGACGGATTCGTGACTCGACAGGTTGAGCACGTCCGGCAGGCAGCCCGCGTAGGCGTGCAGCACGGTCGAACGATGGCTGAACAACACGCCCTTGGGGTTCCCGGTCGTGCCCGAGGTGTAGCAGAGCGAGCAGGCCGTGCGTTCATCGAGCACCGGCCAGTCGAACTCCTCGGGCTGTCCCGCGATGAAGGACTCATAGGACTCGAGCTGACCCCCGGCGACCGCCGCCGGCATCGCGGCCTCGCTGGTGAGCAGGATCGTCCGCCGCACCGTCGGCAGCTTGCCCGCGAGCTGCGCGAGCAGCGGCAGCAGCGTCGGGTCGACGAACAACAGCTGATCCTCGCCGTGGTTGATGATGTACTCGACCTGCTCGGGAAAGAGCCGCGGGTTGACCGTGTGCAGCACGGCACCCATGCACGACACCGCGAAATAGAGCTCGAGGTGGCGGTAATCGTTCCAGGCGAGCGTGCCGATGCGATCACCTTCCCGCACGCCGGCCGCACGCAAGGCGTTCGCGAGCTGGCGCGCGCGACGGAAGACGTCGGCGTAGGTGCAGCGGTGGCGCGGCGCGTCGGCCGTCACCGACACCACTACGCCCTTCGGGTTGTTCCTTTCCGCGTGCCGCATGATCTCGGTGACGAGCAGCGGCGTGTCCATCATCAGCCCGTGCATTCTTCATCCCCCTTGTGCGGCGCGGCCTCCGCACTGCCGTCCTCGCCGCCGTCGCGCGCGGCCGTGACGCAAGACTAACCACCCCATGCGAGCCTGCCAACGCAGACCGGCCGGTTTCGTGCGATCCGTGAGTCGAAAGGACGTTTCCGCGGAAACGCCATCTAAGTCATTGATTCTGAGCGAGGACTCCTCTGACAAGGCAGGTGTGCGTGCGACCGTCGAGAGTCGTGGGGCTTGCCGCTAGACGGAGGCCTTGAGCACCTTGTACTCATCCTTCAGGTTCTTCTCGAGCTCCGCGCCCGCGAACGAGGCGATGACGCTGCCCACCAGCGGGATGCCGCTCGTAACGTCGAAATTCCACTCGACGCTGCAGCCGCCCTTCTCGGGACGCAGCGCCTTGGTGCCCACGATCTTCACCGGGACGCCCTTGATCTCGACCGCGATGTCGGCCAGGTGCCCATCGCCGTCCGCGCGCCAGTCCTCGGTGTGGATGACCTCGTTCGTCGCCGGCACGAGCCGCTTGATGGCGGCCGGCGGATTCGCCGGCATCGTCCGCGACACCCGGAGCTTGACGTTCGGGGCACGGCCATCGCGCTTGATCTTGACGTTGCTGCCGGGGAGCTTTGCGTACACGGCCTCCTGGCTCTTCTGGTCGGTGCACAGCTTGAGCGCCGAGGCGACGTTGGTCTTGAGGCTCTCTTTGACTCGGACCTTCATGGACATCTCCTCTGGCTCGTGCAAGGCGCGTGGATGTGCACGTTCGGCAGCACGACCTCGCCCCTGGCGGACAGCTTGGTGGTTTCCATCGAAGGATGGTGAGAACAGGTAAGGCAGCAGTCAAGCAAACCAGCGCCGCCCCTGGAACCATGCGCCGGCCTGGCTGCGCGAGCCTGCGGTTCGGGCCCGCCGGTATTTCCGCGCCAGGACGGGGCCGGATGCACGCGCGTCCCTCCGGCTAGAATTCGCGCTTCTGAACATAACCAGCCGATCGGAGCAATCGATGATGCGGCCCATGCTTCTCATTCTTATATGGCTTGCGGGCACCGCGTGCGCTGAAGCGCAGGCGCTGTCGGTGACGGCCGCACGGATGCTCGAGGTCGAGACCGGACGGGTGCTTCGCGACCAGGTGATCCAGATCGACCAGGGCGCGATCGTTGCTGTCGCGCCGCGGGTGCCGGGCCAGCAGGTCGATATCGAGCTCGGTGACGTAACCCTGCTTCCGGGCCTCATCGACGCCCACGTGCACCTCGCGGGCGGCGAAGAGCAGACGCCGTACGAGGATCTCACGCAGACGGCGGCGCGCGCTGCGATCGAGGGCGTTGCCAACGCGCGCAAGACGCTGCTGGCGGGCTTCACCACGGCGCGTGACCTCGGCAGCCGTGACTTCGCCGACGTCGCGCTGCGCGATGCGATCGCCGCCGGAAGCGTCCCCGGGCCGCGCCTGCTGGTCGCCGTCAAGTCGCTCTCGTCGACGGGCGGGCATGGCGACGACAACGATCTGCCCGCCGACGTGCGGGTCGAGCGGTACAAGGCGCTCGCCGACGGACCCGAGGCCATACGGCTCAAGGTGCGCGAGAACGTCAAGTACGGCGCGGACTGGATCAAGCTGCTCGCGACCGGCGGCGTGAGGTCCGCGGGCACCGATCCCACGATGGCCGACTACACCGAGGACGAGATCCGCGCGGCGGTCGTGGCCGCCGCCGAGAAGCGGCGCGACGTCGCGGTCCACGCGCACGGCGCCGAGGGTATCAAGCGCGCGATCCGGGCCGGCGTGCGCTCCATCGAGCACGCATCGATGCTCGACGACGAGGCGATCAAGCTCGCGCGCGAGCACGGCACGTGGCTGGTGATGAATCCGTACACCAACCAGTACATGGTCGAGCGCGGCGCGGCCGGCGGCTACCAGCCCTACCAGCTCGAGAAGGCGCGCCAGGTGCTCGAGATGAAGCTGGCGAGCCTGCGCAAGGCGGTGCGAGCGGGCCTCAAGCTCGCCTACGGCACCGATGCCGGCGTCCAGATACACGGCGTGAACGGCCGCCAGCTTGCGATGTACGTCGACGCCGGAATGACGCCGCTCGCAGGCCATCCAGTCGGCGACGATCGTGAATGCACAGCTGCTGCGGATGGAAGGCAGGATCGGCACGCTGCGGCCGGGCGCCTGGGCCGACATGATCGCGGTGCGCGGCGACCCGCTCACCGACGTGCGCGCGCTCGAGGCGCCGGTGTGGGTCATGAAGCAGGGCGCAGTCGTGACGGGCGAGCCGAGGCCTCAGTAAGTCTTGCGGCCCGGATGCAGCCGCGCGCCGGCGCGCGGGCCGCTGCGCAGGCTCGCGACCGCGCGCGTGTGCCAGGCATGGATGTCGTTCTGCCGCAGCACCGCCAGCATGCGCTGATGGCGCTCGCGCCGCTCGTGCAGCGGCAGGTCGAGCGCCTGCTGTATCGCCTTGCTCACGCCGTGCAGGTCGTGCGGGTTGACGAGCAGCGACCCGGACATCTCGTGCGCGGCGCCGGCCAGCGTGGAAAGCACCAGCACGCCGGGGTCCTCGGGGTTCTGCGCGGCGACGTACTCCTTCGCCACCAGGTTCATCCCGTCGCGCAACGGGGTCACCAGGCAGACCTGGGCGTTGCGCAGGAATCCCATCAGCGCGTCGTGCGGAAAGTTGCGGTTCAGATAGCGGATCGGCGTCCAGTCGGTGTCGGCGAACCGGCCGTTGACGCGGCCCCCGACCTGCTCGAGCGCGCGGCGGATCTCCGCATAGGAGCGCACGTCGCCGCGGCTGACCGGCGCGATCTGCAGCAGCGTCACGTGGTTGAGGTTATCGGGGTTGGTCTCCAGGAAGTGCTCGTAGGCCAGGAAGCGCTGCGGCAGCCCCTTGCTGTAGTCGAGCCGGTCGACGCCGATCACGCACCGACGCCCGAGCAGCCCCGCCGACATGCGCTGTACCGCCGGCAGCGCCTGTGATTCCACGGCCTCGCGCTGCACGGCATCGACGTCGACGCCGATCGGTATCACCTCGGCGAGCGTGCGTCCGCCCGCAGCCTTGATCGTGCCGTCCGTCGCGATCGCACCCGGTCCCCACAGCTCGCGCACGCAGGACCGGAACGACTCGAGGTCGCGCGACGTCTGGAAGCCCAGCGTGTCGTATGCGAGGAGCGCCCGCATCAGCTCGCCGTAGACCGGCAGCGTGCGCAGCACCTCGACGTGCGGGAACGGCACGTGCAGGAAGAACCCGAGCCGCTGCCGCGCCCCGGCCTCGCGCAGCTGGTGCCCGAGCGGGATCAGGTGGTAGTCGTGCACCCAGACCAGGTCGTCCGGCTGCAGCATCGGCAGCAGCTTGTCCGCGAACTGGTGATTGACGCGCCAGTAGGCGGCGTACTGCGCATCGACGAACTGGAACTTGTCGACGAAGTAATGGAAGAGCGGCCACAACGTGCCGTTGCAGAAACCGAGGTAGTGCAGCTCGTGGTCCGCGCGCGTGAGATCGGTCGTTGCGAAGGCGATCCCGCCGCGGATGGAGCGGCTCGGCTCGCCCGGCGCCTCGTCGACGACGTCGCCGCTCCAGCCGAACCAGAGCCCGCCGCGGGCCTGCATCGCCGCCAGCACGCCGACCGCGAGCCCGCCCGGCGCGGCGCCCTTGCGCGGCATCGAGATCCGGTTCGACACGGCGACCAGGCGGCTCATACCAGGTCCTCCCAGGCGCGGCTCAGTCGCACGGCTGAGCTGACGATGCCGACCATGCTGTAGGTCTGCGGGAAGTTCCCCCAGAGCTCGCCCGTGGCCGCGTCGATGTCCTCGGACAGAAGCCCGAGCCGCGTGCGCCCCGCGAGCATGCGATCGAAACGCTCGCGCGCTTCCTCGTGCCGCCCGACCGCGGCGAGCGCCTGGACATACCAGAAGCCGCAGATCGTGAAGGCCGTGGCCGGATGCCCGAAGTCGTCGAGATGCCGGTAGCGGTACAGCCAGTCGCCGGTGCGCAGTTCCCGCTCGATGGCGTCCAGCGTCCTGAGGAACCGCCGGATCGTCGGGCGCGATGAAGCCGAGCTCCGGCAGCAGGAGCGCCGTCGCGTCGAGCGTGTTGCCGCCGAAGCTCGAGGTGAAGGCGCCGACCTCCGCGTTCCACGCGCTCTCGAGCACGCGCTCGCGGATGCGTGCGGCGCGGCCCTGCCAGTCCGCGGCACGCGCGTCGAGCCCGAGCGACTGCGCGATCCGGGCCAGGCGATCGCAGCCCGCCCAGCTCATCGCGCCCGAGAACGTGTGCGGCTGCTCGCGGCCGCGGAACTCCCAGGGGCCCGCGTCCGCCACGCCCACCGTGCGCTCGGCGAGCTCGCCGCCGATCTGCAGCCGCTCGAACAACGCCACGTCGCCCGGGTTCGTGAGCCGGTGATCGAAGAAGAGCTGCGTGCAGGCAAGGACCGCCGAGCCGTAAACGTCGTGCTGCTGCTGGACGTACGCCTGGTTGCCGACGCGGACCGGGCCCATGCCGCGGTAGCCGTCGAGCGCCGGCTCGACGCGTTCCGGGAGCTGGGCATCGCCGGACAAGCCGTACAGCGGCTGCGCCCGGCCGCCGTCGCCGCGCGCGACGATGTGGTCCAGGTAGTGCAGGTAGCCTTCCATGGTCTGCGTCGCGCCGAGGCGATTGAGCGCCTTGATCGTGAAGTACGCGTCGCGCAGCCAGCAGTAGCGGTAGTCCCAGTTGCGGCCGCTGTCCGCGTGTTCCGGGATCGACGTCGTGAGCGCGGCGACCACGGCACCGGTGTCCTCGTAGGTGCAGAGCTTGAGCGTGATCGCGGCGCGGATGACGGCGTCCTGCCATTCCGCGGGGATCGACAGTCCGCGGACCCACTCATGCCAGTAGTTGCTGGTGGCGTCGAGCAGCGATCGGGCGTGCAGCAGCGGCGCCTCCTCGACGGTTTCGTCCGGACCGATGATCAGCGCGAGCGGCTGGTCGATGACGATGGGCACCTGGTCGGCGATGGCACTCAGCGAGCAGTCGGTCGTCAGCCGGTAGCGCACGCGGGCGCAGTTGAACGTGAGGTGATGCGAGCCGCTCGACACCTCGGGTACGCCGGCGCCGTAATCGCAGCGCGGGCGCAGCCGCAGGCGCGCCACCGGCCGGCCCGCGACCGCCTCGATGATCCGCACGATCATCATCGGGCGGAAGAACCGGCCGCGCCTGCGGAACCGCGGGCAGAAGTCCAGCACCCGCAGCACGTTGCCCTGGCCGTCGTCGAGCAGCGTCTCGAGGATCGCGGTATTGCGCAGGTACCGCTGCTCGCTGCGCGCCGCCTGCGGAAGCTCCACCGCGAACACGCCTTCCGCGGAATCGCCGCCTTCCCGTGAAAGCAGGGCACAGAACACCGGGTCGCCATCGAGCCGCGGCAGGCAGGCCCAGACGATCCGCGCGGACTCGTCGATCAGCGCGGCGATCTCGCAGTTGCCGATCACGCCCAGCTCGAGGGTCGTCACGGGGCGTCCCCGCGGATCAGGTCGGCCAGGAAATCGCGCAGCGCCGCGGGCGAGGCGAGCCGCATGCGTCCCTGCACCCGGTCGCCCACCGAGATCGACAGCCCGCCGGCATTCTCGACCGCGGCGAAGCCGTCGAGGTCCGTCAGGTCGTCGCCCGCGAAGACCGGAATCCGGCCGGCGAAGGGTGGTTCCGAGAGGAACGCGTTGATCGCATCCGCCTTTGTCGGGCCGCGCAGCTTGAGCTCGAGCACGCATGCCCCGGGTTGCAGGTGAAAGTCGCTGCCCAGGTCGCGCACGAGCTGCTCGAGCATCCAGGTCAGGCTGCCCTCGAGCTGCGGCGCCTGCCTGAAGTGCACGGCGAGCGATGCGCCCTTGTCCTCGACGATCACGCCGTGATGCTGGTCCGCGATCGCGTTCAGCATCGCGCGCGCCGTCGCGAGCTGCTCGAGGTCGCGAACGGGCGCGTGCGTGCGCCCTTCGGCATTGCGTCGCTCGAGTCCGTGCAGCCCGGCCGCGGGCCACCGGAACGGCGCGAACAGGCGATCGAGGTCGGCGATGCTGCGGCCGCTCACGAGCGCGAGCGCGCCGCCGAGCGCGCGCGATCCCTGCTCGATCAGGCCAGCCAGCGGCTCGTCGACGTGCACGCCGTCGGGGGTCGAGGCGAACTCGACCAGCGTGCCGTCAACGTCGAGGAAGAGGCAATATCGGCCGGATCCGGGCGCCGCCGCGGGTCCGGTCCCGGCCGCCCCTCCCGTGGAATTGGGCATCTGGTCCAGGTCCGATATCCTCCGTACTCCGCCTAATCGACCATCGTAGGGGTCGCGCAGCACGGTTCGGAAGCGAGAAATGGTCATCGAACTCTTGAGCTGAATTCATCCTTGGAGAAACCGCTTCCGCCGCTCACGTCCCTGCGCGCTTTCGAAGCGGCCGCGCGGCTTTTGAGCTTCACCCGCGCCGCGCGCGAGCTGCACGTGACGCCGGCGGCGATCAGCCACCAGATCCGTGGACTCGAGCGGCACCTGGGCGTGGAGCTCTTCCGCCGGGGGTCGCGGCGCCTCACGCTCACCGACCAGGGTCAGCTCGCGTCGGAACACCTGCGCGAGGGATTCGAGCGGCTCGCGGTCGGCGTCGGAGTGCTGCGCGGCCGACAGCGGGCGGGCCGGCTCACGGTCGGCGCGACTCCTTCCTTCGCCACGCGGTGGCTGGTGCCGCGTCTGCCGCGCCTGGCGCGCCGCGTCCCGGGAATCGAGCTTCGAGTGCGGACGGATACGAGGCCCTTCGACCTCGACCAGGACGACGTGGACGTTGCGATCCGATTCGGGCGCGGCGGCTTCGACCGGTCGACCGCCGACCCGTTGTTCGGCGAGTTCGTGACGCCGGTGGCGAGCGGCGCGCTGCTGCGGTCGCACGCCGTTCGCCGGCCGGCGGACCTCGCGCGCGTCCCGTTCATCCACGACGATTCGATGCGCCGCGCCGGCCGACCGCCGAGCTGGGCCGAGTGGTTTCGCGTCGCGGGCGCGCGGGGCATCGACACCTCGGGAGGGCTGCATTTCAACGATGGGCACCTCGCCCTGCAGGCGGCGGCAGCGGGGCAGGGCGTGGCGCTGGGCAGGCTCGCCTATGCGGCCGGGGACCTGACGAACGGTGCATTGCGTGCGCCGTTCCCGCAGGTCATCGAACTCGACCTGCATTACTATCTTCTCGTGCCGGACTCGCGCGTCGGCGAGCCGGCGATCGGAGCTTTCCGCGAATGGCTGCGCGCCGAAGCGGTGCGATTCCAGCGCACCGTGCGGCAGAAACTGGCCGGTGGCCGCTGGTAGCGCGGCTGCCGCACGAGGTGCCACGAACGAAGGGGCAAGTCATGATCATTCAATCGGTCCGAGTTCTCCTCATCGGGGTCGCCTGCTTGGTGTTGCCCGCGGCCGCCCGCAGTGCGGACGCGGCCGCCACGGCCCCCGATCCGGTAGCCGCGGCGATCGGCAGCGGCGAGCGGCCGGCCGAGGATCGCAA
This sequence comes from uncultured Gammaproteobacteria bacterium, assembly GCA_963834855.1. Taxonomy (GTDB): domain Bacteria; phylum Pseudomonadota; class Gammaproteobacteria; order Steroidobacterales; family Steroidobacteraceae; genus DATJKD01. The sequence continues at coordinate 70,935 of CAWIDH010000005.1, read as the reverse complement.
TGAGGACGCCGTCCGCCAACCGGCGGCCATCCTTGCTTTCCTGGGCGTCGCCCCAGGCTGGAAGGTCGCGGACCTTTTCTCCGCCGGCGGCTATTACACGGAGCTGCTGTCGCGCATCGTGGGCCCCAAGGGCGAGGTCATCGCGTACAACAACCCGCCGTACGCGAACTTCGCGGCCAAGGGCATCGCGGCGCGCTACGCGGGCGATCGACTGCCCAACGTCCGCCAGATCACGACCGAGGTCGATGCACTCGCGCTCGCGCCCGGCAGCCTTGATGGCGCGATCTTCATCAAGTCCTATCACGACATGTACTGGCGCCCGGAGGATGGAACCTGGAATCGGACCGACCCGAAGCTGATGCTGACGAAACTTCATGCGGCGCTGAAGGACGGTGGCGTCGTGGTCGTGCAGGATCACGTCGCCAACCCGGGCGGGGATCCGGCCGCGATTGCGGACAAGCTCCATCGGATCGACCCGGCGATCGTCAAGCGCGACTTCGCTGCAGCGGGCTTCAAGCTCGACGGCGAGTCCGCTGCGCTGGCACACAAGTCCGACGATCACACCAAGCTGGTCTTCGACCCGTCGATCCAGGGCAAGACGGACCAGTTCATCTACCGGTTCCGCAAGCCGGCGCGGTAGCGGGTAATCGGGAAATTGGCTCAGAGCCAATTAAATTCTGGGCAATCTGGCTCTGAGCCCAATTCCCTGGCACACCACGAGCCGCAGGCGCGTAGCTTCTCCCTCTGGAAATGACCGCGGTCAACGGCGACGGAACGGTGCTCAGAGTGGCGATGTGGTCCGGGCCGCGCAACGTGTCGACCGCGTTGATGCGTTCCTGGGGCAATCGCGAGGACACGGTCGTCGTCGACGAGCCGTTCTACGCCCACTACCTGGCCGTCACCGGGCGGCCGCATCCCGGGCGCGACGAAGTCATCGCGCATCACGAGACCGACTGGCGACGCGTGGTCGAGAGCCTGCTCGCGCCGCTGCCCGCCGGCGTGCGGATCCACTACCAGAAGCAGATGGCGCATCACCTGCTGCCCGGCATCGGCCGCGACTGGCTCGCCCGGGTCACGAATGCGTTCCTGATCCGCGAGCCGGCGGCGATGCTGGCGTCGCTCGTAGCGAAGCTCGAGGAGTTCGACCTCGCGGATACCGGCCTGCCGCAGCAGGTCGAGATCTTCGACCAGGTGCTCGCGGCGACCGGTCGGGTGCCGCCCGTGATCGATTCCGCGGACCTGCTTGCCGCGCCCGAGGCGATGCTCCGGCGGCTCTGCGGCGCGCTCGGCGTGCCGTTCAGCGAGCGCATGCTCGCCTGGCCGCCGGGGCGACGCGACACGGACGGGATCTGGGCGCCGTGGTGGTACGCGCGGGTCGAGCAATCGACGGGCTTCGAGGCGCCACCGCCGCGGGACACGCGACCACTGCCCGCCGCACTTGCCGCGATCGAGGCGCAATGCCGGCCGCTCTATGACAAGCTCTGGCGCCATCGACTCGCGCCCTGAGGAGCAACGAGTGCTGCAACGATTCGATGAGCGCAACCGCAACCTGATCGTCAACATCAACGGGCGACTCGTGCACCGCGACGAGGCGGCCGTGAGCCCGTTCGACTCGGTGGTGCAGGGCGGCGACGCGGTCTGGGAGGGTCTGCGCCTCTACGCGGGACGCATCTTCCGGCTCGAGCAGCACCTCGACCGGCTGGTCGAGTCGGCCAGGGCGCTGGCATTTCCGGCCATCCCAGAGCGCGCCGAGATCGTCGAGCAGATCCGCCGCACGCTCGAGGCCAACGCCATGTTCGACGGCGTGCACATCCGGCTCACGCTGACGCGGGGCGTCAAGGTCACCTCGGGGATGGATCCCCGCCTCAATACCTCCGGTCCGACACTGATCGTGCTCGCGGAGCACAAGGCGCCCGTGTACCCCAGGGACGGCATCGCGCTCGTCACCTCGAGCGTGAGGCGCTTTCCGCCCGACTGCCTGGACCCCAAGATCCACCACAACAACCTCATCCAGTCGATCCTCGCCAAGATCGAGGCCAACCTCGCCGGCGCCGACGACGCACTGATGCTCGACACGCGCGGCTTCGTCGCCGAGACGAATGCGACGCATGTCTTCATCGTCGATCGCGGCCGGGTGCGCACGCCGCGTACCGTCGCCTGTCCGGAAGGCATCACGCGCGCAGCCGTGCTCGAGCTCTGCGCCGCGCACCGGATCGCGCACGAAGTCTGCGATCTGTCGCTGACCGAGGTCTACCGCGCAGAGGAGATGTTCTGCACGGGGACGATGGGCGAGCTCGCGGCCGTCACGCGGGTCGATGGTCGCGAGATCGGCAGCGGGCGGCCGGGGCCGGTGACCGGACAGCTGGTCGGGCACTTCAGGGAGCTCACTGCGCGAGAGGGCACGCAGGTCGTCGCCTAGCGGTTCACCATTCGCTGGCGCGAGTCTTCGATGAGCACTGAGCGCGCAGCCTGACGCAGCCTCTCGGGCGCCGCGCTCAGCGGGTCGGCGCCCAAGGCCCCGGTCAACGCCGCGATCACGCGCTTGTTGGCGTAAGCGTGGGGCGAGCCGGGATCGTCGCTCTGCGCGGCGGTGAATCGGCGGAGAAGCTTCTCCCGCGTTTCCTCTGCCATGCTCAGCTCGACCAGCTTGGCGCGATATTCGAGCTCCCAGTCGGCGAGCCCTGGAAAGCGGCGCTTGTCGGCAAAGTGCTGGGCCTCGTGGCCCAGGTAGGAGACGCGGAAATTCTCTCCCTCCAGGCTCTTGTAACTGCCGCGGACCGCGAAGAGCCGGTCCTCGCCCGTCCACCCGCCCGTCCCGCTCTTGCCGCAACTGGCGTAGTGGTTCCAACCGCCGCTCACGAAGTCGTCGAGAATCTCGACCCTGACACGCTGTGGCCCCTCGGGCAGCGCGACGTCGTAGTCGCGACTCTCCTGCGTGCGCCAGAGCATCAGCTCGAGCAGCGGCGCCGTTCGTCCTCGCAGCGAGTGATAACCCCGTTTCTCGAGTTCGGCCGAGAGATCTGCGTCGAGCGCCTCGAAGTCCTTCGCCCCTGCCGCCCTGGTTCCCAGCAGTCCCTTCAGATCCTTGAGCAGCGTCGCCTCCAGCGCGTCGCGGTCGCGTGGCGTCGCCATCGCTCGCCACCAATAGTCCTGGTAGGTCGCGAGAACATTTCGGACCCAGGCGTCGTCGATGCCGGTGGTGACATGGACGGGAGCGGGAGCATCGAGGCGGCCAAGCACGCACTCCCGATTGGCCGCATCATCGCCGGCGAACTCGGCGGCGGGCACGGATCGCAGCGCTCGGATGGCCCCGCCGCTGTCGGCGTTCAGGATGGCGCCATCGGCGGCGCCGAGCGCGGCTTGGGCGGCGGCGGTGGTCGAGATCGGTTCGTTGGCAGTGCTGATTTCGGCGAGCGCGATCAGTACGAAGCATGCGAGCAGAGCGCGTCTCATTCGGGCTATTGAGCCACCGAGCCATTCCCCGCGTCTTGAACGCATTTGATCTGACGCCGCCAGGCTGAGGGCGTGCGGCCCGTGAGCGCGCTGGTCGTCCGCGTGAGATGGCTCTGGTCGGAAAAGCCGGCCTCGGCAGCGATCTCAGCCAGCCTGCCATCAGCGCCGATCCTGCGCATCGCCTGGCGCCACCGCCACTCGCGCCGCAACAGTTGAGGGGACATGCCGTGCGACCGCAGCACCGCGCGGCTCGCGTGGGCCGCCGAAACCCCGACGATTCGGGCGATGATTCCGATCGGGTCGTCGCCACCAAGGAGGGCTGCGATGAACGCCTCTTGCCACGCCGGAAGCGGCAGGCGTCTTGCCGGCCGAGCCGCCGCAACGATCCCGGCGATCTGATTCCGGTGGCGCTCCATCACGTGGCGGACCTCCCGGAGGTCGTCGACCTGCAGCGCCCGCGCCATCCCCCCGAGGTCCTCATCCCGGAGCGGGACATTAACGACGCGAGCACCGGAGCTCCCGAAATGGTTTCCGTGGGCGTGGAAGGCGGGATGAATGACCAGCGTGCCGGGGGTGCAGTCAAACGGACCGTCTGCGCTGGCTTCCACGTGGCTTCCATCGATCACCAGCGCCGCATAAGCCTGCCGGTGACGGTGGGTTGGCAGCGCGCCATTCCGCTCGTGACGTGTCAGGTAGGTCTGCGCAGGCATTTTCTGCAGATCTCGACACTCGCCGCGCGAACGCGATCCCGCCGTCGACATGGCGGCGTCAGGCGCTCAGCGCGCTCGCGTGCCAGGCGAGATGATCCGCCATGAACGTCTGGATGAAGTAGTAGCCGTGGTCGTAGCCCGGATGCATCCGCAGCTCGAATGCCTGGCCCGAGCGGTGGCAGGCCTCGGCGAACAGCTCGGGATTCAACTGTTCCGCGAGGAATTTGTCGGCAGAGCCCTGGTCGATGAGAATCGGACCGTGAAACGGCCGGCGCGCGACGAGCTCGGTTGCGTCGTACTCGCGCCACGCCGACTCGTCGCTGCCCAGGTAGCCCGAGAACGCCTTCGTCCCCCAGGGGCAACGCGTCGGCGCCGCAATCGGCGCGAATGCCGACAGCGAGCGGTACTGCGCCGGGTTGCGCAGCGCGCAGACGAGCGCGCCGTGACCGCCCATCGAGTGGCCGAAGATGCCCTGTCGATCGGGCAGCGCGGGAAAGTTCGCCGCAATCAGCTCCGGCAGTTCGCGGGTCACGTACCCGTACATCCGGTAGTGCGCTGACCACGGCGGTTGCGTCGCGTCGACATAGAAGCCTGCGCCCAGGCCGAAGTCCCAGCTTGCATCGTCGCCGGGCAGGCGCGGCTGGCGCGGACTGGTGTCGGGCGAGACCAGCATCAGGCCGAGCTCCGCAGCGAGACGCTGCGCGCCGGCCTTCACCATGAAGGTCTCCTCGGTGCAGGTGAGCCCGGCGAGATAGTAGAGCACCGGCACCGGGCGCTCGCGTGCCTGCGGCGGCTCGTAGACCGAGAAACGCATCTCCGTGCGGCATTCGCGCGACTCGTGCGCGAGGAAGCGCTGCATTCCGCCGTAACAGACGTGCTCGGAGAGAACTCTCATAAATTGGCTCAGAGCCGATTATTCCAAATAAATCAGCTCAGAGCCCATTAACCGGGATAAATTGGCTCCGAGCCAATTTTTTTTCAGAACCTGACGACGCTGCGGATCGACTTGCCCTCGTGCATGAGGTCGAAGGCGTCGTTGATCTTCTCGAGCGGCATCACGTGCGTGATCAGGTCGTCGATGTTGATCTTCTTCTCCATGTACCAGTCGACGATCCTGGGCACGTCGGTGCGGCCGCGCGCGCCGCCGAATGCCGTGCCCTTCCAGACGCGGCCAGTGACGAGCTGGAACGGCCGAGTCTTGATCTCCTGGCCGGCGCCGGCGACGCCGATGATGACCGACACGCCCCAGCCGCGATGACAGCACTCGAGCGCCTGTCGCATGAGGTCGACGTTGCCCACGCATTCGAAGCTGTAGTCCGCGCCGCCGTCGGTGAGCGACACCAGGTGCGCGACCAGGTCGCCACCGACCTCCTTGGGGTTCACGAAGTGCGTCATGCCGAACTTCTCGGCGAGCGCCTTTCGTGCGGGGTTCAGATCGACGCCGATGATCCTGTTCGCGCCGACGAGCCGTGCGCCCTGCACGACGTTGAGTCCGATGCCCCCCAGCCCGAACACGACGACGTTGGCGCCGGGCTCCACCTTCGCGGTGTTGATCACGGCGCCGATGCCGGTCGTGACGCCGCAGCCGATGTAGCAGACCTTCTCGAACGGCGCGTCCTCGCGGATCTTCGCCACCGCGATTTCGGGAAGCACCGTGTAGTTCGAGAACGTCGAGCAGCCCATGTAGTGGTGGATCATCTGCTTGCCGAGCGAGAAACGGCTCGTGCCGTCCGGCATCACGCCCTTGCCCTGCGTGGCCCGGATCGCCGTGCAGAGGTTGGTCTTGCGCGACAGGCAGGATTTGCATTGGCGGCATTCGGGCGTGTACAGCGGGATCACGTGATCGCCTTTTTTCAACGAGGTGACACCGGGTCCGACGTCGACGACGACGCCCGCACCCTCGTGACCGAAGATCACCGGGAAGAGTCCCTCCGGGTCGGCGCCCGAGCGCGTGAACTCGTCGGTGTGGCAGATGCCGGTGGCGCGGATCTCCACCAGGACCTCGCCGGCCTTCGGCCCATCGAGATCGACGGTTTCCACGACGAGGGGCTTGCCGGCTTCGTAGGCGACGGCGGCACGGGTCTTCATCGCTGGCTCCCTGTGGTGCGGGCGGTGGTGTGCGGGGGATTCTGTAAGGTTACCGCAATGGCGGGTTAACCATCAGGTCATGCAACCTTTGCCGGCCTCGTGGCATCCAAGCTGCATTCAGCAGCCGGCCGCCGGCGCGGGGAGGACCAATGATTCGATACGCACTGGCGCTCACCTGGGCCGCTTCCACGGTTGCACTCGCCGCTGCGAGCGACGTAAGCAAGGTCAATGGCAGCATCCACATCGAATCCGGCCAGGAAGCCGGCGACGTGTCGACCGTGAACGGCGGCATCGTCATCGGCCAGGGCGCGAAAGTCCGGGACGTCGGTACGGTCAATGGCTCGATACGCCTCGACGACCGCGCCGTTGCCGCCTCCGCGGACACGGTCAACGGCTCGATCACACTGGGCGAGCAGGTCCAGGTCGACGGTCCCGTCGGCACCGTCAACGGCGGCGTCGAGCTCCGCAAGGGATCGCGCGTCGGTGGCTCGCTCGAGACGGTGAATGGCCGCATGTCGATGGCGGAGGCGACCGTAGCCGGGGGACTCGAGACCGTCAACGGCGACATCACCGTGGGCGCGAATTCGCGGGTCGACGGCGGAATCCTGGTCGAGAAGCCCCACGGCTGGTCGCAGCACAAGCAGCGCAACCCCCGCATCACGATCGAGGACGGCGCGGTGGTCAACGGAACACTGCGTTTCGAGCGCGAAGTCGACCTCTACGTCAGCCCGTCGGCCACCATCGGCAGGATCGAGGGCGTGGCACCGGTGCGCCACGGCGTCATGCGGAGATCAGAGGTTCCTTCGCCGCTGCGGGAGTATCCTGTCGGGCATGCCGAAATGGCCCGATCAGGCAACCGCCAAGGGGGCGCTCCCGCCGCCGCCCGCGCCGGTCGCGCGCGATGCGAACCCGTGGCCGATGCCCGCCCGGCAAGGTGACGCGGCGCAAGCGCGGCTCCGCCCACCGCGCGGAGGCCTGGCGACGCCGCAGGGGCCGATTGCGCCGGGCCGCATCGCACCAGGCAAGGGCAGCGCGCAGTTGCCTCCGGGTCACCGACCGTCGATGACGAAGGTGTCCGCGCCACCAACCATCTCGCCTGCCCCATCTACCATGCCGACCGCGCCGTCCGCGCGGCCGACGTCGCCGACCGGCCGGCCAACCGCGGAATCGCGTCCTGCCATCACGCGTTTCATACCGTTCGCGGTCTTCCTCGCGGTGCTGGGCAGCATCGCTTCGACTGCAATCGAGGCCCTCGGGCGCGGCGACCGGATCGGCGCGGTGATTCCACTGTTCGTGGTGGCCATCATCGCCATCGGCTGGTGGCGCGCCATGCGTCGGCAACGACAGCGGTAGTCTCGACCATCAGTCTCAGCGCGAGCGAGCGCTCCCGGCCGGTGGCTGCGCGCATCGCGCAGGGTTAGCATCGGCGCGCAGGCCGGGGCGCAAACGATGCTGGATCAGCCACTGCAACAGATTCCCGAGTGGCACGACGTCGACGAGAGGCGATTCCGGGAGGAGGTCGTCAATCAATACCGGCCAGCCGTGCTGCGCGGGCTGGTCGAGGGGTGGCCGGCTGTGCAGGCAGCGCTCCGGTCGCATGCCGACGTCGGTCGCTACCTCGTTGCCCTCGACAATGGCAGCCCTGTCGACGCGATCCTCATGCCGCCGCACGTGCGCGGACGCATCTTCTACAACGACTGCCATGGACGGATTCAATTTCGCGCGCAGGCGCCTGCCGCTGTCCTCCATCGTCGAGCAATTGTCGCGATACGCGTTGTTCGAGGATCCACCTTCAGTGGCCGTGCAGAGCGCGCTGATCCCGGAATGCCTGCCGGGCTTTGCCGCGGAAAACAGGCTGTCCATTCTCGATGCAGCCGTCGCGCCGCGGATCTGGCTCGGCAACCGCGTCACGGTGCCGGCCCATTTCGATGAATCGGACAACGTCGCTTGCGTCGTGGCCGGCAGGCGCCGGTTCACGCTGTTCCCTCCGGAGCAGGTTGCCAACCTGTACGTGGGACCGCTCGACTACGCGCCGACCGGCGCCGCGATGAGCATGGTGCAGTTCTCCGAACCCGACTTCGAGAGATTCCCGCGGTTCAAGGACGCGCTCGCGGCGGCCTGTCAGGCGGAGCTCGGGCCCGGCGATGCGCTGTACATTCCCACCTTGTGGTGGCACCACGTGGAGTCCCTCGATCCCCACCTCAACGTGCTCGTCAACTACTGGTGGAAGGGCGCTCTCGGCGAAGTCGACAGGACGGCATCGGCCATGGACTGCCTGCTGCACGGCCTGTTGAACGTCAGGCCGCTGCCGCGGGAGCTCAGGAAGGCCTGGGCCTCGATGTTCGACTACTACGTATTCGACGCGACTGACGATCGTTTCGATTACATCCCCGAGCACCGGCGCGGTGTGCTCGGAAGGATGTCGCCTGACGCCGCGCAGCGGATCAGGAACCTGCTGATCGCGAAGCTTCGGAGTTGATTCGCGAAAACGGCCGCGCCTGCGTGCCTCGCGACCTGGAGCAGGCCGTCACCACAGATAGATCTGCAATGACTCCTCTTCCCGCCTGGGCGGGATGGCTTTCAGCACTTCCCGCTGAGTGCGGAAATTGGCCGCGCTGCGCGTCAGGAGATTGTCGATCTCCGCCATGCTGAATTGCTTCTCCCTGGCATTCGGCGGTCGCAGGTCCTTCTGATACGGGAAGATGCCCATGCCGGCCATGATGCAGTACCAGGAGAAGACCGGGTAAGCCTGGCCGATGCTCTGCTTCACCTCCCGGACGATGCTGTTGCCCGCCATCCAGTGGTTGTACAGCTCCTTGAGCGGATCGGAGATATTGAGATTGGCGGCATTGGCGCGCCAGTACTCGGTATCCGTCCTTGAATTGGTCTTGTAGTGCGTCACGATGTAGTCGCGGGTGCCTTCGAAGTGCTCGTTGACGCGCTGGTTGAAGCGTCGTGAGCGGCTTCGCTGAAATCGCCCTTTTCGAGGCACTCGACGATTCCCATGGCCGTCTTCTGAATGAAGAGCAGGGCCGTGGCTTCGAGCGGCTCGATGAATCCCTGGGAGAGGCCGACGGCAAGGCAATTCCTGTTCCAGTGCTTCGTGAGGCGGCCGATCCGCATCTTCAGGTGGCGGGCCGGAGTGTCGGACTCCAGGAGTCCGAGGGATTCGCGCAGCTCATGCTCGGCCTGATCGGCCGAGCAGAAACTCGAGCTGTACACATACCCGTTGCCGTAGCGGCTGGTCAGCGGGATCTTCCATGCCCATCCGTGCTTCATCGCGGTCGCCACGGTCTGCGATGGAATGAACTCGTCCATCGGCGTCGGCATGGCGACGGCGGCGTCATTGAACAGGTTGCTCGAGAAACTGACGAACGGCGTCGCGAGCGCCTTGCACGCTGAGGAGCGAAGCGAAACCCGTGCAGTCGACGAAGAAATCGGCGCCGATCGGTTTCGCCCTCCCGGGTAGACACCGAGGCGATGTCGCCGCGATCGTCCAGGTTCGCGTGAGTGACGTGACAGCTCCTGTACTTGACGCCGCGCTCGAGCGCCTTCTTGTGCAGGAACTTGCCCAGCAGCACGGCATCGAAGTGGTATCCGTACCAGACATCGAACGGAAAACTGTTGGCCGGGATCGGCGCCATGTGCTCGTCAGCGAGACGCGATGCGATGAAGAAACGGTTGGGATGGGCATGAACGTCGGCGCCGTTGACCCTCGCCCGCGCGTTGTGAACGAACTGCGTCATGGTGAGGTTGTCGAGCATCGAGGCAAACGGATGAAAGTAGCGTTCGAAGCCCGGTTTGGTCGACCACTTGTCGAACGCGATGCCGCACTTGTACGTGGCGTTGCACGCGGGCATCCACTCGGATTCCTCGATATCGAGGCTGTCGAAGAATCCCCGCAGCCAGGGCGTCGAGCCTTCGCCGACGCCGATGATGTCCACGGTGGGCGACTCGAGCACCGATATTTCGACGCCCTTCTTGATCAGCGCATTCGCCAGGATCATCGCGGTCATCCACCCGGCGGTTCCACCGCCGATGATGACGACGCTCCTGACGGCGGCTTGCGGCGCGACAGGCCTCTGCGCCTCCCTCGAGGATGTGTGGTGATACGAATAGTTGAAGAGAGTGGCGGTCACGTGAGCGTCCGTCCGTCGATCCAGGTCTCCTTGATGTCGAGCCTCTCGTCGGCGAGCACCAGGTTGGCCCGATAGCCGGGCGCGATCCGCCCGAGCTCACCACCCAGTCCCAGGAACTCCGCTGGATACTGGCTGGCCATGCGCACGGCCTCGGGCAGGTCGACACGAAGCAACTCGACGGCGTTGTATACGGTCGTTGCCATGTCGATGTCGGAGCCGGCCAGCGTGCCGTCTTCGTCGACCAGCACGCCGTTCGCGACGGAGATCATGCGTCCCTGCAGGGTGAACGACTTTTCGGCTGCGCCGACGCTTGGCATCGCATCCGTCACCAGCATGAATCGGTCGTGCCGCTTGCAGCGCAAGGCAATGCGAAGCACGGTCGGGTCGACATGGCGTCCGTCAACGATGATACCGCACCAGCTGTCCGCGTCGTCGAGCGCGGCGCCGACGACTCCAGGCTCCCGCCCGGTGAGCTGTGACATGGCATTGAACAGATGCGTGAAGCCCGTGAGCCCGTGGCGCAGAGCGGTGCGGATCTCATCATAGGTCGCGTTGGTATGACCGGCCGACACGATGACCCCCGCCGCGGCCAGCTTCGAGATGATGTCGGGCGTCGTCATCTCGGGCGCCAGCGTCACCAGGGTCCTGCCGCCGCGAAGGGAGGTCAGGAGCCCGATCGCGCCTTCGTCGAGACCGCGCAGTTTCGCGGGATCATGCACGCCCTTGCGTGCCACGTTCAGGAACGGGCCCTCGATGTGAATGCCGAGCACGCCGGGCACCCTGGCGTCGATCGCGGCGCGCACGGCCTCGAGTGCGCGCGCGACGACATGCAGGTCGTCGCTGATGAGCGTCGGCAGAAACCCCGTGGTGCCGAAGCGCCGATGGGCGCGGCCGATCTCGCGGATGGCGTCGACGGTCGGCTCGGCGTTGAAGAGCACGCCGCCGCCGCCGTTTACCTGCGTGTCCAGGAAGCCCGGCAGCAGCAGATGGCCGCCGAGATCGTGGCGGACTGCGCGGCGGCAGCGTGCGTCGTCGCTGGCGACGACGTCGACTATCCTTTCTCCGTCGAGCAACACAGCGAGGTCATCGAGGATGCCGGTGTCACCGAGTACCCGGCCGTTGACCAGCGCGACCGGCATCAGACTGTCTCGGTGACCTTGCTCAGGTGCGGTGGGCGATCCGGATCCAGGCCGCGGGCAAGCGCGAGCGCGTTGGCGAGCCGGTAGAAGCTCTGGATCATCAGCAGCGGTTCGATGGCCGCATGCGCGCGCAGCGTCGGCAGTGTGAAGGCGCCCGGGACCACGGACCCCGCCAGCAATACCTCCGCGCCGAGGTTGCTCAACTCGCCCGCCAGCGCTTCGACGCCTTCCCGTGTCTCGTCGTGTTGCACGAACGCGAGGACCGGAAACCCGCTGCGCACGAGCGCCATCGGACCGTGGCGCAGTTCCGCGGCGCTGAATGCCTCTGCGTGCAGGCCACAGGTTTCCTTGAGCTTGAGCGCGGCTTCCTGGGCAATGCCGAGACCGAGCCCGCGGCCGACGACGTAGAGGCTGCTGGCCGAGCGAAGGTGCTCGACGGCGGCGTCCCAGTCGAGTTGCCACGCGAGTGCGAGCTGGTCGGGCGCCTGTTCCAGGGCCGTCTGAAGTTCGCGGTCCTGCGTCCAGGCCGCCACCAGGTGCACGATTGCCGCGAGCGAGGCGATGTACGACTTGGTGGCCGCGACGCTGGTCTCGGCGCCGGCGCGCAACGGAATGGTGTGATGGGCGATGCGCGCAAGCGCAGAGTCCTCGGCGTTGACGAGCGCGAGCACGAGAGCACCCGCCTCCCGGGCCGCTGCTTGCGGCCGCGAGCAGGTCCGGGCTGGCGCCCGACTGCGAGATCGCGACGAAAAGGACGCCTTCGAGGTCTGCCTTGGATGCATACACCGAGCTGATCGACGGCGCCGCGGACGAGGCGAGGATGCCCGTACGGGTTTCGATCAGGTACTTCGCGAACGTTGCCGCATGGTCGGAACTGCCGCGCGCGCAGGTGACGACGGCACGCGGCGCCATGTTGCCGCACCACCTCTCCGAGCTGATCGATGAGGTCGCGGTTCGCGTGCAATTGAGAGCGAACCGCGGCAGGAGCGGCGGCCGCTTCCCGGAACATGCGGGTATCGGGATTCACGGCGTGCTGAGCTCGGCGACGAAGTCGTAGGTGTCGCCGCGATAGAAGGACTGCGAGAACTCGATCGCGCGCCCGTCCTGCAGGAATCCGACCCGTTCGACCAGCAGACCCGCGTCGCCCGGCTTCGCGCGCAGCAGCTCGGCCTGCTCGCGCGTGAGCAGCACTGCGCGCAGGCGCTGCAGGGCGCGGACGGGCCGGTTCCCGGCGCGCTCCAGTGCCTCGTAGAGCGAGGTCTGCACGGCGTCGAGCGAGGGCAGGCAGTCGGCGACGACGGTCGCGTACTCGATCGCCATGGGCGCGTCGTCCGCGAATCGCAGCCGGTGGAAGCGGAACACCGGCGTGCCGGGGCTCGAGCGCAGGGTCAGCGCCTCCTCCGGGCGTGACGGTTCCGTTCAGTGCGCTTCAGCCAGTCGCTGCGCGGATTGCGTCCGCGGGCGCGCATGTCCTCCGAGAAGGAGGTGAGCTTCGAGAAGTTTTTCTCGACGCGGCCGCGCACGAAGGTGCCGGACCCGTGCCGGCGCACCAGCAGGCCTTCACTCACGAGCCCGTCAATGGCCTTGCGAACGGTGATCCGTGAAACGCCGAAGTCGCCGGCGAGGTCGCGCTCGGGCGGCAACGCATCGTCGGCGCCGAGGATGTTCCGGTCTATCGCTTCGCGGAGCGCGCGCTGCAGCTGCTGGTAAAGGGGGAGATTGCTCGTTTCCGCGAGCGGGCCAATCGCCTCCGAGAGGAGCATGGCGCGAGGCTCCTTCTGCCGGGCCGGCGATTGCTCAGATACCAATGCCATACCACGACTCCATGTCGGTGCCCCCTGTGGCTCAGAAGCAACGGCTTACGCAGCCAGCTAACCGCCGCTTTGATACGTTTTTGACAGGCTTGCCATTCGCTCACGGGTGGTATTATAGTGGCATCAGAGTGGTTCTGTCATTGGGCTCTAATGGCAAGCGGCCAGCCCAACGAGAACCAGGTAGCAGCGGACTTACAGCTCCTGCGCGGATCGGCCGGCAGGACTGAGCCTAAGGGGGACCTGAGCACATGAACAGAACACGATCGACCTTGATCGGAACGGCAGTCGCCATCGCCCTGTTCGGGCAGAACGATCAAGCGCGCGCGCAGGCGGCCGCGACGGAAGAGGGGCTCGAGGAGATCATCGTCTCGGGCATTCGCCACTCGAACCAGCTGTCGCTCGAGTCAAAGCGCGATGCGGACTCGATCGTGGAGGTCATCACCGCCGAGGACATCGGCAAGATGCCCGACAAGAACGTCGCGGATTCCCTGTCGCGCGTCGTCGGCGTCACGACCAGCTCCGCCGGTGCCAATGAGGGCGGGTTCGATGAGAACGACCGCATCAGCATGCGCGGAACGAATCCCAGCCTGACGCAGACCCTGCTCAACGGTCACAACGTCGCCGCCGGCGACTGGTTCGTGCTCAACCAGACCTCGCAGGTCGGTCGCAGCGTCAGCTACACGCTGCTGCCGTCGGAGCTCGTCGGCCAGGTCGTCGTGCACAAGAGCTCCCAGGCCTCGCTCGTCGAAGGTGGCGTCGCCGGATCGGTCGACATCATCACCCGCAGACCCCTCGACTTCGACGAGCAGATGACGGTCGGCGGATCGGTCGGCGCGGTTTACGCCGAGCTTCCGGATGAGACCGACCCGCAGCTCTCCGCGCTCTTCAACTGGAAGAACGACTCCGACACGTTCGGTGTGCTGCTGCAGGGGTTCTCGGAGGAGCGGCACCTGCGCCGCGACGGCGTCGAGTTGCTCGGCTATGAGACGATCGCGCCGGGCAGCGCCATCGCGACCTCGCAACCCCGACCTGGCGGGCGTGCAGTATCCGCGTGCTGATCGGCGCCGCGCTCTTCGAGCAGGAGCGCAAGCGCACGGGCGGCCTCATCGACCTCGAGTTCCGTCCGACCGACGACCTGAGACTGGACCTCCAGTACTTCATGTCGGATCTCGAGGCGACGAACTACAACCGCAACTACCTGCTCTGGGGATCACGCATCCTCGGCGCGGGCGCGGGACAGGCGCCGGATCCGGGCTACGTCGTCAGGAACAACACCCTCGTCGCGGCGAATTTCTCGGCGCCGGTGCACGCCGGGACCTTCGTACGGTGTCTACGACCAGATCTCGCGCCCGGACGAAAAGGCCACGTCCGAACTACGGCAGTTTCGAGGCCTGCATACCAGGTCAGCGACGCGCTCGAAATCTCCGGCCAGATCGGCACCTCGGAGGGCCACGGCGAGACACCGAGGCAGGACGTGTCCGAGACGCATCCGGCAGCGGGCAGCGGCGCGAGCTGCCAGCTCAATGGCATCGGCAGCGCGCCGAACTTCAACTTCGGCACAGCCGACACCTCGACACCGGTCCCGAACGGCACACCGGTCGTCTTTGGCTGGATCTTCGGCGCCCAGCTCGTGGACGTCGAGGACGAGGAAAACTGGGCCCAGGTCGACGCCGACTACGCCGTCGACCGCGGCGCCTGGACCGGCCTGCAGTTCGGCGTACGCTACAACGAGCACAGCCGCGAGTCGCTCAACAACCGTCGCCCAGGGCCCGCTCGCCCCGGCCATGGACCCGGCGAACTATCCGACGGACTTCCAGAACTATCCGGGCGACTTCAACACCTTCGGTGGGTCGTTCCCGACGAACATCTGGTTCTGGTCGGAGTCGCAGCTGGCGCAATACAACGGTGCGCCGGGATTCGTGAACCGCGACCCGGTGTTGCGCGCCGACGCCTCGCTCTTCTACTCGGTGGAGGAAGAGAATGCGGCGGCCTACGTGCAGGCGGATTTCCGGGGTTCGAACTGGAGCGGAAACATCGGCCTGCGCTACGTGAGGACCGACGAGAACGTGGTCATCTTCGACCAGCCCACCGACGGACCCGAACGCCGATCACGGGCTCGCTCTTCGGGGCGTACATCGGCATACCCGTCGACAACACGTACAACGACTGGCTGCCGAGCGCAAACCTGAAGTGGCAGGTGTCCGACGATCTGGTGGCCCGTTTCGCGGCCAGCAGGACGATGACCCGCGCCGACTACTCGGCGCTCGGCGGCGCCACGAACCTGCTACCCCCGGCGACCGTCGGCGGAACCGGGACAGGCTCGGGCGGCAACCCGGATCTCGAGCCCATCCGGTCGTGGAACTACGACGCCGGGATCGAATGGTACTTCGCCGAGAACTCGTTGCTGGCGGCCACGGTGTTCTACATGGACCTCGAGAACTACGTCACCTTCGGCAGCGAGACGAAAACCTACTTCACCTTCAGCGAGGCATTTCCGAACGGCGCGGACGTGCCGTACCTGCTGACCGTGCCAGTCAACGCCGAGGGTCGGGTGCAGGGCATCGAGCTCTCCTATCAGCAGGCCATCACCGATAACTTCGGCATCGCCGCCAACTACACCTATGCGGACGGCGAGCAGACTTCCCTGCTGCCGGCCAGCGGAGATGACCGCCTGGTCGGAACGTCGGAGGACACGTACAACCTGAGCGCCTACTACGAGACCGCCCGATTCAACGCGCGGGTGACCTACACGTTCCGCTCGGAGTTCTTCAGCGGTCTTGACCGCAATACGCGCCTTCTCGCAGGACGACACGGACTCACTGGCCGCCTCGCTCGGGTATATCTTCAGCGACAACTTCTCGGTGACCCTGGACGGGCAGAACCTCAACGACCCGACGCTCAAGTACTACGCGCTCAACAAGGACCAGCCGCGCGCGTTCTACAAGAACGGTGCGCAGTACTACCTGAACCTCCGCTTCAAGTTCTGATCGTGTGCGGATAGGCTCGTCTGAAGGGCGGAGGAGGCAACTCCTCCGCCCTTGGTCTATGGTGCACACCGTGAGGAACATGACCGCGAGCTCGCTGCGATGCCCTTGTGCCCTGCGGATCGCGTGCGTGATCCTGGCGGGATGCCTGGCGTCGCTCCCGGCAACCGCTGCTGACCCGGCGCCACCGGCCGTCATCCCGGCGCCCGCAAGCTTCGTCGCCCGCAGCGGCTCGCTGACCCTGGACGAGGACGCCGTGCTGGCCGCCGAGGGCGGTGCCGAGGCGCAGCGCATCGCGCGACAGTTCGCTGCGCGCGTCGAGCAGATCGGTGGACCGCGCCTGCAGGTGGTCGCGATGCAGGACGCGGGCGCCAATCGCGCAAAGCTCCGGTTCTCGCTCGATGCGAATACCCGCGTCGCCGCCGCGGGCGGCTACTCGCTCGAGATCGACCCGCGGGGCGTCCGCCTGCGCGCGCGCGAGCCGCAGGGTCTCGGGAACGGGTCGGTGACCGTTGTGGCAGCTCATCGCCGGTGCGGGCGCGGCGGATGGCCGCGTCACGCTGCCCGCACTCGCCATCGAGGATGCGCCGCGCTTCGCCTGGCGAGGCCTCATGCTCGATTCGGCGCGGCACTACCAGTCGCCGGAGTTCATCGAGCGCTTCATCGACTGGATGGCGCTGCACAAGCTCAACGTGCTGCACTGGCACCTGACCGACGACCAGGCCTGGCGCCTGGAGATCCGCAAGTACCCGCGGCTCACCCAGGTGGGCGCCTGGCGCGTGCCGGCCGGGCCCGCCGCCGCCGCTGACATCGACCCGGCAACCGGCAAGCCTCGTCTCTACGGCGGCTACTACACGCAGGACACGGTGCGCCGCATCGTGCGCCATGCGGCCGAGCGCGGGATCACGATCGTCCCGGAGATCGAGATGCCCGGCCACGCGACGGCCGCGATCGTCGCGTATCCGCAGCTCGCGGTCGACGGTCGCGCGCCGTCCGCCGTTCCCGCCGACTGGGGCATCTACCCGAACCTGTTCAACGTCGAGGACTCGACGTTCAGCTTCCTCGAGGACGTGCTGCGGGAGGTCATCGAGCTTTTCCCCGGCGAGTACGTGCACGTCGGCGGAGACGAGGCGGTCAAGGACCAGTGGAAGGCCTCGCCCCAGGTGCAGCAACGGATGCGCGAGCGCGGGATCGCGGATGAGCACGCGCTGCAGAGCTATTTCGTCCAGCGCATCGGTCGCTTCCTCGACGCGCAGGGCCGTCGGCTGATCGGCTGGGACGAGATCCTCGAGGGCGGCCTGGCACCGGAGGCGACCGTCATGTCCTGGCGCGGCATCGACGGCGCGCTCGCGGCCGCGGCCGCCGGTCACGACGCCGTGCTCGCCCCGTGGCCCACGCTGTACCTGGACAACCGCCAGGGCACGGACCCCGCCGAACCACCCGGCCGCGGCCGCGTGATCGACCTCGAGAGCGTGTATCGGTTCGACCCGATGCCACCTGCGATCGCGCCCGAGCGCCGCCGCCACATACTCGGCGTGCAGGCGAACCTGTGGACCGAGCACATCCGTACCGAGGAACGCCTGCAGTGGATGGCGTTCCCGCGCGCCGCTGCGCTCGCCGAGGTCGCCTGGTCACCCGCCGCGCGGCTCGATTACCCGGATTTTCGCCGGCGCCTCGAGACTGCCTTCGGCTGGTACCCGGCAGTCGGCCTCGAGGCGGCCAAGTCAGAGTTCGCGCCGCCGGTCGCGCCGCAGGAGAGGCTGCGCCGCAGCCAGGAACTGCGCACCTGCAGCGACAAGCTCGTGCTCAATCTCGAGGATGACGCGCCGCTTCGCGGCGAACGCGCGGTCTTCCTGGTCGACATCATGGAACCTTGCTGGATCTACGAGCAGGCGGACCTCTCGGGTGTCACCGGCATCGCCGCGAGCGTCGGGCAGTTCCCGTTCAACTTCCAGATCGGCAAGGACCGGGATGCGATCCGGCTGCGTGCGCCCATGACCCCGGAGAGCGAGCTCGAAGTGCGCATCGGCGGCTGCGACGGTGACCTGATCGCGATCTTGCCCCTCACGCCTGCGGTCGCGAGCAACGAAGTCACGCGGTTGCCTGCGACGAAGATCGAGCCTCGCACCGGGCGGCACGACCTCTGCCTGACTTTCACCGGCCGCGACATCGACCCGATGTGGGCGATCGACGCGATCCTGCTCCTGGAGTCGCCGGGCATGACACGGCGCCTCGAGTGACGGCCGGCGTGTCCCAGCTCAGGCTCAACTCGCCGCTGTCCGGCTGGGCGATGCCGCTGGATGAGGTGCCCGACCCGGTCTTCGCGGGCCGGATGCTGGGCGATGGCCTCGCCATCGATCCGACCGAGGGCCACCTGCACGCGCCCTGCGACGGCGTGCTGGTCTCGGTCGCGCCGACCCGGCATGCGGTGACCCTGCGCGCCGACAACGGCGCCGAGATCCTGGTGCACATCGGCATCGACACGGTCGGCCTCAAGGGCGAGGGCTTCGAATCCTACGTCGAGGCGGGAAGGCGTGTGCGCGCGGGCGACCGCCTGCTCGGTTTCGACCTCGACCTCGTCGCGCGCCGCGCCCCGAGCCTCATCACGCCGCTCGTCGTCACGAACGGCGCGGCATTCGAGATCGTACGTCGCCAGCTCGACCAGTCGATTGCGCAGGGCGAGTTCCTGATGGAGCTGCACGCGCTCGAGGCCGTGCGAGCGGTCGAGCCGCAGCCGACTGGAGCCGCGATCGTCCGGCGGCTTCGCGTCCCGTTGCCGCATGGCATCCACGCGCGACCCGCGGCCCTGATCGCCCAGAAGGTCCGCGAGTTCGATGCCGCGGTCACCGTCATCGCGCATGGACGACGCGCCAGCGCCGCGAGCGCCGTGTCGCTGATGTCGCTGGGCGTGCACCGGGACGACGAGATCACGCTCGAGGCCGTAGGCGGCGGCGCGCATGCGGTGCTCGATGCGCTCGGTGAGCTGATCGGCGGCACCCACGCCGGCTTTCAGCCGCCCCTGGAAAATCGGCTCAGAGCAGAATTTTCCGCAGCCGCGCCGCCGGCGCCCGTGCGCGGCGCAGGCGCAGGGTCGGCGGCGGGCGCGCCGGTGCGAGGCGCGGAGCTCCCGGGTGTCGTTGCCTCGCGCGGCACCGCGATCGGGCCGGCCACCTTCGTAGCGCGACCCGAGCGCACCGTCGTCGAAGAAGGCGCCGGTGTGGCGCGCGAGACGGCCGAGCTCACGCGGGCACGCGATGCCGTGCGGGCGACGCTCACCGGGCTGGCCGCCCGCGAGAGCGGGCCGCGCGCCGAGATCGTCGCGGCGCACCTGGAGTTCCTCGACGACCCGGCGCTCGCGGCGGCGGCTGCGCGACTGGATCGATCGCGGCAAGAGCGCCGGTTGGGCCTGGCGCAGCGCGATCCGCGCGAACATCGAAACCCTGCGCGGGCTCGGCGACGCGCGCCTTCTCGAGCGAGCCGCCGACCTGCTGGACCTGGAATCGCAGGTGCTGGCCGCGCTCGCGGGGGAGGACGATGCCCGGTCCGTCGCACTCCCGGAGCGCGCGATCGTGCTCGCGGACGAGCTCCTGCCGTCGCAGCTCGTCGCACTCGATGCAAGCCGGCTGGCGGGAATCTGCACGGCGCGCGGCGGTCCCACCTCGCATGTCGCCATTCTCGCGGCGGCGATGGGCAAGCCGATGCTGGTGAGTGCAGGGGAATCCGTCCTCGCGGTTGCACCCGGCACGCCCCTCCTGCTCGACGCCGAGCGCGGCGTGCTGCGGGTTGATCCTCCGCCCGCAGAGCTTGCCGCCGCCGGGCGCGTCCTCGAACAACGCCGGCGCGCGACGCGGCGGAGCGCAAGGCGGCCGCCGCGCCTGCGCTGACTACGGACGGCGTGCGCGTCGAGGTCTTCGCGAACATCGGCTCCGCCGCCGATGCGGCGAATGCGGTGTCGCTCGGGGCGGAGGGCTGCGGCCTGCTGCGCACGGAGTTCCTGTTCCTCGACCGTCGCACGGCGCCCGACACGGCCGCGCAAGTCGCCGCGTACCAGCAGGTCGTCGATGCGTTCGGTGGCCGCCCGGTGACGATCCGCACGCTCGATGCCGGAGCCGACAAGCCCATCGCCTATCTGCCCCAGCCGCGCGAGGACAACCCGGCGCTTGGTCTCCGGGGGATACGCACGAGCCTGCGGTATCCGGAGCTGTTGCGCACTCAGCTCGAGGCCTTGCTCGAGGTCCGCCCGCTCGCGCAGTGCCGAGTGATGCTGCCGATGGTCGCAGAGCCTGGCGAGATCCAGGCCGTACGCGCAATCGTCGAGGAGCTGGCCGCGCGGCTCGGCACCCATGCACTGCCGGCACTCGGCGTGATGGTCGAGACGCCGGCCGCGGCACTGCTCGCCGAGCAGATCTGCGAAGTGGCGGATTTCGTCTCGATCGGCACCAACGACCTCACGCAGTACGCGCTCGCGATGGACCGGACGCATCCGGAGCTCGCAGCCCGCCTCGACGGGCTGCACCCGGCGGTGCTGCGGCTCGTCGCGACGACGTCGGCCGCCGCCTCGGCGCGGGGTCGACCCGTCGCCGTCTGCGGTGGTCTCGCCTCGGATCCGCTCGCCGTGCCGGTGCTGCTCGGACTGGGGGTGCACGAGCTGTCCGTCGTGCCGGGCCTGGTCCCGCGCATCAAGGCCCGGATTCGCAACTGCTCGATGGCCCGATGCCGCGCGCTGGCCGAGCACGCCCTTTCGCTGTCGTCCGCCGCGGAGGTGCGCGCTCTCGTGCGCGATGCGATTCAGGACGAGGACGAAGACGAGGTCGATCGGCGGGTCACGCGATGAAGAAAGCGTTCGCAGGCGTCCAGCAGCTCGGGCGCGCGCTCATGCTGCCCATCGCCGTGCTGCCGATCGCGGGCCTGCTGCTGCGGCTCGGGCAGCCGGACCTGCTCGGCCTCCCGATGCTGGCGGCGGCAGGCCAGGCGGTGTTCTCGAACCTGGGCCTTCTCTTCGCGATCGGCGTGGCCGTCGGGCTCGCGCGCGAGAACCACGGTGCCGCCGGGCTTGCGAGTGTCGTCGGGTTTCTCGTCGCGACCAAGGGTGCGGAGGTCCTGATCGCCGTCCCGCCCGACGCGGTTGCGGGGCTCGCCGGGCAGGCGCGGGATCTCGCCGCGGCCGCGTACAAGTCGCGCGAGCTCGCGAAGCTCAGCGTGCCCGCCGGCATCATCTCCGGGGTGATCGCCGGGCTGCTGTACAACCGCTATTCGGA
Source organism: uncultured Gammaproteobacteria bacterium (assembly GCA_963834855.1). Classification (GTDB taxonomy): domain Bacteria; phylum Pseudomonadota; class Gammaproteobacteria; order Steroidobacterales; family Steroidobacteraceae; genus DATJKD01. The sequence continues at coordinate 49,350 of CAWIDH010000005.1, read as the reverse complement.
CATCAGGCTGCCTCCCTATCTCGCGTTCTTCGGCGGGCGCCGTTTCGTACCGATCGCGAGCGGTTGCGCGGGTCTCGTGGTGGCGGCCGCATTCGGCTACGGCTGGCCGGTGCTCGAACGCGGCATGGACGCGCTGAGCCGCGTGGTGCTCGGCTCGGGAGAGCTGGGCCTCTTCGCCTACGGTGTGCTGAATCGCATTCTGATCGTCACCGGGCTGCACCACATCCTCAACAACCTCGCCTGGTTCCTGCTCGGGGACTACGGCGGCGCGACCGGCGACCTCAATCGATTCTTCGCCGGCGACCCGACGGCGGGCGCGTTCATGTCCGGGTTCTTCCCGGTGATGATGTTCGGGTTGCCCGCCGCCTGCCTGGCGATGTACCACGAGGCCCGGCCCGAACGCCGCAAGGCGGCCGGCGGTCTGCTGGTGTCGATGGCGCTGACATCGTTCCTCACCGGCGTCACCGAGCCGATCGAGTTCACGTTCATGTTCCTCGCGCCGGTGCTCTACGCGCTGCACGCGGCCCTGACCGGGTTGGCGATGGTCATCATGGATGTGCTGCAGGTGCGGCTCGGGTTCAGCTTCTCCGCGGGGCTCTTCGACTACGTGATCAACTTCGGGCAGGCGAGCCGGCCGTGGATGCTGCTGCCGATCGGCCTCGCGTATTCGCTCGTGTATTACGCGGGATTCCGGTTCGTCATCCGGCGCTTTTCGTTGCCGACGCCCGGTCGCGAGGCCGATGCGCCGACGGCCGCCGCGAGCGTGCCGGAGTCCGATCGCGCCCGGGCGATGATCACGGCGCTCGGTGGCGCGGCCAACCTTCGATCCGTCGATGCCTGCACGACCCGGTTGCGCCTGACGGTTGCCGATCAGTCCGCCGTCGACGAGCCGGCGCTGCGCGCACTCGGAGTTCGCGGGCTCGTGCGTCCGTCGGCGGATTCCCTGCAGGTCGTGCTCGGCCCGATCGCGGACCAGGTCGCCGGCGAGCTGCGCGCCGCGCTGCGCGACGCGGGATCCGTGCTTGCGCCGGCCGGCACGCCGCCGTCGGACCTGCGGCCGGCGCCCCCGGTCGGGCAGGTGAGCGGGGACTTCCTGGCGCGCGTTCTCGCCGCACTCGGCGGCCGCGGCAACGTCGCTGCACTCGATGGCGCCTCGACCCGCGTGATGGTCACGCTGCGGGACGGTGCATCGGCCGACCACGAGGCACTGCGCGCGCTCAACCTGCGCGGCGTCGCGCAACCTGCTCCGACGAGCCTGCACCTGGTGATCGGCCCGGACGCGAGCGCGACGTTGGACGGGCTGCGGCGCCTGATGGAGTCGTCGGCCTGAGCCCTGCAGCGATGCCTTCGCGCGACACCGGCGCGTCAGCCCTTCCACACTTCCTTGAACAGGCGGGCGAAGTTCCCACCCAGAATCTTCTCGATCCGGTTCGTTGGCCAATCACGGCGGTTGAGATCATTCGCCAGCGTAATGAAGCGGCGCGGATCGTTGTATTCCGGAATCAGGTTGAACACATCCGGCGCTTCGCCCGGAGCGGCGATACCTGCTCTCTTGCGGTCCTCGTAGAATTTGCGCTGATGCTGCGCATACGCGGCGTCCAGCTTGACACCGGAAATGCTCCCATCCGTTCCGACGCCGACGTGATCCTCACCGCACACATTAACGGCATGCTCCAGATGACGGATGACGTCTCCCGCGTGCGGCTGACCTGAATCGCGCAGGAAGGGCATGAAGTAGATACCAGCCACTCCACCTTTATCGGCGAGCGCCCTGAGCGCCTTGTCATGCACGTTGCGCGGCACATCGACAAGGTCGCGGCAACCCGTGTGCGTAATCGCCATCGGCGCTTGGGCGGCCGCGATTCCTTCCGTAATCGTGCGCGCTCCCGCATGACTCAGATCGAGCAGAATGCCGAGGCGGTTGATCTCCGTGATCAGCTCGCGTCCGAGAGTGCTCAAGCCGCCGTCCGCTGGCTCCAAGCATCCATCGCCCATCAGATTGCGACGGTTATAAGTAGGTTGCACGATTCGGACGCCGAACGTATGAAAGAGGGTCAGGCGCTGCAGTTCGCCCTCAAGCATGCTTGTGTCCTGAAAGCCGTAAATAATGCCGAGGCGGTTGCTTGCCTTCGCCGCATCGAGGTCCCGAGCCGTCAGCACCTTCATCAGCACGTCCGGATGCAGAGCGATCTCGCGCTCGATTTCGCCGATTGAGGCGATGGTCTCCTCGAACTTGCCCGCTCCGTTGCCTACGGAACCGATGGTGAGGTTTACTGCGGTGATACCCGAGGCTTTCACATCGGCGAGCGCACCAGCCGACAAGCCTGCGCCTTCCGCGGCGTTCGGATCGAACTCGCCCGGCCCACCGAGCGCATCGATCACCATGGCACGAGCGTACTGAGGCTCGGAGTAACCGTCGCGCGCCGTGGCGCCAAGGATAGGCGCTGTTGCCGCAACGACGCCCGCCGTTACCAGAAAATCCCTTCGGTCCATGTGAACCCTCTGCTGTTTGACTCTGGTGGTTGCAGCCGCTTGCGCATTCCAGGTGAGCCGACGTCGGCTACTGCCGTGTCGCCGGCAGGCCGGCCCGCGTCGTGAGGTAGGTGGCGAAGGTGCCCAGCCAGTGGCCGCCCTCGTAGTGCTCGCCGGTCACCGCGGGCAGCGCCGCCGCGGCATGCGCGCGCGATGCGGCCAGCAACGCGTCCGCCCGCTTGTCGCCTTGCGGCAGTCCCGAGGCGATGCCTTCGAGCATCCACGCGCGGCTGAGGTTGAGCCCGTCGATGTGCGCGAGCTTCGGGTCGCTGCGATCCGTGACCACGCCGGGTGCGAGCCAGTTCGCATCCGCCCGCGTCGGGATGCGCGGCAGGAAGTCCGAGAGCCAGCCCGCGTACTCGGCGGCGGGCAGGATCCGGCGCATGAAGTCCGCCTCGGCGAGGCAGGGCGAGAGGAAATCCTCGCCGGAGGGCTCGTAGGCGATCGGGCAATCACGATCCGCGAGGTAATAGTCGCGGCCGCGGCGCCCGAGCAGCTCGAGCATCGCCGCGTCGCCCGCGACTCTCGCCCAGTCGTGGATGAGGCCGAAGGCGAATGCAGTCTGGCTGTGCTCGCCGACGCGGATCGGGTAGTGCAGCTTCGGCAGCCAGCTCGTGATCCGAGCGGCGGCCTCTGATTCGAGCGGCGCGAGCGCGGCCGCCCAGCCCCGGGCCTGCGGGTCGTCCCAGGCGCGCAGCTCCGCGGCGAGTGCGAGCAGCCACGCGAGGCCGTACGGTCGCTCGAAGGACGTGCGCCCCTCGCCGCGCAGATAAATCAGCTCCGAGCCAATTTTTTCGGCAGTGAGGCTGAGCGCGAGCGCCGCGCGCGCGGCGGCCGCGGTGTCGCTGCCGGGGAACTGGCGCGCGATGCGCGCGAGCAGCCAGTGCGCGTGCACCGCGGAGTGCCAGTCGTAGCAGCCGTAGAACGCCGGGGTCAGCGCGCGCGGCGGTCGCACGTCCGCATCGTCCTTGAGCACATGCGCGATCTTGTTCGGGTACTCCTTGTGGACGCAGGCGAGCGCGAGCGCGGCGAAGCGCGCGGCTGACTGCGCCTCGAGCGCGTCCGCCGCCACGGCCGGATCCGGTGCGAGCGCGATTGCCGCAAGCAGGGCGATACCGATTCGCACAGGCGCAGCGCAGGCAGGCGCAGCACTGCGAGGCGCGGCGGTGGACCTCATGCATCCTCCACGATCAGCGGCATTCGGTGATCAGCGCAGTGTCCGGCCGTTGGCGTCGAGCACTCCCACCTCGCCGAAGCCGAGCTCGCGCACCGGCTTCTCGATGGACTTCAGGTCGCCGACGATGACCCAGGTCAGGCGCGATGGGTCGAGCGCCTCGCGCGCGGCGGCCTGCACGGCTGCGTCGGTCTGCGCCTCGATCCGCGCCTTGAGCGTGGGCACGTAGTCGTCGGGCCGCTTGAACACGACCATCTCGGCGATTGCGCCGGCCACGGCCGCGTTCGTCTCGTACCGGCCGGAAAGCGCGCGGACCTCGCGATTCATGATCTTGCGGATCTCCGCGGTCGTCGCCGGCCGCGGACCGACGAATTCCTCGATCTCCCGCCTGAGCTCGCGCATCGCCTCAACGGTGCGGTCCGACTGCACGGGCGCCGACAGCAGCCAGGGCCGCTCGCCCTGCGCATCCGGGAGGGTCGAGCGCACGCCATACGACCAGTGCTTCTCCTCGCGCAGGTTCATGTTGATGCGCGACGTGAACGTCCCGCCGAGCACGTCGTTCATGGTGCCCATCTCGACGGCGTTCGGGGCGGCGCTCGAGGGAGCGACGAGGCCGACCAGGATGTTGCTCTGCACGGCGCCGGGCTTGTCGATCAGGAAGACGCGCGCCGTGGCCGGCTGCGACGCGCGAGGGATCGCCTTCGCCGGCCGTGACGTGTCGGGCGGGTTCCATCCACCGAAGTGCTTTTCGAGCACCGGCAGGGCCGCGGCCAGCGTGGTGTCGCCGACCACGATCAAGGTGGCGTTGTCGGGCCGCAGCCAGTCGCGCTGGAAGGCGAGCAGGTCCTCGCGCGTGATCGCGGCGATCGAAGCCTCCGTGCCCGAGCCCGAGAACGGAATGGCGTACGGGTGCCCGGCGCCGTAGAGCAGGGGCGGCAGCAGCCGCATCGACAGGCCGTCGGGACTCGCCTTCTCGCGCTGGATCGCGGCGATCCACTCCTTGCGGACACGCTCGATCTCGTGCTGCGGGAACCGCGGCTCACGCACCATCGTGGCGAGCAGGCCGACGGACTCGTCGAGCCGCTCGGTGAGCGCGGAGACCGAGGCGGAGGACGTGTCGAGCGAGGAGCCCGCGGCGAATTCCGCGCCCAGCGTCTTGGCGCGATCGGCGATTGCGAGCGCATCGAGCGGGCCGGCGCCCTCGTCGAGCATCGCCATCGCGTAGCTCGAGAGTCCCAGCTTCGGGTCGCGGTCCGCGGCGTACCCGGCGTCGAACAGCAGTGACACGCGCACCACGGGTGCGCCGCGCCGGCTGGCAAGGATGACCGGTAAGCCGCTTGCCAATCGCGCGCGCTCGAGCGCTGGAAAGGCCAGGTCGGGAAACTGATCGATGACGGGCGGGCCCTTGCTGCGATCGATCGGGTCTGCCGCCGCTGCGTGATATGCCGGATAGGGTTGGACCTCGAGCGTGTAATCTCCCCGGGAGAGCCAGCGTTCGGACGCGAGGCGCACCTGTTCGGGCGTGGCGTCGGCCACTACGCGCAGTGACCGCCGATAGCAGCCTGGATCGCCTTCGAACACCTCGCAGGAGGCGAGCACGTCCGCCTTGCCGCCGAAGCCACCGATACGCTCGAGACCCTTGAGGAAGCCCGAGCGAATCGCCATGCGCGCGCGATCGAGCTCGGCCGCGGTCGGCCCCTTGCTCGTGAAGCGGCGCAGTTCCTCCTCGATGGCCGCTTCGACTCTCCGCTGATCGACGCCGGCCTTCACGTCTGCCGTGACGCCGAAGAGGCCGGCGATCTCGAGCGGGTTCTCGCCCGCCGAGACCGTGTCGGCGACCTGGTCGCGGTAGACGAGCCGCTCGTAAAGTCTCGAGGTCTTGCCGCCGCCCAGGATCTCGCCTGCGAGCACGAGCAGGTCCGCCTCGGTCGTGCCGTCCTGAGGCGTGTTCCAGAAGCGATGCAGACGGGTCTGTGCGACCTGGTCGTACATGAGCTCGCGCGTGCTCTCGGTGCGGGCCGCGACCCAGGCCTCGGGTCGGGTGATCGCCGGGCCGGGAGCGATGTGGCCGAAGTACTTCTGCGCCTGCGCGCGCGCGGTGGCGACGTCGATGTCGCCCGCGATGACGAGCACGGCGTTGGCCGCACCATAGTAAGTGCGGAACCACTCCTTGACGTCGTCGAGGCTCGCGGCGTCGAGATCCTCCATCGACCCGATCGGCATCCATCGATACGGATGGCCCGACGGGAAGCTCGCGCGGAACACCGCATCGAACACGCGACCGTAGGGCCTGTTCTCGCCCTGGCGCTTCTCGTTCTTGACCACGCCGCGCTGCTCGTCGAGTCGCGCCTGGTCGATTACCCCGAGCAGGTGTCCCATGCGGTCGGATTCCATCCACAGCGCGAGATCGAGCGCGCTGGTCGGGACGTTCTGGAAGTAGTTGGTGCGATCGAAGCTGGTCGTGCCGTTGATGCTCGTCGCACCGACGTCCTCCATGGGCTTGAAGAATTCGTCGTTGTAATTTTCGGTGCCCTGGAACATGAGGTGCTCGAACAGGTGCGCGAACCCGGTCTTCCCGGCGCGCTCGTTCTTCGAGCCGACGTGGTACCAGAGGTTGACGGCGACGATCGGCGCCTTGCGATCGGTGTGGACGATGACGGTTAAGCCATTGTCCAGCTTGAATTTTTCGTAGGGTATCAGGCTCTCGTCACCGGCCCTCGCCGGATACGTGGCGAATACGATCGAGGCCAGCAGGCCGAGTATCGCGGCACCGCTGCGTCGGGCAGGACTGACTGGTGAGAGCCTCATTGCGACGACCTCCTGGTCGACTGTTGCGGTGCATCCGGGTCGCGACCGGGGCAACGGCGCAGCGCTTCGCGCGGGCCAGCGCTTCGGCCTGCGGTCGCCCGTGGGCGCAACACGCAAAGCATAGTCGCGGAAACCGGTTGATGCAGACTCGCGTATTATTCGCCACACCCAAGACCAACAAGGGAGTGTTGCCGATGCTTTTCCGCAACCGACTGTTGATCCACGCCGCGTTGGTCGCGGCGGCCGCGTTGCCAACGATCGCAACGGCAGTGGAGGGTGACTGGCTGGACGAGGGTGACTGGCTCCTGCGAGTCGGCGTCCACCAGCTGAATCCCGACAAGAGCAACCTGCCCGGCGTGCTCGGCGGCGACCTGGTGTTCGACAAGGCCGAGGCTCTCAGTCTCGACGCCGAGTACATGTTCGGCGATCACTTCGGCGTGGATCTGTTCGTTCCCACGTATTTCTCCCTCGACGTCCAGCTAAGGAACGCCGGCGGTGTTGAGGTGCAGAGGGTTGGCGAGACGGACCTGTGGACGCCGATACTGGGCTTGAACTGGCACTTCAACCCCGACGGCGCGGTTCGCCCCTACATCGGTGTCGGCGCCTACTGGGCGGACTTCAGCGGAGAGGAGGCGTTCGCGCCCGGGCAGCCGGCGAACTCGCGCCTCGAGATCGACCAGGCGTTCGGGCCCGCGGGGCGCATCGGCGTCGACATCGGGACCAGCGAGCACTGGTTCCTGAACCTCGATGTGCGATACCTCGAGCTCGACACCGACGTCGACGCCACGGTGCCGGTCGGCATCGGCACGAGCACGACGAATCTCGGCGAAGCGACCATCGATCCATGGCTCTACGGGGTCGCCATCGGTTATCGCTTCGGCGCCCCGAAGCCACTGCCCGTACCGGTGGAGGAGGAGCCGCCACCGCCCCCGCCGCCCCCGCCGCCGCCCGAGAAATGCCCGGATGGCGACGCTGACGGGGTGTGCGACGCGGACGACAAGTGCCCCAATACCGCGTCGGGGACACAGGTGGATCAGGTCGGCTGCCCGCTGTCGCAGACGCTCAAGCTGCTGTTCGACTTCGACAGCGCCGAGCTTCGGCCGGAGTCGATCAACGAGCTCGAGCGGCTGGTCAAGTTCATGAACGAGGTGCCGTTCGCGACCGCGCTGATCGAGGGCCACACGGACAGCGTGGGCGCCGATGCGTACAACCTGTCGTTGTCGGATCGCCGCGCCAAGTCGGTGTTCGACTACCTGACCTCGCGCGGTGTCGATCCGGCGCGCTTGAAGTCCGTGGGCAAGGGCGAGAGCGAGCCGGTGGCTGACAACGCGACCGACGCCGGCCGGCAGGAGAACCGCCGCGTCATGCTGATCCGGACCGACACGGGAACCTGATCCCGTAGGTCTGCTCGATGACACAGGCCCCGGCAATGCACCCGCCGGGGCCTGTTCCTTTATCATCTCGCGCCTGTTCCAGCGCCCCGACCCCGGAGGTTCCGATGAAACTGCATTGGACGCTCGCCATCCTGGCAGCCACGCTTGGCCCCGCCGCATCGATTGCCGACCACCACGCAAGCGAGCCCGCCGCAGGGGCGGGCGACGCGGCGCTTCGCGCTGCCGTCGCCGGCGACTGGCGTAGCGCCGAGGACAAGGCGCGCGACACTTACCGCCATCCGGGCGAAGCCCTGAGCTTCTGGGGGCTCGCTCCCGGGATGACCATCCTCGAGGTGCAGCCGGGCGGCGGCTGGTGGACGGAGATCCTGGCACCGTACGCCCATCGCACCGGCGGCAGCTTCTACGCGACCGGCGTCGACCTCGGCAACCCCGAAGTGACGGAAGCCCAGCGCAAGTCGCGCACCGAGTTCGAGCAGCGTTTTGGCGCCAAGCCCGACATCTACGGCAAGGTCCAGCTCGTCAACTGGGGCGCGAAGTCCGCGCCACTGCCCGCGAACACCTTCGACTTCATCCTCACCGCGCGCTCGGTACATGGCTGGATGCGCACTCCCGGCGTGGTGGAAAAGTTCTTCAAGGATTTCCACGATGCGCTCAAGCCGGGAGGCATCCTGGCGCTCGAGCAGCATCGGGCGAACGCCGGGCCGCAGGATCCGAAGGCTGCAAGCGGCTACGTCACCGAAGCGTTCGTGATCGAGAACGCCGAGAAGGCGGGGCTCACGCTCGTGGCCCGGTCCGAGATCAACGCCAATCCCAAGGACACCAAGGATCATCCGTACGGCGTGTGGACGCTGCCTCCCGCGCTGCGTTCATCACCGGAAGGCTCGGACGCAGCGAACCCGAACTTCGATCATTCGAAGTACAAGGCGATCGGCGAGAGCGACCGCATGACTCTCAAGTTCGTCAAGCCGCGATGAGCACCGCCTCGGCAAGCGCATGACACGTGAACTCTGGCTCCCGGCGTGTGCTGCGGCCCTGCTCGCGGCCTGCGCGACCGAGACTCCCGTCGCGCCCGCGCCCGCACCTGCGCAGACCGGTCCGGTACCCACGGTCGCGGCAGTTCGTTCCGAGTCGCAAAGGCTGCACGAGCTGTTCGACGCGTATTTCGAGCAGCAGCTCCAGCTCGACCCGATGCTCGCGACGTCGATCGGCGATCCGCGCTACAACGATCGCTACGAAGTCCAGATCAGCCCAGAGTGGCGCGCTCGCGCGGAGCGTGCCCAGCGCGATGCGCTGGCCGCGCTGGCGACAATCGACCGATCGACGCTGACCGGCCAGGACCTGCTCTCCTACGACGTCTTCAAGTCGGCGCGCGAGCTCGACATCGAGGGGTTCCGCTTTCCCAGGCATTTGATGCCGCTGAACCAGTTCTATTCCACGCCGAACGACTTTGCGCAGATGGGTTCGGGTAAGGGCATACATCCCTTCAAGACCGTCAAGGACTACGACGACTTCCTGAAGCGCCTGGATGGCTTCGTGGCCTGGACCGACCAGGCAATCGCCAACATGCGCGAGGGCGCGGCGAAGGGCTATACGCTGCCGCGCGTGCTGGCGGAGCGTACCCTTCCGCAGCTCGAAGCCCACATCGTCGCCACGCCCGAGGAGTCGATCTACTACGGCCCGATCTCGAACCTGCCGCCGTCCTTCGCCTGCGGGCGACAGGGAACGCCTGACGGCCGCCTATCGCAGCGCGATCGTAAGCAAGGTGGTGCCGACCTACCGCAGGCTTCACGACTTCATGCGCGACGAGTACCTGCCGACGTGCCGCACGACGGTTGGGCTCGATGCGCTGCCGGACGGCGCCGCCTGGTACGCGTACAACGTCCGCAAGATCACGACCACCGACTACACGCCGGCGCAGATCCACGACATCGGCCTCTCCGAAGTCGAGCGCATCCACGGCGAGATCCGCGACGTCATGCGGCGGGTCGGGTTCAAGGGCGACGTCAAGGCGTTCTCGGAGTACATGCAGGAGGACCCGCGGTTCTTCTATATCGACCGCGACGCGCTGATCGCGGGCTACGTGGACATCAAGCGGCGGGTCGACCCGGCCCTGCCGCGGCTCTTCGAGCGGCTGCCCTCGGCCGACTACGAGGTGCGGGCGGTGGAGCCGTTCCGCGAGAAGAGCGCCTCGGGGGGGAGCTACCAGGCGGCAACCGAGGACGGCTCGCGGCCGGGCATCTTCTACGCGAATGCCTATGACCTCAAGGCCCGACCGAAATGGGCGATGGAGGCCCTGTCGCTGCACGAGGGCAACCCCGGGCACCATTTCCAGATCAGCCTGCAGCGCGAGCAGAAGGACCTGCCGAAGTTCCGCCGCTTCAGCGGTTACACCGCGTACTCGGAAGGCTGGGGCCTGTATGCGGAGTCGCTCGGCCGCGACCTCGGCATGTACGAGGATCCGTACCAGTACTTCGGCATGCTCGAGGGGGAGCTCTGGCGCGCGATACGCCTGGTGGTGGACACCGGTCTGCACTCGAAGGGCTGGACGCGCGAGCAGGTGCTCGAGTACATGGACGCGAAGAGCTCGGCGGCCGAGGCCCGCCGCGTGTCCGAGGCGGAGCGCTACATCGCGATCCCGGGCCAGGCGCTCGCCTACAAGATCGGGCAGCTCAAGATCCGCGAGCTGCGCACGCGTGCCGAGCGGGAGCTCGACGGCGCCTTCGACGTGCGGCAGTTCCACACCGCGGTGCTCGGCGACGGCGCGCTGCCGCTCGACGTGCTCGAGTCGAAGATCGACGGCTGGATCGATGCGCGCGCGGAGCGCGCGGCGGGAGCGGGTACGTGAAAGTGCTCCCGCGGTTGATCGCGGCGGCGGCCTGCGTCGTCGCCGCGGGCAGCGCCTGCGCCGCACCCGCCGGCCCCGCGGATGCCGCGCAGATCGAGACGCGCACCCTCGCGAACGGTCTCGAGGTCGTCGTCTGGCCCGATCGCGACATACCCAACGTCGCGATGTACCTGTGGTTCCGCGTGGGCAGCCGCAACGAGTACCCGGGCATCACCGGGATCTCGCATTACTTCGAGCACATGATGTTCAACGGCACGACGACGCGCCGGCCCGGCGAGTTCGACCGCGTCATGGAGGCGAACGGCGGGCGCAACAACGCCTACACCAGCACCGACGTGACCGTCTACCAGGACTGGTTCCCGCGCTCGGCGCTCGAGCTCATCTTCGACCTCGAGTCCGACCGGATGCGCAACCTCGACTTCGATCCGCAGGTCGTCGAGAGCGAGCGCGGCGTGGTGTACTCGGAGCGTCGCTCGTCGGTGGACAACGACAACTTCGGTGTCCTGCAGGAGCAGATGCAGGCGACGGCCTTCGTCGCGCATCCCTACCAGTTCCCGATCATCGGCTGGCCGTCGGACATCGAGGGCTGGACGATCGAGGACCTCAGGACCTACTACCAGCGCTACTACGCGCCCAACAACGCGGTGATGCTCGTCGTGGGCGACGTGAGCCCGTCGGAGGTATTCGCGCTGGCCGAGAAGCACCTCGCGTCGATCAAGGCCCAGCCGGCACCCGAGCCGGTCACCACGCGCGAGCCGCCGCAGCTCGGCGAGCGGCGCCTCACGGTCGTGCGCGAGGCGCAGACGCCCCTGCTCGCGATGGCCTGGCACGCGGCGGCCGCACCGGACCGCCAGACGCGGGTCATGGAAGTGCTGCTCGCGGTGCTCGGCGGCGGCGATTCCTCGCGGCTGCACCAGAAGCTCGTCGAGCAGGAGCAGGCCGCGCTGCAGGTCGGCACTTCGCTCGACCAGGGATTCGACCCGGGTCTCGCCTGGATCTATGCCGTGATCCCGCCCGGCGGCGACACCGCGCGTGCGGAAAAGCTCATCGATGCCGAGCTCGCCCGCATCGCGCGTGACGGCCCCACGCCGGCGGAGCTCGCCAAGGCGCGCAACCAGGCGCTCGCGGGGTTCTGGCGCGGCCTCGAGACCATCAGCGGCAAGGCGCAGGCGCTCGGGACCTACGAGGTCTTCCACGGCGACTACCGCAAGCTGTTCGATGCGCCGGGTGTCTACGAGGGAATCACCGCGGAGGACGTGCGCGCAGCGGCGGCGACCGTGCTTACGATCGGGAATCGAACGGTCGGCGTGCTGGAGCCGGCGGCCCCCGCGGCGGCGCCGGCCGAGCCGGCCGCGCGGGCCGAGGCGCGGCCATGACTCGCCTGCGGCTCGCGGCCGGCGTCGCAGTGTTCGCCGGCCTGATCACGCCGGCGCTCGCGCAGGATGCCGCGTCCCGCGGCGTGAAGCTCGGGCCGTACGAGCGGCACACCCTGGCCAATGGCGCGCGTCCTGGTGCTGATGGAGAAGCACGACACGCCGCTCGTCTCGCTGAGCGCCGTGCTGCGCGGCGGCTCGCTCGGCGACCCGCCGGGGAAGGAGGGCAGCGCAGCACTCCTCGCCGAGCTCATCCAGAAGGGTGCGGGCCGGCGCGACGCGGCGGCCTACGCCGAAGCGATCGAGAGCGTCGGCGGCGAGCTCGTCGCGACGTCCGGGACGGAAAGCCTCGGCATCGGCGCGAGCTTTCTCGCGCGCGACGTCGACCTGATGGTCGAGCTGGTCGCCGACGCGCTGTTGCGCCCGCAGCTCGACCCGCAGGAGTTCGCCAAGGTGCGCACGCTCGCAATCCAGTCGATCGCCGCGGCCAAGGATGCGGATCCACGCGAACTGATCGATACCTACGGCGACGCCTGGCTCTTCCGCGGGCACCCGTACGGCCGTCCTGTCGATGGCAGCGAGAGCTCGCTCGAGTCGGTGTCGCTCGAGGACGTGAAGGGTTACTACGCCTCGCAGCTCGGCGGCGACCGGCTGATCGTCACGGTGGTTGGCGACATCCGGGCGGGCGACATGAAGCGGCGGCTCGAGACAGCATTCAGCGGCTGGCGCAAGGCCGGCGCCGCGGCGCCCGCAGCGCAGGCCCCGGCGCGCGCCCAGGGCTCGGCGCGTGCTGCTCGTCGACAAGCCCGGTGCGACGCAGACCTACTTCTGGCTGGGCAACGTCGGTGCGAGCCGCACCGATCCGGCGCGCGCGGCGCAGACGCTGGTCAACACGCTGTTCGGCGGCCGGTACACGTCGATGCTCAACACGGAGCTGCGGATCAAGAGCGGGCTCAGCTACGGCGCGTCGTCGGGCTTCACGCGGTTGAGCCAGCCGGGAGCGTTTCGCATCATTTCGTACGCGCAGACCGACAAGACGGTCGCAGCCATCGACCTCGCGCTCGCGACGCTCGATCGGCTGCACGCCGACGGCCTCGACGCCGAAGCACTCGCCTCGTCGAAGAGCTACGTGCTCGGGCAGTTTCCGCCGACGATCGAGACCAACGGCCAGCTCGCCGCGCGGCTCTCCGACATGCAGTTCTTCGGGCTTGATCGCGACGACGTCGACGGCTTCGCGTCACGCGTCGCGGCGGTCGATGCGGGCGCGGTGAAAGCCGCGATCCAGCAGTTCCCGAAGTCGTCCGACCTGGCCATGGTCGTGATCGGCGATGCGGATGAGATACGCGATACGGTCAAGAAATACGGGCCGGTGACGGAGATGAAGATCACCGATCCCGTGTTCGCGCCGCCGGCGAATTGATGGCTCGCGACGAGGCTCGGCCGGCGGCGCCGGACGTGCGGTCGAACGAGGTCGGCCGTCCGATGACCGCGCTGCTCGCGGGTGCGACCGGGCTCGTGGGCAGCGCCTGCCTGCGTCGCCTGCTCGCGAGCCCGAGGTATAGCCACCGTGGTCGTGGTGACGCGGCGCGATCTCGGCGCCGACGGGCGGCACCCGAAGCTGCGCCAGCACGTGACCGACTTTTCGAAGCTCGAAGCCCTGCGCCCGCAGTTGCGGGCCGACCACGTCTTCTGCGCGCTCGGGACGACGATGCGCAAGGCAGGATCGAGGGCCGCGTTCCGGGAGGTCGATTTCGAGTATCCGCTGCAGCTCGCGCGGCTCGCGCGCACCGAGGGCGCGACGCATTTCTCGCTGGTCAGTGCGGTCGGCGCGGACCGGCGCTCGCCGTTCCATTATTCACGCGTCAAGGGCGAGCTCGAGGATGCGCTCGCCGCGATGGACTGGCCCAGCCTCGCGATCTTCCGTCCGTCCGTGATCGAAGGGCCGCGCGTGGAGGTTCGACCGCTCGAGCGTGTGTCCGGGAACCTGCTGCGACTCGCTCCGCCGGCGTGGCGGCCGGTTGCGGCCACCGACATCGCCGGCGCGATGATGGCCGTCGCGCTGCAATCGCCCCCGGGCGTCACGATCGTCGAGTCCCGCCACATCGCGGATCGCGCGCGCCAAGCGGACGGACACGATCGCTAGAGACGGCCGGCCAGCAGCGTGCGTGTAGGTGTCAGCGGCCGCGAGACCTTGCCCTCGGCGTGGGTCTGGAGGCCGGCCGCGACGTCGTCGGCGATGGTCGCGGGGTCGCCGAGGGCTTGCTGGCCGGCAATTGCGATGGGAGTGTCGTCGGACGCTCTGTCCGGACGCTCGGGGCGGTCCTCCGGCGGCCGGACCACGATGGCATCGTCGTCGTCATACCAGTATCCGGGGTAGCCGGGGTAGTACCCGCCATAGTACGAGCCATAGACACCCACGCTGCCGCCGCTGCTGCCTCCGGTCGATTCGCATCCTGTGAAAGTCGCGAGCAGGACCGAAGCTGCCAGGGTCACGATTGCGCGCAGTCGAATGCTCATCTGGGCACCTCACGGGTTTTCGACCATTCCGCGACGGCCAGCGGTGCGCCGGTGGGGTCGAGGAGCAATGCCACGTTCGTACCGCGCGCACGCATCGGCTCCAGAACGATGTCGCCGCCGGCGGCGCGGGCGCGTGCGACCGTGTCGGTCACGCTGGCGACACGGACGTAGGGCACCCAGGTCGAGGGCACGGGCACCGGCTTTCGCAGGATGCCGGCGCGGGGTGCCCCGGAGGCGACGAGGTGGACCCCGGAGGTTTCGCCCGGGACGGTGCCCTGGACCACTTCATAACCGCCGACGGGTTGGTAGAACGTCGCCATCTTCGCCGGATCGGTGGCCCACAGCTCCACCCACAACCATTGGTTGTCGGCGCCCACGCCATCGGACGGGTCGCCTGTCGCGGAGCGGATGACGCCGAAGATCGCGCCCTCCGGGTCGGCGAACAGCGCCGCGCGGCCGCGGTCGCCGAGGGTTCTGGGCGCAAACAGCGTACGACCTCCGCTGCTTTCGACCTGGCGTGCGGCGGCATCGACATCCGGCACCGAGATCAAGCCGACCCAACGCGCGTCGCGGCTTGCCGAGACGTCGTCGCTTTGCGTGAAGACCATGCCCGCGATCGGTACGCCGCCTGACGAGACGAGGGTGTAGGTCTTGAGGTCGTCCGGCGGCCCGAAGGTCTCGTACGTCCATCCGAACACCTGCCCGTAGAACTCGGCGGCGCGGCCGACATCACGCGTCAGCAACTCCGCCCACACCCATCGGCCCGGCTGTCGCACGCCGGTCGGCGGATCCGTGATCGGAGGCCACCACGGTTCGGCCGCCATCGCGGCCTGACCGAGGGTCGCCGCGAGCAGGATCGGCAGCGGCCACGCTAGACTTCGCTTCCAGGCAAACATGCAGTTGACCTCCCGTCCGGTTGAAACTATCGGAAGATGCCTTTCTCTAGAATCGTCCCACGTCCGATCGGCCGGCCGATTGCCACCCACAGGCTCCACGAATCCGTCGTCGTGGCGCCGAGACCGACGGTCAGCGGACCGACCAGGGTGCGGCCAGTCAGGTACACCGACCCGCCATACAAGTCTTCGCCCTCGACGTCGTCGACCCGGTCGTGGACCGATCCGGCCATTACGCGAAGGCCAGCGTACAGCGCCTGGTTGCGGATGGTCATGATGTCCTTGATCCTCCACAGGTAGCCGGTGCTGGCGGTCCAGTAACTTCCGACGCGCAGCTCGCCGAGCTCGAGCCCGGGAAAGCTGCCCGGTCCGCCGAGCGCAAACTTGCGGTCGGCGGGGAGATCGCTGCCGAAGTCCGTGCCGCCGGCCAGAGTGAGCCACAGCACGTCGCGCCGCAGCGGCAGCGCCATACCGACCCCGAGTTCCGCACGCTCCCAGTCGCGGTCGGCACCGAGCGAATCGTCGCTTGCCTGGTACTCGGCGGCGACCGCCAGGCCGCGGGTCGGATTGAAGGGCGTATCACGCGTGTCGTATTCGATCAGCGCGACGACGCCCGCGTCGTCTGACTCCTGCTCCGGCAGCAACTGCAAGCCGATGTCGACTTCCACCGACCGGCGGTCGTAGAGGTAACCGAGCCGCGCTTGCGCCACGTCGGCGATGTTGACCCCGATGTCCAGTTGCCCGGCCAGGTCCTTAAACTGGTAGCGCGCGATCCGCTCCCCGTCGCGGAACACGTCCTCGAGCGACCGCGTCCAGAAAGCGCGCGGTTCCACGAACCAGCGATGGGCGGCGTCCAGCGGTTGAAGCACGCTGCCGGAAAGGAGGGTCTCACCACCGAGCTGGACCTCAACGCTCGATTCGAGCCCGCCCGCATTGAGCCAGGTGCGGTTGTGCTTGCTGTAGATCGCGAAGGTCACGTCGCCGCCTTCCGAGGCATACATGCCCAGATCGAACTTCAGGTAATCGGGACCCCATCGCTTCTCCTGCGGCAACCACACCAGCACCGGAGCATCGGGATCGCCTTCGAGCCGGTAACCGACGCTTTCGAAATCGCGGAGCGCCGACATGCGTTGCGCTTCCTGGCTGATCTTCGCCGTATCGACAGCGTCGCCCGCTTTGACCTCGCCGCGGCTGACCAGATAATCGGGATTGACATGCTTGAGCCCTTCGAAACGCACCTCGGACAGACGCGCATCGATCTGCTGCGACGACGTCACGCGGCTTCGCCATGCGACGTATTCGCTTGACGGAACCGCATAACGGCGCAGGGCGCCGGCCATCTGGCGCGCCGCGGCCTCGCCCAGAGGGATCGTTTCGGGCACGCGCTCGAAATCGGCCGTTGTAATGTCGCCCATGAATACGTCGATGCGCACGTCGTCCGGACGCAGCGACTGCAACTGCAATTGCTCGTTCGCCTCGATCATGACGTCCATCGTCCGCCCGAAGAGCTGGGTCGCCGACTGCAGCCGTTCGCGGCGCATCGAAGGCTCCACCAGATTGACGACGATGACGACCTCCGCGCAAAGCTCGCGCGCGACGTCTATGGGGATGTTGCGGACGAGCCCGCCGTCGGACAGGATGTACTCCTCGGTGGCGACGGGCGCGAAGGCGCCGGGAATCGCCATGCTCGCTCGCATCGCGGTGGCAAGGTCGCCCTCGTGGAGCACGACCATCTTCCCCGAGAGCATGTCGGTCGCCACCGCCCGGTAGGGAATCGGCAGCCGGTCGAAGCTCGGCTCGAGCCGGGCGCTTGCGACAAAGCTTCGCAACAGGTCCTCTATGTTGGCGGTATTGACCAGGCCGCCGGGGACGATGATGCCCTCGGGCCCGAGGCCGAGCTCGAGGTTGTTGCTGTAGGTCGCGCCGTCACGCTTCTGCTCGATCGGCTCGAGGTCGCGACGGCCCTGGCCGCCGACGACCTTGCCCCATTCGATGCCGACCAGGAACTTCTCGAGCTCCGCCGCCGGAATGCCCGATGCGTAACCGGCGCCCACCAGCGCACCCATGCTGGTGCCGGCGATGCAGTCGATCGGCACCTGCAGCTCCTCGAGCACCTTGAGCACGCCGACGTGGGCGCCACCCTTGGCGCCTCCGCCGGCCAGCACGAGCCCGATGCGAGGCCGCGTGCCGGCGGTGGCTGCCGCCTCGTCCGCACGAACGTGCTGCGACAGCGTCAGGCCGATGATCGCGCATGCACAGCCGGCAAGTACCGCGCCCTTCGACTCGGCTAAAGACCTCATAGCCTGACCTCCGTTGATCGGCCGACCCCTCGTCGCCCGGCCGGTTGCATGCCCGCACGGCAATCCGTCCGACCATTGCGGAAGGTACCTAGATCTGGGTGGCGTAGCCATTCAGCCCGAGCTCGTTCGCTGAACGGTCGGACTTCTTCGACCCACCTGCCAGGCGATCAGCGAGCTTGGCAGCGCAGTGGGCCGTTTACTCCGGTAACGATTGAAGCGCGTACATCGCGGTGAGCACGGGCGAGGGCTTGATGCCGGCCTGGCCGAACCATCGGCCGTAAGCCTGCTCGATCTGGCCGGTGCGATAGACCTGGGCGAGGGCGCGGTTCGCCACGAGGCGAAAATCAGGATCGTCGCGTCTTACGACGAAGCCATAGGGCTCATAGGAAAACAACTCACGCGCCAGGCTGTACTTCTTTGGATCTGCCGACTGGATGATCTGGCCGATCAGGACGACCTGATCGGAGGCGAAAGCAACGACCTGCCTGGCATCCAGCTGCTTCATGGCCTCCTCGCGACTCGCAACGGGCACCACCTTGGCATCGATCAGTCCCTTCGTCAGCGCCTTCTTGAGCGCCGCCTCCGAAGTCGTGCCGGTGACGACTGCCACCGATTTCCCGGCCACATCCGCAAAGGCGTTGACGTTCGAGTCGGCAAGCGAGAGCAGGCTTCCGCCCGTAACGAAGGTCATCAAGGTGAAATCGACCTTCTCCTGGCGTGACAACGTTATCGTTGTGGCCCCGCATTCGATATCAGCCTTGTTCTTGACGATCGCGTCGAGACGATCCGCTGAGGTGAGCGGCACGAACGTCACCTTGAGATCGGCCAGTTTCAGTTCCTCCTTCACGGCGGTCGCGATGCGCTTGCACAGATCCACGGAATAGCCAGCCGCCTGTCCCGAAGCGTCGTTGAACGCGAGAGGCGGTGCATCGGTACGGTAGCCAATGCGTATCTCGCCGGACTTCTTGATCTGCTCGAGCGTCCCGGCCAGCGCAAGCGCGGGCAGCGCGCAGGAAATGACAGCCAGAAGCGAAGCGGCGTTGGATCGGTGCAGCATGAAGATCTCCAATTGTTGCTGGCAGGACGACCTAAGCCTACTCCAAGAGTGAGTGGAGGACACTGCGCTCGTCCGACAACGCTGGCGCGTAACGTTCGATCTACGTCTCCACCGCACTCGCCACCGGAAAGCACCGGCGTCGAGCCGCGTGACGAGACATTCGTCCGCCAGGTGCCTTGCCTGACCGCCTACGAGCAAACCAGAACGGACGCACACGAGAGCGCGCTGCGAATGCGCGAACGGGGCGACGAGACGTTCGACCAATACAAACGCTCGAACCAGCTCACCACCTGCAGGAAGCGGCTGAAGCTTTCATCTCCCGCGGGATCTTCCGCCTCCGCCCCGAGATGAGCGCTGCTGGAACTGCCGGTCGCCGCGCTGCCGCGCCGAGTAGTCGCGCTCGAGTTGCGCACGTTCCCGGGACTCGATCGACTCCCGCTGCGCGCTTCCTCGATCGTCGGTGGGCGCGCGTTGTAGCAGGGGCCACCGGGGTACTGGCGGCCGGGACTGCAGGTGCAACCTTGACCGGGCCCGGGGGGCGCTCGTGTGGCACGTAGGGCGAGGACTCCGCCGGCTTCCACTGGCCATTGTCGTAGCGCTGCCACCCATCGTCCGCCTTCTTGTATATGTTGCCGTTGTATCCGGCATACGTGTCGCCGCTGCCGCTCTGGCCGACGGTCGTTCGGCCGGGACCTTCGCCTGACACCGAGAGCGCCTTTCCGCCGCCGCTGCCTTCGATGGCGGTGGCGCTGCGGCCGTCATTGCGCACGGTGTCCGTCGTGATCGATCCATCGGCGCCGGTGATCGTGCTGGAGCCGCGCCCCTGCGACTGCTCGCCGGACATGGTGTACGTGTTGCCATCCCCCGATGTCACCGTGCGCTCGCTCGAGACGGTGCCGCCGTCGCGCGACCGTTGTACTTCGCTGCTTCCACCCTGTGATGTCTCGCGTTCGACCGTCGTCGTGCGATCGTCGAAGTCCGTGGTTCGCTCCGATTGCACCGATTCGCCGCCGCGCTCGACCGTGCGCTCGGTTTCGAGGCGACCCTGGTCTTCGTCATAGTAACGCTCGGTCTTGGTGCCGACGCCCGTGCGCGGATTGTAGGTTTCCCCGAAGCTCGCCCACTCGTCGCCGTCCCACCCAGTCTCGACGTAGCCGTAGCGGCCGGTTCGCGGGTTATAGCCCTGGGTGTACGAATAGCCGCCGTACGGCCCGTACCAGACGGAGCGCGAGCCATAGCGTCCCGTCGTCGGGTTGTACCAGCTGCCATGGCCGTACGATCCCCAGTACGGGTAATAGTACGGCCCGTAGATGTAGGGCGGGTAGTAATAGCCCGTCCCGTAGTAGGCGACGCCGAACGCGAGGAAGACTCCAGCCGCATATGCGTCCGTCGAGGAGTACTCGATCTCGTCGTCCGAGGAGTCGGTTACCTTTACGTCCGTCACCGCGTATGAGGGCGAGGCGGGTGGGATCGCGTAGATCGCCGCGGGCACGTCGGCGGTCGCAGCCCAAGGACCTTGCGGGGAATCGGCGACATACCACGCGGCTGCGTAGCACAGGTAGAACCGATTCTGGTACAGGAACACGTCGAAGCCGCTGTTGACGGCGCGCGCGATCTGCGTGCCCGGGATCGCCTCGAACTTCGGGTCGCCTGCATAGGTGACATCGATGGCCGGCGGGCTGCCCTTGCTCACTTTGATCTTTCGCGGCACCGAAGCTTCGAGCGCCGCCATCTTCGCCTCGACCGTTCCCGGCACGGATGCACGCACGGCGGATCGTGCGTGATCTTCCGGAATGGCAGAAAAGGCCTTCGGCAGGTCCTTCGAAAACGTCCACGCGCCTTGGTCGAGGTTCGTCGTCGTGAACCATCGTCCCGCAACGAGGAGGTACCAGTTCGACTCGAGCTTGAAGAGCGGGCTGTCGGTGTTTGTCACCCACTCCAGTCCGCCGGCACCCGGGATAGCCTCGAGCGCGGGCTTGCCATCGGTCACGATCAGCTCAGTGGGACGATCGGTGAACACAACCTGCGGTGCGGCGCGCGTGGACTTCTGCAGCGGCACGGCCTTGCGGACCGCGGCGTACTCGTCGCTGGATGGAAGGTTGGTAAAATCACTCGGCAACGACGTCGCAACCTTCCAGCCATGATCCAGCTTGCCGGACGTGAGCCAGCAATCGCGTGCGAGCAGGTAATACGTGCCGCCGCCTGCAGCATGCCGGTACAGCGGCCAGTTCGCGTTCACGATGACTTCGAGGCCTGTGTTCGGGACCGCCGATGGCACAGGCGCGCCGTTCACGAACAGCAGGGCAGTCGGCGTTGAGCGCACAAGAATCGGTGGAGGAGACGTATTGAAGCCGGCGGGCGCCGCTTGCGACAGAACTTCGTCTGCGAGATGAGCCAGGAAGAGATCGAGCCGCACGTCGAGCGACTCGCGGGTGGCCGCATCCATGACCGCAGCCGTATAGTTGGCCGGGACCGGTTTCGTGAACGTCACGTCCGTCACTCTTGGCGAGCGAATCGTCACCATGCGCTTGTCCATGTCGACGACTGTGTCTCCGGCCACCGTGGCGGTCCCGTACTCAAGTGCTGTCTGGCCGGAAGGCGTCAGAGAGAATGCAATCGTCGAAGTGAAATGCTCGAACTCGGTCCAGCTGCGCACCTGTGGCGCGTGAATGGTCAGGGTAAAACCCTCGATGGCGCGTTGCCGTGGGAAGACGGCATTGGCTGCGCCGTCTTCACGAGTACCCGCCTGCGTCGGCGCAGCCGTGGCCGCCGGCACATCGGATGTGAAAAGCGTCGCCATGAAGGCGAGGAGCAGGGAGCGGGCGAAAGTCATGCATCCTCCCCGGCGCTTCATTCTTCAGCAATCGTGTCGCGGTTTCAGGGCAGATTCGCCACCGGACAGCGCGCTCTTCTCAGCACCTGCTGGGACGTGCTCCCGCGCAACCCATCGAGAAAACCATGTGGGCCTTCGGTGGTCATCATGATCAGTTCCGCCGCCACCGTATCGGCTACTTGCAGGATTACTTCAGCTGGCTCGCCCTCTTTCGCCATTCGAGTCCAGGTCCACCCGGTGTCATGGGGGATGTCCAGGGATGGCGCCTCCGATGCTGGTCCCACATGCAGCAGGGTGACCGTGCCTGTGGCCAACTGGAGGTTTCGGATGAGACGCGTTGCGGCCTCTACGGCTGGCTGGGCGCGAGGTTCATGCGCGACCGGAATGAGTATGTTTCGCAGCGAAACGGAACCGTCCTTTCGCGAGACGAACCCCTCCAGCCCGTGAGGGATGTAGAGCGCCATTTCACCCGCACCACGTGCGATCGGCTCACCAACCCGCTTCTCCAGCCAGCGCATCCGGCCCTCATGCTGGTGCACCGCAAGCACAATCAAGTCGGCATGATGCTTCTTCAAAAAGCCGAGAGACGCCTTGACCGGGTTCTTACTCGAAGCGATCAGCTTGACTACGTCGATGCCGAGCTGTCCGACCGCACTCTTGGGACTCCCCTTGGGGATGAGATGCCAACGCTCGAGTGTGTCGCGCACGCCTGGAAAATCGGTCCAGTCAGCGATGGGTTTCTCCGCGACATGCAGTACGTGCAACGTCGCCCCGGTGATCAGCGCGATCTTCAGCGCGTGGGCGAAGGCGATCTCGCTGGCCTCGGAGAAATCCGAGGGATGAAAAATGACCCTTACTCCTTCAGCTGGGTCGATTCGGCTCACAATGAGTACCTCTGTCCTTCCGTATACAGGGTCGACGCGCACGAATATGCGCGTCGGCGCTACAGCATGTTATGCGACAGCCGCGGGCGGCCCCGGTGCGCTAGCACCGGGGCTCCGGAGCGGGTCTCGACCCGCGAGCCGCTTACTCGAATCCGTGCGGATCAACATGACCCGACGGTTGAGCTGGCGACCCTCAGGTGCGCGCGCCTGTGCGCGGAAACAACCAGGTCAGAGCGGGTCGTACTTAAACTTGGCGCCGCCGAGCGCGGCCTCGTACATCAGCCCACCCTTGATGATCGAGAAGGAGGCCATGCCTTTCTCATAGCCGGTGCGGGTCTGGGTCGTCGCGTCCTTCTTTCCGGCGCTTGCGCCGGAGGACGTACCGCCCGTACCTGCGCCGGCGGACGCTCCCGCCGTGATGGCGACGGCACTGGCTTTCGCCCCGAACTCGAAGTTGCCCGACGTGAAGTCCTTGAATGCCCTGTCATCCTCGAAAAAGACGAGCAGGCTGTAACCCTGTGCACCCGCCTGCCAACCGAAGCTCACTTGATTCATCTTGGCTGTGCCTACCTGCTTGCCTTTCTCATAGACACACCCCGACCCGTGGGCTCCGCCGATGCCGAGTCCGGCCTTGCCGATTGTCGGGAAGACCGCATAACCGTAACTGTTCTTGAAGAAGCCGGCGCTTTCGCCGGCGTCCTGGAACAACTTGATCGTTTCCGCACACTCGGCCGGATCATCATCTGCGAGGGCCAGAGAGCCGAACATCGAACTCACTGCTACGCTCATCAATACTGCGAATAGCCGCTTCATGTCATTCACTCCTTTGTGTATTCGTACTGTCTGCGCTCGGGCGGTCAATGGCCCTGCGCCTGGCGGACGTCGATCATCCCTCTTCGCCGAGCCACCGGTACAGGAAGCCGGCAACTACGGCGCCGATGATCGGCGCCACCCAGAATAGCCAGAGCTGACCGAGCGCCCAGTCGCCCACCAGCAGCGCTGGGCCTGTACTGCGAGCCGGGTTCACCGAAGTGTTGGTCACCGGGATGCTTATCAGATGGATGAGCGTGAGGCCGAGACCGATGGCGATCGGCGCGAAACCGGCCGGCGCACGCCGGTCCGTCGCGCCGAGGATGATCACCAGGAACATCAAGGTCATGACGACCTCGGTCACGAAGCCGGCAGCCAATGTGTAACCGCCCGGCGAGTGCTCTCCGTAGCCGTTCGACGCCAGGCCGCCCGCCAGATCGAAACCGGCCTTGCCAGAAGCGATCGTGTAGAGGATGAAGGCGCCGGCCACGGCGCCCAGAACCTGGGCAACGATGTAGGGGGCGACCTCGCGGGCAGGGTGACGCCCGCCTGCCCACAGGCCGACGGTCACCGCCGGATTCAGATGACAGCCGGATATGTGACCGATGGCGTAGGCCATCGTCAGCACGGTGAGCCCGAATGCGAGCGATACGCCGGCGAGGCCGATGCCCACGTCCGGGAAGGCCGCCGCGAGCACTGCGCTGCCGCAGCCGCCGAGTACGAGCCAGAACGTACCGATGAATTCAGCCGCCAACTTCTTCGAGGTCGACATACACGGTTTCCCCTATATGACCGGTGGCGCATCAAACAGCCAGTCGAGCTTTTTCGTTCAACTCTTGGAAAAGTTGCGAGACCTCAGTCTGAAGAGTTTGATCCTGGCTCGGATCGGAATCCGGCGAAGCAGCGCCCAATTCATGGCGTTCCGGCGCTAGCCTTCGCAAGGAAGTCTAAATTAACGCCCCTCTTTCTTGCTATTGCTACATTAGCATACGGCGCGGAGGGTCGAGCAACGCCGTAGATTCCCGCATTTTCGAGCTGGCCACCGGGGCGTAGGCGCTTTGCCTTGGACGTCGCCGTCGCCAGCGTGATGCTCGCCGCGGCAAGCCTGCCTGCCCGGTCAGCGGAGTGGGAGCCGCCGCCGCCCATGCCGGACAAATTCGATTGGGTGCAGCTGAAGTCCGGTGAATGGCTAAAGCCACCTGCCTTACCTTTAGGGGGATTTGCATCCGCCCGGCTGCAAAAAAAGAAGCCGCGCAGCCTGCGGCCGCGCGGCCTTCAAGTCGACGATCGTCGAACCGGTCAGAAGCTGAAGCGTGCCTGCAGTGCAACACTGCGCGGTGGCGCCACGAACGAACCGTAGCTGGCCGCACCGAAGGTGCGCGCCGCGAGCGGAATGTCCGCGGCGTAGCCGGTCACGGCCTCGTCGGTCAGGTTGCGGCCGAGCAGCGCGATCTCCCAGTTGCCTTCGAGCGGAGCCAGTGCGATGCGCGCGTTGAACTTGGCGTACGAGTCCTGCCTTGTTGCAGGATCGAGCGTCGCCTGCGGGTAATACGCGCCGCTGTAGACCGTCTCGAGCGTGGTCGTGAGCTGCAGCGTCGATCCGAGGTCTACGGACCAGTCGAGTGCAACGCTCCCCGCAAGATCGGGCACGAAGATGTTGGTCTTGCCGGCGTAGTCGCAGTTGCGGCCATCCGGCGCATCGGGTGTCTGGCCGATGTAGCACTGGCCGAAGAACTCCTTGTACTCGAAGTCCGTCCACGCGAGCGAGCCGCGCAGCATCAGGCTGTCGGCCACCTTCCAGCGCCCGTCGAGCTCGGCGCCCTGGATCTCGGCCGCCCCGGCGTTGCTCACGTTGAAGCCGAGCACGCCGTCGAAGGTGCTGACCTGAAGGTCCTTGAAGTCGGTGAAGTAGTACGCGAGATTGAGCTCCGCGCGATCATCGGCGAAGCGCGACTTCAGGCCGGCCTCGTAGCTCTGCGAGTCCTCGTCTTCGAACTCGAAGCTGCCGACGCCCGCAGCCGGCACGCAACCCACCGGCGTGTTCGGCGCGGAGCAGACCGTGGCAGGCGGGGAAGTGGGATTGTTCGAGCGTGCATCGAACCCGCCCGACTTGAATCCCTGCACGTACGAGAGATATCCCATTACATCGTCGGCCAGGTCGTACTGCACGCTGAACGATGGCATGGTCTTCCAGCCGTCGCGCTTACCACTGAGCGAGTGGGGCCTGACGTTGAACACCGAGGCATAGACGGCCGGCGCGACGACGGCCTGCATGCCGGCGAGCGGCGTGCCGTCGATGGCGGCGATCGTCAGATCCCGGGTCGCCTCCTTCTCCTCGTACGCGGCGCGCACGCCGAAATTCAGGTGCAGCGCATCCGTCGCGTTCCAGGTGAGACGCCCGAATACGGATGTCCCGGTCCCTTCCTGGCTGAACACGCGGGGCGTCGAAGTATTGCCGATCAGGGTGCCCGCGCCCGGCTGCCTGGCGTTGATCAGCGGCACCAGCAGGCTTCCCTGGTCGACCAGGATCGAGTCGCGGTACTTGAGCTCGGTGTCTTCGTAGTAGGCGCCGACGATGTAATCGAGGGTGTTGCCCTGCGGGGACGCGAAACGGATCTCCTGGCTGAGCTGATCGAAGTCTTCGTCGAGTCCGACGTTGAAGACGTTCGCTCCCGTGAAGTCACAGTCGCACAGCTCGTCGAAGGCGTAGGTCGAGAACCCGGTGATCGAGGTCAGGGTACCCCCGCCGAGCTGCCAGTCGAGCGTCAGCGCGTACTCTTCGCTCTTGTTGTTGCTGGTCTCGGCCCCGCCGGAGCGGCGGTAATCGAGCGTGTTGTTGAGCACGGAAGGATCCGAGCCCAGCGCGGCGAGAATCTCCGCATATGTCCGGCCCGCGAAGGGCCCCGCGGTGGCCGGCCGCTCGTTGTAGATCTCGATGCCGCGACCTTCCTTGTCGAACTCGCTCACTTCCGCCTTGAGCGTCGCCACCAGGTTGTCCGTGGCATCGAACTCGAGCTGCGCGCGAACACTCGTGTCGTCGCGGCTGGGCTCGCCCCCACCGATCGTGAGATTCTCGACGAAGCCGTCCGCGGAGAGTGCGCGTCCGGAGAGACGCCCGCGTACGCGATCGCCGAGCGGACCCGAGATTGCGCCTTCGAGGTCGGTCTGTTCCAGTTCGAAATCGTAGGTGCCCGTGACGTAGCCACTGGGCGTCGACGTCGGCTTGGCGCTGGTGACGTTGATCGCGCCCGCGACGCTGTTCTTGCCGAACAGGGTCGTCTGCGGTCCACGCAGCAATTCGACCCGCTCGACGTCGAACAGCGGCGCACGCGACTGCTGCGCGCGACCGCGATAGATCCCGTCGACATACGTGCCGGCGGACTGCTCGAAGCCCGGATTGATGCCCGAGCCGATGCCGCGGATGAAAACGCTGTTGCCGATGCCGCCTTCCTGCACCGTCAGGCTCGGCAGCTGCATGTCCTGCAGGCGCACGACGCCGCTCTGCTTCAACTGGTCGCCGGAGATTGCGTTGACCGACACCGGCACTCGTTGCAGCGATTCCTCGCGCTTGGTCGCCGAAACGACGATCTCCTCGAGCTGCGCGGATGGAATCTCGGCGGACGTTACCTCAGCAGTGGTAGTGTCCTGGGCTGATGCCTGCGCTGCTGCGAGCGCCAGTGCGGACCAGATCGAAGCGGAGAGTGAAGCGGATTTCGCAAATTCCACGGAATGTCCCCTCGTGCGACGCGCGCACCGTTTGATGGCTGCGCATCCTAAGGGCGGCTACCGCACGGTGGACTTGCAATCGGGGACATCTATTTATCCTTAGGGGACGGGCGTAAACGCTCAGTGCAGCCTGTTTGGCGCCTGGCTTCACCGGTCGGTGGTGGTTCGGCGACGCGCCGGCCGTTGCGTCGAGGCCGTTTCTCCGAATTGCTGACGATGCCAGCGCGAGAAGCCGCTGAGCGAGGAGAACCCGAGAAGGGAGGACACTTCCGCGAGATTGCGGTTCGGATCCTTGAGGAAGACCGTGGCGAGGTCGCGCCGGACGCCGGCGACGATATGCGAGAAGGTTTCGCCTTCGTGCGCAAGGCGCCGGTGAACGGTGCGCCGGTCCACTCCGAGGTGCTGTGCGACGATCTCGATAGTGCACGCTCCGGTGCCGAGAAGGCGCACCACGAGCCGCCGGACCTGTGCCGTGAGCTTGTCGGAGTCCCGCTGGGGATAGGCGTCCAGCATCTGGCGCGCGAGGCGCGCGAGCCCGGGATCGGCAGTGGGATTCGCGACGTCGAGATCCCGGCGCGAGCAGACGATGCCGTTGAAAGCGTGACCGAACTCGACCCGGCACCCGAACAGCCGGTCGTGTTCGCTGCGATCGGTGGGGGCATCGTGCGAGAAGCAGACGCGCAACGGCCGCCAGTGCCGCCCCATGAACGTCTGTAACACGCGAAACACGACGCCGATTGCGAGCTCCGCCGACTGGCGCAGCGGTCCGGGGAGGAGCAGGTCCTCACGCAATATGACGACGTTGGGGCTCTCCTCGAGCGTGAAGTGGAGCGCAGCGTTCAGCCGGTTCGCGTAGTCTGCGCACACCTCGAGCGCAAGCCTCAGGGTCGGCTGCTCGCGCATCAGGAGTCCCAGCGGGCCCATATCGGACAGGCGTCGCGCCTGCGCCATGCGGAGCCCGAAACTCTCGACGCCGCTTCGGTCGGCGCACGCTTCGAGCAGGCGCCGGACGGAGTCGACCGGAATGTACAGTTCCGGCTCGGAGAGACATCGTTGCGGCAGGTCGAACTCGCGCAACAGTGAATCCGGATCGAGTCCCGCCTTCCGAGCGGCCTCGCCGAAGCTCGACAAACTGGCGCTGCGTGTCAGGCCGCTCACGGACCTCGCTCGCGTGTCCCCAAATGATAAACGCATGTCACCCAGCGTCAACACGCAACGTATGCGCCCGCCCACAATGCGCCCCGACTGGCAGGACCGGCTCACCGCTTCGCAGGGCTGACATGAAACTCACCGCCAAACCCGACAACACGCAGGGCGCGCCCGCCATCGTCAGCGCGGCTGCCCTGAAAGACTCGATCCGGGTCGAGCCGCTCACCTGCGCAATCGGCGCCGAGCTCATGAACGTCAACCTCGGTATCGCCGCGCGCACGCCGGAGCTGATGACGGAAATCCGCGCGCTGTTGCTCAGGCACCGCGTGCTCTTCTTCCGCGATCAGGACATCACGCCGGCCGAGCACGTCGCCTTCGCGCGTCACTTCGGCGAGCTCGAGGATCATCCCGTGGTCGGGAGCGATCCCGAGAATCCGGGCCTCGTGCGTATCTACAAGTCACCCGACAAGCCGAACGACCGTTACGAGAATGCCTGGCACACGGACGCCACCTGGCGCGAGAAACCGCCGTTCGGCTGCGTATTGCGCTGCGTGGAATGCCCCGAGGTGGGCGGCGACACCATATGGGCCAACATGGTCCTCGCCTACGAAAGACTGCCGGCACACATCAAGGAACGGATCGCAGGCTTGCGCGCCCGCCACAGCATCGAAGCGACGTTCGGGGCCGCGATGCCGACCGAAAAGCGCCTCGCACTGAAGGCGCAGTATCCCGATGCCGAGCATCCCGTCGTTCGCACGCATCCGGAGACCGGCGAAAAGGTGCTGTTCGTCAACAGCTTCACGACGCACTTCACCAACTTTCACACGGCGGAGAACGTGCGTTACGGCCAGGACTACGCGCCCGGTGCCGCCCAGCTCCTCCAGTACCTGATCAGCCAGGCGCAGATCCCCGAGTACCAGGTGCGCTGGCGCTGGAAAAAGAACAGCGTCGCCATGTGGGACAACCGCAGCACGCAGCACTACGCAGTGATGGACTACCCGCCCTGTCACCGCAAGATGGAACGCGCCGGCATCGTCGGCGACGCACCTTACTGAACCCCCGAAGTCGCCATAACCCGAAGGACGACATATGCACTTTTTCGACGGCTCGCTGTTCCCCGAGAACCAGGAAAAACTGGTCATCACCGTGGCCCCGTACGGGCCCGAGTGGATGCCCGCGGACTTCCCCGAGGACATCCCGGTCAGCATGCACGAGCACGTGCAGAAGGCCGTCGACTGCTACAACGCCGGAGCTACCGTGCTGCACGTGCACGTGCGCGAGCTCGACGGCCATGGCTCCAAGCGGCTGTCGTTGTTCAACGAGCTGCTTGCGCGCCTGCGGGTGGCGGTGCCGGACATGATCCTGCAGGTCGGCGGCTCGATCTCCTTTGCGCCGGAAGGCGACGGCGAGATCGCCAAGTGGCTGAGCGACGACACGCGTCACATGCTGGCCGAGCTCGAGCCCGCGCCCGACCAGGTGACGATCGCCATCAACACCAACCAGATGAACATCGTCGAGCAGATGTGCGAGGCGGATCTGGCCGGCACCTCGCTCGCCCGGCCGGACCTCTACCGCGCGTACCGCGAGATGACCATCCCCGCGGGTCCCGAGTGGGTGGAGGAGCACATCCGGCGGCTTGACGGTCCATGGCATCCAGACGCACTTCCAGCTCGCCAACGTCGCGCAGCTGGAGACCGTCGAGCGCATGATGCGCAACGGTACGTGCAACGTGCCGCTGATCCTCACGTGGGTTTCGATCGGCGGCGGCTTCGATCAGCCGAACATCTATAACCTGGCGAACTTCGTGCGCGCCGTGCCCGACGGCGCGGTGCTGACCTTCGAGACGTCGATGCTGAACGTGCTTCCGGTCAACATGATGGCGATCGCGCTCGGAATGCACGTCCGCTGCGGCATCGAGGACAACCTCTGGACGCAGGACCGCAAGGCCAAGATGAGCTCGGTGAAGCAGGTCGAGCAGCTGGTGCGCATTTCGCGCGAGTTCGGCCGGGACATCGCCAGCGGTCAAGGAAGCCCGCGAGATCTACCGGATCGGCGAGTTCTACCGCAGCGCCGACGAGACGTTGGCGAAGAACGGCTTCGCCCCGAATCGCAAGTCCAGCCAGCGCGGCCCCCTGCGGCGCATCGCCTGATGACGGCTCCCACGGTACTCATCGTTCCCGGCCTGCGCGATCACGTGGACGACCACTGGCAGACACTGCTCGCGGCGCGACTGAATCGCGTGCGAACGGTCGCCGCCGATGGGCCGCGAGAATCTCGACCGCGCAGCACGTGTTCGGGCGATCGAGCAGGACGCCGGCGCGATCGAAGGGCCCACTCCTCGTCGTCGCACACAGCGGCGGCGTGATCCTGGTCGTGCACTGGGCGCAGGAGACGCGCCGCCGCGGAATCCTCGGCGCACTCCTGGCGGCGCCTCCCGACTTCGAGCGGCCGATGCCTGCGGGCTTCCCGACCGTCGACGATCTGTCCGCCGCAGGCTGGCTGCCGGTGCCGCGCATTGCACTGCCGTTTCCGAGCATCGTCGCGGCGAGCCGCAACGATCCTCTCGCGGAGTACAGCCGCGTGGCGTCGCTCGCGGACGGCTGGGGCAGCCGGCTGGTCGATCTCGGCGACGTCGGACACCTGAATCCGGCGTCCGGATTCGGTGAGTGGCCACGCGCCGTGTCGTTCATCGACGAGCTCGCGGCCGGCGCCGCAGCGGGTTCGTGACATTCACCGGACGCCTTCGAGGGCACGATGCCAAACGCCATACGTTTTCATGAAACCGGACGCCCGGAAGTACTCAAGCTCGAGTCCGTGCAGGTCGCCGATCCCGGCCCGGGCGAAGCGCGTGTGCGGCACACGTACATAGCGGTCAATTTCATCGATGTCTATTTCCGCACCGGTCGCTACCCGCTGCCGCTGCCCAACGGCCTCGGCTCCGATGCCGTAGGCGTGGTCGAGGCCATCGGCCCCGGCGTAACGGAAGTGCAGGTGGGCGACCGGGTCGGTTACCTTCTCGGGCCGCAGGGCGCCTACTGCGACGTTCGCGTCATGCCGGCCAACGTGCTGATCAAGTTGCCCGACGGCATCTCCGACCGCACGGCATCGACGCTGATGATGAAGGGCATGACGGTGCAGTACCTGTTCCGGCAGGTGTATCCGCTCAATGGCGGAGAGACAATCCTGTACCACGCGGCCGCGGGCGGCGTTGGTCTCATCGCCTGCCAATGGGCACGCGCGCTGGGCGTCACGATGATCGGCACGGTGAGCTCGGACGAGAAGGCGGCGATTGCGCGCGCTCATGGGTGCACGCACACCATCGTCACCTCGCGCGAGAACATCGCGCAGCGGGTCCGCGAAATCACCGGCGGCAAGGGCGTGCCGGTGGTCTACGACTCGGTGGGCAAGGACACGGTGCAGGCCTCGATTGACAGCCTGCAGGTGCGCGGCACACTGGTGAGCAATGGCACGACGTCAGGCCCCGTGGTCATCGACACGATGACACTTGCCACCAAGGGCTCGCTCTGGGTCACGCGGCCCGCCATGGTTCATTACGCGACGCCGCGCACGCACATGCTTGCCATGGCGGATGAGCTGTTCGCCCTGGTGCTCGCTGGCAAGGTCACCGGCGAACCGCAACAGGTCCTTGCACTCGCCGAGGCGGCCGAGGCGCACCGCGCGCTGGAGTCGCGCAAGACGACCGGCGCCACGGTGCTGGTACCGTAGCTGCGGCACGCATTCCCGATTCTTCGCACATGAACCTGCTGCACACCGAAAACGCTGCGAGCTCGGACAATGGCTACCCCGTCGGCCGGGGCCACGCCTGGTTCGCGTTTGCGATGACGATGGCGCTGATGATGGTCGACTACCTCGACCGCCAGGTGATCGTGTCGCTGTTCCCGCACATCAAGGCCGAGTGGGGGCTTTCCGACACGCAGCTGGGCGCGCTGGTCTCGATCGTGTCGGTGACGGTTGCACTCGCCGCTCTGCCCGTTGCGCTCCTCGCCGATCGCTGGAGCCGCGTCCGGAGCATCGTCGTCATGGCGACCGTGTGGAGCCTGGCGACGATTTCGTGCCTCTTTACGCGCAACTACGGCCAGCTGATGGCAGCGCGCGCCTTGGTCGGACTGGGCGAGGCGGGATACGGATCGGTCGGTGCGGCGCTCATTGCCGGCCTCTTTCCGGCGCGGCTGCGCGCGGGTCTCCTCGCGGCATTCTTCGCATCGGCTTCTGTCGGTTCGGTGCTCGGCGTGATGCTGGGAGGCCTCATCGCCGCGCGCTGGGGCTGGCAGGCCGCTTTCGGTGTCGTCGGACTTCCGGGGCTCCTGCTGGCACTCCTGTATTTCAAGGTGCGTGACTACCGCACCGTTGCGCTGGTGCCGACCCGGGCCGAATCGGGCGGTGTGGCAGCGTTCGCCGTGAAGTCGCTGCTCCGGTCGCGCACCACGTTGTGGGTGTGCCTGGGTGCCGCCTCGCAATTGATCGTGGTGTCGGCGATCTGGGCGTGGTTGCCGAGCTTTCTCAATCGTTTTCACGGCATGGCGCCGGACGTCGCGGGAGTGCGTGCCGCGCTCGTCGTGCTCATCGGCGCAGCAGGCAGCCTGGTGTGGGGAATGGTGGTCGATCGCGTCGGCACGCGACGCTCACAGCTCAGACTCTAAGTCATGGCGGGAATGTGCGTGCTCACCATGCTGATACTGGGCGCGACCTTCGCGGCAACGGGTAGCGCACTCCCCAACGGCGCGCAGTTCATGCTCATCGCGCTCGGCGGCTTCCTGATGACCTGCACCGTCGGGCCGGTCTCCGCCATCGTGATCGATCTGACCCACCCGGGATTACGTGCGACCGGCGCGGCGGTGCTGTCTCTGTTTCAGAACCTGTTGGGGCTCGCGGCCGGACCGGCAATCGCGGGTGCCTTGTCCGATGCGTTCGGTCTCGATAGCGCGCTTACCCTGATACCGGCATTCGGTGCGCTCGCGGCCCTGCTCTTCATCGTCGCATCGCGCAGCTACGAGTCGGACGTCCAACGCGTCGGCAACCTCACCGAACTGGACGGCGCATGCCTGGCCTGATGATGCACAGCGCAGGTTCGCGTCGCGGGGCACGGCCTCGAGCGCAGCGCGCAGCGTCGCCTCAGCGTCGGAGAGGGCGGCTCAGGCAAGCGCATTGCGCGCGCCCGCTGCGGGGGTCGAGGCCGGCTCGTCGGTGGGCTGGCCGGCGCGCCGCATGTCGGCCTCGTAGGTTCGCGCGGCGAAGCTGAAGGCCAGCGGCGCCAGCAGGCCGAACGCCGGCATGGCCGTCAACGCAGCCGTCAGTCCCCAGGCGTCCGACAGCACGCCGGCGATGAAGGGCCCCGCGGCCAGGCCGAACAGGTTCAAGAACAGCGCCAGCACCGATGCGCCGGTGGCGCGCACGGCGGGGTGGGTCACGTCGATCACGATCGCCGTCACCGGGCCGACGGTGCAGGTCATCAGGAAGCCGCCGAGGGCGATGAGCCCGAACCGGGCCTGCGCAGTGATCTGCAACCCGAGGAGCGGAGCGCCGAAGGCGGCAACCACCACCAGCAACGAGGCGATGCACAGCAGCGCCATCGCGTAGAGCTTGGCGTGCGGGTGGCGGGCGCCGGCACGGTCGACGACCGCCCCCCACACCACGCCGCCGATGGCGCCGCACAGCACGACGAGCGCCGCCTTGACGGCCGCCTGGTCGGGCGCGAGGCCGTACTCGCGGTTGAGAAAGCTCGGCAGCCACGACCAGACGGCCGAGAGCACGAGCACCTGCGCCGCACCGCCCACGCACACCCACAGCATGGAGCGCGAGCGAACCAGCGCCTTGACGATGGCCTGCGCGGCGCTGCGCGTCGAGCGCATGGCCCGATCCTGCCGGGGCGTGAGCTCCACGGTCCGGTAGTCGCGCACCTTGAGGTACAGCAGGGCCAGCAACAAGCCGGGAAAGCCGACCACGCCGAACGCGGCCTTCCAGCCCCAGTGCGCCGCGATCAAGCCGCCGAGCATCACGCCGAGCACGGAGCCCACCGAGGCTGCGGCGAAGAAGCCTGCCATCAGGGCACCGCGCATGCGCGCCGGGAAATGGCTCGCGATCAAGGCCGCGCCGGCCGAGCCGTAGCCGGCTTCGCCCAGGCCGATCAGCGCGCGCGCGGCCAGCAACTGGCCGTAGCTGCGCGTGAACATGCACGAGATCGTCGCCAGGCTCCAGACGGTGGCCATCACGACGATGCTCTTGACCCGGCTGGTGCGGTCGGCGAACAGCGCCACCGGCAGTGCCCCGAGCGCGATGGTGAGCGACACCACCGAGACCAGCGCCCCGAGCTGCTTGTCGGACAGGCCCCAGTCCTGCTTCATGTGGGGAAAGAGCGAGACGATCACCTGGCGGTCGACATAGTCGAACACCATCAGCGCGATCGTCATCGCGAAGGCGAACCAGGCCTGGCGGCGGCCGAACAGGTAGCTGTCGGCAGACCCCTGCTTCCCATCTAGCGAGTGCGTGTGCATTGGAACCTCGAGTTGTCGGGCGGTGGCGCTCAGGGCACCAGCACGGTGGCGCCGGTGGTCTTGCGCGACCCGAGCGCGCCGTGCGCCTCAGCGGCATCGGCCAGCGCTGGACGCTAGCGCTCTAGCTGCTCGAGAAATTCCAGGAGCAATTCGTTGACTTGATCAGCGCGTTCTTCCGCCGCGCTATGGCCCACGCCGGGTAGCAGCACCTTCTTCTGCAGTCCGGGTAGATAGGTGTCGAGCCGGTCGTAGAGACCGCGGATTTCGATCGGTTCGAGGGACGGGTCGGCAGCGCCACCGATGAACAGGCTCGGCTGGCGGACCACGGCGCCGTCGAGAAACGCTGTGATTTCCCAGTTCCGGTCGCGACAGCGGTAGTAGTTCAGGGCACCGGTAAATCCTGTGCGCGTGTATTCATCGACGTAGTAGTCGATCGCCCGTGCGCTCAACCATGACGGGAACTCCTTCGGCTCAGTGAAGGCGTTGAGAATGGGCTCGCCGGGTTCGAGGAACAGGCGCCAGCGTTCGGCGCCGACGGCGCTGCCGGAGACCGAGTAGAAGATGCTACGCAATGTCTTGCGCGGATCGCTGGCCAACTCGCGATCCGGCTTGCCGATCTGCTGGAAGTACAGGTGGTGGTACACCCTGCCCTTCGCCATTTCCCGCAAGCCGACGGTCGGTTTGACCTTTCCGCGCGGTGGCACCGGAGTATTGAGCATCACGAGGCCGCGGAACAGATCCGGCCTCAGCATGGCCGCCGCTTGAGCCACCCATGCGCCCAAGTCGTGTCCGACGATCACCGCGGACGTTTCACCCAGGGCCGCCATCAAGCCAACCATGTCTCCGACTGCCTGACTCATGTCGTAGGCTTCAATGGAATCTGGCCGATCGGTTTGCCCAAATCCCCGTTGATCGGGGACGACGACCCGAAAGCCGGCCTCGGCCAAAGCCACGATCTGGCGCCGCCACATGTACCACAGGTATGGAAAACCATGCAGCAGAATGACGAGCGGGCCCTGCCCCTCGTCGATGTAATGCATGCGAATGCCGTTGACTTCGGCAAAGCAGTGATTGAATGCGTCGGGGTCGTCGGCATCCACTTGCCCCAATGCGGCGCGCGGCTGACCGATGTGCATTGCAGCGCTCGTGTCCATTGTCTAATCCATCTTTCGAAGTTCTCGGCCTCAAAGATAGCCCTGACAGCCTGCGCTAACTAAGCTTCTCAGGACATGATCTTGTGAAATTGGGACAGGTGACGGTGCATGCATGCCTTGACGCGAAGTGCCAGCCTTACCGACTATGAACACGTTGCCCGTTCAGTGGGGCTCGATCCGTTTCGGATGCTGCGGATGGCCAAGCTGCCGGCCAGGGTCCTCGACGATCCGAATATGATGATTAGTGCCGATTCGGTTGGGTGGCTGCTGGAGGAGTCGGCACGCCTGTCCGGCCAAGAGGCCTTCGGACTGTTGCTCGCGGAAACGAGAAGCCTGGCCAACCTGGGCATGCTGGCGCTGGTGATCCGGGAAGAGCCAACGCTTCGCGCAGCAGTGCAATCTTGTGTCCGCTACATGCGACTGCACAATGCCGGCGTGCAATTGCGGCTTGACGACGCAGGCGACGTCGTGCTGCTGCATGTGGGTGTGAATATGCAGCGCCACGGCGTCTGCCGCCAGGCTATCGAACAGTCGACCGGCATCGGACTGCGGACGTTGAGCGTGCTGAGTCGCGATACCTTCCGGCCGGTAAGGATCAGTTTCACCCACGAGCGGCCCGCCAGCCTTGAAGTGCACCGCCGCGTGCTGGGAACAGCTATCGAGTTTTCACAGGAATGCAATGCCATCGTTTGTCGCGGCCGCGACCTGGACATGCCAATCCCTGCTGCAGACCCGACGCTGAATCGCGAGGTGAGACGATGGCTGGACATGCAGCTCGCCAACTTCCCCGACGAGCCGGCGCAGCGGGCGCGCCAGATCGTCAGGATGCTGCTGCCAAGCGGACTTTGTTCGGCAGATCGGGTTGCCCAGCATCTTGGCATGCATCGACGCACCCTTAACCGACAACTGGCGGCCGAGGGTGAGAGTGTCACAACGATCATCAATGCTGTACGTGCTGAACTCGCCGAGGAGTATCTGGCCAACAGCAAACGCAGGTTGTATGAGGTCGCCGAACTCCTCGGCTTTTCCTCTGCCGGTGACTTTTCTCGCTGGTTCCGCGATCAGTTTGGCAGGACACCCTCGGATTGGGCCGCCCACTACCGGGAGAGCAAGGCGGCAGCCCGGCCCATCTCGCATAAGTAGGAAGGCAGGTTCGAGGGCATCTGACGCGTCCCGTCTCCAGCAGCCACACTGCCTGAACCCGTCGCACCTACACGTTCCTGACGTTACAGATCCCGGCCTGCTCCCGCGATTGCCGGCTTTGCCGCCCGGACGGCGCCGGAGCGTTGTCGCTATCGGCTTTCCAGCCATGGACCCTGGCTCCGGGTCCCAATGTGCGAAGAAATTGTCCCGCCACACAAATGCGCTCGCGGCCTCAATACCTACTATGAAGCCCGTGGACCGACGAAACGGCGCCCCGCCCCGCTGACAGGGGACAAGCTACATCTGCCGGACGCCGCACAAGCACAGATTGGAGACATCAATGACAGCAACCGGCGTAACCCAAGACGCTACTTCACAAGCCACGCCCACGGCGCCGGCCATTATCCGGCCATCGGTGCGCCGGCATTCGATCAAGGTGGAGCTTTGCACGCCCGCCATCGGCGCCGAACTCAGCAACATCAGCCTGGCTGATGCCGCGCTGGATCCTGACGTCATTGCCGAAATCCGGGCGCTGTGGCTGAAGCATAAAGTACTGTTCTTTCGCGATCAGAACATCTCGCCGATGGAGCAACAGAACTTCGCCGCGCAATTCGGCGAACTGGAAGCCCATCCCCTTGCTCCGAGCCATCCGGAGGCGGACAAGCTGCTGATGCTGTACCGCAATCTCGACCCGAGCAAGCCCAACTACGTCGAAAAGGCCAGCCGCGAAAACATCTGGCATGCCGATGTCACCTTCAAGAAGGCGCCGCCCCGCGGAGCGGTGTTGCGCCGCGAACTGGGTCCGGAAACCGGCGGAGACACCATCTGGTCCAACATGGTGATGGCCTATGAAAACCTGCCCGACACCATCAAGCAACGGATCGATGGCTTGTACGCAAAGCACAGTGCCGAGCACACCTTTGGCGCCCAGTTGCCGATCGAAGAACGTCACGCGATGGCCGCGAAGAACCCCGGCGCTGAGCACCCGGTTGTGCTCACCCATCCTGAGACGGGCGAAAAGGTTTTGTTCGTCAACTCGGCGTTCACGACCCATTTCTCGAATTTCTTCAACTTCGAGGACATCCGATACGGCCAGGACTTCATGCCGGAGGCTCATCATCTGATGAACTATCTGACCTCTCAGGCCGCGATTCCGGAATACCAGGTACGTCTGAAGTGGAGAACCAACACGGTTGCCATGTGGGACAACCTGCAGGTTCAGCACTACGCAGTGGCTGACTACGGCAGTGCGCCAAGAAAGATGCTTCGCGCCACCCTCACGGGCACCCCGCTGGCCTGAGCCGAACGGTTCCCTCCGGCGAATCCAGGGCATCCGCCCATAGACAGGCGGGCAGCCCTGGCACGTTCACCAATTTTCGACCTCAACCACACCAATGGAGACAGATATGCTCTACGAACACGTCGACACCGCAGTCATCGATGGCGAATCGCTGCCGTGGGTACCGTTTACGCCCTATGCAGAAAACGTCCTGCTGAAGTACTTCAAGCTTGACCCGATCCGGGGTGAATGTGATCGTACTGATGAAGGCGCCGCTCGACATGCAACTGCCCAGGCACCACCACACCGGTACGGTCATGGTCTACACGATCGAAGGCAAGTGGAAATACAAGGAGCACGATTGGGTCGCCGGGCCCGGCAGCATCGTGTACGAGACCGCCGCATCGACCCACACGCCTGAAGTCGTCAGCACGGAAGGCGGAGACGGATATGTGGTCATACTGGTTCAGATGACCGGCGATCTCGTGTTCCTCGACGAGAAGGACAACATCGTCGCGCTCGAAAACTGGAAGACCGCGCTGCAGCGCTATCTTGCCTATTGCGAGCAGCATGGCATCAAGCCGAAAGACCTCACGGCATTCAACTGATCTGACAGATCATTCCATCGAACGGGAACGATGCCATGAATGGCTTGATGATGCAAAAGCAGTTGTTGATCTCCTCACTCATCGTGCATGCCGACCGCCATCATGGCGATACGGAGATCGTGTCCCGGCGGGTGGAGGGCGATATCCATCGCTACACTTTCCGTGACTGCCACCGTCGCGCGCGCCAGATGGCCAGCGCGCTGACCAGCCTGGGTGTCAAGCCCTCCGACCGGATCGGCACGCTGGCATGGAATGGCTATCGTCACCTGGAGTTGTACTACGGCGTCTCCGGCATGGGTGCCATTCTGCACACCATCAACCCTCGCCTGCATGAAGACCAGGTCGCTTACATCGCGAATCACGCCGAAGACCAGTACATCTTCTTCGACTTGACCTTCCTGCCGTTGATCAAAGCCGTCGCCGGCCGCTGCAAAACGGTCAAGGCGTTCATCGCCATGACCGATCACGCCCACATGCCGAAGGACGCCGGCATTGACAACCTGCTGTGCTACGAAGACCTGATCGAGCAGGGTTCGTCCGACTACTCCTGGCCGATTCTCGACGAGGACGCCGCCAGTACGCTGTGCTACACCTCTGGCACGACGGGCAACCCGAAAGGGGTCCTGTACAGCCATCGCTCATCGCTGCTGCACACCTATGCGGCCGCGCTGCCGGATGCGCTGAACTGCTCGGCGCGCGACGTGATCCTGCCAGTTGTGCCGATGTTTCATGTCAATGCCTGGGGACTTCCGTACATCGCGTGCATGGTCGGCGCCAAACTTGTATTCCCCGGGCCGGCTTTGGACGGCAAATCGCTGTATGAACTGCTCGAAGCCGAGCAGGTTACGCTCTCCGCTGGCGTTCCGACTGTCTGGCAAGGCCTGCTTGGCCATCTTGAGGCAACTGGCCAGCAATTCTCGAGCATGAAACGCACCATCATTGGTGGCGCGGCCTGCCCCCCGGCCATGTTGCGCAAGTTCCAGGAAACATACGGCGTAGCGGTATTGCACGCCTGGGGGATGACTGAGCTGAGCCCTATCGGAACCGTCGGCACCATGAAGGCCAAGCACCTTGAGATGTGCCCGGAAGAGCGTTATGCCGTGCAATCCAAACAAGGTCGTGCAGTGTTTGGCGTCGACATGAAGATCGTTGGCGCTGACGGCATCGAGTTGCCCTGGGACGGCGCGACATCTGGTGACCTGTTGGTGCGCGGGCCATGGGTGGTGCGCGACTACTTCAGGAACGAAGGGGGCAATCCGCTGCAGCTCGATCACGAAGCGCAAGGATGGTTCCCGACCGGCGATGTCGCGACCATCGATGTCGATGGCTTCATGCAAATCACCGATCGCAGCAAAGATGTGATCAAGTCTGGTGGCGAATGGATAGGCTCAATCGACTTGGAAAACATCGCGATGGCACATCCGGCAGTCTCTCAGGCGGCGTGTATTGCCGCGAAACACGCGAAGTGGGACGAGCGTCCATTGCTGATCGTCGTCAGGAAACCGCAAGCGGAACTGAAGCGAGAAGAACTGCTCGCCTTTTATGAAGGCAAGATCGCGAAATGGTGGACGCCGGATGATGTGATCTTCGTCGACACGATTCCATTGGGCGCTACGGGCAAGGTCCAGAAGAACCGTCTGCGGGAGCAGTTCGGCGATCATCTGATGGCCAGGGCTGCAGGCTGAGCACTGTGTGGAATCAATCCAGTCCTGTCGATTCGGAAGTGACGCAGGTCGTTCACTGACGACTTGCGTGTCGACGACCTCGGCTTGCCAGCGACGCACTGGGCGCAAGAGACGCGCCGCCGCGGCTCATGCCTGGCCTGATGATGCACAGCCCTTCATGGCAGTGAACCTCTCCCGTCCAATTGTCGCAGTCGTTCCCCAATGGCCGCCGCCCGCTCGGCATCGCCGGCCTGCCCGTAATACACCGCAAGTGCCTCGAGCAGGTCACGGTCGGCCGGCGATGTGCGCGCCGCGCGTTCGAGCACGGCAATCGCCTCGCGCAACCGGCCGGCCGAATGCAGCGCGACCGCGTGGACGTACGCGTAGCGGGGGTTGTCGGGTGCGGCCTCTGCCGCTGCGGCCAGCTCGCGGAGCGCGTCGTCCGGCCGCTGCTGCCGCACGAGCGAAAGCCCGAGCGCATGCCGCAGGTTCGCGTCGTCGGGCACCGCCTCGAGCGCAGCGCGCAGCGTCGCCTCAGCGTCGGATTCGCGGTTCTGGGTGCGCTGCAACTCAGCGAGGTTGACCGAGGCCGGCACGAAGCGCGGGTCGAGCGCAAGCGCGGCGCGGTACTCCGCTTCCGATTCCGCGGTTTCACCCCGCTCGGCCAGGAAGTTGCCGAGGTTGGTCCGACTCTCCGGGCGGTCCGCGTTGAAGCGTTCCGCTGAAACGTATTCCAGGGCGGCCCGCTCGAAGGCGGCCGCGTGCTCGCCCAGGGCATCGGCGGCGAGCGGCGCCAGTGCCCTCGCCGCCGCGAGCCGCACCGTGCGAACCGGATCGGCGAGCAGCGGCAGCACCGCGCGCCGCTCGAGCGGCGGCAGGCGCTCGATCACCGCGGGCGCAGCGGCGCGCACCAGTGGGCTCGGATCGGCGAGCGCGCTGTGCGCCGCCTCGATGGCGATCTGGTCGGGACGACGGGCGAGACGCTCCAATGCGGAAGCCCGGGCAATCGGCGAATTCGCCGGATCCGCGGCGATGGCGACGAGCGCCTGCGACGCTCGCGCATCGCCCCGATCCGCGGCCGCAAACGCGGCGCCGAAGGTCTGAAAGCCCGCCTTCGGCTGTGGGTGGTGCTGGCGGATCGCTGCAGCCGCCCATTCGGCGGGGCGGTCGCCGTGACACTCGTGGCAGGCGTTCGGTACACCGAGCTCGGCGCTCAGATCGGGTCGCGGGATTCGGAAGCTGTGATCGTGCCGCGGATCGATCACCATGTAGGTCTCGGTCGGCATGTGGCAGGCGACGCACTCGCTGCCCGTCGATCCCTTCGCGTGGAAGTGGTGGCTCGTCGCTTCGTATTTCGACGATTGATGGCACTGGCCGCAAACCGCATTACGTGGCGCGCGCAGCGCTGCCGCGTGGGGGTCGTGACAGTCGCTGCAGGTCACGCCGGCCGCATGCATCCGGCTCGACAGGAACGAGCCCCAGTCGTACACCTCGTCCCGCTGCTGGCCGTCGGGATGGTAGAGGCCCGCGCTCAGCAGGGCCGGACGGTAGTGGTCGAGGAACGGCTCGCCCGCGCGGTACCCGTTCGAAAACTGACCCCGACGCGAATGGCATTGCGCGCAGACGTCGAGCTCGCGGGAGCTTTCCCGGCTCGGGTTGCGCCGCGCATTGCCCGTGGCAGGGTCGATCGTCCAGGTCGCGCCACGGCGCTCGTCGAGCGCCACTGCCAGTCCGCCGGCGCGACCCTCGCCAGCGAGCTTCACGTGCGTCGAACCCGGGCCGTGACAGGCCTCGCAGCCAACGCTGATCTCGCTCCAGCGCGTCGCATACGTGTCCATCGCGGCGTCGTAGTTCTTCTGCAGGTTCGTCGAATGGCAGTCGGCGCACATGAAGTTCCAGTTCTGCTGCCGTTTCGTCCAGTGCAGCTCGTCCTGGTGATCGATTCGTTCACCGGGATACAGATGGAACCAGCGTTGCCCGCCGGCCTCGCGCGGTCGAGTGTCCCAGGCGATCGATAGTGCCTGAAGGCGCCCGCCCGGCAGCTCGAGCAGGTACTGCTGCAGCGGGTGAACACCGAACGTATGCCGGACCTCGAATTCGCCGATCTGCCCGTCCGGCCCGTCGGTGCGGACGACGAACGCGCCGTCCCTGCGGAAGAACTCCGACGTGACGCCCATGTGCGTGAACTTCACGCCGGTGAAGTCCCCGAGCACGGTGTTCTCGCTGGCCACCTGCATGGCGAGGGCGTGCTGCGAACCCTGCCAGGCCTGGAATTGCTCAGCATGGCACCCGGCGCAGGCGGCGGAGCCGACGAAGGTGACATCGGCCGTCGGGGCGGCAGGGCTCACCGCACTATCGGTTGCCTGTGATGCGGCCCGATGGCGCGACCATGCATAAAGGCCTGCGACCACGAGCGCCCCGATGACCACGACGACGGCGAACGCCGGAATCCGACTGCGGGACACGGTGGTCCGCGTCGTCTCGTCGGCCCTCGGCGCGGCGGCAGAAGGGCGGTGCTTGTGAGTCCTTTTCCTGCGTCCCATCGGTCGCCTGGTCGGTACGCATCGATCGCATCAGGCCGAGTGCAGCGCGATTCTGACGGGTCCGCCAGCCAGCGGACAGCGCCAGACGAATGCGCGCTCCCGGGCGGTACTAGAATGCTGCAACGCAGGCTTCGCCGCCGCGCGCGAGGTCGCGACTACAATTCCGGCGATTTCCGGCGCGCCGTGGAGACCTGGGCCCGGCAGCTGCGCAACGGTTTCGACCGGCTCAACGCCCGGGCGGGTTGAGAATCGCCTTACCGTAGCGCGGCTAGAACGACACGCTGTAGAAGATCTGCGGCCCGTCGTAGACCCATTCGAGCTTGCCGTGGTACCTGTCTCGTTCGACATCGACGTCGATGTCGAAGCGGTTGTACCCGATACCGATCCCGCCCCATTTCCGCGGTTGCCAGAGGACACCGATTCGCGTGTCGATCAGCCGGCCGTCGACGTTCTCATACTCCAGCGCGAAGAACTGGACCATCGCGTCGAGCCAGAAGTCGCCGCTGATGCGCCAGATGGCGCGGCCACCGATCACGGGCAGCGGGGCGTTGAGCTCCCCTTCGTCGCCGATCTCCGCGGTGCCCGTGCCGCCGCCGGTCTCGACCTCGGCCGACATCCCGACCTTGAAATTCGCGAGGTGCAGGCCGATCGAACCCGAAAGCTCGAGGTTTTCGCGCCGCAGGAATGCGTACTCGTATGCCAGTTCGTAGATATCGAACTCGTACAAACCTTCGACCGTGACATCAACCGGGAAGGTCACGTCGCCCCAGTCGACCTCCTCGTTGAACACCGTGGATCGTTCCCGCGAGTAGTTGAACCACATGCCGCGGACTTTGTGCCGGTCGGCAAACCGCCATGCACCGTCGACCCGGAACCGACTGCCATCCGAGCCGCCGAAGTTCTCCTCCCAGTCGAAATCGGTGCCGACCTCGCCGGCGGGCGCCGTCGAGTCGTACCGAAGTATCCGCTTCGAGGATGAACGAGCCGAGCGTCGCCATGAAGGTGTCGTCGAGCAGGTTCGGCGGCCCGGACATAGCCAGTCCAGCACTATGTCCTGCTCCTCGGCCGAAGCGCCCGTCGCAAGCACGGCGAAGAGGAGCGCCGGTAGCCAACGACCGAAACCGCGACGCCCAACCGCGCGCGGCGAAATTTTCGAAGAACTCATGGGGTGTGCCCTAGTAGGTGTTTTATCTGCGAAGGGTTGCAGTGGTCAGATGCTATCGCAAAAGGCATTGGCCCCCAAATCCGCATCGCCCGTGTGCGATTCCCGGTCAGCCGCCGTGCTCGACGGTGGCGCTCGACACGGGGGGCGGCCGACCGGCTGTGGCATAGTTCGGCGCGTTTTATAGAGGGACGCGACCATGGATTGCCCGTCGTCTGTCGCACGGCCGCGCTGGGGATCGCTTCGGGCGCGCCGCGGCTGCCTGTTGCTCATCCTCGTCCTGGCCTCGGCCGCCGCGACCGGTGCGCCG
This sequence comes from uncultured Gammaproteobacteria bacterium, assembly GCA_963834855.1. GTDB lineage: Bacteria > Pseudomonadota > Gammaproteobacteria > Steroidobacterales > Steroidobacteraceae > DATJKD01. The sequence continues at coordinate 4,680 of CAWIDH010000005.1, read as the reverse complement.
AAGACCGATATCGTGGTTTTCCATAACGGCGACCGGCTGACCGGCGAGGTCAAGGGCCTCGATCGCGGCGAGCTGAGCTTCGAGACGGATGCCGCCGGCACCCTCTCGATCGAATGGGCGCGTCTGGTCAGCGTCGACAGCAGGCAGATCCTGCAGGTCGAGCTCACGAGCGGCCTGCGCTACACCGGCCGGTCCGTTGCCGAGGATTCGAACCGCTTCGATGTCACGGCAAACGCCCGGCGCTTCCTCGCGAATCGCCTCTTCTACCAGGGATCTCTTTCCTTCGACGGCAACGACGAGCTGGGGCTCGAGCTCGCCGAGGCTGGTCGCTGGATCGAGGTACTTGTTGGCGAACGAGGCGCGCAGTCCAGCCATGATTGTTGGTCCGGATTAGTTGCGGCTGGCAACCACTACCATCCTCAGCGAAAAGCGCCGCTGCGAAACAAAGCCCCACGGCGACGGAATCCCGGCGGCCGTAGGGAACGGTTGCACGGCATGTGGCTGACACGGCGCTGGGTTTCACGGCTGTGCCGTAACGTAGACGAGATTGTTGCCCTGGAATACAGCGCGATAATAGTTCGCCCCGCATTTGGAATACTGCACGCCGCCAGATGTCATCTGCGTGCAGCCCGCGGGCAGCGCTGCGACGACCGTCCCAAGGGCCAATGCCTCGCCGGCCGCCGGGGCCGCTTGTGGCGCGACGGCGGCCTGTTGCTGTGCCGTCGCTGACTGCTGCTGGGCTGTCGCAGATTGCTGGGCAGCCGTGGCGGACTGCTGCTGTGCCGTCGCGGCTTGTTGCTGTGTCGTCGCGGCCTGTGCGCTGCTTGTCGTAGCAGTGGTCGTGCTGGCTACGGCGACCGTCCGACGAGTCGTGCGCCGCGCAACGCCTGCGACGCTCCCGGGCGTCACGGGTGCGCCGACGACCGCATGCGCGTCCGAAAGGAACCGGAAACCGAGCACAGCGTCGGGCGTCACATCGGCGCAAAACGCCACGACGCACGTGGCCGCCATTGTCGTCACCTTGAGAAGCCTGGTCATTGCGCCGCTCCTTTGGTGCCGGCCGGGAGGAACTCGATTCTTGTGGCGCCCGTCAGCGGCGTGAACTCGAACTGGCTCGCACTGACGTCGGGCGCAGTCGTCCAGTTGTTCATGACGACCTCGTACTGCGGCGCCCCGGCGACGTCGAGGGTCGTGATGACGTACTTCCGCGGAAACGGCTTGTCGCCGTCCTCGATCCAGACCTGCCAATCCAGGCCAAGACCGCGGAAGGCGAGATGGTCGCAACGAACGCCGCCGATCACCGACTTGCCGACTACGAAGCCGGCCGTCGTATCCTCCATCAAGCGCGCGTAAGCATTGTCGCTGATCAAGTCCCCGGCGGGCGCGATGACGTCATACGTGTCGCGTGCAAAGTCGAGCATCGCATCGATCGCCGGCGGCGCCGGCACCGTTGCGTAGTAGCCTTCATTCGGGTTGGAAAGCGTGAGCACGCGGCCGTCGTAATAGAACGATTGGCTGATGATGTCGCCGACACGTTCGGCACGCAGCTTGTTGGGTCGCTGCACCACGATGCGGGACGCGCTGCTGAACTGCAGTTTCTGGCCGGATACCAGCACGACCTCGATGACGTGCTCTGTCTCAGCCCCGAACTGCTTGAGCGCGCCGACATAGTCCGTCATGCGTTTGACGAGCGTGGCGGCTTCCGGATCCACAGCGGCGCCCTGGGCCTGTACCTGAATCGGTGCCAGCGCACTGAGCGCCAGCGACAGTGCCGCTGGTCACCTTCTTCCTGCTGTACACGATTGCCATCGTCGCATTCCTCCAAGAAAACTGAATCAAGGTCTGGCCGGTTTGGTTTTCACGCAGGAGTCATGATTTCGTCAACGGAACAGCCCGTCGTCGAGTATCGAGCCCTTTCCGACAGGGCGGCCAAGCAGCAGCCAGACGCCCCAACTGTCGGATGCGCCGGCAATTCCGAGCGTGAAATTGCCAATGGGCGTGGGACCGCCGATATAGGCCGACACCCCATAGATTTCATCGTCTTCCACTCGATCCACTCGGTCGTAGGCGCCGAGGGCCTGCACCCCGAATCCGCCGTAGATGGCCTGGTTCTTGAGAGCCGACAGTTCGAAGAGACGCCAGACAACGCTCGCGTCGGCTAACCAGTATTCACGCGCCCGCACTTCGTCGATCTGATATGCCGGAAATGTCCGGGGCCCTCCGAGCGAGAACGCGCGATCGCCAGGGACGGGATCGTCGCCCAGGTCGGCTCCGCCCGCGAGACTCAGCCAGATCGCATGTTTCCCGAACGGCACGGCCTTGCGGACCCCGGCTTCGATGTTGCTCCAGTCGCGATCCGCGCCAAGCGACTCGTCGATTCGCGTGTATTGAACCTCGGCGGAGAGTCCATGCAGCGCGAAGCTCGCCCGATCTCGCGAGTCGTACGTCGCGCGCGCCACGATGCCCGCGTCCTGCAGATCGAACTCGGGCAGACGCACGCCGACATCCGGTAAATTCCCAATCCCCGTTCGTAAGTCCGACTTTCGCTTGCTCGTCACATAACCGACCCGGAACTGGGCGGTGTTTCCAGCATTGACGCCGAATTCGACGGCACCTCCAAGGTCGATGAATCGGTAAACCGCGATGGCATCGCCATCCACGTACACATCTTCGACCGTGCGCGAAGCAAACAGCGTCGGTTCCACGAAGTAGCGCTGGGCCACGTCGAACGGCTGGTAAAGACTGGTCCGGAACAATGTCTCGTAACCCACCTGCACGGTGTTTCGCCACTGCCCCCCGCGGTCGTTGAGCCAGTGCCGTACGTGCTGGACGCCAAGCAGGAACTTGTAGTCGCCGGCGCCGCCGGCGAAAATGCCCATGCTCGGACGCAACACGTCGTGCCCGACGGATGATTCGTTGGGCATCCACACGAGAGTCGGGTTGGAGGCGTCGCCTTCGAGCCGATACGCGACCGAGTCCAAGTCGTCGAGCACCGCCATCCGCATGGCGTCGCTGCTGATCGCGTCGATTGTGGCGTCATCGCCCGGTCGGATTCGCGTCCGGCTCCGCAGGTATTCGGGATTGACCTTCTCGAGTCCCTCGAATCGTATCTGCGCAACTCGCACATCGACGGCCTGGTGCATCGTCACGCGCTCTCGCCATGCGACGTACTCCGCAGGGGCGACGGAATAGCGGGCCAGCTTGTCCGCGACTTTGCGTGCCGCCTGCTCGCCGAGCGGAATCGTGTCAGGTACGCGAGTGAAATCCGCGGTGCCGATGTCGCCCATGTACACGTCGATGCGGAGGTCCTGATCCGTCAACGTGGCAAGCTGGATGTTCTCGTTCGCCTCGAGCATCACTTCCATGCTGCGCGTGAGCAGCTGCGTAGCCTGGACCAGCTTCTCCGGGGGTGTCGACGGTTCGACGAGGTTCACGACAATGACGACGTCCGCACATGTCTCGCGGGCGACATCGACGGGAATGTTCCTGACCTGGCCTCCATCGGTCAGGATGTAGTCCTTGAGGATCACGGGCGCGAATGCCCCCGGAATGGCCATGCTTGCGCGCATCGCCGTCGCGAGGTCGCCTTCCTTGAGCACGACCATGCTGCCGGTCACCATGTCCGTAGCAACCGCGCGATACGGAATAGGAAGCCGGTCGAAATCGGCAACCGTGCGGGCCTGGGCTACGTAGGTCCTGAGCAGGTCGTCGATGGCACTGGTGTCGGCGAGCCCGGCAGGCGCGACGAGCTGGCCATGCTGCACGCCCAGCGTGAAATCCGAGCCTGCCGCCATCTTGAGGCGCTTTTGCTCGATGGGCTCGAGCGGCCGCCGGCCGACGCCGCCGACGACAAAGTTCCAGTCGATGCCCGTGATGAAGGTTTCGAGCGCTGCGGCTGGCATCCCCGCCGCATAACCACCTCCGACCAGCGCGCCCATGCTCGTGCCGGCAATGCAGTCGATCGGCACGTGCTGCTCTTCGAGCACCTTGATCACGCCGACGTGAGCGCCGCCCTTCGCGCCGCCGCCGGCGAGCACCAGACCGATGCGCGGGCGGTTTACGGGTGTTGCGGTGGCCTGTTCCGGGGCCGCGGCAGCCTCGTCTGCGCCGACGGCAGCCGGATTGAAACCAACTGCCAGACAAAGTACGAACGCAGTTGCGCCGGTCCGAGTTAACTGATGAGCGGGCGACATTTTGGCTCCAGGGCAGTTGTGCGTCGTCGCATCGGAATTCAGACGTCCATGCTCACACGCCGTAAGCCAGACACCTCCGGGACGCGCCAGGGCGCCCCGGAGGCGACTACGCTACGGTTGCTGGGCGATGACGCTCGGTCGTGCCTTGCGCGTGGCTGGATCGGTGCAGTCGATGCGCTGGGCAGCGGCCACGTGACCGTTGTCGAGCCTGCAGGCGAATCGCTCGCCGAACTCGTTCGTCACCGCCACGAGCGTATCGAATGGAATCGGCTTCGTTGCGCCCGCGGTCTTGCCTCGCTGAAGGACCGCAGCTGCAAGTACTTTTTGACTCGCACTGTCCTGGATTTCGGTCTGCAACGACATATCGAGCAGGTCGTACTTGGTCATGAAATCCTGCAGCGCCTTCACGCCGACATCCACGACGAACCCGACCGGTGTGTAGGCGAGCAGTCCGCGCTTCTTCTTCGCGATCTGCAGGTCCGTCACG
>CAWIDH010000004.1:0-252069 GCA_963834855.1 uncultured Gammaproteobacteria bacterium | reverse complement strand
CGTGGCGCGGGGGATGCCGACCGAGGCCTATCAAGCGGCGTTTGCCATCGAGCAGGCCGGAAACCTGAACATCGCACTGACGGCCGCGATACTTCCCCTGATGATGGTCGAGGACAACGCCCGTGCGCGGGCGCTGAATGAGCTCGCAGCGTCGACGCGGCTGGGTGCCGGACCGAACTCTGCAGCTCTCGCTTCGCCTGGCCGCGGCGTCGGGCGACTGGCTCGCAGTGGACGCCATCGCCCGGGACATCGAAGCCCTGGGACGGGTGGATTCAGCGACCCTCGGGCCCGTCGCATTCTGGCTTTCCGTGCAGGACCGCCACGCGGAAGCCGCCGCGGTGTATGCCAGGATCGGTCCGCTCCGGGAGACCAACCCGATCCCCATACTGGGAACGGCGCTGCTGGGCGGTGCGCAGGGTCTGCCCGCGCTGCTGCGAACCTATCGTGCGACCGGCCGCGCGGACGAAGCGGATAAGCTCGCGGCGCAGCACCTGGCGTCCCTCCGGCAACCTCGACCCGAATCGGATCCCGACCATATCGCGCGCGCGATGGACAGGGCCGCGCTCGCGGCGAACGAAGGCTACCAGGACGAAGCCGTGACGGCGCTCCGCAGCATATTCGAGAAAATGCATCTCAATCTGGGAATCCATCCGCAGTTGCCGTGGTTTCGCAGCCTCGAGGGCCACCCCGGCTACGCGGAGTTTCTCGCCGAGCGACAGCGGCGCATCGATCAGGCGCGCACGGAGATGCGCGCGCTCGAGGCGAAATACCCGGACAGCGTGATCGTCAAGACCATCCGGGCTGCTCAGCCGTAATTCAGCTCAGACCGGCCGTCGGGCTGGAATACGGTCGCGAGCGGAGACACCTCGAGGGATCCTCCGGCGACCGAACGGCAACGCCGCATGCAGCAGGCACTTGCCGAAATCGAGTCGATACAGAAGCGGTTTCCGGATAGTGTAATCACCAGATGATCAGGACCGCACAGGCACCGTGACCCGAAGCGACGCTACGGACGACACTGCGAGTCGTTCCATCGCTGACCGTCGTCCCGGGGTGCTGTGGCGGCTGCGCGAACGCGGCGTCCTCCGCGTCGCCGCGGGCTATGCCGTCATCGCGTGGCTGCTGCTGCAGATCGCGGATGTGACCTTCGAGCCGCTCGGCGTGGCGCGCTGGGTGATGATCGCGCTCATTGCCGCGGCCGTGCTCGGCTTCCCGGTCGCGATCGCGCTCGCCTGGCACTTCGAGCTGAGCGACCGCGGCCTCGAACGTGACACAGCGGCCGACGCGGCAGCGCGCCCCGTGGTCCACGGGCTGCGTCGCTACGCCGACGTCGCGATCATCGGCGTGCTGCTCGTGGCGGTGGCGATGCTTGCTCGTCCGGCAGTCGGACATCGGCAAGCCGCCACCCCCGGCCAACCCGGCGATCGCAGTCCTGCCGTTCGAGAACCTGAGCGGCGATCCCGAGCAGGAGTACTTTTCCGACGGCCTCGCGGAAGAGATGCTCGACCGGCTCGGACGCGTCCCCGGTCTCATCGTCGTGGCGCGCTCCTCTTCGTTCAGCTTCAAAGGCAAGGGGCTGGACGCAAAGACGATCGCCGAGCGACTCGGTGTGACCACCGTGCTCGAAGGCAGCGTCCGCCGCGACGGGCGGCGACTGAAGCTCACCGCGAGGCTCATCGACGGCGCGACGGGTCGCCAGGCCTGGTCCGGGAGCTTCGACCGCGAGCTCAACGATATTTTCGCCGTGCAGGCCGAGCTCGCCGCGGCGGTCGTCGAGGCCGTCGTACCGGTATCGCGAGGCGAGATCGCCGAGAGCCCGGTCGCGCCGACCAGCGACTTGCAGGCTCACGACTTGTATCTCCTGGGGCGAGCCGCGCAGGAGACCCGGGTCAAGATGGCCGACGCCGTCAACTATCTCGAAAAGGCCATCCAGGCCGATCCGAACTACGCGAAAGCCCACGCCGCGCTGACGCGCGCACTGCTGCTGTGGACGTTCTACCAGTGGGAGCCCGCGCCGCCCGACGCAGTGCAGCGGGCCGAGGCCTCAGCCTACCGGGCCCTGGCCATCGATCCGCAGTCGTCCGAGGCGCACGCGGCGCTCGGCAACGTCTTCGCTAACGCTGAAAACTTTTCCGCCGCAGCCAGCGAATACAAGCGGGCGCTCGAGATCAATCCGAACAACGCCGTCGCGTTGTGGGATTTCATCGTGTTGCTGGACAGAAATCCCGCGAGACGAAAGATGAAGCGACGCCACTCATCGAACGATTGACCCGGCTGGACCCTCGGTCCCCTGTGCTCTGGCGATCGAGGGTGAGTGCCGCGGCAGAGGACGGCCTGGGGGGCGACTCGGTTGCAACAGTGATCGACGGCGCCGTCGCCATGCTTGCCGATGATGCCGCGGGTCTGAGGCTCGTTGGCCTTGAGGCCCGGATTCATGGGTATGCGCCGGAGGCCTACCGGATCAGCGCGGCCCTCGCGAAGACCGGTGATGCGCAGACCGCCTTGTTCCTGGCCATTCGAACCTGGTTACTCGTTGACGACCTCGACCGCGCCCGGCGCACGGCCGAGGCTCTCGGGCGTGTCGGCGACGACGCATACTTATATGCTTTCGCGAAATTGCCGGGCTCTCGGGCGACTTCACGACCTGGGCCCGGTTCGCGGACGTGGACGCGCATTCCGACGACGCCAACTGCATTCCGGAAGCTGCCTTCTGGCTCGCCGTTCAGGAGCGTTATGCCGAGGCGGCGCAGCGGTTGGCCGGTTGCGACCCCGTGCCCGAGGGCGCGATCGGTGGACTGGGCGCCGGCCTGATCGGCCAGAGCCAGCTCCTCCCCGCGATGCTGCGCATCTACCGCGCAACCGGTCGCGGCACGGAGGCGAACGCGCTCGCTCAGCAGTACCTCACAAAACTCCGGCGAAAACTCCGGCCGGATGAGAATCCGTTTTCCAAGCTCGACCTCGCGGCGCTCGCCGCAAACGAGGGTCTGAAAGACGAGGCTGTCGCCACGCTGACCGCCCTGTTCGAGCGATACCCGCTCGTCGAGTGGTTCTTCCCTCAGCTGCCCTGGTTCAGGAGCCTCGAAGGCCACCCGGGCTACGACCAGCTCATGGCTGAACGCAAGCGTCGCGTCGACAAGGCCCATGCCGAGATGCTGCAACTCGAGGCGAGCGCCGAGGGATCCGTCCTGCAGCTGCAGTAGGAAATTCGGCTCGGAGCTGATTATTCGCGATAAATCGGCTCTGAGCCGAATTTCTCAGAAGGAGTAGCGGAGGCTGGCGTAGTACCGTCGGCCGAAGACGTCGTACTGCGACGGGTCGGTGTTGGCCTGGACGAGGCTCGGGAAGATCGGCGGATCCTCGTCGGTTACGTTTTCGACGCCGATCCCGAGCTGCAGTCCCTCGAGCAGCCCGCTCGAGAACTCGTAATTTGCGTTGAGGTCGAAATAGTCGACGCTGGGGGATGCGGAAGTCGGGTCGACGTCCCAGTCCGTCATCGAATCGATGTAGCGCCAGCTGGCGCCGACGGTCAGGTCACGCCAGGCGTAGCTCGCGTGCAGGTTCGACTTCCATTCCGGCAGCGACCCGCCGCCGAGGATTCCCCCGATCGTGCCGGTCCTCTCGATGGCCGGCACGCTGCTGCCGGTCACGGCCACGGAATAGGAGTCGAGCCACGACACGAGCCAGCTCACCCCGAGCCGGCCGGGCCCAAGATCGAACCGCCAGTCGACCTGCACGTCGACACCGCTCGTCTCCCAGTCAGAGGCATTGTTGAACATCTGGTGCACGTCCGTGATCTCGCCGCTGGTCGCGTCGCGGCCGAAAAGCGCACACCACTGGTTCGAGACGGAGAGATCCGGGTTGTAGCGGGCGTCGTAGCAGTAGGGGACGAAATCCTCGTAACCTACAAACTCGTATCTTGTCGTCGATCTCGATCTGGTACCAGTCGAGCGACAGCTGCAGGCTTGAGAGCGCCGGGTGATCGAGCGGAGAGGTCCAGACCAGGCCGAGCGTGACCGTCGATGCTGCTTCCTGCTCGAGGCCCGGGTTCCCGCCTTGGACCCCGGTTGCAAGTGCGTCGGAGTCCACGAACGTCGGCAGCACCGAGGCCGGCATGCCCTGGGCGAGGCACAGCGCCTCGACGCGCGCCGCATCCGGCCCGTACGCTCCGGGCTGTCGACGGTACATGGATCCTGCACATCGTCTAAAAGAGAAATCGAACTCGATCGGCAACTGCGGCAGGTAGAGCTCGAACACGCTCGGCGCGCGCACCGCGTCCTGGTAGGAGCCGCGCACCCGCAGGCTCTCGACCGGCTGGTAGAGGAGCTCTGCTTTCCAGGAGTCGAACCTGCCGGCCGACGCGTAGTCGGAGGAACGGTAGCCGAGCACTGTCTCGAGCGACTGGACACCGGGTACGTCGCGGAGCAGCGGCACGAGCAGTTCCATATACAGGTCGAGGTTGTGATCGTCGCCCTTGATGTCCTTCGAGGCATTGAACCCCTGTATGTCCGGCCTGCCGTCCGGAAGGAAGACGCTGGCCGCGGGTGACGCGACGTACTCGTACTTGTCTTCCTTGTAGAAGACTCCGAACGCGGCGACCAGGTCTCCCGCCGGCAACGGGGCCAGCGGACCGGTCAGCGACACCTCGGCGATTGCCTGGTCGACGGCTGCGTGGTTCGACGCGTCAACCTGGATGTACTCCAGGCACTCGGCCGAGATCGAGCCCTTGCCGAACGGGTCGAACCCGCCGCAGATGGACACGCCGCCGTCCGGCGCGAAGGTCAGCTCCTCCATGCGCGAGGTGAGCACGTTTCCGGTCTGGAAGTCCTCCTGGTCGTTGGCACCAAGCTGCGCGTAGGCCTCGTATGACCATCCGTCGAGGACCCGGCCCGCAACCCCCAGCATCACCTGGTAGATCTCGTTGTCAAACCTCCCCGTGCGGGGCCCGGTCTCCGACAAGCGCTTCGCAAGCGTAAAGGTCGCGGTCGGGTCGTCGCGCGAGTCGAGCAGGAGCTTGAGATCCGCCGGGACGAACGGGTTGCCAACCGGAATGAACACGCCAGAGACTGGTGTAGGCGCGAGCTGCGCCGTCGTCGAATAATCGGCGTACAGCCCCTGCGCGTAGAACCGCGCCGCCTCGCTCAGCTCGAATTCAGCACGCAGGAAGGCCGAGTTCCGCTCGAGTGGCAGCTGCAGCGCGTTGTCCGGCATGAAGTTGTACGAATAGAGATAGTCGCTGTAGAAAACGGGGTCCCGCTCGCCGCGGAAATTCCTCACGGCCGAGAACTGGTTGTCCGAGAAGAGGAAATTGCCCGCGGTGAATACGGTACCGTCGCCGTTGAACCCGAACTGCGTGTTGGTTGACAGTGGCCCGCCGGGAAACACGGGCGGCCCGAAGTACGGTACCTCCCCCGGTGCGTAGCCATAGGAGACCATCAGCGCATCGAACGCCGCCTCGCTGGGCCGATCACCGAAGTCGAGCTGCACCCGGCCTTCCTCGATAACCCCGGAGCCACCGGGCAGAAACGAGTCTCCGGGCCCGAGCGTGCCGCGGCCCGGCCCGCCGGCGTAGGCGAGCGCGTATTTCGCAAAGTCCCGGTCGCGATACGTGGCGAGCTCGCGGTCGGCGTAGCCCACGTAGCCCATGATCGACCCGCGGCCATCCGCGAAGTTGGTGCCCGCGGTCAGCCCGGCCTCGTACTGCGTGCCGTCCGCCCGATCGGTCTGCCCCCAGGTGCCGTCGATCTCGACGCCGTCGAAGTCGCGCTTGAGCTTGAAATTCACGACGCCCGCGAGCGCGTCCGAGCCGTATACGGCCGAGGCGCCGCCGGTGATGATCTCGACGCTCTCGATGAGCGCCGGCGGGACGACGTTCAGGTCGGCGACACCGTGGCCGTTGGCGGGCATCAGCCGCTTGCCGTCCAGGAGCACCAGGGTCGAGGTCGTGCCGAGGCCGCGCAGGTTGACGTTCGCCTGACCGTTGTTGCCGGGGTTGTTCGACGTGCTGGTGTACGACGGGACGAACTGCGGCAGCGTGTTGAGCGCGGTCTCGACCGTGTTCGACCCGCTGCGCTGGAAGAGTTCTTCGGTGACGGAGACGATCGGGCTCGCGGAATCGAAGTCCGGTCGCGCGATGCGCGAGCCGGTGACGATGACCTGCTCGAGCTCGTCCTGCGCGCGCGCCGGATCGCTCGCGACCAGGCACCCGATCGCGCAGGCAACGAGCGTAAAGCGACTCATGACGGGTCCCGTACGGCCGGGCCGTCGACGCTGCGGCGCATCAGTCCTTGAGCGCATGGATCGTCTGGCACAGCTTGACTGCGCCACTTTGGATGCATGCGGTTGTAGTTCCGAAGTGGATCGCCCCCTTATCCTGCTCTACTAAATAGCCGTTGCCGACCGGGAGAGCAAGCGGGAAATGCATCGACAGCGCGAAATCGCGAACGCGGACCTCGCGTGACGAAGTCACGGGGCCGGCGTGCCGTGGCGGCCGCATTCGGCACGTTCACTGGCCGACGATTTCAGAACGAGTACGTGAGCGTCATGTAATACCGGCGGCCGAAGACGTCGTACCGCGAGGGATCGGTGTTCGCCCCGATATAGCTCGGAAAGATCGGCGGGTCCTCGTCGGTCAGATTCTCGACGCCGGCGCCGAGCCTGAGCCCCTCGAGCATTCCGGACGTGAATTCGTAGCCCGCGTTCAGGTCGAAGTAGTCCATGCTCGGGACCTTGAACACGGGCGACAAGTCCGGGTCCGCATCGGTCATGCCGTCGATGTACCGCCAGACTGCCCCGACGGTCAGGTCCCGCCACTCATAGCTCAGGTGCAGGTTCGACTTCCATTCCGGAACCGCGCCATCGACGAGGAAGAAGCCGCGGCCGACGGTCCCGACGAACTCGTCTGCGGGTACCCCACTGTTGTCGAGGCCCACCGTATATGAGTCGGTCCAGCTGACGAGCCAGTTGAAGCCGAGCTGACCGGGGCCCAGATCGAACCGCCAGTCGAGCTGCATGTCCACCCCGTCGGTCTGCAGGTCTCCGCCATTGCGAAGGAGCTCCTGAACGTTGTTGATCTCGCCGGTCGCCGGATCGCGGCCGAAGTACGTGCACCATTCGCTCGTGACCGAGAAGTCCGGGTTGGCACGGGCGTCGTAACAGTTCTGCACGAACTGGTGAAAAGCCAAGGTCGAAATCGCATCGGCGATCTCGATCCGGTACCAGTCGAGCGAGAGCTGCAGATCGGTCAGCAGCGGATGCGACAATCCTGAAGTCCATACCGCGCCGACCGTGGTCGTCGTCGCTTCCTCTTGTCCGAGATCCGGATTGCCGCCGGCGACCCCAGGCGCGACCTCGTCCGCGTCCACGAACTCAGGCAATGCGGCGGCGGGCACGCCCTGCGCGAGACACAGCGCTTCGACACGGGCGGCGTCGGGACCGTTCCGCTGGACGCTGTTGAAGTCGCACGGCTCTACGAAATCCTCGAACTGGCCGTAGTCGAAGGTCCACGGCAGTTGCGGGAGGTAGAGCTCAGAGACGCTGGGCGCACGCACGGCTTCCTGGAACGAGCTGCGCACGCGAACGCCATCGACCGGCTGGTAGATCAGCTCCGCCTTCCAGGAATCGAAGCTGCCGGCCGAGGCATAGTCCGAGAGGCGATAGCCGAACACGGTCTCGAGCGAGCGGACGCCCGGGACGTCTGACAGCAGCGGCAGCAGGACTTCAAGGTAGAGGTCGGCGTTGTGATCGTTGTTGCGGATATCCCGCGAGGCGAGGAAACCCTGGATGTCCGGCCTTCCGTCGGGCAAGAACACGCTCGCCTCCGGCGAAGCGGTGTACTCGTAGCGGTCCTCCTTGTAGAAGGCGCCCATGGCCGCGCGCAGCTCGCCGGCCGGCAGCTCAACGAGCGGCCCGGAGAGCGACGCTTCGACGATCGTCTGGTCGACTGCCGCGTGGTTCGACGCATCGATCGAAATGTAGTCGAGGCATCCAGGCGAGATGGAGTTCAGACCAAACGGATCGAAGCCGCCGCAGATCGACACCCCGCCGTCCGGTGCGAAGGTCAGCTCCTCGATCTTCGAGGTGAGCACGTTGCCGGTCTGGTGGTTCACCTGGTCGTTGGCGCCGACCTGCACGTACGCCTCGTACTCCCAGTCGTCGAAAACCGATCCCGCGATGCCGAGGGTCACCTGGTAAACGTCGTACTGGGTCTCCGACAGGCGCGGCCCGAGCTCGCTCAGGCGCTTGCCGAACTCCAGGTCCGCGCCGGGTTGTGGCCGCGACTCGGCGAGCTGCCGCAGGTCGGCGGGGATGAACGGATTGGTGACCGGGATGACGCGTACACCGAACAGCGGTGTCGGCGCCAGCCGCCCCGTGGCCGAGTAGTCCGAATACAGCCCCTGTCCGTAGACGCGGGCCGAATCGGTGATCTCGAACTCGGCCCGCACGAACGCAGACTTGCGCTCGAGCGGCAGCTGCAGCGCATTCGGCGGCGCGTAGTTCCACGTGTAGAGTCGCTCGTTGAAGAACACCGGGTCGCGCTCGCCCCGGAAGTTCGCGACGGCCGGTATTCCGGCGTCGAAGTAGAACCCGCTCCCCAGCGTGAAGAGCGTGCCGTCGGAATTGAAGCCGAAGCTGCGGTTCCGCTGGTAAGGAACCGAGCCAGGCGCGTATCCATACGACGCCATCACCGCATCGAACGCCTCCTGGGTCGGCAGATTCGGCGGAAAGAACGCGACCCGCCCTTCCTCGATACTGCCCGACCCGAACGGCAGGAACGACTGCTCCGGGCCGAGCGTACCGAGACCTGGACCGCCGGCGTACGCCAACGCGTATCGCGAGAATTCGCGCTCGCCCTGGGTGACGAGCTCGCGATCGGCGTAGCCCACCGAGCCGATCAACGATCCGCGGCCGTCCGCGAAGTTCATGCCGGTCGTCAGGGCCACCTCGTACTGCGTGCCGTCGCCGCGGTCGGTCTGACCCCATGTGCCGTCGATCTCGACGCCGTCGAACTTGTGCTTGAGCTTGAAGTTCACGACTCCGGCGAGCGCATCCGAGCCGTACACGGCCGAGGCGCCGCCGGTGATGATCTCCACGCTCTCGATCAGGGTCGAGGGGATGATGTTCAGGTCGGCGACGCCGTTGCCGTTCGCCGGGATCAGCCGCTTGCCGTCCACGAGCACGAGGGTCGCAGTCGGTCCCAGGCCACGCAGGCTGACGTTCGCCTGGCCGCCGTTGGACGGGTTGTTCGAGGTGCTCGTATACGCAGGGGCGAACTGCGGCAGCGTATTGAGCGTGGACTCGACGGTGCGCGAGCCGGTGCGCTGGAAGAGGTCCTCGGTGACCGAGACGATCGGGCTAGCGGAATCGAAATCCGGCCGCGCGATGCGCGAGCCGGTGACGATCACCTGCTCGAGTTCGTCGTCCTGGGCCGACGCCACCCCGCAGGTGAAGCAGAGCTACGGCGACCAGCGCAATTGAAGTGGGAAGACTTACCGGAGGCCGTGCCGTCGGCCTGCGGGTATCAGGAATGATCGGTTCGAACCGGGATTTCGCTGCTAACGCTCTGCGCGCCAAATGCCCCCCAAAAACCGGCCTCCTCCCGCGCGCTCGACCGCGCGAAACCCCCCGGCCCTGACGTTGTTCGCAATCTCTTTTAGACGGTTCATAGCGGAAACTCAAGGATCTCCCACCATTTCGGTTGAATCCTCGTGACGCGTTGAACCTGCGTGACGTCGGCGTGGCGGCAAAAAAATGGCTCAGAGCCGAATTTCCAGAAAATTGGCTCCGAGCCAATTACTGGTATCGTTTCCCTCTGTCGTGTCCGCCCAGGAACAAACAATGCGCATGATTCGCCTGCTGGCCCTGACGCTCTCGACGCTGGCCCTCGCCGGTCCGGTCCTTGCCCAGGACGCCAACATCACGATGCCGGTCGCCGAGCTCGAGCGCATGCTCGCGAACGACCCGATCAAGATCGTCTCCGCCGAGATCAGCCGGCCCAAGGCGCCGGGCGACATCACCCTCAAGGCCGAGGTGTCGTTCGCTGACCGCCCGCCGTTCCGGGTCAAGCTGCGCAAGTCCGAGCCGGGTGCCGAGAGCTTCAACAACGTCCCGCGCTACGATCTCGCGGCCTACGAGATCCAGCGCATGCTGATGGACCCGCACGAGTACGTGATGCCCCCCACGGCGCTGCGCATGATTCCGCTGGCGGATTTCCAGCGCTACTCGCCCGACGTCAAGCCGACCTTCAAGGGCGCCGACGAGGTGATGGGCGTCGTGCAGTACTGGCTGCAGGACATCAAGGTCATCGCCGACGTCTACGACCCCGCGCGTTTCGAAGCCGATCCGGTGTATGCACGGCACATCGGACAGCTGAACGTCTTTACCTTCCTGATCGAGCACCGCGACTCGAACGTCGGCAATTTCCTGATCTCGAAGGCCGAACAGGGACCGCGCGTCTTCTCGATCGACCACGGCGTCGCGTTCGCATCGCTCGACAGCGACCGTGGCACGGCCTGGCTGGAAATGCGCGTCAACCGGCTGCCGAAGGACACGGTCGAGCGCGTGCGCGCGCTCGACAAGGACGAGCTCACGTCGCGGCTGGGCGTGCTCGGACAATGGGAGCTTCGCGACGGGCACTATGTCCCGGTTCCCTTCGACCGAGAACAAGTGGCCGAGCCGCGGCGTGCGCATCAGGGACGGCGTCGTGCAGATGGGGCTGACCCGGCGGAGATCTCGGCGATCGCTCGCCAGGTGAGGAGCTCTGGTCCACCAGGTCGACTGTCGGCAAGATACAGGTCTATTGAGATGGCAACGTTCAAGCCGTTGGTCGTGTGCGGCGGCGACGCGCGGCGCCGGCAGGGCGGGCGCCGCACGGGCGTCACGTTCACCGCATTGTGCGTGGTCGGCCTGTCTGGCCCGGTTGCAACGACTGCCACGGCGAGCGCAGCCGTATCCGCCCCGGCTCAGACCGGGCAGGTTTCATTTTCCGGCGTCGAGCGCGTCGTCGCCTTCGCCGACGTGCATGGCGCATATGAGGAGCTGACCGGGCTTCTCAAGACCGCGGGTGTCGTGGACGGCGGGCTGCGCTGGTCCGCAGGCCGGACTCACCTCGTCTGCACCGGCGACATGCTCGATCGCGGCGCCGACTCGCGCAAGGTGATGGACCTGCTGATGCGCCTGCAGGGCGAGGCACAGGCGGCCGGCGGGCAGGTGCACGTGACGCTCGGCAACCACGAGGCGATGAACCTGCTCGGCAACGTGCGCGACGTCGCACCGGGAGAGCTCGAAGCCTACGCCGCGGACGAGCCGGCCGGCGTGCGCGAAAAGGCGCGCACCGAGTGGATCGCGAGGAACGGCGCGGACTCGGGCGCCAAGTTCGACGCACGCTTCCCGGTCGGCTATTTCGGCCATCGCGCAGCCCTCGCGCCCGACGGCACCTACGGCCGCTGGCTGTTCGCCCTGCCCGTGGCGATCATGATCAACGACACGCTCTTCATGCACGGCGGACCGTCGCCGGTGCTCAAGGGCCTCACGCTGTCGGAGATCAGCCTGCGCCACCGCACCGCGCTCACGGACTACCTCTCGAGCGCGGCCGCGGTCGAAACCGCGGGCCTCGTGCTGCCGGAAGACGATTTTGGTGAGCGTGCGAAGCTGGCCGAACAGCGGCTGGCCGCACGGACCTATGCGACGCCTGCCGACCAGGCCCGCGAGGCGGAGGCCGTGCGCCGCTTCGTCGCGGCGGACGCCAACCCGATGATCGGCGCCGACGGCCCGAACTGGTACCGCGGCGCGGCGATGTGCAACGCCTGCTCGGAGACGGACGTGCTGAAGCCGCTCCTCGCCGGGCTCGGTGCGAAGCGGCTGGTCATCGGCCACACGGTGACCCACGACGCACGTGTCGCCTCGCGGTTCGACGGCACGGTCATCAAGCTCGACACCGGGATGAACCACGCGGTCTATCGCGGCCGCGCCTCGGCGCTCATTCTCGAGCAGGGCGCGGCGCGCGTGATCTACGCCGGGGAACCGCAGGGAAGCGGCGAGATCGCGCCCGAGGAGCTCTACCTGAGCTCGGGCACGCTTGCGGAATCGGCCGTCGGCTCGCTGCTCGAGCGCGGCGAGGTCACGGTCACCGGCCCACGTGCCCCCGGCGTGCTCGACGTCGCCGTGGCCGCGGACGGGCGCCGGATTAACGCCGTGTTCTTCGCGACCACGGCAGGCGCGGCGCAGAAGGAGCTCGCGGCGATGAAGCTCGACCGCCTGCTCGGGCTCGGGCTGGTGCCGGCCACGGTCGAGCGCGAGGTGCAGGGTCAGCGCGGCGTGCTTCAGGCACGCCCGGCGAAATGGACGACCGAAGCGGACGTGCAGGCACGCGGGCAGCGCGGCGTCGGCTGGTGCGCGCTGCCGCCGCAGTTCGAGCTCATGTACGGTTTCGATGCGCTGATCGGCAACCAGGGCCGCTCGCAGGATCGCGTGCTGTACGACGCGAGCGAGTGGAACCTGCTGCTAACGGGCCACGATCGCGCATTCGGGACGCAGCGCGAGTTTCCGGCGCACCTGCAGCAGCGGCCCCGCAGCCGGGCCCGGAGTTCCGCCGGCGGCTCGCGGCGCTCGACGAAGCCTCGCTCAACGGCGCCCTGGGCGGCCTCATCGACAAGCGCGAGATCAAGGCGCTGCTGCAACGGCGCGACGCCGTGATCGCCGGCGCTGAGGCCGCTACGGGCTCGCGGATACCGTGACGCGCGGGCTCAGTCGGCGCGGATCGCGCGGCGCATGACGAACAGGCTCGCCGCCTGCGTGCCGTCGACGTCGCTCGCAACGACCTCGACGGTAACTTCCTCGCAGTAACCGTCGGGGCAGGTGCCCTGGAATGCGCGCCGGCGCGCGTCGAACTGCACCCATCTCGGCAGGGGCTTACCCCCGGCGAGCCGGGCGGTCAGTTGCAGCACGTCGCCGGGATCCGCGTCGCGGAACGCATCCTCGGGCACGAAATGCCGGAACGGCTGCCCGGGCGCATACAGAAGGTCGGGGATCGGCTGGCCGACTTCCGGCGGGACGTTGTAGCGCGTTGCGGCTCGCGAGCGCGCGGAACTCGCGGCCGATCGCAACAGCGAGCCCGATCCAGACCAGCGCCAGCGCGAAGTTGAGCAGGGCGAAGTTGGTCGCGGTCCAGTCGAGCCAGTGGAGACCGGCGAACACCACGCCGGCCTGGATCAGGTCGCCGATGCGCCAGAAGAAGGTGTCGATCGCCGTCTTGCCCTCGTACTTCGCGTCGCGGTCCACGGGCAGGAAGAGCGCATGCCGCGTCGTGTTCATCAGCGAGTAGTTGACGCTGTCTTCCCCGATCTTGACGAGCCGGATGATGGAGAAGATCGGCACGAACACGATCAGCCCGTAGCCCAGCGCCGCGACGACCGGCAGCACGAGCAGCGCGCCCTGGATACCGACCCAGCGATACACCCGCGCCACGAGCAGCAGCTGTATCGCGAGCCCGACCAGCGTGACCCAGAAGCTGAAGTCGCCGTAGAAGGCCGTGATGGCCGCGCTCTTGCTCACCGCACCGGCCGATGCCGCCACCTGCGCATCGGCGTTGCGGGTCACCAGGTCGGCGAGGACGAATCCGCCGGTCGTGTTGATCCAGTTGAGCAGCACGACGAAGAGCGCGACCAGCAGCAGGTAGCGGTCGCGCAGCACGAGCTCGATGCCGCCGAGCAGCTTCGGCGGTTTCGCGCCGTGCTCGGGAGACAGCGAGCGCGAGCCCTCCGGCACGTGCGCGCGGGCGGGCGTGGCGAGCGCCAGCGTGGCCGCGAGGACCAGGGTCGCGACCAACATCAGGCCGACGGGTTGCAGGGCAGCGACGGCCATCTGCGCGAACTTGGCGCCGGCGAGCGCGCCCAGGTTCGCGCCCAGCATGATCACCGGGAACAGCCGCTGCCCGCTCTTCAGGTTGAACGTGTCGGCGGCGAACGCCCAGAACTGGGCGATGACCATCAGGCCGAAGATGCTGACCCAGACGAAAAAGGTGAACGAGGTCGAGATGCCGAAATACGCCGCGGCGGCGAAACCGAGCATGTTGACGGCGAAGAACACCGTCACTGCCTGCAGCAGCCGGGCGCCATCGATGCGCCTGCGCACGGCGCCGTACGCGGGCACGACGAACATCAACACCAGTGCGGTGACGGCCACGCCATAGGCGCGCACTTCGGCCGAGAAATCCGTGAGGATGAAGGCCTCGCGCAGCGCCCTGACGATGTAGTAGGAGAAGAGCAGCAGGAAACCGTGGAGGAAGAACAGGAAGGTGCTGCGTCCCTCGCCCGGCCGGATGCGGGTGAAAATCGTCAGCAACCGCTCGAAGGGGCTGAGCCCCGATTGATCCGTCTGCACTGTGCCCCCAACCTCCGACGTCGTTCGTCACTCGCCGCGTCCGGCGCGTCGTGAGTGACATGATAATGGACATGCGGGCCGCACGCTCGCGCGCAGATCCCCGCGCACCACTTCGTCAGCCACGGCTGCGGACGAGCGCCTGCTCGATGTCGGCGATCAGGTCGTCCGGGTCCTCGAGCCCGATCGACAGGCGCACCGTGCCGGGCGTGATCGCCGACCATGCGCGCTGCTCCGCGGTCAGGTCGCGAGGCTGTTGCATGGCCGGCGCAACGACCAGGGATTCGGTCGAGCCGAGGCTCGCCGCAATCGCAAAGAACTGCAGGGCCTCGGCAAACCGGCTGCCGGCCTCGGATCCCCCGGCGATATCGAAGCAGACGATGCTTCCGAAGTCCTCCATCTGTCGGGCGGCACGCTCGTGACCCGGATCGCCCGGGAGGCCGGGATAGCGCACGCCCTCGACGGCTGGATGCCCCCGCAGGAACTCCGCGACGCGCTGCGCGCCGCGGCACTGTGCCTCGCGGCGAACGAAGTACGTCCGGAGCCCCCGCAGCATGAGGAAGGCGGCGTGCGGGTCGAGCGTCGGCCCCAGCACGGACAGGTCGGGCCGCATCGACTTGATGAGGTCGGCACGGCCGATCACGGCGCCGCCCATCACATCGCCGTGGCCCGATACGTACTTGGTCAGGCTGTGCACGTACAGGTCGACGTCGTAGCCGCCGTGGCTCGCCAGCCCCGCCAGCGTGTTGTCGAGCAGGGTCAGCGCGCCGTGGCTGCGCGCGAGCGCCGTGATCCGCTCGATGTCCGCGATCTTGAGCACCGGGTTGGTCGGCGATTCGAACACGACCAGGCGCACGGGGCGCCCGGCGAGCGTGCGCTCGAGCCCTTCGACGTCGTCGATCGACAGCAGGCTGCTCGTGACGCCGAAGCGGCCGAGCACGCGGCGGATCATGGTCCGCGTCGGCTGGTACATCTCGGCGAAATACACGACGTGATCGCCCTGCTTGGAGAGCGACAGCAGGCTCGCCGAGATCGCGGCCATGCCCGAGCCGGTCAGCAGGCACCGGTCCCTGCCCTGCAGCTCGGCGAGCGCCTGCTCGAGCTGGCGCAGCGTCGGATTCGACACGCGCGAGTAGTAGTAGCCCTCGCGCCGGCCCTCGAAGTAGCGCTCGGTCTCCGCGACGTCGTCGAAGGTGAACTTCACCGACTGGTAGATCGGCGCTACCAGCGCGCGGTTATCCGGCGGCGGCTCGGCGTCCGGGAGGTGCGTGACGCGCGTGCGTTTCTTCATGACTCGTGCCGCGGACAGTGCCTGGCGGTGCGGCCGCCCGGCTCAAAGCAGCTCGAATTCGTCCGCATCGAGGTGCGCCGGAAAGCGCGCGCGGAATGCCTGCAGCGACGCCATGTCGAGCACTGCGGTCTCGACGCCGTCGCCGTCGCCCTCGCCGGACACCGGGTGGCCCAGGAAGTCGACGGCGACGCTGCCGCCGAGGTAGGTCGCACCGTTCCCGTCGCGGCCCGTGCGATTGACGCCGACCACGTAGCACTGGTTCTCGATCGCCCGGGCACGGAGCAGCGTCGACCAGGCGTTGTGACGCGGCGCGGGCCAGTTGGCGACGTAGATCAGGAGGTCGCAATCGCCGCGGCTGCGGCTCCAGACCGGGAAACGCAGGTCGTAGCAGACGAACGGCCGGATGCGCCAGCCCTTGTGCTCGCAGGCGAGCCGCCGGTCGCCGGCGGCGTAGTGCTCGTGCTCGCCGGAGAGCCGGAACAGGTGGCGCTTGTCGTAGTGCAGGACTTCGCCGTCCGCGCGCACCCAGAGCAGGCGGTTGTAGTGCCGGTCGCCGTCGCGGATCACGAGGCTGCCGGTGATGACGCAGCTGAGCGCGGCCGCCTCCTCGCGCATCCAGTCGACCGTCGGTCCGTGCATGTCCTCGGCCAGCGACCGGGCGTTCATCGTGTAACCGGTCGAGAACATCTCGGGCAGCACGATCAGGTCGGTGTGCCCGGCAAGCCCCGCGAAATGCCGCGCCATCGCGCGGCGATTCGCCGCGGCATCCTCCCAGGCGAGATCGGCCTGGACCAGCGTCACCCGCAGGTGTGGATTCATGTCGGACTCGACTCCCGGGAGGCCTGCGAAAGCCGCGCGCCTGCGGCATCAAGGGTAGCTTCATCCTTGGCGAAGCAGAAGCGCACCAGCCTTTCCGCCGGGGCGGGCGTCGAGAACACCGACACGGGAATCACGGCCACGCCGTGATCGATCGTGAGCCGGCGTGCGAATTCGACGTCGGGGAGGTCGGACAGCGCCGAGTAGTCGGCCAGCTGGAAGTACGTCCCCGGGCTCGGCGCGCACCGGAAGCGTGTGCCCGCGAGCAGGCGGCAGAAATGGTCCCGCTTGCGCTCGTAGAAGACGGCGAGCTCGCGTCGATGTCCCGGTTCCTCCACCATGAAATCCGCCAGCGCGGCCTGCAGCGGCGTCGCGACCGCGAACTGCACGAACTGGTGCACCTTGCGCAGCTCCGTCGTCAGGTGCGCCGGGGCGACGCAGTAGCCCACCTTCCACCCGGTCGCGTGGTAGGTCTTGCCGAACGAGGAAACCACCATGCCGCGCGCAGCGAGCTCCTCGTGCGTGAGGATTCCATGGTGGGGCAGGCCGTCGAACACCATGTGCTCGTAGACCTCGTCCGACAGCACCAGGGCGCGGGTGCCGCGCAGCAACGCGGCCAGCGTGTCGAGGTCCGAGCGCGCGAACACCGCCCCGCTCGGGTTGTGCGGCGTGTTGACGATGATCAGCCGGGTGCGCGGCGTGAAGGCATCGCGAACGCGGTCCCAGTCGACGTCGAACCGCGGCCGGGAGAGCGGCACGCGTACCGCGACCCCGCCCGCGAGCCGCACGGCCGGCTCGTAGGAGTCGTATGCGGGATCGAGGAGGATGACCTCGTCGTCGCGATGGACGACGGCTTGCACCGCGCAGAAGAGCGCCTCGGTCCCGCCCGCCGTGACGGTGACCTCCGTCTCGGCGCACACGCGGCGGCCCTGGACGTGCAGGACCTGTTCCGCGATCGCAGAGCGCAGCGCTGGCAGGCCGGTCATGGGCGCGTACTGGTTGAGCCCGGCGCGCATGTGCGACGCGACGAGCTCGATGAGTCGCGCCGGCGGCGAGAAATCCGGAAAGCCCTGCGAAAGATTGATCGCGCCGTGTTCCGCGGCGAGGCGCGACATGACCGTGAAGATGGTCGTGCCGACGTCGGGGAGCTTCGATCGCGCCGACGCCTCCTGCAGTTTCGATTTCGACGGCACCGGAAAATGGCTCCGAGCCATTTATTGAGCGGCCGAGGCAAGCTCGGCAGCGGCCATCGCCGCGCCGATGAGCCCCGCATCGTTGCCGAAGCGCGCCACGACGATCTCGGCGGGGCTCGACAGCAGATCCCCGAACGAGGCCCAGTTCTCCGTAACCCCGCCGGCCAGGATGAACAGGTCCGGCCACAGCAGCCGGTGCAGTTCCGCCAGGACCAGGTTGAGCTCGCTCGCCCACTGCGCCCAGTCGAGCGAGCGCTCGACCCGTGTCCTGGCCGACGCGCGATGCTCCGCTTCCCTGCCCTTCACGTCGAGGTGGCCGAGCTCGGTGTTCGGCACGAGTCGCCCGTCGATGAACAGCGCCGACCCGATGCCCGTCCCGAGCGTAAGCACGAGCACGGTTCCGTTCCGGCCGCGGCCGGCGCCCAGGCGCATCTCCGCGAGCCCGGCGGCGTCGGCGTCGTTGAGAAACGCGACCGGGCGATGGATCCGCGACTGCAGCAGCGCTCGTGCGTCGGTGCCGATCCAGCGTGGGTCGATGTTGGCCGCCGTGAAGGCGACGCCGTTCCTCGCCACCGTGGGAAACGCGAGGCCGACGGGCCCCGTCGAGGGAAGTCCGCGGGCGATATCCGCCAGCAGGTCGACGACTTCGGAGGGCGAGCCTCCGGCGGGCGTCGGCACGCGTTGCGCCGGCTCGGCCAGCGTGCCGCGCTGCGCGTCCACGCGGGCGGC
This sequence comes from uncultured Gammaproteobacteria bacterium, assembly GCA_963834855.1. GTDB lineage: Bacteria > Pseudomonadota > Gammaproteobacteria > Steroidobacterales > Steroidobacteraceae > DATJKD01. The sequence goes on along the minus strand of CAWIDH010000004.1, from coordinate 233,667 downwards.
CTTGACATAGGATCCGCCGACGTCGAAGGCGAGGAGGTGCGGATCCGCGGCGCGCGTCTTCCGGGTCACGATGCTCGCGCAGCCCTCCTCAAGTCCGCTTCAGGCTCTCGATCAGGTCCTGGTTCGCAGCCAGCGCCATCTGGGCGTCGCGGTCACGGACCTTCTGCTGGTGGCTCATCCAGAAGCCGGCGATCACGACACCGATCGCCACGATGCTGATCATGATCGTGGCGAGCGCATTGATGTCCGGGCTCACGCCAAGGCGCACCTTGGAGAACACCACCATCGGCAGGGTGCTGGAGCCAGGACCCGCGACGAAGCTCGTGATCACCAGGTCGTCGAGCGAAAGCGTGAATGCCAGCAGCCAGCCGGAAACGAGCGCCGGCAGGATGATCGGCAGCGTGATCACGAAGAATACCTTCGCCGGGCGCGCGCCCAGGTCGAAGGCCGCCTCCTCCAGTGAATCGTCCATCTGCGTGAGCCGCGACTGCACGATCACGGTGACGAAGGCCATCGTGAAGGTGACGTGCGCGATGATGATCGTGGTTATCCCGCGGCCCTGCGGCCAGCCGATGAGCTGCTCCATCGTGACGAAGAGGAGCAGCAGCGACAGCCCCGTGATCACCTCCGGCATCACGAGCGGCGCCGCCGTCATTCCCGAGAGCAGGGTCCGGCCCTTGAAGGGGCCGAAGCGCGTGAGCGCCATGCCTGCCAGCGTACCGAGCGCGACGGCCAGCGTCGCCGACAGCGCCGCCACCCTCACGCTCAACCACGCCGCCTCGAGGATCTGCTGGTTGCGCAGCAACGCGCCGTACCAGTGCGTCGAGAACCCGCCCCAGACCGTCACCAGCCGCGACTTGTTGAAGGAGAAGACGATCAGCAACAGGATCGGGACGTACAGGAAGACGTACCCCAGCACCAGGGCGGAGATACGGAACCAGGGGCGGCCGTGATTCATCGGTGCAGGCCTCCCCCGGATTCCTGCGTACGCTGGTAGATCATGATCGGGATCACGAGGAACAACAGCAGCGCGATCGCCACGGCGCTCGCCACCGGCCAGTCGCGGTTGTTGAAGAACTCGGTCCAGAGCACTTTCCCGATCATCAGCATGCCGGGGTCGCCGAGCAGCGAGGGGATCACGAACTCGCCGATCGCGGGGATGAACACCAGCATGCAGCCGGCGATGATCCCGGGCAGGGACAGCGGCAGCGTGATCTTGAGGAATGACTCCCATGGCCGGCTGCCGAGGTCGGCTGCCGCCTCGATCAGCGTCAGGTCCATCTTCTCGAGGGTCGCATAGAGCGGCAGGATCATGAACGGCAGGTAGGAGTACACGATTCCGATGTAGACCGCGAAGTCCGTCTGCAGCATCTGGATGGGCTGATCGATCAGGCCGAGCTTGATGAGGAAGTTATTGATGAAGCCGTTGTTCTTGAGCAAGCCGATCCACGCATAGACGCGCAGCAGGAAGGACGTCCAGAACGGCAGGATCACCAGCAGGAGCAGGGTGTTGCGCGTCGCCGGGTTGCTGCGCGCGATGGCATAGGCCATCGGGTAGCCGATCAGGAGACACAGCAGCGTCGAGATCGCGGCGACCTTGATCGAGGTCAGGTACGACCTCCAGTACAGGTCGTCCTGCACCAGGAACGCGAAGTTCGACAGGTTGAGCTTGATCTGCAGCACCTGGTCCGCCGCCCAGCTGAAGAGCGGCTCGTAGGGCGGCATCGCGATCCGCGTGTCGGAGAACGAGATCTTGAGCACGATCACGAACGGGATCAGGAAGAACAGCAGCAGCCACAGGTACGGAACCGACGTAACGAGCGACTTGCCCCTGGGAACGATGCGACGCAACCAGCGGCCCACCGTCGTCTGCGGTTGCGCGGGCGGGGGCACCTTGCCCATCAGGACGATCGGTCGCGCCTCGCTCATTTCGTCACCACGACCGGGCTCGACGCGTGCCAGCTCATGTAGACACGCTCGTCCCAGGTGATGCGGTCCTCGGCGTGGCGGAAGACGTTCGGCTGTGTGACGCGAACGACCTTGCCGGAGTCGAGGCGCAGCAGGTAGACGGACATGTCCCCCATGTACGCGATGTCGCTCACGACCACCGTCGCCCAGTTGTCCGGCGTCGAGGGCTTCTCCCGGGTCACCATGACTTTCTCCGGCCGGATCGCGGCCCACACGGTCGCGCCCGGCGCCGAGCTCACGCCGTGGTCGATGTAGATCGGCGCGTCGAGGTCGTCGCAGTGGATCCGCACGTAGGCCGGCTCGTCCTCGATCAGGCGGCCCTCGAACATGTTGACCGACCCGATGAACTCGGTCACGAAGCGTGAGTTCGGGTACTCGTAGATCTCGGACGGCGTGCCCACCTGGACGATCTCGCCATGGTTCATGACCCCGATGCGGGTCGAGAGCGTCATCGCCTCTTCCTGGTCGTGGGTGACGACGATGAAGGTGACCCCGAGCGTCTCCTGCATGTTGATCAGCTCGAACTGTGTGTACTCGCGCAGCTTCTTGTCGAGCGCAGCCAGGGGTTCGTCGAGCAGCAGCAGCTTGGGTCGGGTGACCAGCGCCCGGCCGAGGGCGACGCGCTGCCGCTGGCCGCCCGAAAGCTGGTGGGGCTTGCGCTTCCCGAACTGGCCGAGCTTCACCATCTCGAGCATCTCGGCGACGCGCTTCGCGATCTCGGGCTTGGCGAGGCGCATCTGCTTGAGGCCGAAGGCGACGTTCTCCTCGACCGTCATGTGCGGGAACAGCGCGTAGGACTGGAACATCATGTTCACGGCCTGGTCGTAGGGCGGCAAATTGGTCACGTCCACGCCGTCGATGTAGACCTTGCCGCTGGTCGGCCGCTCGAAGCCGCCGAGCATCCGCAGCAGCGTCGTCTTGCCGCATCCGGAGCCGCCCAGCAGGCAGAAGATCTCCTTTTCGTAGATGTCGAGCGTCACGTCGTCGACGGCGACGAACTCGCCGAACTTCTTCGTGATCCGCTGGATACTGACGAAGGGCTTGGCGTTCGGATCGTTCCAGGGCTCGAACTTGACCTGCGTGTCGCGGGGTGATGTGGCCATGTGGATCCGCTCGGCTGGGTTGTTCGAGTTCGTGCCGGGTCAGCCGGGAAGTCAACGACCGGTCGTGAATCGCGTCCAGGCGCGGTTGAGCGCGCGTGTGAACTCGGGCGACTTCGCGAGGTTGGGCCGCAGCCGCGACTTGACGTCGGGCGTCGGGTAGATGCCCGCGTCGTCGCGCAGGTCGGCCTCGAGCAGCGGCACGGCAGCGGCGTTCGCGCTGGCGTAGTAGACGAAGTTCGAGTTCGCTGCCGCGACGTCCGGCCGCATCAGGTAGTCGATGAGCGCATGGGCGTTGTCGGCGTGCGGGGCGTCCGCCGGGACGGCGAGCGTGTCGAACCACATGAGCGCGCCTTCCTTCGGGATCGAGTAGGAGATCGCGTGCGTCTTGCCCGCCTCCTCCGCCCGGTCGGCGGCCTGCAGCACGTCGCCGCTGTAGCCGACCACGACGCAGACCTCGCCGTTCGCCAGGTCGTCGATGTACTGCGAGCTGTGGATGGTGCGGATGAACGGGCGGATCGCGAGCAGCTTCTCCTCGGCGAGCTTCAGATCGCCCTCGTCCTGGCTGTTCGGGTCCTTGCCCAGCCAGAGCAGCATCGTCGCCACCATGTCCGTCGGGTCGTCGAGCACCGACACGCCGCAATCCTTGAAGCGCGAGATCACCTTCGGGTCGAACACCAGGCTCCAGGAATCCACCGGCGCATCCGGCATGATGGCCGACACCTTCGTTGCGTCGTAGCCGATGCCCGTCGTGCCCCACATGTACACGACGCTGTGCTCGTTGCCCGGGTCGTGCGCCGCCGCGTAGCGGGCGATGTCCGGGTCGATGTTCGCCAGGTTCGGCAGCTTCGCCTTGTCGAGCGGGCGGAACACGCCCGCCTTGACCTGCCGCTCGAGGAAATAGGCGCTCGGCACGACCACGTCGTAGCCGGACTGGCCGGTCAGGAGCTTGGTCTCGAGGACCTCGTTCGAGTCGAAGACGTCGTAGCGGACAAGGATGCCGGTTTCGGCGGTGAACTTCTCGAGCACCGCGGGGTCGACGTAGTCCGACCAGTTGTAGACGTTGACGACCTTTTCCTTTTCGGCGCCCGCATCCCCCGCCGCGGGCTCACCTTCCTTCCGGCCGCACCCGGCGAGTACGAGGCTGATCGATGCTGCCGCAGCAGCCGCAAGCGCGAGGTTTCGCATCGGACCTCCTTCGCCCCTGTGTCGCACGGGATCGGTCGTCGCAGCCGGCATGCTCGTGCTCTTATATCGCAGCGTCCCTGCAAAGGGTAGCGGCTCCAGACGATACGGGGCGGCCAGACCGTGATCGGGCCGCCCCGCGCATGCAGCTTACCGTCGGATCACTTGCCCGTCGTGAATCGCGTCCAGCTGCGATTGAGCAGGCGCGTGTACTCGTCGGTCTCCGACAGGTCCGGGAACAGCTTGGCCTTGACCTCGGGCGGCGGATAAACGCTTGGGTCGTTGCGCACGTCCTCGTTCACCAGGGCCACCGACGCCGCGTTGCCGGTCGCGTAGTTGACGAAGTTCGAGTTCGCAGCCGCCACCTCGGGCTTCATCATGAAGTTGATGAACGCGTGCGCGTTGTCCGGGTGCGGAGCGTCGTTCGGGACCGCATACATGTCGAACCAGATGATGGTGCCTTCCTTGGGGACGCTGTACTTGATCACGTTGCCCTGCCCCGCCTCCTCGGCCCGATCGCGGGCCTGCAGCACGTCACCGCTCCACCCGAGCGAGAGGCAGATCTCGCCGTTGGCGAGCGCGTCGATGTACTGCGAGCTGTGGATCATGCGGATGTAAGGCCGGATCGCCATGAGCTTGTCCTCGACGAGCTTGAGATCCGCGGGGTCCTGGCTGTTCGGGTCCTTGCCGATATAGGCGAGCATCACGGCCGAGAGCTCGCTGGGCGCATCGAGCACCGACACGCCGCAGTCCTTGAACTTCGAGACGACCTTCGGGTCGAAGATCATGTCCCAGCTGTCGAGCGGCGCGTTGGGCATGGCCGCCTTGATCTTGCCCTCGTTGTAGCCGATGCCGTCCGTGCCCCACATGTGGTTGACCGAATGCTCGTTGCCCGGGTCGTGCAGCGCGACGCGCTGCAGGATCTCGGGATCGAGGTTCGACCAGTTGGGGAGCTTGCTGCGATCGAGCTTGCGGAAGACGCCCGCCTTGATCTGCCGTTCCATGAACGACGCCGAGGGAACGACGACGTCGTACCCGGTGTTGCCGGCCAGGAGCTTCGTCTCCAGGACCTCGTTGGAGTCGAAGACGTCGTAGTTGACCTTGATGCCCGTCTCGGCGGTGAACTTCTCGAGCATCGCCGGGTCGATGTAGTCCGACCAGTTGTAGACGTTGACGACCTGTTCCTCGCCTGCCGCGACCGGTGCCTGCTTGGCATCCGCGGCGGGCGCCTCCTCGGTCTTCTTCCCGCAGCCTGCAAGCGACGTCACAGCGAGCAGGCCCACGAGCCCGACGCGTATGCTGATGCTCATCATTTAGTCACCCCGTTTGTTGGTTGAGACCGCCACGGCGGCCCGCACTTCATGCTCGCGAAGACGAGCCGTTTTTATAGCGCAAACCCCGCGTGGCCGCCACGCTTGGCTTACATGCGGGCTCACATGCGGCCCTCGGCCCGGCATCGCGCGAGCGTCAGGTCGAGACACCGCCAGGCCTTCTCGGCCAGCTCGTCGAGCTCTGCCCTGCTGATGACGAGCGGCGGCGAGACGATCATCGTGTCGCGCACCGCGCGCATGACCAGCCCGTTCTCGAAGCAGTAGTCGCGGCAGATCGTACCGACTTCGCCGCGCTTGTCGAAGAAGCGCCGGCCAGCCTTGTCGCGGACCAGTTCCAGCGCCCCGATGAGCCCGTCGCAGCGCGCCTCGCCGACCAGCGGGTGCTCGGCGAGCGTCCGCCATTTGTCCGCCAGGTACGGCCCCGCTTCGTCCCGGACGCGCGCCACGAGGTTCTCCCGCTGCAGGATGCGGAGGTTGGCGCTGGCCACGGCGCAGGCGGCCGGGTGCCCGGAATACGTGTATCCGTGGGCGAACTCCCCGCCTTTGGCGATCAGGACCTCGGCCACGCGATCGGCGACCATCACGCCACCGATCGGCAGGTAACCCGAGGACATCCCCTTTGCGATCGACATGAGGTCCGGCCGAATGCCGAAGCGGTCCGACCCGAACCAGTGTCCCGTCCGGCCGAAGCCGCAGATCACCTCGTCGGCCACGAGGAGGATGCCGTGCCGGTCGCAGATGCGCTGGATCTCGGGCCAGTACGAGGCGGGCGGGATGATGACGCCGCCCGCGCCCTGGATGGGCTCGCCGATGAACGCCGCGACCCGGCGCGCGCCGAGCTCCTCGATCTTGTCCTCGAGCGCCCGCGCGGCCGCGAGCCCGAATTCCTCAGGCGCCAGGCCGCCGCCGTCCGCATACCAGTAAGGCTGGCGGATGTGGACGATCCCGGGAATCGGCAGACCGCCCTGCGCGTGCATGAACGCCATGCCGCCGAGGCTCGCGCCCGCCATCGTGCTGCCATGGTAGGCATTCTCGCGGCTGATGATGATCGATCGCTGCGGCTCGCCCAGCAGATCCCAGTAGCGGCGCACCATCCGCACGACGGTGTCGTTGGCCTCCGAGCCCGACCCGGTGAAGAAGACGTGATTGAACTGCGCAGGCGTGATGTCGACGAGCTGGCGCGCGAGCTCGATCGCCGGCGGATGCGCGGTCTGAAAGAAGCTGTTGTAGTACGGCAGCTCCTGCATCTGCCGGTATGCGGCCTCGGCCAGCTCGCGCCGGCCGTAGCCCACGTTGACGCACCAGAGACCCGCCATGGCATCGAGGATGCGGTGGCCCTCCGAATCGTAGAGGTAGACGCCCTCGGCGCGCACGATGATCCGGGTGCCCTTCGCCGCCAGCGCCTTGAAGTCCGTGAACGGGTGCAGGTAGTGCCTGCGGTCCAGGTCCTGCCAACCTGCGGTGTCGGTCGGAAATGGGGACATGCTCTATTTCCCGTTTCGCTGGCAGGTGTTGAGTTCGGTCTTGGAGCGGGAAATAGAGAATGGCCCCATTTCAAACGTTGAGCAGCAGGTGCTCGCGCTCCCAGGAGCTGATCACCCGCAGGAACGTGTCGTATTCGCTCTCCTTCACCGCCGTGTAGGCCAGCACGAAGCGCTCGCCCAGCACCTCGATCAGCGGCCGGCACTCGCGCAGCAGCCGCACGGCCTCCTCGATATTGCGGGGCAGCCCGAACGGCAGGTCGTACGCGCTGCCCGCGATCGGCTCGGAGGGCTTCAGCTTCTCGACCATGCCGAGGTAGCCGCAGGCCAGCGACGCGGCGATCGCGAGGTACGGGTTCGCATCGGCACCGCTGAGGCGGTTCTCGACGCGGCGGTTCTCGGCATCCGACATCGGCACGCGCAGCCCTGCCGTGCGGTTGTCGTAGCCCCAGTGGGTGTTGATCGGCGCCATGTAATGCCGGGTAATGCGACGGAAGGAATTGACGTTGGGCGCAAACAGCGACATCGCCGACGGCAGGTATTTCTGAAGGCCCGCGATGTGCGCAAAGAAGAGCGTGGTCGGGTTGCCCTCTTCGTCGCTGAACACGTTGGCGCCCGTCTTCGCATCCACGATGCTCTGGTGAATGTGCATGGCGCTGCCCGGCTCGCGCGCCATGGGCTTCGACATGAAGGTGGCATACATCTTGTGGCGGAACGCCGCCTCGCGCGCCGTGCGCTTGAACAGGAAGACCTGGTCGGCGAGCGACATCGCGTCGCCGTGGATCAGGTTGATCTCCATCTGCGCCGCGCCGTCCTCGTGGATCAGCGTGTCGATCTCGATTTCCTGCGCCTCGCAGAACGCGTAGATGTCGTCGAACAGCGGGTCGAACTCGTTGACGGCCGCGATGCTGTAGGACTGCCGGCCGACCTCCGGGCGGCCCGAGCGGCCGACCGGCGGCTTCAAGCGGATAGTCCGCGTCGACGTTGGGCTCGACGAGGAAGAACTCGAGCTCGGGCGCCACGATCGGGCGCCAGCCCTGCTGCGCGTACAGGTCGAGCACGTGCCGCAGGACGTAGCGCGGCGCCATCGTGACCGGCCGGCCGTCGCCGTAAAAGCTGTCGTGTATCACCTGCGCGGTGGGCTCCGCGGCCCAGGGCACGACACGCAGTGTCTTCGGATCCGCGCGCAGCACGATGTCGATCTCCGACGGGCTGATCGCGCGGTCGTCCTCGGGGTATTCCCCGGTGACGGTCTGCAGGAAGATGCTCTCGGGCATGCGCATGCCCTCGTCCTCGGCGAACTTGAGCGCCGGCATCACCTTGCCGCGCGCGATGCCCGCCATGTCGGGCACCACGGCCTCGACCTCGGCGATGCCGTGCTCCTTGAAGAACTGCTGTATGGGCGTACTCATGATCGCTTTCCCTGGGCGTTGTATCGGCGTGCTCATGTTCACCTTCCCTGCGCGCGGTCGCGCGCCGCATCGCCGAACGCCGCGAACAGCGCACGCGAAAACGGGTTGCTCATCACCTGCCACTCCGGATGCCACTGCACCGCCACCGCGAACTGCTGCGCATCGCGAACGCGGAAGGCTTCCACCAGGCCGTCGGGCGCGCGCGCCTCGACTTCGAGGCGGTCGCCGAGCTTTTGAACACCCTGCGCGTGAACCGAGTTCACGATCACGCGGTCGGATCCGGCGAGCCTGCGCAGCACGCCGTCGGGGGTCAGCTCCACTTCGTGCGCCGGCCCGTACTGGAGGTCGAGCGGGTCTTCCTTGTCCTCGCGGTGGTCGGCGAGCCCCGGTACCTCGTGGAGCTTCTGCCACAGCGTGCCGCCGAAGGCGACGTTCATTTCCTGGAAACCGCGGCAGACCCCGAGCATGGGCAGCCCGCTCTCGACCGCGCGCGGGATGAGAGGCAGCGTCAGCGCGTCGCGATGCGGGTCATGCAGCGTGCCGGGATCGCTCGCCGGCCCGGCGTAACGATGCGGCTCGACGTTCGACGCGCTGCCGGTCAGCAGCAGGCCGTCGAGGCGCGCGAGCAGTTCCTCCATCACGATCAGCTCGCCCATCGCCGGCACCAGCACCGGGATCGCATCCGCGGCCCGCGCCACCGCCTCGATGTACTTCTCACCCGCGCAGTGAAACGGATGCTGCCCGAGGACACGACGATCCGCGGGAATGCCGACCAGCGGTTTGGCGCGACGCACGTTTAAGATCCTAGGCGGCCCCCTGAGAACGAGTGCCGCAGGGATCCGAGGATTAAAGCACAGGCCGGGGGGGCGAGTCGCCGGGCAGCTGTAAAAGCGGCCGAAATCGCAGATAAATCAGCTTCCTGCCTTGACAATCGCCACCGGTCGCGTGCTTGCCGGCCGCTCGATCGTAGGGCTATGCTGCCGCCGCTTTCGCGACGACGTTGTCGCTAAATCCTAAACGTCATCCTCGAGTCCAGGGGTCACCATGCCGCAGCTTGCGGACACCGCGTGGGTTCGCGACTGGCTTGTCGGTCACCCGCAGGTCCGCTACGTCGACCTGCTTCTGCCGGACCAGATGGGAATCCTGCGCGGCAAGCGGGTAACGGTCGACGACCTCGAATCGATCGCGCGCAACGGCCTGCTCCTCCCCGCGTCGATGTTCGCTCTCGACGTACTGGGCGGCACGGTGCAGTCCACCGGTCTCGGTTTCGACGAAGGCGACGCGGACCGCATCTGCCTGCCGGTCGCCGATTCGCTGGCACCCGTGCCGTGGCTCGGGGCGGACGTGGCGCAGATGCAGGTGAGCATGTACGAGCACGACCGTCGCCCGTTTCACGGCGATCCGCGCCACGTGCTGGCGGGCGTGCTGCGGCACTTCCGCGACCTCGGCCTGACGCCTGTCATGGCCGTCGAGCTCGAGTTCTACCTCGTCGATCGTGAGCGCACGCCTGAGGGCCACGCGCAGCCGCCGCGGCAACCGTTGTCCGGCCGGCGCGAGTTCCGTACGCAGATCAATTCGATGGCGGACCTCAACGAGTACTCGGCGCTCCTCGCCGCGATCGACGCGGCCGCGCGCGCGCAGTCGCTGCCCGTGGGCACGGTGCTCGCCGAATACGGCCCCGGCCAGTTCGAGGTCAACCTGCATCACGTGCCCGACGCGATCACGGCCTGCGATCACGCGATACGGCTCAAGCGGCTCGTACGCGGCGTCGCCCTGCAGCACGGCATGGAGGCGACGTTCATGCCGAAGCCCTACCGCGATCACGCGGGCAGCGGCGCTCACCTGCACGTGAGCCTCGTCGATGCGGATGGTCGCAACGTATTCGCTGCCGACGATCCGGCGGGCAGCCCGGCGCTCAGGCACGCGATCGGCGGCCTGGCCGCGACCATCAATGACACCATGGCGATCTGCGCGCCGACGGCGAATTCCTACCGCCGGTACCGGCCGGAAGCCTACGTGCCGCTCAACCCGAGCTGGGCGGTCAACAACCGCGGCGTGGCGTTTCGTGTCCCGCACGGACCGCCGGCCGCCCGGCGCGTCGAGCATCGGGTCGCCGGCGCGGACGCGAACCCCTACCTGCTCGCGGCGGTGGTGCTGGCAGGCATGCATCACGGGATCGCCCGGCGGCTCGACCCCGGCGCGCCGCTCGCCGGGAATGCCTACCGCGACAATCGGCCGACGATCCCGCTCACCTGGCCGGAGGCGCTGACTGCGTTCGAGGCGAGCCCGTTCATCCGCGAGTATCTCGGCGAGGCGTTCACGAGCCTCTACGCCGGTACGCGGCGCGGCGAGATGCAGGAATTCAACTCGCACATCCCGGCGCTCGATTACGCCTGGTACCTGACGACGAGCTGAGCCGGCGCGCATGACCGAGCCACACGTCAACTCCTATTACGCGGCGACCGCGAATCCCGCGCCACGACGCCCGCGGCTCGAGGGTGACTCGAACGCCGACGTCTGCGTCGTCGGTGGCGGCATCGCCGGCTGCTCTACGGCGCTGCACCTCGCGGAGCGCGGCTTCAACGTCGCGCTGCTCGAAGGCCGGCGGATCGGATGGGGCGCGTCCGGCCGCAGCGGTGGCCAGGCGATCGCCGGCTACTCGGCGAGCCAGGACAAGCTGGTCGCCCAGGTCGGGCTCGAGACGGCGCGGCGCATGTGGGACATCTCGGTGGAGGCCGTCGAGCTGCTCAGGGAGCGCGTCGAGCGGCACGCGATCGACTGCGACCTGCACTGGGGGCAGATGAACGTCGCCCTGAAGCCGCGCCAGGTGAGGGAGCTCCGCGAGTGGCAGCAGGAGCTCACCTCGACCTACGCCTACGACGGCACCCGCTGGATCGAGCCGCCGGAACTGCGACGGTGGATCGCGACGGAGCGTTACATCGGCGGCCTGTACGACCCGCGCAGCGCTCACCTGCATCCGCTCAATTACACACTGGGGCTGGCCGCTGCCGCCGAAGCGGCGGGTGCGCGCATATTCGAGGACAGCCAGGTCGCCCGGATCGACAGGGGTGATCCGGCAACGATCGTGACGGCCGAAGGGAGCATCCGCGCGCGTCACGTCGCGATCTGCTGCAACGCCTGGATCGACGATCTGCTGCCGGAGCTGCGCGCGCGCATCATGCCGGTGGGGACGTACATCGTCGCGACCGAGCCGCTGGGCGAGGCGCGCATGCGGGCACTGCTGCGCCGAGCCGATCGCGGTCTCCGACCTCAACTGGGTGATCGACTACTTCCGGCCGTCGGCGGATCACCGGCTGCTGTTCGGCGGCCGGGTCAGCTATTCGGGACTCGACCCGCGCAACACCGGGGCCGCGACGCGCCAGCGCATGATCCAGGTGTTCCCGCAGCTGGCCGATGCGCGGATCGACTACTCCTGGGGCGGCTATGTCGATATCTCGATGAGCCGCGCGCCGGATTTCGGGCGGCTGACGCCGAACCTCTACTACCTGCAGGGCTTCTCGGGACACGGCATCGCACTCACCGGCATGGCCGGCAAGCTGGTCGCAGAGGCCATTGCCGGTCAGGCCGAGCGCTTCGATCTCTTCACGCGGCTCAAGCACCGCAACTTCCCCGGCGGCCCGGCGCTGCGCACGCCGCTGCTGGTGCTGGCCATGCTCTGGTTCCGCATCAGAGACCTCGCCTGAGGCCCGGCGAGCGGGCTGCGGCAGCATTCAGGAGAAATTGGCTCGGAGCCAATTTTCGCGATGATGACTGCTGGGGAAACGCTGGATTGCCCCGGCAGAATGACGTTGCTTCAGGTCACGAGGACGAGTGACTCACGATCCAGTCGGCCAACTCAGCTTCGGTCACGTCGCCCGCAGCGAGCCGCAGAAATGTAGTGACGCATTCAGCATTCGTCGCGTTGAGTTCGAGGCCATTAAGCTCCAGGAACAACTCGGCAACCACCAGGCTGGTGCGCTTGTTGCCATCGAGGAATGGATGGTTGCGCGAGATGCCGAACGCGTAGCTCGCGGCGAGCTGCGCCAGTGAGAATTCTCCGTACGCAAACTGGTTCTGCGGACGCGCCAGTGCCGACTCCAGCAGCCCGCGGTCCCGCAGACCGGTTTGGCCGCCGTGTTCCGCGAGCTGTTCGTCATGAATGGCGAGCACGACCTCGAGGTCGACCCAGATCGGCTCACGCACGACGGTGAACCGACGCTACTTAGCCAGCTCGCGAAGCGCGGCCCGGCGCTTCTTCATGATCTTGCGCGCCGCCTTCATCTGCGATTCGAATTCCGGGTTGTAGGGGGTCAGCCGGTAGCCGTCCGGCGTCTCGGTGATGTAGACCGTGTCGCCCTTGCCGAGCTTCATTCGGACGAGCGCTTCCTTGGGCAGTACGACGCCCAGCGAGTTACCGATGACGGTCAGCTTGAGTTCTATCATGGACACATGTTCTTACGCCTGTTAGAACACGTCAAGACACCCGAGGTGGGCTAAGCGACATGGCAGGCGTTGTAACGGCTACGCGCCTACCTTCCTCGCCTCGACTTCCCCGCAGTAGGAACACCCGCTGGTGCAGGTCTCGTGCACGACGATACGCGACAGCGCCGGCAACTGCGGCTTCAACTCGCGCCATATCCAGTGGGCGAGGTTCTCGCTGGTCGGGTTCTCGAGGCCCGGCACGTCGTTCAGGCAGTGATGATCGAGCCGCTGGAAGAGCGGCTCGAACGCGGTGCGCACGTCGGCAAAGTCCATCACCCAGCCGGAGTGCTCGCCCACCGGCCCACTGACGTGCACCTCGACGCGGAAAGAATGTCCGTGCATCCGCGCGCACTTGTGACCGGCCGGCACGTTCGGCAGGCGGTGCGCGCATTCGAGCGTGAAGGTCTTGAAGATGTCCATGGGGGCGCGAAGTGTACGCGCGCACGCGCAGCTGCTCAAAGGGCCCGCGGCACTGTCATCGGCGGAACACGCGCAGCAGCGTGCGTCCCTTGGTGCGCCATGGCACCCGCTCGTCCGACAGCGCCTCGAGGAAGTCCGCGAGACGACGCGACCTCGAGATCGAGAACACCGTGATCACGACCGTCGCAATCAGGATGGCCACGAATCCGAGGATGCGCAGCGCCATCGGCTCCTCGGCCGCAGCGATGAGATTCATGCCGAGAAAGCCGGTCGCGACCGTTCCGATCAACCCGAGGATGGTCACCACCGTGAGACGCAGCACCGTGTTCGTCTGCCGCCGCGTGCTGTCCGAATCGAGGTAGTTGTTCATGTCCATCACCTCGTCGCGCACCTCGTCGTACAGGGCCTGGTTGCCGAGATGCCGCTGCAGCTTGTCGAACACGCTCTGCGCCAGCTCCTGGTTCGAGACCTGGCAGAACCAGTAGCGATGCGTGAATCGCAGGAACACTTCCATCATCTGGCGGATGGTCCGCTTGAACGCCTTGACCGACTCGGTGTTGCCGATCGTGAGCCGGTTCATCGCTACGGCGAGCTCGTCGGAGATCGACAGCAGCGACGCCTTGTGGAAGTGCGCCACCAGGAACAGCAGGAAATACTGGTGGCGGAACTGCGCCAGGAGGCCGTGTTCGATGCCGGCGAAGAACTGGTCGCCGTGAGCGCCGACCATTGACAGCGTCAGACCCGTCACCACGATGCGCGTATCGAGCAGGGACCGCTCGCCGCTGCGACCCCAGAACCGGTCGTCGCAGTACCGGGCCTCGAAATCCTGCAGCATCGCCGGCGCATACGGCAGCTCGTCGGGCCCGCCGGGTCGGGTGACCAGCCCGAGGCGGATCCAGTCGGCGCGCGTGAGCTGCTTCGGATCGTCGAAGGCGAGATAGGCCATGAACGGCATGCGGTAATACTCGAGCTGACGGTAGCGCAGGCTGCCCGCCAGCCCGCCGTGTTCGAGCACGAACGGCCGAAGGACATAGTCCCAGTGCGCCGCGATGCAGGGCGCGCGGTGGCGGGCGACGAACTCGAGGTATTTGCCGCGTTCCGAGTAATCCGACGCCGACAACACGCGCCCCTCGGCGTCCAGCCACTCCACGCTGTGCGGGCAGTTGCCCCCGTCGCCGCTCTTTTCCCAGAACCCGGGGTAGGCGCGCCCGAACCTGAACAAGGTGTTCTGCGCGACGTCGAGCGGCAGGTCGTCGGCGTACATTTCGAACGCCACCAGGGCGACGTCGGCGTCGACGAAGAAGTGCAGATCCACGTGCGCGACCTGGAAGGTCCATGCCGGTCCGCCGGGCTCGAAGGTGATCCGCGCGGCACGGATCTCGTGGCGCCGATAGGTCCGGATGCTCCCCTCGGTGTTGCGCCGGGAGATCTCCTGTCCCGCGCTGGAACCGTAGAGGAAGCGCTGCGCGTACGGCAGGAAGGTCACGAACTCGCGGTAGTGGCGCTCCTGGAAGGCCCGCGGGTCCTCGCAGAACTCGTCAACCACCTCGCTCCAGGCGCAGTCGGGGGCGGCGTCCAGCAGCTCCCAGTGGCGCTGGACCGGCCCGGCGCGCACGGGCATCAACTGCAGCGGCCAGAGCGCGATCTGGCGGAAGTGACGGACGACCAGGTCGCGGGGCACAGGGGTGCGCTCAGGTTGTGCCGGCTGGCGAAATCGCTACCCGACCGAGGTTCACTCTTCGACCCCCTGTTCGTTCTTCCACCGATTCTGCCACCATGGAGATCGAGCGTCAGCCGCGAAAGGAGCCCGTCATGAACCAGCGACACGACCCGGACGGCCGGCGACTGCCGGTCAAGCTCGACACCACGAGCAACGGCGAGTTTGCGCCGGTGCCGCTCGCCCGCGTGCACCACGAGGCGAACCATCGCGCGCACGAGACCGCGGGCGACCATGCACGGCGGCTGGGAGTCCCACGCCGCCGGTTCCTGGTCTCCGCCTGCGGTGTCGCCACGACCCTGCTCGGCATGAACGCCGCGTACGCCCGCGCCGGTCTGCGCGGCGGCTGGTTCGATGTCCCCGACGATGCGGGGCTCGACCTCGAGCTCGCGCGCGCGACCGTGGAGGGTGCGGAGTTCATCTTCGACGTGCAGGGTCATTTCGTGAATCCGACCGGTGCGTGGACGAAGCGCCTGCCGGCGGATGCGCAACCGATGCGCGGTTTCACCTCCGACCCGCGTTGCGAGCCCCACCAGGGCCCGGGCAAGCTCGATTACCTGAGCTGTGTCGGTCCGGACCAGTTCGTGAAGGACGTGTTCCTGGATTCGGACACCGATCTCGTGGTGCTGTCCTTCGTGCCGTCCACGCGCGAAAGCGAGCCGCTCACGATCGAGGAAGCCGCTGCGACCGCCCGGATCGTCGAGCGGCTCGAGGGTACGCACCGGCTCTACGTCCACGGCCGCGTCAACCCGAACCAGCCGGGCGACCTCGAGGGCATGGACGAGCTCGCCGCGCGTCACAGGATCAGCGCCTGGAAGACCTACACCCAATGGGGGCCGGACGGTAAGGGCTTCTGGATGGACGATGAGCCGGGGCTCGCCCTGATCGAGAAGGCGCGCAAGCTCGGCGTGAAGAACATCGCGATTCACAAGGGGCTGTCCTTCGGACCGCAGTCCTATGAACACTCGACCTGCGCCGACATCGGGCGCGTCGCGAAGCGGTTCCCCGATGTGAATTTCCTCATCTATCACTCGGGCTTCGTGACCGACAAGGCCGAGGGACCCTACGATGCGGCGCGCCGCGACGGCGTCGATGGGCTCTGCACGAGCCTCGCCGCCAACGGCATCAAGCCGGGATCGAACGTGTATGCGGAGCTGGGCTCGACCTGGCGCTTCCTGATGCGCGATCCGGATTCCGCCGCACACGCGCTCGGCAAGCTGTTCAAGTACTGCGGACCGGACAACGTGCTCTGGGGCACGGACTCGATCTGGTACGGGTCCCCCCAGGACCAGATCCAGGCTTTCCGGACCTTCCAGATCGCGCCGAAGCTGCGCGACGCGCACGGGTATCCTGAAATCACGCCCGCACTGCGCGCGAAGGTGTTCGGGCTGAATGCGCTCAAGATCTACCCGGTGCCGAAGGACGTCCTCGACAAGCACCTGGTGAAAGACCGCGTGTCGCTCGCCCGCGTGGAGTACCGCGAGAACCCGGATCCGAGCTTCCGCACGTACGGCCCGCGCACGCGGCGCGAGTTCCTGAATCTCAAGGCCTGGGGCGGCTGACGGCTGGGATCACCGCTGGTAATCAACTCTGGCCGTACTCCGATAACGAGCTTACCGATGGACAACCCCGCCTTGAACTACATGTCGATCCCTATTTGGCTACTGGCGGTGTTGTTCTTCCTGGCATTGATCGCGGCGCGGGAATGCGGGCACCTGTTGCGCAAACGCCGAAAGCGATCGTCCCCGACCGGCGACGCCGAAGACGGCGACGGATTCACGATGACTTCGGTGCTCGGCCTGCTTGCCTTGCTGATCGGCTTCACCTTCTCGCTCAGCCTGCAGCGATACGACGCCCGGCGCGAGCTGGTCGTCAGCGAAGCCAATGCGCTCGGTACCACGTGGCTCCGGACGGAGCTGCTGGACGAAGGCGATCGAGCCCGGCTGCAAACGCTGCTGCGCAGGTACGTCGACATCCGGATCGGGTTTGGAAAGGCCAGGACGGCTGAGGAGGAGGCTGAGGCGTTTCGCAGGACGGAAGCGATGCAGCAGGAACTGTGGAATGCGACCAGCGAAGTGGTGGCACCCTTCCGCACCACCCCACTGGCGGCCTTGCTCGTGACCACGACCAACGAGTCCATCGACCTGGCGGCCACCCGGAAGGCCACGCGCGAAGCCCGCATTCCATCGCGAATACTTCAGGCACTGGCGATCTATGCGCTGATCTCCGCCGCCATGATCGGCTACGAGAAGGGGCGCCACCGTGCAGCGACGACTCTCCTGTTCGTGCTGCTGACACTGGCGGCGTCGCTCGTCGCGGACCTGGACCGTCCGACCACGGGAGGGATCAAGGTCTCCCAGCAACCCATGCTGGACCTTCAGCGCAGCATCGCAGAACGCCCTGCGCAGGCGACTGATCCGTAGCGGACCAGGCTGAACGTCGGGCGACGACACCCGCTGCCGGTCAACACTGCCTTAAAGGGGCGCCTTCAGGTCCCAGCTCATGAACAAGGCGTCCTCGACGCCCTGGTAGTACGCAGCCTGCACGCCGGTCGCGCGAAATCCGACGCTGCGATAGAACGCGATCGCGGCGTCATTCGTCGAGCGCACCTGTAGCCGGATGACGTTGATTCCCGCTGTCCTGGCGGTGACCTCGAGCCAGGACAGCAACGCGGTGCCGATACCTCGCCCCCGATGCGATGGTCGGACGGCGAGCAGGAAGAGCTGCGCCTCGTGGTCGCCGTATCTCATGATCGCAAAGCCCGCCAGCACGCCGCGGTCGCGAATCACGGTGACGTTGGTATCGCGGTCGTCGATGCACCGCCGTACTCGCTGCGCTGTCCACGACCATCGCAGACCGTGCTCGATGCAGTCGCGGGACAGCGCCGCGATTTCGTCGGCATCCGACGTCACGGCGAGGCGGACTTCACACCCGGCGAGCATTACGGGCGCGGGTCGGACCCGCCGGTCGGCGCGGCGTCTGTTCGCTTCGTGAAGGCGGCCACGTCAGCGAGCTTGCCCCCCGCAAACGGGCGCTGCAAGTACTCGAGGATGCGACACAGCGCGGCTGGCCGCATGCAGGGTGGGCGTGCCACGAGCAGGATGATTCGACGTGGCCAGGCCAACTTTTCCGGGCGTGGCCGGTAGTTATAAAATAGTGCAGACATAAGAACTGCTGCAAACGGCTGACCTCGCGAGAGGTCGCAATCAGGGGGCGTCGTGAAACTCTCACTCGCTATCAAGGCACAGCTCAAACGCGGTGCCGGACCCACGGCCGTGCTTGCATCCGGCCTCCTGAGCCCGCTCGTCTCCTGGAGTGCTCCGGGAGACCTCGATCCTGCGTTCGGCGACGTGGGGCGAGCACTCTTGCCCGACCTGACGGGTCCGGCATGGTCCATTGAGGCGGCGGATGACGACCGCCTGATCGCAGCCGGCGGTGATTTCACGGACTGTGACGGCTTCTACTGCTACTACGATACCTATACCAGCGGTTTCGCAAGCCGTCTGTCGGCGGACGGTTCCCTCGATCCAAGCTTCGCGGCGGCGCGCGAGCTCGCGGGCATCGAGGTTGTTGACATCGCGCTGCAGCCGGACGACGGCAAGGTCATTGGTGTCGGGCGATCCGTCCACGGGGAGCACACGCAGCTCACTGTCTTCCGGCTCGAGCGCGACGGCGCGCTCGATGCGAGCTTCGGCGACGGCGGAATCGTCAATTACTCGTCCGACCCCGCCGTGAACCACAAGGCCAGCACCGTCGTGCTCGATCCCGACGGCGGCATCGTCGTGGCTGGCGTACGCGGCTCGCAGCTCATCGTTCTGCGCCTCCTCGCGAACGGCGAGGTCGACTCTGCATTCGGCGACGCCGGCCTGTTCATCGGTTCGCTTGCTTCCCCCAGTGTCGGCGAGAACAACCGCCCGCATATTCTGCGCACCACCGGCGGTGGTTACCGGGTCACGAACGACCACTTCGTCAACAGGGGCGTGGTGGAGCCGATAACGGCCTGTCGGGTAGTCGGACTGACCTCGAGCGGCGCGCTGGACCCCGGCTTTGGCGATGCTGGCATTGCGGACGTCCACACCGGGTTCGATTCTTCCATCCGCTGCGGCTCGATGGTCGAGGACACCGACGGCGGTCTGCTGGTCGCTGGTACCGGCGGTTCACAGGGCTTCGCGATCCGCCTGCTCGAGAGTGGCGCTCGCGACACCGGCTTTGCCGCGAATGCCGTGGCGGAGAACGATTGCGGCCGCGACGGCTGTGGCCGTTCGCGACGACGGCTCGATGCTGGTCGCCGGACGACCGTTCGACTCTGTGACGGGCGCGGTGATCGTACGGCTGCAGGCAAGCGGCGAGCTGGATACGCTGTTCGGAAACGCCGGCACGACGTGGGTCGATCTGCCGGCGGATTTCGGGTCCGCGACCTGTCGTGCGCGACATCAAGCTGCTGCCGGATGGCGGAGCACTGCTGGCCGGTGGCGACGAGAGCGCAGGCAGGCCGCGCCCGTTCGTCGCCCGCCTGGTTGGCGACGACGGCCGTGCCAGCCCGGGCGTCGTCGGTGTCGTGCGTTCGTCCGTCGCTGCGACCGAGCAAAGCGGGCAGGCCACGGTGCTCGTGCGTCGCACGGGCGGCACGTCGGGCGCGGTCAGCGTTTCCTACCGCACGAACCCGCAGGACGCGTCCGCAGGGGAGGACTACACCGCAGTCGAGGATCAGCTGCACTGGGCCGACGGCGACGCCGGCGAAAAGGAGATCGTCGTTCCGATCAGCGCCGCCGACAGCGCTGCGGAGCTGCCGGAGCATTTCGACGTAGTGCTTTCGAGTCCCCAGGGAGGTGCGGGGCTTGGCAGCCGCGCGGCGGTCGTCGAAATCGCGCCGGGCGGGGATCCGGCTGGCCTGCTCGGTATCGAGGTTGCCCCGACCGTCCTGGAGGGTGAATTCGTGCAGGTGACCGTGCGCCGGGACTACTACGCGCTCGGGGCCGTAACCGTCCGATTGACGGCAACTGCCGGTACCGCGACGTCGCAGGATTTCCAGGCGAGCCCAATCTCCATTTCATGGGCCGACGGTGATACGTCACCTCACGTGGTCTTTCTCGCCACTGCCGATGACTCGGACGACGAGCAGAACGAAACGTTTACGCTGGCCCTTGCACAGCCGACGGGCGGCGCCCTCATTGGTCCGCTGTCGAGCGCCTCGATTACGATCGACGACGACGATCGTCCGGCAGACTCGGGCGGCGGCGGCGGCAGGTTCGGGTGGCTGTCGCTTCTGCTGCTCGGCGCCGCGGGATTGCTGCGGGGGTCGAGGCGGAGCGAGGCATCGGGGGACTGACCGGTATCCGGCAGCGTGTGCGGCACTGGAGGCGACGCCGCTGAACGGCGACGGTGCCGGGCACCGCCAGGACCGTCAATTATTCGCTGCTGGCGCGACGCGTCCCTCGCCGTGCGCGGCGAGCGCGAGCAGCGGCTGCCAGTCGCCGCTCGCCTCGGCTTGCGCGGCACGCTCGCGCATCCGGGCGATGTCGGCGTCGGTCTCGGCCACCATCGCGCGGAAGCGAGCGTCGTCCCGCAGTCCGGTGAGGTACGGATCGTCAGCAAGGTTCCAGCCGTGGCGGGGCCAGCTGGTGCGCCATCCGGCGTCGATGGCCTCGCGCAGGCGCGCGAGCGCCTCGTCGCTTCGGCCGAGCAGCGCCAGGGCTTCGACGTCGGCGATGCCGAAGCCCTTGACCCCCAGCCGTGTCCGATCCACGATGTACTTCAGGTACGCGTACAGGACCCGTTCCGCGCGCTCCCGATCGCCCAGGCGTTGCAGCACGAATGCATAGGCCGATGCGTTGCAGAAGCCAAAGTCGTCGAAACCAGGGGTGGGATCAAGCAGTCGCGGGCAAGCGCGCTCGAGATAGCCGCGCGACGCCGCGAACTTCGCCTGCAGCAGGGCCAGGTCGGCTGCGACATAAAGATATGGCGGGGGCGGGTACTCGCGATCCTTGATTGCGCCCTCGAGCAAGAGCGAGGCCGCCCGCCGCATCCCCTTCGGCGCGGCGGGCCACAGCTTCTCTCACCGCCCAGAACGGGATGGTCGCGTTGGAATCTTCTCCCGCGCCAGGTTCGGCGGCCCGTTTGCGTCTCCCAAACGCCCCATAGACGCCGATCGCGCCGCGCACCGTCGAAGGATCGTCG
The DNA here is from genome assembly GCA_963834855.1 of uncultured Gammaproteobacteria bacterium. GTDB lineage: Bacteria > Pseudomonadota > Gammaproteobacteria > Steroidobacterales > Steroidobacteraceae > DATJKD01. Next base: position 212,394 of record CAWIDH010000004.1, on the reverse strand, counting down.
CTCAATGCACGGGCCCTGTGGGCCCAGGCAAGCGCCTCATCGAGCCGCCCGAGGTCCGCGAGATGCAGGCTGATGTATTCCGGTGCCGTTGGCCAGTCCGGGTTCGTCCGCGCGCTCTCGAGCCAGATGTCGAGCGCCTTGCGATGCTCGCCGATCCCGCGCATAGCTCTCTCCCAGGTTGAGCTGCGAGACACGCGCCAGCGGGTCGAGTTGCAGCGAGCGCTCGTAGAGCTCGATCGCGTGGGCGTACTCGCCGATGAATAGCCTCCTGACCCGCGTACCAGGCGACGGCCTGGGCATGGTTCGGCGTTGAGCGCAATCGCACGCTCGAAAGCCTGCTCGGCCGCGGCGAGATCGGCGGCTGACCGTGTGAGGTCCCAACGGTTGCTGGCCAGGAGGCCGAGCGAGGCGTGGATATCCGCATCGTTCGGGATCGAGCGCGAGCGCCTTGTCGAGCAGGGTCCTTCGACTTCGGAAAGCATCTTCGTCGGGCTCGAGAGCACCGAAATTGGAGTACAGGATGATCAAGGTATCGCTCAGGCCCGAATAGGCCTTGGCGAATTTGGGGTCGAGCGCGATCGCCTGCTCGAAGAGCTCGCGGGCCCGCTGCAGGTTCTCGACCTTTCGCTGGTAGAGGTTCTGCCGGCCGGCGAGGTAGAGGTTGTAGGCCTGCAGGTTCTCCGTCGGAACCTTCGTGATGCGCTCTTTCTCGTCCGGCGTCAGGGTCGCCTTGAGCTTGTCCGCGATCGTCGTCGCGATCTCCGTCTGGATCGCAAACAGATTGTCGGTGCTCAGCCGGCGGTCGTAGCTGTTCGCCCAGAGGTGCTCGTCGGTCGCCGCATCGATGAGCTGGACGTTGATCCGCACGTTGTCACCGGCGCGCTGAACCGCCCCCTCGAGCACTGTCGCGACCGACAGGTCCTTGCCGATCTGGCGCAGGTTCTTGGTCGTGTTGCGGTACTCCATCACCGAGGTGCGCGAGATCACCTTGAGCGAGCCGATGTTCGCGAGGCTGGTCAGCAGCTCGTCGTGGATGCCGTCGGCGAACATCGCGTGCGCGGGGTCGACGCTGCGGCTCGTGAACGGCAGCACCGCGATCGAAGCCGACCGGCCGCCGCGCGGCGCCTCCCTGAGGTTCAGGTAGACGGAAATGCCGAGCGCGACGATCAGGAGCCCGATGATCGCGAAGTCGAGCTTGCGGCCGGTCAGGTGCGTGATCGAGTGCTCGTGCGGGACCTCGTGGGTGCGCTTGAGCCCTTCCGGCGTCAGCTCGAACGCCCAGGCGAACACGAGCGCGAGCGCGAATCCCAGGACGACGAGCAGGACGAGGACACGGAAGACCCAGGCGGGAGCGCCGAACGATGGCAGAAGGAAGGACGCAGCCTGAAGCGCGATCCAGCCGACGACGGCGTAGGCGACGCCGACCTTGTAGACGTTCCGCCTGCGCAGCTCGGCGAGGAAGGGACGCATGCGCGTGGATTATCTCTTAATCCGTTTGCTCCGCCTCAGTCCGACGACTCCGCCCCGGCCGCGACCCAGGCGAGATCGGCGCTCGACACCTTCCGGGTGTCGAAGCGCTTCGCCGCGGCCGTCATGCGGGTCAGCGCCTGCGCGATCGTCATCGGCGGGGTCGTGTCGCCCTTCTTCGCCTTGTGGAAGCGCACCGGGTTGATCCGCGCCACGACGTAGTTGCGCAGGTAAGGCGACCTCAATCCCTGCGCCTGCAGCTTCGCGATGATGCGCTTGACCTCCGCGTCGATCTCGACCAGCCGCGCCGCCCAGGCATCCCGGTCGCGCAGCGATGTCGCGATCGCCCGGTCTCCGAAGCGATCGACCTTCTTCAGGAACGGGCTGTAAGCGCCGCCGCCGAAGCGCGGATTGCGCTCGTAGACGATCCCGAGCGTGAGCAGCTCCGGCGCCTCGAATTCGGCGGCGTATTTCGATTCGCGCTGCGCGCCGTCGCGCTTGGCGAGGCTACGCGCCATGCGGATCACCTCGAGGCTCTTGTCCTTGAGGTTGTGTGCCTTCTCCGTGTTGAGCGCGAGGATGCGGTAAGCGAGCGATTCGTCCGGCGAGACGAGCGCCGTGATCTGTCGCAGGCCGAGCACCTTGGCCGCGGCGAGCCGGTGACGGCCGTTCGGCGTCCAGAGCGCACCGTCGGCGCCGCGCACGACGATCAGCGGATCGAGAAAGGCACCGGCCTCGTCGATCTTCGCGGCGAGCCGTTTCGTGTGAGTGGGTGACAGGTCGCGCTGGAAGGGCGTCGGCTGCACCGCGGCGAGCGGCAACGAGGCAACGACAAGCGGCCGCCCGCCGAGCGGATCACGGTAGGCACCGAGCGCGGCTCCGCCCGCCGCATTGATGTGTGCGGCGAGCGCGGCCACCTCCGGCTGATCGAGCGGCAGGGCGACTTCAGTCGCCGCGAGTCCGCGGCGCTCACGTGCTGGAGCGAGCTTGCCGCGCGTCCGGCGTGCGGTGGTCTTGCTGGATCGCTGGCTACCGGCCTTGCGCTTGGCGGGCATGCGCGCAGTGTGCGCGAACCCGGCTCGTGCGGCCAGACGCGCGCGAAGCTGACCGGTTCAGTGCCGATTCAGTGGCGGCAGGCTCCAGCGGATGAAGTCCTGCAGCGCGGCGTAGCGCCAGTCGTGGTTGTACCGGGCGTAATACCAGTACGGATCCTCGTCCAGGAGGCGCACGAAGTGCCGGTCGTCCCAGTCGTCCCGGTCATCGTCATCCCAGTCGTCGTTCCAATCGCGCCCGCGGCGCCAGTCGTCGCGATCGTAGTACCGCCAGCGATCGCGCACCAAGCGGATGCGGTCCCAGTCGCGCCGGTCCCAGTCGCGCCCGACGAAGTCGCGGCCGCGGTCTGCGCACCACGCCACGAACTCGCGCCGGTCGTTCCCGCCCAGGCGCATGTAGTTCGCCCGGTGGTTGCAGTGCGACACGATCGACCCATAGTTGTACCGGGTCTCGTAACGACGATGCTTGTCCGAGTCCGCAGCGACGGGCCCTGCGGTAAGACAGGCAAGAATTGCAATAGCGGCGAGCTTTCTCACGATCACACCTCCGGGGCGTACCCGGCGCAAGCGGCTGCGCCGACCGCGCCCACTCACGGCCGGCGCGTTGCCTGGCAGTCCAAGCTCCAAGAACGCCGGCCCCGGCGCGCCGTTGACGCGGTTGACGCGGTCAGGCGCCGCGCCGGGTTATGGAAAAACAGTGGTGGATGCGCGGGTTGCGCGCAAAGTCCTGCGGGATGGTCTCGCGGGTGATGTCCCGGATCTCGAACTCGGGCAGCGCCGCGGCGTCGATGCGAAACCGCTGGTAGTTGTTCGAGAACACGATCGAGCCGCCCGGCTCGAGCAGCCGCGCAGCGAGCCCGATCAGCTCGACATGGTCGCGCTGCACGTCGAAGTCACGGCTCATCCGCTTCGAGCGGGAATGCGTCGGCGGGTCGAGGAAGATCAGGCCGTATGGCTGGCGGTGCTGCTGCACCTCGTCGGCGAGCCAGGCCAGGCAATCCGCCTGCACGAAGCCGTGCGCAGGGCCCGCCAGGTCGTTCAGCGCCAGGTTGCGCTTGGCCCAGTCGACATAGGTGCGCGACATGTCGACGGTGGTGCTGGCGGTGGCCCCGCCGCCCACCGCGTGCACCGTGGCCGTGCCCGTGTAGGCGAAGAGATTGAGAAACCGCCTGCCCCGCGCGAGCTCGCCCAGGCGCCTGCGCGTCAGGCGATGGTCGAGGAAGAGCCCGGTGTCCAGGTACTCGTCGAAGTTGACGAGGAACCGGTAGCGTCCTTCGCGTACTTCGTGGAAATTCCCCTCCTCCTGCGTGCGCTCGTACTGCGTCCCGGCGCGCTGCCGCTGGCGGGTCCTCAGGTGAATACGCTCCTCCGGCAGCTCGAGCACCTCGGGCAGCACGGAGATGACTTCGTCACGACGCTGTCGGGCGGCTTCGGCCGCCACTGTTGCCGGCGGCGCGTATTCCTGCACACACGCGCGACGGACGTCGTTGCCGTAGATGTCCACGGCAAACGCGTACTCCGGCATGTCCGCGTCGTAGGCCCGAAAACAGGCGACGTCCTCGCGCCGCGCCCACGACGCGAGCCGTGCGAGGTTCTTGCGCAGCCGGTTCGCGAACATCGCGGCCCCGGGCCGCGCGCGTGCCGCCGCGAGCCGCTCGCGCCGCTGCGACTCCGGGTCCGGAGCCACTGCCTCCGCATCGACGTGAAACCGCAGCAGGCGGCCCTCGATCGGGCCGTTGTAGAAGGTGTGCGTGCGGTACGCACGCAGCCCGAGCGCGCGGCCGAGCCGCGGGTTACCCGTAAAGACGCCCGCTTCCCAGCCCGAATGGCAGCGCAGCAGCGCGTGGCCCAGCTCGGCGTAGACCGGCTCGAGCTCGCGCTCCTCGCCCAGGCGAGCGCCGTAGGGTGGGTTGACCAGCACCAGCCCGGCGGGCTCAGGTGCGACGGGGAGCTCTTTTATCTCGCGTCGTTCGAAGGTGAGGTGTTCGGCGAGTCCCGCGCGATTCGCATTGGCGAGGGAGGCGCGGATCGCCGACTGGTCGCGGTCGTAACCGCGCAGCCGACCGCGCTCGAGCGACGTCGGCGACCGTGCCGCCAGCGCGGCGTCGCGCAGACGCGCCCACAACGCGGGATCGTGCTGCCGCCACCGCTCGAAACCGAAGCGCCGCCGCAGCAGCCCGGGCGCGATCCGCGCCGCGATCAGGGCCGCCTCGATGACGAGCGTCCCCGAGCCGCACATGGGATCGACGAACGCGCCGCCGGTGTCGGCGAGCGCGGGCCACCCGCAGCGAAGCAGCAGGGCCGCGGCGAGATTTTCCTTGAGCGGCGCCTCGCCGGCGGATTGCCGGTACCCGCGCTGGTGCAAAGGCTGGCCGCTCAGGTCGATGCCGACGGTCGCCCGGTCGCGACCGAAGCGCACGCTCACCCGGAGGTCGGGGGTGTCGAGATCGACCGAGGGTCGCGCGCCGGTGCGCTCGCGAAAACGATCGACGATCGCGTCCTTCGCCTTCTGGGCGGCGAAGGTCGTTCGCCGCACCCAGGCGGCGCCCTCGCCGACCACCTCGACGGCGATGGTGCCCTCCGCGGCAACGTGATCCTCCCACGGCAGCGCGCGGACGAACTCGTAGAACTGCCCGGCATCCGCGGCCGGCCCGGCGGCGATCGTAAGCACGACGCGGCTCGCGGTGCGGGAATGCAGGCAGGCAATGAGGCCGTGCTCGATGGGCCCTTCGAAGCTCACGCCCGCGGGATGCGTGCGCGTCACCTCGAGACCGAGCCCGCGCAACTCGTCGGCGAGCAGCTCCGGCACGAAGCGCGGGCAGGCCGCAAAGAACTCGTGGCGTTGGGCCGTGGCGTCGGAGCTCACGCGCCCGGGCCGTGCGGGGTAAGCGGAATAAAGGCCCGCGGATCCAACTGCCCGAGACGCCGGTTGAGGATCCGGTAGGTATCGGCGTCGAACGCCGGTGAGCTCTGCGCGCCGATCAGCGCCGCCAGCTCCTCATCGGACCCGACGCTGCCGAGATGCTGCCATCGATCGATCACGTGCAGCACCGTCGCATGCGATCCCGGCGCGCGTTCGCGGATCCCCACCGCGCCGGGGAACGGCCACGGCCGAATGCGCAACGCCGAGAGCGCGAGCCGCAGGCGCGCGTCGTGCAGTGCGCGCGGCTCGCGTCCCGCGCAGGCGCCGCGACAGCGTCCGAGCTGAAAGCCGATGCAGGAGCCTTCGCCAGTCTCGAGGCCGAGGAGCTTCAGGCACAGGCCGGAGTCGTGGGCCTTGCCGGCGAGCGCCTTGCGCGCCGCATCCGCGCCGCGAAACGGTCCGTAGGCTTCCGCGTCGTTCGCGAGCGCGCCCTCCTCGAGCGGCTCGATGCAGACCCGCGTGGCCGCGTCCACGACCCGCAGCCGTATGCAATGCGCGTCGTCGCAAGCGCCATGCCGCCGGTTCTCCGCAGGCTTGAGCTCTCGGACGAGCCTGGATTCAAGCAGCAGCGCGCCGATCTCACCGCCGGTCTCGATCCAGTCGACGTCGCGAACGTCCTGCGCGAGTCGGACCTGGCGTGTCTCGCGCGGCTGCACCGGGAAGTGTGCGAGCACGGAGCTGCGCAGGTTGCGTCCCTTGCCGACGTAGATCGGCGCGCCATCCTCTCCGCGGAAGATGTAGACGCCCGGAGCGTCGGGCAGCTCGTCGGCGAGTCCGGCCGGGAGGTTGGGCGGCAACGCGGGTGTGCGCAGCAGCGAGTTCGCAGTCGCGTCGAGCCGCTCGCGCCCGACACGCGCCTCGAGCGCGGCGAGGAGCGCCGGCAGCACGCGTGCATCGCCGAGCGCGCGATGCCGCGCCTCGCAGCAAAGACCGTACCGTGCGATCAGGGCGTCGAGGTTGTGGCGATGCTCGTCGGGGCACAGCGCGCGCGACAGCCGCACCGTGCACAGCACCGGCGCCGCGAACCGCTCGCCTCCGCGGCGGAATTCGCCGCGCAGGAACGCAAAGTCGAAGCGCGCGTTGTGCGCGACGAACAGGCGCCCCTCGAGCCGGCGGCGGATCTCGTCGCGCAGATCCGCGAATGACGGCGCGTCCGCGACCATCGCGTCGTCGATGCCCGTGAACTGCGCTACGCCTGAAGGTATGCGGCGCCCCGGGTTGACGAGGCTGCTCCACTGCTCGACCACGACGCCGCGATCGAGCAGCACGATGCCGACCTCGATGACGCGGTCGTGCGCCGCCATGCCGCCCGTCGTCTCGAGATCGACGCAGGCGACCGGGCCGGTGAGCGCCGTCGCTGCGAGCGCTCCAGGAAAAATTGGCTCGGAGCCAATTTTCTGCCTCGACCCGATAATTGGCTCGGAGCCAATTTTCTGCGTCTGCCCAATAAATGGCTCCGAGCCAATTTCCAGCGGCACGTGAACTGGCTCTGATCCCGAATCAGGCAGGGCGATGACCGTCCAGGGTGAGGATAGGCGCATACAGGTCAGGCCGGCGGTCGCGGAACACGCCCCACGCGTGGCGTTGCGCGCGCACCTGCTCGAGGTCGAACGACGCGGTGATGACGGACTCGCTCTCGCAATCGGCCTCGACGATCTTCTCGCCCGTCGGGCCGGCGATGAAGGACGATCCGTAGAACGTCATCTCGTACTTCTGCCCCCGCTCCACGCCGATGCGGTTCGATGCGACGAGCGGCATGACGTTGGCCGCGGCGTGGCCCTGCATGCACCGCTGCCAGTGATCGCGGGAAACGATGCTCGCGTCGTGTGGCTCCGAGCCGATCGCGGTCGGATACAAGAGCACCTCCGCGCCCAGCAAGGCCATGCAGCGCGCGCTCTCCGGAAACCACTGGTCCCAGCACACACCGACCCCGATCGTCCCGTGCCCCGTCGGCCAGACGCGAAACCCTGTGTCGCCCGGCGAGAAGTAGTACTTCTCGTGGTAACCCGGGCCCTCGGGAATGTGCGACTTGCGGTATACCCCGAGCACCTCCCCGCTGGCGTCGATCATCGCCAGGGAGTTGTAGTAGACGTTGTTCGCGCGCTCGAAGAAGCTCAAAGGCACGACCACCGAGAGCTCCCGGGCGAGGTCCCGGAAGCGACGCACGACCGGGTTATCGTCCACCGGGCGGGCAAGCTCGAAGTGGCTGGCGAGGTGGTCCTTGCAGAAATATGGTGTCTCGAAGAGTTCTTGTAAAAGAACGACTTGCGCACCCTTCTTCGCTGCCAACCGAAGAACGCGCTCGGCCGAGTCGAGGTTGGTCGCCGCATCGTCGGTGCAGGCGAACTGGGTGGCGGCGAAAGTGACGGACATGGTTCCCTCCGGGCGTCATGCGGCGGATCGGGTCCGGGAGTCTAGCGCAGGGGCTGCGCTGCTCCACGCGCTTGCCGGCCAGCCTCATTGGCCTGCTCGGGCTCGCCGGCGATTGCTGTGGCGTAAACCCGCGGATTGTGTTCAGAATTGCGGCTCGGGTCAGGCCCCGGAGACCGAGGGAGTCCGTGGGCTCAGGTCCATGGATCGAACAACAAGTCCGTGCAAAGGAGGATCGCTATGGCCGCATCACTGCTCGACAGCCTGAACGGGCTCATCACGCCCGACCTGGCTGGCAAGGCTGCCTCGATGCTTGGTGAGTCCGACTCCGCGATACGCAAGGGCATGGGCGGAGTGTTCCCCGTGTTGCTCAGCGGGCTCGCGAGCCGGGCGGGGGATTCTAGTATCTCGTCGTCGCTGTTCGACCTCGTGCGGTCGCCGGCCAATGACGGCGGCGTGTTGAACGACGTCGCCAGCCTGCTCGGCGCCGGCGGTTCGTCGCCGATGATGTCGCTGGGCGGCAAGCTGCTTGGCTTGCTGTTTGGCGGCAACACCGCCAATGTCGCCAGTTCCCTGGCCGGATACTCCGGCGTCAAGAGTTCGACCGCATCGACGCTGCTCAACATCGGGGCGCCACTCGTCCTCGCGATGCTCGGCAAGCGTGTGCGCAGCGACGGCTTGAACGCATCGTCGCTGGCGAGCCTTCTGCTCGGCCAGAAGGACTCCTACGCCGCCGCGCTGCCGGGTCCGCTGGCCAACCTCGGCAGCTACCTCGCCGCGCCGACCAGGGAGCGCGAGGTGTACGCGGCTCCTCCGCCGCCGGTGTCTGAGCGTCGTTCGTCGATCTGGCGCTGGTTGCTGCCGCTGCTGATCGCGCTCGGCGCGCTCTGGCTGCTGTCGTCACTCTTCGGGCGCAAGGAGCGGCCGGTGGACGAGCGTCCGGCGCCTGCCGCGATAGAACCGGCTCCTGCGCCGGCACCGACGGTGGAACCGGCTCCTGCCCCGACGACCGCGCCCGCGGACGCAGCAGGCGCAACGGCGACGGTGTACTTCGACGTCGACCAGTCGGCGCTGCCGGCCGGTACCGATACCGCACTGTCCTCGGTGATCGCTTACCTGCAGGCGAACCCGGGCACGACCGCAGTCATCTCGGGCTACCACGATCCGACCGGCGACCAGGCCGCGAACGAGGAGCTGGCCAAGAACCGCGCGGCCTCCGTCCGTGACGCCCTGATGGCCGCAGGCATCGAGGAGTCCCGGATCGACATGCAGAAGCCGGCGGTGACCACCGGTGGCGGCACGCTCGAGGACGCTCGCAGGGTCGACGTGACCGTCCGCTAATTCGGCTCAGAGCCGAATTATTGGAGTCGAGAAAGTCGGCCCAGGGCCAGATCTCCGAAAGGATTTCTGGCTCTGGGCCCGTCCGCGGAAATTCGGCTCAGAGCTGAGTATTCCGAAACAATCGGCTCGAAGCTGAATATCCCAACAAATCGGCTCTGAGCCGAATTTCTTCTGAGTCGAATTTTCAGACGGAGAGGTCGAGCCAGGTGGTCTTGATCTCGGTGTACTTGTCGAGGGCGTGCAACGACTTGTCGCGCCCGGTGCCCGACTGCTTGAACCCGCCGAAAGGCACTGTGATGTCGTCCGCGTCGTAGCAGTTGACGTAGACCACTCCCGCGCGCAGCGCACGCGCGATACGGTGCGCGCGGGTGACGTCGCGGGTCCACACCGCGGCGGCCAGGCCATAGATTACGGAGTTGCCCACCGCCACCGCCTCGTCGGCATCCTTGACGCCGATCGTGGCCAGCACGGGTCCGAAGATCTCCTCGCGCGCGATCTTCATCTGCGGCCGGACGTCGTCGAATACAGTCGGCTCGACGTAGAAGCCGCCGGATTCCTCCCGGGTGCGCGCCCCACCGATGCGCACGCGTGCACCTTCCTGCCGCCCGGACTCGATGTAGCCGAGCACAGTTGCGAGCTGGGTGCCGTCGACGATGGCGCCCAGGCGCGTCGCCGGATCGAGCGGGTCGCCCGGCACGAGGCGCCGGCCCGCCGCCGCGACTTTCTCCACGACGGCCTCGCGGATCGGCTCCTCGACGATCAGTCGCGAGCCGGCCGAGCACATCTCGCCCTGGTTGAAGAAGATCGCGGCCGCGGCCGCCTCGGCAGCACGGTCGAGGTCCGGGCAGTCCGCGAGGATGATGTTCGGCGACTTGCCGCCGCACTCGAGCCAGACGCGCTTCATGTTCGATTGCGCCGAGTACTGCAGCATCAGCTTCCCGGTGCGCGTCGAGCCGGTGAACGCGATGCAGTCGACGTCCATGTGCAGCGCCAGCGCCTGCCCGGCGGTCTGGCCGTAACCCGGCAGCACGTTGAAGACACCGTCGGGAATCCCGGCCTCGGCGGCCAGCGCCGCGATGCGAATCGCGCTGAGCGGTGACTTCTCCGAGGGCTTGAGCACGAGCGAATTTCCCGCCGCGAGCGCCGGCCCGATCTTCCACGCCGCCATGATCAGCGGAAAGTTCCACGGTACGATCGCCGCCACGACGCCGACCGGCTCGCGCGTGATCATCGCGAGCGCATCCGGACCCGTGGGCGCAATTTCGTCGTAGACCTTGTCGATGGCCTCGGCGTACCAGGCGATGCAGCGGGCGGTCGCCGGGATATCCACCGACAGGCTGTCGGAAATCGGCTTGCCCACGTCGATGGTCTCGAGCAGCGCGAGCTCGTCGCGCTGCGCGAGCAGCAGCTCGGCGAACTTCAGCAGGACCTTCTTGCGCGCAGCGGGCGGCCGGCGCGCCCAGACACCCGCGTCGAACGCGCGACGCGCGGCGCTCACCGCCCGGTCCACGTCGACCGCACCGGTCGAGGCGACGCGCGCGATCAACTTGCCGTCGATGGGACTCACGCAGTCGAAGGTCTCGTTCGTGGCGGCGGGCACGTAACGCCCGTCGATCCAGGCCTGGCCGTTTATTGCGAGCGTCCGGGCCCGGGCACGCCAGTCGGCGGCGGTGGATGGCGTCGTCATCGGAGCGGTCCTCGATTTTCGACAGCGATTCTACGCGCGTGCCACGAAATCGGTCGTTCGGTGAAACCTCGGTCGGTCGAATCCTACGCGCGGTGCGAACGAATGCGAATCAGACCGCTCTGACGCCGCGCACGCCCGATCGTGGGAATCGACAAAGTCCTGGCGCCGTTTGTCGCCTCTGTCAATTTTTCTTATCATCCTGATCCTCCCCACCAAGGTCGGCCACGCAAATGCCCCTGCACGCCCGGCTTGACCGGTCTCAGCTCGAGGCCTTCTGGATGCCGTTCACCGCCAACCGGCAGTTCAAGGCGGCCCCGCGCCTGCTCGCGCGCGCGGCGGGGATGCACTACTGGACGTGCGACGACCGCCAGATCCTCGACGGCTGCGCCGGGCTCTGGTGCGTCAACGCGGGACATGGCCGACAGGAGATCACCGACGCGGTCAGCCGCCAGATCGCGACGATGGACTATGCGCCGCCGTTCCAGATGGGTCACTCTGCGGCGTTCGAGCTCGCGAACGAAATCGTGAGCTGGATGCCGCCCGGTCTCGACCACGTCTTCTTCACCAACTCCGGGTCCGAGTCCGTCGATACGGCGCTCAAGATCGCACTCGCCTGGCATCGGGTGCGCGGCCAGGGCACGCGCACGCGGCTGATCGGGCGCGAACGCGGCTATCACGGCGTCGGCTTCGGCGGCATCTCGGTCGGCGGCATGGTCAATAACCGGAAATTCTTTGCGAGCCTGCTTCCGGGCGTGGATCACCTGCCGCACACGCACGATCTCGCCCGCAATGCCTGGTCGCGCGGCCAGCCCGAGCACGGTGCCACCCTCGCTGACGAGCTCGAACGCCTGGTCGCCCTGCACGACGCGAGCACGATCGCGGCCGTGATCGTCGAGCCCGTCGCCGGCTCCACCGGCGTGCTGATCCCGCCGCGCGGTTACCTGCAGCGGCTGCGCGAGATCTGCTCGCGCCACGGCATCCTGCTCATCTTCGACGAGGTCATCACGGGCTTCGGCCGGCTCGGCACGCCTTTCGCCGCGCAGTGCTTCGACGTCGTGCCGGACATGATCACGATGGCCAAGGGCATGACCAACGGTGCGGTGCCTGCCGGCGCCGTCGCGGTCACAGGTGACATCTACGACGCGTTCATGACCGGCCCCGACAACGCAATCGAGCTCTTCCACGGGTACACGTTCTCGGCGCACCCGGTCGCCTGCGCCGCGGGCATCGCCACGCAGCAGATCTACCGGCGCGAGGGACTGCTCACGCGCGCGCAGGAGATCGGCGGGTACTGGGCGGATGCCCTGCACTCGCTCAAGGGGCGGCCGCACGTCGTCGACCTGCGCAATCTCGGCTTGATCGGCGCAATCGAGCTCGAGCCCATCACGGGCAAGCCGGGGGCGCGAGGCTTCGATGCCTTCCTGCGCGCGTTCGACAAGGGTGTGCTGATCCGGGTCACCGGCGACACGATCGCGCTGTCGCCGCCGCTCATCATCGAGCGCTCGCACATCGACCAGCTGTTCGGCCGCCTCGACGAAGTGCTGCGCGAACTGCCGTAAGACTGACCCCTCTCCCAGGCCCGGCGCCCGAGCCCGCCCCAAGCCCCGCCCGGCATCCAGCGCCGGGGACGGATCGCTCCGTCCACACCCGCAGCGGTTGAGACTGCGGATGGCGTGGACCCGAAGTCCACGCCCCTCAGAACGATTCAGATCGTTTCAGCGGCCTTCAAGACTCCACAGGACGCGATGCGCAGCCTACGGACTGTGCGCGGGCGAACCGAGACCACTGGCTCCGCGCCCGGATCCTCAATCACAATGGGAGACAGACATGAATTCGCGTACGCGCCCAAGCGGCCCTGGCGTGCAGGAGACGGCCAGCATCAAGAACGCAATCTCTCGAATCCTGCGGCACGCGCGCGAAGCGGCGCCGGCCGCGACCGCGGCCCTGGCTTCCGGCCTGTTGTGCCCCCTGGCGCTGGGTGCGCCGGGCGACCTGGATCCTTCGTTTGGCGATGTCGGCCGGACCGGGCTGATGGTCGACTTCGCCGGTCCCGCCTGGTCGGTCGAGCCGGTGGATGACGGCCAGGTCATCTTTGCCGGCGGAGAGGACAACACGTGTTACTCCGACTACTACTGCGGCGACGTGGACACGCCGAGCTTCCTCGGACGACTGTCCAGCACCGGGGCGATCGACCCAGGTTTCACGGCGGCCAGGCTCGACGGCACCGTGGTCCTGGACACAGCGGTGCAGCCTGATGGCAAGGTCGTCTGTGTCGGTCAGAAAGTTCGGCCAGAGGGATTTTTTGGCTCGACCGCCGAGCTGACCGTTTTCCGGCTGGCACGCGACGGTGCGCTGGATCCGACATTTGGCACGAATGGCATTGCGCAGTTTCCCGAGCAGCGGAGCGGGTCTGGCCACTCGCTTGCTCTGGATCCCGACGGCCGCGTGGTCGTTGCCGGCTCACGAGGCGGCACGCTGATCGTGCTGCGGCTGCTCGCCAATGGCGCCCTCGATCATTCCTTTGGCGAAGGCGGAGTAGTCAGCGACACTGCCACGGAGGTCGCGGGCACGCGCGCCCACGATCCTGCGGACGGCCAGTGGTGGGTATCGCATCGCGACGAACGCCTACACCAGCAACGGGCTCCCGACATGCCGGGTGCTCGCCTTGACGGCGGACGGTAGCGTGGACGAATCCTTCGGCAACCTTGGATTTGCGGGTCTCGGCGCCGCACCCGGCGCTTCCGTCAGCTGCACTTCGATGGCGGCGCAACCCGATGGACGGCTGCTGGTCGCCGGTCGCGAGGATGCGCATGGATTCGCGATCCGCCTGCTTACGAATGGCGGGCGCGATGCGACCTTCTCGACGAACACTGTCGCAGACGTCACGGAGGAGGCGATGGCACTGGCAGTCGGTGGAGACGGCTCCGTCGTCATCGCCGGGCGCCCCCCAGCCGGTGTGTCGGGTGCGCTGGTCGTGCGCCTGCAGGCGGATGGAAAGCTCGATGCACTCTTCGGAGACGCCGGCACCACCTGGATCGACCTGCCGCCCAGTCACGGCGCTGCAGTCGTGCACGACATGACTGTACTTCCCGACGGAGACGTACTGCTTGCGGGTCAAGGTCAGGTAGCGGCGGACAGCTCACGCCCGTTCGTCGCCCGCGTGCTGGGCAGCAGCGGCGAGGACGGTCCGGGCGTCCTGGGCATCATGCGCGCAAACGTCGAGGCGACGGAACAGGGCCACGAGGCCGTCGTGGTCGTGCGACGCATAGCCGGTGCGTCCGGCAGCGTCAGCGTTGGATACCGCACCCAGCCGAGCGCCGGTTCAAGCCTGTCCGACGCGACGGCCGGTCAGGACTACACACAGGTCGAGGGCCGGCTCGACTGGGTCGACGGCGACGCGAGCGACCGGCAGATCGTCGTACCGATCGCCACGAATGACAGCCCACCGGAGGAACACGAGCAATTCGTAGTGGCGCTCCACGATGCACAGGGAGGTGCGGGCCTTGGGACGGGCAATGCCACTGTCGAAATCCTTGCAGACGGTCATCCCGCAGGACAGTTCTCGATCGAGATAGCTCAGCCCGGCACGGAATCCGGGGGCATTGCGCGGGTCCTGGTGCACCGTAACTACTACTCGAGCGGCGCGGTGTCCGTCACGGTAACGCCAATGCCGGGAACGGCTACAGCTGGTGTCGACTACGCTCCTGAGCCCGTCACGGTATCGTGGGCCGACGGCGATACCCAGCCGAAATCTGTCGTCCTCTCCGTTCTGGATGACGACGATCACGAATCACAAGAGACGATTACGGTGGAGTTATCCGGGCCGACCGGCGGCGCGGTCGTCGGGCCGCGGTCAACGACAACCGTCGTGATATCGGATGATGACCGGGCGCCGGTTTCCGGGGGCGGACGGGTCGGACTCCTGTCCTTGCTCCTGCTCGGCGCCGCCGGGCTACTGCGACGGATGGGGATGACGGCACGGATTGCGGGACCGGCGCGCCGGTCTTGAGTCAAGCTCGCGCATCGGGAGCCCTGCGGTCAGGCCCACGGCCCACCAAAGCGAACGCCCGGCCTCCTCGCGGAAGCCGGGCGTCGTTTTCGCCACTATCCGGATCGGCTCCGGAAAATAGATCTGACCCTCTGACCCCTTCTATTCGCTGCCCCAGGGGAACGTGGTCGATACGGAGAAGATCGCGCGAGCCTCGCTGCTGCTGACGTCGCCCGGCGTGCCGTCGAGGATCTCGAGATCGCTGCCATCGACGTACTTCAGGCCCAGATCGAAATTACCGAGCGTGTATGTCACCCCGACCGACCAGTCCATGTAGCTGTCCTCAAACAGGACGTCGATCGCGTCGCCGTCGCTGTAGCCGATGTGAGCGGTGAGTCCGAAGTTCTCGGCGACTTCCCAGTTGCCGTTGGCTTCGTAGTAGAACGACGACTCGTCGGAGTTACCGAAATCGTTGGAGTACCAGATCTTGCCGGAGAGCCAGTTCCAACCCGCCTCGGCATAAATCTCGGGGAAGTCGAGATCTTCGGCCCCGGGATAGAGGTAGTAGATAAAGCCGACGTCCCAGGTGACGTCGTCGCCGCCGCTGAAGCCGGCATAGAGGTCGACTTCGTAGTCCTCGTCACAACAGTTGCCGAAATCAACGTTGCTGGCCCAGGCACCCAGATATAACCCGCTCTCCGCCGCCCAATCGATGCTGCCCTGGAGCGCGGGGTCGCCCGCGGTCTGCGTAACGCCACGAAAGTCATAGTCGCTTACCACCGTGACGGTGCCGGACAATTGAGCGTGGGCAATCGAGGCCGACGCCATCATCACCAGCGCCGCCAAGCCATGACTTAATTTCATTTGGTACCCCTTGGTTGCGTGGAAACCACGGAAAGATCGCGGTCGCAGTGCAAATTGTAGCAGAGACCCTACGCCGGCCTGTTAAAAAACCCAAGTGCACGATTCATGCCAGCTCGAACGCGCGGTTTCATGGCATGCCGATTACAAGCGCTGCACCGCGAGGACGCAACCTTGAACGCGCGCTGCACCGCTTCGGTTCCGCTTCGGTTCGCTGCCGAAGCGATCAGCGGCGCTGCTCAGCCGCCGGTCGGCGGCTCGTAGATCGCGTAGAACTTGCGCGCGTCTTCGAGCACTTCCCACAGGCCCTTGAATCCTGCCGGCACGACGAAGCAATCGCCCGGGCCGAAGCTCCAGCTGTGGCCGTAGTCATCCGAGATGCGCACGCGCCCGTGCGTCAGCACGCACAGTTCATTCTCGGTGTAAGCCACGCGCCAGGCGCCGCGCGTGCTGCTCCATATGCCCGAGAAGAATCTGCCAGTCGGGTCCGAGAAGAGATTGCGCACGGATTGCGCGGGCATGGGGCTGCCCGGCGCGAGTCGCGAGGCATCGAGACTCTGCGGTTCCTGCTGCCCGGAGGTTTCGTCGATCCTGATGATCTGCGGCGGCGCCCCGCCCGCGCTCATCTGCGGACCTCATCGCCGCGCAGCATCGCCATCCGCTGCTGCAACTGGCGCTTCGCGGCATCGAACGCGTCGCGGATCACGACATAGACGTCCTCGTGCCCGTCGCGCATGGGCCGCTCCATGTCCACGACCACGTTCTCACCCGGCAACCCGACCTGGACAACGACGTTGAAGACTTTTCCCTGATGATGATGGCGATGCGGCGTGTCGACGACCACGCGACAGGACTGGATCCGGTCGCTGAACACGTGCAGGTGATGCGCGAGGTCGCGAACGCGCGCCTCGACGGCGGGAGAAGCTTCGATGTGCCGGAACGTGATGTGGACGGGTGTTGCCACGATGGGAGATCCTCGTTCTGGTTGGCCCGAGGTGACGTCCCCGGTTCCGAGCCGGTATCCGCCGTTCCTTGGGGCGCGCCCCGGAGGCTCCACCGGCCCGTCTCAAGAGTACACCCGGCCGCGCAATCGAACAGCCCGATTTCCGGAGCGATGACCGCGCTGCGCCCGCGCGCGGCCACGCTCGCGCAGACCCGTTCAGGCCGGCGTCGTCGCGCCCCGCGGCTGCGCCGCGTCCACCACCGCGGTGGTCACGAGGTCCGACCCCACATTTACCATAGTTCGCGTCATGTCGAGGATGCGGTCGACGCCGAGGATGATGCCCAGGCCCTCCGGCGGGATGCCAAACGCGCCTAGCAGCCCCGCGATCAGCGGCAGCGCCCCGCCCGGGATCGCCGCCACCGCAACGGCACTCAGGACCGACAGGAAGACGAGCGTGACCTGCTGCGCGATGTCGAGGTGCACGCCGAAGACCTGCGCGACGAACAGCACCACGCAACCTTCGTAGAGTGCCGTGCCGCTCATGTTCATCGTCGTGCCGAGCGGCAGCACGAACCCGGCGGTCGAGGGCCGGATGCCGAGCGGGTCGCGCGCCGCCGCGAGCGCCGCCGGCAGCGTGGCGCTGCTCGAGCTGGTCGAAAACGCCGTCACCAGCACATCCTTGATCTGCCCGAAAAACTCGCGCGGACGACGCCCGGCGAGAAACTTGAGCCAGATCGACATCGTGCCGAACAGGTGCAAGAGCAGCATCGCCACGCAGCCAGCGACGAAGAGTCCCAGCGCGAGGATGATCTCGAACCCCACCTTGACGACCACGCTGAAGATCATTGCCGGCACCGCGATCGGCGCAAGCCGCAACGCGAAATGCACGATGCCGGTCATGAGCTGGCTCACCGTCTCGAGACCGTCCTCGAAACGCTTGCGCCGCTCACGCGGCAGGCTGAGCCCGGCGGCGCCGACGAGGATCGCGAAGGTGATCAACGGCAGCACGTCTCCAAGCACGTTGCGCTGGTTGCCGACGAACGCGCCGAACAGGTT
This sequence comes from uncultured Gammaproteobacteria bacterium, assembly GCA_963834855.1. Taxonomy (GTDB): domain Bacteria; phylum Pseudomonadota; class Gammaproteobacteria; order Steroidobacterales; family Steroidobacteraceae; genus DATJKD01. The sequence continues at coordinate 194,706 of CAWIDH010000004.1, read as the reverse complement.
GCGCGGCATGAACATGTCGACGACGGCCATGGGCGTCATCCCCGGCCCGGCGCTCTTCTCGACGTGCTGCGCGGCCTGGCCGCCGTACTCGCTCATGAGCCGCGCCGTCGTCTCCTCGTCGAGGCGCGCGCCCGGATCGAGCAGGTTCATCATCAACAGGCCGAGCGTGGCCGCGATGGCCATGTTCGCGAAGAACAAGGCGAAGGTGCGCCCGGCCAGCGGCCCGAGGTCGCGGAGCTCTCCGAGCTGCACGACGCCGTAGGCGAGCGAGGCGAACACGAGGGGAATCACGACGAAGAACAGCATCCGCAGGAACACCTGCCCGATCGGATCGAGCAGGTTGGTCGCGAGCCACTTCGCGCTCGAGAGCACGACGGGCACCGCCCCGCCGATCAGCAGCGTGATCGCGCCGGCGATGGCGCCGATCACGAGGCCGAGGAGGATGCGGTTCGCAAGGCGGGCGTCGATGTCGGACATCGGGTCGTGCCTTCAATCGTTACGGGCGGGATCCGCAGTTTGGCAGTTTCGGCCACATTCGCGAAGCTGCGTCGCTCGATGCGCGCGGCCTCCCCGCCTCACCAGTCGACTGACTCTCCGACAACCCGCTTGATGTCGACGACCGGTGTGCCGTCGATCGCTTCCATGGGGCCGATGTGCAGGACGCCTCCGTCGATCCCGAGCACCCTGGCGCGATGCAGCCCCAGGGGATTGGGACGATCCTGGGATCGAGTGGAGAACACACCCGTAAGCGGACGAGAGGCGTCATCCCGGGGATGGACCTTGAGGACATCCCTGCGACCGAGGTGCAGCCAGGTGATGACGATGATCTCATCCCCGACCTTCATCCGGTCCAGTCCGTCCAGGTAGGCCGGCGACAGCTCCAGGCGGACGTCCGGCGCTCCTTCCGTGTAGAAGAGCGGCGCATCGGCCGCATTCGTAATGGGCGAGCGAATCACGCCGATGGGCTCGAGCTCGTATTTCTTCACGTCAGTCTGTCCTGGCGCTCTGCGGGGCCATGATGGCGCGTCGTATCGCTGCCCGCGGCGCTTCGTCGTCGAGACGCACGGTGGAGCCGTCGCGCACGACGCCGAGACTGGACCAGAGCGCGTCCAGGTCCGGCGCGACGGGCTTGTCCTTCGTCTCGGCGTACAGCTCCGCGAGCGCGTCGACTCCGATCGCCGCATCGCCCACGCGCAGCACCGCGTCGATCGGCCACAGCGAGAAGTCACCGCGGCTCGCCGCGGCGACCGCGGCCAGGGCATCCTGCAACCCCTTGCGGCCGTGCGTGCGTTCGCGGATGTCGATGTCTGCCTGCAGACAGAACAACGCTCCGCCCCAGTAGGTTCTTCCCCAGGTGTGCGTGTGGTCAAGGCCCTGGTCGTCGGCGCTCGGGAGTCCCTGCGGCATCGCGCGCATGAGCTGGGACCAGACCTCCGTCGCCGGCAGATCACCGGCCTGCACACGCGCCACGCTCTCCACGTAGGTCGAGATGCCTTCCGAGAGCCATATGTGCTGGCGCCGGATGTTCGGCAGCGCAAGGTGAATCATTTCGTGTACCAGGACCCAATCGTCACGCAATTCTTCTTCGGTTATCGCTGATCCGACGGTGACGTTGATGATGCCTCCACCCTCTCGAAACGCGACACCGTGGCCGACGCCGGAGCCTGGCTGCGACTCCAGGACCACCTGCACATCCTGCATGGGAAAACGGCCGTAATACCGGGCTACGACGTCGGCCGAGCGCACCGTCCAGGCCCGCAGCCGGTCGCGGGCCGGTGCCAGGTCCGCGTCGGCGATCGTCAGGTGAATCCGGCCACCGATGACCTCGATGGTCCCGGCGGGCGCCTGCTCCTTCGCACTCGACACATCCGAGATTCCCGTCGCGAGCAGTGCTGCGCCAATGACATGGGCGAACCGAGCCCGCCGTACCCAGGATGGAAGGATCGACCGGTAAGTCACTGCTTTCGGAGATGCTAAAGCCATTGCCTCAAAGACCGTCGAAATCGGCCTTCTGTTTCTCCCGTTTTCGAATCCCTCGCGCTCCGCCACAATTCTGACGTGACCCACGTGATCGAACCGGCCTCGACCGGCCGCGCGAAGTGCCGCGGCTGCGGTGAGCCCATTGCCAAGGGTACGCTGCGCCTTGGCGAGCGGCTGCCCAATCCCTTCGGCGAGGGTGAGGTGACGCTCTGGTTTCACCTCGCCTGCGCGGCGTACAAGCGCCCGGAGTCCTTTCTCGAAGCGGTGCAGACGACGGCCCAGGAGTTCGACGATCGTCCCGCACTCGAGGCCGCGGCCAGGCATGGCGTGGCGCACAGGCGTGTGCCGCGCATCGACGGCATCCAGCGCGCGCCCAGCGGTCGCTCAACCTGTCGAAGCTGTCGCGAGCCGATCGAGAAGGGAGCGTGGCGCATCCGTCTCGTGTACTTCGAGGAAGGCCGGTTCGAGCCCTCGGGGTACGTTCACCTGCGTTGCGCGTCGGTGTATTTCGAGACGACCGACGTGATCGATCGCCTGAAGCACTTCTCGCCAGGCCTCGCTGAGGGTGAGCTCGCGGAGATTCGAAGGGAGCTCAGGGGTGGGTGATGAGGAAGCTGTTACTGCTGCTGATGATGGGTTGGATCGGGGCGGTGTTGGCGCAGCCGATCAAGCAGAGGGTGCCGCCGGGGCGGCTGGACTTTGCCTCGGTGCCGGAGATCCCGTTTGTGCGCGGCCGCGCCGAGACGGTGCAGCTCGGGATCTGGCAGCTCGACCCGCTCAACCGCTGGACGCCGGGCGATCAGAACCGCGCCTCGGGCTGGAAGTCTCGCTTCCCGACCCGTCTGGTCAAAGTCAGCACGGGCGTCGCGCCCGCCGGCATGACCTACGACGGCCAGACCGGCGAGCTTCGCTACGACGGCAGCGCCATCGGCGACGTGAGGCGGTGCGCATCGAGCGACACCGACGGCGCCTGGCGCAAGCCTGCATTGGCCTAGATCCGCAATAACTTGCGCGAGAGCTGCGGCTCGCAACGACGCGAAGGCGCTCTCGAAACGCAGCTGACCTGTCCCACGCTCGCCAGTCGGCTGGTCGAGGACCGACGTCAACTGACGCAAGGGTATGTCATCCATCGAACGGCTTTCGCGCATCTGGCTACGTGTCTGTGGAACTTCGCGTCGAGAATGTTGGGCCAGCCCTCGAACAGGATGCATGCCCTCTGACATCGAGGGTACCGCGACAGTACGTTCCGAGCTGACAACGTGCTTTTGCTTCCGTGGACGCGCGGCTCGTGCGGCCGTCAAGACGACGATGCAGAACCGCATCCGTGAGCCACTCGATTTCTCGGGACACAACGATCACGCCAGTGGCGTCCACCGGGAACACTCCGATCACCGTACTTCCGTGGCCAGTGCACGCATGGATCCGCACGATTCCTGAACGTTGGGTCGTGCTCTTGAAAATGGCGTGAATTCGAGACATCGGTGGCCTGACGGTAGCTCCGGCAAGGCGGACTTGCGCATTCCGACCGATTCTTCGTTACTCGCAAGCCCTTCGTCCCTGGATCGGATGCACTCGCGGCAGACCGGCCCCTGCACCTTGTTCGCAACGGAGATCCGATGACGTCACAGCGTCGCGATATCGCCGACGAGGGCATGGTCAATGGCCCGACCTTCGTCAACGATCTGTTCTGGCGGCCGTGAAGGCGAAGCCGGCAGCGACCTGACAATCGCTGACCTGGAAGCCTCGTCGGGTTGAACGAGCTGGTGGGATACCCGGCAGTCTTGCAGGTCATAGATGCTTCGCGTCGACGGGACCGCATCGGTATCCATGCCCCGCTGCCAGACGTTGCGACGACGCGAACCATTACCTGCGCATTCGACAAGGATCGACGGTCGAGCGAAGCGTGACCTTCATGTTCGACAATAAATATATCGGTGACGCTCAACACCGATCTTCAGCAGCTGGATTCACATGCATTGGGACGAAGCCGATGAGGGGGCAGATGGCGGCACGCACCAGGCGAGGAATCACGCACACGCACCTCCCAGCTCATCGAGTAGCTGCCTGTGGGGTTCCGCCTGTGAGCGGCTTGCAGACTGACGCGAACTGCCTCGGCAGGGCCGGCCAGACACCCCATCCCACCTGTGGGCATCCATGGATATCTAATGCAGATTTCGGCACCTCGCAATACTGTATGGACAGCGTTCCCAACCAGACGCGATCATTCGTCGATGTGCGGACGCTACGTCACACCCGATGAAGCCGCGATGGAGCGCGCCTACAACCTGACTGCGCGACAGTGGGAGGCGTGGATGGGAGAGGCGTACCGGCCGAGCTACAACGTCGCACCCTCGCAGCGCGTGCCGGTGCTGCGGGTCATCCGGCAGGTCGGCGGCGAGCGTCGGATCGATCCGATGCGCTGGGGTCTGATTCCGTTCTTCGCGCGAGGGGAACCGCCGAAGTACTCGACGATCAACGCCATGATCGAGAAGCTCGACGTGGCGCCGGCGTGGCGCGGACCGTGGAGGCGCAGTCAGCGATGCGTGATGCCTGCAGCGGGCTTCTACGAGTGGCAGGTCCAGCCGGACGGCACGAAGCAGCCGTACTACATCCAGCCGGCGGGTGACGACGAGGTGTTCTCGATTGCCGCGCTGTGGGACCGCTCCAGGACGGAGTCGGGCGAGGACGTGCTGTCCTGCGCGATCATCACGATGCCTGCGAATGAGCTGCTGACGGAAATTCACAACGCGAAACAGCGCATGCCGCTGATCTTGCCTCCCGAAGCCGTGGACACCTGGCTGACCGGTACGTCTGAGCAGGCAACAGATCTTCTGGTGCCGTATCCGTCAGAGCTGATGCGCGCACATCGGGTCAGCAAGCGAGTCAACAAGCCGGAGAACGATGACCCGGAACTGCTGACGCTGGTGGAGGCGTAGAACGACCGAAACCCGTTGCGCTTCATTGGGTTGCTTGCGTTACCGGTGCGTGGGCGTCCATCCAGGAAAGTGCTCTTCCTGACAGCCTCGCAATCAATTTTTCAGGATGGTTGAGCGCCTTCGGTGCGAGGCGCGTTTGCTCCATGGACACGGCGGCTCGTGGGCGCTATGGTCTCTTGGCAAAGACGCGACATGCCTCCTGCGGTTGGTTTCTCGGCAGAGACCTGCATGCATAGCTATTTCATTTGTCCTGTCTCGCGCTGCAGGAAGAAATCGTTTCAAGCCGCTCCGCTGCCGGCCAGCGGCACGGTCCTGACTTGCACCTGCAAACGCTGCGGCACAACAGGAATTCAATGGGTCGCCAACGCCGATGATGCGAAACAGGTGCGCGGGCTGGTGGCTGTCGGCGGCGGGATCGCTACCTACGCCGATAAGGAACCTGGGGTCGCAATCGGCGGTAATCAGGACGTTGTCGAACTCATAACCGGCCGCACCGCCGCGACACTCGCTGACGCATACAGCCAAGGGCAGCGTCACAAGGACCACACTTCCAAGTGGACGGACGTCAAGGAAGGTGTCTGCGAAGGACAGTGCCTACACTGGCTCCGGCGCGTACTGACCGGCGGGCGACTGACTTACAGAAAGCCGAAGAGTGCCCCCGCCTCGGCCGGTCCCGCGAAGTCGCCCATTCAGAGGGAGCGCGACCAGCACGTCGCTGGCGTTGCGGTCCAGCGCGCCCTGAAAAGCGATATTGATACGATCAGGACCAATAACTGGAACAACATATTCGCGCAGCTTCAGAAAAAGGGGGTCACGCAGGCGCAAGCCGACGCGGCGCAAGCGCGATTCGAGGAAGCGACGAAGTATCGTTACGACTGGAAGGAAATTGCCACGCACCTCGATGCCAAGCTCGTTGACGCCGGCGTCGCGCGCAAGCACGGTTTCAGCGGGATCGTTTGCAGCAAGAGCATCGCTGAGAAGGATTTCAAAGAGGGCCCCGCTGCCTTCGTGCGCGCGCTGATTACGGATGACGAATTCAGAGTGGGCACGGGCGTGCTGATCAGCGCGTCCGTCGCCGGCACCGGAGAAAGCGGCGGCAGGATCGGAGGACACGCCATCGCGGCCTACTTCGCCCGCAACGACGTGCTCTTATTGTTCGATCCGAACGCAGGAATCTTCCTTTGCAAGAACAAGGATCAGTTCAAGTCGGCGTTGGCAGTCATGATGGGCGCCGGGTGGACAGTCATTCTGGGCTGGAAGCTCGACAACAGGTTTGGATACTCGGTCTTCACTAATCGCGATACGCCCGGCGAGGTTCGCCCGCGCGAGAGACACGTCCCGATGTCGGCTTCGCATCAGGGCACCTACTACGCCAACAAGACGGTCATTCCTGGGAAGTAGAGCGCCACCGTCCTGGTTCCCGGAAACCCCGCAAACTTCGCTTAGCGCTCCCGGCATTCAAGCCCCCTGCAGCGTGAATTCGGTCCGAGGTGGTCGTACCCAGTGCAGCCAGAGGCTCCCCTGCGCGTCGAACCCGACCGGACGCGCCCATCCGGTGGCACGAGTTGTGAGCCGGCATTAGAGCTTGGTCCGCTTTCCTTTACCGCGGCGCTTTCTTGTAGTGCGTTTCTTCTTGGGCCGGACTCTTTCCGGAAGTACCTTGCGGCCGGTCTCACGGTTCCACTCCTCATACGTCTCTGGCTTGATCTTACCCTCGACCAAGAGCTGCGCGAATTTTCGACGCTGCGCTTTGCTTTTGAAGGGCATCGTGACTAATGCCGGCTAACGCCCGCGCTAAGCCGCCGCACGCCGACAGTAGGAGCGCGACGCAGGCGCAACCTCTCGGCGCGCGTCTGCGGCGTGCCTTGCAAAGTCTGCCAAGGGAGAGTTCCTACGAAAAAGTGGACACCCGTTGGTTAGTTGCATTGGCTTTCGAATTCAACCGGTGATCGGTACCCGAGCGCCGAGTGTAGTCGCACCGCGTTGTAGAACTCCACGTACGAGCGCAGCGCCTCGCGCAGCTCACGGTCGCTGCCGAAGCTCTGACGGTGGTACATGTCCGACTTCATCGACTTGAACCACGACTCCATGTGCGCGTTGTCGTTCATCCGTCGCGGTCGGTTCAGGCTCTGCTCCAGCCGCGCACGCCGCAGCGTCCGTTTGACCTCCTCCGCCAGATTCTCCACGCCCCGATCGCTGTGAAAGATCAGACCGGGGCCCGGACGTCGGCGGCGGATCGCCTGCTGAAGCGCCCGACGCACAATCTGCGCCGTCTTCTCCGCACTCAGCGCCCAGCCGAGCACTCGCCGTGAATAGCGATCCATCACCGTCGCGAGGTATCTCCACGCCCCATTCACCTTCAGGTACGTCACGTCCCCCACCCACACCTGGTCGGGCCGAGTCACCGTGAGTTCCCGCACCCGATTGCCGACGCTCGAGAAGAACCGGCCGAGCCCCGGCATTCGCCGGTACAGCCGCGCCGAGCACGCCTGAATGCCGTTTTCCCGCATCAATCGCTCGATTCGCCGCCGCCCCACCAGCTCGCCGCCTCGCTGCAGCGCCTCGTGCACCCGCGGGCTGCCGTACGTCTCCCGGCTCTGCGCATGCGCCTCACAAATCCCCTCCAGCAGCCGCTCGTCCTCGACCGCTCGCCGGCTCTTCGGACGCCCCCGCCATGCATAGAAACCACTCGAGCTCACTCCGTACAGTCCGCACATCACGCGGACCGGGAACGTGTGCTCCTGGGCTTCGATGAATTCGAAGATCTCGCTCTTCGTTGCGAAGTGAACTCGATGGCTTTTTTTAAAAGCTCATGCTCGAGCTTCAATCGCTCGTAGTCTTTCTTCATCCGCCGCAGCGCCTTGAGCTCCGCCGCTACGTCCTTCTCGACCTCCACGCCTTTCGTCACGATCCATCCCTCGCGTGCTTGCTTGCGCCAACGAGACAGCATGAACGGATGGATGTAAAGCGACTCCGCGACGTCCTGCACCGCAACGCCCGGCAGCTCGCTCAGCTTCACCGCTGTGGCCTTGAATCGGTCGCTGTACTTGTTCGTCGTCCTCGGACCTGGTCTTGGCATCTGACACTCCTGAACAGTTAGTTCAGGGTGTCCACTAAACCGTAGGAACTATCACCGTCGCTGCATCCGGTAGTTAGGCGATGTGTCAACCGTCACCATCTAGTGCTCACGGACATCCCCGATCAACGACTGTGCCAGGTATCGCGCGAGCTTCAAAAAACGTACAGAGAACTTCAACCACATTCTTCGGCATGCGTTCCCAGGGCACACCGTTCACCGCGGACGCTCCAAGTGTGCCATCGCTCTCAATCGGAATGATCATCGGCGCTCCAATAGCCAAGAAAGCTGGCTTATCCTTCACGCTCCGCAAGGAGTCAAAGTCCAGCGCGACCACGTGAGTGCCGGCAAATACCCTCGCGAAGTTCGGGTCCTTCGTGACTCTGTGCCTGAGTGCGATACAAGCTCCGCACCAGTCAGCGTACAAGTAAACATAGGGCACTAGCTTGCGATCCACCGCAGCATCGTGCTGTCTCTTCAGATAGGCGGTTAGGCTTTCCTCATAGTCATAGTCCGTCACCCATCCGTCGGGCAACCGGACTTGCGCAAGCACCTCAATCGCCACGAGAGCTACTACGCAGGCGATTAGGTTGCGAAGCATGTTGCGCCTAACGAATGTAAGGGACTTCCCCGTCCCGTGACGGCATCGAAGTGCCACGGAAGGTCGACGACACCTGCAAAACTACGGAGCGACGACCGGCGTCATCTGGCTCGCGAGCTGCTGCCAGCGACCGTCGCGGCGGACCCAGACAACCAGAGCGCGGAACTGGCCCTGCTTCGCCTCGCCACTGTAACGGCCGCTGAGCGCCAGAAGCGTCGTATACAGGGCAATGTCCCCGTAGACCTGGATCCGCTCGTCCTGCGGCACGTGGGCGAGTGAGTCCAGGGCCGTCCGCCCGGTGCGCAGGTTCGCCACGCGGTCGGCCCGCGTCAGGCGTTCTCCCTGCGGGTTGACGAACGTGTACTCGGACGCCCAGAACCTCTCGACCGCCGCGACGTCGGCCCGCCGCAGCGCTTCATCGTAGTCGCGAATCGCCTGGCGCACCTCCGCTTCCGCTGAGGCGGCAGCGGCGGTGGGCTCCTCGGCGGGAGCAGGCGCCGGCGACAGCATGAGCTGGGCGAGCGCCGGCAGAGACCACAGCAGGCGTTGGAATTTCGACATGGCACCTCCCTAAACCGCGTCGTGCAGGCCTGGCCGCACAGTAGGGCATCCGAACGGCGGGAACCAGAGTGGCCGCGGCCACCGCATAGCTGCCAGCGTCCCGTTGGAATGGCCCGAAGTATGGTCGTGGCGAGGGCTCGGGTCAGGGGGTCTGGCCAGATCGCCGATGCGGCGAGAGTGAAGACTTGATCTCAGGGTTCGCGTTGGGTGGGATGTACGGGTGGAAGGATCCCACTCTGTGGACGGCTGGCGTGGTCCGCTTTGGCGTTATTACCGCGACCACGACCCGAACCTCGACTCGATCCGCAACGAGCCCGAATTCAAGGCGGTGTTCGCCGACATCGAGCGCGACATGGCCCAACAGCGCGCCCGACTCGCCGCGTGGCCGAAGGATGCGCCGCTAGAGTTATCAGCGATCGCCTCTCGCTAGCAGGAGGCGTGGCGAGCTACCGCAGCCGCCGTGCAGTGCGTCAGGACTCGATGCCGCTAGCGCACAGTATTCTGTCGCGATCGAGTCGTTTGAGGCATGCAGCATTTCTCGGTCTCCGCTCCGATAAGAGCGCGCGCGAGGTGCGGCGGGAAGCGAACGAAAATCCGTAGGTGATGTCTCCGTTCGCCTGAATGCCCATGCGGCACTTGCCTACGGGTGATCTGGTGGTGGCTCATTGACCCCAGCCAGAAGCTGGTCGAGGTCGGCGCGGCGATAGAGCCGGCCGTCGGCGACGACCGCGCGGATCTTCTGCGTGTTGCGGATGTCCTCGAGCGGGTTGGCGTCGAGCACCACCAGATCGGCGAGCTTGCCGGGCTCGATGCTGCCCAAGGAATCGGCCATTTCGAGGACGCGAGCAGGGTTGAGGGTGGCGGTCCGCAGGGCCTCGAGCGGAGAGAGGCCAGCCTGGACCAGCCTCTCGAGCTCCACGTGCAGGCTGATGCCGGGAACTTGCAACGGCACCCCAACGTCCGTCGCCGCCAGCAGCAAGACACCGGCCTCGTTCAAGAGACGAACATTCTCCAGCTCGAGTGGGACGATCGGCCGAAGGATCGATCGGAACTCCCGAGTCGTCTCAGAGCCGAACCGATTCTCCCAGTTGCGGCGGATCTCCTGCGGAACGAGTCGCATGCGGGCTGGGTCCGAAAGGACCTGCTCCGCATAGACGACGTGGTGATACGCGACCAGATCGGCGGTGACCGCCACTCCGTTTCGCCGGTACGCCTCGATGGCGGACGCGCAGGCGGCCGGATCCCGGCTGTCGTAGAGCGCGCGGACGTGTCGGAACATGGCCAGGAACTTCTCGCCGTCTGGCAGGCTGTCGTAGTTGGCAAGAACACTTGCGAACCGTTTCCGCTCAGCTTCAGCCACCCTCGAGCAGCCCGCTGCGAGCGCCTCCGGATGCTCGGCCGTGCGCTGGCCGGCGTCGGCGGCCTCCTCGGGTGTGATGCGGAACGGCACATGGCCGTCCACGGGGATTCTTCTGCGCCGGGCCTCGTCCACGATCGCGAAGTAGGCCTCGCGCGAGAGGTTTTCGTAGACCTTGACGAGATCGGCACCATTCGAGACCAGCTGTTGCACCGCGGCCCGTGCCTCTGCCGCCGTGCGCACGATGACTGGGTTGCTCCCCAGCGGAGGATCGCCATCGAGCGAAGGACCTGCGCTGAGGAATCGGGGTGGCCCGCGAAGAACCCCTTCGGCCAGCTGGCGCCTGACGGTCTTGGTCAGCGCGAGCGTGACGTCGCCGGTTCCGTCGTTCATGTTGCGGACACCAGTGACGCCGTGGGCGAGGAACAGCGGGAAGTGCCAGTCTTGGGCCGCGACCGACCTGAGGGATCTATCCAGCGCCACGTTGGCCACCGAGTGGACGTGCATGTCCCACAGGCCGGGGATGAGGTAGCGGCCCGCGGCCTCCACGACCTTCGCGTCGTCGGGCACGGCGACCTCGCGGACCGAGCCGACAGCCGCGATGCGGTTACCTGCTACGAGAACCGTCTGTTCAGGGTCGAGCGACCCATCCCTGACGTCGACAACGGTGATGCCGCGGATCGCGACTGTGGGAGACTGCGCATGTGCGCAGCCGAAAACGAGCAGGCAGAGGAGTCGACCGAAGTTCTTCATGTACACGCACATGAAGGGCATTCGTGAGCAGCATAACGCTCGCGTTGAGCCGCCGCGAGCGGGCAAATGGACGGGCACGAACCCTTACGAACGACCTCGGCTGACCGTCGCACCCTGAATCCGTGCGCACGGAGCTTAATTTTGTAGAGTTTGCTGAGGGCGCCCGGACGCTGGCGGCTGAAACGGGACTACGCTGGACGATGCGGCGAAGGAGGCGAAAAGGTGAATGTGGTGGTGAGGGGCGGGATCGAACCGCCGACCTAGGGGTTATGAATCCCTCGCTCTAACCGACTGAGCTACCTCACCACTGTTTCTTGTCTCACCCGCCCGGAAATCCGGGCCGGCACGGGGGGCGGAATTCTAGGGCCTCGGGCGTCGAACCGGAAGGGCCGGCAGGAAACGCTCGGCCGGGACTCGATCGCACTCACGCACCCGCCCGTCCACAACGCGCCGAACCGTGCGTGCACTGTCGACGGACCGAAGTCGCTGCGTCAGCGAAGTGGCGTATGGTCGATTGTGCCCGGAAGGCAGTCGTCTCCGAACGTGACGAGGCAGCCAGCAAGGGCGGGAGGCGACGATGAAGTATGTGCGGCTTGCCGCGGAAGCGGCGCGGAACCTTCACGGTGCAGAGACCGTTCGGAATCGCAGCGAAAAGGGAATCATCACGGACGGTCCTTTCGCGGAAACGAAGGAGATTCTCGCAGGCTCCGTCGCGGACGCGGACGATCAGGACGGAGCATCCTGGGGCAGAAAGTTGCCGCGCCCGCGGTGGTCGGCGACGAGGTGGAGTCGATCGCAGGCGTGGTACGGCTGCGTCACGCGTGTCGAGCCTCGTCCGACGACGCCAACCCCATCCCGGCAAACGCGGTAACGCCGCCCAGGACCTGCCAGGCTCCGAGCGTCTCGCGCACGAACACGGTCGCCGTTATCACGCCGACGATCGCGCCGAGATCCAGGTAGACACGCGCGACGCTGCGAGGGTGAGCGACGGGAATTTGCTGGTCGCCGACCCGGTCACGACGAAAGTGCTGCCCCACACGTCGGGGATGTCGATCCGAAGACCGCTCGATCGACGAATTGGAGACGGCGCGGCAACGACCCTACGCCGCCCCGACCGAGGCGGACCGACGCCTCTCCACGAAACCGAAACAGGAGATCGATCATGAGCTATGTCGATGGATTCGTCGCCGCCGTCCCCACGGCCAACCGCAACGCCTACCGGAAGCACGCCGAGGCAGCCGCGGCGGTCTTCAAGGAGCATGGCGCGCTGACCTTTGTCGAGTGCTGGGGCGACGATGTGCCCGAGGGCAAGCTGACGTCCTTCCCGATGGCCGTGAAGCGCCAGCCGGACGAAACCGTGGTGTTCTCCTGGGTCACCTGGCCATCCCGTCGGGTGCGCGACGAGGGCATGAAGAAGATCATGGCCGACAGCCGAGTCCAGCCGGACGTAAATCCCATGCCGTTTGATGGCAAGCGGCTGATTTACGGCGGGTTCGAGGTGATCGTCAACAGGTGATCATCGGCAGGGCCTTGGTGGACAGCGGCGTGTCGACGCCGCTTCAGAACAAGGTCGCCGTGCGGAAGTCGACGCGCTTGACGCCGCTGCGATGACCGGCGCGATCGTGGACCTGACTTGCAGCTCGCTGGTGGACTTGCGAGGGGCGGCGAATTACGCCGCGAGATCGACCGGTGAACGCGTCGAAAACACGGCGCCGCGAACGCTGACGCCCGCGGCGCCGTGACGGGTCAGCTCATGCCGAGGATCAGAGGTCCTCGCGGCTTACGATGTTGATCGGTGTGCTCTCCGGATCGGAATACAGACCCCACCGGTCGTGCGGGATGTAGAAGCTCACCTTGTCGCCCTTCTTCAGCTTCGAGGCCGCGACGTCCTTTCCGTCGATCTTGACGGTCGCGCCCTCCTTTGGGGCGATAACGATCTTCGAGATCCCCTTGTTCTTTTTATCCAGCATGTGGAGCGTGACTTCATCGGCCTTCACACCTTGGACTTCGGCAACGTACTTGGCGTATGGCTGATTGTTCTTCATCATCACCGAGTGGCAGCCTTTGCTCGCGTTCGGAAAGGCCTTTACGACTTCCTCGCCCCAGTTCACCGAGTCACAGCCATATTCCTTGTCGGCGGCGACGGCGAGGGCCGGTACGATGAGCACCGCGAGACACGCGGCCCTGAGTAATCCCTTCATCTGTTCTCTCCTCTGTCGTTTGTTGGACTGCACGGACCTGCGTGGCCCTGTCGGCCGGCGACGGATCAGTCACCTGCGCCACCGCCAGCCTGCAATGCTAATCGAGTTCCATCGAGACTAGAATAACGCGAATTGCTCAGAACGGGAAAAACCGGCGCCAACGGGCGACACAGGCCGAATCCTGCTCAGTAACGGGTGGGGCGTCGTTGGATGATGGGCGCGAGGGGCGGGCTCCAACCGCCCACCTGGACGTCATGAACGGGCCCGGAATTCAGGACCACAGGGCGGGAACGGGAGGAGCCGGCGGGCGACGGCTCTGACCGCCGTGGGCCCGCAGGAGACGCCTTGACGCCCTTGGTTGCCGTCAGACATTGAACCGGAAGTGCATCACGTCACCCTCGCGGACGACGTATTCCTTGCCCTCGAGCCGCATTTTGCCCGCCTCCCTGGCACCCTGCTCCCCGTCGAGCGCCACGTAGTCGTCGTAGGCGATGACCTCGGCGCGGATGAAGCCCTTCTCGAAGTCCGTGTGGATCTCGCCCGCGGCATGCGGTGCGAGGGCCCCCGCGTGCGTGGTCCAGGCGCGCGCTTCCTTGGGCCCCGCGGTGAAGAATGTCAGCAGCCCAAGCAACCGGTAGGCCGCGCGGATGACGCGGTTCAGCCCGGGCTCCTCGAGGCCCAGCTCCGCGAGAAACGCCGCGCGATCGGCCGGATCGAGCAGCGCGATCTCCGACTCGATCGCCGCGCAGACCGGCACGACCTCCGACCCCTCCGACGCGGCGAGCTTGCGTACCACCTCGAGATGCGGGTTGTCGCGAAAACCGTCCTCCGCGACATTTGCCACGTACATCAGCGGCTTCATCGTAATGAGCGGCGTCTCGCGCAGCAGGGGCTGCTCCGCCGCGTCCATCGGCAGCGACCGCGCCGGGCGTCCCTGGTCGAGGTGCGCGCGAATCCGCTTCAGCAGCTCGCGCAGCCGGATTGCATCCTTGTCGCCCGCCTTCGAGGCTTTCTCGGCGCGCTGCAGCGCGCGCTCGACGGTATCGAGATCCGCGAGCGCGAGCTCCGTGTTGATGATCTCGATGTCGCGCAGGGGATCGATGCGGCCCGCCACGTGCACGACGTCGTCGTTCTCGAAGCAGCGCACGACGTGCGCCACCGCGTCCACCTCGCGGATGTGCGCGAGGAACTTGTTGCCGAGCCCTTCGCCTTTCGAGGCGCCCGCCACGAGCCCGGCGATGTCGACGAACTCCACGGTCGTCGCGATGACCTTTTCAGATCCAGCGATGCCCGCGAGCTTTTCGAGGCGCGGGTCCGGCACCGGCACCACCCCGATGTTCGGATCGATCGTGCAGAAGGGGTAGTTCGCGGCAGCCGCGTTCTGCGCCTGGGTAAGCGCATTGAAGAGCGTCGACTTTCCGACGTTCGGCAGGCCGACGATGCCGCACTTGATGCCCATGGATGTCCGTCCTGGAAGACGTCCGGCGCGCGCCGGCCGTCAGGCGTCCGGGCCGGCGGGGCCGGCGTTGTCGCGCGTGCCGTTGGCGTCTTCGCCCCGCCTGTCCCTGCGCGCGTTGTTGCCGCCTTTATTGCCGTTGCCATTGCCGTCGCCGACGTCGCCGGCCGTGCGGCTGTGCAGGCGGTGCATGGCCTTCTCCGACCCGTCGCGAAGGAAGATCGACAGCGCATCCAGCGCCGCGGGAACGGTGCCTACGATGGCTTCCTCGTCCGCCGGCGTGGCCCGCTGCAGCACATAGTCGATCACCATCGAGCGATCGCCGGGGTGGCCGATGCCGAGACGCAGCCGCCAGAAATCGGCGCTGCAGTGGGTGATGACGTCGCGCATGCCGTTGTGGCCGCCGGGACCCCCGGCGAACTTGAGTCGCGCGACCCCCGGCGGCAGATCCAGCTCATCGTGGACGACAAGCAGCTCCGCGACGGGCGTCTTCATGTAGTCGAGCAGCGCTCGCACGGACATGCCGCTGCGGTTCATGTAGGTCTGCGGCTTTAGCAGCACGAGGTCCTGGCCCTCGATGGTCACGCGGCAGATTTCGCCGTGATAGCGGGCGTGCGCGCGGAATTGCGCGCCGTGGGCGCGCGCCAGGGCGTCCACGAACCAGAAGCCCGCGTTGTGCCGCGAGAGGCGGTGTTCCGGGCCCGGATTGCCGAGCCCCGCAACGATCGAGAGCGCAGTGCCTGCCATGACGACTCCGGAAAAACACCGGGCCGCCCGCGCGGGCGGCCCGATGCCACCTTCGGAGGGGCCGGTTACTTCTTCGTGTCCTTGCCGCCCTTGGCGTCGGCCGCGGGCTTCGCCGCCTTGGCGTCGGTCGCAGGCTTGGCGCCCTTCGCATCGGCCGCAGGCTTCGCGCCCTTCGCATCGGCCGCCGCCGCAGGCGCCACCGCTGCGGGGGCACCCGCCGCAGGCGCCGCAGCCGCCGCCGCTGCCGCTGCTTCCTCCGTGGGCTGGTCGACTTCCTCGGCGCGCGCATGGTGCACCGAGACGATCGGCGAGTCGCGGCCGTGAGAGAGCTCGAGGATCTCGACGCCCTCGGGCAGCTTGAGATCCGAGAGGTGCAGCAGGTCGTTGATGTCCATGTGCGAGACGTCGACCTCGACGAACTCCGGCAGGTCCTTCGGCAGGCAGCTCACCTCGATGTCGTTGCGCAGGTGCGAGACGACGCCGCCCTTCTTGACGCCCGGTGCCGCGCCGTCGCCCTTGAAGTGCAGCGGGATCATCATGCGGATCTTCTCGTTCTCGAGCACGC
This sequence comes from uncultured Gammaproteobacteria bacterium, assembly GCA_963834855.1. Lineage (GTDB taxonomy): Bacteria > Pseudomonadota > Gammaproteobacteria > Steroidobacterales > Steroidobacteraceae > DATJKD01. Next base: position 178,473 of record CAWIDH010000004.1, on the reverse strand, counting down.
GCAGCAGGTCGACGTGCAGTACGGCGTTGCGCGCCGGGTGGCGCTGCACGTCCTTGAGCACGGCGGCCTGGCTCACGTCACCGACCTTGAGGTTGATGATCGTGGAATAGAAACGCTCGTTTTCCAGCATCAGCAGCAGCTTCGTGTGGTCGAGCGCAAGCGCGCGCGGCTCACGGTGGCCACCGTAGAGGATGGCGGGAACCTTGTTCGCATGACGCAGGCGGCGGCTCGCACCTTTGCCTTGCGTCTCGCGGAACTCGGCGTTGAGTTCGAAAGCGGTCTTCATGGTCAGTACTCCAGTCGTTCAGGTTTCGAAGCCCGCCCCGCGACCAGGGTCGGCGCTCCACTATCAGGTCCCCGGGTTGCGGCCCGGTTCCCGTCAATCGATATACAGCGAGCTCACGCTCTCCTCGTCCCGGATGCGGCGCATGGTCTCCGCCAACAGCCCGGCGACGGAGAGGTGCCGGATCTTGCGGCACTTGCGCGCGTCCTCGCGCAGCGGGATCGTGTCCGTCACCACGAGCTGGTCGAGCACCGATCCGTCGATCCGCTCCACGGCCGGGCCCGACAGCACCGGGTGCGTGATGTACGCCACCACGCGCTTCGCACCCACGTCCTTGAGCGCAGCGGCCGCGTGGCACAGGGTCCCGGCGGTATCGACCAGGTCGTCGACCAGCACGCAGGTCTTGCCCTCCACCTCGCCGATGATGTTCATCACCTGCGACTCGTTCGCCCGCGGGCGGCGTTTGTCGATGATCGCCAGGTCGGCGTCATCGAGCCGCTTCGCGATCGCCCTCGCCCGGACCACGCCGCCCACGTCCGGCGCGACGACCACCAGGTCGTCGTACTTCTGCTTCCACACCTCGCCCAGCAGCACCGGCGAGGCGTAGACGTTGTCCACGGGGATGTCGAAGAACCCCTGGATCTGGTCCGCGTGCAGGTCCACCGTCAGCAGCCGATGCACGCCCGCGCTCGCCATCATGTTGGCGACCAGCTTCGCCGTGATCGGCACCCGAGTGGCGCGCGGGCGTCGATCCTGCCGTGCATAGCCGAAATAAGGCAGCACTGCGGTGATGCGGGCGGCCGATGCGCGACGGCAGGCATCGACCATCACCAGCAGCTCCATCAGGTGGTCGTTCGCTGGCGGGCACGTGGGCTGCACGACGAACACGTCGCGGCCGCGCACGTTCTCCATCAGCTCGACGGACACCTCTCCGTCGCTGAACCGGCCGACGCTCGCCCGCCCGAGCGGCATCTGCAGGTGACGCACGATGTCGTGGGCGAGCTGCGGATTCGCATTGCCCGTGAATACCGCAACCGTCGCCGCGTCCATCCCGCCTCGCTCCTGTCGCGAACCCCGCCCCGATAATCCGGCTCAGAGCCAGATCAACCACCCGTAATCTGGCTCTGAGCCGAATTATGGCTGGGGTGGAAGGATTCGAACCTCCGAATGGCGGGATCAAAACCCGCTGCCTTACCGCTTGGCGACACCCCAGCGAAACCGTCAGCGGGCCGCCTGGTCCCGCGCCTCCTCGAGCCGCTCGCGTTCCAGCAACGGCGAGCGGTTCAGTCCGCGCACGACGAACCCGCGCCAGCGGGCCGGAAGCTGCGCCAGCACGCCGCGTGCGAATGCCTCGTCCGGCATCGCCGCGAACACGCAGGAGCCGGTGCCCGTGAGCCGCGCCGGGGCGAAGCGTCCGAGCCAGTCGAGCGCCTCCGCCACCGCCGGGTAGCGCCGCCGGACCACGGGTTCGAAGTCGTTTCGCCCACCCGTCGCCAGAAAACCGGGCATTGTGATTACGGGCGAATCCCTTGTCAATTCAGGGGCCTGAAAGACCTCAGCCGTGGCGACCGCGGCATCGGGCCTCACGAGCAGGTACGTCGCCTCGGTGTAGTCCGCCGGGACGAGCCGCTCACCGACGCCCTCCGCCCACGCCGCGCGACCGCGCACGAACACGGGCACGTCCGCGCCGAGCGTCAGGCCGAGGCTGGCAAGCTCGTCCACCGACCGCGCCAGTCCCCACAAGCGGTTGAGGGCGATCAGCGTCGTGGCGGCATCCGAGCTGCCGCCGCCGACCCCGCCCTGCTGCGGGAGGCGCTTGTCGATCTCGATGCCGACGCCGGCAGGAGCGCCGTATCGATCGGCCAGCGCGCGCGCCGCGCGCAGTGCGATATCCGTATCCGGCGGGACGTCGGCCAGGTCCCCGACGCGCTCGATGACATCGTGGGGCCGGCGCCAGAAGCGCAGCGTGTCGCACAGGTCGATGAACTGGAACGCCGTCTGCAGCAGGTGGTAGCCGTCGTCACGGCGACCGACGACGTGGAGGAACAGGTTCAGCTTCCCGGGCGCCGGCCAGGGGCGCGGATCCCCCAGGGCCTGCGGCGCGGCCGTCATTCCGGCTCCGTCCCCCCGGAAATTGGCTCCGAGCCATTTTCCGACTCCGAAATTGGCTCCGAGCCAATTTCCCAGTCGCTGACGGTCATCTTGAGCCGCACGGCGCCGCTCGTGGCGGTGACCCGGGTGGGAAGGTCGACGCCGCCCTCGGGGGCGAAGGCGTCATAGGTGATCGTCCAGCCGTGCTGGTCGATGACCCGAAGCGGCGCGGAGCCGGACTCAGTCACGTTGGCCGAGGTCGCGGGGTCCGGCACGCCGAGCATCCAGTAGCGAAAGCTCGCGAGTGGCAGGTCGGCCCCGAGCCTCGCGCGCAGCGCCGCATGCGCCTCCGGGCCCAGCACTCGCCCCTCGGCGTTCGTAACCGAGAGCTGCTCGCCATCGCTCGTGATCTCGAGCGCTCCCGCGCCCAGCGGGCCGCGTATGGTCAGGCGGGTATCGCGGTCGTGCTGCTGCCAGACGAATCCGCCGCTGCCGCCCTCGCCGTTCGCGGCGACCGCGAGGCGCCCCGTTGCCATCCAGGCGCTGAGTGCGGCCAGACCCGCAGTCGACGCCGGGGGGCGCGCCGGCCCCGGCGCGCCTGCGCAGCCGGCCAGCAGGCCGGCCAGCAGGACCGGCGCCGCGCGTGTCACGGACCCGCGCGCTCCAGTCGCTCACGCAGCCTGGTGTCGTCCGGACTGCGCTCGAGCGCCGCCTGCCAGGTCTTGCGGGCTTCGGCCTCGTCGCCGATGGCCCAGAGCACTTCGCCCAGGTGCAGGTCGATCTCCGGATCGCTCGCCAGCTCGCGCGCGCGGCGCAGATAGGGCAGCGCTTCCTGCGGACGCTCCTGCCGGTACAGGACCCAACCCATGCTGTCGAGCACTGCTGCGCTGTCCGGCGTCTGCTCGAGCGCGCTCGTGATCAGCTGATGCGCCTCGTCGTACTGGCGCGTGCGGTCCGCGAGCGTATAGCCGAGCGCGTTCTGGATCACGGCATCGCCCGGGCGTTCCTTCAGGAGCTGTCGCAGCTCCTTGATCGACGCGTCCACTTTGTCGGTGCGCTCATAGAGGAACACCCGCGCCATCCGCAGCTCGATCGAATCCGGGTAGCGCTCGAGCCCTTCGTTGAACTCCTCGAGCGCGCCGCGCTCATCGTCGTGCGCCGACCGCAGCGCCGCGCGCTGCACGATCACGTCGACGGCGAGCTCCGGTCGGCCGCGGGCGAATTCTTCGAAGTGCAGCAGGCCCGCCTCGATCCCGGACTTCTCCGTCTTGATCCGCGCCACGCGCACCTGCGCCGCGAGCGCCAGGTCGCCCCCGGTCACCCGCGCGTAGTTGCGCAGCGCCCGCTCGGTGTCCTCGCGCTCCTCCGAGATCGCACCCAGGTGGTAAAGGGATTCGTAGGTCTGCGCGCCGGTCGCGAGCAGCGCGTCGAACCGCTTCGTTGCCGAATCGAGGTCGCCCCGCTGCAGGTCCATCAGGCCGAGGGCGCGCAGCGCGCTCGGCACGACCGTGGTCCCGCTCGCGTATGGAGTGAGCACGGCGCGTGCCTCCTCGTCGTGCCCGGTGCTGGACAGCAGCAGCGCGTACTCGATATGGCTGGCAATGTCCGTCTCGTTCTCCTTGACGACGTCGAGCGCGAGCGCGAGACCCGCCTCGTCCTGCCCGCTCGCGATCAGCGTTCGCGCGAGCAGCATCCGGGCCGGCACCCAGTAGGGCGCCATCTGCGTGGCGCGTCGCGCGGACTCGGTTGCCAGCGCGAAGTTCTCGGAGCGCAGCGCCGCGCTGCCGAGTGCATACTGGCCTTCGGCGACCTTCGGGTGACGCGCACCGAGGCGCCGGAACAGCTCCGTCACGTCGACCGGCGTGCCCTCGTCGGAGATCACCGGATACAAGGCGAGGAAGCCCGCCGCCGGGCTCAGGTATGCCGTTTCGAGCAGCACGGCGAAGTGCTCTTCGGCGACGTCGAGGCGGTGCAACTGCAGTGCCGCGACGCCGGCGTAACGCCGCGCCTGCTCGCTGGTCGGGTTGAGCTGCAGCCATCGCTCCGCCGCGGCCGCCGCCTCGCGCTGCTGCTGGTTGTCGTAGGCGATCTGCGTCGCCTGCTCGGCGACCCGCTCGTCGTCGGCGCGCTCGGCGGCGCGGCGATAGTAGTTCGCCGCGAGCGGGTAGTCGCGTCGCTCGAGTGCGGCGTCGCCGTCGGCCTGCAGTTGCGCCGGCGAAGCTGTCGCGTCCGGGTCGGCCGCGGCACCCGGCCCGGTCGTCGCGCAACCTGCCAGCGCGGCCAGCAGCGCGACGCAAATGGCATTGCGAATCGTGTCGGGCATGATCGACGCACTATAGCGGAAGCGCCGCGACGTCGCCCCGGCGCGCTTGTCTTGCCCCGGTCGATCCACCAGAATTCCGCCGTCTCCGCGCCCGGCTCCCTGATGTTCCTTCAAGTCGTCGGCATCAATCACCGCACAGCACCGGTCGACGTGCGCGAGCGAGTGGTATTCGAGTCGGAAAACCTGCCCGACGCCCTGCGCGAAGTGCGGGAGCTGCCGCAGGTCAGCGAGGCGGCGATCGTCTCGACCTGCAACCGCACCGAGCTGTACTTCGTCACCGACTCGGGCAGCGTAGATCTCGGCGGCTGGCTCGAGCGCTACCACGGCCTCGACGCCGGGATACGCGACAGCCTCTACCGGCTCGACGGGAGGCCGGCGGTCGCACACGCGTTCTCGGTGGCGGCGGGCCTCGACTCGATGGTGCTCGGCGAGCCGCAGATCCTCGGCCAGCTCAAGGATGCCTACCGCGCCGCGCAGGAGGCGGGAACGACCGGACCGCTGCTCAACCGGCTGTTCCAGGCCGCGTTCTCGGCCGCGAAGCGGGTGCGGACGGAGACGGAGATCGGGGTGAATGCGGTCTCGGTCGCGTCCGCGGCGGTCGCGATGGCGCACACGGTCTTCGCGACCTTCGCGAACCGCACTGCGCTCATGATCGGCGCCGGCGAGACCGCCGCGCTCGCCGCGCGCCACCTGCGCGCCGACGGGCTGCGACGCATGATCATCGCCAATCGCAGCATCGACGCGGCCCGCGAGCTCGCCGCCGAGTTCCAGGCGTTCGCGATCGGCCTCGAGGACATCGGCGCGCACCTGCCCGAGGCGGACATCGTGGTCGCCTCCACCGCGAGCCCGACGCCGATCGTCACGCGCGAGATGGCCGACGACGCGCTCAGGGCGCGGCGGCGACGGCCGATGCTGATGCTCGATATCGCCGTGCCGCGCGACATCGAGGCCGCGGTGGCCGACCTCGAGGACGTCTATCTCTTCACGATCGACGACCTGCAGACGGTGATCGCCGACAACCTCGAAGGCCGGCGCGAGGCTGCGCGCGAAGCGGACCTGCTCATCGCCGAGGAAGTCGAGCGCTTCGAGCAGGCGACGCGCACGCGCGACGCGGCGCCCGCGATCCGCCGCCTGCGCGACGAGGCGGAGCGCGCGCGGCGCGCGACGCTCGAGCAGGCGCAGCGCCTGCTGGCGAACGGCCAGTCCCCGGAGCAGGTGCTCGAGTACCTCGCGACGACGCTTACCAACCGGCTGATGCACGCGCCGAGCCGTCGCCTGCGCGAGGCGGCCGAGTCCGGCGATGCCGGGACGATTGATGCGATCGCGGCGATCTACCGCACGGACCAGGAACGATGAAGGAGTCCGTGCGCCGCCGTCTCGAGCGGACCGTCGAGCGGTTCGAGGAAGTGAGCGCCCTGCTCGCCGACCCGGATCTCGCCGGCGGCAGCGCGCGCTTTCGCGAGCTCTCGGTCGAGTACGCGCGGCTCGAGCCCGTCGCCGCGCGCTTCGGCGCGTTTCGCCGGGTCGAATCCGACGCATCGCATGCGCGCGAGATGGCCGCGGAAGGCGACGCGGAGATGCGCGAGCTCGCGCTCGAGGAGGTCCGCGCCCTCGAGTCCCGCCTCGACGCGGAATCGGCGGAACTCACCCGGCTCCTGATCCCGACCGACCCGCGCGACGAGAGCAGCATCTTCCTCGAGGTGCGCGCGGGCACGGGCGGCGACGAGGCGGCGATCTTTGCAGGCGACCTGTTCCGGATGTACTCGCGCTACGCGGAGCGACAGGGCTGGCGCGTCGAGGTGCTGAGCGAGAGTGCGGGCGAGCACGGCGGTTACCGGGAGATCATCAGCCGCGTCGTGGGGCGTGGCGCCTACTCGCGGCTCAAGTTCGAATCCGGCACGCACCGCGTGCAGCGCGTGCCGGCGACCGAGTCGCAGGGACGCATCCACACCTCGGCCTGCACGGTCGCGATCCTGCCGGAGCTGGAGGAGGTGGGCGATGTGGAGCTCAACCCGGCGGAGCTGCGCGTGGATACCTTCCGCGCTTCGGGCGCGGGCGGGCAGCACGTCAACAAGACCGACTCGGCCATCCGCATCACGCACCTGCCGACGGGCATCGTCGTCGAGTGCCAGGACGAGCGCTCGCAGCACAAGAACCGCTCGCGGGCCATGTCGCTGCTGCGCGCGCGGTTGCGCGAGACCGAGCAGCAGCGACAGACGGCGCAACAGGCGCAGGAGCGCCGGCTGCAGGTCGGCAGCGGCGATCGCTCCGAGCGCATCCGGACCTACAACTACCCGCAGGCCCGCGTCACTGACCATCGCATCAACCTGACCCTGCACCAGTTGCCGGCGATCATGGACGGCGCGCTGGAGCAGCTCATCGTTCCGCTGCAGCAGGAGTGGCAGGCGGAGCAGCTCGCGCAGCTCGACTGAGGCGCGGGGTGGCGACGGAGGTCCGCTCGCTGATCGACGAGGGTGCCGGGCACCTGCGTCGCGTTTCCGACGATCCGCGGCGCGAAGCCGAGCTGCTGCTCGCCGCGGCGCTCGGCCGCACGCGCGCCTGGCTGCTCGCGCACCCGGAGGAACGGATCCTCGACTGCGATGCCACCGACCGCTTTGAGGCGCACGTCACGCGTCGCGCGATCGGCGAGCCGATCGCTTATATCCTCGGCGAGAAGGAGTTCTGGTCGCTGGCGCTTCGCGTCACCCCCGACGTGCTGGTGCCGCGGCCCGAAACCGAGCTCGTCGTCGAGCGCGCGCTGATTCACCTGCCGCCCGGGGGCGACGCGCGCGTCCTGGACCTCGCGGCCGGCAGCGGCGCGATCGCGCTCGCGATCGCGCACGAGCGACCGGCGTGCCGAGTGGTCGGCACGGACGTGGCGGAGGCCGCCGTCGAGGTGGCCGCCGCGAATGCGCGCCGGCTTGGACTTGCCAACGCGCAGTTTCGCGTCGGCGACTGGTACGACGCGGCCGGGGCGGAGCCTTTCGACCTGATCGCCTGCAATCCACCGTATGTCGCGGACGGGGACCCGCAGCTTGCGTGGCAGGTGCGCCGGCACGAGCCGCCGCAGGCTCTGTTCTCCGGGCCGACCGGCCTCGAGGCGCTCGAGGTCGTCATCGACGGCGCGCCGGCGCACCTGGCGGCCGGGGGCTGGCTGGTGCTCGAGCACGGCGCAACGCAAGGTGACGCGGTCCGCTCGATGCTGCGCGCGGCCGGATTCGGCGAGGTGGCCACGTTCCGCGACCTCGCGGCGCACGAACGCTGCACGGAGGGGACATTCTCTATTTCCCGGGAGATGAAGGAAGTCCCGACCGGGCCAAGCGGGAAATAGAGAATGTCCCCTTTTTGCGTAAACTATGCGGCCCCCACGGATGCCAACGGACACGGCCATGATCCGATTCGAGACTACGCTCGGCAGCTTCACGATCGAACTCTTTGACAAGGAGGCGCCGCTCTCCGCGCAGAACTTCCGCGACTACGTCGAGGCGGGCTTCTTCGACGGCACGATCTTCCACCGCGTGATACCGGGCTTCGTCATCCAGGGCGGCGGGTTCACGGCCGACATGCAGCAGAAGAAGACGCGCGCGCCGATCCGCAACGAAGCCACGAACGGCGTGAAGAATCGCCGGGGCACGCTCTCGATGGCGCGCACCAACGACCCGCACAGCGCGACGTCGCAGTTTTTCGTGAACCTGGTCGACAACGCCTCTCTCGATCCGGGCCGCGGCGGCGCGGGCTACGCGGTCTTCGGCTACGTGACCGACGGCATGGCCGTCATCGACGCGATTGCCGGCAGCAAGACGGGCCGCAAGGCCGGGCACGACGACGTGCCGCTCGAGCCGATCGTCGTCCTGCGCGCAAGCAAGGTCGAACAGGGCGGCTGAGCCCGCCACCGCGATCCGCACGGAATGGCGAACCGGCGACGCGGCCTGGCGTACCGCCTGCTGCGCGGCGTCGTGCTGGTCGTTTTCGGCCTGCTCGCGGCCCTCGTCGCGACGGTCGTCGCCCTGCGCTGGATCGATCCGCCGACCAGCGCCTTCATGCTGCGCGACCGGATCGAGGCGACGGTAACGGCGGAACGGGGCTACGAGTTCCGCCATGAGTGGCGCGATTGGGACCGGATATCGAAACACGCCGCCGTCGCCGTGATCGCGGCCGAGGATCAGACCTTTCCGCTGGCACAACGGCTTCGATCTCGAGCAGATCGACAAGGCGCTGGCGGATCGTGAACGTGGCCGACGCGTTCGGGGCGCGAGCACGATCTCGCAGCAGGTCGCCAAGAATCTGTTCCTCTGGCCCGGAAAGGACTGGTTCCGCAAGGGACTCGAAGCCGGGATCACGATGCTGATCGAGCTCACATGGAGCAAGCAGCGCATCCTCGAGGTGTACCTCAACATCGCGGAGTTCGGCCGCGGCACCTGGGGCGTCGAGGCGGCGAGCCAGCGCTTCTTCCGCAAGAGCGCCGCAGCCCTGACGCCGGCCGAGGCGGCACTGCTCGCGGCGGTGCTGCCGAACCCGCTGCGGCTGCGCGCCGACGCGCCATCGGCGTACGTGCGTCGGCGCCAGGACTGGATCCTGTGGCAGATGAATGCGCTCGGGGGCCCTGCCCTGCTGACGGGTCTTGCACGCTGATTCGGACGGAAGCCGGCACTCGCCTTCGTCATCGACGCGGGCCTCGCAGCGAAAAGCGATGCCACGCGTGATCCCGCACGTCGATTGACAGGGGCCGGACCTGCCCTATCCTTGCGTCCGAGCAGAGCATGGGGTGGGGATGTCGATCCTTTCCGAGCTGCAGCGTCGCAACGTGTTCCGCGTCGCGGCGCTGTACCTGGTCGCAGGCTGGGTGCTGCTGCAGGTCGCCGAGCTGCTTTTCGGCGCGCTGGGTGTGCCGGCCTGGGGTCTGCGGATGGTCCTCGGCCTGCTCCTGCTCGGCTTTCCGCTGGCGCTGATCTTCTCCTGGGTCTACGAGCTCACGCCCGAGGGCCTGAAGCGCGAGCACGAGGTCGAGCGCCACGCCTCGACCACGCGAGAGACCGGCCGCAAGATCAACCTGCTCATCGCCGGCCTGCTGGTCGTCGCAATTGGCGTGAGCGCTTACGACGTTTTCGCCAGGCGCGGCGATCGCGCTGCGGCGCGGCCGGCGGCTGCGACACCCTCCACCGGTGGCCCGGCTGTCCCCGCTCTCGTGTCCGCCACGTCGATCGCGGTGCTGCCCTTCGTCAACATGAGCGACGACCGCAGCAACGAGTACTTCTCCGACGGGCTGACCGAGGAACTCCTGAACCTGCTCGCCAGGGTTCCCGAGCTCAAGGTGATCGCACGCACCTCGTCGTTCGCCTACAAGGGCAAGGAAGCCAAGATATCGGACATCGCGCGCGAGCTGCACGTCGCCAACGTGCTCGAAGGGAGCGTCCGCAGGTCCGGCGATCGGGTGCGGATCACCGCGCAGCTGATCCGCGCCTCCGACAGCACCCACCTCTGGTCGGAGTCCTACGACCGCACCATCCAGGACATCTTCGCCGTCCAGGGCGAGATCGCGGGCGAGGTCGTCGACTCGCTCAAGCTCGAGCTGCTCGGCGGCGAGCGGCCGCACGTGCAGGTGGGGGGCACGCAGGATGCGCGCGCGTACGAGGCCTATCTGCGCGGCAGGTACGAACTCAACAAGGGCGAGTCGGAGCAGTTTCTCCGGTCGGCGCTCGCCGCCTTCGACGAGGCCGTTGCGCTCGACCCATCGTTCGCGCTGGCGCACGCCTCGCGTGCCATCGCGCTCCTCGACATCACGAGGAGTGGCTATGTGCCCTACGCCGAAGGGTTTCCGCAGGCCAGGTCTGCCGCGGAGCGGGCGCTCGAGCTGGCGCCCGATGCGCCCGAAGGCCATGTCGCGCTGGGGCGTGTCAAGCTGGCCGCAGACAGGGACTGGCAAGGCGCGGAAGCGTCGCTGCGCAAGGCAGCCCAGCTCAATCCCAGCGACGCATCCGCCTACGACGTGCTCGGCAGCCTGGCCTCGCTGCTCGGCAAGCACGACGAGGCCGTGGAGGCGAGCCGGAGGGCCGTGTCGCTCGACCCGCTCTCTGCCCAACGGATCCAGCTACCTGGCCGACGACCTACTACCGGGCCCGTCGATACGACGAGGCGATCGCCGCCGCACGCCAGGTGCTGGCGCTCGCACCAGGGCGGCCCGGCGTGCACTACCGGTTGGGGCTGATCGCACTTCGAGCAGGGCGAGCTGCAAGCGGCGGCGGCCACCTGCGAGCAGGAATCCGTCGAATGGCAGCGACAGACCTGCCTCGCGATCGTCTACGAGAAGCTCGGCCGCGCAGCCGACGCGGCCGCCCAGGTCGCGGAACTGATGAAAACCGGTGACAGCGCCGCTTACCAGTACGCGCAGATTCACGCGCAGCGTGGCGAGATCGACGAGGCCATGCACTGGCTCGAGGTCGGTCGGCGCGTGCGGGACCCGGGCGTTAACCAGTCCGGCATCGATCCCGTTGCTCGACCCCTTGCGCAAGGACCCGCGCTTTCATCCTTTCCTGCGCGACCTCGGCCTGGCCGGCACCTGACGCCCGGCGCCGGCGCGATATCCCGCTCCGCCGAAATTCGGCTCCGTCGAAAATTCGGCTCTGAGCTCAATTGCGAGAATTGGCTCCGAGCCATTTTCTCGGGAATTTCGGAATTGGCTCCGAGCCATTTTTTTCAGGCGGCGTCGGCGGGTTGCGTGTACCCGATGAGGGGCGCGAGCCAGCGCTCGGCGTCGGCGAGGCTCATCCGCTTGCGCCGTGCGTAGTCCGCGACCTGGTCGCGATCGATCGGGCCGACGCCGAAGTAGCTGGCGTCGGGGTGCGAGAAGTACCAGCCGCTCACGGCGGCGGCCGGATACATGGCGTAGTTCTCGGTGAGCGCGATCCCGGCATTGCGCTCCGGGTCGAGCAGCCGCCAGAGCCCGGCCTTCTCGGTGTGATCGGGGCAGGCGGGGTAGCCGGGCGCCGGCCGGATGCCGCGATAGTGCTCGCGGATCAGCTCGTCGTTGGTGCTCCGCTCCTCCGGCGCATAGCCCCAGAACTCGCGGCGCACGCGCTCGTGCGTTGCCTCGGCCAGCGCCTCGGCGAGCCGGTCGGCGAGCGCCTTGATCATGATCGCGCCGTAGTCGTCGTGTCGCGCCTCGAACTCGCGCACCTTCACCTCGATGCCGAGGCCCGCCGTGACGGCGAAACCGCCGATCCAGTCCGGAACGCCCGTGTCCTTCGGCGCGACGAAGTCCGACAGCGCGTAGTGCGGCTGCCCGTTCGGCTTCGGCTTCTGCTGGCGCAGGTGATGGAGCCGGTACACGACTTCGCGCCGGGACTCGTCGGCGTAGACCTCGATGTCGTCGTCGACCGAGTTCGCCGGGAAGAATCCGATCACTGCCCGCGCCGTGACCCAGCGCTCCGCGATCATCTGCCGCAGCACCCGCCGCGCGTCCGCGTACAGGTTGCTCGCCGCCTCGCCCACGACCGGGTCCGTGAGCACGTCCGGGAACCGCCCCGCGAACTCCCAGGCGTTGAAGAATGGCATCCAGTCGATGTAGCGCAGCAGGCCGTCGAGCGGCACGTCCTCGAAGCTGCGCACGCCGAGGACGCGCGGCACCGGCGGGCGATACGTCGCCCAGTCGCCGCGGAAGCGGTTGGCGCGTGCCTGCTCCAGCGTGAATGCCGGCACCTTGACCTTGCGGCCGCGGTGCTGCTCGCGGCGCACGGCGTGGTCGCTCTTCAGGCGCGCGGCGAACTCGGAGCGTGCCTCCGGCGTCGCGAGCGACTGACACACGCCGACCGCGCGCGACGCGTCCTTCACGTAGGCGACGGGCCCGGCATACTCCGGGTCGATCTTGACGGCGGTGTGCGCGGGCGAGGTGGTCGCGCCGCCGATCAGGAGCGGCACCTCGAACTGCAGCCGCTTCATCTCGCGCGCCACGTGCACCATCTCGTCCAGCGAAGGCGTGATGAGGCCCGAGAGCCCGACCATGTCGGCCTTCTCGCGGCGCGCGGTCTCGAGGATGCGCTCCGCCGGCACCATCACGCCGAGGTCGATGACCTCGAAGTTGTTGCACTGGAGGACGACGCCGACGATGTTCTTGCCGATGTCGTGGACGTCGCCCTTGACGGTCGCGATCACGATCTTGCCGTTGGAGCGCGACGCCTGGCCCGGTTCCTTGTCCAGGAACGGCACGAGGTACGCGACCGCCTTCTTCATGACGCGCGCGGATTTCACGACCTGCGGCAGGAACATCTTGCCGGCGCCGAACAGGTCGCCGACCACGTTCATGCCGTCCATCAGCGGCCCCTCGATCACCGAGAGCGGGCGGCGGAACTCCGCGCGGGCGGCCTCCGTGTCCTCGATGATGAACTCATCGATGCCCTTGACCAGCGCGTGCTCGAGACGCTTCGCGACCGGCCAGGACCGCCAGGCGTTGTCCTCGGCGCGCTTCGTCGCGGCCTCGCCGCGGTAACGCCCCGCGATCTCGAGCAGCCGATCGGTGGCGTCGGGGCGGCGCGCGAGGATCACGTCCTCGACGCGCTCGCGCAGGTCCGGCGCGATCTCGTCCATGATCGCGAGCTGCCCGGCATTGACGATCCCCATGCTCATGCCGGCCTTGATCGCGTGGTACAGGAACACCGAGTGCATCGCCTCGCGCACCACGTCGTTGCCGCGGAATGCGAAGGACACGTTGCTCACGCCGCCGCTCACCTGCACGTGCGGGCAGGCGGCGCGTATTGCCGCCGTCCCCTCGATGAAGTCGAGGGCGTAGCGGTCGTGCTGCTCGATGCCGGTGGCCACGGCGAAGATGTTCGGGTCGAAGATGATGTCCCCAGGCGGGAAGCCAACCCGGTCCACCAGCAGCCGGTAGCTGCGCTCGCAGATCGAGACCTTGCGCTCGACCGTGTCGGCCTGGCCGGATTCATCGAAGGCCATCACCACCACCGCGGCCCCATACGCACGCACCCGCCTGGCCGCCGCGAGGAACGGCCCCTCGCCTTCCTTGAGGCTGATCGAGTTGACGATGCCCTTGCCCTGCAGGCACTTGAGCCCGGCCTCGATCACCGCCCACTTCGACGAGTCGATCATCACCGGCACGCGTGCGACGTCGGGCTCGGCCGCGAGCAGGTTGAGGAAGCGCACCATCGCGCCCTCGGAGTCGAGCATGCCCTCGTCCATGTTGACGTCGATCACCTGCGCACCGCTCGTGACCTGCTGGCGCGCCACCTCGAGCGCGCCCGCGTAGTCGTCCGCCTCGATCAGGCGGCGGAACTTCGCCGAGCCCGTGACGTTGGTGCGCTCGCCGACGTTGACGAAGAGGCTCTCCGGACCGATGTTGAGCGGCTCGAGCCCGGCGAGCCGCATGCGCGGCTCGATCACGGGCAGGCGGCGGGTCGGCAGGCCCTCGACCGCCGCACGGATGTGCGCGATGTGCTCGGGTGTCGTGCCGCAGCAGCCGCCGACGATGTTGACGAAGCCGCTCTCCGCGAAGTCGCGCAGCAGCTCCGCTGTATCGCAGGCCGCCTCGTCGTACTCGCCGAAGGCGTTCGGCAGCCCGGCGTTCGGGTAGGCGCAGACGTAGGTGTCCGCGATCCGCGCCAGCTCCTCCACGTACGGCCGCAGCTGCCGCGCGCCGAGCGCGCAGTTGAGCCCCACCACCAGCGGCCGCACGTGACAGATCGAGTTCCAGAACGCCTCGACCGTCTGGCCCGACAGGGTCCGGCCCGACGCGTCCGTGATCGTCCCCGAAACCATGATGGGCACGTCGACCTCGAGCTCGTCGAGCACCTGGCGCACGGCGAACAGCGCCGCCTTCGCGTTCAGCGTGTCGAAGATCGTCTCGACGAGGAGCAGATCGACGCCGCCCTCGATGAGCCCGCGCGTCGCATCGGCGTAGGTCGCCGCCAGCTCGTCGAAGCTGGTGTTGCGGAACCCGGGGTCATTGACCTTCGGCGAAAGCGACGCGGTCCGGTTGGTCGGCCCGAGCGCGCCCGCGACGAAGCGCGGCCGGCCGGTGCGCCCCGCCACCTCGTCCGCGGCTCGGCGCGCGATCTGCGCCGAGGCGAGGTTGAGCTCGTGGACCAGCGACTCGGCGCCGTAGTCCGACTGCGACGGCGCGCTGGCGTTGAAGGTGTTCGTCTCGATGATGTCCGCGCCGGCATCCAGGTAGCGGCGGTGGATCTCGCCCACCAGCTCCGGCCGGGTGAGCGACAACAGGTCGTTGTTGCCCTTGAGGTCGCGCGACCAGTCGCGGAAACGCTCGCCCCGATACTCGGCCTCGCCGAGCCGATAGGACTGGATGACGGTGCCCATCGCGCCGTCGAGCAGCACGATGCGCGTATCGAGCAGCCGGCGGAACTCGCGTAGACGCTCCCTGCGCGGCATCTCAGCCTCCCGGTGCCGCCGTCGGCCGGGCGCCGGGCCGTACGCCCAGCGCGTGGCAGATCGCATAGGTGAGCTCGGCGCGGTTCAGCGTGTAGAAGTGGAACTCCTGCACGCCGTGCTCCTGCAGGCGGCGGACCTGCTCGATGGCGACGCTCGCGGCGATCAACCGCCGCGTCTCGGGGTCGTCGTCGAGTCCGTCGAAGCGCTCCCTGAGCCAGTCCGGAACGCTCGCGCCGCAACGCTCGGCGAACCTGAGCATCTGCGGGAAGCGCGTGATCGGCAGGATGCCGGGTACGATCTGTGCCTGGATGCCGCCGCGGGCGCACCGGTCGCGGAAACGCAGAAAGACATCGGTATCGAAGAAGAACTGCGTGATTGCACGGGTCGCGCCGGCATCGATCTTGGCGCGCAGGTTGTCGAAGTCGAACGCGGGATCGGGCGCCTCCGGATGCACCTCAGGGTAGGCCGCGACCGAGATGTCGAAGTCACCCACCCCGCGCAAGCCACGGACGAGGTCCACCGCGTAGTCGAAGCCGCCCGCGTGCGGACGGTAGCGGCCCTGTCCCGCCGGCGGGTCGCCGCGCAGCGCGACGATGTGGCGGATGCCGGCGTCCCAGTAGGCGTGGGCGATCTGCAGGACCTCTTCGCGCGTCGCGCCGACGCAGGTGAGATGCGGCGCCGCCGTCAGCGCCGTCTCGCGCAGGATGCGCATCACGACGTTGTGCGTGCGCTCGCGCGTCGAGCCGTCCGCCCCGTAGGTCACCGACACGAACCGCGGCACGAGGGGCGCGAGGCGCTGCACCGAGGCCCACAGCGTCTGCTCCATCGCCGCGTCGCCCGGCGGGAAGAACTCGAAGGACACCGGCACGGGCTGGCCCAGCCCCGCCGCGCGCGGAAGCCCGGTGTCGCGCAGCTGCGCCGTGCTGCTCATCGGTGGGGTCCGCACGCGTTCATGCCGCGACCTCGCGCCGGACCGTCGGCGCGGCGAGCGCGAGCAGGAGGCGCGAGCGGTCGAGATCGAGCGGCCGCAGGCGGGTGCAGGTCAGGCCGGCGCGCGCCAGCCGCTCCCGTGACGCGATCAGCGGATTTACCCCGGCGGCGGACTGCTCGAGACGCTCGTAGTCATCGATCACGGCCAGCCGGCCACCGCGGCGAAGCACGCGCGCGGCCTCGCGCAGGGAGGACAGGTCCGCACCAACGACACGGTCGACGATCACGACGTCGAAGGTGCCCGCGGCGTATGGCAGCGACGTCGGATCGCCCACCCGCAGCTCGCAGTGGCCGAGGCCCCGCCCGTGCACGCGGGCACGCGCGCGGCGAATCTCGCCCCGCGAGTTGCCCAGCACGACCGCACGCTGCGCCCGGCCCGCGAGCTCGGGCATGACGGCCGCCGGCGCGATGCCGACATAGAGCAGAGAATCGATCGTGTCGCTGCCGAGCTCGGAACCGAGTACGGCGCCGAGCTCGCCGCTTTCCTCGCGCGAGTCGCGGACCGGCGGGGGCGAGCCTGCAGCATCCTCCGGCTCGCGACCGGACAGCGCGGCGGCACGTTCGCGGTCGAGGGCGAGCACCGGGTCGCCCGGATCAAGCGACTCGAGAAGCATGCGCACGAATCCCGCCGCCTCGCTCTCGGTGGCAACCCGGTAGTACATCCAGTGCCGCTCGCGCGAGCGCTGCAGCAGGCCGCTGTCGCACAGCAACTTCAGGTGTCGTGACACGCGCGGCTGGCTCTGCCCCAGCACGGCGGCCAGGTCCGACACGGAGAGCTCGCCTTCGGCGAGCACGGCGACGATGCGCAGCCGCGTCGGTTCCGCAACCGCACGAAGATGCTCAAGCCGCACATCCAAGGGAACAAACATGGATTGTATATATAATTACTTGCTTATTCTTATGCAAGCTATTTCCCCAAGCGATTGATTCTGCTTAGCTTTTATCCAACGCCCGACGCAGCCTGCCGATCACCGTCAGTGTGCGGGCCCGCTGCGCGGCGGCTGGAACGCACCGGCGAGGAACAGCGCGTCGACGTCGACCGCGTCGAACTGGTACGCACGGCTGCAGAACTCGCAGCGCACCTCGACCAAGCCGCGCTCGGTCAGCAGGCCCGAGATCTCCGCCTGGCCCAGCGCCTTGAGCATCGCCGCGACCCGCTCGCGCGAGCAGCGGCAGCGGAAGAACACCGGTGCCGACTCGAACATCCGCACGTCGTCCTCCGCGAACAAACGCCGCAGGAGGTCGCGGTCGGCGAGCGCGGCGAGCTCCTGGTCCGTGACGGTCCCCGCCACCAGCTGCACGCGACGCCAGGCGTCCTCGACCTCGTCCTCCGCCAGAGCCCCACGACCCGATTCGCTGACTGCCCGCGGGCGCGTCGTGACCGGCAGGCGCTGCAGCAGCAGGCCGCTCGCACCCTTCCCGTCGGCCCGCAGCCAGAGCCGCGTCGGCAGCTGCTCGGAGCTCTCGAAATACTCGCGCAGGCAATCGCTCATGCGTTCCCCGGCGAGCGGCACGATGCCCTGGTAGCGCTTCGCCACGTCCTCGCTCTCGAGCGTCACCGTCAGCGTCCCGTCGCCGGACAGCACGCGGAGGTCGCGCGAGTCCGGCGGATCGCGGAAACGAGCCACCGCGCGCACGGCGAGCCCGTCACTGCATTCGACGAGCATCAGGTGCATCGGCCCGTCGCCGCGCAGCTGCAGGCTGAGCAGCCCCTCGTACTTCAGCGTTGCGGACAGCAGCACCGCCGCGACCACCGCCTCGCCGAGGCTGTCACGGACGCGCGCCGGATAATCGTGGTGCTCCATCATCGCGCGCCACGCCGGCCCGAGGTGCACGAGTTGTCCCCGGAAGGGGTAACGCTCGAACACGAACCGGCGCAGGCTGTCCTCGTTGTCGATGTCGCTGCTCACGCGACTCGCACCGGGATGCCGAGCGTGCGGATGCGCGAGGACCACTGCGCGTCGGCGACGCTCTGGATGAAATGCGTCGCTCGCGGATGAGCGGCATGGCGGGCTATAGGCTGGGGGCTGGAGGTAGGAGGTAAGAGCGGCGCGTCCTCATGCTTTCTGCCTCCAGCCTACAGCCCATAGCCTACAGCCCTGCCAGCTTGCGCTTCAGGAGCTCGTTGAGCTGCGCCGGGTTGGCCTTGCCCTGGGTCGCCTTCATCACCTGGCCGACGAAGAACCCGAACAGCTTGTCCTTGCCGCTGCGGTACTCGGCGAGCTGCTTCGGATTCGCCGTCATGATGGCGTCGATCGCCTGCTCGATCGCACCCGTGTCGGTGATCTGGCGCAGGCCGCGCGCCTCGATGACCTCGTCGGCCGTGCGCCCCTCGGCCCACATCGCCTCGAAGACGTCCTTGGCGATCTTGCCCGAAATCGTCCCGTCCTCGATCCGCGTGAGCAGCCCCGCGAGGGCGTCGGCCCCCACCTTGCTCTGATCGACGTCGAGGTTGTCGCGGTTGAGCGCCCCCGACAGCTCGCCCATCACCCAGTTGGCCGCGAGCTTGGGTTGCCCGCCGAGCCGGGCGACGACGGTCTCGTAGTAGGCTGCCATCTCCCGGCTCGCGGTCAGAACGCCTGCGTCGTACGGCGAGAGCTCGAAGTCGCGGCAGAACCGCGCCGCCTTCTCGTCAGGCAGCTCCGGCAGCGAGGCGCGTACCTCGCCGATCAGCGCGTCGTCGATCGCTAGCGGCAGCAGGTCCGGGTCGGGGAAATAGCGATAGTCGTTCGCCTCCTCCTTCGAGCGCATGGCTCGCGTCTCGTTGCGGTCCGGGTCGTAGAGGCGCGTCTCCTGCACGACGGTCCCGCCCCGCTCCAGCAACTCGATCTGCCGGGCAACCTCGTGGTTGATCGCGCGCTCGACGAAGCGGAAGGAATTCACGTTCTTGATCTCGGCGCGGGTGCCGAGCTTCGCCTGGCCCTTCGGGCGCACCGACACGTTCGCGTCGCAGCGGAAGGATCCCTCCTGCATGTTGCCGTCGCAGATGCCGAGATAACGCACCAGCGTGTGCACCTTCTTCATGTAGACGATGGCCTCCTTGGCCGACCGCATGTCGGGCTCGGAGACGATCTCGAGCAGTGGCGTGCCGGCCCGATTGAGGTCGATTCCGGAGAGGCCCTGGAAATCCTCGTGCAGCGACTTGCCGGCGTCCTCCTCGAGGTGCGCGCGCGTGATGCCGATCGTCTTGCGGCTGCCATCCTCGAGCAGGATCTCGAGCGTGCCGTTCGCGACCACCGGCAGCTCGTACTGGCTGATCTGGTAGCCCTTGGGAAGGTCCGGGTAAAAGTAATTCTTGCGCGCGAAGACCGACCGGCGGCGCACGGTTGCGCCGGTCGCGAGGCCGAAGCGCACGGCCATGCGCACGGCCTCGCCATTCAGCACGGGCAACACCCCGGGGTAGCCGAGGTCGACGAGATTCGCCTGCGTGTTCGGCGCGGCGCCGTAGGCCGTCGACGATGCCGAGAAGATCTTGCTGCGGGTGGCGAGCTGGGCGTGGATCTCGAGCCCGATGACGGTTTCCCATTCCATGGCGCGTTACTCGTATCCCGGTGGCATGCGGCGATGCCAGTCGGTCAGGCCCTGGTACCGATGCGCGACAGCGAGCAGGCGCGCCTCGGAGAAATGCGGGCCGATGAGCTGCACTCCGGCGGGCAGGTCGCGTTCCCCCTCACGCACGAAACCGCAGGGAACCGACACCGCCGGCAGTCCGGCCAGGTTCGCGCCGATCGTGTAGATGTCGTTCAGGTACATCGTGATCGGGTCGTCCGTCTTGGCGCCGATCTCGAAGGCGGCCGTGGGCGCGGTCGGGCCGATCACGACGTCCACCTCGGCGAAGGCGCGCGCGAAGTCCGCCGCGATGAGCTGGCGCACCCTCTGCGCCTTGAGGTAATAGGCGTCGTAGTAACCCGCCGAGAGCACGTAGGTGCCGGTCATGATCCGGCGCTTCACCTCGTCGCCGAAGCCCTCGCCGCGCGAGCGCTCGTACATGTCGAGCAGGTCGCTCGGGTTCTCGCAGCGGTACCCGAAACGCACGCCATCGAATCGCGACAGGTTCGACGAGCACTCCGCCGGCGCCACGACGTAATACGTCGGCACCGAGAGCGGCAGGTTGGGCAGGCTGACCTCGCGGACGGAGGCGCCCTGCTCCTCGAGCGCGGCGATCGCAGCACGCACCAGCTTGCCGACGCGCGCATCGAGCCCCTTGTCGAAGAATTCGCGCAGCACGCCGATCCGCAGCCCCTCGAGCGGTGCGGCGAGCGACGCGCGATAGTCGGGCACCGGCGAGTCGACACTGGTCGAGTCCCGCGCGTCGAATCCCGCCATCGCGCCGAGCAGCATCGCCGCGTCCTCGGCCGAACGCGCAAGCACGCCGCCCTGGTCGAGGCTCGAGGCAAACGCGATCATCCCGTAGCGCGACACGCGGCCGTACGTCGGCTTCAGCCCCGTCAGGTTCGTGAGCGCCGCCGGCTGGCGGATCGAGCCGCCGGTGTCCGTGCCGCTCGCGGCCGGCGCGAGGCCCGCCGCGACCGCGGCCGCCGACCCGCCGGAGGAGCCGCCCGGCACCCGCGCGGGATCCCAGGGGTTGCGCACGGGGCCGAAGTAGCTCGTCTCGTTGGACGAACCCATCGCGAATTCGTCCATGTTCGTCTTGCCGAGCAGCACGGTGCCGGCGGCGCGCCATCGCTCGACGACCGTCGCATCGTACGGCGAAACGAAGTTGGCGAGCATCCTCGACCCGCAGGTCGTGAGGATCCCGTCGGTGCAGAAGATATCCTTGTGCGCGATCGGCACGCCGGTGAGCGGCCCGCCGTCGCCGCGCGAGAGGCGGGCATCGGCCTCGCTCGCATCGGCGAGCGCGCGCTCCGCGGTCACCGTGACGAAGGCGTTGAGCGCCGGGGCCAGTCGCTCGATGCGCGCGAGGAAGTGACGCGTGATCTCGACGCTCGAGAAGCGGCGCGCCGCCAGCCCGGCCGAAATTTCCGTGACGGTGAGGGTGTGCATGGAGGCTCAGAGGCTGGGGGCTATGGGCTGTGGGCTGGAGGTCGGAAGGAGCGCCTGCGCAAACTCCGACCTATAGCCTCCAGCCTATAGCCTCCAGCCTATTCAATCACCTTGGGCACGAGATAGAGGCCCGCTGCGACGCTGGCCGCGTTTTGCTGGTATTTCTCGTGCTGGTCCGTCTCCCGGACCTCGTCCGGCCGCAGTCGCTGGACCTGGCCCGCGAGCGGATGCGCCATGGGCTCGACGTCGTCCGTGTCGGCCATCGCAAGTTGCTCGACGAAGTCGATAATCCGCGACAGGCTGTCGACGTAGACGGGCATCTGCGCCTCCGTGATCCGGAGGCGCGCGAGCCGGGCAATTCCCTCGACCTGCGCGCGAGTCAGCGACATTCGGAAAACGCGAAATGCGGCAAGAAACGCAGCGAAAGATGATACCAGTCGCCTTGTTTAATGTCCTGTCGTTGGTTAAATTGCCGCCCGACTCGCCGCAGCCCGCGCGCCCGCTTCCCTTTCCCGCCGATGCTTAGAAAACTCCGAGGTTACTTCTCGAACGATCTTTCGATCGACCTTGGCACGGCCAACACGTTGATCTACGTCCGGGGCAAGGGCATCGTCCTCAACGAGCCATCCGTCGTGGCGATACGCGAGGAGCCCTCGCGCGGCGGCAAGAAGATCGAGGCCGTGGGCACCGAGGCCAAGAACATGCTCGGGCGCACGCCGGGCAACATCACGGCCATCCGGCCGATGAAGGACGGCGTCATCGCCGACTTCACGGTCACCGAGAAGATGCTGCAGTACTTCATCGAGAAGGTGCACGGCAACCGGATGGTGCGACCGAGCCCGCGCGTGCTGGTGTGCGTGCCGTACGGCTCCACGCAGGTCGAGCGCCGCGCCATCCAGGAATCGGCCGAGGGCGCCGGCGCGCGCTGGGTGCGCCTGATAGAGGAACCCATGGCCGCGGCGATCGGCGCCGGGATGCCCGTGCACGAGGCGCGCGGCTCCATGGTGCTCGACGTCGGCGGCGGCACCTCCGAAGTCGCCGTCATCTCGCTCAACGGCATCGTCTATGCCGCCTCGGTGCGCATCGGCGGCGACCGCTTCGACGAGGCCATAATCAACTACGTACGCCGCAATTACGGCATCCTGATTGGCGAAGCCACCGCCGAGCGGATCAAGATCGAAATCGGCTCGGCCTATCCTGGCCAGCAGGTGCGCGAGATCTCGGTCAAGGGGCGCAACCTCTCCGAGGGCGTGCCGCGCAGCTTCACGCTCAACTCGAACGAGATCCTCGAGGCATTGCAGGAACCCTTGCAGGGCATCGTGGGCGCCGTCAAGGCGGCGCTCGAGCAGACCCCGCCCGAGCTCGGCTCCGACGTCGCCGAGCGCGGCATCGTGCTCACCGGCGGCAGCGCGCTGCTGCGCGACATCGACAAGCTGCTGATGGAGGAGACCGGCCTGCCGGTCGTGGTCGCCGAAGATCCGCTCACCTGCGTGGCACGCGGCGGTGGCAAGATGCTGGAGTTGATCGACGAGCACGGTCCGGGCCTGTTCGGCCTCGACTGAGGCCGTGGTCGAGCTGAGCCACGACTTCCGTCCGATCATCGGCCGAGGGCCGCCGCTGGGCGCGACGTTCGTCACGCTCGGCATCCTGTCGATCGCGCTGATGGTGGCCGACCACCGCTACGGCCAGCTCACGCGCGTGCGCAGCTGGCTCTCGACGGCGGTCTTCCCCGTGCAGGCGATCGTGGACCTGCCGTTCCGTGGCTGGGACTGGGTCAGGCAATCGTTCGCCGACCGGGAGAGCCTGCGCGCCGAGAACCTCGAGCTGACCGCCCGGCTGCGGCTCGCCAACCTCCAGCTGCAGCGCTTCGCGGCGCTGGAGGACGAGAACCGGCGCCTGCGCGACATGCGGGAGAATTCCGCCGGCATCGCGGACCGCGTCGTCGTCGCATCCATCCTGAACGTGGACCTCGACCCCTATCGTCATCGCGTACTGCTCGACAAGGGCGCCTCGGACGAAGTGTTCAAGGGCCAGGCAATCCTCGACTCCGAGGGCATCGTGGGACAGGTGTTCCGCGTGAACCCGCACACTGCCGAAGCGATCCTCATCAGCGACGCGGAACACGCGATCCCCGTGCAGTCGAACCGCAGCGGAGTGCGGACGATCGCGGTCGGCACGGGGGACCCGGACAAGCTTTCGCTGCCCTTCGTCACGATCGAGGCCGACCTGCGCGCGGGCGACCTGCTGCTCTCGACCGGCATGGGTGGCGTCTTCCCGCCGGGCTATCCCGTCGCCGAGGTCACCAAGGTCGAGCAGGCGGCGACCGCGGCCTTCGCCAAGATCGAGGCGCGGCCGACCGCGCATCTCGATCGCGCGCGCGAGGTGCTGCTGGTCTGGTTCCGACCGCCGGTCCCGGCGGTGCCGCAGGCCGAGCCGGCCCCGGCCGCGCCACCCGACAAGGGCGCCGCCGCCACGCCGGCACCGACGCGCGCTCCGGCACCACCCGCCGAGACAGGAACAGAAGCGGGCACACCACCCGCCGAGGCAGGAGCGGGCGAATGAGGGCCGATCCGTCCGCGCGGCGATTGGCGTACTGGCTCAGCGTCGCGGCCGGTCTCGTGTTCGCGATCGTGCCGCTGCCGGCCTGGCTGGACGCGGCGCGGCCGGACCTTGCGCTGCTCGCGATCATCTACTGGATCCTCACCAGCCCGCGCATCGCGGGTCTCGGCTACGCATGGCTCGCCGGGCTGATCCTCGACACGCTGCGCGGACTGGTGCTCGGCCAGAATGCACTCGCCTTCCTGATCGTCGCCTTCCTCACGCACAAGCTGCAGCTGCGGATCCGCATGTTCCCGCTGCTGCACCAGGCCGGCGCCGTGCTCCTGCTGCTCGGCCTGTACCACTTCATCATGTTCTGGACCGACGGGTTGACCGGCCATGACTACACGGGCTGGAACCGCTGGTTGCCGATTCTCTCCGGCGCGCTGATCTGGCCCCTGATCGTCGCGGCCGGCGACTCCTTCTCGCGCGGTTCGCGCTGACCCCGGGCGGGATCCGGGCCCCTCGATGTCGCGCTCAGTACGCCTGAAGGACCAGCGGGCCGAGCAGCGGCTGTTCGGCCGCCGGCTGATCGCCATGACGCTGATCGTGGCGTTCTGTGCCGTAGCGCTGGTCGCGCGTCTCTTCTACCTCCAGGTGCTGCGCTATGACCACTTCAGCGAGCTGTCGCAGGGAAACCGCATCCGCATCGACCCGCTGCCACCGGCCCGCGGGCTGATCCTCGACCGCAACGGCGAAGCGATCGCGCTCAACCGTCCTGCCTACCAGCTCGAGATCATCCGCGAGCAGACACCCGACCTGGCGGGGACCCTCGAGCGCCTCGCGGCGCTCGGCCTGCTGGCGCCGCCCGAGGTCGCCGGCCTGCGGCGGACAATCGAGGCGCGACGCAGCTTCGACGTCGTGCCGATCCGGCTGCAATTGAGCGAGGAGGAGCTGGCACGCTTCGCCGTGCACCGCTACGACTTCCCGGGCGTCGAAGTGCGCCCGCGGCTCACCCGCTACTACCCCGGCGCCGGCAGCGCCGTGCACGCGCTGGGCTACGTCGGCGCGATCAGCGAGGCGGACCAGGATCGCATCGATGCGGCGAACTACGCGGGCACGACGTTGATCGGCAAGCTCGGCGTCGAGCGCGCCTACGAGGACGAGCTGCACGGCGACACCGGGCACCAGCAGCTGCTGGTCAATGCGCAGGGCCGGCTGGTCGAGCGGGTGGGCCTGTCGGCGACCGAGTTGCAGCGGCAGGAGCCGATGGCGGGCAACGATCTCGTGCTGGCGCTCGACATGCGGGTGCAGCGCGCGGCCGAGCAGGCGCTCGCCGGCAAGCGGGCGGCGGTCGTCGCCATCGACCCGAACAACGGCGACGTCGTGGCGTTCGTAAGCACGCCGACCTTCGACCCCAACGGCTTCGCGCGCGGCCTGAGCGTGACGGAGTACGCTGCGCTCCAGGGCAACATCGACAAGCCGCTGTACGACCGCGCGGCGCGAGGCGTGTACCCGCCGGGCTCGACGATCAAGCCGCTGGTCGCGCTCGCCGCGCTCGAATTCGGGACCACCGACCCGAAGGAGACGCGGACCTGCCGCGGCGTGTTCCAGCTGCCGGGCTCGAGGCATCGCTACCGTGACTGGAAGAAGGAAGGACACGGCACCGTCAACATGCACAAGGCGATCGCCGAGTCCTGCGACACCTACTTCTATCACGTGGCCGAGGTGCTGGGCATCGACCGCATGCATGACTTCCTGGACGGGTTCGGGCTCGGCCGCGAGACGGGCATCGACATCGGCGGCGAGCGCTCCGGGCTCGTCCCGTCGAAGGCGTGGAAGAAGAAGGCATTCAAGCGCCGCGAGCTGCAGACCTGGTTCCCGGGCGAGACGGTGATCGCCGGCATCGGCCAGGGCTTCATGCTCGCCACGCCGCTGCAGCTCGCCCAGGCGGCGGCAACCATCGCCACCCGTGGCAAGCGCTATGCGCCGCGCATCGTCAAGCGCATCCGCGATGCGCGCACCGGCGAGACGCGCGAACTGCCCGCCGAGGCCTTGCCGCCGGTGAAGATCAAGGACCCGAAGAACTGGGACATCATCATCGGCGGCATGATCGGCGTGACCAACGATCCGACCGGCACCGCTCGGCGCAGCCAGGCGGGCGCGCCTTACCGGATCGCCGGCAAGACCGGGACCGCGCAGGTCTTCAGCGTCGGGCAGCACGAGCAGTACAAGGAATCGGAGGTCGAGGAGCGGCTACGGGATCACGCGCTCTTCGTCGCGTTCGCGCCCGCGGAAGCGCCGAAGCTCGCGGTGGCGGTGCTGGTCGAGAACGGGCGCAGCGGCAGCGGCACGGCCGCGCCCATCGCGCGCGCGGTGTTCGACGCCTACCTGCTGCCACCGGGCGCCGCGGAGAGAAAGGACGGGACGGCCGCGGCTCCCCCGCCGCCGTCCGGGAGTGGGGAATGAGAACCGACATCGCCGGACCGGGATATTCGAGCCGCGCGCAGCGGACGCTCAGCCTCACCGGGCGACTGCTGGAGGCGCTTCACCTCGACGGGCCGCTCCTGCTCGCGGTCCTCGGCGTGTGTGCCGCCGGCCTGATCGTGCTCTTCAGCGCCGCCGGCGAGGATCTCGGCGTGTCGATCCGCCAGGCTGCGCGCATCGGGATCGGGCTCGGCGTGATCGTCGCGGTGGCGCAGATCCCGCCGCGGGTGCTGCGCATCGCCTCGCCCTTCCTGTACACGATCGGCGTGCTGCTGCTCGTCGCCGTGGCGGTCACGGGCGACGTCGCGATGGGCGCGCAGCGCTGGCTCGACCTGGGCGTGGTGCGGTTCCAGCCATCGGAGCTCATGAAGATCGCCGTGCCGCTTGCCTGCGCCTGGTTCCTGCACGAGCGGCCCCTGCCACCGAGCTTCCTGACGCTCGTCGTGCTTGCCGCGGCGATCCTCGTGCCGACGCTCCTGATCGCGGAGCAGCCGGATCTCGGTACCGCGCTCCTCGTCGCGACCGGCGGTGCGCTGGTGGTGCTGCTCGCGGGGCTGCAGGCGCGCTACATGATCGGGCTCGGCGCGCTGCTGGTCGGCGCCGTGCCCGTGGTCTGGCACTTCCTGCACGACTACCAGCGGCGGCGCGTGCTTACCTTCCTGAACCCGCAGACCGACCCGCTGGGCGCGGGCTACCACACGATCCAGTCGCAGATCGCGATCGGGTCGGGCGGCCTCTTCGGCAAGGGTTACATGAACGGCAGCCAGGCGCAGCTCGAGTTCCTGCCGGAGCGATCGACGGACTTCATCTTTGCCGTGATCGGGGAGGAATGGGGACTGGTGGGCCTGCTGGTCGTGCTGCTGCTCTATCTCTTCGTCATCGCGCGCGGGCTCTACATCGCCGCGCAGGCGCAGGACACGTTCTCGCGGCTGATCGCGGGCAGCCTCACGCTGACCTTCTGCGTGTACGTGTTCGTCAACAGCGGGATGGTCGCCGGACTGCTGCCAGTCGTGGGCGTGCCGCTGCCGCTCGTGAGCTACGGCGGTACGTCGATGGTGACCCTCATGGCGGGCTTCGGTATCCTCATGTCCATCCATTCCCGTCGGAAACTGGTGTCCACGTGATGAGATGGTCGTTGCGGCGTGCCCGGCCGCGCTTCGCGCTTGTCGCACCGCTCGCCGCCACTGCCGCGGTGGCGGCCACGCCGGCGCACGCACTCGAGGGCCAGCGCGCCGACGTGGCCGGGTTCATCGCCGAGATGGCGGACCGGCACGGCTTCGACCCTGCCGTGCTCGGCAACGTGTTCACGCAGGTCGAGTCGCGGCCGGCGATCATCGAGGCGATGTCGCGGCCGGCGGAGAAGACCATGACCTGGCACGAGTACCGCGCCCGCTTCATCACGGAGCGGCGCATCCAGCGCGGCCATGACACCGCGCGCGAACAGTTCGCGGCGCTCACGGCGGCATCGCGCACGAGCGGCGTGCCCTGCTCCGTGCTGCTCGCGATCACGGGCGTGGAAACCTTCTACGGCGAGCGGACCGGCACGCACCGCGTGATCGACGCGCTCGCGACGCTCGCCTTCGACTATCCGGCCCGCAGCCGCTATTTCCGCGGCGAGCTCGAGCAGTTCCTGCTGATGGCCCGCGACGAGGCGCTCGATCCGCTGGTGCCGCTCGGCTCGTACGCCGGGGCGATGGGCGTCCCGCAGTTCATGCCGACGAGCTTCCGCAGCTACGCCGTCGATGGCAGCGGCGACGGCCACCGCGACCTGTGGGGCGACTGGAAGGACGTGTTCGCGAGCGTCGGCAACTACCTCAAGCTGCACGGCTGGCGCGCGGGCGAGCCGGTGATGGCCACCGCCGACGTGACGGCGGCGAGACTCGAGGGCGTCGAGCTCACTAAGCTCGATCTCACCGAGACGGTCGGCTCGCTTCGCGGGCGCGGCGTGCGCTTCGACACCGGGTTGCCGCCCGATGCGCGCGCGATGCTGGTCGAGCTCGCGGGCAGCGCCGGCCCCGAGTATCGCGTCGGCTTCGCGAATTTTCACGCGATCACCCGCTACAACCGCAGCGCGCTCTACGCGAGCGCGGTGAACGACCTTGCCGAGGCGCTCGCCGCCGCGCCGCAGCCGCCGGCCGCGACCGACGCGCCCGTCGCCGCGCCCGCCGATCCGTCGGCGACGCCAGTCGAAGCGCCCGCGGTAACGACGCCTTCCGACGGGCCCGCGGTTCCCGCCGCGGCGCCTGACCAGCCGCCAGCGCCGCAGGAACCCGCCGCATCAGGGACGACGCCACCGGATCCCCCGGGCGCCGACCCATCCAACGTTCGATCTTCCACTTCCACAGGGTGTTCATGAGTATCCAATCCATCCTCCCGCGCGCGGCGCTGCTCGTCATTGCGGCCGCGATCACCGCGTGCTCCGGCTCGGATGAGCCCGCCAACCCGGCTGCCACCGTCGCCGGGCCCGCGGCGCCCGCGGTCGCGACGCCGCCACCGCCGGAACTGAAGGCCAGGAGCTTCGTCGTGATCGATCACGACAGCGGCCGTGTGCTCGCGGCGCTCGACCCCGATTCGCGCCAGGAGCCGGCCAGCCTGACCAAGCTGATGACCGCCTACGTCGTGTTCCACGCGCTGAAGGAAGGCCGCATCAAGCTCGACGACATGGTCACGATCAGCGAGAACGCGTGGCGGCAGGCGTCGCCGAAGCTGGGCGGCTCGGCGATGTTCATCGAGGTCGGCAAGCAGGTCTCGGTCGAGGACCTGCTCCAGGGAATGATCGTGCAGTCCGGCAACGACGCGACGCTTGCGCTGGCCGAGCACGTCGCCGGCACCGAGCCCACCTTCGTGCAGATGATGAACGCCTTCGCGAAGCAGCTCGGCCTCACCGGCACGCACTTCGAGGATTCCGCGGGCATGCCGAGCCCCAACCAGTACATCACGGCGCGCGACGCAGCGCTGCTCGCGAGCGCGCTGGTCAGGGACTTCCCCGAGTACTACAAGTGGTATTCGCAGAAGGAGTTCACCTGGAACGGCATCACGCAGCAGAACCGCAACGGGCTGCTCTGGCGCGACCCGTCGGTCGACGGCGTGAAGACCGGGCACACGAAGACCGCGGGTTACTGTCTCGTGGTCTCCGCGAAGCGCGGCGACATGCGACTGGTGTCGGCCGTGATGGGCACCGACTCGATGCGGGCCCGCGAGGACGCGAACGCCGCGCTGCTCAACTACGGCTTCAACTTCTTCGAGACCCGGCGGATCTTCGCCGCGGGCCAGCCGTTGACCTCGGTGCGTGTGTGGAAGGGCAAGGAGCCCGAGGTCGCACTCACGCTCGCCCGCGACCTCTACGTGACCGGACAGCGCGGCCGGATGGGGAGCGTCAAGGCCGAGTTCGAGCTGCCCGAGCACCTCATCGCGCCGCTCTCGGCGCAGACGGCGCTCGGCAAGACGCGCATCGTCGTCGACGGCTCGACCATCGCCGCGCACGATCTCTACGCCGTGCAGGACGTGCCGCGCGGCGGGATCTTCCGCCGCGGGATCGACACGGTGAAGCTCTGGTTCCGCTGAGATGGCCGAGCCGTTTCCGACCGGCTACCTGAACGGCCAGTTCCTGCCGCTCGCGGCCGCGCGCGTCTCGCCCTTCGATCGCGGGTTCCTGTTCGCGGACGGCGTCTACGAGGTCGTGCCGGTGCATCGCGGGCGCCCGTTCCTGCTGCGCGCGCATCTCGACCGGCTGGCGCGCAGCCTCGCGGCCATCCGGCTCGACAATCCGCACACGCACGAGCAGTGGGCGACGATCGTCCAGGTGCTGGTGAACCGCGCGGGCGCGCCCGAGCAGCTCGTCTACCTGCAGGTGACGCGCGGTGCGGAGACTGGTCGCAATCACCCGTTCCCGGCCGGTGTGGCGCCGACGGTGTTCGCTTTCACGGGCCCGTACACGGCGCCATCGGCCGCGGTCCTGGGCCAGGGCCTCGCGGGCGTGACCCGCGAGGACATCCGCTGGGCGCGTTGCGACATCAAGTCGATCGCGCTGCTCGCCAACGTCCTGCTGCGGCAGGAGGCGGACGATGCCGGCGGGTCCGAGGCGATCCTGCTTCGCGACGGCTGGTTGACGGAGGGCTCGTCGAGCACCGTCTTCATCGTGACGGGTACCACCCTTGCGACACCGCCGAACGATCCGCGCATCCTGCCGGGTACCACGCGCGAGGCCGTGCTCGCGCTGGCCCCCGGCCTCAAGCAGGAGATACGCCCGGTCGGGGCCGCGGAACTGGGGCGTGCCGACGAGATCTGGATCGCCTCCGCCGGCCGCGGCGTCCTGCCCATCACGCGGCTGGACAGCCGTCCGGTCGGCGCCGGGCGCCCCGGCGCGCACTGGAAGCGCACCTACGCCGCGCTGCAGCGGCACCTGGACGAGATCGCCACGCAGCCAGCACTGTGAGCGCGCCCGACATGCTTGCAGTCAGCCATTTCGTCCCCATCTCGGGGCGACCATGAACGACACCACACTGCTCAAGTTCCCGACGGATTTCCCCATCAAGGTCATGGGCAAAGCGGACGCGGATTTCCGCAGCCTCGTGATCGGCATCCTGTCGCAGCATTTCGGCGAAATCGACGCCGGGCGCATCGCAGAGCGCCCGAGCAGCGCCGGCCGTTATCTCGGCATCACCGTGACCGTGCGCGCCGAAAGCAAGGAGCAGCTCGACGCCGTCTATCGCGACCTGACGTCCTGCCAGCAGGTACTGGTCGCGCTCTGAGGATCGAGTCCGAGCTCGGAGAGCAGCCGCGGTGCGAGCGCCGCGGCCACCTGGCGCAGGTCCGACGGCCCGCCGAGGTCGGCGAGCTGCGTCATCTCCAGACCGGCGTAGCCGCAGGGATTGATGCGGCGGAACGGCTCGAGGTCCATCGCGACGTTGAGCGCGAGCCCGTGATACGAATGGCCGCGGCGGATGCGCAGCCCGATGCTCGCGAGCTTGCGACCCTCGACGTACACGCCCGGCGCATCCCGTCGGCCCGCCGCGCTGATCCCCCACTCGGCGGCCGTGCCGGCGATCGCACGCTCGATGGCCTCGACGAGCGCGCGCACGCCGAGACCGAGCCGCGAAAGGTCGAGCAAGGGATACACCACGAGCTGGCCGGGGCCGTGATACGTCACCTGCCCGCCGCGATCGATGTTGACCACCGGGATGTCGCCGGGCGCGAGCAGGTGCTCGGCGCGCGCGTTCATCCCCATCGTGAACACCGGCGGGTGCTCGAGGAACCACAGCTCGTCGGGCGTTGCAGGCCCGCAGGCGTCGACGTGACGCTGCATCGCGCGCCACGTGGGCTCGTAGTGGGCGCGTCCCAGCCAGCGCAGCACCGGCGCCGGCAATGCGGCCGCGACCGCGGCGCTCACGGCCGTGCCAGGCCGCCGCTGCCGAGCCCGGCGTTGTTGCGGGCCAGCGCCCGTTCGGCCCGGTAGCTCGAACGCACCAGCGGCCCGGCCACGCATTCGAGGAAACCCCGCGCGAGCGCGGCCTCGCGGTAACGATCGAACTCTTCGGGCGTGACGTAGCGCTCGACGGGCAGGTGATTGACGGTCGGGCGCAGGTATTGCCCGAGCGTCAGGATGTCGACGCCGATGGCGCGCAGCTCGTCCATGGTCTCGTGCAGCTCGGCTTCCCGCTCGCCTAGCCCCAGCATCAGGCTCGTCTTGGTCAGCGCCTGCGGGCGGTGCCGCTTGGCGTGCGCCAGCACCGAAAGGGTCTGCTCGTAGCCCGCGCGTGGGTCGCGCACGGGGTGCGTAAGGCGCCGCACGGTCTCGACGTTCTGCGCGAACACATCGAGCCCGCTGTCGACCACGGTCTCGACGTCGGCGTGCACGCCCTGGAAATCCGGCGTCAGCGCCTCGACCGCCGTCGCAGGGCAGCGGCGCTTGATCTCCCGCACGCAGGCCGCGAAGTGCCCGGCCCCGCCGTCCGGCAGGTCGTCGCGGTTGACCGAGGTCAGCACGACGTAGCTGAGGCCCATCAGCGCGACCGTGCGTGCGGCGTTCGCCGGCTCCTCCGCATCGAGCCAGCCGCGCGGATTGCCCGTATCCACCGCGCAGAACCGGCAGGCACGCGTGCACACCTCGCCCATCAGCATCAGCGTCGCGGTGCCGGCGTTCCAGCACTCGCCGATGTTCGGGCACTTCGCTTCCTCACAGACGGTCGCGAGTCGATGCTCGCGCACGGTCCGGCGGACCACGTCGAAGCGCGCTCCCGCCGGCATGGGCGCGCGCAGCCACGCCGGCTTGCGCGCCGCCGGGATCACGGCCCCGCGCGCGCTTGCCTTGACGCCGTCCTTGATCGCGACGAAGCCTTGCGCCGTGCGGTACTTTTCGCCGCTCCGCGCCGTGCCCTGCACGACCGGTATGCCCTTGAACTCAGCCATTGCTCCCGATGCCGGTGGATCTAAGGGGTTGCGCGGGAATTGTACCGTTGGTTCAGGGCGGCGAGGCGCTCGGGGGTTCCGATATCGAGCCAGGTTCCGTCGTAGCGCTCGCCGGACACCCGGCCGTCGCGCGCCGCCGTGCGCAGGATGGGGGCGAGGCGAAAGATGCCGTCGGCGTGGCCCTCGAAGAGCGCAGGCCGATAGACGCCGACGCCCGAGAATGTCAGGCGCGCGCCCGGCGCCTCGAGGATGCGGCCATCGCGGAGCACGAAGTCGCCACCCGGATGCTGTTCGGGGTTGGGCACGAGCACCAGGTGCGCCAGGTCGCGTTCCGCGAGCCGGGCCATCAATCCCGCGCAGGAGTAGTCCGTCCAGACGTCGCCGTTGACGACGACGAACGGGGCGGGACCCAGCATCGGCAGGGCCCGCACGATGCCGCCACCCGTTTCGAGCGGCTCGGGCCCCTCGTCGCTGTAGCTGATCGACACACCGAAACGCGAGCCGTCGCCCAGGTGCTCGCGGATCTGCGCACCGAGCCACGACAGGTTGATCACGATCGAGCGGAAACCCGCCGCCGCGAGCGAGACGACGTGATGCTCGATCAACGCGCGGCCACCGACCTCGAGCAGCGGTTTCGGCCGCGTGAGCGTCAGCGGCCGCATGCGCTCGCCGCGGCCCGCGGCGAGGATCATCGCCTTCACGTCGCCGCCCCGGCGCGACGCCCGGAGAGCCACGGGAGCACGCGCCGGTCGATCAGCTCGAGCAGGCCCGCGAGCTCCGCGTGCCGGCCCGCCGCCTCGCGTACGTACTCGAGCGTACGCGGGATGTCGTCGAGGTACCCGGGTTTGCCATCGCGATGCCAGAGCCGGCAGAAGATGCCGGTCGTCTTGAGATGTCGCTGCACGCACATCAGGTCGAACCAGCGGGCGAACTCGGCCTCGTCCGCGCCGACGTCCAGACCCTCCGCCGCGGCCAGGCGCCGGTAGTCGGCTATCCATGCGCTCACCCGCTCGGCGGGCCAGGCGATGTAGCAGTCGCGCAGCAGCGAGACCAGGTCGTAGGCGAGCGGGCCGTGCACCGCATCCTGGAAATCGAGGATGCCGGGGTTGGCGCCGGGACAGACCATCAGGTTGCGCGAGTGATAGTCGCGATGCACGAAGCCGCGCGGCTGCGACAGCGCGCATTCGGTAAGAAGATCCATCGCGCGCGCAAGCATCGCGGTCTCGCCGGCGTCGAGCGCGATGCCGAGATGGCGGCCGAGCAGCCAGTCGGGGAAGAGGCTCATCTCGAAGCGGAGCAGCTTCGCGTCGTACGGCGGCAGGGCCTGCGCATGGCGCATGCCGCGCGCCTGGATCGCGACCAGCGCCTCGATCGCATCGCCGTACAGCGCGCCTCCACGCGTGCGGTCGGCCAGGGCCATCAGGTAGGTCGTCGAGCCCAGGTCGGTCAGCAGCAGGAAACCGTCGGTGAGGTTGCGCTCGAGCACGCGCGGTGCGTGCACGCCGATCTCGCCCAGCATGCCCGCGATGCGCATATATGGCCCGGGGTCTTCCTTTCCGGGCGGCGCATCCATCACGATCAGGCTGCCGCCCGGGCGCGTGACGCGGAAATACCGCCGGAAGCTCGCATCCGCGGACGCGGGCGCCAGCTCGAAGTCGCCGAATCGAAGTTGCTCGTGCAGCCAGGTGTGCAGCTTCTCAAGCCGCGGGTCGTCTCGGCGTTCGTCCTGCAAGCGTGGCCTCGGAAAGTCGGTTCGGCGCGGGAGGTGTAATTATAATCGGGACGATGGAGCCGTCCGCCCGAACCGCGCCCGAATGCCGACGGCTGCTCGTTTTCTGCACGATTTCCCTCCTCGCCTGCCCCTGGACCGCGGGCGCCGAAGACTCGCAGTGCCGCAACCCGGTCGCGCAGGACCCGCGCCTGGAGGAGCTGGCACAGGCCGACCCGGACGACCAGGCGATCGGCATCGAGAGCGACGAAGGGGACATGCAGCGCGACGGTGACGCGACCCTGCGCGGCAACGTGCGTATCCGCAT
Organism: uncultured Gammaproteobacteria bacterium; assembly: GCA_963834855.1. Taxonomy (GTDB): domain Bacteria; phylum Pseudomonadota; class Gammaproteobacteria; order Steroidobacterales; family Steroidobacteraceae; genus DATJKD01. The sequence goes on along the minus strand of CAWIDH010000004.1, from coordinate 143,918 downwards.
GGGCCAGCGGCTGCTCACCGCGGACGAGGCCGAGGTCGACGCCGAGGAGCGCAACGTCTCGATGCGCGGCCACGTCGAGTACCTGGACCCGACGCTGCACGTGAGCGGCGAGGGCGGCTCCTTCGCCGGCGCGGGCACGGCGGAATTCCGCGGCGCGGAGTTCGAGCTGCTGGATCGCTCGGTGCGCGGCGCCGCGGGCGAGGTGAGCATGCGCGAGGAAGGCAGGATCGAGCTCGCCGATGTCGCCTACACGGCCTGCCCGCCGGGGAACGAGGACTGGCGGCTGAGCGCGGATGAGATCTCGCTCAACCAGCGGACGCGGATCGGGACGGGCCGCGGCGTGCGACTCGACTTCAAGGACGTGCCCGTGCTGTACACGCCGTGGATATCCTTCCCCGTCGGTGACCAGCGCAAGACCGGCGTGCTGTTTCCGATCATCGGCAACAGCGGCCAGTCCGGAACGATGCTGGCGGTCCCGTGGTACTGGAACATCGCGCCCAACCGCGACGCGACCCTGACGACACGCTACTACAGCTCGCGCGGCCTGCGGCTCGATCCCGAGCTCCGCTACCTCACCGAGTCGAGCCGCGGCATCCTGTACGGCGAATACCTGCACGAGGACAGCCAGGTCGACGTATCGCGAAGCTATGTGGAGCTTCGGCACGCGACGCGGTTCCGCCCGCGCACCCGGCTGCACATCGATGCCGCGAACGTCAGCGATGCGGCCTATTTCGAGGACTTCGGCTCGGGGTTCGAAGGCACGAGCGTGACCTTCCTGAACCGCAGCGCCGAGCTCCGTCACGACTGGCGCAACTGGAGCTTCGTCGGCCTGGCGCAGGACTACCAGGTGATCGACGAGCTGCTGGCCGACGTCGACGAGCCGCACTCGATCGCGCCTCGGCTCGCGGCGATCGGCCGCTGGGGCAACCTTCCGGGCGGTTTCTCGGTCGGGCTGCGCGCCGAGGCCGACAACTTCCTGCGCAACACGGGTCCGGATGGGGTGCGGGTCGACGTCGAGCCCTCGCTGGGCTGGCGCCTCGACGGCCGCGGCACGTATCTGGCAGCGGATGCGGCGCTGCGGCACACCTCGTATGCGCTCGAGGACGTTCCTGTCGGGATCGACGATGAGCCGGCGCGCACCGCGCCGATCTTGAGCCTCGACTCGGGAATGGTATTGGAACGCGAGGTAGGCTCGCATCGCCAGCGGCTGCACACCATCGAGCCCCGCCTGCTGTACCTGTACGTGCCGTTCCGCGAGCAGGACGACCTGCCGGTGTTCGACACCGCACTGCCCGACCTCAACCTGGTGCAGCTCTTTCGGACGAATCGCTACGTGGGCACCGACCGCCTGAGCGACGCGAACCAGCTCGCGGTGGGGCTCACCACGCGCCTGCTGGATGCCGCGGGCGGCCGGCAATATGCCAGCGCGACGATCGGCCAGGCATTCTATTTCGACGATCCGCGCGTGCGGCTGCCGGACGAGCCGCTGTCCTCGCGAGGGAACTCCGACGTCGTGGGCGAGCTCGAGATGTCGGCCTGGCAGGACTGGAGCGCGAACCTCGGCATACGCTGGGACCCGGAGAACACCCACACCGTGAAGTCCGAGGTTGCCCTGCAGTACCGGCCCGCGAGCGACCACGTGATCAATGCCGGCTATCGCCTGCAACGCGACACGATCGAGCAGTACGACGTCTCCGCGGCGTGGCCAATCGGCCGCCAGTGGCGTGGATTCGGCCGCTGGGCCTATTCAGTGCGCGACAACGAGACCCGCGATGCCTTCGTGGGGCTCGAGTACGGCTCGTGCTGCTGGGCGCTGCGACTCGTCTGGCGGCGCTTCGTCAGCAACCGCACCGGCGACACCGACACCTCGATCGGCCTGCAGCTGGAACTCAAGGGTCTGTCGAGTGTCGGAGTGGACAACGAGGCTTTCCTGCGGAGCACGATTCGGGGATACTCCGCCGTCCCGTCCGAGCCCGAACCCTGATATGTCATTGTTTTTCAAGCGATTGTTGGTATCGTGCGCCTTCCTTGCGGCTGCCGCGGCGCCGGCCGAGGAACTGAGCAGCAGCGGCGTGCTGCTCGATCGCGTTGTGGCCGTCGTCAACGACGGCATCGTGCTGCAGAGCGATCTCGAGCAGCAGGTGCAGATGATCAGCGCGCGCATCCAGCAGCAGGGCCAGCAGCCGCCGGCGCGCAATGTGCTGCGCCAGCAGGTGCTCGAACGGCTGGTCCTGCAGGAGCTGCAGGTGCAGCGCGCCGACCGGCTCGGGATCCAGATCACGGACGAGATGCTCAACACCGCGCTCACCGACGTCGCGCAGCGCAACGATCTCAAGTTCAGCGACCTGCCAGCGGCGCTCGAGCAGCAGGGCATCGACTACCGTGCCTACCGCGACGAGATGCGCAGGGAGATGACGATGACCGCGCTGCGCCAACGCGACGTGTACTCGCGCATCTACGTGTCGCCCCGCGAGCTCGACCAGTGCGTGGCGAAGCGCAAGGGCTCGCCGGCCGAGACCCAGGAGTACGACCTGGCCCATATCCTGGTGGGCATACCCGAGACGGCGTCGGCCGAGCAGGTCGCTGAGCGCACGGCGCGCGCGGAAGGCGTTTACGAGCGCGCCCGGGCCGGTGAGGATTTCGCGCAGCTCGCCATCGCCTATTCCGACGCGGGCACCGCCCTCGAGGGCGGCGCGCTCGGCTGGCGCAATGCTGGCCAGCTGCCCTCCTTCGCCGCGGACCTGATTCCCGCATTGCAGCCTGGCCAGGTGACGGAACCGATCCGCTCGCCGAGCGGCCTGCACATCTTCAAGCTGCTCCAGGTCCGCGGGGCAGAGGCCGCGGCACTCGTCTCGCAGGTCCACGCGCGGCACATCCTGCTCGAAACCAACGAGATCGAGGACGATGAGACAGTGCGCCAGAAGCTCGCTCGCGTCCGCGAGCGCATCCTGGGGGGCGAGGACTTCGAGGCGATCGCCGCCGTCACGTCGGCGGACACGAGCTCGGCGGCGAAGGGCGGCGACCTCGGCTGGCAGGGGCCGGGCACCTTCGTGCCCGAGTTCGAGCAGCAGATCGATGCCCTGAGCGAGAACGAGATCAGCCAGCCGTTCAAGTCGCAGTACGGCTGGCACATCGTGCAGCTCCTTGGTCGGCGCACCTATGACGCGACCGACGACGTGATCCGCAACCGCTGCTTCGCGCAGATGCGCGAGGCGCGCGCCGATGAGGAGACCGAGCTCTGGCTGCGTCGCCTGCGCGACGAGGCCTTCGTCGAATACCGCATGTGAGCGCCCGCGCGGCAGTCCCCACGATCGCGATCACGAGCGGTGAACCTGCCGGCATCGGCCCCGAGATCTGCGGCGCGCTCGCGCGACGGCGCTGGCCCGCTCGGCTCGTCGTGCTCGGCGACTCGGAGCTGATCGAGCAGCGGAGGAGCACGGCCCGCCGCGGCGCTGCGGCCCCGCACCTGCCCGCGTACGTGCCCGGCGCATCGGCGCGCCGCCGGGTCGAGCTGCTCGACCTGCCGCTGGCGGTCCCTGCGCGGCCCGGACGACTCGAGCGGCGCAACGCCCCCTATGTGCTCGGGATGCTCGACGCGGCGGTCGCCGGCTGCGTGAGCGGCGAGTTCGACGCGATGGTGACCGCGCCCGTCCACAAGGGGCTCATCAACGAGGCCGGGATCGCATTCTCCGGCCACACGGAATATCTCGCCCGGCGCACCGGGGCCCGCCAGCCGGTGATGCTGCTTGCGGCCGACAGCCTCAGGGTCGCGCTCGCAACGACGCACGTTCCGCTGGCGCGTGTCAGCGCGGCACTGACGCGGCCGCACCTCGCGGCCGTGCTTCGGGTGCTGCACGACGACCTCGAGCGGCGATTCGGGCTGCGCGCGCCGCGGATCCTGGTCTGCGGCCTGAACCCCCACGCAGGCGAGACCGGTCATCTCGGTCGCGAGGAGATCGAGGTCATCGAGCCGGTGCTGCGGCGGTTGCGACGCACGGGGATGAGGCTCACCGGACCGGTGCCGGCAGATACCGCCTTCGTCCCGGACCGCCTGGCGGGGTTCGACGCGGTGCTGGCGATGTACCACGACCAGGGCCTGCCGGTGCTGAAGCACGCGAGCTTCGGGCGCGCGGTGAACGTGACGCTCGGGCTGCCCGTCGTGCGCACATCGGTCGATCACGGCACGGCGCTCGACATCGCGGGCCGCGGCCGCGCGGATGCCGGGAGCCTCGTCGCGGCGGTCTCCCTCGCGATCGAGCTCGTGCGCCGCAGCGGCACGCGGCGGGCGACCCCCGCGCGCCGCAGGCGGCCATCACCGTGAACCGCGCGAAGAGGCGCTACGGCCAGCATTTCCTCCACGACCCGGGCACCATCGAGCGCATCGTCCGGGCGATCGCGCCTGTGCCCGGCGACCGGCTGGTCGAGATCGGCCCGGGGCGCGGTGCGATCAGCGCGGCGCTACTCGACGGGGCCGGCGCGCTCGACGTCGTGGAGATCGACCCGGACGTCGTCCCTGCGCTCGAGCGGCGCTGCGAGGGACATGGCGAGCTGCGCGTGCACCTGGCCGATGCGCTCGAGTTCGACTTCCGAGGCTTGCGTGGCACGGGCCCGAGGCTCCGGCTCGCCGGCAACCTGCCCTACAACGTCTCGACGCCACTGCTCTTCCGGCTCATCGCGCAGATCGATGCCTTCGCCGACATGCACTTCATGCTGCAGAAGGAAGTCGTCGCGCGCATGGCCGCCCGTCCCGGCACGGCGGACTACGGGCGGCTGACCGTGATGCTCGCTCCGCACGTGCGGGTGAAACCGCTCTTCGACATCGGCACGGGCGCCTTCTCCCCGCCGCCGCGGGTGCAGTCGACGTTCTTCGCCATGCAGCCGCTGCGCGAGCCGCCGTTCCCGCTTGGCGACCGCGCCGCGTTCGCACGCATCGTCGCGGCCGCGTTCTCGAAGCGACGCAAGACGCTGCGCAACTCGCTGCGCGGCCTGCTCGAGCCCGCGGCGATCGAGGCGGCGGGCGTTGACCCCGGCGCCCGGCCTGAGACGCTCGCGCCGGCGCAGTTCGCGGCCCTGGCGGCGCGCCACGCCGGCTAACGAAGCCTCGATCGGGAAGGTATTTCCCGGAACGCCGTAAACCCATCCCTGGGGGCTCCGTCGAAAACATCCCTGTTTTCGACGGTCCGGGAAATACCTTCCCGATCAGCCTTCGCCCATGCGCAGTGGCGTTCATCAATAATGCGCCCTGAGCCCGGGCGGTTTGTCGCCATCGGCCGGGGCCATATAATCCGGCCACTGGGGCATCCGGGGCGGTCATGCGCGAATACCAGAAAGTCCTGCTGTGCGTGGACCTGACAGACGACAGCGACTGCATCGCCAAGCGCGGCAAGTGGGTGGCGCAGCGCTGCGGCGCGGAACTCACGCTGCTGCACGTGGTGGAATACGTGCCGGTCGAACCCATGGGCGAGGCCCTGCTGCCGGCCGTGCAGATCGAAGGCGAGCTGCTCGAGCGCGCCAGGCAGCGCATCGCCGAGCTCGCGAAGCGGCTCGACCTGGAGCACTGCGAGCGCATCGTGCAGACCGGCAACATCAAGGCGGACGTCGTGCGCATAGCGCAGGAGCGCGGCAGCGACCTGATCGTGATCGGCAGCCGCGAGCGGCACGGCGTGTCGATCCTGTTCAACTTCACCGAGGACACCGTGCTGCACGCGGCGCCCTGCGACGTGCTCGCGGTGCGGCTGCCCAAGGACGTCCGCCCGGCGGCAGGTGCGCATGGAAACGGTTGAGCCGGTCGCCCATTGCATCCGCGTCGAGGTGGCGACGAGCTACATCGAGGACCAGTCGAACCCGTCCGAAGGTCGGTTCGCCTTCGCCTACACCATTACGATCCGCAACGAGGGCCAGGTTCCGGCGCGGCTGCTGACCCGCCACTGGATCATCACCGACGCGAACGGAAAGGTGCAGGAGGTCCAGGGCGAAGGGGTGGTCGGCGAGCAGCCGCGCCTGGTGCCCGGCCAGCGGTATCGCTACTCGAGCGGCGCGATCATCGAGACACCCGTCGGGGCCATGCAGGGCCGCTACAGGATGCTCGCCGACGACGGCGAGCACTTCGACGCCACGATCCCGCCCTTCACGCTCGCCATGCCCGGCATGCTCCACTGAGCCGCCCGTGGCGGTCTACGCCATCGGCGACGTGCAGGGCTGCGCAGTCGAGCTCGAGGCGCTGCTCGAGAAGATCGAATTCGACCCGCGTCGCGACCAGTTGTGGTTCGTCGGCGACCTGGTCAACCGAGGGCCCGATTCGCTCGCGGTCCTGCGTCGGGTCGAGGCGCTGGGCAAGGCGGCCGTCGTCGTGCTCGGCAACCACGACCTGCACCTGCTCGCGGTAGCGCGCGGCGATGCGACGCTCAAGGGCTCCGACCGCGGTCTCCAGGAAGTGCTCGACGCGCCGGACCGCGAGCGGCTGCTCGACTGGCTGCAGGCCTGTCCGATGCTGCACCACGACTCCAGGCTCGGCGTCACCGTGCTGCACGCGGGCCTGCCTCCCCAGTGGGACCTGCCCACGGCGATCGCCTGCGCCCGGGAGCTCGAGCGTGCGCTCCGCAGCCAGCGCGACGGCGCGTTCTACCGGCGCATGTACGGCAACGAGCCGGACCTCTGGCGCGACGACCTCGAGGGAATCGCGCGGCTGCGCTTCATCGTCAATTGCTTCACACGGCTGCGCGTCTGCGACGCGCAGGGCCGCCTGTCGCTGGGATTCAAGGGCCGCCTCGAGGACCTGCCTCCCGGGCTGACGCCCTGGTTTCGCGTTTCCGGGCGACGTACGGCAGGCCACCGCCTCGTCTGCGGCCACTGGTCCGCGCTCGGCTACCTCGACGAGAACGATGTCCTGTCGATCGACACCGGCTGCGTCTGGGGCGGCAGCCTCACGGCGCAGCGGCTGGATCGTCCGTCTGACCCGGTGCAGGTGGCGGCGTCCACGGCGCGAGCACTTCGAGCTCGATCTTGACGGTGCCGCGCGCCACCTGGTTCGGTGTGCAGGTGATCTGGTCATCGACGACGTTGAAGCCGAGCGGCACGAACACGTGGTCGCGCATGTGCTCCATCAGCTCGCAGTCGCCGGCCTCGATGCTGCCGCGCCAGACCTTGTCATCGAACTGGACGCGCTTCCTGGTCGCCGCGAACTGCGCCTCGGCGTTGCCGACGACCGATTTCTCGCCGCGCACGCGCGCGATGAGCTCGCGCTCGCCCTGGTCTTCCGCAAGCGTCTCCAGCAGTTCGGGGGTGACAGGCTGCGGCACCACCGCCTGGATCACGACGCGCGGCGTGCGCTCCACACCCGGATAGGTGGAATCGAACATGCGGTAGCAGGAGCGCACACGCACCGTGTAGTTCTCCAGCGCACCGAGCTGCTTCATGATCCGCTTCACCTTGTCGCGCAGGCCATCGCAGGAGTAGAGCGCAGTCCGACCGAAGTACGTGAAGGACACCTCGCGCTCGACCCAGATGGCCGGAACCGTGCCGGGCGGGGGATCCGCCGAGACCGACGGGATCGTCAGTGTCACCGGGTCGGGGACCGCACCTGGCTGGGGCGCGGGCGCGGTGGCGGGCGCGTCTGGCGTCGGCGCCGCGGTGGAAGCCGGTGCCGTGGAGGACGCCGGTGCCGCAGCGGAAGCCGGTGTCTGCGGTGCTACGGGCGGCGTCGACGGCGCCGCGGGCGCGGGCTGTGAAACCGCCGCCTCGGGTGGTTCCTGCGCACCCGTCGGCCCGGCCGCGATCCCGACCGCTGTCGCGGCGAAAGCTGCCATGCAAAGGAGCCGGATGTTCATCTGCAACCTCCAGAGGCCGCCCGCCCGCTGGACTGCGCAGCCTGCGAGTGTCACTCCCTTATACTGCCACCTGCCCGCGATACTGCCACCTGCCGGGGCCTTCGGCACCAAGGATGTGATGGGATGCAGCCCCTGACGGCCTTCAATTTCCAGCGCTGGATCGACGAGCACCGCCACCTGCTCAAGCCACCCGTCGGCAACAAGCAGGTGTTCGAGGACGCCGAGTTCATCGTCATGGTCGTGGGCGGCCCGAACGCGCGCAAGGATTATCACGACGACCCCGGCGCCGAGTTCTTCTACCAGCTCGAGGGTGACATGCTCCTGCGCACGATCCAGGACGGCCGCCGTGTCGACATCCCGATCCGGCAGGGCGAGATCCTGTTGCTCCCGGGCCACGTCCCGCATTCGCCGCAGCGCCAGGCCGACAGCGTGGGCCTCGTCGTCGAGCGCCGGCGCGACCCCGCCGAACAGGACGGATTTCTCTGGTACTGCGAGCGCTGCGACACCCTGCTGCACCAGGAATACCTGCACGTCAGCGATATCGAGACGCAGTTGCCGCAGGTGTTCGAGCGCTACTGGGCGAGCCCGGCACACCGCACCTGCCGGAAGTGCGGCACGGTCATGCAGGCGCCCTGAGTTGCCGCCCGTGGACTGGATCGAGATCTCGGTCGATGGGCGTCGCTGGCGCGGAACGTCCCGCGCCGTGAGCCTCGCGATCCCGCTCGACTTCGACGGGCCGCAGCCGCGGTTCTTCATCGACACGCCCGCATCGGCCGTGCCGCTCGCCGCCGGCAGCTTCACCGGCGACGTCCGGAGCGGTGCGAGCTGCAACTGCAGCGTGCACACGCTCGCGCCCCATTGCCACGGCACGCACACCGAGTGCATCGGCCACATCACGGAAGATCGGCGCACGCTGGCGGAGCTCGAGCCCGAGCCCGTGCGGCTCGCCCTGCTCGTCACGCTGCCCGCGGACACGCACGCGATCACACGCGCGGCCCTCATGACGGCGGCCGAACGCTGGGAAGGGCTGCCCTGGACGGCGCTGATCGTGCGCACGGTTCCGAACGACCCGGACAAGCGGTTCCGCCACTATGCGGGTCAGAGTGCTGCGCCGTACTTCCTGCCCGAGGCCGTGGAGTGGATCGTCGCGCACCGCGTGGCGAGCCTGGTCGTAGACCTGCCGAGCCTCGATCGCAGCGACGATCCTGCGCTCGCGGCGCATCGCGCCTACTGGGGCGTGCCCGCCGGCGGCCGGCAACCCGGGGACGCAGTCCGCGCCCGCGCGCTCGTGACCGAGCTGGCCTACGTGCCGGAACGGTTACTGGATGGTCTGTACCTGCTCGAGTTGCAGGTCGCGCCGTTCGCGAGCGATGCGGCGCCGAGCCGCCCCGTGATCCGCGCGGCCTCGGAGGTGCGCGCGTGAGACTCGACCGCGAGCACGCCTTCGCCCTCGACGCCGCCGATCCGCTGCGCGGCTGGCGCGAGAAGTTTGCCCTGCCCCGCGACGCCGACGGGACGACGCTCGTCTACCTCTGCGGCCATTCGCTGGGCGCCCAGCCGCGGCTGGCGGAACGCTACGTCGCCGAGGCGATGGAGGACTGGCGCACGCTCGGGGTCGACGGCCACTTCACCGGGCGGCGGCCCTGGATGCCCTATCACGAGCGGGCGGCGCCCGCGCTCGGCCGGCTGGTCGGCGCCTCGCCGCAGGAAGTCGTGGCGATGAACACGCTCACGGTCAACCTGCACCTGATGCTCGCGAGCTTCTACCGTCCGCAGGGCGAGCGCACCGCGCTCGTGATCGAGCGCGGCGCGTTCCCGTCGGACCACCACGCCGCCGAATCGCAGGTCCGCTTTCACGGCCTCGACCCGGCGCGCGACCTGATCGAGCTTGCGCCACGCGAAGGCGAGGCGCTGCTCCGGACCGGTGACATCGTCGAGGCGATCGAGCGCGAGGGGGCACGAATCGCCACGATCATGCTCCCCGGCGTGCAATACCTCACCGGGCAGAAGCTCGACCTCGCCGCGATCACGCGCGCCGGGCATGCACAGGGCTGCCTGGTCGGTTTCGATCTCGCGCACTCGATCGGCAACGTCGAGGTCGCGCTGCACGACAGCGGCGCGGATTTCGCGGTCTGGTGCCACTACAAGTACGTAAATGCGGGACCCGGGGCGGTCGGCGGCGCCTATGTGCACGAGCGCCATGCGCGCGCCGCCAGCCTGCCACGGTTCGCCGGCTGGTGGGGGCACGACAAGGCGACGCGCTTCCTGATGGGGCCGGAGTTTCAGGCGATCGAGGGCGCCGAGGGCTGGCAGCTCAGCAACCCGCCGATCCTCGCGATGGCGCCGCTGATGGCCTCGCTCGAGCACTTCGACGAGGTGGGGATGCCGACGCTACGCCGCAAGTCGGTCGACCTCACCGGGTACCTCGAGTCGCTCGTGCAGGCGCGGCTCGCGCGCGAGGTCGAGATCGCGACGCCCGCCGACCCCGAGGAGCGTGGCGCGGCGCTGTCGTTCCGCCTGCGGGCGTCGCGCGATCGGGCGCGCGCCGTGTTCGACGGCCTGCGCCAACGCGGAATCGTCCCCGACTGGCGCGAGCCCGACGTGATCCGCGCGGCGCCCGTGCCGTTCTACAACAGCTTCGAGGATGCGTGGCGCTTCGCCGATGCGCTCCACGCCGAGCTCGCCGGCGGCGCGGCCGCCGCCACCGGCTGAGCCGACGCGCGGCTCGCGGAGGTCTCACCATGAACCCGCACGTCACGATCCTCGGTGCCGGTCTTTCCGGCGCACTGATGGCGATCTTCCTCGCGCGCAACGCGCGCAAGGTCGTGATCTACGAGCGCCGGCCCGACCTGCGCAAGGTGGACATGGATGCGGGTCGCTCGATCAATATGGCGCTGGCGGCACGGGGCATCGAGGCGCTGCGCGAAGCCGGCGTGTTCGAGGAGGTCGAGCCGCTCCTGATCCCGATGCGCGGACGGATGCTGCACGACCCCGACGGTCGCCAGAGCTTGGTGCCCTACGGCCAGCGACCGCACGAAGTCATCTACTCGGTGTCGCGCCCCGGCCTCAACGGCGTGTTGCTCGATCACGCGCTGCGCATCCACGGTGTGAGTCCCCGCTTCCTGCACGCAGCGCGCGCGATCGACTTCGAGCGCGACGAGCTGGTCATGCTCGACGAGGTCACCGGCGAGCCGCAGCGCCTGCGGATGGCGCCGTTGATCGCGGCCGATGGCGCCGGCTCGCTCGTGCGGCGCGCCATGACCGGGCAACTCGCGGTCCGCGTGACCGAGGACCTGCTCGAGCACGGGTACAAGGAGCTGACGCTGCCCGCCTCCGCCTCGGGCGCGCACCAGGTCGATAAGCACGCGCTGCACATCTGGCCGCGCGGCGGCTTCATGCTGATCGCGCTGCCGAACCTCGATGGCAGCTTTACGGTGACCTTGTTCCTGCCGCTGCGCGGTGCCGAGAGCTTTGCCAGTCTCGACGGGCGGGACGCGGTCGATGCGTTCTTCCGCAGTCATTTTCCCGATGTCGTCCCGCTGATGCCGAACGTGGCGCGCGAGTTCCTCGAGAACCCGATCGGCCGCATGGGGACGGTGTACAGCGATCACTGGGCCGCGCAGGACAAGGCGGTGCTGCTCGGCGACGCGGCGCACGCGATGGTGCCGTTCCATGGCCAGGGCATGAACTGCTGCTTCGAGGACTGCGCCGAGCTCAACCGGCTGCTCGAGGCGACCGGCGACTGGTCACGGGCGTTTCGCGAGTTCGAGCGGCAGCGCAAACCCAACACCGATGCGATCGCCGCCATGGCGCTCGAAAACTACATCGAGATGCGCGACACGGTGCGCGACCCCAAGTTCCTGCTGCGCAAGGAGCTGGCCTTCGAGCTCGAGCGACGGTACCCGGACCGTTTCATTCCGCGCTACTCGATGGTGATGTTCCACCACGAGATCCCCTACTCGGTCGCGTACGAACGCGGCCTCATCCAGGCCGGCATCCTCGAGCGGCTCACCGAGCAGGCGACGAGCCTCGCGGAAGTCGACTTGCAGCGTGCGGACGCCGAGGTGCGGTCAGCGCTGGAGCCACTGACACTTGAGTCGCAGGTCGAGCAGGCGCCGCGGCATCGGCGGGCGTAGGTTAGACGACCTCCGCGCGTCGGCTTGACGCTTTGACGTCATAGCGTCACACTCGGCGCATGGCTACACCGAAGAGAGCTACTGTCTACTTTGACCCCGAGGTACATCGAGCGCTGCGCCTGCGGGCTGCTGCGAGCGACCGGTCCATCTCCGACATGGTAAATGACGCCGTGAAGGCCTCACTCGCCCAGGACGCCGAAGATCTTGAGGCGTTTGACGCCCGTCGCAAGGAACGTAGTGTTTCCTTCGAAAGCTTCGTACGCGGTCTGAAGCGCCGTGGGCGCCTATAGGCTGCTCATCAAGCCTTCGGCGGGCATGGAACTGGCCCGACTTGGTAGCAAAGCTGACCGTCAGCGAATTGTGCAGCGAATTGAGGCCTTGGCGCTCGAACCACGGCCTCATGGGTCGGAGAAGCTCGCTGGGTACGACGACCGCTATCGCATCCGACAAGGCAACTATCGGGTTGTCTACCTGATCGACGACCGGCGACAGGAGGTCACCATCTTCAAGATTGGGGACCGAAGGGATGTCTACAAATAGGTCGTCTACCTAGGGCCAGAGTCGTTCCGCGCGTGGAGGAAGCATTGCGCGAGCTGGTGCAGCATGGACTACCGTTTCTACGCAAGCACGCCCAGACCGGTGGCGGCATTCGGATCTAACCTCAGCCATGTCTTCTGCAGCCCCGTTCAACATACACCCGCTCGCGCCCGGCGACGTCGAGCTGATGGAAGCCATGCTGACGACCTTCGGCGAGGCCTTCGACGAGGTGGAGACCTATGGCGGGGCCCGGCCCAGCAGGGCTTATCTCGAGCGGCTGCTCGGCAGCGATTACTTCATCGCGCTCGCTGCGTTGAAGAGCGGCGAGGTCGTGGGCGGCATCGCGGCCTATGAGCTGCAGAAGTTCGAGCAGGAGCGGAGGGAGATTTACATCTACGATCTGGCCGTCGCCGCAGCGCACCGGCGTCAGGGCATCGCGACGGCGCTGATCCTGGAACTCAAGAGAATCGCGACAGCGCGCGGGGCCTACGTTATTTTCGTGCAGGCCGATCCCGGTGATGGGCCTGCTATAGGGCTCTACACGAAACTGGGGACGCGCGAAGATGTCCTGCACTTTGATATCGCGATCACTCGATAGTTGATGTGGCCGCGACACGGCGCGGCCGAGCGCAGACGATGAGGCCGGTGCGTTGAGCGTTCCAATCAATCACTCTCAGGAGTCCCACATGAAAAGAGTCACGGGTATCGGTGGTATCTTTATCAAGGCGAAGGATCCCGTCGCCCTGCGGGCCTGGTACAAGAAACATCTAGGCATCGACGTTCAGGAGTGGGGAGGCACGGCCTTCCGCTGGGCCGACGAAAGCGGCCAGGCCACATTGGGCACGACGATCTGGTCCGTCGGCGGCCCGGAAGGCGACTACTTCGCCCCGAGTACGTCCTCCTTCATGGTCAACTACCGGGTCGCCGATCTGCACAGCCTTCTCTCGGCCCTGCGAGAGGAGGGCTGCAACGTGCTGGAGAAGACGGACGACTCCGAGTACGGCAAGTTCGGGTGGGTCATGGACCCTGAAGGCAACAAGGTCGAGCTGTGGCAACCGCCCCAGGGGCAATGAAAGCAACTGTCATTGCTCAAACTGCCGCCGCGCGACAGGTTCCGCATTCAAGCCTTTCGCTGGAATTGAGCGCAGCAAGCTCAAGGCGCCGTGGTTCACGATCACCGACGACCTGCCTCAGCACGAGGAATTCGGGTGACCAGTTCGCCGGACGGCTTCGGCCAAAGCAAGGAGAAAGCGTGGACTCAATCAAACGTCCGAGCCTGGATGAGGACCGGAGAGCTGTGCTGATGGCCGAGCGCGACTGGGCGGCCGCTGCAAGAGACCGGGACCTGGATCGCAGCGTGCTCTACATGGCCGATGACGCAATGATGTTGCCCCCGGCGGGTGCACCGGTTGTCGGCAAAGCCGCGATTCGTGGCTACATGGCGTCCAGTTTCGCGATCCCGGGGTTCAGCGTCACCTGGGAACCGGTGCAAGTGGTCGTGGCGGAGGGAGGCGATCTCGCCTACACCCATGCGCGAAGCGTGTACACCGTTCCCGGCCCTGATGGGGCGATTCGCACGATACATGGGAAGGGTGTCGCGATCTGGCGCAAGGAGAACGACGGGAACTGGCGCTGTGTTGTCGACATCTGGAACGACGCACCGTTGCCGGAGGCCAAGGCGGGCTCGGCAAAGTGAGGTTGGCGCACGCTTCGCCTCCAGGCAGCGCCGTCGTAACAGGAGGACCTCGGTGAAGAGTCACACAATTGCAGGCGGCGGAGGCGTAGCGCTCCACCTCGTTGAGACGGGCAACTCGAGGGGTCGCCCGATTCTGTTCCTCCATGGCTTTTCGCAGTGTTCGCTCGCCTGGACTCGACAGCTGAGCTCGGACCTGGCCGATGGCCACCGGCTCGTCGCGATGGATATGCGTGGGCACGGTCGATCGGATAAGCCTCGCGAAGGGTACACGGACTCGAGCCTTTGGGCGGATGACGTCAATGCGGCCATACGGGCCTTGAATCTTGACCATCCGATTCTCTGTGGCTGGTCGTATGGACCACTCCTGATCCTCGATTACATCCGGCATTACGGCGAGGATCGAATCGGTGGCATCCACTTTGTGGATGGGATCACCAAGCTTGGCACTGACGAGGCGATGTCGGTCCTCACTCCTGAGTTTCTCGCGGTCGTACCAGGCTTCTTTGCCACCGAGGTGGAGGAGAGCGTGCGGAGCCTGGAGTCGTTGTTGCGAATGTGCTTCGCACGGGAACCCTCGACAGCGGAACTGTATCTGATGCTCGGATACAACCTCTCCGTCCCGCCTTACGTTCGTCAGGCTCTGTTCTCCCGCTCGCTCGACAATGACGATCTGCTGCCGCGGATCCGCAAACCTGCGCTGATTACGCATGGAGCTGAAGATGCGATTGTCAGACCAGCCATTGTCGACCAACACAAGGCAAGCCTGGCGCACGCGCAGATTCACCTGGTGGCGAGTGCGGGCCACGCACCCTTTTGGGATGATGCGGCGACCTTCAACCAGCGGCTGCGTCGGTTTGCCGAAAGCCTGTAAGACCACGACACGCTCCGTGAGCACGTCGCCGGCGTCGCCTTGATAGGAAGAACGATTCCGGCGCGTTAGGGGTCGACATGGTCGAGCCACCCGAATTGCGGTCCGCACGCGAGCACCTGTCCCTGGCGGAGGCGAAGTACCGGTCCGAGGAGGGCCTCTTTCATCTCGAGGAAGGACTGGCTCTCCTGGAAGAAGTAATGGCGGGGGCCTCGGCAGAGTATCGAACGGTGGCGCGGAACCTGGCCTCGACGTATTCGACGAAAATCTACCGCAGCGTAAAGAGTCTCATTGACACGGATCGCGGGTTGCCGGAACCGGACCTCGAGCATCTTTTCAGGGTGGTCCTCGCGTTTGACCAGCGCAGCCTCGACCTGCCTGCGGACGCTCGCGTGACCAAGGTGAACCTGGTCCGACGCCTGATCGACCGATACTACGAAGGTCACTCCCCTGCGGAGAAGCGCGCCGCCCTCGAGCAGTTGACGAAGATCTCCGGCGAGCCACAGACCGACGACTGACGGCACGCCCCGTCCGGTCGCTGTGCGCGGCCTATTTCCTGCTTCGGATGCGTCGAATCCCGGACATTGCTGCTTCATCGGATCACTCGCCTGGACAATGACTTTGCTGCAGACTTGACCGGCAAATAAGAATCTCTCCGGGGGTTACCAATGCTGACCGAGGCACCGTTGCTGCGCTCGAGGAGCGCGAACGCGCTGGCGATGACGGTGGTCGGGCTGATCGTGTTGGTATCGCTCGTCGTCGCGGGCATCTACGCCGGCTCTGAGTGGCTGCTGTACCGACGACACGACGTCCCGCTTGCGCCCTTCGACGCGAAGTCCACCGCGGCCGACAGCCGGGAGGGGCGCCGGCTGGCGATCCTTGTCGGTTGCCTGGAGGGGTGTCACGGGCGTGAAGGCCAGGGCGGCGTCGAGGACGCCCCCGGTATCTTCCGGGCGACGGCGCCGACGCTCTCGGCGGTACTGCCGCTGTACAGCGACCCGGAGCTGGTCCGCCTCATCCGCTTCGGCGTCAAGCGCGACCGTAGGGCCGCGTTGGGAATGCCTTCGGCCACGTTCTATCCCCTCAGCGATACCGACCTGGGCCTGGTGATCAGGTACCTGCGCGACCGGCCGGTGGTGGCGCCGCAACCCGGTTCCCGAGAGGTGTGGTTCCTCGGACGCGTGGCGCTCGTGCTGGGGAAGTGGCACACATCGGCCGATGCGGTCGACCCGTCACGGCCGCGCTGGGGCCACCTGCCGCGGCGCACGCCCGTCGAGCGCGGGCGCTATCTCGCGAGCATCGTGTGCTCCGAGTGTCACGGCATCAATCTCCAGGGCGACGCCTTCATGGCATCTCCGGCGCTCGGCATCGTCCGCGGCTACCAGCTGGATCAGTTTCAGCACCTGCTGCAAACCGGCGTGCCGATCAGCGGGCGTGACCTTGGTCTCATGAGCACGGTGGCGACCCGGGCATTCGTGCACTTTACCGCCGAAGAAGTCGCCGACCTGTACGAGTACCTTCGCACCCAGCCAATGGCGGCGTCCACGGCAGCACCGTAATGGCACCGTCCACTCGACGTGGACGTCCGCCGACCAGGAGCTTGGCGGATTGATCACCGCCCCCACAGGGCACTTCGTCGTGATCGTGAAGGATGGCGCCATCTGCAAGGCCTACACTTACGTGACAGGACCGGGAGAGCGCCATGCAGATCACGCTCGCGAGCATCATGGTCGAGGATCAGGACCACGCACTTCACTTCTACACTCGGTAATCGGGTTCGTTAAGAAAAACGACATCCCCATGGGGCCGTTCCGCTGGCTGACGGTTTCATCGCCCGAAGGTGTGAACGGCGTGGAGCTCGTTCTGGAGCCGATGGGTTTTCCGCCCGCACGCACCTACCAGAAGGCCTTGTTCGACGCCGGCATTCCCGCCACGGCCTTCATCAGCAGGGACATTGCGGCAGAGTTCAAGCGTCTTACGGGGCGCGGTGTCAAGTTTCGCGGTGAGCCCGCCTCCATGGGCCCGATTACCGCTGTGCTGTTCGAGGACACCTGCGGCAATCTCATCAACCTGGTTCAACCAGCGGCCTGAAGCTCGCGCGACGGGTATGGCAGCGTGCATCGCCCTGCTCCGTGGCATCAACGTCGGTCGCGCCAAGCGCATCGCGATGGCGGACCTGCGCACGCTCCTGGAAACGCTCGGATACTCCGATGTCCGGACCCTGCTCAACAGCGGCAACGCCGTGTTCCAGGCGACGCGGCCCAACCCGGGGAAGATCTCCGCTGCGATCGAAACGGCCATCCAGCGTCATTGCGGATTCTCGGCGCCGGTCATCGTGCTCACGGCGCCGGAGCTCGACGCCGTCATCGCGGAGAACGCGTTGCCCCAGGCCGCACGCGACCCGTCGAAGTTCCTCGTCGCTTTCGCCTCGACCGCCGCATCACTCGCCAGGTTCAGGCCGCTGCTCGAGAAATCCTGGGCGCCGGACGTCCTGGCCGTCGGCCCGAGGGCAGCCTACCTCTGGTGCGCAAACGGCATCGCCGAGTCGAAGCTCGCGCTCGAGTTCATGCGCGCCACCGGTGACACAATGACGACCCGGAACTGGGCGACCGTTCTCAAGTTGCAGGCCGCTGCCGGCACCCGCCCGCATGCCGCCTGAGGAGTACCGCGCGTGTCGA
Organism: uncultured Gammaproteobacteria bacterium; assembly: GCA_963834855.1. Classification (GTDB taxonomy): domain Bacteria; phylum Pseudomonadota; class Gammaproteobacteria; order Steroidobacterales; family Steroidobacteraceae; genus DATJKD01. The sequence continues at coordinate 126,177 of CAWIDH010000004.1, read as the reverse complement.
TCGAACTCTGGCTTGCATTTGTCGCAGCGTCGGCGATCCTGCTGATCATCCCCGGCCCGACGATCCTGACGGTCATCAGCTATTCGATGACGCATGGCCGGCGCGTGAACCTGCCCCTTGTGGCGGCAGTCGCGCTGGGAGACTCCACTGCGCTCGTGGTGTCGATCCTCGGCCTGGGTGCGCTCCTCGCGGCGTCGGCCTTCTGGTTCACGGTGGTCAAGTGGGCCGGCGGCCTGTATCTGCTGTACCTCGGCATCAAGCTCCTGCGCGCAGGTACCTCATCCGCCGAACTGGTTTCACAGTCCACGCCAGGGTCGCGGTGGCGGTTGTTCGCGAACACCTACCTGGTCACCGCGCTCAATCCCAAGGGCATCGTGTTCTTCGTGGCCTTCCTGCCGCAGTTCGTCAGCCCAGGTGCGGAAGCCGCAAGACAGCTCTGGGTGCTGGCCGTCACCTTCGTGGTCATGGCCGCGCTGAATGCAACGCTCTACGCCGTTTTCGCGGCCTCGGCACGCAGGCTGCTGGCCTCATCCGGAGCGCAGCGGCGCTTCAGGCTGGCGGGCGGCTCGCTGCTGTCAGCTGCGGGCGTCTGGGCGCTCCTGGCCAGGCGCCCGGCTTGATGACCGCGTGGCAACGATCGCGCGCGTGATTTTCTACCGCAGGCATGGATACAGGACAGAGCGGGCTATGAGCTTCTCGACAAGCCGCTCAATGGCGGCTAGAAGAGCTGCGTGCGGGCGCGAGCGAGGTCGATCAGCCCGGTGAAAGTCTATTTCTCCCGTCAGCACGAACTCCACGCGCCGGCGTACGAGTTCTTCCGCGGCGAACGCGTGCCGTGCTTCGAGACGCCCGCGAGGGCCGAGATCGTGCACAACGAGCTGCTGGCGCGCGGCCACGAGATTCGCACGCCCACGGTCGACAGCTCCGACGTGTTGCGACAGGTTCACACGCCACGCTACCTGGCGTTCCTGGAATCCGCGTGGGAGCAGTGGCTGGCACTCGATCCCGGGAACGCGGAACTGCAGCCGTTCCCGTCGACGTGGCCCGTTCGCACCTTGCGCAGTGACGTAGAGCCGGACGACTTCATCGCCCGGCTGGGCCTCTACTCGATGGACAACGAAAGCCCGATGGTCGCGGGAACCTGGGCCGCAGCCAAGGCCGGCGCCGACGCGGCGGCCAGCGCCGCCGCCCTGGTGGCCTCGGGCGAACGAAGCGCTTTCTGTGCGATGCGCCCGCCGGGTCACCACGCCGGAGCCGACTTCATGGGCGGATACTGCTTCCTGAACAACGCAGCGGTTGCTGCGCAGGCGCTGCGGGGTCACGGGTGCGCGCGTGTCGCGATCCTCGACGTGGACTACCATCATGGCAACGGAACGCAGAGCATCTTCTACGACCGCCCCGACGTGCTGTACGTCAGCATCCATGGCGATCCACGGACCGAATACCCGTTCTACCTGGGTCATGCCGACGAAACCGGAGAAGGCCCGGGCCACGGCTTCAACCTGAACCTGCCATTGCCGGCAGGCAGCCAACCCGCGGCATGGTTCTCGGCGCTGGACGTCGCCTGCGCGCGCGTTGATCGATATCGCGCCGACGTCCTGGTCGTCTCGCTTGGACTGGACACCTATGCGGGCGATCCGATCTCGAGGTTTGCCCTGCAGGCGGATGACTTCCGCCGGTTGGGTGCGCAATTGAGACGGCTCGGCCTGCCGACGGTTCTCATACTGGAAGGAGGCTACGCGACGGCGGAGTTGGGGGTAAACGCAGCGAACGTAGTCGGCGGCTTTGACCAGGCCTGACAGCTTGCCGAGCGCGGAGGCACGGGAATGCAGGGAACTGAGGATGTCGCGCTTCGACGAAGGTCGAAGACGGCCGACATGTCGAGAACGTGGGCGTCGATTCCGCGGCGGATTCGCGGCGCCGTTTCCGGTCTGTCCGCCCGCGACCTGGGCCTGCGCGGCGGATCCGAGGGATGGTCGATCCGGGAGTATGTTCACCACCTGGTGGAGGCGAATCTCGTGGCTTCGAACATCGTGCTCGCTGCGCTCGGGAAGCCCGGCTGCGCGTACGACTGGTCCTGGGTGATGCCTGACGCAAGCTGGATGAAGCGGCTTGGGTACGATCGGATGCCGATCGAGCCGGCTCTCAGGATGCTCGAGCACCTGTGCGCTCACGTGGCCACGCTGGTCCGCGTCGCTCCCGGCGGCCTGGCAGGCAAGGTCAGGCTCGTCGACGCTCCGGGCGCCAAGCCGTACGGCAGAACGATCCAGCAGGTACTTGAAGAGGAGTGTGAACACGCGCAACGCCACCTTGATGATGTCGCGCAGACGCGAAAGACTCATGGACGTGTGCGAAAGACCGTCACGTAGGCGATCGGGCCTCGACAACCGGGTCATCACCATGTTGGATTCCAGGAGCCCATGAAGGAAGGCAGCAGCGCCGTGCCAACGCGGGCACTCGATGGCGACGAGACCTGACCCGGAACTCAAACTTCATCGGACGCGAGCCGTCATGCTTGAACTGCGACCAACCTGCGAGCATTGCAACAGACCCCTGCCTCCCGACTCGATCGAGGCGCGGATCTGCAGCTATGAGTGCACATTCTGCGCGACCTGTGTGGACGACTTGCTTGGCAACGTGTGCCCGAACTGTGGCGGCGGCTTCTCGCCGCGGCCGATCCGGCCGTCGAGGAACTGGAAGGGTGACAATTTCCTCGGGAAGGACCCCGCGAGCACCCAGGTCAAGCACCGGCCCGTCGATCCGGCAACGCATGCCCGATTCTCGGCTGCGATCCGGGGCATTCCTCCAGGGCAACGCTGAGCGCATTTACCGAACCAGGCAGGGCGTGGCAGCATCGTCAAGGGAGGCCGCCATGAGCGAATCGTCAGGAGGGTTCAGGCTCGAGCAGATCGGCCAGATCGCGGTTCCGGTCACCGACGTCGAGCGCGCGGTCGCGTTCTACCGCGACACGCTGGGCATGCGGCTCCTGTTCCAGGCACCGCCCGGACTCGCGTTCTTCGATCTGAACGGCGTGCGCCTCATGCTGGACGGTCCGGCCCGTGCCCAGGCCGGGAAGAGCTCGGTCATCTACTACAAGGTGGCCGACCTGCAGGCGGCGTTCACGACGCTGTCTCAGCGGCGAGTGCAATTCGAAGCGACGCCACACCTGGTCGCCCGGCTGCCGGACCACGAGCTGTGGATGGCCTTCCTGCGCGATCCCGACGGAAACCTGCTGGCGTTGATGAGCGAAGTGCGAGCGTCATGACGCGCGCGACCGGCATCACGGTGCGACCGCTGACCGCCGACCGCTGGGACGACTTCGAGATGCTGTTCAACGCCCGGGGCTGCGGCATCGCTCGCCAGTGCTGGTGCATGGCGTACCGTCGCAGCGGTTCGGACACGCCGCCGGCGAAGACCACGCGCGCGCGATGGAACCGCGCGCAACTCAAGGCGCTCGCGGACTCGCGCGAGCCACCGGGGTTGATCGGCTATCGAGGCAGGGTACCCGTCGGTTGGATCTCGCTCGGCCCGCGCAGTGCCTTCGAGAGGCTCAAGCGTTCACCCGTGATGAAGGCCGTCGACGAGCAGCCGGTGTGGTCGATCGTGTGTTTCGTCGTGCCGCCCGAGTACCGGGGCCAGGGCACCGCCCGAGCGCTGCTCGACGGCGCCATCGCGTACGCGCGAAAGCGCGGCGTGACCATCCTCGAGGCGTATCCGGTCGACAAGCCCGGTCGCAGCAACGACGACGCGATGTGGTTTGGGGCAAAATCCATGTATGACGATGCGGGCTTCCGGGAAGTCGCACGCCGCAGGCCACACCGGCCGGTCGTGCGTCTGCAGACCCGATTGAGCACCCGCGGAGCCCCGCGCCCACGGGTTGAGCGGATACCGACGCGCAACCGATGATCCCGGCGAACGAAGCCCTGCAGCGCTTACGCGATGGCAATCGCCGCTTCGTCGCCGACGTCCGCAGTCGCCAGGCGCTGGTGGGCCATGAACGCCGGCTGGAGCTCGCGGCCGGCCAGGAGCCGTTCGCGATCATCCTTGGTTGCTCCGATTCGCGCGTGCCCGCGGAGATCGTCTTCGACCAGGGGCTGGGCGACCTGTTCGTCATCCGCGTCGCCGGCAACATCGTCGCCCCGTCCCAGGTCGGCAGCGTCGAGTTCGCCGCGGAGCGCTATGGCACGCGGCTGGTGGTGGTGCTGGGGCATTCGAACTGTGGCGCGATCCTGGCGACCGTGGAGGAGCTCGGGCGGCGGTCCGAGGAACAGTCAATGAATCTTCGCTCGATCGTCGACCGCGTGCGTCCCTCCGTTGAGCCGCTGATGGGCGCCGGGCTGGGCCTCGACCAGGACGCCCTGTTGCGACAGGCGGTGCGGGCCAACATCCGCATGTCGGCGAACCAGCTTCGACGTGGATCCGAAGTACTCGAGCAGCTGATACAGAGCCGCGGCCTGCGGGTCGTCGGCGCGGAGTATTCACTCGAAACCGGGATGGTGGAATTCTTCGATGGCGTCGATGCCTCGAACTGACGGTTCGAAACTTAACAATCAACCTGGGGGACAGACATGGACAAGCGCTTCTTCATCGCGTGGGTCGTGATCTTCGTGGTGTGGTTCCTCGGCAGTTACGTCATCCACGGAGTGCTCCTGCACGACGACTATGCAGCCTTGCCGAACCTCTTCCGGCCCGAAGCGGAAGCTCAGAAACACTTCCCGCTCATGATCCTCGCCCATGTCATCCTGTCCGGCGCGTTCGTGTGGATCTATGCGCGTGGCACCGAGAACAAGCCGTGGCTCGGCCAGGGTCTGCGCTTCGGGCTCGCGGTGGCACTGTTGGCGGTCGTCCCGATGTACATGATCTACTACGTCGTGCAACCCATGCCGGGCGCGCACGTGGTCAAGCAGATCGTGTTTGACGGCATCCTTGTACTGGCACTCGGCGCCATCGTCGCGTACCTGTATCGCGCCGCCCGGTCGAGCTTGAGCCGGTAGATCACCGTTTGACCTGCGCCGTGAGGCGACTGCAATGAACAAGGCCCTGCGCGGCGTGCTGATCGGCGGCAGCATCGCAGCCACGCTCGACATCGTGTACGCCTTCATCATGAACGCTCTGGCAGGGCGCTCGCCGACCTGGGTGCTCCAGTTCGTTGCGAGCGGGTTGCTGGGCGAGAAGTCGTTCGAGGGCGGGATGCCCGCGGCGACGCTCGGCCTGCTCGCGCACTTCGGCATACTCCTCGGGGCGGCGGCGCTCTACTACGCCGCGAGCAAGCGGTTGCCGTGGCTGCGGCAGCGTGCGGTGATCTGCGGGCTCCTGTTCGGGGTCGGCGTATACCTGTTCATGAACTTCGTCGTCGTGCCGCTCTCGGCCGTACCCTTCGAGATCAAGCACACGGCGTCGAGACTCGCCCAGGGCTTCGTATCCCACGCCGTGCTGGTCGGCCTGCCCATCGCACTGGCGATCCGCCGATACGGGCGGCCGGCCGACGAGTCCGTCCGATGAAACGCCTGGTCGAGGTCCGCTCGTACAAGCTGAATCCGGGCACGGCAGCGGAGTTTCACGCCGCCGTGGTCTCGAGGGCCGTGCCTATGCTGCGCGAGTGGGGTACGGACGTCGTCGCGTTCGGTCCGTCGGCTCATGCGCCCGACACGTATTACCTCATCCGCTCATACGCCGACCTGGACGACCTGAACGACCGGCAGGACGCGTTCTACGGCTCGGACGAGTGGCGTAACGGTCCGCGCGAGTCCATCGTGTCGCGGATAGAGAGCCACCTGAGTACGGTGTTGTGGCTGTCACCCGAAGCGATCGATGACCTGCGCCGCCACAACCCGGGCTAAGGAACCTGACGGCTGCCGGATGGTGCGACGCGGTTCGATGCGCTCGCCAGGGACGATGCGATCTAACCATGGAGGTTGATGCGCCATGCGGAAATCACTAGGCCAGACAGGTGCAGCTCTCTTCGTCGGCGTCGCGCTCCTCGCGACGTCCACTCCCGCGGCGGCGAAGGGCGTGCTGGCGCGCATCGAGGTCCGCGGCGACACGCTGCCATCGCCGCTCGAGATCACGGATCCCGCGATCCTTGCCCGCTTCAGCATCTGGAATGGCCCGGGTGTATCCGTCAACGGCCAGCCGGTGCACCTGGACCCAAACCGCCAGGAAGGAATGTTCATCGACTGGCCCAAGGGCCAGGTCACCACGCGGCCACCGGGCCTCGACAGCTACGAGGTCACCTTCCACATCTACTTCGCCGGCGTGATCCGCAACTCGGAGTTACCGCGTGCGGAGCACAGGAGCTACGTGGTGCGGTACGAGATCGACCCCGGGAGTGTCGGCTATATCTACCTGCCAGACCACGATGACGGGTTTGGCGGGATGAATACGTCCTTGATCGTCCATGACGTAGAGGGGAACTGGTTCCACGCGTCGGAGGCATGGGAAGAGCTCGTGCGTCCGCTCATCCTGGCTCGGGCCGGTAATAGCGGCGGATAGGCTCGACCGTGGCCATGTGGTATCGACTGCTCGCCGACGCGGTCCTGCTCGTTCACCTGGCCTTCATCATGTTCGTGGTGCTCGGCGGGTTGCTGGTGCTGCGCTGGCCCTGGATCGCGTGGCTGCACCTCCCGGCCGTCGCCTGGGGTGCCTGGATCGAGTTCGCGGGCCGGATCTGCCCGCTGACGCCGCTCGAGATCGGCTTGCGCGAGCGCAGTGGGGGCGAAGCCTACCGGGGCGGCTTCATCGAGCACTACGTCACGGCGCTGATCTACCCGGACGGTCTCAATCGCCGCCAGCAGGTCGTGCTGGGCGCGTTCGTGCTGGTCATGAATGCCGCGATCTATGCCTGGCTCATCGCGCGGCGGCGCTCTCGGCAAGGGTCGTGAGCAGGACGCCGCAGCAACAGCTCGCGGGGTTCATGGCCCGCTACGACCGCCCCATCGCGGCGCTGGCGCGCTCGGCGCTCGCCAGGCTGCGCAGGCGCGTCCCGGGCGCAACCGAGCTCGTCTACGACAACTACAATGCCCTGGTGATCGGCTTCGCACCGGGTGAGCGCGCCTCGGAGGCGATCTTCTCGATCGCGCTCTATCCGCGCTGGGTGACGCTCTTCTTCCTGAAGGGCGCGAACCTTCCCGATCCCATGCGACGGCTCAGCGGTTCCGGATCCCGCGTACGCAGCATCGTCCTTACCAGGGCCGCCGAGCTCGAATCCCGCGACGTCGATGCGTTGATCGGCGCTGCCCTCGAACGCGCCGAGGTACGGATCGACCCCGCGGCGCGCCGACGACTGATCATCAAGTCCGTGTCCGCGCGCCAGCGCCCGCGTCGGCCCCCTGCCGGCGGCCGGTCGCGCGCACGAGCGTCACGAAGCTGAAGGGATAGGCGTGCGCGGCATCCGCGGGATGCGGCTCGCGATGCGTCTCCTGCCACTCGCCGGGTTCGATCACCGGGAAGTACGTGTCCGCCTCGACGCTCGCGTGCACCTGCGTCAGGTGGATCACGCTCGCGATCGGGAGCGCCCGGGCGAAGACGTCCGCGCCGCCGATCACGCAGACTTCCGGCACGTCGCCCGCGGCACGCATCGCGTCCTCGAAGGAGTGCGCGAGCGCTGCGCCTTCGATTGCGCGCGCGCGGTTGCGGCTCAAGACGATGCTGCGCCGTCCGGGCAGCGGCCTGCCGATCGACTCCCAGGTCCGCCGCCCCATGATGATCGGCTTGCCCATGGTGAGCGCCTTGAAGCGCTTCAGGTCGGCCGGCAGGTGCCAGGGCAGCCGGCCAGCGATGCCGATGCCACCGCGCTCGTCGGCGGCGACGATGATCGAGATCGCGGGCAGGCTCGACACCGGGCTTCCGCTCAGCGCCTGCGCCGGGCCGGCTTCTTCACCTTGCGGCGTGCCTTCCGGACCGGTCGTCGCGGCCTGCGCTTCTTGTCGAGCGGTACAGGGTCGAGCATGGTGCCCCGGCACTGCGCGGCGCCGCAGCGGCACGCGTACAGCGCCAGCTCCGCCGGATCGTCCGTGCTCTCCCAGGTGAGCTGGTAGTCATAACCCAGCTCCTCGCCGGGTTCGATGTCGCGGATGGCGTCGATGAACACGCGCCGCTCCTCGATGACGGTCTCGCAGTTCGGGTCGCAGGAATGATTCATGAAGCGCGCGTCGTTGCCGCCCACCCCGGCGTCGATGCAGATGTCGTCGTCAACGACGAACAGGAACGTGTGCCCGTCGTCGCCTTTGTCCTCGTAGCGTTCGTCCGCCTCCTCGTGGCTGATCCGGTCGCCGAGGTACTCGACCACGCGCGTGCCCACGGCGATCGGCCGCGTGGCGTAGACGCCTCGGCCGTGGATGCGCGAGCGGCGCACTTCGAAGGGCACGTCGAGTGCGGCCCCACCATGCCGCGTGGCCGCGCGCATGTGAGCGTGGCGGTGCGGTTCGGCCTTCTTACGCATCGGGCACGGGGCGTCTCGATCACGGGGCTTGTGAGGCTATCATGCGGAGCGGTTCCCCCGTGATACTGTGGACGCATGACCGACGTTTTCATCTGCGATGCACTGCGCACGCCCTTCGGCCGCTACGGCGGCGCACTGGCCGGCATCCGCGCCGACGATCTCGCCGCCGTGCCCATCCGTGCACTGATGGAGCGTAATGCGCGCGTCGACTGGGCCGCAGTCGACGACGTGATCTACGGCTGCGCCAACCAGGCCGGCGAAGACAACCGCAACGTCGCACGCATGGCCCTGCTGCTGGCGGGGTTGCCCGAGTCCGTCCCGGGCGTGACCGTGAACCGGCTGTGCGCCTCCAGCCTGGAAGCGACCGCGCAGGCGGCGCGCGCGATCCGCACCGGCGAGGCGGATCTCGTCATTGCGGGCGGCGTCGAGAGCATGACACGCGCCCCGTTCGTGATGGGCAAGGCCGACGGCGCGTTCTCGCGCAACGCGCGGCTCGATGACACGACGATCGGCTGGCGGTTCATCAATCCGGAGATGCAGCGGCGCTACGGCGTGGACAGCATGCCGGAGACCGCGGAGAACGTCGCCGAGCAGTTCGCGATTGCACGGGGCGACCAGGACGCGTATGCGCTGCGCAGCCAGCAGCGCTGGTCACGCGCGCAGGCCGAAGGCTTCTTCGAGCGCGAGATCCACGCCGTTTCGCTGCCGGCGAAGAAAGGAGCTCCGACTCTCTTCGCGGTGGACGAGCATCCGCGCCCGGATACGACGCTCGCGGCGCTGCAGAACCTGAAGCCAATCGTGCGGCCCGGCGGCACCGTGACGGCCGGCAATGCGTCCGGGGTCAACGACGGCGCGGGAGCCTTGCTGCTCGCAAGCGAGGCCGGTGCGCGCCGGCACGGTCTGACGCCGCGGGCGCGCGTGCTGGGCTGCGCCGCGGCGGGTGTGGCGCCCCGCATCATGGGCATCGGGCCGGCGCCCGCGGTGCGCAAGCTCCTCGAGCGATTGCGCCTTGGCGCCCCGCAGATGGACGTCTTCGAGCTCAATGAGGCCTTCGCGGCGCAGGTGCTCGCGGGAACGCGCGCACTCGGCCTGCCCGACGACGCGCCGCAGGTCAATCCCAACGGCGGCGCCATCGCCATCGGTCACCCGCTCGGCGCCTCGGGCGCGCGTCTCGTCATGACCGCGGTCGCGCAACTCGAACGCACCCAGGGGCGCTACGCATTGTGCGCAATGTGCGTCGGCGTCGGCCAGGGTGTCGCGCTCGCGATGGAGCGAGTCGCAAGCTGATCGCCCCCAGCTACACCGCGACGTCGCCCTTGATGTGCGGGTGGCTGCGGTAGTCGATCAGCTCGAAGTCGTCGAATTCGTACCGGTCGATCGCGGGCGGCGTGCGCCGGATCCGCATCCGCGGCAGCGGATACGGCTCGCGCGTCAACTGCAGGCGCACCTGCTCGAGGTGGTTGCGGTAGATGTGCACGTCGCCGCCCGTCCACACGAGCACACCGGCCTCGAGCCCGCACTGCTGGGCGAGGATCATGAGCAGCAGCGCGTATGACGGGATATTGAACGGCACACCGAGGAACACGTCGCACGATCTCTGGTAGATCTGCAGGTGGAGCTTGCCGTCCATCACCGCGGTCTGGAACAGGCAATGGCATGGTGCCAGTGCCATGTCCCGCAACTCCCCGGGGTTCCACGCCGTGACGATCTGGCGCCGCGACGAAGGGTCGCCCCTGATCAGATCGAGCAGGCCCTGGATCTGGTCGATGTGACGACCGTCGGGAGACACCCAGTCCCGCCATTGCTTGCCATACACCGGCCCGAGATCGCCGTTCTCGTCCGCCCACTCGTCCCAGATCGAGACCTTGTTCTCGCGGAGGTAGCCGACGTTCGTGTCGCCCTTCAGGAACCAGAGCAGCTCGTAGATGATCGATCGCAGGTGGATCTTCTTCGTCGTCAGCAGCGGAAAGCCCTGCGCGAGATCGAAGCGCATCTGGTGGCCGAACACGGCGAGGGTCCCCACGCCCGTCCTGTCCTGCTGCGGAACGCCTTCGTCCAGGACCCGCGTGATCAGATCGAGGTACTGCTTCATGCGCGGACGGCGCGCGAGATGTAGTTGCCGGACGGCTCGCTGCGCCGATAGGCGAGCACGAGCATCCAGACGCCGGCGACGATCATGGGGAGCGAGAGGAGCTGGCCCATCGTCACCCAGCCGAAGGCAAGGTAGCCGCGATTCTCGTCCGGGATCCGGACGAACTCGACGGCGAAGCGGAAGAGCCCGTAGCAGAGCAGGAACAGCCCCGTCGGCGCGAGCCTCGGGCGCGGCGTCGCAGTGAACCACCACATGATCACGAAGAGCGCCAGGCCCTCGAGCAGCGCCTCGTAGAGCTGCGAGGGATGCCGGGCCACCCCGTCGACGACGAAGGCCCAGGGCGCGTCGGTGGGCTTGCCCCAGAGCTCGCCGTTGATGAAATTGCCGACGCGCCCCGCGCCGAAGCCGATCGCGGGGAGCGGCGCCGTGAAGTCGAGGGCGTCGGCGATGCGCTTGCCGCGGCTCCGCGCGAACATGACGAGGGCGATAGCCACGCCCGCCAGCCCGCCGTGGAAGGCCATCCCGCCTTCCCAGATCCGGAAGATGCCGAGCGGGTCGGCGAGCAGCCGCTCCGTGCCGTAGAGCAGCATCCAGCCGAGCCGCCCGCCCACGATCACGCCGATCGCGCAGTAGAAGATCAGGTCGTCGACCTCGGCGGCGGTCCACGTCGAGCCCGGGCGGCGCGCGCGGCGGCGGGCCAGCCACCATCCGGCCAGGAATCCCAGCAGGTACATGAGCCCGTACCAGCGCACCTGGAGCGGACCGACCATCCCGAGGCCGGGCAGGTCGAAGGGTCCGATCGCAACGGCGACCGGATCGATGTGTGGATAGACGAGCATGGCGCGCTATCTTACCGATGCCCCGACTCAGCCGCCGGCCTGGATCGAGATCACCTCGCTCCCGTCGTCGAACAGCTGCTGGCGGATCTCGTGGGCGAGGCCCCATTCGAGCGCCGCCTCCGGATCGAGCGTCGTGCGCGTGAGCATCGCGCGGAGCACCTGCTTCTTCGTGCGGTTGCTGTTCGCCGCGACGACGCTCGCGCAGTTGTCCATGTCGACGCGCAGGCTCTTGACCAGCTCGAGGAGCTTCGGCTCCTCGTAGCTCGCGCCCTCGCGGAAGTTCATGCTCACCGGGTGCATCAGGAAGCGTGCCTGCGGGACGCAGAGCCGCCGCTTCCCGGCGCAATAGAGTGCGACACCGATCGAGTCGACGCTGCCGATGTTGTGGGTCGTGACCTCGGCCGGGATGCCCTTCAGGTAGTTGCAGGCCGTGAGGCCGTGGAATACCGACCCGCCGGAAGTCGAGATCAGGAGCGTGAACTCCTCGACGCCGTTCGCCAGCTTCTGATTGACGGCCTTCAGAAGCTGCCCGATGCTGGCTTCGTTCACGGGCGAGTAGAACTTGATGACGATCGGGTTGGGCATGGTCTGGCTCCGTGGATGTGCGGCGGCGCGCGCGGCTGGCTCAGTCGTGCACGACCCGGCAGGTCAGTGACTTGAGATAGCGCGTCTCCGGGATCGCCGGGTGGATCGGGTGGTCCGGCGCATGGCCACCGACCGCCACGACCTGCGCGAAGCGCGACAGGTGACGCGCCGACTGCTGGATGGTGGCGATCAGGTCGTCCTGCGCCAGGTGATGCGAGCAGGAGCAGGATACGAGGATGGCATCGCGCCCGAGCAGCTGCATCGCCATCTGGTTCAGCTTGCGGTAGGCCGCGAGCCCCTTCGCAGCGTCGCGCCTGCGCTTGATGAAGGCCGGCGGATCGACGATGACGAGGTCGAACTTCTCGCCGGCCTCGCGAAGCGCGGCCAGCGCGTCGAAAGCGTCATCGCGCAGCGTGCGCACGGTCAGCCCGTTGGCGGCGGCGGATTCGTCGAGCAGCGCGAGCGCGGCCGCCGAGGAATCGACGCAGACGACCTCGCGCGCGCCCGCGCGCGCAGCGGCAAGCCCCCAGGCGCCGAGGTAGGCGAATACGTCGAGCACGCGCGCGCCTGGCGCATAGGGCAGCATGGCGCGGCGGTTCGAGGCCTGGTCGTAGAACCAGCCCGTCTTCTGGCCGCGGCCAAGCGGCAGCTTGAACCGCACGCCGTTCTCCTCGAGCCAGGTGTGCTCGGGCGCCTCGCCCGCGGCCACTTCGACGTACCCCGGCAGTCCCTCGAGCTCGCGGCTGCCGCCGTCGTTCTTCCAGATCACCGCGCGCGGCGCGATCACCTGTTCGAGCGCGGCCACGAGCTCGGCCTTGCGCGCCTCCATGCCGGCCGTCCCGATCTGCCCGACGATCACGTCGCCGTAGCGGTCGAACACCACGCCCGGCAGTCCGTCCGATTCCCCGTACGCGAGCCGGTAGTACGGCGATGGGTAGATGCGCTGGCGCAGCGACAACGCGACCTGCAGTCGATGCACGAACAGCGACTTGCCCGGCGGGTACTTCGGATCCCGGCCCAGGATGCGCGCGCAGATCAGCGCGTGCGGATTGACGTAGGCATGGCCCAGGAAGCGATCGCGGTCCCCGATCACGCGGCAGAGCGCGCCGCTCTCGAAGCGGGCGAGCGGCGTGCGCTCGTTGTCCACTTCGTTGCTGAAGATCCAGAGATGTCCCGCGGAGATGCGGCGGTCCTCGTGCCGCTTCAGGCGCAGCTCGGGCAGGGAAGCGCCCTCCGCTGGCTCGGCGACAGCGTCAGTCATCGATCGAACCTCTTGGCGGTATCGGAGTTCGGACGCGCTGCGCTCCCCGACGCTGGCCACGCGCGACGCGGCCGACCGGTGCGCTGTTCCGATATAGTGCCGGCATTGTAGCCCACCCCGGCCACGCCCGATGACCACCCGGCCGACACGGACGCAGCGCAACCGGCTCGCGGCCGAAACCAGTCCCTACCTGCTGCAGCACGCCGACAACCCGGTCGACTGGCACGCCTGGGGTCCGGAGGCGCTCGAGCGCGCGAGGCGCGAGGATAAGCCGATCCTGCTGTCGATCGGCTATTCCGCCTGTCACTGGTGCCACGTGATGGCGCACGAATCCTTCGAGGATCCGGCCTCCGCGGCCGTGATGAACGAGCTCTTCGTCAACATCAAGGTCGATCGCGAGGAACGCCCCGACCTCGACCGGATCTACCAGACCGCGCACCAGATGCTGACGCAGCGTGGCGGCGGCTGGCCGCTGACGATGTTCCTGTCGCCGAAGGATCATCGACCCTTTTTCGGCGGGACGTATTTTCCGCCGCAGCCGCGGCACGGGATGCCCGCCTTTACCGAGGTGCTGCGGCGCGCCGCCGCGTACTACCGCAGTCACGGTGCGGACATCGAGCGGCAGGGTGATGCGCTCGTCCAGGTACTCGGGGAATTGCTGTCGCCGCCGGCGGAGCACGACGCGCCGCTCGATCGCGGCCCGCTGGCGACTGCGCGCGCAAGTCTCACGCGTGAGTTCGACGGTCGGTTCGGCGGGTTCGGCCAGGCGCCCAAGTTCCCGCATCCGATGAATCTCGAGTTCCTGCTGCGCAGCTGGCGGGAGACCGCCGGCGACGGCGAGCCTGACCTGCAGGCGCTCTACATGGCGACGCTCACGCTGACCCGCATGGCCGAGGGCGGGATCTACGACCAGCTGGGCGGCGGCTTCTGCCGCTACTCGGTCGATCCGTACTGGATGATCCCGCACTTCGAGAAGATGCTGTACGACAACGGCCAGCTCCTGGCGGTGACCGCCCAGGCAGCGCTCGCGACGGGGGACCCGCACTTCCGGCGCGTGGCCGGCGAAACCGCGGACTGGATCCGCCGCGACCTGGAGAACCCCGGCGGCGGCTTCTACTCGACGCTCGACGCGGACTCGGAAGGCCACGAAGGCAAGTTCTACGCCTGGGACCGGGAGGAGCTGCGCGCGTTGCTGCCGCCCCCGGAGTTCTCCGCGTTCGCGGCGCGGTTCGGCATCGACCGGCCGCCGAATTTCGAGGGGAAGTGGCACCTGCACTGCTTCAAGTCCATGGCCGAGGTCGCCGAGGACGTGGGCGGCGACGAGGAGGCGGTCACGCGACTCATCGACCAGGCGCGCGCGCGGCTGCTGCCGGTACGCAACCGGCGCGTGTGGCCGGGGCGTGACGAGAAGATCCTGACGAGCTGGAACGGGCTCGCCATCGCCGGTCTCGCCGCCGCCGCGCGCAGCCTGCAGCGGCCGGAGCTCGCCGATGCCGCGGCGCGCACCGCAGATTTCCTTCGCGAGCACTGCTGGTACGAGGGGCGCCTGCTGGCCGTGCACAAGGACGGGCGGTCGCGTTTCCCGGCCTATCTCGACGACCACGCGTCGCTCGCCTGGGGTCTGCTCGAGCTCGTCCAGGCGCGCTGGCATGCGCCGCATCTCGACTGGGCCATCGAGCTGACCGAGGCGATGCTGCGGCACTTCGAGGACCGCGAGTCGGGTGGGTTCTTCTTCACGGCCGATGATCACGAGCAGCTGATCCTGCGGCCCAAGACCTTTGGCGACGACGCCACGCCCGCCGGAAACGGCGTCGCCGCGCGCCTGCTCGTGCGGCTCGGATTCCTGCTCGCCGAGCCGCGCTATCTCGCGGCGGCCGAGCGTACGCTGCGCTCGGCGTGGCCAGTGCTGGCGAGATATCCGCACGGCCATACGAGCCTGCTCATGGCGCTCGATGAACTGTCTGCGCCATCGGCCATCGTCGTCCTGCGCGGCGCCGCCGACGAGCTGCATGCCTGGCAGTCGGATCTCGACGCCGTGTATGACCCGCGGCGCCTCGTGCTCGGCATCCCCGCCGACGCGACCGGGCTGCCGCCCGCCCTCACCGAAAAAGTGGCTAAAAAAATGGCTCCGAGCCAATTAACGGCGTATGTGTGCCGGGGGATGCAGTGCTCGGCGCCGATCGGGACGCTGGCGGAGTTGATTCGCGAGCTGGCGCCTCAGTAGGCCGTGAGCGTCGAGCCCGTGCGCGCCGAGACGACGGAGTTGCCCGGGCCGGCGAAAGTCACCGGGACGGACACGCTCCTCATGCCCGCGTTGCGCATCACCACGAAGTGCAGATGCGGGCCGCTTGTGAAGCCGGTGTTGCCGGAATTGGCGATGTACTCGCCACGCTTCACGCGCTGTCCCGGCCGCACGCGGATCGAATCCATCTGCAGGTGCGCGTAGATCGCGTTCGTGCCGTCGTCGTGCAGGATCTGCACGAAGTTGGCCTCGTCCTGGCTCGATGGCGCGAGGCTGCCACGGAAGAACTTGTGCGCGACGTTGATGACGACACCCTCGCGCGCGGCGTGCACCGCGCTGCCCTCCGGCATCGAGAAATCCACCGCGTAGCGGCTCGCGGGATCGATGTGCGTGAATCGGTCCGGTGGTGCCTGGCTTACCTGGAAGCTGCGCGCGTTCGCGAACGGGGCGTGGTACGGTCCGTTGGGGGAGTGTTCCGCACCCGGCACGCCGATGACGTAACCGAAATCGAAGGGGATCTCGCTCTTGCCCTTGGTCGCGGGCAGCGACACCAGTTGCTGCTCCGAGCGCGGAGCCACGGTGGCGCGAACGGTCTGGACGTCCCCCATCTTGCCGACGCGCAGCCCGAACTCGACGCTGCAGCGGCATTCGTTGACCGCCACGATCGAGATACCGCTCGGCGTCGAGCGCGGCTCCACGGCGATGCGCGGCGAGGCGCCGCCGTTCTTGACGTTGACTGGCTCGACTGTCTGTGGCGCGTCGGGCTTCCGGTCGGCGAATACCCACTGGCCGTTCTTGTCCTTGTAGCGGTACACCGCGGCCACGGCCGGCCCCGCCGCGAGCACGAGGCAGGCGGCGAAGAACAGGAGGGGGCGGAGTCGGATGACGCGGTCCATGCCCGGGAGGTTAACCTGACCGGGCCGGATTTCTAGGCTTGAACCGTTGCATTTGTCCAGATACTCGACGGTCCTCACGGATCCTTGGGGTGTGCACGACCACAGCTTGATGCATCCCGTCGAGATCGGCAAACAACGGAGCGCAATATCGTGATTTCCGAGGGCATGGCGCGCTTGTAGGACGCGGGCGCGTATCGCTTGTAGGACACGGGCGCGCAGCGGTCATGCGGACGGACGCGGCCCCTCCGCGGCGGGCTGCGAGCTCAGGCTGGGCTCACGGCGGCCAGCCGTTCACGGAGCGCCCGCAGCAGATCTCCGTCCCGGTCGCGATCGAATGCGCGGGCCCGCGACCAGTCATAGGCCCAGGGATGAGCCGTCTGCAGGTCTGGCGGCTCGGTCGCGTACCGCGGGAACACGTGCGCGTGCAGTGCGGGCTCGACGTTGCCGAAGATCGCGTAGTTGATGCGCACGGCTCCCGTCAGGGCTTGCAACACATCGCCCAGGCGCGCCATGTCGGCGAGGAAAGCCGCCTGCCCCGTCGCCGGGAGGGCGTTCAGGTCCGGCACGACGGGGTCGGGCAACAGCAGGCAGTAGCCCGCGAGCACCTGCGGATCGCCCATCACCGCCCAGCCCGACGGCACGCGCGCGATGAGCGTGGGGTCGGCGCCCGCGCGGCAGGCGGCGACGCGGCGGTGGATCGCGGTCAGACCCAGGGACAGCACGGGTCAGGCCCCCGCGAAAGCCGCCGGCAGGAGGACGTCGAGGCGGCGGAGCGCCGCACGCGTCGCCGCTGGGTCGCGGTGCTCGATGGCGTGCCAGCCGCAGGCCTCGGCCCCACGGACGTTGGCACCGAGGTCGTCGATGAATACCGTGCGGGCGGGCTCGAGACCGAACCTTCGCTCGGCTTCGTGAAAGATTGCCGCGGTCGGCTTGACCGCACCGGCGCGGAACGAGGTGAGCGCGCCGTGCACCAGCCGCTCGAGCCCGTAGCGCCGGTCGAGATACTCCCAGTGCAGTTCCCCGACGTTCGAGAGCAGGTATACGCGATACCCCGACATCAACCCGGTCGCGAGGTCGAACATGGGCTCCGATCGGTCGAACATGTCCAGCCAGCTGGATTTCAGGCGCTGCGGGTCGAGCACGCGGCCCGACGTGCGCGCCAGTCGCTCGAGGAACGCCTCGCCGCGCAGCTCGCCGCGCTCGTGCTCATCCATGCCTATGCGCGTAAGCCAGCCCGGCACGTCCGTGAGGTCGACGCCGGACTCGGCCAGGAACGCGAGGAACGGCCCGTAGTTGAGCGGCACCAGCACGTTGCCCACGTCGAACACGACGCTCTCGATCACGGGGCGCTCAGGGTCCATGGGGCTGCCAGCCGAGGGTCAGCAGCAGCGCGGCGAAGCCGAGCACGTAGGCAAGCGCAACGTGCCAGCCCGCCTTGAGCCATCCGCCCACCGACCGTCCTTCCGGAAACAGGTTCGTGATCGCCACCCCCGCCGACGATCCGAACCAGATCATCGACCCGCCGAAGCCGACCGCATACGCGAGCATGCCCCAATCGTAACCGCCCTGCGTGAGTGCGAGCTTGGTGAGCGGGATGTTGTCGAACACGGCCGAGACGAACCCGAGACCGAGCGTGGTATGCCACGACGCCGGCGGCAGGCGCTCCACCGGCATCAACGAGGCGCAGAGCACCAGCGCCAGCAGGAAGATCGTCCCGCGCAGCGTTGCCGGCAGCACGGACCAGTCCGGCTGCCGCACGGGCGCAGCCAGCAGCAGCGCCGCCCAGACGGCCACGCCCAGGAATGGAAAGCGCTCCGCGAGACCCGGAAAGCGGAGATTGGTGATCACGTTGACGACGATGGCCGCCAGCAGGATGAAGGCGACGATGGCCAGTCGTGCGCCGTCGATCCGCACGCCGGCTGCCGCGCCCCGGGCGATCGGCGCGTAGCGGTGCTGCTGCAGCGATGCCGGGATCCCGAATACGACGAGCGCGACGCCGGCGGCCACATAGGCATGCAGCACGTCGCCCGCGGCCACGCCGTCGATCCACATCATGGTGGTCGTGGTGTCGCCGATGACGCTGCCCGAGCCTCCGGCATTGGAGGCGGCGACCAGCGCGGCGATGTAGCCCAGGTGAACGCGCTCGCGGAGCACGGTGCGCGCCACGGTGCCGCCGATCAGCGCGGCCGCGATGTTGTCGAGGAAGCTCGACAGCACGAAGACCATCACGAGCAGCACGAAGCAGCCGCGCCAGTCGTCGGGCAGGTAGTCCGGGAGCCTCCGCGGGACCGCGCTTTCCTCGAAATGCCGCGACAGCAGGGCGAACCCCATCAGCAGCCCGAACAGGTTCGCGAGCACGACCCACTCGAGGCGCAGGTGCTGCGCGAGCCCGGCGAGCCCCGGCACGCCGTGGAAACCGGACGCCGCGAGCTTGTACGCGACGATCGCCGCGAGCCCCGCGAGCGCCACTTCCAGCGTGCGGTGATGGAACAACGCGACGCCCAGCAGCGTCAGGCCGAAGAGCAGGAACTCGAGCGGCACGCCTGCCACCTCGACGCCGCCTGGAGCGGCCTGGCCCGGTACGCTCATCTCAGGTGGCCGCGGTCCACGGCGGGTCGAGGCGTTCGAGCTCGAGGGGCAGGTCGGCTGCGTGCCGCAGCCGCAGCACGAAATCGAACCGGTCGACGTCGGTGCAGATGTCGAAGTCGCCCGGCGGCGCCCACTCACAGGCGGGGTCGAAGAACTTCCGGGCCGCCGGCGCATCGCGCAGGAGCTGGCGCACGCGTTTCAGCTCCGGGTCGCCACCCTGCAACAGGTCGACGAGACATTGGGCGCAGAGATCGTCCTCGACGCAGCGCTCGCGCGCCTCGTGTCCCATCCGCACGAGCGTCACCTGCGCGGGGCGGCGCGCCGCGAGGTAGGCGGCGACCGCCGAGATGTTGACGAACGCACCGGTAAGCACCTCCTCGGCGTCGGTCGCATTGACGAGCCCCTGGATCCCGGCGTGCGTCGTGTGCAGCAGCGTGCGGCCGCGCAGGTCGAAGGCGGCCAGCTCGGTCGGCGAATTGCCCGCATCGAAGCCGGGGAGCCTGCGTGCATGACGCTCGCCCGCGAGCAGCGCGTCGGGGTGCCAGGCCCTCAACGCGCGTGCCTCCTCGACCTCGCCCACCGGCAGCACACGCGCTGCGCCCGCGGCGATTGCGCAGGCAATCGTGGTGCAGGCGCGGAACACGTCGATGATCACGGCCGTCCCGCGCGCCGCACGCGCGCCCGCGACGCCATCCGCGATCTCAACCCGCATCGCCGCCGCGCGCGCTGCGCCCGATCGCGACGATCTTCGCCCGCGGGATGAAATTGAAGTCGGTGGCGTGCGCGACGGTGTATGCGCCCATCATCCGGCCCACGACGAGATCGCCGATCCTGAGCTCCGGCAGCGGCACGTCCTCGCGGATCACGTCGATGCTGTCGCAGGTAGGCCCGGCGAGCACCGACGGGTGGCGCGGGCCCAGGCCACCGATGCTCTCGAGCGGGTACGAGGCATGATCGTAAAGCTGCCCGCTGAAGGAGCCGTACAACCCGTCGTCGAGGTAGTACCACCAGCGGCCCTCGCGTTGCGCGCGGCCCGCGACCGACGCCACGCAGGTACCGGCCGGGCCGGCGATGAAGCGACCGGGCTCGGCGATCACGCGAATGGTCTTCGGCAGGTGAGACAGCGCGATGCGGATCGGCTGGCAGAACTGCCGGATGGGGATCGTCCCGTCGCGGTAGGCGACGGGGAAAGCCGCCGCCGATGTCGAGCACATCGAGGCTCCTGAAGCCGCGCGCGGCCGCGTCCGCCATGAGGTCGCGACAGGCGGCGATCGCCTCGGCATACTTCGAGGGGTCGGCCACCTGCGAGCCGACGTGGAAGGACAGCCCGCGCACCGTGATTCCGAGGTCCGCGGCCATCTCGAGCAGCGCGGGCACGGCGGCGGGCTCGCAGCCGAACTTCCGGGACAGGTCCACCACCGCCGCGGGGTTGCGGAACGAGACGCGCAGCAGCAGCTCTGTGCGCGCGCGGTGCCGGGTGAACTTGCGCAGCTCGTCCGGGTTGTCGACCACGAAGCGGCGGATCCCGTGACGCAACGCCGATGCGATTTCCGCGGCGCTCTTGATCGGGTGCGTGTGCATGCAGCGCTCCGGGGCCACGCCCTGGGCGCGGATCAGCCGCACTTCGCCGCTGGTCGCGACGTCGAAGCACGCGCCGAGATCCTTAAGCTCCGCCACGACCGCCGCAACCGGCAGCGGCTTCAGCGCGTAGTAGAGATCGACGCCCGGCAGCGCGCGTTTCAAGCTCAGGTACTGCCGGCGCACGACGCCGCAATCGACGATCAGGAGCGGCGTACCGTGCTCCACGACCAGGCTCTTGATGCCGGCGAGCGAAGGACCCGTCGCCGGCCGCGCCGCGCGCCGGCCCGAGCTGCCGGTCATGGGTAGCCCGTGTCCTCGCCCATGTCCGCCCGCAAGGCGGCGATGTCGGGGTCCACGGCAACGACGTTCTCCGCAGACGCCGCGCGACGCAGCCGGTCGCGCACCGCATCCCAGGGCTCGCCGACCGGGACTTCCTCGACCAGGATCTCGCGCGCGCCCGACTTGTCCAGCGTGCGCAGGTTGACGTAGAGCTCGCGCGCGTAGAGCTCCGCGCGACGGCCGGCGTTGATCCAGGTCATGAACTTGTTCGCGAGCCGCGGCGGGCGCGTGGCGAGCACGGCGACGCGCTCATGCTCGACCGTCATCTGCGCGACCACTTCCTCGAGCGTCCTGCTGGTGACGATGCTGAGCGGGGTCCGCGGCGCGTAGTGCTTCACGTCGGAGCCGGGCACCCTGGTCGCGGCGACGTCGCCCCCCGCGCGGACGCCCGGGACGACGGCGCGCAGCTGGGAGAGCGTGATCGCCCCCGGCCGCAGCACGCGCGGTGCATCCTCGACGCAGGAGACGATGGTCGATTCGAGGCCCAGCTTGCAGTCGCCGCCGTCGAGCACGATCCGGACGTCGTCGCCGAAGTCCTCGCGGACGTGCTCGGCGCGTGTCGGGCTCACGTGCCCGTAGCGGTTCGCCGACGGCGCGGCGACGCCGCTGCCGAATGCGCGCAGCAGCTGCTGTGCGACCGGGTGACCCGGCACGCGCACCGCGATCGTGTCCTGCCCGCCGGTGATCGTCGGGTCGACGGCGGGCGCGCGGCGCAGCACGAGCGTGAGCGGGCCCGGCCAGAACTGCTCGGCCAGCTCCTGCGCCTGCGGCGGAACGGACAGCGCCCAGCGTGTGAGCGATCGCGGATGATCGATGTGCACGATCAGCGGATGATTGGTCGGCCGACCCTTCAGCTCGAAGATGCGGCGGATTGCCTGCGTGTTCTGCGCGTCCGCGCCGAGTCCGTACACGGTTTCGGTCGGAAACGCGATCACGTCGCCCTCGCGCAGCGCGATGACCGCAAGATCGATCTCAGCCTGGGGGATCCGTACCGTCACCATCCTCGAATCATAGCCTCAATCGAGTTCGTGGCGCTCCCATCCTGCCGGGCTGCGAACCAGCTCATAGGTTGGCCAGTAGTGCTTGTCGAGCTTGAGAGTGATCACGTCGGTGGAGCCGTTCCACGTGATCGTCCGCAGCCGCAGGGCCGCGCGATCCGGGCGCCCCTGCACGGCCTCGATGAACGCGTCGAGATCCGGCGTCGGGCGACCGTCGACCTCGACGATACGGCGACCCGCGAACAGCTGGTAGCGAGTGGCCGGCGAGCCATAGGAGAAATACGCGACGAACACGCCGTCGGGCGGGATTCCCCGCTGCTGCGCCATCGCGCGGTGCGGAGCGTGCAGCACCGCGCCGGCCCAGACGAGGAGCCGATCGATGTCCGTGCCGCGCAGCGCGGCGGTGGTGACGGTGAGCACCTGCTCGGCGCCGTCGCGCACGACCGTGAGCGAAACCTGAGGCGCCTGCGAGGCGCGTTCCACTTCGCGGAAGCGGTTCACCGGCTTGCCGTCGATCGCGAGCAGCAGGTCGCCCTCACGCAGCACACCCACCGCGGGCGAGCCTGCGACCACGCGCGCGACGGAAAGCACCTGGCGGCGGGCGGGGCTGTGCGCTTCCATGCGGCGCAGCCACTCTTCCGGCGCGCCGAGCTGACGCGCCGCCGAGAGCGAAACGGTGGTGAGCTCCACCTCGAGCGAGTACAGGGGCCGGTGGCTGCGCGCCGCCTCGAGCGCTTCCACCACGACCTCCGCCGGGATGCCGCGGTTCAACTGCACGAGCTCGCGGCCGTTTTCCGCCGAGAAGCTCGACCACAGCGCGCGGATTTCGCCGCGCGGTCCGGCGATCACGCCGTCGAACTCGGTCGGCGGGTTGACCAGGCTCGCGACCTCCAGGTTCGCGTCGCGGAACTGCAGCGTGCGCGACAGGGGAAAGGCTACGGGCTCGATCGAGGCCACGGACGTCGACTGCGAACGCAGGCGCGAATCCGGACCGAGACCCACGACGGTCACGGCCTCGCCGGATCTGAGCTCGCGTGCATCGAAACGCGCGGCGCGGATCGGCGTGCCATTCAGGAGCTTCGGGTCAAAGGACAGGACGGCGAGGTTGTGCAACGGATGCACGTATTCGACGCGGCCCGGCAGCTCCACCGAGCCGCCGATGACGATCTCGACGTCGCCGACCGCGACCGGGACCGTGTTCCGGTCGACGACCACGAGCCCGCGTGCGGCGTCCACGATGAGGCCCGTACCGTGGTAGTTGCGCTCGGTGATGCCGGCTACCGAGAACGGCATGTCGAAGTTGACCAGCACGAGCGAGCCGGCCAGCGAATCGACGATCGGCGAGCCGGTGGTCGCGAAGGATGTGCGCGCCGCCGACTCCTCGGCAGGGGGCGGCGGCGCGGGGAGGTCGGTGCAGGGCCAGTAGCCGGTGGCGTCGTCGCGTCGGCATTGGCGCGCCGGGAACCAGCGGCGGTCCATGCGCATGACCCGCGTCTGCGTCCCCTTCGGATCGTCGAGCGTGGTATAGCGCACGGCCGCGTGGCCGCCATCCGGCAGGCCGGAGACGGCCTCCGTAAAGTCGGTCAGGGCGGCCACCGGCTTGCCGGCGACGCTCGTGATGACCGCGCCGCGCGGCACGCCGGCGGCGCCGAGCGAATACCCGGGGCTGGCGACGAACACGCCGCGGACCGGCGCGTTGAAGTGACGTGCCATCTGGTAGGACAGCGCGTGCACCACGGCGTCGCCGAACTCGAGGTATTCGTCGGGCGTGACGGCGTGGAGGTTCTGCACACGCACCGTCTTCTCGATCACCTCTCCGCCACGCTGCACTTCGAGCGTGACCGTCTCGCCGACGGATGCATCGAGCACCTCATCGAGCGGCTCGAAGGTCGTGACGAGCTTCCCGTCGACGCGCACCAGGATGTCGCCCGGCTGCAGCGCGCCTTCGGTTTCCGAGCCGGGCTGCACCTCGCTCACGACCAGCATGCCCGTCAGCCCGGGCGCGGCGCGGCGCGCTTCCTCCTCGGTCTGCGGAAGCAGCCCAAGGCGCTCCAGCTCGTCGTACGGCGTGTAGCGGAACACGGCCTGCAGCGTGCCGCGCGTGATCGGCTCGCCTTCCTGGATCAGCCCGAGCGCGCGCTGCACGCGCCCGAGCGGCAGGTAGAAGCTCGACGCCGCGCCGGTGCTGCCGCCAGCGTTGAGCGCCACGACGCGACCGCGGATGTCTAGCACCGGCGATCCCGAGGACCCGCCCGAGGTTCCCGAGGCGGCCTGGAAATAGAACGTGTTGAAGTCGTTGTACTTGCCGATGCCGTAGTCGGGCGCCTCGCGGTCGAGCCGCGCGAGCGTGCCCTGGAGGATGGACAGCTGCTCCCCGGCGTCGTTGCCGACGACGCGGATCTCGGTGCCGATGCGCGCGCCCTCGGGGTAAAGGGCGAGCGCCGGCGGATCGGTGTAGCGCAGCTTCTCCGGGTCGTAGCGGTAAACCCCGAAATCGTGCACCGGGTCGCGGTACACGGCCTGCAGCTCGACCTCCTCGCGGTTCTGGAACACGGCCATCGCGACGACCGGTCCGGGCGTGACGACGTGGCGATTGGTGAGAATGAGCCCCCGCTCGGCGTCGACCACGAAGCCCGTTGCCTGGCTCGACTGGTTCCACTCGGTGTCGAAGGCGCGGGTCTGGTCGATCTCGATGGTCACGACCGCGGGTGCGATACGCGACAGGGTCTGGTCCCAGGCGTGTGTTTCGTGTGTCTCTTGCGCCGGCGCGGCGACGGCGAACGCGAGGGTCGCGGCCGCGCATGCCGCGGCCACCCCGCGCCGTGTCGCGAGCCTGTGCGCCTGATACATGCTTCCCACGCCTCGGCCCGTCAGATCGCGCGGCCGAACGCGGCGCGGAAGCGGTCCGCGAACTCGCCGGGCGTGAAGCGGTGGTTCTGAGTGCCGGAGTACGCGATCTTGATCGCGCCCAGCAGCGATGCGATCCGACCGGTCGTCTCCCAGTCGAGCCCCAGCATCAGCCCGTGGATCAGCCCTGCGCGGTAGGCGTCGCCGCAGCCCGTCGGGTCGATGACCGCGTCGGCCGTGACCGCAGGAATCGCAATCTCGCGGCCGCCGCTCAGGATGACGCTGCCCTGGGCGCCGCGCGTGATGATGAACGCGTCGACCCGCCGCGCAATCGCGTCCAGGCTCTCCCCCGTACGATCGTGCAGCAGCTGGGCCTCGTAGTCGTTGACCGCAACCCACCGCGCACGGTCGATGAAACCGAGCAGCTCGGGCCCGTCGAACCTCGGCAGCTGCTGCCCGGGGTCGAACAGCACCGGGATGCCCGCCGCGGCGAACTGCATCGAGTGCGCGAGCATCCCCTCGCGTCCGTCCGGCGCGATGACGCCGAGCGTGACGCCCTCGCCCGCCGGGATGCGGTTCACGTGCGAGTGGTCCATGGCGCCCGGATGGAAGGCGTTGATCTGGTTGGCGTCGAGGTCCGTGGTAATGAAGGCCTGCGCGGTGAACTCGCCGTCGATCGTGAGGACATGGTCGGTGCGGACGCCGCATGCAGCGAGCCACCGGGCATACGCCTCGAAGTCCGTGCCGACGGTGGCCATGGGCGCGCCTTCGCCGCCGAGCAGCCGCAGGTTGTAGGCGATGTTGCCCGCGCAACCGCCGAAGTTCCGCTTCATGGTCGGCACGAGGAATGACACGTTCAGCATGTGGATGCTGTCGACGAGAATGTGCTCGCGGAACCGTCCGGGGAAAACCATCACCGTGTCGTAGGCGAGCGAACCGCAGATCAGTGCAAATGGGGACATTCTCTATTTCCAGCTGGAATCGAAGAGTCCGGTCATTGCCCGGGAAACAGAGAATGTCCCCATTTCAGCCGATGAGGATGAGTGCCCAGGTCACCGCGACCAGCACGAGCATCAGCATGACCGCCGAGGAGCCCACGTCCTTGGCGAAGCCGGACAGCGCGTGGCGCTCGAGCCCGATCCGGTCCACGACGACCTCGACGGCGGTGTTGAGCAGCTCGACGACGAGCAGCAGCAGCACGCTGCCGGCGAGCAGCGCACGCTCGACGCCCGTGCGGCCGGCGAAGAACGACAGCGGCAGCAGCACGATGGCGAGCCACACCTCCTGGCGGAATGCCGCCTCGCTGCGGTAGCAGAGCTTGAGCCCGCGCAGCGAGTGCCCCGTAGCGAGCCACAGCCGCCGCAGCCCCTGCGGCCGCGCACCCTCGCGCATCATGCCGCCGTCCATGCGAGATCGAGCTGGCGGGCCGCGCGCACGTCGTCGAGCCGGCGTACGGGCAGCGTGTACGGTGCCCCCTTGAGCTTGTCGGGTTCGGTCTGCGCTTCCTGGCGGATCGCAGTCATGGCCTCGGCGAAGCCGTCGAGGTCGGACTTCGCTTCGGTTTCCGTGGGCTCGATCAGCAGGCATTCCGGCACGAGCAGCGGGAAGTAGGTGGTCGGCGCGTGATAGCCGTAGTCGAGCAGGCGCTTGGCGAAGTCCATCGCCGTCGTGCCGTACTCGCGAGCCTCGCGCTTGAGCGTCAGGATGAACTCGTGGCTCGCGCGCCGGCCCGGATAGGCCGGCTCGAACCCCGCCGCGGTGAGCCGCGTCATCAGGTAATTCGAGTTGAGCGTCGCGAACTCCGCAACGCGGTGCATGCCCTCGCGCCCGAGCATGCGCATGTAGACGTAGGCGCGCAGCAGCACGCCTGTGTTGCCGGCGAACGCGGAGAGCCGGCCGATCGACTGCGGCAGGTCGCGCTCGTCGAGCCAGCGGAACCGCTCGCCCTCGCGGCCGACGATCGGCACGGGGAGATAAGGCGACAGCCGTTCGCTCACGCCCACGGCACCCGAGCCCGGTCCACCGCCGCCGTGCGGCGTCGAGAAGGTCTTGTGCAGGTTCATGTGAATGACGTCGAACCCCATGTCCCCGGGGCGCACCTTGCCGAGGATCGCGTTGAGGTTCGCGCCGTCGTAGTACAGCAGGCCGCCCGCCTTGTGGACGACGTCGGCCACCTCGCGGATGCGGCGCTCGAACACGCCGAGCGTCGAGGGATTCGTCAGCATGATGCCCGCGGTGCGGGGTCCCACGGCGCCGCGCAGCGCGTCGAGGTCGATGTCGCCGTTCGGAAGCGAGGCGATCTCCCGCACGGTGCACCCGCACATGGTCGCCGTCGCCGGGTTCGTGCCGTGCGCCGCGTCCGGCACGATGATCTCGGTGCGCGCGGGATCCTGGCGAGCCCTGTGATACGCACGGATCATCGCCACGCCCGCGAACTCGCCCTGGGCGCCCGCCATGGGCGTGAGCGACACGCCGCGCATGCCCGTGACTTCCTTCAGCATCTCCTGCAGTTCCCACAGGCACTGCATCACGCCCTGCCCCGTCGAATCGGGCGCGAGCGGGTGGCGGCCCAGGAACTCGGGGAGCATCGCGTACTGGTTGCAGGCGCGCGGGTTGTACTTCATCGTGCACGAGCCCAGCGGATAGAAGTGCGTGTCGATCGAGAAGTTGAGCTGCGACAGCCGTGTGTAGTGGCGCACCGCCTGCAGCTCGGACACCTCGGGCAGCGCGGGCGGCGTCCTCCGGCGCAGCGCCTCGGGCACCTCCGGGGCGGCCCCGGCCCGCGGATACTGGGCCGTAGCGCCGCGGCCGCGCGAGGATTGCTCGAAGATCAGCTTTTCGCTCATGCAGGGATTCCCATGCGTCTCAGGCCGCAGCCGCGCTGGTCAGGACCTCGCCCAGCGCGCGGGCGTAGGCCTCGATGTCGGCCGGTGTGCGGGTCTCCGTGGCGCAGGTGAGCAGTGCCGGTCCCAGCGCCGGGTAATGCGCCGTGAGGTCGTAGCCGCCGACGATGCCGCGTGCGGCGAGCGACTCGAGCACGGGGGCCACCGGGCGGTCGAGCAGCAGCACGGCCTCGTGGAACCGGGGCCGGTCGAAGGCGAGACGAACGCCGGGAAGCCGCGTCAAGGCATCGACCAGCTGCGCCGTGCGTTCCATGCAGGCCGTGGCGACGCTCGCGAGCCCCTGCGCGCCCAGCAGCGACATGTAGATCGTGCCGGCACTCACCAGCAGCCCCTGGTTCGTGCAGATATTGGAGGTCGCCTTGCTGCGCCGTATGTGCTGTTCACGGGCCTGCAGCGTCAGCGTGAAGCCCTGCCGGCCCTCGAGGTCCACCGTTCGGCCGACGATGCGGCCAGGCATCTGGCGCACGTGCTCCATCCGCGTGGTCATGAAGCCGAAGTACGGACCGCCCGAGGACAGCGGCACGCCGAGCGGCTGACCCTCGCCGCACACGATGTCCACGCCCTTCGCGCCCCACTCGCCGGGCGGCTTCAGCACCGCGAGCGAGGTCGGGTTGACGACGGCGATCACGATCATCCCCGCCGCGTGCGCGAAGTCCGTGAGCGCATCGACGTCCTCGAGCGTGCCGAAGAAGTTCGGCTGCTGGATGACGAGAGCGGTGACGTCCTTGCCGCGGTACTGCTCGAGGCTCGCCTCGGTGACGTGACCGCCGCGCGCATCCCAGGGCAGCTGCTCGAAGGCGAGATTCTGGTTGCCCGCGATCGCCGTGAGCACTGCGCGGTAGGTCGGGTTCAAATTCGCGGGCAGCAGGATGCGCGCCGACTTCGAGCGGCGGTTCGCTCGCACCGCCATCAGGCAGGCCTCCGCCACCGCCGAGGCGCCGTCGTAGAGCGAGGCGTTGCTCACCTGCATGCCCGTCAGGCTCGTCATCATCGACTGGAACTCGTACAACAGCTGCAGCGTCCCCTGGCTCGCTTCCGCCTGGTAGGGCGTGTAGGCGCTGTAGAACTCGCCGCGTGTCACGATCGCCCAGACCGCCGCCGGCACGTGATGCTCGTAGGCGCCGGCGCCTATGAAGTTGAGCTGCCGGCCATCGCGCGCGGCGCGCTCGCTCATCAAGCGGCCGATCTCCATCTCGGTCAGGCCAGGCGGAATCGATTCCAGTCCGCCGGCGCGAAGCTCCCGCGGAATCTCGTCGAACAGGGCCTCGATGTCGGGCACGCCGATCGTCGCGAGCATCTCGCGGACGTCGTCGGGCGTGTGAGGAATAAATGGCATCGGCTGCGACTTCGCGAAACCGGTCTAGTGAGTCTCGGCTGCGAGCGCCGCCTCGTAGGCCTTCGCATCGAGCAGCGCCGCGAACTGCGCCTTGTCCGCCGGACGAACCCGCATGATCCAGCCGCCGCCGTAGGGATCGCGGTTGATGAGGTCCGGCTGCCCACCGAGCTCGGCGTTGCCGGCGATGATTTCGCCGCTCACCGGGCTGTAGACGTCCGAGGCGGCTTTGACCGATTCGACGACGGCGCAGGCTTCGCCCGCAACGATGCGCCGGCCCGGCTCCGGGACCTCGACGAACACCAGGTCGCCGAGCGCCTGTTGCGCGTGATCGGAAATGCCGACGGTCACGGTGCCGTCGGCTTCGAGCCGCGCCCACTCGTGGGATTTCTGATACCGCAGTTCGGCCGGGACCTTGCTCATGACATCCTCCGATGGAGCTTCACAGGGGAATGGCGACCTTGCCGTTGCGCACGAACGGCGGGCGGACGACCGCTGCGTCGAGCAAGCGGCCCCGGATCTCGACCTCACAACGATCCGCGGTCTGAGCCGGCACGCGCGCGAGCGCGATAGACCGTTCCAGGGTAGGCGAAAAGCTGCCGCTCGTGACTTCGCCGTCGCCGACGGAAGGCACGATCACTTTCTGGTGCGAGCGCAGCACGCCGCGCCCCTCGAGCAGCAGCCCCACGAGCTTGCGCGCGACACCCGCCGCATTCTGCGCGGCGAGGGCGCCACGGCCGACGAAGTCCCGGTCCTGCGGCTCCCAGGCGACCGTCCATGCCAGCCCCGACTCGAGCGGCGAAGTCGTCTCGTCCATGTCGCTGCCGTACAGGTTCATGCCCGCCTCGAGGCGCAGCGTATCGCGCGCGCCGAGCCCGCATTGCGCCACGCCTGCGTCCCTGAGCCTCTGCCAGAATGCGGGCGCCTCGCCCGCGGGCAGCATGAGCTCCCAGCCATCCTCGCCCGTGTAGCCGGTGCGCGCGACGAACCAGCCGCCCGCCTCCACGCCGAGGAAGACGCCGAGCTCGAGCGCGCGCGCGGCCAGGGCCGCATCGAGCTGGCTCGCGGCCTTCCGGCGTGCGTTCGGCCCCTGCACGGCGATCATCGCGAGATCCGTGCGCGGCTCGACGGCGACGCCGAAGGAAGAGGCGTTGGCGCGCAGCCACTCGAGGTCCTTGTCGCGGGTGGCGGCGTTGACGACCATCCGGAACCACTGCTCGCCCATGAAGTAGACGATCAGGTCGTCGATGACCCCGCCGTCTTCGCGCAGCATGCATGAATAGAGCGCCTTGCCCGGCTTCGCGAGTTTCGCGACGTCGTTCGCGAGCAGTCGCCGCAGATAGTCCCGGACGCGGTCGCCGCGCAGGTCGACGACGCACATGTGCGAGACGTCGAACATCCCGGCGTCGCGCCGCACGGCGTGGTGTTCCTCGATCTGCGAACCGTAGGCGACCGGCATGTCCCAGCCGCCGAAGTCGACCATGCGGGCGCCGGCAGCGACGTGCGTGTCGTAGAGCGGTGTACGCAATGGCATGCAGTCGATCCCCACGGAAACGCAAAAAAGGCGGCGGGCCTCTCGACCCACCGCCCCTCTGTCCGGTGACCTGAGAGATCGGGCGCCGGTCCGCCGGCGCCGCACCCCTTCGGTGGGCCCCCTGCGAGGCCGCTCTCCAGAGCCCATCAGGCGCCGCCGTACCTTTGCCTGAGCGTTTCCGGGCGTGTTGCGCCTTCGGCGGGCCGTTGCCAGCCACTCTCCGGACGGACCTTGCGATGGGTGGCGGGATGTTACCCGGAAATGGGGACATTCTCTATTTCCGCCCGCACCGGGTGCGAGGCCGGAAATAGAGAATGTCCCCATTTCCGCCCGGCTTGTCATTCGGCCCGGCCGGACCCAACATCCACGCCCCGGCCATCCTGTGGGGCGAATCGATCATGCGTTTGCCTGCCCTCTCCGCACTGGTGCTCGCGGCCGCTGCCGGCGTTGCGGCGCCCGGC
Source organism: uncultured Gammaproteobacteria bacterium (assembly GCA_963834855.1). Taxonomy (GTDB): domain Bacteria; phylum Pseudomonadota; class Gammaproteobacteria; order Steroidobacterales; family Steroidobacteraceae; genus DATJKD01. The sequence goes on along the minus strand of CAWIDH010000004.1, from coordinate 95,237 downwards.
GCGCGGGCCGCCGAGGACGCGGCCAAGACCCTGCATCGCCTGTTCGACGCCGAGTGGAACCGCAGCATGGCCGAGAACCCGCAGCGCGCGACGTACTTCGGGGATCATCGCTTCGACGACCGGTGGTCCGACCTGTCGCCTGCGGCGATCGAAGCGAGCCATGCAGCCGATCGCGCCGCGCTCGCGGCTGCTGACGGGATCGCACCGCCCTCGCTCGACGAGGGCGACCGCCTCAACCGCGACCTGTTCCGCCGTGTGTACGCCAATGCCATTGATGAATACGAGTTCGGTGCGCGCTACATGCCGCTCAATCACATGGAGGGAGTGCAGAACGCCGACCGGCTCGTCGAGCTGCTCGCCTTCGACACCCGCAAGGATTACGTGAACTGGATCGCGCGCATCCAGACCTTCGATCTCCTGGTGGACCAGACCATCGGCCTGATGCGCACCGGCATCGAGAAGCGCCTGGTGCAGCCGCGCGTGATCATGCAGCGCGTGCCCGCGCAGATTGCGAAGCAGCTCGTCGACGATCCGACCGCGAGCCCATGGTACGCACCCTTCCGCACGATGCCGGCGTCGATCCCGGCCGCGGAGCAGGAGCGGCTGCGCGCGGCGGCCCGCACGGCGATCGCCGAGGGCGTCTTGCCGGCTTATCGCCGCTTCGACACCTTTTTCGCGAAGGAGTATCTGCCCGCGACGCGCGACTCGGTCGGCATCCGGGACGTGCCTGGCGGAGAGCAGTGGTATCAGCAGCGCATCCGCTGGTTCACGACCACCGACCTCACCGCCGATCAGATCCACGACATCGGCCAGCGAGAGGTCGCGCGGATCCGCGGCGAGATGCAGAGGATCGTCGAGCAGGTCGGCTTCAAGGGCAGCCTCGCGGAGTTCATGCAGGGCCTGCGCACCGACCCACGCTTCCGGTATACCGACCCCAAGCAGCTGATGCAGGCGTACCTCGCGATGTCGAAGCGCATCGACCCGCTGCTGCCGGAGTATTTCGGACGGCTGCCGCGCATGCCCTACGGCGTGCGACCGATCCCGGCCCACATCGCGCCGGACACCACCACGGCCTATTACCAGGGGCCGTCGATCGACGGCCGGCGCGCCGGCTACTACTACGTCAACCTGTACAAGCCCGAGGAGCGGCCGACCTACGAGATCCCGGTGCTGTCGATTCACGAGGCCGTGCCCGGCCATCACCTGCAGATAGCGCTCGCGCAGGAATTGGGCGAGCTGCCGATGTTCCGCCGCAACTCGGAGCTGACGGCGTTCATCGAGGGCTGGGGACTCTACAGCGAGAGCCTGGGCCAGGAGATGGGACTCTACGAAGACCCGTACGATAAGTTCGGGCAGCTTACCTACGAGATGTGGCGCGCGGTGCGGCTGGTCGTCGACACGGGCATGCACGACAAGGGCTGGACCCGGCAGCAGGCGATAGACTTCTTCAAGGCGAATGCCGCCAAGACGGAGCTCGACATCGTGAACGAGATCGACCGCTACATCGCCTGGCCCGGCCAGGCGCTCGCTTACAAGATCGGCGAGCTCAGGATCAAGGAACTGCGTGCGCGGGCGACGAAAGAGCTCGGCGACAAGTTCGACATCCGCGCCTTCCACGATGTGGTGCTCGGCAGCGGCGCGGTGCCACTCGACGTGCTGGACGCGAACGTCGCGCGCTGGCAGCAGCAGGTTGCCGCAGGCGCCACGGCCGCGGCCGGAGCCGCCAAGCAGTGAGCGCCACCCGACGACGCCGCAGCGTAACCGCGCGGGTGGGCGCCGTCCTGGTGGGCGGCGACCATCCGGTGGTCGTGCAGTCGATGACCAATACTGACACGGCCGACGTCGAGGCGACCGTGCAGCAGGTGCGTGCGCTCGCGCAGGCGGGCTCGGAGCTCGTGCGCGTCACCGTCAACACCGACGAGGCGGCAGCCGCGGTGCCTGCCATCGTCGCGAAGCTCGCCCGGCAGGGCGTGACCGTGCCGATCGTGGGCGATTTCCATTTCAACGGCCACAAGCTGCTGCGCGAGCACCCGGACTGCGCCGCAGCTCTCGCCAAGTACCGGATCAACCCCGGCAACGTGGGGCGGGGCAGCAAGCGCGATCCGCAGTTCGCGGAGATGATCGAGGTCGCGTGCCGACACGGCAAGCCGGTGCGCATCGGCGTCAACTGGGGCAGCCTCGACCAGGACCTGCTGACGCGGATGATGGACGAGAACTCGCGCCGCGCGGAGCCTGCCGATGCGAACGACGTGGTGCGCGAGGCGCTGGTGGTTTCCGCGCTCGAGAGCGCGCGGCGCGCCGAGGAGCTGGGGCTTCCGCACGACCGCATCGTCATCTCCTGCAAGGTGAGCGGGGTCCAGGACCTGATCGCCGTCTACCGCAACCTCGCGTCGCGCTGCGACTACCCCCTGCACCTCGGGCTGACCGAGGCCGGCATGGGCTCGAAGGGCATCGTCGCCTCGACCGCGGCGATGGCGGTGCTGCTGCAGGAGGGAATCGGCGACACGATCCGCGTGTCGTTGACGCCGGAGCCCGGCGGCGACCGGACACAGGAAGTGATCGTGGCGCAGGAAATGCTGCAGACCATGGGCCTGCGATCCTTCACGCCGATGGTCGTGGCCTGTCCCGGCTGCGGGCGCACGACCTCGAGCTATTTCCAGGAGCTGGCGCAGAAGATCCAGGGACATCTGCGCCATCGCATGCCCGAATGGCGTAAGCGCTACCCGGGTGTCGAGGAGATGACCGTCGCCGTGATGGGCTGCGTCGTCAACGGCCCCGGCGAAAGCAAGCACGCCAACATCGGCATCAGCCTCCCCGGCACCGGCGAGCGGCCGGTGGCGCCCGTCTATATCGACGGCGAGAAGGGCCCGACGCTCAAGGGCGAGCGCATCGCCGAGGAGTTCCAGCAGCTTGTCGAGGACTATGTCGCGCGCACCTACGGGGCCGCGGCCGGGGAGAAATCGGCATGACCCGACTCATCGAACGCAAGTGCGCCGCCTGCACGCCTGGCACGCCGGCGCTCGATCCCGCCGCGGCGCAGCGCCTGCTCGGTGAGCTCGATTCGAACTGGGCGATCATCGAGGACGGCAAGGCGCTCAAGCGTTCGTTCCGCTTCGAGGATTTCTACCGCACGATGGCCTTCGCCAATGCCGTGGCCTGGATCGCGAACGCCGAGGACCACCACCCCGACCTCGAGCTCGGCTACAACTACTGCCGCGTCCGGTTCTCGACCCACTCGATCGGCGGGCTGTCGGAGAACGATTTCATCTGCGCGGCCAAGGTTGACGCGCTGCAGGGCTGATGGGGACACAGAGCGCGATCAGCTCCGGATAACTTTCAATCCGAGTGTCTGGAGCATCTCGAAGAACTCGAGTGGCTCGAGCAGGCCGAGGGCACGTCTTGAGTTCCGTTCAGAGTCGAAGCCTTGCAGCAGCTCTGCGAGGATCAGGTCTCCGATGGCGAGCACGCGCGCGCGTCCAGCAATCGGGTATGTGGTACTGCCGCGCCGTTGAAGTAGTCGATCCAGACCGAGGCGTCGACGACGATCACTGGTGGTGGTCGTCAGCCGCGACGCACCTCGCCCAGGTCGCCCGTCCACCTCAACTTACCGCGTGCACGGCGGATCCGCTCCTGCCGCTTCAGCCGAACCAGCAGGCGCAGCCCGTCTTCGACGACCTGGCGTTTGCTCGGCGCGCCGGACAGCTTCATGGCCTCCGATATCAGCTTGTCGTCGATGACGATGTTGGTTCGCATGGTCGTAGTGCCGCGCGCATGTGTACGAGTCGCTGATGGTATTACACATTGCGACTCGAGCTGGCGAATAAGGTGCCCTGACCCAGTCTTGATCTGACAGCCCGTGTCAGATCGTACTCAACCTTGACGGTCTCAGTTCGGCCCACAAGCAGACATCCCACCGCAGAGGATTTGGGTCTGTAGGCGTTCCGTGCTACAAAATCGCGCCGCATTCCTCTGTAATGAGCCGTATACCCACGCGGCGTAATTGTTGTTAGACGGCATCATTAAGACCCTTCCTTCTCGGAGAACGCAAATGCACGAAGGCTCATGCCACTGCGGCGCAGTTCGGATGAAATTGCCTTCTACCCCAGAGGTTGCCACCGCCTGCAACTGTTCCAAGTGCCGGCGCATTGGTGGGCCGTGGGTCTACTTTGAGTACGGTACCGTCGAAATCCAGGGTCATCCGGAAGCAACCGCAGAGTACATCTGGGGAGACAAAACGCTGCGCACCATCCACTGCAGGACGTGTGGGTGTGTCACACACTGGGAACCATTGCAGCCAACTCCTGGCTGCAAGCACGGCGTCAACCTCGGCAACTTCGATCCTAAGCTGATTGCAGCGGTCCGCGTGCGCCGATTCGATGGTGCCGACACCTGGACGTTCATTGACGACTGAGTATGAACCGTCAAGCTTTAGCAGCCGTGCTCGTCTGCGGCATATGCTGCGTCAGCCAACTCAAGCTAAACAGAAGGTAGTCAAGTGAAACGACCAGATCAGGTTTGCGAGAGTTGCTGGCGCGTGAGCAGGGCATCGCCGGTTCCGGTGACCGAGATCGCCTGCCATCACAACAAGGTGCTCGCGACGTGGCACGCCGATACGGATGAGTGGACGTACCAGCATCGCGTCGCACGTAAGCGGCCCACCCAGAAGCAGAGCGAGCAGTTGGCGAAGATGTTCGACCAGGCAGGCTCCGCGACGCGACGGCGGGAAGAGACGTAACTGGGATTCACCCGTCTACCCGGACACCGAACGTGGGTCTGCTTCGGGTTGCGGACCTCCACGCGGTAACGTAGCCCCGCCACCGCCGTTGCCATTCAGTCTTCGACGACATTTGACCCCAATACACAGCGGCCTTGGATTATTCGTACAATTTCAAGCGCCGGGAGCTCTGACGCAAGCTAGGGAGCGAGGCTTATGAGTCCATTCGAGTACGCGATGGTTTTGATCTCGATCATCGTCGGTCTCGGAATCACCCATATCCTCGGGAGTCTCAGCAATGCTGTCCACCGGCTCCGACATCACGGACCACCGATACGACTGGAAGTTACGTACCTCACGTGGGTCGCATTTATCTTTACGTGGTTGCTCAACTTCTGGTGGTGGGAGTTCAAGTGGAACGACCTTACGTCTGAGTTTGGGGTAGGTCTGTTCATGTTCCTTGCCCTGTACGCCATCGCACTGTTTTCAATCGCGGTAATTCTCGTTCCCTATCGGTTGACGATTGTTGATGACTCTTGGGCTTACTTTCTTTCGATCCGCAACTGGTTCTATGGCGGTTTCCTGGTGCTAAACGTGATTGATTTGATAGACACGCTCATAAAGGGCACAGAATGGGGGTTCCGTACGAGCTATGTCACATATTGGACTGCTTCGATGGTGGCCGCCGTAATTGGGCTGATCACGACTCGTCGAAGCGTTCACACCGCATTTGGACTCGTCATGTTGCTTTGGAGCAATGGGCTATCCTTCTACGACACCTATACTCTCGGTAACTGGTGACGGTCGGGCGCGCTAACCTTTGCTTTTCGCAAACGTAGATGTCCGCTTCGGGCCCTGAAAGCAGAAGTCTGCAAACGGCCCAGAAGCGATCAGTCGCAAGACCTAGTGTCCTCCACCTTCCACCTCGACTTCATCTAGGGCCTGTTCACACTATCGCAGTGCTTCGACGACGAGGACGAAGCACAGGAATGCCATGAACATGACGTCGAGCTTGTCGAAGCGACTGAAGATGCGCCGGAAGCCCTTGAGTCGGCGAAACAGTCGCTCGATTTCGTTGCGACGCTTGTACCAGGCTTTGCTGTACCGCCACGGCTCAAGTCGGGTCGAGACGGGCGGCACGACCGGAGTGAAGCCGAGCTCGAGCGCCAACTGGCGCGTCGCGTCACCTTGGTACGCTCGGTCCATGATCAATCGACAGCGGCGCGGCAGGCCCCACAGCGTTTGCATCAACTCGCGGCCAGCGGGCGCATCGTGCGCCTGCCCGGGCGAGAGCGAGAACGTCAGGTCCGTTCGAGGATCCTCGACAACCATATGAACTTTGGTGGTCCAGCAGGCGCAAGACTTGCCGATGGCTTGTGGTCCGTTTTTTTTAGTGCGCCAGTGCCGTCGGGATGCACCTTGATGATGGTGCTGTCGAGGCTTACCGCTTCGATGCGCACGCGGATCAGCTGCTGATGCTGCAGTTCCTCGAACAACCGATCGAGCACCCCGGCCTTCGCCCAGCGGTCATGCGCGTGTAGATCGTGTGCCAGTTGCCGAAGCGCTTCGGCAGTCCGCGCCACTTGCAGCCGTGCTCGGCCACGTAGAGGATCGCATTGATGACCTGCAGATTTCTGAGCGACACGTTGCCATGTTGCACCGGCAGGAATGGCTCGATGCGAGCGAACTGAGCAGCGGTGATTGATCCATGCCGCATGATTATCACGTAGTGTTACAGGCCCTAGTCCCTTGATGAGCTCGCCGGGAATCTTTTCAGGCTCTTCGGGTCGTCGTGTAGGTAGATTCTGCTCATTTTCTTGATCAAATACGGGGCAGCATGCTTGTCGAGCCCCCTTGACCGCATGCCACTCAAGCTGCGACTCCTCTCAAGCTGCGACTCCTCGGCAACATCCTCGTGCGACAGCGCCGGCCCACATAGAACGCGAAGCGCCGGGTGTAGAAAGGGTTGTCCGCCAGAAACTCCAGTCGCTCGCGCTTCACGGCCTGGCACAGCCGGCAGTTGACCCGCCGCACTTCGAGCTCGAGATACATGCGCAACGCCCCGGTGGGCAGATCGCGCATTCGACGCAGACGACGGTCGTACCAGCATCTCGCTCAGGGCCAACGGTCGCCCTCCTGCCCACGTGGATGCCTCGTAACACCCACGTTAACAGCGGCGACCGTTCGCCTCATCACTCCCTGCAGATGGGAGAAGAACTTTTCTTGTCGGATTAGGGTTGCTAACCCGCAGGCGCCAATCCGGTGTCCCGGGCGGCCACCGTGGCTTCCTCCAGCAGATGTGCGCGAGTCTTCTGCCAGAGTGCCTCGGCCTCCTCGGGGGAGTCACCGACGGCAGTCACTCCAACCCGGCCGCACTCGGTCACCGCGCTCAGCATCTGATAGACGACTCCCTTCTGCGTCGTGTGGTCGTAGTGCAGTCTGTTGCGAACCGTGACTTCGAGCACGTCCTCTGGCGTGAGAGCGCGAAGCACCTCGCTCTCCAGGTGGTCATCCGCGACGTAGAACTTGCTCTTGCCCGATGGGGATTCGAAGACAGAGCGTTCCCAGTCGAAGCGGCCCGAAACCAGGAACTCGAGAATCAGAAACGGCGCGGTGGTGCCACCCTTGCGCAGGTTGATCTCGATCGCGTACGGCTTCCAGTCATCCGCTCCGTCGCGCACGACCACGAAGTCGACCGCAAAGCGCCCGATTACACCCTCCTGAGACAACCGCCTGGCGACCTTCTCCGTCTCCCGCGCGATGGTGGTCGAATAGGCGGGATCCGCGGGAAAGCGGGCGCCGAGGTAGGACTGGCCTCCCCTTCCCCCCAGCAGCTGATCGTGGGTCGAGAGTATTTCGACGCTGCCGAGAGGGGTAATCCGCGCCTGGACGCTGGGGCTGCAGAACTCCCTCCCCGACAGGCGCTCCTCGACCGCGCCGCCGCGCTCGTACAGCAGCTCCAGGTAGCGCTCGAGAGTGAAGTCCGCCAGCTCGAATTTCATGTGGTCGAGCCGCTCGCGAAGCGCAGCCCGCTCGCCCCTGGCGCCGCTCAGGGGCAGGCCCTCCAGGTCGACCTCGGCGTTGCCTTCTCCCGAGACCGAGTCGTTGAGCTTGACGATCGCCTTACCGACTTCCGGGCGCAGCTCGCGCAGCGCGCGGAGGGCGGCAACGCAGTCCTCCGCCGTCCGAACGTCCTCGCTTCCCGGCGCATGCGGCACGCCTACCGCGGCGAACAGTCTCCGGCTGCCGCTCTTGGTGCCGTGAACGAGGTGCTTCGGATCGGCGCCGTACATGGGAATGCCCAGCCGCAAGGCGAGATCGCGCTCGAGATGCGTGGTGTTGTAGGGGACCAGGTGCGTCGTCTCCGGATGCGGAATCAGGCCGCGAATCCGTTCGATCAGCCGCGGCCGCTCCAGAATCTTGCGAGTGAGGGGCCGTGGGGTCGCGTCGAGCACGGGGACGGTCTCCAGGCGGCGGCGCGCATGGCTGGGAATCACGCCCGGGAGCAGGCTCATGTAGTAGTCCAGGATGTCCGGCAGGATCGGCATCGAGGAAAGGTAGATGATCCGAGCACGCGGCTTGCGAAGCAGCAGCAGGAGGAAGAGCATCCTCTCCTCGTACATCTGCAGTACCGACGCGGGCGCGTTGAGGTCGAGCGAGACGGAGGGGACGACGACCATCGTCTGCTCGAAGACGTTGTAGCCCCCAATCAGCTTCCACTGATCGACGAGCTTGGCTTGCAGCGCGTCGAAGCGCCTTTGCGCCTCTTCCGGAGAAACGCCGAGCGTGGGCCACTCCATGACATCGCTCCCGAAAAGCGTGAATTCTCCCCCCTGGCCGCGCTGCGTGGAAATCATAGCGCCCGGGGCGGCACCGCACTAGCGACGAGCCGGAGGCCACGGCGGTCTGCGCGCGCGTAGCGACTCGGAGGCTGGCCCACGTGCCGGCTGAACGCGGTGCTGAAGGTGCTCGCCGAGCCGTAGCCGACGCGTTCGGCGACCTCGGCGAGCCCGAAGTCGTGGCGGCGGAGCAGATCCTTCGCGACGGCCATGCGCCAGGCGAGCAGATATTCCATCGGCGGCAGGCCCACGGTGCGCGTGAAGCGCTCGAAGAACGCCGAGCGCGAAAGCGCGGCCGTCTTCGCGAGCTGGGCCACCGTCCACGAACGCGCGAGCTGGCCGTGCATCTGGCCCATCGCCGGCGCGAGTCGCGTATCGGCCAACCCGCGCAGCAGCCCAGGAGGCGCGTCTTCACCCGACGTCGATCGCAGCGCTTCGATTAGCAGCACCTCCACGAGGCGCGTGAGCACGAGGTCGCGGCCCGACCTCCGTGCGCTCGATTCCTCGCCGACGAGCCGCACCAGTACCGAGAGCCGCTCGGCGCCACGCACGTGCACCAGTGCCGGCAGCAGCGACACCAGCAACGCCGCATCGGGCGAGTCGAAGACGAAGTAGCCGCCGAGCAACCGCACATCGGGGCGCCCACCGCGCGTGCCGTGTCGGACTTCACCCGTCGGCGCGGGCGTCACCTTCGGGTCGATGCGCTTGGGCCTCACCGGCTCGAAGCCCGACAAGATGAAGCCCGGCGTCGCCGGCAGGAGCACGAAGTCGCCCGCCTCGAGCGTGAGGGCACGGTGGCCGTCGACGGCGAGACGACAGCGGCCCTCGAGCACGGCGCAGAAGCTTGGCTGGCCGAAGTCAGAGTAGCGGACACCCCAGCGACCGGCGCCGCTGATGCGCTTCGAGAACACGGTACGCGGTTGAAGCAGCGTGATGACTTCCGAGAGCGGGTCGTTCATGGCCGGACGATCACAAATGAAATGTGGACTTCGCATAGTAGAGAGTCCAGCGCGCCTTCGCTATCGTAACCACCATGAAAACCACTATGGAAACCACCATGAAGACTGTGCTCATCACTGGTTGCTCTTCTGGCTATGGCCTCGAGACCGCGCGCCACTTCCACTCGCAGGGCTGGAACGTGGTCGCCACCATGCGAACGCCGCGCGAAGACGCTCTGCCCCGGTCGGAACGGCTCCGCGTGCTGGCGCTCGACGTGACGAAGCCCGAGAGCATCGCGGCCGCGCTCGAGGCGAGTGGGCCCATCGACGTGCTCGTCAACAACGCGGGCATCGGGCTCTTCGGCGCCTTCGAGGCCACGCCGATGGCCACGGTGCGCGAGGTGTTCGAGACCAACACCCTCGGCGTGATGGCGATGACGCAGGCGGTGCTGCCCCAGTTCCGCGCGCGGAGGTCGGGCCTGGTGGTGAACGTGACCTCGAGTGCGACGCTGGCGCCGATGCCGATGGTGGCCGTGTACACCGCGAGCAAGATGGCCATCGAAGCGTTCACCGCGTCGCTCGCGCTCGAGCTCGAGGCCTTCGACGTGCGCGTGAAGCTGGTTGAGCCGGGCTACGGGCCGACCACGCGCTTTACGAGCAACACGGGAACGCGCATGGACGGGCTGATCCCCGAGGCGTACGCGCCTTTCGCGCAGCGCATCTTCGCTTCATTTGCGCAGCCGGCTGCGGTGACGACCGAGTCCGACGTGGCCGAGGTGGTCTGGCGTGCCGCGAACGATGCGTCTGGGCAGCTCCGATTTCCAGCGGGTGCCGACGCGGTGGCGCTGGCTCAGTCGAGATAAGCGACGGTGGCGCCGGGTGCTCCGGCGGGTCGTACTCGGCCGCTTTCAGCGGAGCAGCGTGCGGTCAAGGTCCAGGTCGACCTCATGCAGCAGGTCCACGGGCAGCCGGGCGTAGCGCAGCGCCGCCGCACGGCCACGGGCGTCGTGCTCGTTGTCCAGCATCCACTGCGCATGCTCGCACAGCAGCGCGAGCTGCAGCGCACGGGCGACCGTCATGGCGAGGCGTCGGGCCCCCGCCTGCAGCACCTCGGGGTCGTGCCCCGCATCCGTCCAGAGCGCCACGCGCTCGAGCGCGGCGATCGCCCGGCGTCCGGCGGCGGCGAGCTGCGGGTCGCTCACTGCCCGCAGGGCCGCGGATGCGCGTCCCAGGAGCGCGGCCAGCCCAGTCGCGAAACCTGACCTCAGCAGCAGGTCGAGTGACAGCACGTTGGTCGTGCCCTCCCAGATCGGCAGCACCTGGGCGTCGCGGAGAAGCTGCGGCAGCCCGGTGTCCTCGACGTAGCCTGCGCCCCCGAAGCTCTCGATCACATCGCTCACGACGGCGACGCACTGCTTGCCGGTGGCGAGCTTGGTGAGCGGCGTGAGTATCCGGAGCAGCGCGCCCTGCTCCGAGTCGAGCTCATCGCACTCCTGCCGGCCGTTCAGCTCCACCAGCAGGAAGGTCATCAGGAACGCACCCCAGGTCTCGGCCTCGAGCATCGCAAGCGTATCGGCGTGCAAGGGCAGCGCCGCGAGCGGCTGGCCGAAGGCTTCGCGCTGCGCCGCGTAGGCCCGCGCGAGCGCCAGACCGCGGCGCATGAAGGCGATCGCGCAGACGCTGTTCCACATCCGCGTTACCGCCAGCATCGGCTCGATAGCGCGTGTGCCGTTTCCGCGCTCGCCGACCAGTTCCGCCGCCGTCCCCTCCAGCGTGAGTTCCGCCGTCGGCACCTTGCGCGTGCCGAGCTTGTCCTTGAGCCGGTCCACACGGATGCCGTTCAGCCGCCCCGCCCCGTCGCGCAGCTCGACGTAGAAGAGCGCCAGGCCCTTGCCCCCCGCAGGATTGCCGTCCGGCCGGGCCAGGGTCAGTGCGATCTGCGAAGTGACCGCGGAGGTGAACCACTTGCGACCGTGCAGCCGCCAGCGGTCCCCGTCCGGCGCAGCGCGGGTCTGCGAACGACCGACGTCCGAGCCGCCTGTCGTCTCCGTCATCCACTGGCCACTGGTCCAGAAGCGGGCGGGATCACGCGTGGTCAGCCGCGGCACGGCGCGCTCGATCAGCCGTGTGTTGCCGCTCGAGAGCAGGGTCCGCGCCGCGCCGTCCGTCATCGCGAGCGGACAGGTGTAGACATCGGAGGACGGGTGGAACAAGTAGACCTTGGCGAACTGCTCGATGCGCGACAGGTGCCCGTGGCGGCGCTCATATGCCGTTGCCACGAGGCCGTACTGAAGCGTGATCCGCTCCGCCTCGCGCCAGAGCGGCGTCAGCTCGACGGCATCGATGCGCTCGCCCCAGGCGCTCCATTGCGTGAGCCGGGGCTCGCTCATGCGGTCTGCGAGTTGAAGCTGGTAGAGCGGCCCGCCAGCCAAGGCGCCCAGTTCGTCGATCTCGGGCTCGAACTCGCGCATGCGCGTGAGCGGCAATGTCCGGCGCAGCCACGAGACGAGCAGAGCATCGTCGCGATACTGGTTGCCGAGAGGCGGTGGCGCCTGCGTGAACGGCGGGTCGTGCGGAGCGTTCATTCGGTTGCGCCCGGGCGGCCAGAGGCCATGCCCTCAGTGGCGAGACTCATGCGGCGCCGCGTACGAGCCTGGGGACGTCGCCGCTCGTGCCGAGTGCGCGCTCGATCAGTGCGCGGCGCACGAAAGACTGTTGTCCGACCAGGGTCATGCCGAGGCGGCGAGCCGCCGACATCGCGGAGCTGTCCGAGCCGAAGAGCCGGTTCAGCCCGTCCACCACAGCCCATCATCAGCGCATTCTCGCTGCGCCTCCAGCGCTCGTAGCGGCGCAGCACGCGCAGACCCGTCCAGTCCTCGCCAGAGCCAATCGCACCCGACAGGACCTCGACGAGGCAGGCGCAATCGAGCAGGCCCAGGTTCGCGCCCTGCCCCGCCAGTGGATGAATCGTGTGCGCGGCATCGCCCACGAGCGCCAGCCGCGGCCGGCAGTACTCGCGTGCGTGCCACAGCGCGAGCGGAAACCGCGCTCGCTCGCTCGCCAGCGTCATCGCACCGAGCACGTGATCGCAGGCCTCGCCCACCCGCGCCGCGAATTCCTCTGTGCTCGCGCCAAGTAGTTCCTCCGCCTCGGCGGGGGTCGTAGTCCACACGATCGATACGCGGCCATCGGCGAGCGGCAGCAGCGCGATCGGGCCGCTCGCCAGGAAGCGCTGCCACGCCGTGTGTGCATGCGGTCGCTCGGTCCGCAGGTGCGCCACGACGGCCGCCTGCGGATAGGGCCGGCCGTCGCGCTCGATCTGCGCAAGCGTGCGCGTCGGCGACGGCCCACCGTCCGCGCCGACCACCAGCGCGGCGCTCACACGGCGGCCGTCGGCGAGCTCGAGGCTCGCGCAGTTCTCATCGATCGTGAGCCCCTCGAGCGCGGTGCGCAGGCGGGTGAGCCGGCGCATCTCCGGCGATTCGCTGAGCGCCCATTGCACGCGAACGTTCTCGACGATGTGGCCGAGGTCGGGCTCGCCCGTCTCCGCCGCCGAGAAGCGCAACGCGTCGCGGGCATCGTGCCGGCTCGAGGCGTCCCACACGACCATCTCGGCGTAGGCGCAGGCCAGCGGCGCGATCGGCTCCCACGCCTCGACCGCGTCGAGGATCCGTTGCGAGGCACGCGACAGCGCCGAGACGCGCAGGTCGACGTCGTCCGTCCGCGGCGGCTTCGGGTCCGTCGGCTCGACGATCGCGACCCGCAGCCCCGCGAGCCGCTCGTCCCGTGCCGCGAGCGCCGCGAGGCAGGGGCCGACCATGCCGCTGCCCACGATCACGATGTCGAAGTCGGTCCGTGCCGCGCTCACGCGCGCACCTGCGGCAGGGGAACGCCGCGCGCGAGCCGCGGAATGCGACCCGCGGCGCCGACGGAGAGGCGCGCCATCGCGCTCTTGGCGGGCGGCAGCATGTCGAACGCCAGCAACCCGAGCCCGCGCAGGTTGCGCACCAGGCCGAGTGGCGTGCCGAACAGGCGCACGAGCCCGTCCGTGAACCCCACGATGCGCCGGCGGTCCTCGTCGCGCCACGCGGCGTAGGCATCGAGCGTCTCGGTCGAACCCGGGTCCGTGTCCCCGTCCGGCGATCGCCTCGGCCAGCACCTCGGCCAGGCTTGCCGCGTCGCGCAGCCCGAGGTTGAAGCCCTGTCCAGCGATCGGGTGCAGTCCCTGCGCGGCATTGCCGACGATCGCGAATCGCGGCGCGGTGTGACGCTCGGCGCGCGTCAGCGCGAGCTCGTACGCCTGGCGCCGGCCGACGCCGAGCAGGCGTCCGAGGCGCATGCCGAACGCTGCCTGCAGCTCGGCCAGGAAGTCCGCATCCGGCAGGGTCAGCATCCGTGCCGCCTCGTCGGGTGCGTGGGTCCACACGAGACCGCAGCGGCCGTCGGCGAGCGGCAGCACGGCGAGCGGCCCGTGGGAGGTGAATCGCTCGTAGGCCACGTGGTCGTGGAAGCGCTGGGTGGTCAGGGTCGCGACGATCGCGGTCTGCTCGTAGTCCCAGTGCGTGGCCGTGATGCCGACCCGCTCGCGCAGTTGGGAGCGCGCACCGTCCGCCGCGATGACCAGCCGCGCCTCGACGGCGCGGGGCCCGGCCTCGGTCTCGATCGTAAGCCGGCGGGTCGCGCCTTCGTTCGAGCTGTCCGTGACCCGCCCCGGCGCGATCACACTCACGTTGCCGAGACTGCTGACAGCCGGCCACAACGCGGCGCCCACGGCGCGGTTCGATACTACATAGCCGAGTGCGTCCAGCCCCTGCTCGGCGGCGTCGATCCGCGCGACGCCAAAGCGGCCCTGTTCCGACACGTGGATGCGGCGGATCGCCGTCGCCTCGCGCTCCATCCCGCGCCAGGCACCGAGCGTGCGGTACACGCGGACGCTCCCGTTCGCGAGCGCCGTCGTGCGCTCGTCGAAGCTCGGCGGTTCCGGCGCACCCGGTGCGACGGCCTCGATGAGCGCGATCCGCAAGCCGAGCGGCGCCAGCGCCACCGCCAGTGTGGCGCCGACCATGCCGCCGCCGCAGATGGCAACGTCGCAGTCGGTCACCACCGGCGCAGCCTCGCTCATGCGGCGCGCATCACCCGCTCGACTTCGTCGGGTGTGCGGGGCAGGCCGTCGGTGAGCAGCTCGCAGCCACCCGCGGTGATCGCGACGTCGTCCTCGATACGCACGCCGATGTTCCACCAGCGCCGCGGCACGCCCTTGCTGCCCGCCGGGATGTAGAGGCCCGGTTCCACCGTCAGGCACATGCCAGGCTCGAGGACCCGCCACTCGTCGCCCACCTTGTAGTCGCCGACGTCGTGCACGTCCATGCCGAGCCAATGCCCCGTGCGATGCATGAAGAACCGCCGGTAGGCGCCGTCCTTGACCAGCTTGGGCACGCGACCCTTGAGCAGCCCGAGGCGAACCAGTCCCTTCGTGATCGCCTGCACGGCGGCGTCGTGGGGTTCGTTCCAGTGGTTGCCCGGACGGCAGCGCGCGATCGCCGCTTCCTGCGCGTCGAGCACCACCTCGTACACGGCGCGCTGCTCGGCCGTGAATCGACCATTGACCGGAAAGGTGCGGGTGATGTCCGAGGCGTAATAGTGGTATTCGCAACCGGCGTCGATGAGCAGCAGGTCGCCGTCCGCGAGCTCGGCGTTGTTCGCGTGGTAGTGCAGCGTGCAGGCGTTCGCTCCGCCGCCCACGATCGGGTGATAGGAGATGTCGGCGTTGTGGCGGTGGAACTCGTGCAGGATCTCCGCCATCACCTGGTACTCGAACACCCCCGGCCGCGTGGCGCGCATCGCCCGAAGGTGCGCGCCGACCGCGATCTGCGCGGCGCGGCGCATCACGCCGAGCTCGGTGCGACCCTTGTAGAGCCGCATGTCGTGCAGCTGGTGATCGAGCGCGACGAACTCCTGCGGCGTGTGAATGCCGAGCCGGGACTGGCCGCGCAGGCTGTTCACCCAGCCGATCACACGCTGATCGAACTCGGGATTGAGGCCCATGGTGTAGTACACGCGGCTGCAGTTCTCGATCAGCCCCGGCAGGATGTCGTCGATGTCGCCGATCGGGAATGCATCGTCCGCGCCGTAGTCACGGGTGGCGCCGTCGGGGCCGGCCCGCTTGCCGTCCCACGTTTCGCGGGCGGGATCGCGGTCGCGCACGAACAGGATGTACTCGGCCTGGGCGCGGCCGGGGACCAGCACGGCGACCGCATCGGGCTCGTTGAATCCCGTGAGGTAGTGAAAGTCGCTGTCAGGCCGGAAGAAGTAGTGCACGTCGCTGTTGCGCTGCTTCTCCATCGCCGTCGGCAGGATGGCGATGCCGCCCTTGCCCATCATCCGCATCAACTGGCGCCGCCGCCGGGCGAACTCATCCTTGCGAACGGTCATGGATCACTCAGTGGCGGGTGGGCGGACCGGAACGTGTCCGGCGCTCGGCGGCGAGCTGGTCGTAGACGAGCTGCACGCCGACCCTGAGGAACTCGACGAGTTCCATGTAGGCGTCTTCCTCGATCTCGGTCGGGTCCATGCCCACCGATCCGCCACGCGAGATCTCGGCAAAGTCGGCGAGGACCTCGGCCACCTCGCCGGTGGGCACCGTACGTCCGGTCGGCGCCGCCGAGCCGAACCCGTACAGAAAACCCTGGCACCAGGCGGACAATGCATCGATGCGTTCGTCGAGCGAGGCGTCGTCGCCGGGCAACAGCGGGTCGAATTCCATGTCGGGCGCCGCGAGCTCGGCGGCACTCTGCTCGAACAGGTCCGCCAGCGGTCCATCGGGATCGGGCAGCGTAACGGTGTCCGGCAGTATCTCGTCCAGCCAGTCGCCGAAGCCGAAGCCGCTCCGCACGCACAGTGCGCCGCACAGACAGCCGTGCGCCTCGGCGGCGTGGACTGACGAGCCACCAGCCGCGAGCGCCTGCGCGACTTCGGTGAAGGCCAGCGAGGAAGTCATTGGACTTATCGTAACATTCCGACCCGCCGCCGACCCTTCAATTGCTTCCCCGCCGGGGCCGCCCTATAGTTCCCCGCATGAACGACACCACCGCAAAGTCCCCGGTCGAAGCCGAATTGCGCCGCCTCGAGCGCCGCCTGGACGAGCTGGTCGCCGCCGTCCTGCAGCTCAAGGAAGAAAACCGCGCCCTGCGCCACCGCCAGGACAATCTCATATCCGAGCGGGCCAACCTGCTGCAGAAGAACGAGCAGGTGCGGGCCCGGGTCGAGGCCATGATCGGCCGACTCAAGTCCATGGAGCACAGCGCATGAGCGACGATCGCATCACCCGGGTGAGCGTCCGCGTGCTCGATCGTGAGTACCAGGTGGCCTGCCCGGCCGAGGAGCGCTCGGACCTGCTCGATTCCGCCGAGTACCTCGATTCCAAGATGCGCGAGGTGCGGGACACGGGCAAGGTGGTCGGCCTGGACCGGATCGCGGTGATCTCGGCGTTGAATATCGCCAACGAGCTGATCAAGGTGCGCCGCCACGGCGGCCCGCTCGAAGGCGACCTCGGCGCGCGGCTGCGCGGGATGCGAGAGCGCGTCGAGTCCGCGCTGGAGAAAGGCAAGCAACTGGAAATGTGAGGGGTGCGAAGCGCACCCCGTCGATTTGGCGCCGCCTGCGGTGTTCGACACGGTCCGGGTTACCTCTCGACCGTAAGTCAAAACCCAGGGGAGTCAGACTAGTCGGCAGCATTGTGCAGGTCCGCCCCGGGCGGAAAGCCTTAAGTGCCGCGGTCTTCCCCGATTGTTGCTCCATGTCGAGAGCAATGGAGCGTGACGGCACAGGCGGGTGGCGCCTCTCCTCTTTCCCTGCGGGCCTCCATGGCGCAGCGCTTCCGGCAACTGGCGGATGAACGGCAGCGGCTGCGTCGCCTGCGGCGCGCGCTGACCGGGCGGGAACGGCTCCGCGCCGAGCGGCGCATCGTGGCGTCGCTGCGCAGGCTCGGTCTCACCGCACGCGGCCGCCGCGTCGCGCTCTATCTGGCCAGGGACGGCGAGGTCGACCTCGCGAAATACATCCGCGAAGCGCGCCGCGGCGGAGTGCGGTTGTACGCGCCCCGCATCACGAGCCAGCGGCGTCGCACCCTGCGCTTCCTGCCGCTCGCCGATGACCGCGCGCTCACGCGCAACTGGTATGGCATCGCGGAGCCCGCTGACGAGCCCGCGCTCGCCATCGCACTGCGCCGCCTCGACGTGGTCCTCACGCCACTCGTAGGCTTCGACCGGCAGGGACAGCGGCTGGGCATGGGCGCGGGCTACTACGATCGGGCGTTGCGTCGGCGACTCACCGCCGACAGCTGGCGCCGGCCGCGCATCGTCGGCGTCGCCTTCGCATGCCAGGAAAGCACGCGGCTCGAGGCCGCACCCTGGGACGTCCCCCTCGACGTGGTCGTCACGGAACGCGGCATCCTGCGACCGTCGCGACTCCGATCACGTCATGAAAGGAGAAGGAAGTGAACCACTGGCTCTTCAAGACCGAGCCCTCGACCTTCGGGGTCGACCACCTGGCCCGCGCGAAGAATCAGACCACCGCCTGGGACGGCGTGCGCAACTACCAGGCGCGCAACATGCTGCGGGACGAGATGCGCAAGGGCGATCTCGGCTTCCTCTATCACTCGAGCTGCGACGTTCCCGGCATCGTCGGCATCGTGCGCGTCATGCGTGCAGGCTACCCCGAGGCCGCTGCCCTCGACCCCAAGCACCCTTACTACGATCCCGAGAGCGATCCCGACGAGCCCCGCTGGTACAGCGTCGACATCCGCCTCGAGCGGCGGATCGACCCGCCGATCACGCTCGAAACCCTGCGCAAACATGCGCGTGGAGCCCTCAAGAACATGGTGATACTGCGACGGGGCAATCGGCTGTCGGTGACGCCGGTGAGTGACCGGGAGTGGAAGTTCATACTCACGCTCGCGTGAGGAAGTGTCTTGATTTCCAGCGCGAGCGACGCATCGCTCGATCGCGGCGCGCATTCCGACGCTCGGTGATCAGCGAGAGGCATAGCAGAGATCCGTGACGTGCCTCTTGCATTCGGGAATTGATTTCTGTAAATACTGCGCCCGGACTAACCCGACATGGAGATCCAACATGGCAGCTAAGGCAAAGAAGTCGTCCAAGAAGAAGGCTGGCAAGAAAAAGGCCGCTAAGAAGAAGTAGGACGCATCGGAACAAGAGGTGGCGACCTCGCCGATAGGAAGATCGCCGCCTCCTCCGAGATAAAGACTGTGCCCGCGAAAGCGGGCACAGTTGTTTCCGGGGGTCGCAACATGAACCAGGACATCCGCAAGCAGCAGGCCGCCGAGGCGGCGCTCGATCTGGTCGGCGACGGAACCATCGTGGGTGTGGGCACGGGTTCCACGGTCAACTTCTTCATCGAGGGGCTGGCGAGCCTGCGCGGGCGCATCGCTGGAACCGTGTCGAGTTCCGAGGCGAGCACCCAGCGGCTCAAGGCGCACGGCATCCCGGTCCTGGAACTGAATGCCACGGGGGAGTTGCCGCTCTACGTCGACGGCGCCGACGAGGCGACACGCGCCTTCGCGCTGGTGAAAGGCGGCGGCGGCGCGCTGACCCGCGAGAAGGTCGTGGCGGCGGCGTCGCGCCGTTTTGTCTGCATCATCGACGACCAGAAGCTGGTCGACCGGCTAGGCGGCTTCCCGCTGCCGGTGGAGGTCATCCCGATGGCGCGCGGCCACGTCGCCCGCCAGCTCATCAAGCTCGGCGGTCAGCCGGCGCTGCGCGAGGGCGTCGTGACCGACAACGGCAATCACCTCCTCGACGTCCGGGGCCTGCAGATCGAGGACCCGGTCGGGCTCGAGACGGAGATCAACCAGATCGCCGGGGTCGTGACCGTCGGTCTCTTCGCACGCCGCCCGGCCGATGTGCTGCTGGTCGGAACGGCCGACGGCGTCGTTACGCTGACCCGGTAAGCGACCTCAGTCGCATTCGAAGTCCACGCCGCGCGGACGGCACTTGTCCGGCCAACCGCGCGAACGCCAGTAGTCCGCCAACCCGGCGCGCCCGGTCTGCGGCGCGATCCGCGGTCACGATCGATCTCGCTGGTGCGCACCAGGCCCTCCGGCGTCACCGTCACCAGCATCACGCCGATCGCAGCCGAGCGACGCAGCAGCCGACCAGCTGCCGGCCAGCGGGCGGTCGAGCAGGGCCCCGAACACGTCCGCGAGCTGCAGGATCAGCCACGATCGACGCTAGACGATCGCGACGCGAACGACGTTTCGCCGCCGGAGCTCGCTTACGAACGACATGCGCGAAGAGGGTCAGGTTTATGTTCCCGAAGCACATGCGGGACAAAGGGTCAGGTTTATTTTCCGCGAGATCGGAGCAGACTAACCCTCCCGTAGAGAATAGGCCGGACCGCCCGCCCGTGGAACCTGAATCTGTCCCCTCATCGAGGATCAGCGGCCGGCCGCCCCATGCGGCAGCGGTTGCGCTGCTCGAGGCAGCCGGGCTGCCGACGGAGGACCTCGCCGACGACAAGCTCGAGCACTTCTTCCTGGCCGGGGACAGCGCTGCACCGGTCGGGCTCGTGGGTCTGGAGCTCTTCGGACGGGTTGCGCTGCTGCGTTCGCTCGTCGTGACCCCTGTGTCACGCACCGCCGGCATTGGCAGGCAACTCGTCGCGCATGCCGAGGCGTACGCTGCGTCGCGCGGCGTGCGCTCGATCTATCTGCTCACGACCACGGCGGAAGGCTTCTTCGCTGCGCGGGGCTACAGCCGCGTCGACCGCGACACCGCGCCCGCGCCGATCCGGTCGACGCGCGAGTTCGCGGACCTCTGTCCGTCGACTTCGGCCTTCATGGTGAAGCAACTCGAGAAGAGGGAATAGACGAAGCCCCGCACCGGGCGGGGCTGCGTCCGCTTGGGCGGGGCTTCGTGGTTGGCTGGGGGACTAGGATTCGAACCTAGGTAAACGGAGTCAGAGTCCGTTGTCCTACCGCTAGACGATCCCCCAAAAGCGGGTGATGCGCCGTAGTGTAATCAGCGCTTGGAGAACTGTGTACCGCGGCGCGCCTTGCGGAAACCGACCTTCTTGCGCTCGACTTCGCGCGCGTCGCGCGTGACGAAGCCGGCGGTGCGCAGCGGCTTGCGGAGGCTCTCGTCGTACTCGATCAGCGCGCGGGTCAGCCCGTGGCGGATGGCGCCGGCCTGACCGGTGGTCCCGCCGCCGTCGACGTTCACGGTCACGTCGAAGCGATCCGACATCTGCACGGCCTCGAGCGGCTGGCGGACGATCATGCGTGCCGTCTCGCGACCGAAGAACTCCTCGATCGTGCGGTCATTGATCTGGATGCTGCCCTTGCCTGGCCGCAGGTGGACGCGGGCGGTGGCAGTCTTGCGGCGGCCTGTACCGTAGTTCGTAGTCGCGGGCATCGTTCGGTCCTGGCAATCCTGGCGTGGCGTTTGAATCAGATCTCGAGCGGCTTCGGCTGCTGGGCCGCGTGGGGGTGCTTGTCGCCCTTGAACACGTGCAGCTTCCGGTACATCTGCCGGCCGAGCGGGTTCTTCGGCAGCATGCCCTTCACGGCGAACTCGATGGCGCGCTCGGGGTGCTCGGCCATGAGCTTCTCGAGCGACTTGCTCCTGATGCCACCGATCGCGCCGGTATGCCAGTAGTAGATCTTGTCCCGGAGCTTGTCGCCCGTGACCCGGATCTTCTCGGCGTTCAACACGATGATGTGGTCGCCCGTGTCCACGTGCGGCGTGTACTCGGCCTTGTGCTTGCCGCGCAGGCGCATGGCGAGCTGGGTCGCGAGACGGCCGAGCGTCTTGCCGCTCGCGTCCACCACGAACCAGTCGCGCCGCACGCTCTCGGAGCGCGCAAAAACTGTGCTCATACGAAGGCTCCCGAAGGATTCCCGAAGGAACCCAAGGCCCCGGGCTGCGCCTGCCAGAAGGCAGCTGCGCGGGCCGGGCACCGTGCAAAGAGCCGCGAATCTTACTTCACAGGACCAGGGTTTGCAAAGCTCGCGGGAGCCTCCCCGCGACCCACACCAGGCGGCCTAATATAAGATGTGTCCATGCCACGATCCCGCGAGCTGAGCCTGGCGGACCGCCTGATCCAGGGGGTCGACCAGGCCCTTCGCACCGTGGCGGCCGCCAACGTGGCAGCCCGCCCCTACCCCGCCGAGGCCATCCCGGACGAGGTCTCCGACCCAGCCACCCGCCGGCACGCGGCCGGGCTGATGCGGGTCAATCATGCGGGGGAGATCGCGGCCCAGGCCCTGTACCACGGGCAGGCCCTGACGGCGCGCGATCCCGGCTTGCGGGCGCATCTCGAGAGCGCGGCTCGCGACGAGACCGATCACCTGGCCTGGTGTGAGCAACGCGTGCGGGAGTTGCAGAGCCGCACCAGCCTGCTTGCGCCCGCGTGGTACGCGGGTTCCTACCTGATCGGGGCGCTGGCCGGGCTCGCCGGCGACCGCCTGAGCCTGGGGTTTGTCGCAGAGACCGAGCGCCAGGTCGTCGACCACCTTCAATCGCACCTGCGCGAGCTTCCGGACGGGGACCTGCGCTCGCGCGAGATCGTCGCGCGGATGCGCGACGACGAGGCCCGGCACGGCGCCGAAGCCCGTGATTCCGGCGCCCGCGAAATGCCCGAGGCGATCCGCCGCCTGATGCGGCACACTGCACGCGTGATGACCCGGACCGCGTATCGAATCTGAGTGCTTGCGGCATGCACCGCACTTGTATTAAATCCGCGGAACTTTTTACATAAACCATGGGGCGGGGAGCATGGAGACTGCTGGCAGACCACTGAGCGACATTCCTGCAATCAATCGGTTCCTGAGTTATTGCCGCATCCGCACGGTGCCGTCCAAGACCGTGCTCATCCACGCGGGCGACGTCCCTGACGTTCTCTACTACGTCATCAAGGGCTCGGTGGAGGTCCTCATCGAGGACGAGGAAGGCAACGAGATGGTGCTGGCCTACCTCAACAAGGGCCAGTTCTTCGGCGAGATGGGACTCTTCAACGACCAACCGCAGCGCAGCGCCTGGGTGCGTACGCGCTCGCAGTGCGAGCTCGCCGAGATGACCTATCCGCGCTTCCGGCAGATCGCGGCGGAAAGCCCCACGCTGCTGTTCGAGTTGGCCACGCAGCTCGCGAGCCGGCTCGACCGCACCAACCGCAAGCTCGGCGACCTCGCGTTCGTCGACGTCACCGGCCGGGTGGCGCACGCGATCATGGACCTGTGCAACGAGCCCGATGCGATGACGCACCCCGAGGGCACGCAGATCAAGGTCAGCCGCCAGGAGCTGTCACGCCTCGTCGGCTGCTCGCGCGAGATGGCCGGCCGGGTGCTCAAGGTGCTCGAGGAGCAGGGCCTGCTCACCGCGCGCGGCAAGACGATGGTGGTCTATGGCGTGCGTCCCAAGCTCAAGGGCAAGGCCGCACAGATGGCCGGCGCCGCCGGTAATGTACCGTCCCCGCTCGCGCTGCGCGCGCACAAGGCCACGACCGCCGACGACGAAGAGGACGACGACGACGAGGACTGAAAAAATCGGCTGGAAAATCGGCTCAGAGCTGATTTAGTCCGATTAATCGGCTCCGAGCCGATTTTTCCGGGCGCCGGCACGCAGCGCGGCGATCGTCGCGCGATAGTCCCGGGTACCGAAGATCGCCGAGCCCGCGACGAAGGTGTCGGCACCGGCCGCCGCGATCTCACCGATGTTGTCGATCTTGACCCCGCCATCGACCTCGAGGCGAACCTCACGGCCGCTGCGCTCGATCGCCTCGCGCACGCGCGCGATCTTGGGCAATACGCCCGGGATGAACGACTGCCCGCCGAACCCCGGGTTGACCGACATCAGGAGCACCAGGTCGAGCTTGTCGAGCACGTAATCGAGCCAGTCGATCGGCGTCGCCGGGTTCAGCACGAGGCCGGGTCGGCAGCCATGCTCGCGGATGAGCCCGATCGTGCGGTCGACGTGTTCGGTGGCCTCGGGGTGAAAGCTGATCCAGGTCGCGCCGGCCTTGGCGAAGTCGGGCACGATCCGGTCGACCGGCTTGACCATCAGGTGCACGTCGATGGGCGCCGTGATGCCGGCCTTGCGCAGCGCCTCGCACACCAGCGGGCCGACCGTCAGGTTCGGCACGTAATGGTTGTCCATCACGTCGAAGTGGACCAGGTCCGCACCCGCGGCGAGCACGTCACGCACTTCCTCGCCCAGGCGGGCGAAATCGGCTGACAGGATCGAGGGCGCAATCCAGGGCTCGAGCATCGTGGCTCCCGTGGCCTGTGCACGCACTGTAGCAGGCCGTCGCTACTTCATCCCGCGATGGCGCTTCAACAGTTCATACGCCGCGAGCACCTGCTTGGTTCGCTCGTGCGCCGCGGCCACCATGGACTCCGGCAGGCCGTTCGCTACGAGCTTGTCCGGGTGGTTGCGGCTCACGAGCCGCCGGTAGGCACGCGTCAGCTCCGCATCACTCGCAGTCGGCTGGACGCCGAGCACCCGGTAGGCATCCGCGACCCTTGACGCCTTGGCGCCTGGCGACTGCATGTCCGGCCGGCCCGCCTGCGCGCGCATCCGCAGCATCGCCTCGAGCGAGGCAAACTCGAGCGCCGAGACCCCGATCGCCTGGCAGATCTCGTGAAACATGGGGCGGGAGCCCGGCGTGAGGCCATCGCCCTGCAGCGCCGCCTCGAGCTGAATCTGCAGGAACATGCGTCGCAGGTCGGCCCGCCTCCCGATGAGGTTGCGCAGCTCCTCGAGCGTCTCGCGGAGCGGGAAGTCGGGGCGCTTGCCGTCGGTGAAGAACGCGATCGCCCGGCGCACGTCGGCCTCGCTCAGCGAGAAACGCTTCATCGCCGCGCGCGCCGCCTCGATCTCGTGCTCGGTGACCCGTCCGTCCGACTTGGCAACCTGTCCCATCACCTGGAAGGTTGCGCGGAAGAAGGCCGCCTGCAGTACGTGCGGATCGGCACCGATCTGCCCGGCGGCGGCCCTGCGGTCGAACTCGTGCCCGATCAGGAAACCGATCAGCGCGCCGAGCCAGCCACGCCCCACGAGCCAACCGATCAGCGCGCCGAACAGCTTGCCGTACCAGAACATGGATTCCTTGACCGTCGTGAGCGGCGCCTGCAACATCGGGCGCTCTCTCTTGGGCGGCGTATGGTAGCAGCACGTGCATGCGCCACGTCGCCGCACGGGAAACCGCATGTCCGCCGCCGCCCCTTCCCCGCCGATGCACGAATCGCAGCTCTCCGGGCTCGCCCGGCTGCACCAGGGCAAGGTGCGCGACATCTACGCCGTGGACGAGCGGCATCTGCTGATCGTCACCACCGATCGGCTGAGCGCCTTCGACGTGGTGCTGCCGGACCCGATCCCAGGCAAGGGCCGCGTGCTCACGCAGATCTCGAACTACTGGTTCGCGCGAACCCGTCAGATCGTGCCGAACCATCTCTCGGATTATCCGCTCGCGCGCGCCGTACCCGACGCCGCACAGTGCGCACTCATCGCCGACCGCAGCATGATCGTGCGCCGGCTGACCGCGCTGCCGGTCGAGGCCGTGGTGCGCGGTTACCTGATCGGCTCCGGGTGGAAGGACTATCAGCGTACGGGCGAGATCTGCGGCATCGCGCTGCCGCGGGGCCTCAAGCTCGCGGACCGCCTGCCGGAGCCGATCTTCACCCCGTCGACGAAGGCTCCGCGCGGCCAGCACGACGAGAACGTGGGCTTCGCGCACGTCGAGGACCTGATCGGCGCGGCGCGCGCGGCGCAGGTGCGCGACACGGCGATCGCGCTCTACCGCTACGCTGCCGAGCGCGCGCTCGCACGCGGCATCATCATTGCCGACACGAAGTTCGAGTTCGGCGTGGACGAGTCCGGCGCGCTCACGCTGATCGACGAGGCGCTGACACCCGACTCGTCGCGGTTCTGGCCGGTCGACACCTACCGGCCCGGGACCAGCCCGCCGTCCTTCGACAAGCAGTACGTCCGCGACTATCTCGAAACACTCGACTGGGACAAGCGCCCGCCGGCGCCACACCTGCCGCCCGACGTCATCCGCCGCACGAGCGAGAAATACCAGGAGGCGCTGCGGCGGCTGACGGAGGAAGGCGCAGGGTAGCCACGACCGGCGCATTGGCCCGCGCCTGAACGCGAGCCGGTGCCGCCGCGCATGTGCGGGCTGTCATTCGAAGAACGCGAAGCTGCGGTATTCGATGCTGCAGCGTGGCTTCGCGTCCGGGAAGGTCGGGTCGCAGAACGCGGTGTGCGGCGTCCGCATCGCCTTGCCGCGCTCACTGTCGTGAAACTTGAGAAGCACGACTTCATCGCGCGTCATGCCGGAAAAGTACCACCAGCGGTGATCGGCGTTGTATCGGAAGATCGCGGCCGCAACCCGGGACTCCTCCCCGGGCATCTCGCCCCGCATCGTGTCCTCATCCGGGATCCGATCGACGACGTGAAGGGTGTTGGGGATTCCTTCGTCCGCGCCGACGCTGCGGGCATCGCACAGCGCCAGCGGCCAGTCCTGTGGCGGCTCTGAAAAGCAGCGCCACAAGCTCGAGGCAATGAAGCGTGAAAAGCCTTTGCCCATGGGAGCTGCCTTCTCGTACAGCTCCCCAGCCAGCCGCTCGGCACACCGCGGCACGAAATCGACGTGCGCCTCGCCTGCCGGCGGCTGCACGCCGCCCTTGTGCGTGTAACCGACGGTCTGGCGTTGATGTTTCGCGAGGTCGCCGGACGTGCGGATCATCCAGCTCATGAGCGCAACGCGGGTCGCGCCGGTCAGCGCCTTGACGGCGTCCTCGACTTCGCCGGGATATATCCGATCGACTTGATCCCGATCGAAGAAATCCGTCACCGCACTGCGATGCTCAGCCAGAACGAAGCCTTGAACGTCGAGGCTGAAATGGTCCTTGATGCCGCGCCCATCTCGGATCGGCACGCGGTGTGTCTCGTACCTGCCCGTATTGCACTCGACACCCGGCGCCACGAATCGCCGGTTGATCAACGACCCGGGGGCGACATAGGTGATCGCGGCTTCCACCGTTCTCACGTCACGTTCATCCGTAGTGTTTTCCATTTCCGTGTCCCTCGCAGGTGGCGCGAAGCCTACCCTGCCTTGCGCGCCCACGCGGTGATGACGCGATGCAGCTCGCAGACGCCGTCGGTCAGTGCAGCAGGGCCCGGCTGCAGGATGATCGATGACTTGACCTCGTGCAGCTCGCCGTCGCGGACCGCCGGCACATCGGTCCAGCCGGCGCGTGCCGCCACCGCCCGCGGGTTGAATTTCTTGCCGCACCAGGAGCCGAAGATCAGCTCGGGCGCACGGCGCGGCACTTCGAGCGGGTCGGCGATGATGCGGTTGCGCCCCAGGGCCTCCTTGGCCAGCTCCGGGAACACGTCATCCCCGCCCGCCATACCGATCAGCTCCGATACCCAGCGGATGCAGGAGATCTGCGGCTCGTCCCATTCCTCGAAGTACACCCGCGGCCGACGCGGCAACGTCTCGGCGACCGCACGGATCGAAGCCAGTCCCGCTTCGAGCTCGGCAGCCAGCGCCGTCGCCTTCTCTTCGCAGCCGATCATGCCGCCCACCGTGCGGATCACCCGCAGGATGTCGGCGACGCTGCGCTGGTTGAAGATGTGCACCTCGATGCCGTGGCGGATGAGCTCCGCGGCGATGTCCGCCTGCAGGTCCGAGAAACCCAGCACGAGATCCGGCTCGAGCGCCAGGATCCGGTCGATCTTCGCGCTGGTGAAGGCGGAGACGCGCGGTTTTTCCTTGCGCGCCTGCGGCGGCCGTACCGTGAAACCCGAGATGCCCACGATGCGCCGGTCTTCGCCGAGCAGGTACAGCGTTTCGGTCGTCTCCTCCGTCAGGCAGACGATGCGCGTCGGGTACGGCGAGGCAACGGCAGGCATGCGGCTAATCTAGCAAAGCGGTCGCACCCCGGCGGGATGGCTTGCCGGCCCGCGGCCCCGCATGCAAGGCTTCGCGCACCACGTCGGCCGCCGCATGTCTCGCAGACTGCCATATCCGCATATCGAGAGGTCGACCCGCCTGACGCGGCTGCTGAAACCCGCGGCATCACTCGTCATGCTGGCCTTGCCGACCGGCATCGCCTCGGCACAGCGTGCCGAAACGACGGCCGCGGCCGAGGCGAGCGATGCTTTCGGCCTGTCGGTTGCAGGCGAGACGATCGGGCTCTATTCCGACAAGTACGTACGCGGGTTCAGTCCGGTCAGTGCTGGAAACCTGCGGTTTGACGGGCTCTACATCGACCGCCAGGGCGAGTTCGACGATCGGGTCTTCTCCGACGTCGCGATTCGCGTCGGTGTCACCGCACTCGACACCGCGTTGCCCGCGCCGACCGGCGTGGCCGACTTTGCGCTCCGCCGTCCAGGCGACATGTCGATCGGGAGCGTCGCATTCGGCTTCGCTTCCTTTGGCTCACCGTTCTTCGAGATCGACTGGGCCGGAGTGGCGACCGAGGGCTTGTCGCTCGCCGCCGGCGCAAGCGCATATCCCGACGAGAACGAGAAGGGTGGCGGCGATGGCCGCTATGGCTCCTGGTTCCTGAGTCCGACCTGGACTACCGCCTCCGGCCTGCGCGTCACCGCGTTCGCCAGTGGCGGGCGTTACGAGGATTACGAGGGCGAGATCGCCTACTACACCGAGGGACCGATCGCGCCGCCGGAAGTCCCGCGCGACCGTTACCTGGGCCAGAGCTGGGCCGGCGACACGGGCACGGACCACAACTACGGGTTGATCATCGACCGTGTCGAGATGGCCGGCTGGACCGTGCAGGCCGGCGCGTTTCGATCGGAATGGCTCCCTGACCGCGAGGTCTACCAGTACGTCGAGGCAGTCACGTCGGAGGGCGACGGGCTGTTCGGCGCCATTCTCATCCCCGAACGCAGCTACGTCTCCTGGTCCGGCGAGTTGCAGGCCATACGCACGCTGACTCCCGCGCAGGACTGGCGCGCGAGCGTCCTCGTGAACGTGCGGGCACGGGATGCGAACTCTGAGACAGGCGGCGAGTCCGATCCCCTGGAGGCGCCCGTGCGGATCGGAGAACCGGCCCCGCCGCTGCCGGAGCCGGACGTGGCCGCGAACGCTGGTGACAGCGAGTCGGTGCGGCAGATCATCCCGGGAGCGTCCCTGCGGCTTGAATGGCGCAACCGCATCGGCCTGCAGCTTGGCCTGCAGCGCGTCGACTACCGACGCGAGGTGCGGGTGGCCGCAAGCGACACGACCACATCCAACGAGGAGCAGCCATGGATCGGCTCGGCGTCGACGTCATTGGCGCTCGGCCAGGGTCGGCTGGCCTATGCGGCCTATACACGTGGCTTCGAGGACAGCGGGTACGCACCCAGCAATGCGGAGAACTCGGCGCAGATCCTGCCGGCGGCCGTGACCGAGCAATGGGACGCCGGCGTGCGCTGGCCCCTGCCGCGCAACACGAACCTGATCGCCTCGGTTTTCCGCCTGGAGCGACCCGCGAAGGCGTTCGACGAGAGCGGACAGTTCGGCCTGCGCGGGCTCGTGCGCAACGAGGGCGTGGAGGTGTCGGTTGTGTCGCGCCCGGTCGAAGGGCTCAGCATCGTAGCCGGCCTCCTCGCGCAGCGCCCGCGGCTGCTGGATGCGCCGGATGGTGTCGGCCCGCGCGCCGTCGGCATCGCCGAGTATTCCGGAATCCTGGAACTCGATTACGAGCCTGCGCGCTGGAAAGGCGTCGCCGCCAGCCTGTCGCTCGCGACTACAGGACCGGTGATCGCGAAGCAGGACAACAGCGTGCGCCTCCCGGCGTACACCACCCTGGACCTCGGTCTGCGCTACGGGTTCGAGATCCGCAACTGGCCGGCAAGCCTGCGCTTCTCGGCCACCAACGTGGCGGACGAATTCGCATGGACCGCCGCGGACGATGAAGCCTTCCGAACGATCGAACAGAGAGCTTATCAGCTCGTGTTCGCGGCGGATTTCTGAAAACGGGGACATTCTTGATTTCCAGCCGGTCTGCCGCAGGGCTGGAAATCAGAATGTCCCGTTCCCCGGCGCCGGAGGCTTGCCCGCCCGCGGGCCGCATGCAAGGCTTGCGTCGCCGAAACCGAACGGTCGCCATGCTGCCCAGCCTGCAACGCAAGTTCGAGCATTGGGTGTTCGACCTGCCCGAGGAGGTCGGCGGCCAGCCGCTGCGCTGGCTCGCCACACCGCTGCGCTATGTCTATGCGCTGCTGCGCGACCTGTCGCAAGGCGGCCTCGGCCTGCGTGTGATGAGCCTCGTGTACTCGACGCTGTTCGCGCTCGTGCCAATCGTCGCGGTGTCGTTCGCAGTGCTGAAGCTCTTCGGCTACGACCGCGAGCTCGAGCCCGTGCTCTATGAGTTCCTGCGCCCGCTCGGCGAGCAGGCGACCGCGGTCACGGCGCGAATCATGGTCTTCGTCGAGAACGTACAGGGCACCATCCTCGGCACGATCGGCTTCGTGTTCCTGATCTACACCGTCGTGACCATGATCCAGAAGGTCGAGGAGGCCCTCAACTTCGTGTGGGAAGTCGACCGGCCGCGCAGCATCGCGCGACGCGTCACCGAGTACCTGGTCGTCATGCTGATCGGCCCGGTCGTGGGCAGTGCTCGCGATGGTGATGCTCGTCTCGATCGAAGGCAGCGCGGCGGTCGCACGCATCGAGGGCCTCGCGACCGGCGACACCGGGCGCATCCACCTCGCGCCCTACCTGCTCATGATCGGGCTGTTCCTGTTCGTCTACGTCTACATGCCCAATACGCGCGTGAAGCTCGTGCCTGCGCTGATCGGCGCGGTGACTGCCGGGGCGCTCTGGGCGATGGTCGGCGCGATGTTCACCCGGATCGTCGTCTATTCCACGAAGACGATGGCGGTCTACGCGGGCTTCGCCGTCGTACTGCTGTTCCTCCTGTGGCTGTACCTGAGCTGGCTGATCCTGCTGCTCGGCGCGCAGCTTTCGTTCTACCTGCAGCACCCTGAGCACCTGCGCGCGGGGCACGACGAGGTGCCGGTGACCGGCGCGCTGCGCGAGCGGCTCGCGATGTCCATCATGTGCCTGCTCGGCGAGCGATTCCTCGATGGCGGAGCACGCTGGACGACCAATGCGCTCGCCGAGCGGCTGATGGTCCCGGCGAAAGTGCTCAACGACGTCGTCTCCACGCTCGAATCGCAAGGGCTGGTGCTCACCGCAGAGGACGACTCGGTTGCGCCGGGTCGCGACTTGTCATCGATCCGCCTGACGGCGATTGTCGATGCGGTCCGGCACGAAGCTCCGAATCCACGATGCCCTCAGCCGAGGCCGGTCGTAGCGGCGGATGTCGCGTCTCAGGAGATAGAGCGGGCGATGCGAGACAGCCTGGGCGATCGGAGTCTCCGCGACCTGCTGGCCGGCGAGGCACCGGCGGGCCGTGCGGCATGACGTCTAGCCTGTCTGATGGCCTGGCATCCGGACCAGCAGCTCCGCGCTGAATGCCCAGAGGAGTCGATGCGATGAATCGAACCACGTCTCTGCTGTTGGGAATCGCGGCAAGCGGGCTCCTGGTGCTCGCAGGCTCCGGGGCCGCCCTGGCCCAGGATCCGGCCGTGGTGAATGCCAAGACCGTTCGCGTCAAGCTCGAGAACAGTCGTGTCCGGGTGTTCGAAGCCCGGCTCAAACCGGACGAGAAGGAACAGCTCCACTCGCACCCTGCATACGTCGTCCATGTCATCGCCGGCGGCAAGATTCGCAACCACGGGGCTGATGGCAGGACAACTGAGTACGAGCTCGTGACAGGTGACACCTTGTATCGCGACCCCGTCACCCATTGGGCCGAGAACATCGGCACGACCACCATCCATCTGATCGTCGTCGAGCTCAAGGACCCGACTTGATCGAATCTCGATCGCTTCCACGGCAGCGCTCCGACAGAACGGTTGGTGGCGCGCGGCGTCAGCGGTACTCTTTGGCGCGGCCGGCATCACGGAGGTAGCGGCCATGTTCAGATCCAAAGTCCTCGCTTGCTCCTTCTGCGGCAAGGACGCCGCGCAGGTCTCAAAGCTTGTCGCGGGTCCGAAGGTGTACATCTGCGACGCTTGCGTCGCGGAAGCAAGCCGCATCATGAACACGCCCGGCGGGGATGTGCAGCACGTCGCATTGCAATCCTTCTGGGCAAACCTCGCTGAACGCTTCGCCAGGTTACTTGGCCGAGCGCAGTTCCGCGCCGCATGAATACGCGCCGGAGCGGAACGTGAGACGGCGGTGGAGAGCGCAGCGCGCGCGGGAGCGAGTATGCGCGGCGCCCAGGCAGCGGGAATGATTCACGGAGATGTGTTCCGATTTCTTGTCCCGGCCGGGGTCGTTTCGGTCGGTTGTGCGATTTTCGGATGGATCGGCTTGTTCTCGCCAAGGTTGCTCGGTTGGCCGCCGTCGAATCCGTTGGTCGTAAACGTATCTCTCGCCGCGCTTGGTCTCATGCCGCTGTTGTGGTTCCTTGCCTTTCGGCTTCATCTAAGGTCGTTATGGGTTTACGGAAACACGAAGCCGGTAACGATGAATGTGCAGGTGAAAGTTGAAGAAGATAGCGAAAGCACTCGTTACTATGCTCTGCTTCGATCCGACCCGGACAGCGAGCATATACAACAGGTCCCGGTCTATCCGCCGCGCTGGAACGCGAAGTCCATCGGAGACTGGACATCGGCGTACGTCTTTGTCGACCCGGTTTCGGCGAAACCAATGGTCATTGAAGTCAATGGTGAGCGTCTATGGACCATGGGGCCACGCTAGTTCTTACGCCGACTAACAGGTAAGGCTGGGTGTACATGGATATCCGGTACGCGCCTCCAGGCTCATGAGGACGTGCCGGCTACCAGCGTACGGCCCCTCGACTAGCGAGGAGAGGACTATGAGCAACACACTAGTCCACGTTCACAGGGGTTTCGGCTCCGTGCGGCCGTACCTTCACGGTCCGGCTGATCTGCCGAGTTTCCTGGAGCGGACCTTCGATGCCGTGGTACTCGAACGCAATCAGGACGGGCCTACGCTCCTTCAAATCGGCGACTCCCTCGTGTGGGTGGAGGCCGGCGAACTGCCTCCTCATGTTTCACCCTGGGTGGGCTCGGTCTACGCTTATGTCGAGGATGTCGATGCGGTTTACGCTCGCGCGATCGAGCTTGGAGCCAGGAGCATCGCCGCGCCGGAAGACAAGCCGTACAACGAGCGCCAGGCGGGCTTTGTCGATCTGGGTAACAACACCTGGTGGGTGTCGAGGTACCTGGGCAAGGCGAGTTGAGTCAGCCGGTCGAACCGTCTCCTCGGGCTGACGATTTTTTCCTCCTGGCAGCAGTTCTCGCCTTCGCGCGTTCGGAGTTCTCCTTCGCGCGGACCCCCGCGATACGCGCGATCAGCTTCACCGGGACGGGCTCGGAGAGCGGGAAGCGGATCGTGCCCTTGCTCATCTTGTACGGGGCGAGTTCGTCGCCGAGCTCCTCGACTACTCGCGTGGTCGCAGGATAGATCGAGTAGTGCTGCTTCCAGCCAGCGAAGTAGATCACGGCCCCGCCGTCCCGCTTGTACGCGGGGATCTGGTAGCTGATCACTTCCTCGGCGCCGGGGACGGCCTTGCGAATGCAGCTGCGAACGCGCTGCAGGACGGCCTGCACGCCGGCGGGTTGAGCGTCGATGTAGTCGTCCACCGACTTGAAAGCAGTCTTTGCCATCGTGACAACTCCCGGCCTACTGCCAGAGCGGCCGCAGCAGAGTGGTGCATTCCTGCAGGAACGTCTCGTCCTCCGCTCCGAACGCGTTAACCCGGTCGCTCTCGACATCGATGGTGCCAAGGGCGCGCGATCGGTCGGGTGATAGCACCGGGAAGATCGCTTCCCCGCGCGTGTTGCCGAACGTCGTGAGGTATCGACTGTCCGCTGTGACATCCTGGACGATTACGGGTGTGCTGGCCGCGACCGCGGCGCCGTTGAGGCCCTTGCTTCTCGGGAACGACGGGAAAGTGGGCGCCTGGGGACCCGTCCACCCCACCACCGAAATATGCGTGGCGGATACGTCGTAGATGCCTACCCAGTGATAGTTGCGTTCCGCGCGAATGAGCTCGGCCAGAGCCTTGGCCCTTTCGGCCCGGCTCATGGAGAGCTGCAGTAGCGCGGCGACTCGCTGATCGAAAGGCTTCATCCTCGACTCCTCGCCCCGCCTGCTCGCCCCAGCCTAATATAATCTCCTGCGCCAGCTCGAGGCATTGACGGCACAACGGGGACAGCCATGGAGGCACCGCTGGCAGGCAAGGTGGCGTTGGTCGCCGGGGCGACGCGCGGCGCGGGCCGATCTCGACGGCAGCCAGCCCGACGCCTGGCGGTACATGGTCGAGGTTCAGGACGCAGGAAAGCCCGCCGACGTGACCGGGTATCGCTGATACCTCGGTTCGTCGCAGCCGCAAGGACAACGCCATGAACGAAAGCAGCCGCCGCTCACGGGTCGCTCCAGAAGGCTGGCATACCGTGACGCCGAGAGTCGTGGTTCCGCGTGCACGACAGCTCGTGGAGTTCGTCAGGCACGTGTTCGGGGCCACGGGCGACTATCGGTCGGAGCGTCCGTCCGTGGTCGAGATCGGCGACTCGATGATCATGATCAGCGACGCCGGCGCCCGCGACCCGGCACCCGGGTTTTTCTACGTATACGTCGACGATGCGGATGCGACGTGTGCGCGCGCCATCGCAGCCGGTGCCCGGTCGCTGGAGGAGCCGTCCGACACGCCGTACGGCGACCGTCGCGGAATGGTCGAGGATGAATGGGGCAATACCTGGCAGATCGCTACGCACCGGGGACATCACGACGACACCTGAAATGTCGTGTCTGGTAGCGCTGTCCTACAGAAGCCGCTCGCCGGCGGGTGTAACGTAAAAGATTCGTAGCGTTGCTTCGGATACGAACACACCCGTGCTGGAATCGCAGATCGAGGCGGCGAGGGCGTACGAGGCGCTTTTCATACCGGCGCTCCTCGGGGAATGGGCCCCCAGGGTCGCGGCCGCGGTTCGGCCCGGTGACCGCGTGCTGGACGTGGCCTGCGGCACGGGTGTGCTCGCGCGGGAGATCGCGGCGCGAGGCGTGAGCCCCGGACAGATCGCGGGCCTCGACCCGAACCCGGGGATGCTTGCAGTCGCAAGACAGCTCGCACCGGGGATCGACTGGCGGACAGGGGTCGCCGAATCGCTGCCATTTCAGGACGCTGCCTTTGATGCGGTCGTGAGCCAGTTCGGGCTCATGTTCTTCGCGGATCGTGAGCGGGCGCTTCGCGAGATGGTGCGTGTCCTGACGCCCGGTGGGCGCCTGGCGATCGCGGTGTGGGACTCACTCGAGTCCATGCCCGCCTACGAGGCCGAGGTATCGCTGCTCGACCGACTGGCGGGCGCGCGAGCGGCCGACGCACTGCGCGCGCCGTTCGTGCTTGGTGATCGGCGTGCCCTTGCCGCGCTGGCCTCAGGTGCCGGCGCAACCTCGGTCGAAGTGTCGACGCAGCGCGGCACGGCACGTTTCCCGAGTATTCGCGTGATGGTCGAGGCCGACCTGAGGGGCTGGCTGCCGGTCATGGGTGTGAGCCTGCCGGAAGACCTGATCGCCCGGATCCTGCAGGAAGCGGATGACGTGCTCGGCGCTTACATGACGGCCGAGGGACACGTGTCGTTCCCGACCTCGGTGCATCTGCTCAAGGCGGCAAAGCCGCGCTAGGCATTCATCGTCGCGAACAAGCAACCAATCGCCGCTGCACATGCCGAGACATGTTGGGATCGTGGGAGTAAGCGCCGAAGGCGCGGCGCTCTGTTACCGAACCATCTGCGCCGAGGGCGCGAGATCATTCGGTCCCCACGGGCATCCGGAAGTGACGCTGCACACGCATCCGCTCGCCGAGTACATGCGCTACATCGAGGCCGACGACTGGAACGGCGTTGCCGAACTCCTGCTCTCGTCCGCCGACAAGCTACGCGCCTGCGGGGCGCACTTCCTCGTCTGCCCCGACAACACCGTGCACCCGTCCATCGACGCCATCCGTGATACATCGCCGCTGCCCTGGCTGCACATCGCCGAGGAAGTCGCCGTTGTCACCGGTGAGCACGGCTTCAGGCGGGTGCTGGTTCTCGGTACGCGATGGTTGATGGAAGGCACCGTTTACCCGGCCAAGCTCGCGCCGCGGGGCATCGAACACGAGGTCCCTCCCGGCGACGTCCGGGAGAGGATCAACTCGATGATCTTCGACGAGCTCGTCTACGGGCAGTTCAACGGGCCCACCCGGTCGTACTTCGCCCAGGTCATTGCCGACGGCAGGCAACGCGGATGCGACGCGGTCGTCCTGGGTTGCACCGAGATCCCGCTGCTCATCACCCAGGCAGATTCCGTACTGCCCATCCTCGATTCGACCCGGATCCTGGCCCGTGCCGCTCTGCGCGAGTCCCGGCGATGACCCGCTGTCGGGCGAAGATTTCGATGCTGCTGTCGATTTCAAGCCTGTCGCTACGACTACCGGGAAATCGCGACCGCTTTGGCCGCGGCACCTGACAGGAGACACGCCATGGCACACACCCAGAGAATCAGCCCCTGCCTGTGGTTCGACAGCGAGGCCGAGGACGCTGCTAAGTACTACACCTCGATCTTCAAGAACTCGAAGATCCTCAAGACTACGACGTACGGCGAAGAGGGCAAGGAGATCCACGGCAAGCCGGCGGGATCGGTCCTGACGGTCGAGTTCGAGCTCGACGGGCAGACGTTCACGGCGTTCAACGCCGGGCCCGTCTTCAAGTTCAACGAGGCGATTTCGCTGGTCATCAATTGCGAGACGCAGCAGGAAGTAGACTACTACTGGGACAAGCTCACCGCGGGGGGAGACCCGAAGGCGCAGCAGTGTGGCTGGCTCAAGGACAAGTACGGCGTGTCGTGGCAGGTCGTCCCCCGTGCGCTGGTGGAACTGCTCAGTGACAAGGATCGCGCGAAGTCCGAGCGGACGATGAAGGCGATGCTGCAGATGAAGAAGATAGACATCGCCGAGCTGAAGCGCGCGCACGCTGGTTAGAGCTGTTCCGGCGCCCGGTAGCGGCGTCGGAAGGGAGGTGGGCAATGATCAGGGGCATGCACGCGATGTTCTACAGTTCCGAGGCCGCGTCCCTGCGGGCGTTCTTCCGCGACAAGCTCGGCCTCGCGGGAACGGATGTCGGTGAGGGTTGGCTGATTTTCGAGGCGCCGGAAGCCGACCTCGGCGTACATCCCGCGGAGGGCGGCGAACCCGCCTCCGGGACCGCCGACGTTTCCTTCTACTGCGACGACATCGAGCAGACGATGAGCGAGCTGCGGCGTCGCGGCGTCGAGTTCACCCAGGATGCCGAGGATCATGGCTACGGGCTCGTAACCTTCTTCAAGGTCCCGGGTGACTTCCGGATCCAGCTGTACCAGCCGAAATACGCGAAGTAGCCCGGCGCCGGCCGCGCTGGTCAGTCTCCCGCGATCGTCATCTCCTCGATGAGGATGGACCCGGTGCGGGTGCCGCCGCGCAGGTCGACGTCGTTGCCGACGTCGACGATGTGCCGGTACATGTCCCGGAGGTTGCCGGCGATCGTGACCTCGTGCACCGGATAGGTGATGCGGCCGCCCTCGACCCAGAACCCGGTGGCGCCGCGCGAGTAGTCGCCCGTCACGCCGTTGACGCCCTGCCCCATCAGCTCGGTCACCAGCAAACCGCGGTCCATCAACGCGAGCATGCCCTCGAAATCGCGTTCCCGCCCGCGAACGATGAGGTTGTGCGTGCCGCCGGCGTTGCCCGTCGTACGCAGACCGAGCTTGCGCGCGGAGTACGTGCTCAGCAGGTACCCGTCGAGAACGCCACGGGTCACCAGGTCGCGGTCGCGCGTCGCGACGCCTTCGTTGTCGAACGGCGCGCTGCCGAGCGCCTTCGGCAGGTGGGGACGCTCGTAGAGCTCGAACCAGTCCGGGAAAACCTGCTGCCCGGCGGCATCGAGCAGGAACGAGGCACGCCGGTACTGGCTGCCGCCGCGTATCGCGCCCGTGA
This sequence comes from uncultured Gammaproteobacteria bacterium, assembly GCA_963834855.1. GTDB lineage: Bacteria > Pseudomonadota > Gammaproteobacteria > Steroidobacterales > Steroidobacteraceae > DATJKD01. Next base: position 57,674 of record CAWIDH010000004.1, on the reverse strand, counting down.
AGTGGCCGATCAGGCCGCGCGCGACGTCCGGCGCGAACAGGACCGGCGCCCGGGTCGTGGCGAGCTTGCGCGCGCCCAGCCGCGCCACCGCGCGCGCGCCGCTGCGGCGGCCGACGTCCTGCGCCGGTTCGAGCTCGCGCCTGTCGCGGGCGTTGCTGTACCAGTAGTCCCGCTGCATTTCAGCGCCGTCGACGCCGATCACCGCGCAGCTGATTCCGTGCAGCGAGCCGGGGTATGCGGCCATGAAGCCGTGCGAGTTGCCGTAGGCGCGCACGCCGGCGTGGCTGCTCACGCCGGCGCCCTCCGAGTTCGTGATGCGCCTGTCGACCGCCATCGCGGCCGCCTCGCAGGTGCGCGCGAGCTCGACCGCGGCCTCGGGGTCCAGATCCCAGGGATGCGAGAGATCGAGATCGGGGATGCTCGTCGCGAGCGTGTCGGGATCGGCGAGTCCCGCGCAGGGGTCCTCCGCCGTAAACCGCGCGATGCTGCAGGCCTTGGCGACCGTTTCGCGCAGCGCCTCCTCGCCGAGGTCGGCCGTGCTTGCCGCGCCCTTGCGCATGCCGAAGTACACGGTGACGCCCATGCCGCGATCGCGCTGGTACTCGACGGTCTCGACCTCGCCCAGCCGCACGGACACCGACAAGCCCACGTCCATGCTGACCGCCGCCTCGGCCTGGTCCGCGCCGCGCGCCTTCGCTTCCTGCAGCGCGATGTCGACGAGCGCGAGCAACTCCGGGCCGCCGCCGGGCGGCGCGGCCGCTTGCAGGTCCTTCATGCCTCGGGATCCATGGAATCGATGCGGGCATTCTAGCAGCGCCCGGCCGGCGGACCCCTGCGTGCTAGCATTTCGCCCGTGCGCAAGCCCGACGTCGAGTCCGCGGAGCCGCCCAGCAAGAGCGCGCGCAAGCGCGAGGCGCTCGACCTGCAGTCACTGGGTGAGGCGCTCATCGAGCTGCCACCGGCCGAGCTCGATTCGCTGGGGCTCCCGGAGACGCTGCATGACGCAATCGTCGCCGCCCGCGGCCTCACCAGCCGGGGGGCGCTGGTGCGCCAGCGGCAATACATCGGCAAGCTGATGCGCAAGGTCGATGCGGAACCGATACGCACCGCACTCGCCCTGCGCCGCGACGCGGACCGCCTGCGCATCCGGCAGGAAAAGCACATCGAGCAGTGGCGCGACCGCCTGCTGGCGGACGACCCGGTTGCCTGGACGGACCTGCGGACGTCGCATCCGCATGCCCCGTTCGACGAGCTGCGCGCGCTGGCCCGACAGGCGCGAACGGAAAGCAATTCATCGCGTCCGCCCGCAGCGGCGCGGAAGCTCTTTCGCCTGCTGCGTGATGCCTTCGGGGCCGCCGGCACACGGACTGACGCGGATTGACCGCAGTGTACAATCCGGCCGTGAGACCGCTGGTGGGCATCATCATGGGGTCGACCTCGGACTGGGAGACCCTGAAGTCCGCGGCCGATACACTCGAACGCCTGGGCGTCCCGTTCGAAGTCCGCGTCGTCTCCGCGCATCGCACGCCGGACCTCCTCTTCGAGTACGCAGGCAGCGCCCGCGATCGCGGGCTCGAGGTCATCATCGCGGGCGCGGGCGGCGCCGCGCACCTGCCGGGCATGACGGCGTCGAAGACCTCGCTGCCTGTGCTCGGCGTGCCGGTACAGTCGAAGTCGCTCAGCGGGCTCGACTCGCTGCTGTCGATCGCGCAGATGCCCGCGGGCGTTCCGGTCGGGACGCTCGCGATCGGCGCCGCCGGCGCGGTCAACGCAGCATTGCTCGCCGCCGCGATACTTGCGAACGGACATCCAGAGGTGCGGAGCGCGCTCGACACCTATCGCGCCCGGCAGACTGAACAGGTGCTGTCCGCCCCGGACCCCCGCAAGCCCGCGAGCGCATGAGGATCGGCGTCATCGGTGCAGGCCAGCTCGGGCGCATGCTGGCGCTGGCCGGCTACCCGCTCGGGCTTCAGTTCCGGTTCCTGGACACCGCCGCGGACTCGCCCGGCGGGCAGATCGCGCCGATCGTTACCGGTGCATTCGACGATCCTCGCTGCCTCGACAGGCTCGCCGCCGAATCCGACCTCGTGACCTACGAGTTCGAGAACGTGCCGGTGACCGCACTCGCGCGGATTCCGGCGTCGGTGCCCTGCCACCCGTCCGTCGAGGCGCTGCGGATCTCGCAGGACCGGCTCTATGAGAAGGAACTGTTCGGCAGGCTCAGGATCGCCACGCCGCCCTTTCGCGCCGTCGAAACGATTGCGGAGTTGCAGGCCGCTGTCGCGGCGATCGGGCTGCCCGCCGTGCTCAAGACCCGCCGGCTGGGCTACGACGGCCGCGGCCAGCGTTATCTCCGGCGCGTCGCCGACGTCGAGCCGGCCTTTGCGGCGCTCGCGGGCGTGCCCTTGATCCTCGAGGGCTTCGTCGCGTTCGATCGCGAAGTCTCCATCGTCGGTGCGCGCAGCACGACCGGCGAGACGCGTGCCTACCCGCTCGTCGAGAACCTGCACAGCGACGGCATCCTGCGCACGACGCTCGCGCCGCTGCGCAAGCCGGGGTTGCAGCGGATGGCGGAGCGCCACCTGCGACGGCTCTTCGAGCACTTCGGCTACGCGGGAGTGCTCACCATCGAGTACTTCGTCCACCGTGGCAGGCTGGTCGCGAACGAAATGGCGCCCCGAGTGCACAACTCCGGGCATTGGACCATCGAGGGTGCGGCGACCTCGCAGTTCGAGAACCACCTGCGCGCGATCCTCGGCTGGCCGCTCGGCGACACGCGCCCCCTGGGTCACGCCGCCATGGTCAACCTGATCGGGGGCATGCCCGAACGGGTCGGCCTGCTCGGGCTGCCGGGCGTGCACCTGCACGACTACGGCAAGGCCGCACGCCCGGGCCGCAAGCTCGGTCACTGCACGATCGTGGCGCCCACCGCCCGGGGGCGCGACCGCCTGCTGCGACAGGTCCGGCGGCGCCTCCGGGGCTGACCCGACGTGCTGTCCGTCACCCTCCTGCGGGGGGAATCAGGGAGAGTTTTTGCGGCTGCGCCCGGGCAATTCATAATTGGGCCCAGGGAGTCACGGATGTACCTGGAACATTTTCAACTCAAGGAACTGCCTTTCCGGCTGAGCCCGGACCCGGCCTTCCTCTATCCGAGCCCCGTGCACTCCCGTGCCAAGGCGTACATGGAGTCGACCATCTGGTTCACGGATGGCTTCGTGATCATCACGGGTGAGATCGGCTCCGGCAAGACGACCCTGATCGAGACCTTCCTCAAGGAACTCGACAAGGACGTGGTCGTCGCACAACTCAACCAGACGCAGGTGTCGCCGATCGAGTTCCTGCAGTCGGTGCTGGCGCAGTTCGGTTTCAGCCCTTTCAAGATGAGGAAGGCCGAGCTCATCACGACGCTGAACTCGTTCCTGATCGAGCAGTACGCCAACGGACGCAAGGTGCTCCTGATCATCGACGAGGCGCAGAACCTGAGCGACAAGGTGCTCGAGGAAGTGCGCCTGCTCTCCGGCGTCGAGACCACCAAGGAAAAGGTGCTGCGGATCATCCTCGCCGGCCAGCCCGAGCTCAGCGTCAAGATCGATTCCCCTGAGCTCATGCAGCTTCGCCAGCGTGTGCGCCTGCGTTTCCACCTGTCGGCCCTGTCCGCGGACGACACGACGGCTTACATCGACCATCGGTTGCACGTGGCGGGCTCCAATGGCCGCGCGATCTTTGCTCCGGAGACCTATCCCCTCATCTTCACCCACTCCGGTGGTATCCCGCGACTGATCAACACGCTCTGCGACACCGCGCTGCTCGCGGCGTTTGCCCAGGACCACCCGGCCGTGGGGCTCGAGGACCTGCAGGCGGCGATCGACGAACTGCAGTGGGTCGAGCATTCGTCGACCGCGATGCCGCACCGTGCCCCCGAGGACGACACCGCCACGCACATGCAGCCACCCGTCGGCCGGCTGACCCTCGCCCTCAAGGGCGCGGTCGTGAGCGAGGCGCTCCTCGCGCCGGGCCGGTTTGTGATCGGACGCACGAACGACAACGACCTGCAGATCGACAGCAAGTTCGTGAGCCGCCATCACGCGCAGATCGTCACGACGCGCGACGGCAGCTCGATCGAGGACCTGAACAGCACCAACGGCATCTTCGTGCGCGGCCGGCGCATCCGCCGCTCGAAGCTCGCCGAGGGCGACGTCGTCAAGATCGGCGTCCACGAGCTGATTTACCAGCACGTCGACGGTCTCGACCTGACCGGCGAATAGCGCCCGGCTGGCGCTCGGCCACAGTGGCTCGCTGCTCGCCGGCGCCCGGCCGCCGTGGCCCCCCACTCGCCGGCGCTCGGCCCGGGTGCCTCGTGGGCCGCTGGCCACGATCAGCGATCATTGCAGGGCGGAAGAGGCTGCCCCGCACGTACTGTCGGAGCACGCCGCGTCGTCAGTGGTATCGCGGAATCGTCGCGGAGTCATGACTTCGGAGTGCCCGCGACGTCTACCTGCGAGTGATCAGGCGTCGTCGCGGCCACGAGACACCCGGTCCAAACGCCGGCTCGCCGATGCCGCGGTGGCGCTCCGGCTCGTCGATGCCGCAGTGGGGTCACGAGCCGGCGCCTGGACGCGGTGTATCCCAGCCGCGACGAGGCATCGGTGCGCGCAGGTGGACGTCGCGGACCACTCTGAGCGAAGGCCGCCTCGACGATTCCGCGATACCAACGACCGTCCGGCGTGCGCCGACAAAATGTGCGGGGCACCATCTTCAGCCGTGCAACGACCCTGATCGTGGTGAGCGGCTGGGGATACACCGCGGCCGGGCGTCGGCGAGCAGGAGCCACGGCGGCGCGGGCAGTCAGGCGACGCGGCGGCGAGACAGCCACGACCGCGGCCGAGCGCTGGCGAGCACTCAGTCCAGCGGGGGGCGGTGGTATTCGGCCTGGTTGGCGCGGTAGTCGCGGCGCCGCATCCACACGACGAGCCCGGCCGTCAGGCAGGCGGCGCCGAGCACGAGCAGCAGCGCCCGCGGCCCCGCTTCGATGAAGAAGGCGCACAGCAGCTGCAGCACGCCGGCGGCGATGTACATCAGCGGCAGCGCCTCGTACAGCACGTGCGGGATCCACATCGGTCGCATCGAGGCGCGGCGCCTCAGCCCGTTCCGCCGACCGTGAGGCCATCGAGGCGCAGCGTCGGCTGACCGACGCCGACCGGCACGTCCTGGCCTTCCTTGCCGCAGGTGCCGACGCCGTCGTCGAGGCGGAGGTCGTCACCGACCATCGATATGCGGGTCATGACGTCGGGGCCGTTGCCGATCAGCGTGGCGCCCTTGACGGGCCGCGTGATGCGGCCGTTCTCGATCAGGTAGGCCTCGCTCGCGGAGAACACGAACTTGCCCGAGGTGATGTCCACCTGCCCGCCGCCGAAATGGCGGCAGTACAGCCCCTTCGACACCGAGGCGATGATCTCCTCGGGCGCATGCGGACCGGGCAGCATGTAAGTGTTTGTCATCCTCGGCAGCGTCAGGTGCGCGAAGGATTCGCGGCGGCCGTTCCCGGTCGGCGCTACACCCATCAGCCGCGCGTTCAACTTGTCCTGCAGGTAGCCCGTAAGCACGCCCTTCTCGATCAGCGTCGTGTACTGCGTCGGCGTCCCCTCGTCATCGACGTTGAGCGACCCGCGGCGGCTGGGCAGCGTCCCGTCGTCGACCACGGTGCACTCGGGCGCGGCGACCTGCTGGCCCATCCGCCCGCTGAACGCCGACGTGCCCTTGCGGTTGAAGTCGCCTTCGAGACCGTGACCCACCGCCTCGTGCAGCAGCACGCCGGGCCAGCCCGGCCCGAGCACGACCGTCATCGTGCCGGCCGGCGCCGGCACGGCCTCGAGGTTGACCTGCGCGGTGCGCACGGCCTCGCGCACCAGCGCGCGCCAACGCTGGTCGGCCTGGAACTCGGTGTAGGCGAAGCGCCCGCCCCCGCCCGCATAGCCTTGTTCGCGTCGTCCCTCGTGCTCGATGATCACCGAGACGTTGAGCCGCACCAGCGGCCGCACATCGGCGGCGAGCGTGCCGTCGCTCGCGAGCACCATGATCGTCTCGTGCGAGGCGGAGAGACTCGCCATCACCTGCGTGATGCGCGAATCGAGCGCGCGCGCCTCGCGGTCGATGCTCTCCAGCAGCCGTACCTTGTCGCGGTCGTCGAGCGTGTCGATGGGGTCGACCGGCAGATACAGGTCGCGGCCGCCGCGGGCGTGCCACGCCTGCAGCGAGCCCGCCGAACCGCTCCGCGCTATCGCGCGCGCAGCGCGCGCCGACTCCAGCAGTGCCGGCAGCACGACCTCGTCCGAATACGCGAAGCCGGTCCGCTCGCCTGCCAGCGCGCGCACTCCGACGCCGCGGTCGATGCTGTGCGCGCCGTCCTTGACGATGCCGTCCTCGAGCGACCAGGACTCCTCGCGCACGGCCTGGAAATACACGTCGGCGTAGTCGACGGCGTGACCCATCACCTCGCCCAGGATCCCCGCGACGCGGTCCTCGTCCAGCGCCGCCGGCACGAGGATGGCGCTGCGCGCAATCCCGATCGGGTCGTCGTGCGTGGTGGACAGGGTCGGCGGCAGGGTCGGCGCAAACATCGCCGGCGGGATCGGGTGGCTCATGGGGGACCTCAGGCGGGTCGGCGGTGGGTCAGGACCGGGAAATTCTGCCTGAGCTCGCGCTCCCGCACGAGGTCGATGCGTTCCGTCACGACACCCGTGCCACGCGGCAGGCGGCTCTGCACCCGGCCCCAGCAGTCGACGATCATCGAATCACCGTAGGTTTCACGCCCGTTCTCGTGGAACCCGGACTGCGCCGGGGCGACGATGTAGGCGAGATTCTCGATGGCCCTGGCCCGCAGCAGCACTTCCCAGTGCGCCCGGCCGGTCGGCGCCGTGAACGCCGACGGCAGGGAGAACCACTCGGCGCCGGCGCGGCCGAGCTCCCGGAACAGCTCCGGGAAGCGCACGTCGTAGCACACGGCGAGTCCCAGCCGTCCGGCCGGCGTGTCCACGCAGACCGACTCGCGGCCCGGTTGAACCGTGCCGGACTCCTCGTAGCGCTCGTCGCGGCCCGGGATACTGACGTCGAACAGGTGGATCTTGTCGTAGCGCGCCACGGTCCTGCCGGACCCATCGATGACCAGGCACGCGGCGGCGACCCGGGTGGCTTCCTCGGTCGCGAGCGGGATGGTGCCCGCGACCAGCCACATCTTGAACTCGCTCGCCGCCTGCGCAAGGAACCGCTGGATCGGCCCGTCGCCCGGTTGCTCGGCGATCGCGAGCTTCTCCTTCTCGGTGTGCCCCATGAGCGCGAAGTTCTCGGGCAGGGCCGCGATTTCGGCGCCGCCGGTGCGCGCCTCGCGCAACAGTTTCCAGGCGTCGGCGAGATTGCGCGAGACATCCGCGCCGGTGGTCATCTGGATGGCAGCGACGACGGTCATGGTGCGAGCGCCGCAGCGGCGCCCCGTGTCTCGAGCCTGGCCTCGGCCGGCGCGGAAATGCGCTCCACTATCGGCGCCGACCACGGCCCGGTGACGCGGTAGTAGGCCCGCGTGAGCCCCTTCAGCTGCCCCTTGAAGAGCTGCGACAGCACGAGCACGCCTGCGCCCACGACCGGACCGGCCGCGAGCGCGCCGGCAACCGTGAGCGGTCCGCCGGGATTGCCGCTCACGATTACGGTCTGGTCGTAGTCCTGGCTTGCGAGCCCGGTGCGGCCCGCAACGCCGACGTCGACCGCCGCTCCGCTGAGCAGCAGGTTCTGCGTGTAGGCATTGCCCTTGCGCACTTCGAAATCGCCGCGCACGGAATCGAAAGCAAGGCCCTCGTCGGTGACGTCACGGAAGTCGAGCGCCAGCCTGCGCGGCAGCTCCACCACGCTCATGAGACCGAGCACCCGCCCGGCACCGGGCTCGACGTTGCGCAATTGACCGTCGTCGAGCTCGACGTGGACGTTGCCGTCCATCCGACTGACAGCATCGGCCGTTGGACCACCCGGCCACGAGAGCCGCGCGGTCAGGCGCGCGCGCTTCGCCTCGATCGAGTCGCGATAGCCGAGCGCGTCCGAGGCCGCGGCGAGATCGTCGCTGGTGGCTTCCACCTCGATCCTGCTGCGCGAACCGTCGCCCTCGGCCAGCCAGCTGCCGCTTGCGACGATCTCGAGATCGGGCGACGTGGCCGTCAATGTCCGCAGGCGCAGACCCATGGCCTCGCGCACGACCTCGGCCTGGAGTCGGCCGAGCCGCCGGCCCTGCCAGACGAACTCGTTCGCCGTCACGCTGAGCGCTGGCAACCGCCGCGGATCCGTCGTGTTCGGCCGGGCCGGGGTCTCGGCCGCCGCGGACTCGAGGCGCAGCCGCTGCATGTCGAGAACGACCGGTGCGCCGCCCTTGAGATCGAACGGCACCGTCACGCGACCGGCGGCCTGCGGGCCGGACAGGTCCACCTGCCAGCGCTCGTCCGAAGCCGCGAGCACCGCGGCCACGTCGTGCAGCTCGTAGCCATAGAGCCGCGCGCGCGCGAGGCGCACGTCGACCGGCCCGAGCCAGTCCGACAGCGCGCGCTTGGCCGGGCCGGTGCCGCTGAGCGCAAGCCACCGGCCCAGGTCGAAGTCCGGCCAGTCGCCGTCGATCCGCAGCCCCGCCCGGACCGGCAGGCTCAACGGTGCGTCGTCAAAGCGCAGCGCGCCACGGTCGAACTCGAGCTTGCCGCGACGCTGGACGAACGCGAGACGCGCGTGCGCGTTTCCCGAACGGATTTCCATGTCGCTGCCACCGCCGCTCGCCGTCGTGAGCGTGAATCCGGTCGGCCGCGCGTCGTCCGCTTTCTTGGCGAACGGCGGCGGCGCATCGATCGACACGCCGCGAAGGTCGCTTGCAACCGTGAGCCGCATCGGCCACGGCTCACCCCGCCGCTCGCGCCGCGCGTGAAGGTCCAGCGTCCAGTCCGTGGCACCGGACATCTGGATACCGGACGGCAGCCCGATGAAGGCCGGGAGCAGCGGGCCGGAGGCCTGCCCGCTGGCACGGACGACGACCGACTCGAGCGATGCCGCGGCAGGCTCGGGTGGCGCCACCGTCAGGGTGAAGGGGCCGCCGAGGAACGTCCCGCGCAGCTCGTCGGATCGTATTGCGTCCCTCTTCACCACCAGCCCGCCGTTCACGTCCTGCACGGGCACCTTGAGCAGCGGCAGCGAGACGCTCGCGGACTTGAACCGGGTGTGCACCTCGTAGTCGTGGGCGACGATCTCGTGCGTGGGCAGGTGCAGTCGCAGGTCGAAGCCAGTGTCGCCGTGCCCGGACAGCTGCATGAATTGCCGGCCGATGCGCGGACCGATGGGGCTGCCCTGCAGCAGGCGGAGTACCTCGGCCAGATCGCCTGCGCCAGCGGCGTCCACGTCGATCACGGGCTGCTTGAGATCTGCGATCGCGACCGCACCCCGGTCCACGCGCAGCCCGCCGACACGTCCTGAATGGATCGCGGCGCGCAGGTCACCGTTTTCAATCTCGACGCGGCCAGTCGCCTCGGTGAGCGGCGTGAAGCCCTCGAAGTAATCGAGTGTCGCGCCGCGCACGCCGAACGCGACGCGAAACACGCCGCTGCCGTCGCGGAACGGGAAGCGGCGCACCGGCCCGTCGTAGCGGACGACGCCATCGACCGCGGTTCCCTGCACGAGGGCGCGCCGCAACCAGGCGGTCGAACGCGGCTTCAAGCGTCCGTAAGGCATCAGGCTGCGCACCAGCGCGGCATCGGCCTGCTCGACCGTCGCGTCCATGCGCAGCACGGGCGATTGCTTGCGGCCGGCGTAGCGCAGCTCGAACCCGCCGTTCGCCCGCACCCGCGGATGGCGCAGGGACACCTGCTCGGCACCCAGGATCCAGGTCCGTCCCTCGCGTCGCCAGTCGAGCTCCGCCATGGCGGCGATCGGTCCGGGCGCTTCGACGAACATCCGCGGCCACTCGAGCTCGAGACCGGGCGAGCGCACGCCGACCCGTCCGCTCTGCTCGGTCCCTGCGATCGTCGCCGTCAGGCCACGCAGTCCCGGCCACGCGCCGCTCGCGGCGGCGCCGAGATCGGCTACATCCGCGCTGATGGTGAATGTCGGCTCCGCGCCGGCCCGCGGCCGATCGAGCGCAAGCGACAGGGAACGGATCTGGCCCCGCGGCGCGAGGCCGAGCCAGCGATCGGCTGCGCGCGGCGCAAAGGCCAGCGCCAGCGGCCAGGCGTCCTCGAGTCGCAGCGCACTCGCATCGAGCACGAGCGAGCAGCGGGTGATCGGCCGCCCACGAAACTCGCCGCGCACGCTGGCCGCGGGCGCCGAGCCCTGCCCCTCTCGCTCGAGGCGCAAGCCCCGTGCATCGAAGGTCCAGCCGTCCCCGAGGCTGCGCAACTCGACTTTCCCGGCCAGGGTCGCAAAGTCGACGGTCGCGGGCATGGCGGCGGGTTGCCGCAGCCAGCGCTTCTCGATCGCCGCGAGGCTGAGCGCCGACTTGCCCGGCTCGCGGCGCGGCGGCGCAAGCTGGAGGACCTCGACTGGCGGGACGCTGCGTGGTGGCGGCCGCAGCATCACGTCTCGCAGGTCGAGGTCGAGGCGCAGCTCGCTCACGCGCCGCTCGACGAAGGCGATCGTGCCCGCGAGACGCCCGCTGCCCGCGACCGGTCGCGCGACCTGGGGCGGCAGGAAGCCGGCCAGACCGGCGAGCTCGACCCGATCGGCCTCGAGCTCGAGGCGCCCGGCGAGCCGCTGCTGCTGGGCAAGCGAACCATCGAGTTCGGCCGCGAATCGGAGCCTGGTGCCCATCGTCTTCGGCAGGCGCGCGGAGCCCCGGACGGCGATCCGGTCGCGGTTGCGGCGCAGCACCACGTCAAGCTCCTGCAACGTCAAGGGCGCGACTCCGCTCTTCAGGTCGCGCAGGTGCACCGTGGCATCGTTGACCTCCACGCGTCCGGCCGGCAGGCGGTCGAGATCGAACGGCGACTGGTCCGTGGGGCGCTCACCCAGGCCGAGCAGGCGGAAGCTGCCGTCCGCAAGCCGCAGCACCGTCACGGTCGGCCCGGAAAAGCTCACACGGCCGGCGACCAGCTCCCCCGTGCGCAGCACGTTCCACAGGTCGAGCGCGACGCTGCCCTCGCGCATCGCGCACAAGGGCTGGCGATCGTCACGGTCCAGGATGCGCAGGTCGTAGAGCACCAGCTCGGGGCCGAACCAGCGCAGGCGCGCGTCCAGGCTCGAGAACTCCAGGCGCAGCTGCGTCTGGCGCTCCACCCACGCCTTAACGCGGTCGGCCCGGTCCGGCATTCCGGCGAGCACGATTCGCAGCAGCAGGACGAGCAGCGCGAGCGCGATCAGGAGGCTCGCGACGACGAAACCGAGGATCCGCAGCCACCGCCGGCCGCGGACCCCGGGCGCGCTGTGTGCGCCGTCGGGCAGGGTCGCGTGGCCGGTCGCGTTCACATCAGCACCACGTCGTACTGGTCGATCAGGTAGAGCGCCTCGGTCTGCAGGCGGATCGGCTTGCCGGTCAGCACCTCGAGCTCGCCGAGCGCCGCCGACTCCTCGTCGAGCAGCCGCTCGATCACGTCCTGGTGCGCGAGCACGAGCAGCTCCTGGAAATCGAACTGGCCGGCCTGCCGCAGTATCTCTCGGAAGATCTCATAGCACACGGTCTCGGGTGTCTTCACGAAACCACGTCCCTCGCAGGCCGCGCAGGGCGCGCAGAGCTGGTGCGCCAGGCTCTCGCGCGTGCGCTTGCGCGTCATCTCGACCAGCCCCAGGGGCGAGACCGCCGAGACGTGCGTCCGGGCGTGGTCGCCGGCCAGCGCCTTCTCGAGCGCCTGCAGCACTTGCCGCCGGTGCTCTTCCTCCTGCATGTCGATGAAGTCGATGATGACGATGCCGCCGAGGTTGCGCAGCCTCAACTGGCGGGCGATCGCCACGGCGGCCTCGAGGTTCGTTCGGTAGATCGTTTCCTCGAGGTTGCGATGGCCGACATAGGCGCCGGTGTTGACGTCGATGGTCGTCAGCGCCTCGGTCTGGTCGATGATCAGGTAGCCCCCGGACTTGAGCGCGACCTTGCGGTCGAGCGAGCGCTGGATCTCCTCGTCGACCGCGTGCAGGTCGAAGATCGGGCGGCTGCCGGTGTAACGCTCCACGCGGGCGCCGAGCGCGGGCATGAAGGTCGCGGCGAATTCGCGCATGCTGAGACAGGTCGCCTCGTGGTCGACCAGCACGCGGTCCACGCCCTCGCCCACCAGGTCGCGCATCAGGCGCAGCGGCAGCGCGAGGTCTTCGTGCACGAGCGTTCCGGCGCGCGCGGTCTGCGCCTTCGAGCTCAGGACCTCCCAGAGCCGGCGCAGGAACAGCATGTCGGCCTGCAGCGCCTCCGGCGCCGCGCCCTCCGCCGCGGTGCGGACGATGTAACCGCCCGCCTCGCCTGCGACGATGCTGGTCTGCACGGCCTCGCGCAGCCGCTGTCGCTCGGATTCGTTCTCGATGCGGGCCGAGATGCCGACGCCCTGCCCGTAGGGCATGAACACGAGATAGCGCGACGGAATGGTGATGAAAGTCGTGAGCCGCGCGCCCTTGGTCCCGAGCGGGTCCTTCAGGACCTGCACCAGGATGTCCGCGCCCTCGCCCACGAGCTCGCGGATGTTGTCGGTGCGCGGCGCCGACCCGCCGTCCTCGGCATCGTCGGGCTGGACGATGTCGGAGGCGTGCAGGAAGGCCGTGCGCTCGAGGCCGATGTCGATGAAAGCGGCCTGCATGCCGGGTAGCACTCTCGAAACACGCCCCTTGTAAAGATTTCCGGTCAGTCCCCTCCGGCTCGCGCGCTCGACGAACAGTTCCTGCAGGACGCCGTTCTCGAGCAACGCGGCGCGCGTCTCGCGCGGGCTCACGTTGAGCACGATCTCGGTGCTCATGCGTGCCCCTGTCGTGCCTCAGCGAGCACCGGGGACAACAGCTCCCAGGTCTCGCACAACGGCAGACCCATCACGCCCGAGTAGCTGCCGGCGAGATGGCTGACGAACACCGCGGCCAGGCCCTGCACCGCGTAGCCGCCTGCCTTGTCGACGGGCTCACCGCTCCTGCAGTACCAGTCGATCTCGGCATCCGCCAGCCTGCGGAACCTGACCGCACTCGAACTCAAACGCACTTCGACGCCGCGAGTGCACACGAGGGCGACGGCGGTGTGGACGTCGTGCGTGCGGCCCGACAGGCGCTCGAGCATCGCGCGCGCCGCCCGCTCGCCGTCGGGCTTGCCGAAGATTTCCCCGGCCAACGTAACGGTCGTGTCGGCACCGAGCACGGGGCGGCGCTCCACGTCGGACAGGCGGTCCCAGAGGGTCCGGGCCTTGGTTTCCGCGAGCCGCGCGACATAGGCCGTGGGCGATTCGTGCGGCCGCCGGGTCTCATCCACGTCCACCGGCCGGACCTCGTGATCGATGCCGATCTGACGCAGCAGCTCGCTGCGTCGAGGCGACGCGGAGGCCAGAAAGATCAAGGGCTTGGGCATCCGGCAAGGATACACCGGCCCCCTTTTGCGCCTTGGAGCCCGGGGTGCGACCCGCGAAGCCGCGCAAGCTTCAGGCGCGGTGGTAAGGCAGGCCCTTGACCAGACTCACGGCGCGGTATAGCGCCTCCGCGACAACGACCCGTGCGAGACCGTGGGGCAGTGTCAGCGGCGACAGCGACCAGCGCAGCCGCGCTCGGGCCTCGACCTCGGCCGCGAGCCCGTCCGGCCCGCCGATGCAGAACGCGAGCGGGTCGCCCTCGCGCGCACGCTCATCGAGCCAGCGCGCGAGCCGCGGCGTGCTCCAGGGCTCACCGCGCACCTGCAGGGCAACGAGCCAGGCGCCCCGCCCCGCGGCCGCGAGCATGCGCTCGCCCTCGGCGACCACCACACGCGCCACATCGTCGCCATTGCGCCGGCCGAGCGGAATCTCGGTCAGCGCCATCCGGTAGTCCGGCGCCTGCAGGCGGTCGGCGTATTCCCGGTAGCCCGCGTTCACCCATCCCGGCATGCGGGTGCCGGCGGCGACGAGGTGCAGCAGCATGGGCGAGAGTCGGCTCAAGCCGCTGCGGCGCCGGCCGACCAGAGCTTCTCCAGCGCGTAGAAGTCGCGCACGCGCGGCAGCATCACGTGCAGCACTACGTCGTTGAGATCGAGCAGCACCCATTCACCGTCGCGCTCGCCTTCCATGCCGAAGGGGCGGAACCCCGCCTCCTTGCAGCGCTGAACGACTCGGTCAGCGATCGATCTGACGTGACGGTCGGAGGTGCCGCTCGCCACGATCATGGTGTCGGTGATGTCGGTGAGGCCACGCACGTCGAGTGCGTTGATGTCGATGGCCTTCATGTCGTCGAGCGCCGCGAGGACGACCTCCCGCAACGTCGGTTTGCTCCTGTTGCGCACCGCCTTCCTGGCGGGCGTCCGCCGCAATGTCGGCGGCTCCTTGACCGTAGACCGGATCGTGCGTGTGGTCTTCGAGCGCTTGACTGCCATGCTCACCTCGTCATGTTGCGGGTATAGCACCCGGTTTCGCGGATGATGTCGCGGACGGCGTCGGGCATGAGATACCTGGGATCACGCCCGGAAGCGATGATGTTGCGCAGGTCCGTGGACGCGATCTCGAGCTGCGTCACGGGATGAATCAGGATCCGACCGGCGGGATTCTCGTGGAGGTCGGCGATGCGGCCGGTGCCCCGGTCGACCATGAGCTCGCCCAGCGGCCCGCTGGATGGCGCGCGCCAACCCGGGCGGTGGGCGACGATCACGTGCGCGAGCTGCAGGATCTCCCGCCACTGGTGCCACTTGGGCAGGCCGAGGAAGGCGTCCATGCCGACGATCAGGCACAGCGAGGTGTCCGGATGCTCACGGCGCAGCTCGCCGAGCGTGAGCACCGTGTAGGACGGACCCTCGCGGCGCACTTCACGATCGTCGACCACGAAGCCGTCCTGGCCGTGCGTCGCCGCGCGCACCATCGCGAGGCGCAACGCGGCGTCGGCCAGCGGGGAATCGCGCAGCGGCGGGTTGCCGGCGGGCACGAAACGGACCTCAGAGAGCCGCAGCGCCTGCAGCATCTCGAACGCCGTGCGCATGTGCCCGAAATGGATCGGGTCGAAGGTCCCGCCGAAGATCCCGATCGGCATCATGCGGCCAGGCGTACTCCCGCGATTCGCGCGACCAGCGCCTCGAGCGCCATCCACGGATCGCCTTTCAGGGCGCCCTTCGCTATCTGATCGACGCGCGCGGCCTGCGCAAGCAGGGCGTCGATCTCATCTCGCGGCAGGCGCGGGGTGGCCGCGCGCAGCGCCGGCTGCCGGCTTGCCCAGACGCGCTCGGCGCGAAACGCCTCGTCGAGCGATCGCGTACGCTGGAGGCGGTTTGCGACCCGGGACAGGGCGCGCAGGTCCGCGAGCACGGCCCACAGCAGCAGCGGTGGCTCCTGCCCCTCCGCGCGCAGGCCGGCAAGGATCCTGAGCGCGCGTGCGGCCTCGCCCGCGAACGCGGCAGTGGCGAGTTCGAAGACGTCGAACCGCGCGCTGTCGGCGACCAGGGCCGCGACCGCGTCCGCGTCGAGCGTTGCACCGGGCATCACGAGCGCGATCCGCTCGACCGCCTGCTGGGCCGCGAGCAGGTTGCCCTCGACGCGATCCGCAAGGAGCCGTGCCGCGGACGGCTCGAACGACACGCCGTGCCTTGCCAGGCGCTCCGCGATCCACCGCGGCAGCTCCTCACGACCCACGGGGCGCGTCACCAGCAGCGCGGCCGCTTTCTCGAAGGCCTGGACCCAGGCCGCCTGCAGGGACTTGCGCTCGAGCTCGCCGCTCACGAGCAGCACCGTATCGGGCGGCGGGCGCTCGGCGAGATCGGTCAGCGCGCGCGACGCGGCCGCATCGATCGGGCCGGCGAGGCGCAGCTCGATCAGCCTGCGACGGGCAAACAAGGAGAGATTGCTGGTGTCGGCGATCAGCCCGTTCCAGTCGAAGCCGCGGTCGAGAAAATGAAGCTCGCGGTCGGCGTATCCGTCGCGTCGTGCCGCCTGCCGGATCTGGTCGCAGGCCTCGCCGATCAGCAGCGGTTCTGCGCCGGTGACGAGGTAAGCACTGCGCAGGCCACGTGCGAGGGCACTGGCCAGGCTCTCCTGAGCAATCCTCACGGCCTTGGGTCAGCCGCGTTCAGGGCGACGTGCCTGTCGAGTTCGGACCATCTGCGGCGATTATGCCGCCTCGTGCATGACGGTTCCACCTCGACTCGCGGAACCGCGGAACGGCACCGGATCGCGTTCAGCTAGACTCGCGACATGGGCCCAAGCAGCAGCGGGTCGGCGAAGGCGCGGCGTCGCGGCCTCTATCCCGCAATCAAGCCGTATCGCAGCGGCTGGCTGGCAGTATCGCCCGCGCATGAGCTCTATTACGAGGAATCCGGCAACCCGCGGGGCAAGCCGGCATTGTTTGTGCATGGCGGGCCAGGCGCCGGCGCCAACGAGGCATCGCGGCGCTTCTTCGACCCCAGGCGATACCGCATCGTGGTGTTCGACCAGCGCGGCTGCGGACGCAGCCGCCCGCACGCGAGTCTCGAGGACAACACGACCTGGCACCTGGTCGCCGACATCGAGCACCTGCGCCGCCACCTCGGCATCGAGCGCTGGCTGGTATTCGGCGGCTCCTGGGGATCGACGTTGTCGCTCGCGTATGCGGAAGAGCACCCGGCGCGCGTGTCCGAGCTGGTGCTGCGCGGCATCTTCATGCTTCGCAAGTGGGAAATCGATTGGTTCTACCAGCAGGGCGCGAACGCGCTGTTCCCGGACCGCTGGGAGCAGTATGTCGCGGTCATTCCACGCCGCGAACGCGCGGATCTGGTGCGCGCGTTCCATCGCCGCCTCACCGGCCGCCGTCGGGCGCAGCAGCTGCGGGCGGCACGCGCCTGGTCGGTCTGGGAGGCCGCCACCAGCTACCTGCGCACCGACGAGGCGGAGATCCGCAAATGGAGCGACACCGGGTTCGCGATGGCAGTCGCGCGCATCGAGTGCCATTACTTCGTCAACAAGGGGTTCTTCGCGCGCGAGGACCAGCTCCTGCGCGGCGTCCGTCGCATACGTCACATACCCGCGGTGATCGTGCAGGGACGCTACGACGTCGTCTGCCCCATGCAGAGCGCCTGGGATCTGCACCGCGCCTGGCCGGAAGCCGACTTCCGGGTGGTCGCCGAGGCCGGGCACTCCGCGCTCGAGCCCGGAATCACGCATGAGCTCGTCGGCGCGACCAACCGTTTCGCCCGCGTCTGAGCGAAAATTGGCTCGGAGCCAATTTATCAGCAGCGGCTCGACGTCGTCGCCTTACTGCGGTGCACCTGCGGCGGGTCCGAGGCGAATTGTGGGGATGCGGGTGGGGGAACACGCAACTAATCACCCGGTCCAACGTATTGATAAGGTCGGGACTTATGTCACATCTTATGGCGCGCGCGCGCGTATGCTGACAACACACGTTGAACACGTGGCAAGGAGATCGACAGCCACCAGCTGAGGCCATCGGGAGGAGTCATAGATGAGTGGGAATGCCTACAAGGGTTCGTCCGGGGACGCCACTGATTTCGTGGAGTCGCTCGGCGCGTACAGTCGCCAGCACCGAGCCAAGCACTGGGCAGGCACCTTCGAGGAATTCCTTCGCGATGTCCTGCCGCGCTCTCCCCGCGCACTGGCGCGAACCAGCCACGAATACCTCTGGGACATGCTGTGCTGGCACGGTCGCAACAACCCCGATATGCAGAACGGCGGCCCCAGCGCGCTGTTCCAGCGCGAACTGTTCGGCATCGATGCGCCGCTCGCACGCGTGGTCGACTATTTCAAGGGTGCGGCCGCGGGCTCCGACGTCGGCCGTCGCCTGCTGCTGCTGCTCGGCCCGCCCTCGGGTGGCAAGTCGACGATGGCGATCCTGCTGAAGCGCGGCATCGAGGAATACAGCCACACGGATGACGGCGCGGTATACGCGCTCGCCGGTTCGCCGATGCACGAATCGCCGCTCAACGTCGTGCCGGCGACGCTGCGCGCAGATTTCCGCGAGAAGTTCGGCGTCGAGATCCGCGGCGAGCCGAGCCCCTGGGCACGAGACAGACTGGAACGCGAATTCGAGGGCGATTTCCTCCGCATGCCAGTGGAACGGATCTTCCTCTCAGAGGCCTCGCGGGTCGGCGTCGGCACCTACGCCCCGCACGACCCATCCACCGCCGACATCGCGGACCTCGTGGGCTCCGTCGACCTGTCGAAGGTCGCACAGTACGGCGACGAAGGCGACCCGAGGGCCTGGTCCTGGTCCGGCGCCGTCTATGCCGCGAGCCGCGGCGTGCTCGAGATGATCGAGATCCTGAAGGTAAAGCGCGAATTCCTCTACCTGCTGCTGACGCTTACGCAGGAGAAGAACGTCAAGGTGTCACGCTTCCCGCTGATCCATCTCGACGAGACGATCCTCGCGCACACAAACCTCGCCGAATTCAACAAGTTCCTCCAGGAGAAGGAGAACGAGGCGCTGCTCGACCGCATGGTGATCGTGCGCGTGCCCTACACGCTCTCCTACGTCGAGGAAGGGCGCATCTACCACAAGCTGGTGTCCTCGGCGCCGGCGTTCCGCACCTGCCATCTCGACCCGCACGCGTTGCGCGTGGCGGCGGTGTTCGCCGTGATGACGCGGCTCGTCAAGTCGGAGCGCGAGGGCCTCGATCTCGGCAAGAAGGCGCGCATCTTCGCCGGCGAGAGCGTCGAGGGCTTCACCGCGACCGAGATCGAGCGGCTGCGGCTCGAGGCGCCCGACGAGGGGCTGACGGGCGTGAGCCCCCGCTTCGTGATCAACGCGGTGTCGAACGCGATCACCCGCAGCGACACCCGCAGCCTGACCAGCATGGAAGTGCTGCTCGCGCTCAAGGACGGGATCGAGAGCGACGCGCGCATGGACGCGAAGCTCAAGAAAGCCTGGATCGATCACCTGGTCGTGGCGCGCAAGGAGTTCTACAACCGCTGGGTCAAGGAGGACGTGCATCGGGCGCTCTTCGCCTCGTTCGAGGACGAGGCCCAGGAGCTGCTCGACAAGTACCTCGACGAAGTCGAGGCGGCGCTCGACCAGCGCGAAGTCAAGGATCCGATCACGGGCGAGTCGCGACCGCCCGACGAGCGCTTCCTGCGCTCGGTCGAGGACAAGATCAAGGTGTCGGATTCCGGCAAGCAGACGTTCCGGCAGGAGATCGTCCGCAAGGCCATGGTGGCCTACAAGGCGAAGGAGAAGTTCACGCTCAAGAGCCATGCGCGCCTGAGCGAGGCGATCGAGCAGTACCTCTTCGAGGAGCGGCGGGACGTGCTGCGGCTGGTGACGTCGGCGGCGCGGCCGGACGACGAGGCGCAGCGGAAGATTTCCGCCGTCCAGGAGCGCATGATTGCGGAATACGGCTACGACGAGCACAGCGCCAAGGAGGCGCTCAGCTACGTGACGACCCTGCTCGCGCAGGAGTGAAGCGGCGGTATGGCCAGGCCGGGTCGCGGCGCCCGGCAGGATCGAGTGATGACCGACGAAGCCAGTAGCGACCGACTGAGTGCGTGGTATGAACTCTTCTCGCGCGGCGCGCGCGACTGGCTGCGGCACAACGACAAGGTCCGCGAGGCGGTGCGCGCCCACCTGCCGCAGGTGGTGGCAGGCACGGACGTGCTGACCCGCGGCACCTCGACGGTGCGCGTGCCCGTCAAGATGCTCGAGCATTACCGCTTCCGCCTGCGCGCCCCCGACCAGGTCGAGGGTGTCGGCCAGGGCGCGGCGAAACCCGGCGACCGGATCGAGACGGGCGGCGATCCCGCACAGGGCGGCGGCCGCGGTACCGGCGGCGACGACGACGGCGGCATCCAGTACACCCTCGAGTTCCAGGTCGACGACATCGTGGACTGGCTGTGGGACGAGATGCAGCTGCCGAATCTCGAGAACCGCACCGGCAAAGCCAGGGAGGAGGACTGGACGCGCGAGGGCTGGGATCGCCGCGGCGTGCGGTCGCGCCTCGACCGACGCCGCTCGCTCAAGGAATCGCTCAAGCGCCACGCGGTGTCGCAGGAATCGCCGCCCTTCACCGACGAGGACCTGCGTTACCGACAGCTTGCGAAGCGGGAGCAGCCCGCCACCCAGGCCGTCGTCTTCCTGGTGCTCGACGTGTCCGCCAGCATGGGCGAGGAACACCGCAAGCTCGCAAAGACGTTCTTCTTCTGGGCCATCCAGGGGTTGCGCCGGCAGTACCGTCAGCTCGACATCGTGTTCGTCGCGCACACGACCGAAGCATGGGAATTCGCCGAGGAGGAGTTCTTCCGTGTCACCGGGTCGGGCGGCACGTTCATGTCCTCGGCGCTCGATACGGTGCGCGGGATCGTCGACAGCCGGTTCAGCCCCTCGCAGTACAATCTCTACATGTTCTACGCCTCCGACGGCGAGAACTCGCCGAGCGACCGCGCGGCGACCGAAACCGGCCTGCAGAACCTGCTCGGCGACCTGCGCTACTGCGGTTTCCTGGAGGTCGGCTCGAGCGGCGAAGGCGGACCATCGAGCGAGATCGGCAAGCTCTTCATGCAGCACGCGGCCGACGGGCGTCCAGCGGCCGCGTACCGCGCCGCCACGGCCGACGACATCTGGGGCGCGGTGCGACATTTCTTCGGCCAGCAGCAGGCCGCATGAGGACGCAGCGATGAGCGAGGGCTGGCGCACCTACCTTGCGCAGATCGAGGCGCTCGCGCGCAGCGCGGGGCTCGACTATCACCCGGTCGAGTTCGAGGCCGTGCCCGACAGCATGATGATGGAGATCGCGATCTACGGCCTGCCGGTGCGCATGCCGCACTGGTCGTTCGGCGTGCGCTACATCTACCGGCTCGTCCAGCACAGGATGGGCCTGTCGAGGCTGTTCGAGGTCGTGTTCCCCGGCAATCCGGGCCGCGCCTATCTCGCGCGCAACAACAGCAACGCGGAGAACGTGCTGGTTGCCGCGCACGTGCTCGGCCACGCCGATTTCTCGAGCTGCAATCTGCTCTTCCGGCGCAGCGCCGCGCAGGTCGGCGAGCAGATCGTCGAGAAGGCGGCGGCGCACGCTCGCCAGATCGGCGAGGCGATCGAGGCGCACGGAGCGGAACGGGTCGAGGCGGTGCTCGATGCCGCGCTCGCACTGGAGCAGCACGTCAATCTCGACGCCCTGCTCAACCGGCCGCGCTACCCGGACGAGGGCCGGAAGCCTGAGTCGCTCGACGATACGTTCATCCGGCGCTTCCGCACGCTCGGGCCCGACGTCGCGCCTGAGCCGGCGAGCCTCGCGCCTGCTCCGCGCCCGCAGACGCCGCCACACCCGGAACGCGACCTGCTCTGGTTCATCGCGCAGTACGCACCGGAGCTCGAGCCCTGGGAACGGGACATCTTCCTCGCGGTGCGCGCCGAATCGTTCTATTTCTACCCGGTGTTCGCCTGCCAGATCATGAACGAGGGGTGGGCGTCGTACTGGCACGCGCGGTTGCTGCGCGAGGCCGAGTTCCTGCCGGCGGAGGACTACGTCGACGCGATCAAGTGCCACTCCGACGTCGTACGCCCCGCCGGTCACGGGCAACGCGCCTCACTCGACATCAACCCCTATCACCTGGGCTTCTCGCTCTGGGAACGCATCGTCGAGCAGCACGGCATTGCCCACGCCCGTCGCGTGATGGAGCAGAACGACGACTTCGCGTTCATCCGCGAACACCTGACCAGCGAGGCCGCGACGGAGCTCAACCTGTTCCGCTTCCAGGGACCTGCGCGGGGACCTTACCAGGTGCAGGCCGAGGAAATCGACGCGCTGCACGAGGCGTTGCTGCGGCCGAAGTACAGCTTCGGTGCGCCGAACGTCGCCGTCGATCGCCTGCGTGTCGACGGCACCCTGGAGCTCGCGCACGACCACGCCACCGACGGGCGCGGCCTCGATCACGAGCGCAGCGCGAAGGTGCTCGACTACCTCGTCAAGATCTGGCGACGGCCGATCGTGCTCACGAGCATCGACGGCGAGGGACGGGCGCTGCAGCTCACGGCGAATCCGGCGTAGCGTATCCCGCGCCGCTCAGAGCGACCCCAGCCGCCGTACGACGAGCGAAGCGATGTCCCGCGCCATTGCCTCGCGCAGGATGTCCTCCTCGCGGTCCTTGGCGAGCAGGTCCGCCTCGTCGAAGCTGAAACTGCGGGTGCGCTCCAGCGTCTGGCTGGGCACGACTTCCTTCCCGCCGCGGTCGATCGAGTAGTCGACGACGTAGAAGACCTCGAATTCCTCGGGCGTGTTGCGCGCCGACACCGACAGCACCCGCCGTCCGGTGCGGTCGCGCTGCACGCGCACGACGGCGTCGGCGGCGCCCGCCGCAGGCGCGAGCTGCGCGCCGTTACGGGTCAGCGCTTCCCGCAACTCCACCGAGAACGGGGTCAGCTCGTCGGCCGTGGCGACGTACACGAGGCGCACGTCGGCCGGCAGGTCCGTGGAACCCTGCAGGTGAAAGCCGCAGGAAGAAAGCGGAATGGCCACGAAAACACACGAAAACAACCGACAGGAAGAATCAGAGATGGCCACGAAAGCACGCGAAAGCGCGCGAACGAGATCAGACGACGACATTGGCGAGTCTGCCGGTGACGTACTTGAACATGCGCACCGGCTTGCCCTCGACGAAACGTTGCACGTTGGGATCGGCAAGCGCGACGGCCCGCACGTGCGCCTCATCGGCGTCCGCGGGCACGCTGATGCGACCTCGCAGCTTTCCGTTCACCTGCACGACGACCTCGATCGTCGTGCGCACGAGCGCATCCGGGTCCACCGCGGGCCAGCGCGCATCGACGACGGCGTCGCGATGACCGAGCTCGTGCCACAGCCGGTGGCAGGCATGCGGCACGATCGGCGCCAGCATCAGCACGACGTATTCGAGCGCCTCCTGCAGCACGGCCCTGCCCTGGGGCGAACGATCGTCGAAGCGCGCCAGTGAGTTCAGGAGCTCCATCACCGCCGCGATCGCCGTGTTGAAGTGACGCCTGCGGCCGATGTCGACGGTGACCTTGGCGAGCGTCTCGTGTACCTGCCGGCGGATGTCGCGCTGTCGCGCATCGAGCGAGGGCTTGTCGAGCGGTGGCGCCGCTGCCCCGCTCACGTGGGCGTGGACGGCCCTCCAGAGCCGCTTCATGAAACGGTAGGCGCCCTCGACGCCCTCGTCCGACCACTCGAGCGTGTGCTCGGGCGGCGAGGCGAACATCATGAACAGCCGCGCGGTGTCCGCGCCGTACTTCGTCACCAGCGCATCCGGGTCCACGCCGTTGTTCTTCGATTTCGACATCGTGCCGACGCCGCCGAACTCGACGGGCTGGCCGTCGTCGCGCAGTACGGCGCCGACCCGCGCTCCGCGCTCGTCGGTGCGCACCTCGACCTCCGCCGGGTTGAAGTACGTGATGCGCCCGGCGGCCGGCTTCCGGAAGTAGATCTCGTTCAGGACCATGCCCTGCGTCAGCAGGTTGGTGAAGGGTTCCTTGATCGTGGTCAGGCCGACGTCGCGCATCACCCGCGTCCAGAACCGCGAATAGAGCAGGTGCAGGATCGCGTGCTCGATGCCGCCGATGTACTGGTCCACCGCCATCCAGTACCCGGCCCGCTCGTCGACCATTGCGCGGTCGTTGCCGGGGCTCGCGTACCGGAAGTAGTACCACGACGAGTCGACGAAGGTGTCCATCGTGTCGGTCTCGCGCCGGGCGGCCTTGCCGCAGCGCGGGCAGCGGCAGTTCACGAACGAGGCGAGCTTCGCGAGCGGGTTGCCGCTGCCGTCGGGCACGAGGTTCTCCGGCAGCACGACCGGCAGGTCCTCGTCCGGCACAGGGACGTCGCCGCAGGCCTCGCAATGGATCAGCGGAATCGGGCAACCCCAGTAACGCTGCCGGGAGATTCCCCAGTCGCGCAGCCGCCAGTGCACCCGGCGCTGGCCACGGCCGGTCGCCTCGAAGGACTTCGAGATCGCGTCGAACGCCTCGTCGAAGTCGAGCCCGTCGAAGCGCCCGGAATTGATGAGCCGGCCGTGCTCGACGTACGCGCCCGCGTCGAGGTCGACCAGGCGACCGTCCAGGGGCTCGATGACCTGGTGGATGCGCAGCCCGTAACGTCGAGCGAACTCCCAGTCGCGCTGGTCGTGCGCCGGAACCGCCATGACCGCTCCCGTGCCATAGCCCATCAGCACGAAGTTAGCGACCCAGACAGGGATGCGGTCGCCTGTGAGCGGATGGATCGCGTGCACGCCGAGCGGCATGCCGCGCTTCTCCATCGTCTCGAGCGCCGCCTCGGTAACGCCACTGCGCTGGCACTCGGCGATGAAGGCCTGAAGTTCCGGATCCGATTTCGCGGCGCGCTGCGCGAGCGGATGCTCCGCGGCGACCGCCATGTAGGTGACGCCGTAGAGCGTGTCGGGTCGCGTCGTGAAGACGCCCAGCGGCTCGTGGCCGCCCTCGACCTCGAACTCGAGCTCGAGACCCTCGGAGCGGCCGATCCAGTTCGATTGCATCAGCTTGACGCGTTCCGGCCAGCCCGGCAGATCCTCGAGCGAGGCGAGCAGGTCCTCCGCGTAGTCCGTGATGCGCAGGTAATACATCGGGATCTCGCGCTTCTCGACGAGCGCGCCCGTGCGCCAGCCGCGGCCGTCGATCACCTGCTCGTTGGCGAGCACTGTCTGGTCGACCGGGTCCCAGTTGACGAGGCCCGTGCGGCGGTAGGCGATACCGCGCTCGAGCATCCGCAGGAACAGCCACTGGTTCCAGCGGTAGTACTCGGGCCGGCAGGTGGCAAGCTCGCGGCTCCAGTCGATGCCGAACCCGAGCGGGCGCATCTGCCGCTTCATTGCGTCGATGTTCGCGTACGTCCAGCGCGCCGGCGGTACGCCGTTCGCCATCGCGGCGTTCTCGGCGGGCAGGCCGAACGCATCCCAGCCCATCGGCTGCAGTACGTTGCAGCCCTGCATACGCATGTAACGTGTCAGCACGTCGCCGATGGTGTAGTTGCGCACGTGCCCCATGTGCAGGCGTCCGCTGGGATACGGAAACATGCACAGGCAGTAGTACTTCGGCCGCTGCGGGTCCTCCCGGACCGCGAAGCTCTTGTGCTCGTCCCAGTAACGCTGGGCCTCCGGCTCGACGACGGCCGGATCGTAACGGTCCTGCATGTCCGGTCAGGGTGGCTCGGTGGGCTGGCAAGGATAGCGGAGCCGCCCACCCGGCACCAATTCGCGCCGCCCTGCGCGGAGGCAGGCGCCTAGATGATCGTCGGGTGCACCAGGTTCGCGAAATCGCGATACTTGAGGCGGATCAGCTCGGTGTGGGTGCCGGCGTTGAAGGCGATCTCCTCGTCCTCGGTCAGGTCCTCGGCGACGAAGACCTCCATGCCGTAGAGATTGCCGAACGGTGGCATCGCCCCGGTTTCGCAGTCGGGGAAGCGGTCCCTGAACTCGGGTTCACCGACGAGATGCACGTCGCGTGCACCGGCCGCTGCCTTGACCCGCCCCAGCGGTACCTTCGACGAAGCCGTCTGCACGACCATGGCGAGCTTGCCGTCGATGTCCACGATGACGGTCTTCGCAAGCTCCCGGCCGGGTACGTGCGCCGCGGCCGCGATTTCCTGCGCGGTATACGCGGGCGAGTGACTGATCCTGGTGTACTTGACGTGATTCGCGTCGAGCAGATGCTGCAGCTTCGAGAACGGCATGACGTGACCCTCCGTTCCGCACCGATGTCTGTTCGAGCATACGCCCGCGATCGCGCGCATGCCATGACCCTGCGCGCCGCGGCGCATCCCGCCGCGGTGGCTGCTCGCCGGCGCCCGACTGCGGTGGCTCCTGCTCGCCGACGCCCGGCCGCGGTGGCTGCTGCTCGCCGACGCCCGGCCGCGGTGTATCCCCAGCCGCTCACTACGAGCTCTCCTCCCGGCGACATGCGCGGTTGCATCGGATCGACACGTTCACGGCCGAGTACACACAACAGCCGCAGCTCGCGACGCGCCCGCCGCGCCGGCGTGTATCCGCAGCCGCTCACTACGATCGAAGGTCGTTGCAGGGCTGAAGATGGTGCCCCGCACGTTCGTGTCGGCGCACGCCGAACGGTCGTTGGTATCGCGGAATCGTCGAGGCGTCTTCGCTCGAGAGTGGTCCGCGACGTCCACCTGCGCACACCGATGCCTCGTCGCGGCTGGGATACACCGCGTCCACGCGTCGGCTCGTGACACAGCCGTGGCATCGACGCGCCGGACGCCACCGCGGCATCGGCGAGCCGGCGTTTGGACCGGGTGTCTCGTGGCCGCGACGACGCCTGACCAATCACAGGTAGACGTCGCGGGCACTCGGAAGTCATGACTCTGCGACGATTCCGCGATACCACTGACGACGCGGCGTGCTCCGACAGAACGTGCGGGGCACCCTCTTTTGCCCTGCATGATCGTTGATCGTGGCCAGCGGCCCACGAGGCACCCGGGCCGAGCGCCGGCGAGCAAGCGGGCCACGAGGCACCCGGGCCGAGCGCCGGCGAGTAGCGAGCCACCGCGGCCGGCCCGCGTTCAGTCATGCGCCCGTCCCGGCTGAATGGGTGGCGCCGCGGCGGGCAAGCCCCGCGAAGATGCCGAGCGCCACCAGCAGGAGCACTGGCGCATTGCCGAGACGCAGATACGGCGTGAGCCCGGTGCGCGGCGTCACGCTGCCGGTCAGCACACCCGGCTCGAATTGCGCCAGGCGGGCGAGCACGCGGCCGTCGTGGCCGATCAATGCGGTGATGCCGTCGTTGGTCGCGCGCAGCGTCGGCCGTGCCGCCTCGAGCGCGCGCATCCGGCTGATGTCCAGGTGCTGGTGCGGTGCCGTCGAATCGCCGAACCAGGCGTCGTTGCTCACGTTCACGAGCACAGTCGAGTCGCGCACGATGCGCCGCTGGTCTGCAGCATAGGCGTCCTCGTAACAGATCGTCGGTGCGAGCCTCTCGCCCGCGGCCTCGAGCGGTTCCTGGCGGTCCGATCCCGGTTCGAAATCGGAATACGGCAGGCTCATCAGCTTGAGCCAGGAGCGCACGGCGGCCGGCACCGGGAAGAACTCGCCGAACGGGACCAGGCGGCGCTTGGCGTACCACTCCTCCACGCTCGGCTGCTCCGGGTTCCAGGCGACCATCGCATTGAAGTAATGGTCGGTCGCCTGGTCGTGGCGCAGCAGCCCCATGATCAGCGCCGACCCGCGGGCGGCCGCCTCGGCGCGCACTGCGCCCAGGAATTCCCCAAGGTCGCTGGCGAGCGCGGGTATCGAGGCCTCCGGCCACACCACGAGATCGACGCCGAAGTGCGGTTGCGACAGTCCCAGGTACAGGCGCTGCGTGCGCTCGCGCTGTCCTGCTTCCCATTTCAGCGTCTGCGGCACGGCGCCCTGTACCATTGCAACCGTGAGCTCGCGATCGCGCGGCGAGGTCCACGTGATCCGCGTGAGCAGTGCGCCCGCTGCCCAGACGCCGACGACGGCGACCACGGCGATCCATCGCGCGCGGCGCGCCCCGAGCAGCATCGTCACGAAGGCCCCCGCAGTGAACACCGCCGCGAGGCTGACGCCGTAGACACCGACGACGGGCGCGTACCCCGAGAGCGGCGTATCGAGGTGCGCATAACCCAGCGCCAGCCACGGAAACCCGCTGAGGAGCCAGCCGCGCAGCCATTCAACGAGCACCCAGGACGCGGGCAGCAACAGCATCCAGCGCGCGGCGCCCGCGGCAGGCGCGAACCGGGCGATGAGGTAGCCGGTTGTCGCGGTGTAGGCCCCCATGATCCCGACCAGCCCGAGCATGAGGAGGATGGCGATGGGCAGCGGCGCGTGCCCGATCTCGTGGACGCTGTGATACAGCCAGTACGTTCCGGCGAGAAAGGTGGCGCCGGTGAACAGGAAACCGCGCCAGGCAGCCTCGCGCGGCGTGGCCCCGTGCCACAAGAGAAAAAGGATCGCCGGACAGGCGACACTGAGCACGGCGACACCCAGGGGCGCGAACGCTCCCGCGAGCACGAACCCGGCGGTGAGCGCGATCCACCGCCCGCGGCGCGAGACCAGGTCCAGCGCGGCCGCCGTGCGGCGAGTGGCGGCCGCTGGCAGCGGCGGGTTGCGGCCCGGCACGCAGCTCAGTCCGAGCGCTTGAGCTCGAAGTCGCGCGGCGTCGTCACGCGCAGCGTCTCGATGCGCCGCCGGTCGGCGCGCAGCACCTTGAGCTCGAGCCCGCCCAGCTCGATGGCTTCGCCGCGCCGAGGCATGCGCCCCAGCTCGTGCAGCACGAGACCGCCGATGGTGTCCGCATCCTCGTCGGAGAACTTCGTGTCGAAGACGTCGTTGAACTCCTCGATCCGCGTGAGCGCAGGCACCGCGAAGGTCCGCTCCGTCTCCTTGCGGATGCCCTCGACGTCGTCGACGTCGTACTCGTCTCCGATGTCGCCCACGATCTGCTCGAGCACGTCCTCGA
Organism: uncultured Gammaproteobacteria bacterium; assembly: GCA_963834855.1. Taxonomy (GTDB): domain Bacteria; phylum Pseudomonadota; class Gammaproteobacteria; order Steroidobacterales; family Steroidobacteraceae; genus DATJKD01. Next base: position 29,150 of record CAWIDH010000004.1, on the reverse strand, counting down.
TGGTCAGCAGCCCCGACACGCCGCCGTATTCGTCCACGACGATCGCCATGTGGTTGTGGCTGTTGCGGAATTCCCGGAGCAGCACGTTGAGCCGTTTGCTCTCCGGGATGAACACGGCCGGCCGCAGGACCTCGCGGATGTCGAAGCTGGCGGTGGTCCCCTGCGCGAAGTAGCGCAGCAGGTCCTTCGCGAGCAGGATGCCGACGACCTCGTCGCGATCCTCGCCAACCACCGGAAAGCGCGAGTGGCCGGATTCGATGACGGCGGGCAGGATTCTCTCCGGTGGATCCTCGCGCTGCACCACGACCATCTGTGCGCGCGGCACCATCACGTCGCGGACCTGGGTCGACGAGACCTGCAGCACGCCTTCCATCATCGACAGCACGTCGGCCTCGATCAGCCCGCGGTCCTTGGCGTCGGCGAGCACGTCGGAGAGCTGCTCGAGATCGCGCGGTTCTCCGGAAAGCGATTCCACCAGGCGTCGCAGCCAGCTGCCCTGGCCGCCAGGTCGAGCGTCGTTCATGCGCGGGAGGTCACCACCCTGTGATAGGGATTCTGATACCCGAAAGCCCGCAGGATTTCCACCTCGACGCGTTCCATGCGGCGCGCCTCGGGGTCCCGGCGGTGGTCGTGGCCCATCAGGTGCAGCACGCCGTGCACCACCATGTGCGCCCAGTGCGCCGCGAGGGTCTTGCCCTGCGCGCGCGCCTCCTCAGCCACCACCGGGGCGCAGATGGCGAGGTCGCCAAGCGCGCCGTCGAGCGCCCGCTCCTCCGGCGATGCCGGGAACGACAGCACGTTGGTCGGCGCATCCTTGCCGCGATAGCTCAGGTTGAGACGCCGGCTTTCCGCCGCCGTCACCACCCGGATGCAGACCCGCGGTCGTATCCCGCGCGACGCAGGGTGCGCGCCCGGACTTCGAATTGCGTCGCCCCGGGGCTGCGCGACCGCCTCGTCGTACGCGGCGCGGGCCCAGCGCCGCAGGGCCGGCGCGCCGGGCACCCATGGGCGGCGCGCCGCGAGCTGCGTTTCGACGTGCAGTACGGGGGGCGCCACCGCCACGCTCACGTCTCGCCACCCGTCTCGCTCTGGTCGCGCTCGTAGGCGAGCACGATGCGCTGCACCAGCGGGTGGCGGACGACGTCGCGCGCGTCGAAGAAGGTGAAGCCCACACCCTCGACGTCGCGCAGCACCTCGATGACGTGCTTGAGCCCCGAGCGCTGCTGCCGGGGCAGGTCGATCTGCGTGATGTCACCGGTCACGACAGCCTTCGACCCGAAGCCGATCCGGGTCAGGAACATCTTCATCTGCTCGACGGTGGTGTTCTGCGCCTCGTCGAGGATGATGAAGGAGTCGTTGAGCGAGCGGCCGCGCATGAAGGCGAGCGGCGCGATCTCGATCACCTGGCGTTCGATCGCGCGTGCGACGCGGTCGAACCCAAGCATCTCGTAGAGCGCGTCGTACATCGGCCGCAGGTAGGGATCCACCTTTTGCGCCATGTCGCCCGGCAGGAAGCCGAGGCGCTCGCCCGCTTCCACCGCCGGGCGCACCAGCACGATGCGGCGCACCGTCGCCGTGTGCAGCGCCTCGACCGCGCTCGCGACCGCGAGATAGGTCTTGCCGGTGCCCGCGGGACCGATGCCGATGGTGAGATCGGCGCGCCTGATCTGCTCGAGATACTGGCGCTGGTTCGGTCCGCGGCCGCGAATCGCGCCGCGCTGCGTGTGCACCGACACGTCGCCGGCCTCCGTGGTGGCACGTCCGGCGCCTGCGCCCGCGTCGTCCGGCCGCGGGAAGCCGAGCTCCTGCACGCTCAGGTGCACTCGCTCGGGGGTCATCGACTCGCTCGCGGACAGCTCGAACATGCGACGCAGCACCGCCTCGGCCCGCGCAAGCGTGCCGGACGGGCCGGAGAGCTGCAGCCGGTGACCGCGGCGGCGCACGTCGACGCCCAGGCGTTCCTCGACGTGGCGCAGGTTCTGCTCCATCGGGCCGGCGAAGTTCGCGAGCCGGTCGTTGTCGGCCTCCTCGAGCGAGATCTCGCGCTGCTCGGGCGGATCGTTCAAGCGACGCTCCGCGCATCAGCCAGGCGCCCGCGCAGCGAATTGGCGAGGGCCTCGGTGATCACGACGTCGGCGTAGCGGTCGATCAGCTCGGCCGGCCCGTCGAAATTGACCCACCGGTTGTTGCTCGTGCGCCCGGCGAGCTGGCGCGCGTCCTTCTTCGCCGGGCGCTCGACCAGCACGCGCTGGCGGCTGCCCACCATCGTGCTGCCGAAGCGCGCCGACTGCCGTTCCACGAGCGCCTGAAGTCGCTCGAGGCGCTCCTGCTTTTCCTCGTGCGTCACCTCGTCCGGCAGGGAGGCCGCGGGCGTGCCCGGCCGGCGGCTGTAGATGAAGCTGAAGGCCTGGTCGAACCCCACGTCCGCGATCAGGTCGAGCGTCGCCTGGAAGTCGCGCTCCGTCTCGCCCGGGTAGCCGACGATGAAATCGCTCGACAGGCTGATGTCCGGCCGCACCTCGCGCAGCCTGCGCAGCTTCTGCTTGTATTCAAGCACCGTGTGACCGCGCTTCATCGACGCAAGCACGCGATCGGAGCCGCTCTGTACCGGCAGGTGCAGGTAGTTCGCGAGCTTCGATACGTCACGGAAGGCCTCGATCAGGCTGTCGCGGAACTCGACGGGGTGCGAGGTCGTGAAGCGGATCCGCTCGATGCCCGGCAGCTCCGCGACGAAATAGATGAGCGCGGCGAGATCGGCGTGACTGCCGCCCGGCATCGCAGCGCGGTAGGCGTTGACGTTCTGCCCGAGCAGGGTGACCTCGCTCACGCCCTGCGCCGCGAGGCGCTTGATCTCCTCGAGCACCTGCTCGAGCGGCCGGCTCACTTCCTCGCCGCGCGTGTACGGCACGACGCAGAACGTGCAGTACTTGCTGCAGCCTTCCATCACGGAGACGAACGCCGTCGCGCCCCGCGCCTGCGGTTCGGGCAGCCGGTCGAACTTCTCGATCTCCGGAAAGCTGACGTCCACGACCGATCGGCCGTGCGTGCGCAGCTCCTCGATCATCGCCGGGAGCCGGTGCAACGTCTGCGGCCCGAACACCAGGTCCACGAACGGTGCACGATCGGTGATTCCCTCGCCTTCCTGGCTCGCCACGCAACCGCCCACGCCGATGATGACGCCGGGACGCCGCGCCTTTATCTCGCGCCAGCGGCCGAGCTGCGAGAACACCTTCTCCTGAGCCTTCTCGCGCACGGAGCAGGTGTTGAGGAGCAGCAGGTCCGCGTCCTCGACGTCGTCCGTCGCCTCGTATCCGCCTTCCGCCCGCAGCACGTCCGCCAGGCGGGCGGAGTCGTACTCGTTCATCTGGCATCCGTGGGTCTTCAGGTAGACGCGAGGCATCCTGTATTCGCTTTCGGATCAATAGCTTATGTAATATTGGCCAGCTGGTCTGGACGTGCCGGGCTGCATATCGCCGGGCCGGATATGGTAGTCGCTCGGCGCCAGCGTTGCCCGCCCGGCGCGACCGCACAAGCGGCCCGCCCCGCCACCGCGGGTCCGGCCGACCTTGCAAGCTGAAGGAATGCCCGCGATTACGGTCGCTGGCCTTCCGCGCGCCCCGTCTCACCGGCGCCTGGCCGCGCCGGGCTTCTCGACCCGGTCGCCTCGCGAGCGAGGAGCGCCTGCTTGCGGCGGACCCCCCAGCGGTAGCCGGACAACGCGCCGTCGTTGCGCACGACGCGGTGGCAGGGTATGGCCACGGCGATCGTGTTCGCCGCGCAGGCCTGCGCGACGGCGCGCACCGAGCGTGGCGAGCCGATGCGGTGCGCGATCTCGGTGTAGCTGGCGGTGGTGCCCGCGGGTATCTCGCGCAACGCCCGCCACACGCGCTGCTGGAACGCCGTGCCGCGCACGTCGAGGGGCAGGTCGAGGCCGATCCCGGGCGCCTCCACGAAGCCCACCACCCTCGCAACGAGCTGCTCGAACGCGGCGTCGCCGCCGATCAGCTCCGCGTTCGGGAACTCGTCCTGCAGACGTCGCGCGAGTGAGTCCGGATCGTCGCCCAGGAATATCGCGCAGATGCCGCGGTCACTGGCTGCGACCAGTATCGATCCGAGCGAGCACTCGCCAACCGCGAACCGGATGCGCGTGTCCGCGCCGCCGGCCTGGTACTTCGACGGCATCATGCCGAGCAGCTCGTCGGATTGCGCGTAGAACCGGCCGCTCGAGTTGTAACCTGCGTCGTAGATGGCCGCGGTCACCGTGCTGCGGCGACCGAGCTCGCGCCTCGTGCGGTCGGCGAGATGCGCCTTGAAGTATCCCCGCGGCGTGAGCCCGGTGACTGTCTTGAATACGCGGTGGAAGTACCAGACGCTCATGCCCGCGTTGGCAGCGAGCGACTCGAGGCTCGGTGCCCGCTCGGCCGCCTCGATCCTGCGACAGGCTTCGATCACCCGTGCCGCGTGCCGCTCGAGCAGGGCGGGACGATCCGGCTGGCAGCGCTTGCAGGGCCGGAAACCGGCGCGCTCGGCGTCCTCGCGGGTGGCGTGGAATTGCACGTTTTCGGGGCGCGCGCGCCGCGAGGCACACGACGGCCGGCAGTACACGCCGGTGGTGCGGACGGAGTAGAAGAAGCGGCCGTCCGCCTTTGCGTCCCGGGCGACGACGGCGGCCCAGCGTGGATCGCCTACGGTTGCCCGCGCCAGGCGTGTGTTCCTGTGAGTTGCGTTCATGGCCGTTCCTCGAGTGCCTCCAGATCAGTGGCCGTCATATTGCGGACGGCCCGGGGGCTCGACACTCCGGGTCTTGCTCTCGAATTCGGCCACCAGAGTGCGGGCCGAGCGCGGCCCGCCAGGCGGCTAGCGCGAACGTCCGGCTGGCTAGAACGGGATGTCGTCGTCGAACTCTCCGGCCGGCGCAGGCTGGGCCGCGGTCCGTTCCTGCGGGGCGGCACGGGGTTCGCTGCGCGGTTCGGCGCCGGCGCGCTCGCCGCCGCGGCTGCCCAGCATCTGCATCTCGTTGGCCACGATCTCGGTCGTGTAGCGGTCCCTGCCTTCCTTGTCCTGCCACTTGCGGGTCTTGAGACGGCCCTCCACGTAGATCTGCGAGCCCTTGCGCAGGTACTCCGCGGCGATTTCGGCCAGCCGGTCGTACATGACGATGCTGTGCCACTCGGTCTGCTCGCGCTGCTCGCCGGTCTGCTTGTCCTTCCAGCTGTCCGACGTGGCAAGGCGCAGGTTCGTGACCGCCTTGCCGCTCGGCATGTAGCGCGTCTCCGGGTCCTGCCCGAGGTTTCCGACGAGGATGACTTTGTTGATGCCGCGTGCCATGGGATGTCCGCCTTTGAGAGGATGCCATTTTACGGCACCGCCGGCCGCCGCGGTAACCGGAAATTGGCGCGTATCACCTCATTTGGCGTGCCACACGGTGAGGGAGGTTCCTCCTGTCCGGGCCATTCCATTGCTTCTTTGCGCCGGCCGTGAGCCGCCACTTATAGTATTGGGCTCGCCGCAGGCGGCCCCCACGTTTAAGTCCATGGACGTCATACGCATCCGCGGTGCGCGCACCCACAACCTGCAGGGCATCGATCTCGATCTGCCGCGCGACCGGCTGATCGTGATCACCGGTCTCTCGGGATCCGGCAAGTCCTCGCTCGCCTTCGACACGATCTACGCCGAGGGCCAGCGTCGCTACGTCGAGTCGTTGTCCGCCTACGCGCGACAGTTCCTGTCGGTGATGGAAAAGCCCGACGTCGACCACATCGAGGGACTGTCGCCGGCGATCGCGATCGAGCAGAAGGCGACCTCGCACAACCCGCGATCCACGGTCGGCACGGTGACCGAGATCTACGACTACCTGCGCGTGCTCTTTGCGCGCGCCGGGATGCCGCGCTGTCCGGAGCACGGACAGGAGCTCACCGCGCAGACCGTGAGCCAGATGGTCGACCAGGTGCTTGCGCTGCCCGAGGGCTCGAGCGTGCTGTTGCTTGCACCGGTCGTGCAGGACCGCAAGGGTGAGCACGCCGAGATGCTCGAGCAGCTCCGTAGCCAGGGCTTCGTGCGCGCGCTCATCGACCGTCGGCTGGTCGAGCTCGACGAGCGGCCGAAGCTCGATGCCCGGCGCCGACACGACATCGACGTCGTGGTCGATCGCCTGCGGGTCCGGTCCGATGCCGCGCAGCGCCTCGCGGAGTCCTTCGAGACGGCGCTCGCGCTTGCGCAGGGTGTGGCGCGCGTCGCATTCGCCGACGAGCCGCGTCGCGATCCGCTGGTGTTCTCCAACCGCTTCGCCTGCACGGTCTGCGGCTACAGCCTCGCGGGGCTCGAGCCGCGGCTCTTCTCGTTCAACAACCCCACCGGCGCGTGCGGCACCTGCGGCGGCCTCGGAGTGCAGGAGTTCTTCGACCCGGCGCGCGTGGTCGTCAATCCCGGCCTGTCCCTCGCCGGGGGCGCGGTGCGGGGCTGGGACCGCCGCAACGCCTACTACTTCCAGCTCATCAAGTCGCTGGCCAGGCATTACCTCTTCGACATCGAGACGCCGTGGAACGAGCTGCCCGAGGCCGTGCAGCACGTGCTCCTCTGGGGCAGCGGCGAGGACCGGGTCGAGTTCCGCTACTTCGACGCCCGTGGTGGTACGACCCGCCGCAGCCACGCCTGGGAAGGCATCGTGCCGAACCTCGAGCGTCGTTACCGGGAGACCGAATCGACGACCGTGCGCGAGGAGCTTGCGAAGTACCGCGGCACGCGAGCTTGCGTCGATTGCCACGGCAGCCGCCTCAACCTCGCCGCGCGCAACGTATTCGTCGCCGGGCGCAACCTGCCCGAACTCGCCGCGCTGCCGATCGCCGAGTCGAAACGGTACTTCGCGGGCCTTACGCTCGAGGGCTGGCGCGGCGAGGTCGCGCAGCGGCTGGTGCGCGAGGTCTCCGACCGCCTCACCTTCCTGAGCGACGTCGGCCTCGACTACCTCGCGCTGGATCGCAGCGCCGAAACGCTCTCGGGTGGCGAGGCGCAGCGCATCCGGCTCGCGAGCCAGATCGGCTCCGGGCTCGTGGGCGTGATGTACATCCTCGACGAGCCCTCGATCGGCCTGCACCAGCGCGACAACCAGCGGCTGCTCGATACGCTCACTCGCCTGCGCGACCTGGGCAACACGGTCCTGGTCGTCGAGCACGACGAGGACGCGATCCGGCAGGCGGACTACGTCGTCGACCTGGGGCCGGGCGCCGGCGTGCACGGCGGACAGGTCGTCGCCCGCGGCTCGCCCGCGGAGATCGAATCCGCCACGGAATCGCTCACCGGGCAATACCTGAGCGGGCGGCGCGCGATCGCGATCCCGCGCGTGCGCACGCCCGCGCAACCGGGGCGGGCGATCAGCATCGTCGAGGCGAGCGGCAACAACCTGCAGGCAGTCACGGTGGACGTGCCGCTCGGCCTCATGACCTGCGTCACCGGCGTATCCGGCTCGGGCAAGTCGACGCTGGTCGTGGACACGCTGTTCCGCCACGCCGCCGCAACCCTGCAGGAGTCTGCCGGCGACCCCGCGCCCTGCCGGGCCATCGAGGGCCTCGACCAGATCGACCGCGTGATCGACATCGACCAGAGCCCGATCGGGCGCACGCCGCGGTCCAATCCAGCCACCTACACGGGCCTCTTCGGGCCCATCCGCGAGCTCTTCGCCGAGGTCCCGGAGTCGCGGGCGCGCGGGTACGACCCGGGCCGCTTCAGCTTCAACGTGCGCGGCGGCCGCTGCGAAGCCTGCGAGGGCGACGGCGTGATCCGCGTCGAGATGCACTTCCTGCCCGACGCCTACGTGACCTGCGACGCCTGTCGCGGCATGCGCTACAACCGCGAGACGCTCGAGATCCGCTACAAGGGCCGCAACATCCACGAAGTGCTGGAGATGACCGTGGAGGACGCGCTGCAGTTCTTCCGCAACGTGCCGGCGCTGCAGTCGCGGCTCAGCACACTGAACGATGTCGGCCTCGCGTACCTTCGCCTCGGACAGAACGCCACTACGCTGTCGGGCGGCGAAGCGCAGCGCGTCAAGCTCTCGCGCGAGCTCGCAAAGCGCTCGACCGGCCGAACCCTGTACCTCCTCGACGAGCCCACGACTGGCCTGCACTTCCGCGACATCGAGCAGCTGCTCGCCGTGCTCCTGCGGCTGCGCGACGAGGGCAACACGATCGTCGTGATCGAGCACAACCTCGACGTCATCAAGACCGCGGACTGGGTGATCGATCTCGGGCCGGAAGGCGGCGCCGGCGGGGGCCGGCTGGTCGCGGCCGGGACGCCGGAGGATGTCGCAGGCTCGCCGCACTCGCACACCGGCCGCTACCTGCGGCGGGTGCTGCAACCGCAATCGAGACAGCGGGCGGTCGGCGTCTGAGGCTGCATGCTCGCCGACCCGGGCTCGTGGTGCTATCGGGCCGAGTGAGTGGGCCGCGCGTGGCTGCTGCTCGCCGACGCCCGGCCGCGGTGGCTGCTGCTCGCCGACGCCCGGCCGCGGTGTATCCCCAGCCGCTCACCACGATCGAGGTCGTTGCAGGGCTGAAGATGGTGCCCCGCACATTTTGTCGGAGCACGCCGAACGGTCGTTGGTATCGCGGAATCGTCGAGGCGGCCTTCGCTCAGAGTGGTCCGCGACGTCCACCTGCGCGCACCGATGCCTCGTCGCGGCTGGGATACACCGCGTCCAGCGCCGGCTCGTGACCCAACTGCAGCATCAGTGCGCCGGCGGCCACCGCGGCCTCGGCGAGCCGGCGTTTGGACCGGGTGTCTCGTGGGCCGCAACGACGTCTGACCTGCCGCAGGTAGACGTCGCGGACCACTCCGAAGTCATGACTCCGCGACGATTCCGCGATACCACTGACGACGCGGTGTGCTCCGACGAACGTGCGGGGCACCAATCTTCAGCCCGCAGCGACCCTCGATCGTGGTTGCGGCCCAGCGAGATACCCGGGCCGAGCGCCGGCGAGCAGCCGTGGCCGAGCGCGGCGAGAGGGCCACCGAGCGCCGGCGAGCAGCCACTAGCTAAGCGCAGTCGCCGCTTCAGACCGCGCGGTGTGGCGAGGGCCGCAGGTCGACCTGGAACAGGTGACGCACCTCGCCGCCCGAGCGGATCTCTCGATAGCGACCATTGGTCAGCGAGGAGATCACGCGGCGCCAGAAGGCCAGCGCAGCGCGGTTATGCTCGTCCTCGATGATTTCCCACTCGCCGGCGAACCGGTGGAAGAGCAGCGCCGCAGCGCTGCTGCCGATGCCACGGCGTCGGGCCGCCGTGACGATGAAGAACTCGGACAGGCGATGGCGATCGCTGGCCGCACTCACGGCGGGCGGGCGCGATACCAGCGCGAAACCCACGCGCTCGCCGTGGCTCAGGATCACAAAGGGATGGCTCGTGGGATCGGCGTACCAGCCCGCCAGGAACTCGCTCTCGCGGGCATCCCATTCGCCGAGCGCGGGAAAGAGGCCCGACTTGGAGACGGACAGTTCGGACAGGTAGTCGCGGTAGACCGAGCGAATCCATTCGCGGTCGTCGCGGGAGCTGCGTGAGTCTCTGAGGGTAACCGACACGCGGCGTGCGATCCGTGCTCGTGCCGGTGTTCACGGGCCGGCAGGCCCGGGGCTGGCTTGGGTTAAGGTCGGGCGGGCCCCAGCCCGGGGCCCGCCCTTCCTATGTCAGCTTACGCTGTTCGGCGCGTGCTGTCTCAGTTCCTTCGCCTCGTCCTGGATGGCCTCACCGGCCTCCTCGACTGTCTCACCGGTCGCCTGCGCGGCGTCCGAAGCAGCCTCACCAGTGGCGTCGACGGCCTCGCCAGTGGCGTCCATGGCGGCGTCGCCGGCAGCCGTGGCCGCATCGCCAGCGGCATCAACGGCCTCACCGGCCGCAGTCGCGGCATCGGCGGCAGCGTCCTGCGCTGCCTCGACGGGCTCCTTCTTGGCGCAGCCGGCCATGGCCAGGGCGGCGAGAACAGCAGCAAGAGCAATCTTCGCGTTCATCTGAATGTACCCCGAGTAAATGAGTTTGGATGTTCGGTCGAGCAGCAAGGCGGCGGCACCCGCCTGAAAAAAGCGGCGCACACCCCCCTGCGCGGTGGGAATTTTATGTGTGCTCCACCCGTACGACCCCGGTTCGTTTGTCTGCAAATTGCGACAAACGCCACCCCGAGCCCTGCATCGACGTGATCTGGCGGGGAACCTTAGGCAAGATTCCGGGGTGGGCAGTCACCGAGCAGGCCGCAGCATGTCCCTCCCCGACGTCGACCGGGCCTTCCCAGCCCACCTGTCCACCATCCGCGCGCGCACCGACGACGCACTGGCTGCCTCCGGCTACGACGCCGCCGCCTTCTTCTCCGGACGACCCCTAAACCACTTCCTCGACGACTTCGGCTGGCCGTTCAAGGTCAATCCGCACTTCAAGCTGTGGGCGCCGCTCACGGACGCGCCGGAGAGCTTCGTCTGCCACGTGCCCGGGCGCCGCCCGGTGCTCTGCTTTTACCAGCCGGCCGACTACTGGCATCGACCGCCGCAACTCCCGGCCGACGAGTGGCTCGGCGAGTTCGACGTGCGCACGATCCGCGAGCCGGGCGAGGCGCGCGCGGTGCTCGCCGACACCTTCGGGCGCGCGCCGCACACCGTGTTCGTCGGCGAATGGCGCGCGGAATTCGCCGACTGGGGATTCGCCGCGGCGAACCCGCCCACGCTGCTCGCGCACCTGCATTACTGGCGGGCCGTGAAGACGCCGTACGAGATCGAGTGCATGCGCGTCGCATCGCGGATCGGCGCGCGGGCGCACATCGCTGCGCGCGATGCGTTCTTCACCGGCGCCTCCGAGTTCGAGGTGCACAACGCGTACTGCGCGGCGAGCGGGCTCACCGAGGCCGCGCTGCCCTACCAGAACATCATCGCCTTCAACGAGGGTGCCTCGATCCTCCACAACCACCACCTCGACCACGAACGTGACGGCCCGCGCCGTTCCTTCCTCATCGACGCCGGCGGACAGTTTCGCGGATACGCTTCGGACATCACGCGCACGTACTCGGGCGGAGACCCGGAGTTCGCTGCGCTGATCGAAGCGATGGACGGGCTGCAGCGCACCCTGTGCGGCGCGGTCCGGTCGGGGCAGGACTACCGCGAGTTGCACCTGCAGGCACACAGGCTGATCGGCGAAGTGCTGCGCGAGGCGGGATTGATCGCGTGCAGCGCGGACACCGCCGTGGCGAGCGGCGTCACGAGCGTCTTCTTTCCACACGGCCTCGGCCACCTGCTCGGGCTGCAGGTGCACGACGTCGCGGGCTTCGCCGCGGACGTGACGGGGCGCGAGATCCCGAAACCGCACGGGCACCCCTACCTTCGACTCACGCGGCGGCTCGAGCCCGGCTTCGTCGTCACCATCGAGCCGGGTGTGTACTTCATCGAGATGCTGCTCGAGGCGGCGCGCGGCGGTGAAATGGGTCGTCACATACGCTGGGACGCAGTCGAGCGCCTGAAGCCCTTCGGCGGCATCCGCGTCGAGGATGACGTGGTGTGCACCACGGGCGAACCGGAAAACCTGACGCGCGATGCGTTCGCGGAGCTGGCCTGAGCTGTCAGGACTGCTTTTTCAGCAGGTCGCGGATCTCGGTGAGCAGAGCCACGTCCGCCGGTGGCGCGGGAGCCGCTGGTGCCTCCCTGAGCTTGTTGATGGCCTTGATAGCCATGAAGATCGCGAACGCGATGATCAGGAAGTCGAAAAGCGTCTGCAGAAACACGCCGTACTTGAGGAGCACAGGCTCGCCGGCCGGATTGGTTCCCAGTGACACGGACAGGTCCGTGAAATTGACGCCGCCGACGGCCATTCCGATCACGGGCATCACGAGGTCGTTGACGAACGAGCTCACGATCTTGCCGAATGCCGCACCGATGATGATGCCGACCGCCATGTCGACGACGTTGCCCTTCATGGCGAATTGCTTGAACTCGGACACCAGGCTCATGGCTCTGCCTCCCTTGCTGGCGTGATACAGACGCACCGACGATACGGACTCGCCGTCCGAAAGAGAAGGCCGGCGCGGGCCGCGTGCGGCGCCTGCGTGCAGCATTACGAGCGGTCCAACTGGCCTTGTGTGTCATGCGCCGTTTATAGTCCGCGCGTGCCGATGGAACATTACCGGGCATGCGATCCGGCCTGATCGCGCGATTGCGCGAGCGCGGGGTGTTGCGGGTCGCCGCCAGTTACGCGGTGATCGCGTGGCTCGCGCTGCAGATTGCCGACGTCGCGCTCGAGCCGTGGGACCTGGCCCCCTGGGTGCGCCGCGCCCCGCTCGTCGTGGCGCTCCTTGGCTTCCCGATCGCGATCGCGCTCGCCTGGTTCCTCGAGCTCGGCGACGGCGCCGTCACGCGCGATGTGGCTGCGGACGGTGTGGCGCGGCCAGTCGCGCACGGCTGGCGCCGCCACGTCGACATCGCGGTCATCAGCGTACTCGGTGCGATCGTCGGGTTCTTCGTCATGCGCGACGCCGGGTGGCTCGGCGAATCCGCGCGTCCGCGCCGCGGCGTCGAGTCCTCGAGCCTGGCGGTGCTGCCGTTCGCGAACACCGGGGCCTACGGCGAACAGCATGTCAGCGACGGCTTGAGTGACGAGCTTCGCAACCAGTTCTCGCGCATGCAGAGCCTGCGGGTCACCGCGCGCTCCTCCTCGGTCGCCTTCCAGGGACAGTCGCTCGATGCCGTGACCATCGCCGGGAAGCTCGCCGTCGCCGCCCTGCTCGAAGGCACGGTCGGCCGCGGCGGCGGGCGCCTGCAGGTGTCCGTGCAGCTCATTGACGGCCGCGACGGCAAGGTGATGTGGGCCGAGCGCTACGACCGCCCCGACAAGGACCTGCTCGCGGTGCAGCGCGAGATCGCGAACACCGTCGTCACCGCGGTGTTGCCGCGGTTCGCAGCCTCCGGTCAGGTCGCGCCGGCTCCGCCGACCGACGACCCGGTCGCCTACGACCTCTACCTGCTCGGTGCGCAGAAGATGCGCGAGGCGGAGGACCTCGGCTACACGGACGCCGCTGGTTCGATGACCGCCTTGGCTCAGGCCGCGGATCTGTTCCGATCCGCGATCGCCGCAGACCCGAAATTTGCACAGGCGCACGCGAGCGTCGCCCAGGCACTCCTGAACCAGGCGATGGACAGGATCAACGAGGCGAGCAACGCCGAGCAGGCCGCCGCGTTCGACCGCGAGGTGATGCCTGACATCGATCAAGCACTCAAGCTCGATCCGAGGAACGCCGAGGCGTATGTCGCCAAGGGCCGGCTGTTGAAGTACACGTTTCGACCCGGCGCAGAGGAGGCTTTCCGTCGCGCCGTCGAGCTCGATCCCAGCCACGCGCGTGCGACCCTGTTGTTGGGGCAGTCGGCGATCGCGCACGGGCGGGTCGATGAGCGTCATCGACTCGTGATGCGGGCCCGCGATCTCGATCCGATGGACCGCACGAATCACGAGTTGGCGGTCATCAGTGCCTGGATCCTCGGCCGCGGGGATGAGCTGCGGGCGATCGTCGATCGCATGCTGAGCCTGTTCCCGGATGACCCGGCCGCGGCCCGGTTGGCTTGCGATTCCTGGTCGTACCTCGGTGCGCCGGACGAAATTTTGGCCTGCACGACACAGGCGCGGGCGAGATTTCCCGGGAAGGTCGAGTTCGGCAAGGAACTGGACTCCTTGGACGGCTCGGCATGGGAGGCGCTGGGCGACGATGCGCAGGCGCTACGCCATTACGAGCGGGCGGGGCAGACGCGCGAAGTGCTGAGGTTGCGCCGCGACGACGCGGCACTGCGGCGACTGGCCGCGGACACGCTCGGCCGGCGACTGACCCCCTTTGACTGGGAGATCGCCGATCTGCTTGCGCGCGCGGGACTGACGGACGAAGCCATCCAGATCCACCGGGCAGCCGGCATCGCCGAAATCCTGGAGTCCGACCTGAGTTTCAAGCCGTTCGTCATGCACGGTGTCATACAGCTGGTCGCCCTGCTGCAGATGCAGGGCCAGTCCGAGGACGCGCAACGCCTTCTCGCGCAGGCCACGGAGTTCTCGGAGACCCAGCGCCGGCACGGAGCCCGAAGCAGTGGCGTGCGCCTGGGCGCTGCCAAGCTATACGCCTTGGCGGGCCGAACCGATGAGGGGCTCGAGCAATTGGCGCTCGCGGTGGACGCGATGGATTCGCCGTTCTCGGCGACCTACACCGAAACCGATCCTGCATTTGCCGAGCTGAGCCGCGATCCGCGCTTCAAGGCGCAGATGAAGCGCCTTCGCGATCGGCAGGCGCAGATCCGTGCACGGCTACCGGAGACGTTTCGACGGCACGGCCTTGCATGGCCGCCGGAATGAAAAGAGCAGGCCCCCTCGTCTATAGTCCGCGCGTGCCGATCGGACAGCCCTCTAGATGCGACCCGGCCTGATCGCGCGCTTGCGCGAGCGCGGGGTCCTGCGGGTCGCTGCAAGTTACGCCGTCATCGCGTGGCTCGCGCTGCAGATCGCCGATGTCGTGCTCGAGCCCTGGAACCTTCCGGCGTGGGTGCAACGCGCCCCGCTCGTCGTGGCGCTCCTCGGCTTCCCGATCGCGATCGCGTTCGCCTGGTTCCTCGAACTCGGCGACGGCGCGGTCACGCGTGACGTGGCAGCGGACGGTGCGCCGCGGCCGGTCGTGCACGGCTGGCGCCGCCACGTCGACATCGCGCTCATCAGCGTGCTCGGTGCGATCGTGGGATTCTTCCTGGTCCGTGACGCGGGCTGGCTGGGCGAATCGGCGCGTCCGCGCCGCGGCGTCGAGTCCTCGAGCCTGGCGGTGCTGCCGTTCGCGAACACCGGCGCGTATGGCGACCAGCACGTCAGCGAGGGCTTGAGCGACGAGCTGCGCAACCAGTTCTCGCGCATGCAGAGCCTGCGAGTGACTGCGCGCTCCTCCTCGATCGCGTTCCAGGATCAGTCGCTCGATGCCGTTACCATCGCCGGCAAGCTCGCCGTCGCCGCGCTGCTCGAGGGCACGGTCGGCCGCGGCGGCGGACGCCTGCAGGTCTCGGTGCAGCTCATCGACGGGCGCGACGGCAAGGTCATGTGGGCCGAGCGCTACGACCGCCCCGACAAGGACCTGCTCGCGGTGCAGCGCGAGATCGCGAACGCCGTCGTCGCCGCGGTGCTGCCGCGATTCGCGGCGTCCGGCCAGGCCGCGCCGGCCCCGCCGACCGAAGACCCGGTGGCCTACGATCTCTACCTGCTCGGCCGTCAGAAGCTGCGCGAGGCGGACGATCTGGGCCCGTCCGGCGACAGCGGCGGAAGAATTACCGCCTCGCGCAGGCCATCGATCTGTTCCGCTCAGCGATCGCCACCGACCCGAAATTCGCACAGGCGCATGCGAGCCTCGCCCAGGCGCTCCTGAACCAGGCGTTGGAACGCATCGATGAGGCCGGCGACGCCGAGCAGGCCGCCGCGTTCGACCGCGCGGTGCTGCCGGACATCGAGCGAGCGCTCGAGCTCGATCCTAAGAACGCCGAGGCGTACTTCGTCAAGGGCCGGCTGCTGCGCTACACGGTTCGGCCGGGCGACGAGGACGGCCTTCCGGCGCGCCGTCGAGCTCGATCCCAGCCATGCCCGTGCAACGCTGTTGCTGGGGTATGTCGGCGCTCGCGCGCGGCCGGTTCGACGAGCGGCATCGACTGGCGATGCGGGCGCTCGATCTCGATCCGATGGATCTCGCCCATTCACGGATCCGCGGTCACCAGCGCCTGGGTCCTGGGCCGCGGCCAGGAGCTGCGCGCCATCGTCGATCGCATGCTGAGCCTGTTCCCGGACCACCCCCAGCGCGGCATACATCAGCTGCGAGTCGAGGTCGTTCCTCGGTCAGCCTGACGAAGCGCTGGCCTGCGCCACGCAGGCGCGCGCGAAGTTCAAGGGCAATGCCGTGCTCGCGGCGGAATTCGACTATATGGCGGGCGCGGCCTTCGAGGCGCTGGGCGACGATGCACAGGCTTTGCGTCTCTATGAACGGGCGGCAGCCGCGACGGGCGAGCGGCCCTCGCTGCGATGCGGCTGCGCGGCGACGTCCCGGCGCTGCGGCGACTGGCAGACGGATCGCTGGCGCGAGCCACTGTCGCCGCCGGATTGGGAGCAGCGCCGACGTGCTGGCGCGTGCCGGGTTCACGAGCGATGCCATCGCAGATCCATCGGCAAGCCGGGATGGCGGAGGTCCTGGAATCCGACCAGAGTTTCAAGCCGATCGTCCTGCACGACGTCATGCAGCTGGCTGCCCTGCTGCAGCAATGCAAGGCGCAGCCGAGGAGGCGGCGCGCCTGCTGACCGCAAGCCACCGAGTTCGCCGAGACCCTGCTCAGGCACGGGGCGCGCGCCTCCATCTTCCGCCTGGCCGCCGCCAAGGTCTATGCGCTGGGCGGGCCGAACCGACGAGTCGCTCGAGCAACTCGCCCTCGCAATCGACGCACTGGATTCGCACACGGATCGGCCGCTCTCCGCCGGCAGCCTGGAAACCGACCCTCGTTCACGGAGTTGAGCCGCGATCCGCGCTTCAAGGCGCAGATGGAACGCCTGCGCGAACGACAGGCGGAAATACGTGCCCGGCTGCCCGAGACCTTCCGCCGCCACGGCCTCGCCTGGCCGCCGGAGTCAGCCGTCCCATGAGCGACAGTCAGATCGAGCTGCCAGCCGCAGTTCCCACCCCGGCTCGAGGCGGGATCCTGACCCGCGCGCGGCGCCGCGGGGTGCTGCGCGTCGCGGGCAGCTACGCCGTCATCGCGTGGCTCCTGCTGCAGATCGCCGACGTCACCTTTGACCCGCTCGGTGTGCCGAAGTGGGTCATGACTTCGCTTATCGTCGCCGCCGTCCTGGGTTTCCCAGTCGCCGTGGCGCTCGCGTGGTTCTACGAAATCGGCGACCACGGCGTGCAGCGCGATACGGCGGCCGAAGACGCCGTGCGGCCGAGCGTGCACGGCAAGCGCCGTTTTGCAGACCTCGCGATCATCGGCGTGCTGCTCATCACCGTCGCGGTGCTGCTCGTGCGGCAGTCCGACATCGGTAAACCAAAGCCGCCAGCGAGCCCGGCGATCGCTGTCCTGCCTTTCGAGAACCTGAGCGGTAACCCGGAGCAGGCGTACTTCTCCGACGGCCTCGCCGTGGAGGTGCTCGACCGGCTCGGGCGCGTGCCCGGCCTGAGGGTGATTGCCAGTTCTTCGTCGTTCTCGTTCAAGGGCAAGAACCAGGACGCCCGAACCATTGCCGGGCAGCTCGGTGTGACCACCGTGCTGCAAGGCAGTGTGCGGCGCGACGGGCGGAAGCTGAAGGTCAATGCCAAGCTCATCGACGGCACGACGGGCTTCCAGCTCTGGTCGGGCAGTTTCGATCGCGAGGTAACGGACATTTTCGCCGTACAAGCGGAGCTGGCGGCGGCCGTGATAGACGCCATCGTCCCGGCTGCGCGCGGGGATACCGTTGCTGCTCCCCCGCCGACGACGAATCTCGACGCGCATGATCACTACCTGCTGGGACTCGCTGCCCAGCGTTCCCGATCGGCTGCCCGGCTCGCGGAGTCCGTGGCTCAGCTCGAGCAGGCCGTGGCGCTCGACCCGTCCTACGCGCAGGCGCACGCGGCGCTGGCGAATTCCCTGCTGTTGTGGTCGAGCTATTCCGGGGGCGAGCGCGCCGATTCGCTGGCGCGCGCCGAGCAGGCAGCGTACAAGGCGCTGGCGCTCGATGCCTCGCTGTCGGATGCGCATGGCGCGCTCGGCAATGTGCTGAGATTCGCGGAGCGACCCGGCGCAGAGGACGAATACAAGCGCGCGCTGGAGCTCAACCCGAACAATGCCATCGTGACCCACGACTATACGGTGCTGCTCGCCATGCAGCCCGGCCGCGAGGCCGACGCAGTGGCGCTGGGCGAGCGGATCCTCCTACTCGATCCACGCTCCGCCATCGCCTGGACGAACAAGCTGGGGCGCGTCTTTGAAACGGAAGGCGCGGCGGCCTACCTGAAGCAGTTCGAGACGGCGATAAAGATCTTCGCGGGCGACGCCGACGGTCTCGAAACGCTCGTCACTGGCCATAGAGACGCAAGCCGGGCATCCCTACGAGGCCTACCGATTGAGCCATGAGCTCGAACGCGCCGGCGCGGATCGGGCAACGGCCCTGCGCGCTTCTCTGGGACCGCTGATCGAGATGGGCGACTGTGACGAAAGCCTGGCCCGGATCGACACGCTCAAAGCCGCAGGCGCGCAGGCCATCGAGACCGCGCCCCTTGAAATCATGGCAGCCGGGCTCAAGGGCGATTTCAAGCGCGTCGATGAGGCGCTCGCGATTCCGGAGCGATCGCAGGTGCGTGCCCACTACCGGTATGTCGTCGATGCGTACTGGTATGCGGTGCAGGGGCGCTTCGAGGACGCTGCCGCTGCACTCGCGAAGGCGGGCGAGTTTGAGACGGTGCCGAACGGCGGATTCCTGGGCACCTCGCTCGGCATGGGTGCGCTGCCTGCGGTCGTGCGCATCTACCAGGCCGAGGGCCGCGAGCACGAGGCGCAGGCGATGGTGTCGCGCTTCCAGGAGAAGGTGCGCAAGGAACTCGGCGCGCGACACACCGGATGCCACGCAGAACGTCTTGCTGGCCGAGATTGCGCTCGCCGCCGGGCAGCGCGCGAAAGCGGTTCGCCACCTGCAGGCGGCGATGACGCAGGCGCCGGTACCAGCCGCGGCTGCATCCGCAGCTGCCGTGGTTCAAGAGCCTGGAAGGCGAACCGGGCTATGCACAGCTCGTCGACGAGCTGGAGAAGCGGCAGGCGGCCATGCGTGCCCAAGTCGCGGCGTTGGATGCCGCGCCTGACGGCCCTACGCGGTGAGTTGGAGCGGCGGCCGGGCAATCCGCGCGAACTGCGCATCGCTGCAGGCGTCAGGCGGTAGCGGCCTTCTTCTTGCGCGTCGTGCGCGGCTTCTTCTCGGCCGGCTCCGCAGCCGCCTTCTTCGCAGCCTTTTTCGGTGCCGCCTTCTCGGCCGGCGCGGCTTTCTTCTTCCGTGCGCGAGTCTTCTTCGTCCCTTCGTCCGGCGTGGCCGCCTCCGCCTGCGCGGCGGACTCGACCAGCGCCATCAGCGCCATGGGCGCAGAATCGCCCGGCCGGTTCGCCATGTGCAGGATGCGCGTGTAGCCGCCCGGGCGCGTCTTGTAGCGCGGCCCCAGGTCGCCAAAGAGCTTCTCGACCATCGCCTTGTCACGCAGCCGCGCAAATGCACGACGGCGGTTGGCGATGCTGTCGCTCTTGCCGAGCGTGATCAACGGCTCGACGTAACGGCGCAGCTCCTTGGCCTTCGGCACCGTCGTGCGGATCGCCTCATGGCGCAGCAGCGAGCCGGCCATGTTGCGCAGCATCGCCCAGCGGTGCGGGGTGTTGCGGCTCAACTGCCGCCCGGTCAGTCCGTGTCTCATGTTCTTCTACCAGTGTCCGCAGCGGGCTCAGACGATGTCCCGGTCCTCGTCGCGCTTCAAGCCTGCGGGCGGCCAGTTGTCGAGTCGCACGCCGAGGGTGAGGCCGTGGCTTTCCAGGACCTCCTTGATCTCGGTGAGCGACTTCTTGCCGAGGTTCGGCGTGCGCAGCAGCTCGACCTCGGTCTTCTGCACGAGGTCGCCGATGTAGTGGATGTTCTCGGCCTTGAGGCAGTTCGCGCTGCGGACCGTGAGCTCGAGCTCGTCCACCGGGCGCAGCAGCAGCGGCTCGAAGTGATGCTCGGAGGGCTTCACGCGGTCCTCGTCCTGCCCCTGCAGGTCGACGAACACCGAGAGCTGGTCCTTGAGGATCGAGCCTGCACGGCGGATGGCCTCTTCCGCGTCGATCGTGCCGTTGGTCTCGATGTCGATGATCAGCTTGTCGAGGTCGGTACGCTGCTCGACGCGCGCGGCCTCGACCGTGTAGGTCACCTTGCGGATCGGGCTGAAGGACGCGTCGAGCAGCAGCCGGCCGATCGGCCGGCTCGCCTCCTCGAAGGCGACGCGCTGCACCGCCGGGCGGTAGCCGCGGCCGCGCTCGATCTTGAGCGTCATGGTGAGCTCGCCCGCCTTGGTGAGGTTCGCGATCACGAGCTCGGGGTTCAGGATCTCGACGTCGTGGTCGCCCTGGATGTCGCCGGCGCGGACCGGACCCGGGCCTTTCTTCGAGAGTCGCAGCTCCGACTGCTCGCGCACGTTCATGCGCGTCGCCACCTGCTTGAGGTTGAGCAGGATGTCGACGACGTCCTCCTGCACGCCCTCGATGCTGGTGTACTCGTGGAGCACACCCTCGATCTCGGCCTCGGTGATCGCGCTGCCGGGCATCGAGGAAAGGAGCACGCGACGCAGCGCGTTGCCGAGCGTGTGTCCGAACCCGCGTTCGAACGGCTCGATCACGACGCGCGCATGGCGCGGGGAGGTCGGCGTCACCTTGACGACGCGCGGCTTCAGAAATTCGGTCACGGATGACTGCATGGACAGGTCACCTCGCCGGCCAGCTGGCCGGTCGGCAAAACGGGATTACTTCGAATACAACTCGACGACGAGACTCTCGTTGATGTCCGGGAGGATGTCCTCGCGCTCGGGCAGGGACTTCAGCACGCCGGAGAACTTCTTCTCGTCGACTTCGACCCAGTCGGGCAAACCGATCTGGGAGCGGATCTGCATGGCCTGCTGGATGCGGGCCTGTTTCTGTGCCTTCTCGCGCAGCACCACGACGTCGCCGGCCTTGCACTGGTAGGACGGGATGTTGACGGTGGAACCGTTGACCGCCACCGCGCGATGGCTCACGAGCTGGCGCGCCTCGTTGCGCGTGGAGGCGAAGCCCATGCGGTAGACGACGTTGTCGAGCCGGCCCTCGAGCAGCTGCAGCAGCGTCTCGCCGGTCGCGCCGGGGCGGCCCGCCGCCTGGGTGTAGTAGCCGCGGAACTGCCGCTCGAGTACGCCGTACATGCGCCGCAGCTTCTGCTTTTCGCGCAGCTGCAGCCCGTACCCCGACACGCGCGGGCGTCGCTCGCCCTTGACGCCGCCGGGCGGCACCTCGAGCTTGCACTTCGACTCGAGCGGCTTCACCCCGCTCTTCAGGAACAGGTCGGTGCCCTCGCGGCGCGAGAGCTTGCACTTCGGTCCCAGATACCTCGCCATTCGATACTTCCTCGGGCGCGCGTCAGACGCGGCGCTTCTTGGGCGGACGGCAGCCGTTGTGCGGAATCGGCGTCACGTCCTCGATGCTCGTCACCTTCAGGCCCGCCGCGTTCAGCGCACGCACGGCCGATTCACGCCCCGGCCCCGGCCCGCGCACGCGGACCTCGACCGTTCGCACGCCCCACTCCTGCGCTGCGGTGCCCGCGCGCTCCGCCGCGACCTGCGCGGCGAAAGGCGTGCTCTTGCGCGAGCCGCGGAAACCGCAGCCGCCCGAGGTCGCCCACGACAGCGTGTTGCCCTGCCGGTCGGTGATGGTCACGACCGTGTTGTTGAACGAGGCGTGCACGTGCGCGATCGCGTCGCTCACCTGCCGCTTCGCCTTCTTGCGCACCTTGGCCGCCGCGCCGGCTGCCGCCGGTGCCGTGCCCTGCTGCTTCTTGTCGTCCGCCATGTGGGTTGAACCTTGCTCTGTACGCCTTGCCTGGATGGAGCCGCCCGGATCAGACCTTGCCCGGAGGCGCGTTCAGCTTGACCGCCGCCTTGCGCGGGCCCTTGCGGGTGCGGGCGTTCGTGCGGGTGCGCTGGCCGCGCATCGGCAGCCCCTTGCGGTGGCGGATGCCGCGGTAGCAGCCGAGATCCATCAGCCGCTTGATGTTCATCGAAACTTCGCGCCGAAGGTCGCCTTCGACAGGCAGCCGCGCGACCTGCGAGCGCAACGCCGCGACCTCGGGCTCGGTCAGGTCCTTGACCCGGGTCTCGGGCGCGACACCCGCCGCCGCGCAGGCCTTGAGCGCCTGTGTGCGGCCGACGCCGTAGATGGACGTGAGGCCCACCCAGACGTGCTTGTTCATCGGTATGTTGATGCCGGCTATGCGGGCCATCTGAAGCTCACTCCGGGGCGGGAAAAGCGCGGAAAAATATCACAAATTCTCGGATCACTCAAGGCGGGAGCCAGCCTCAGCCCTGCCGCTGCTTGTGTCGCTTTTCGCTGGTGCAGATCACGTAGACCACGCCGCGACGGCGCACCACCTTGCAGTTCTTGCAGATCCGCTTCACCGAGGGTCGTACTTTCATGTTCAGTCTCCGTCCGGGTCGCGCCTCTCAGCGCACCTGCCCGGGGCGGCCGTAGCCGCGAAGGTTGGCCTTCTTCATCAGGCCCTCGTACTGGTGCGACATGAGGTGCGCCTGCAGCTGGGCCATGAAATCCATGATCACCACCACGATGATCAGGAGCGAGGTGCCGCCGAAGTAGAACGGCACCCGGAACCGCGAGATCAGGAACTCCGGCAGCAGGCACACCAGCGCCACGTACAGCGCGCCCCACACCGTCAGCCGCGTGAGCACCTTGTCGATGTACTCCGCCGTGTGCTGGCCGGGGCGGATACCGGGGATGAAGGCCCCGGACTTCTTCAGGTTCTCCGCGGTCTCGCGCGAGTTGAACACGAGTGCCGTGTAGAAGAAGCAGAAGAAGATGATCAACGCGCCGTACAGCAGCATGTGCACCGGCTGGCCGACGCCGAGGCTCGCCGCGAAGCTCTGCAGCCAGGCGAGGTTGTCGTTGGTGCCGAACCAGCTCGCGATCGTCGCCGGAAAGAGCAGCAGGCTCGAGGCGAAGATCGGCGGGATCACGCCCGACATGTTGAGCTTGAACGGCAGGTGCGTGGTCGTGCCCGCCATCATCCGCCGGCCCTGCTGGCGCTTCGCGTAGTTGACCGGGATCTTGCGCTGCGCACGCTCGACGAACACCACGAACACGGTGACCGCGGCCACCATCATGATGAGGATCAGCGCGAGCGCCGGGTTGATCTCGCCGTTGCGCACCAGCTCCAGCGTGCCGCCGATGGCCGACGGCAGCCCCGCGACGATGCCCGCGAGAATGATCATCGAGATGCCGTTGCCGAGGCCGCGCTCGGTGATCTGCTCGCCGAGCCACATCAGGAACATCGTTCCGGCGGTCAGCGTGAGCGTCGCGATGAACACGAACTGCAGGCCGGGGTTGATGACCACGCCCTGGTTCTGGAACGCCACGGCCGCGCCGGCCGCCTGGAAGACCGCGAGCGCCACGGTGCCCATCCGCGTGTACTGCGTGAGCTTGCGCCTGCCGGCTTCGCCCTCCTTGCGCAGCGCCTGCAGCGTCGGCACCACGACCGCCATCATCTGCACGATGATCGAGGCGGAGATGTAGGGCATCACGCCCAGCGCCAGGATCGACAGGCGCTCCAGCGCGCCGCCCGAGAACATGTTGAACATGCTCAGGATCGTGCCCTGCTGGTCCTGGAACAGGCGCGCGAGCGCCTCCGGGTCGATCCCCGGCACCGGGATGAACGTGCCGATGCGATAGACGATCAGCCCGCCGAGCAGGAAGAAGAACCGTCTCCTGAGCTCGGTGAACCGGCTCGCCTCGCCGAAGGCTGCGACCGGGCTGCTGCCGGGGGATTTCGCCACGCGCTGTCCTCGTCGTCCCGATGCGGCCCGCTCAGGCCGCCTCGACCTTGCCGCCGGCGGCTTCGATGGCCGCGCGCGCGCCCTTGGTCACGCCCACGCCACGCACCGTGACCGCCACCTTGATCTCACCGGACAGCATGATCCGCGCGCGCTCGGCGTTCGCCGGCACGATGTTCGCCTTCTTGAGCGAGGCAAGGTCGACGACCCCGTCGACGCGGGCGAGCTCGTTCAGGCGCACCTCGGCCACGCGCGGCGCCGTCATCGAGCGGAACCCGACCTTGGGCAGCCGGCGCTGCAGCGGGATCTGGCCGCCCTCGAAGCCGACCTTGTGGTAGCCGCCCTTGCGCGCGCGCTGGCCCTTGACGCCGCGGCCGCAGGTCTTGCCCTGCCCCGCAGAGGCGCCACGTCCGACGCGCAGCCGCGGCTTGCGGCTGCCCGCCGCGGGCGAAATGCTGTTCAGCTTCATGATCGTCTTCCTCGACCCGGAACAGGTGGCGCGACGCGTCGAGCATCCCGCGCACTTCCGGCGTGACGTTGACCGTCACCGTCTGGTGCATGCGCCGCAGACCCAGGCCCCGCGCCGTCGCCCTGTGGCGATCGAGCTGCCCGTGGACGCTCTTCACCAGCGTCACCCTGGCGGTCTTGGGGCCGTGCTGTCCTTCTTCGTGCTCATGGCGGTCAACCCGTGATCTCGGCGACGCTCTTGCCACGCTTCGCGGCGATCCGCTCGGGAGCGGGCACGCGCGCGAGCGCATCCATCGTGGCGCGGACCACGTTGATCGGGTTGCGCGAGCCGTAGCTCTTGGCGAGCACGTTGCGCACGCCGGCGCACTCGAACACCGCGCGCATGCTCCCGCCGGCGATCACGCCCGTGCCGTCCGCGGCGGGCTGCATGTAGACCTTCGAGCTGCCGTGCCGGCCGGTCACCGCGAAGTGCAGCGTCGAGTTGCGCAGACTCACGTTGATCAGGTTCTTGCGCGCGGCCTGCATCGCCTTCTGGATCGCGACCGGGACCTCGCGGGCCTTGCCGTAGCCGAAACCGACGCGCCCGTTGCCGTCGCCCACGACTGTGAGCGCCGTGAAGCCGAACTGCCGGCCGCCCTTGACGACTTTCGCCACGCGGTTGACGGCCACCAGTTTCTCGATGAACTCGTCGGCCGCGGCTGGTCTGTCTACTCTCGCCATTGCTGCTCCTCAGGTTGCTGCGGCGGCGCGGCTCAGAACTCGAGCCCGTGCTCGCGCGCGGCGTCGGCCAGCGCCTTGACGCGGCCGTGAAACTTGAACCCCGACCGGTCGAAGGCGACCCGCTTGACGCCCTTGGCGGCCGCCCGCTCGGCGATCGCCCGGCCCACCGCCTTCGCGGCCTCGACGTTGCCGGTGGCCTTCAGCCCCTGGGCGACGTCCTTCTGCACGGTCGAGGCGGTTGCCACCACCCGCGACTCGGTGTCGAGCACCTGCGCATAGATGTGACGCGGCGTGCGATGCACCGACAGGCGCATCACCTTGAGCTCGCGCAGCTTCGCGCGGCCACGCAGCGCACGCTTTAGACGGTTGACTCTCTTTTCCATACGACACCCTTACTTCTTCTTCGTTTCCTTGAGCTCGATCCGCTCACCGGAATAACGAACACCCTTGCCCTTGTACGGCTCGGGCGGGCGGTACGCGCGTATCTCGGCGGCCACCTGGCCCACGCGCTGCTTGTCGGCGCCCTTCACCACGATCTCGGTCTGCGACGGGGTCTCGATCGTGATCCCCTCCGGCGCGGCATAGACCACCGGGTGGGAGAAGCCGAGCGTCAGGTTGAGGTTGCGGCCCTGCGCCTGCGCGCGGTAGCCGACGCCCACGAGCTCGAGCTTGCGCTCGTATCCCTTCGAGACGCCGTGCACCACGTTCGCGAGGTGCGACCGCAGCGAACCGGCGTGCATCAGCGACTCGCGGCTGCGCTCGGCGGGCTCGATGCGCACGCCGCTCGCTTCCTGCACGAGCCTGAGGCCCGGCTTCACCGCCAGGCTGATCGTGCCCTTGGCACCCTTCACCGTGACGGTGTCCCCGGTGATCGTGGTGGTGACGCCCTGGGGCAGCGGCACCGGCATTTTTGCGACTCGTGACATGGCCTTGATCCTGCGTCGAAGCGTGTCTTCAGGACACGATGCAGAGAACCTCGCCGCCGTGCCCGCCGGCCCGCGCCTCGCGGTCCGACATGACGCCGCTCGAGGTCGAGATGATCGCCACGCCCATCCCACCGAGGATGCGCGGCAGCTCGTCCTTGCCCTTGTAGACCCGCAGGCCCGGGCGGCTGACGCGCTCGAGGCGGTCGATGACCGGCCGGCCCTGGTAGTACTTCAGCCGCACCGTCAGCAGTGGCTTGCCGTCGTCTCCGACCAGCGCGAAATCGTCGATGTAGCCTTCGTCCTTCAGCACCTTCGCGAGCGCGAGCTTGATCCGCGAGGACGGCATTGCGACCTCGGGCTTGCTGGCGCGCTGTCCGTTTCGGATGCGGGTGAGGAAGTCCGCGATGGGATCCGTCATGCTCATGTGTTGCTCCAGTACGCGGCCTTACCAGCTGGCCTTGCGCAGGCCCGGGATGTCCCCGCGCATCGTGGCCTCGCGCAGCTTGGTGCGCGCCAGGCCGAACTTGCGGTAGGTGCCCCGCGGCCGCCCGGTGATCGCGCAGCGGTTGCGAAGCCGCGACGCCGCCGCGTCGCGCGGCATAGCGTGCAGCTTGCGGACCGCCTCGTCGCGCTCCGAGTCGGTGGACTTCGGGCTGCGGATGATCTCCTTGAGGCGGGCGCGCTTCGCCGCGTGCTGCTTCACGAGCTTCTCGCGGCGCTTCTCGCGCTCGATCATGCTGGTCTTGGCCATTTGCCGGTCCTTACTTGCGGAACGGGAAGTTGAACGACTCGAGCAGCGCGCGGCCTTCCCGGTCGTCGTGTGCCGATGTCGTGATCGTGATGTCCATGCCGCGGATCGCATCGATCTTGTCGTACGCGATCTCGGGGAAGATGATCTGTTCCTTCACGCCGAAGCTGTAGCTGCCGCGGCCGTCGAAGGAGCGCGCCGAGACGCCGCGGAAGTCGCGGATGCGCGGCATCGCGACGTTGATCAGCCGGTCGAGGAACTCGTACATGCGCGCGCCGCGCAACGTCACCTTGCAGCCGACCGGGATCCCCGCGCGCAGCTTGAACGACGCGATGGCCTTGCGCGACTTGGTGACCTGCGGCTTCTGGCCGGTGATCGCGGTGAGGTTCTCGACCGCGCCGTCCATCGCCTTCTTGTCCGCGACCGCCTCGCCAACGCCCATGTTCACCGTGATCTTGGTGATGCGCGGCACCCGCATCGGATTCGGCAGCTCGAGGCTCTTCATGAGCTCGGGCACGACCTTCTCCCGGTAGTATTCCTGCAGCCTTGCCATCTGTGCTTTCCTCTTCCCCGGCAGGACCGTTCAGGCGTCCACGACTTCGTCGTTTGACTTGAAGAAGCGCACGCGGCGCCCGTCGGCGAGCGCGCGGACGCCGACGCGGTCGCCCTTCTTCGCGACCGGGTTCCAGAGCATCACGTTCGAGAGGTCGAGCGATGCTTCCCTCTCGATGATGCCGCCCTGTACCCCGCGCTGCGGGTTGGGGCGCGTGTGCCGCTTGACCATGTTCACGTTCTCGACCAGCACGCGGCCGCTCGGCAGCACCTTGATCACGGTGCCGCGGCGGCCCTTCTCGCGGCCGGCGATGACGATGACCTCGTCGCCCTTGCGTATCTTGTTCATGTCAGAGCACTTCCGGTGCAAGCGAGATGATCTTCATGAACTGCGACGTGCGCAGCTCCCTGGTCACCGGCCCGAAGATGCGCGTGCCGATGGGCTCGAGCTTGTTGGTCAGCAGCACCGCGGCGTTGCCGTCGAAGCGGATCAGCGAGCCGTCCGCGCGACGCACGCCGTGCGCGGTGCGCACCACGACCGCGTCGTAGACCTCGCCCTTCTTCACCTTGCCGCGCGGGATGGCGTCCTTGACGCTCACCTTGATGACGTCGCCGACGGTGGCGTAGCGGCGCTTCGAGCCGCCGAGCACCTTGATGCACATCAGGCTGCGGGCGCCGCTGTTGTCGGCGGCGGCGAGCATGGTTCGCATCTGGATCATGGTCGTTGCTCCTTGGACGTTCGCGCGGGTCAGGCTTCGCCGGCCCGCTCGAGCACGCGCACCAGGCGCCAGGACTTGCGCCGCGACAGCCGGCGGCACTCGGCGATCGCGACCAGGTCGCCCTCGCGCGACTCGCCCTGCTCGTCGTGGGCCAGGAGCTTCGTCGTGCGGCGCACGTACTTGCCGTACTTGGCGTGGCGCTCGAGACGCTCGATTTCGACGGTGATCGTCTTCTGCATCTTGTTGCTGACGACGCGACCCGTCAGGGTGCGCTCCGCCGCCGTCTCGCCGGAGACGGCCCCGGTATCAGCCATTGCCTGCTCGCTCATCGCCTGTCACCCCTGTTGCCGGCCGCGCGGGACTTCTCGCCCATCACGGTCTTCACGCGCGCGACGTTGCGGCGCACCTTGCCGAACTGGTCCGGCCGCGCGGAAGCGCCCGACGCCTGCGCCATGCGCAGGTTGAACTGCTCGCGACGGAGCTTCAGGAGCTCCTCGCCGAGCTCGGCCGCGGTCTTCTGCCTGAGTTCCTTCGCTTTCATCAGCGGACCTGCCGTTTGACGAACATCGTGCCGACCGAGAGCTTCGACCCCGCCAGGCGGAACGCCTCTCGGGCGATGGCCTCGGTCACCCCTTCCATCTCGAAGAGCACCTTGCCGGGCTGCACACGCGCGACGTAGTACTCCACGTTGCCCTTGCCCGAGCCCATGCGGACCTCGAGCGGCTTCTTCGTGACCGGCACGTCCGGGAACACCCGGATCCAGACCTGGCCGCCACGCTTGACGTAGCGCGTCATCGCACGGCGTGCCGCCTCGATCTCGCGCGCCGTCATGCGGCTGCGTCCGACGGCCTTGAGCCCGTAGTCGCCGAACGACACGGCGTTGCCGCGCTGCGCGAGGCCGGGGTTGCGGCCCTTGTGCTGCTTGCGGAACTTGGTTCGCTTCGGTTGCATCATGGCAGTGTCTCCGGCACCGGACCGCGCGGCCTCAGGTGGCCTGCTCCGCAGCGGGCGCTGCCGCCTCGGCCTGCTCCGCCGGCGCCCTCTCGGGCTGGTCGAACACCTCGCCCTTGAGATCCACACCTTCACGCCGATCACGCCGTAGGTGGTGCGCGATTCCGCGAGACCGTAGTCGATCTCCGCGCGGAACGTGTGCAGCGGGATGCGCCCCTCGCGGTACCACTCCGTGCGCGCGATCTCCGAACCGTTGAGGCGGCCGACACCCGCACCTTCACGCCCAGGGCGCCGCTGCGCATCGTGTTCATGACGGCCCGCTTCATCGCGCGGCGGAACATCACACGGCGCTCGATCTGCTGCGCGATCCCCTCGGCGACGAGCTGCGCGTCGACCTCGGGCTTGCGGATCTCCGAGATGTTGATGCGCACGTCGGCGACCGGCATGCCCATCATCTTCGCCACCTCGAGCCGCAGCCGTT
>CAWIDH010000003.1:0-167694 GCA_963834855.1 uncultured Gammaproteobacteria bacterium | reverse complement strand
GTGCTCGTTTTTCGAGCCGCAGCGAGCCTGCCGGAGTTTCACCGCCACCTCGTTAAGGTGCACAACAGGTCTTTCGCACATTCTTGGCGTTAGCTCGGTCGGCCCCCAAGCCGACACACCCAAGCCTCATTGATAAATGGCGTGGGCTTTAATGAAGGTGCCCGAAGGGACTTCCCTATTGTCTACAACGACCGCGTTTGCACCAATAAAGACACTTGAGCCAATCTTTGTGAAACCACAGCTTGTGCTGGATGGAGAAAAAAACGTGTTATCGCCGACCCGAGAATCATGGCTCAGGACGGAGCCTGGCCAAAACACGTTTCCAGCTCCCACCACACAAAAGGCATCGATCGAGCTTCCAGCCATGACAATATTTGCGGGCCCCAGCTCAGCTGCTGAACTCACAATAGCCCGCGGATGAATCAAGTTTGCAAGCTTTGCGTCATCGGTTAGAAGCTTCTGTAGAACCTGAAAACGTGCTTCCAAATTGCCATAGCCAATGCCCAGAAACAGAGGGATGCCATTTCTTAGAATCCTATCGCGATTTTGTACATAGCTTCCCAGCCCTTCACCGCCAAAGTCATCGATATAGCCTTCGATCTGGTAACCACATTCCTTGGCTATTTGGGCCACTAGCTTTGCATAGGATTTCGAGCCATAAATAAGTGCTTGCATAAGTTTTAAGCCATCAAACACAAAGGGAAACATTCAACTTTCAAGCATGAAATCACTGAGTATTGTCGTTCCCATATATAGAGATGGTGCTTTGGCGATGGATTTCTGCCAGAGCCTGGTCCAACTCCAGGAAAAATTCCTCGATGTGAACGTCAACCAATTGGAAGTGATTTTTGTCTCAGACGGCATTGCGGAAGACATTCCCCAGCTTCAAGAAGCCTGCCGACGCTTCGATTTCGCCAAGTACATCGCCTTTACGCGAAATTTTGGTCAGCACATCGCCATAAGCTGTGGCTTGGTCCACTCCACCGGAGATCTGGTCTGCTACATGGATGTGGATATGGAGGACCCGCCCAGTGAGCTTCCGCACTTGATTCGGGAGCTGGAAAACTCGAACTCCGAGATCTGCGTGGGGCTTCGCATCGGCAAAAAAGTGTCCTTCATGAGTAGGCTTACTTCCCGTCTGTTTCACGGGTTGCTTACCAAGTTGACTGGACTTTCGGTGCCTGCGAACGGCACCACCATGAGGGTCATGACCCGCAATTATCTCACTGCCTTTGTCGGGCTCAGCGAGAAGGAACGTTACCTCCCGGGAATCGAAGCTTGGCTCGGTCATAAGACCTGCTATCTGCCAATCGTGCAGCAAGCGCGCACTCAGGGCAAACCTTCGTACGACTTCAGGAAAAAGCTTCGCCTGGCCATCTCGGCCGTGTTGTCGTTCTCTGATCTGCCCCTCCGGATGGTGGTGCGCATTGGTTTCGACATTTCCGCGTTGAGCTTTGTGATGGGATCTTATCTAGCCATCTCTCGGGCCCTCTTTGCGAATTACCAGCCCGGCTTTACAAGCACGACCACGCTGATTATGTTTTTTGGCGGTTTTCAAGTTTTTGTGACCGGACTTGCGGGACTCTATATAGGACGCATATTGCGCGAGGTGCAAAATCGACCCCTCTACGTCATTCGAGAAAAATTCAGACTCCTGTGAACTGAAAGTTCCTCGCTTCTCAGCGACAACGCTGACGCCTGAAATGGTCAGCACGGCCATGAATTCCTTTGGCTGCATGATTGTTGAAGGAGCGCTACCTGAAGAATATGTTCGCGGAGCTGTGCCTGAGCTCGAGTCCGCCATTGCCCAAGAAGCCAAGTGGCACGGCACGACCGACTACCAAGATTACGGCATGGTCTTGATTTGCTCACTCTATGGCGGGGCGTTCTGGAAATTGTTTGATCTCCCATCTGTCACCATGCCATTTGAAACCGTGCTGGGCGAAGGGTGCATTGTGTACGCCTACACTTCGTCCTCCATGCCCCCCGGGAAACAGAATTACTCGTCTCGTATTCATGTCGATTGCCCGCGCCTGATTCCAGGTTATGTGACCAATATGGGTGCGACGATTCTGCTCTCGGACTTCACCGAGGAAAATGGTGCCACGTACTTTCTGTCGAAGTCTCACGAACGTTTCGAAGCACCTAGCGAGGAAGAGTTTTTCAGCAGGAGTGAGCGCTTGGTCGCGCCGAAGGGCTCCATCTTCTTCTTCAATGCTCGGATCTGGCATATGGGCGGAAGCAATGCGACGGCTCAATGGCGTCATGCCCTTACCATCAATATGTGTCGCTCCTACATGCGACAACGGATAGACATTCCACGAGCCATGTCACACATGAATCTCGACGGATTGTCACCCAAAGCCGCGCAAAAATTGGGCTTTGATGTACAGATACCGACTTCGATGGAAGAGTATTACCAACCACCGGAGAAACGGAAATTTAGACAGAGGGTGGAGTAAATGGAAAATTACACGAAAGAAAGTGTCTTGAAGGCTAACGTTGAGCTCCACACCCAATTGGCGAATGTCTACAACAAGGATGAACCGCACTGGCGACCCGAAAATATCCGCACGGTGCGCTCGCGCTTGGAGTACCTAAAAGCAACCATTGGCGCCGCCGATATGCTTGATGTCGGCTGCGGGACCGGGTTCATGATCGAGGTCGCCCGTCCGCTTGGCTTTAAGACAATTCTCGGAATGGACATCACTCCTAAGATGATTGAACAGGTTGATACCAGTGGCTCGGCCAAGGTGGAATTGATCCTGGGAGATGTCAGTCAGATTCCTCGCCCTGATAGTTCCTTTGATGTCGCCACAGCGTACTCGTTTATTGATCACCTTTACGATATGCCGGTCGTCTTTAAAGAAGTGAATCGCACACTTAGAGAAGGTGGCGCTTTCTATGCCGGGCTTATTCCGAACGAGCACTACTGGACCGCCATCAATCAGTTGGATCCGTCACAACACTACTCAGAATCGATCGACCGCGAAATTCGCCATGTTTCGCAGAAAGATAGTGAGATCAACGAAACCTATGGCGTCGACCAGGAAACATTCAAAATTGCCGAGTTTCAGAAGAACATTCGCGGCGGATTGTCCGAAGAGGCGTTGCGCGAACAATTGTTGGGAGCAGGCTTCACCAAGATTGAGGTCATTTATGATTGGTTCCTTGGTCAGAGAAGAATCATTCTAGATACCTCATTGCCGATGAAGGAGCGTGAAAGTCGCATGGCTTTGGTTGAAGGGCTCTTGCGGGAGCAATTGCCGATCTCAAAGAACTTGTTCAAGTACTTGAGCTTTTACGCGTTCAAGTGAGCTCTGTTTGGGGTTCTCCGCCTCGAGCTTCTTCACCCGCCTCAGCTCCGAGAACGCTTACCCCGCCGTACTTCGCTAGCCCGTTGAAGCAGGGATTCACAGCTAATGCCGTGCGTCCTCGTCAGCTCGCTCAGTGCGACGCCAGCTTCCCCTCGATGACTCTCGGAGCCGATACCGCCCGATGATCGCCGTCTCAAACGGCAGACTTCTCAGCTTCGGTACCCGCTGTCAGCGGAGGCAATGATGAAGACCGTCGTGATCTTGCAGTCGAACTACATACCCTGGAAAGGCTATTTCGATCTGATGCATGACGCAGACGAGTTCATTCTTCTCGACGACAGGCAATATACGCGACAGGATTGGCGCAATAGGAACCAGGTCAAGGCAGAAAATGGCCCCCAATGGCTGACCATTCCCGTGATAGGTAAGTTCGGTCAGCGGATCGACGAAACTGTGGTGGCCAATCGACGATGGGCTTCCAAGCATTGGAAAACGCTGGTTCAGCTGTATCGAAGCGCGCCTCATTTCAAGACATATGCTGACGAGGTTGAGGCGTTGTATTGCTCCGCGGCCGATGAGCAGATGCTCTCGTCCGTGAACCGGCTCTTTCTGGAAGGAATAGGAAACGTTCTGGGCGTGAATACCCAGTTGAGGTGGTCGTCGGAATTTTCGAGTGCTGAGGGGAAGACGGAGATGCTGGTATCCCTGTGCAGGGCGATAGACGCTCGTCGTTACATTTCCGGGCCCGCCGCTCGAGGTTACATTGAGACTGAGGCCTTTGAGCGGGCCGGGATTGAACTCTCATTCAAGAATTACGACGGGTATCCGGAATATCCGCAGCAGTACCCTCCGTTTACGCACGCGGTCACCGTGCTAGACCTATTGTTCAATGTTGGTCCGGATGCACCGTGGTACATCTGGGGATGGCGTGAAGGGCAAGCGCAGGGTAGGGGCGAATGAGGCGCATGTGATCAGCTTTCGTACTTGCCGAGTCTGCCACGCGCCGCGCAGCCCGCTTCCTGATCTCGCTGGATCGCGGCCAGCACGTGCGTAACGCGGTGCCGAAGTGAAGGCACGTTGACGCGCCAATCATGGATTCCCTACACGCATTGGCACATGGAGTGCCGCGTATAGAAGCCACCGTCCTTGCCGGCGGCGCCGGCTCAGGCCTTTAGCGTGACCTCACCCACTTCGATGACAGATTGGACCTGGCATTTCCGCATCCGGTGTTCCGAGGCTTGTAGTAACTGCGCTGGACACCGCTTGGCTCACTGTACGCCGCGGCCCTGGCGCGGGCTTCCCGAGTGATGAAGAACGCCGCCCACTGGGCCTCGATGATGGGCCAATCTTCCATCGTGATGCTCACCGGCGGTTTGAGTTCGTCGCCATACCGCGCTGCCATTGCATCCCAGAGCTGCCGCTCTGCCGCGGACGCCGGTCCTGGGGGCTCGAGAAGCAGCCGTCCGTTGCCAGTCGCCCGGTCGAGCAAAAGGTACTGGTGCGCATCCGGCCCCGCCGGAAGCGCCGCAAGAAACAGGTCGTCGGTAAATGCCGCGCGCTCCTTGTAAGCCAGCGACAGCGGCACGAGTCTTCGCGAACGCTCATCCGGCCTGTTTCGCTGCTGACCTCGAAGAACTTCGAGTTCCGCTTCGCCGTCGCGATCTCGTCGACGCCGCCATCGGTACTGGGCAGGACCCTGAGGTCGGTCTCGGTGAACCGCACCCGCTCCGCGCGGCCCACGCGCGTCACCCCAGGCTCCCCGCGCAGCAGCGGCGCGAACGACTGTCCCGTGGCCGACAATGGGTCGCCCGGCACATGCACCAGGTCCAGCAGGGTCGGCGCGATGTCCTCCACCGTCGCGGCGCCGGCCAGGTCGCGACCGCGGGCCTCGAAGCCCGCGCTCCTGCCCGAAGGTTCGAAAGCCCAGCAGGACCTGGTACTGGACCGGCGAAAGGACGCTCTGCCCGTGACCGTGAGTCCACCACCATCAACGGCGCGCGCAGCCCCTCGATCTTCGATTCGTCGCTGATCATCGTGTCGTCGGGCAGCGCCAGGGCCTCGCCGTGGTCGGACAGGATGACGACGATCGCGTTGTCGAGCGCGCCCTTGCGCTCGAGCATGGCGACGACCTGCGCCGAACATCTCATCCGCCGTCTCCACGCCGAGCCTGTACATGGGACGGTCGTCCGGATGCTTCTGCTCCGACACCGCCGAACGGCGTCTCCGCGATGAAGTACGGCCAGTGGCTCGCCGTCAGGTGCGCGATGAAGAGCGTCGGACCCTCGTCGAACGACACCTCGCGCTCGAGCCGTGACAGGTAAGTCTGCGGCTGGAAGAGCGTCGCGGCGCCGCGGTTCGCATACGAGTACGGGAACAGCCACTGACCCAGCCTCGAGTTCGCGATGACCGACACCAGCGGCAGCTCGTTGTAGTTGCCGATGACGAAATCCGCGGCCCCGATCGGCGGCGTCACGACCTGGTCGAATCCGTAGGTCTCGTCGAAGTTGGCGAAGCGAACCTCGTCGGTGGAATAGATGGTGCGGTATCCCGCCTCGCGCAGTACATCGCCGAGCGTCGGGTTGGCCTGCACGATCTCGCGCGAGGCGAGATTGAAGCGCGCACCCGTGACGCTCGGGCTGCGTCCGGTCAGGATCGCGGTCCAGGACGGGAAACGTCCGCGCGACCGGCGTCGTCGTGTCGCGCACGATGTCCGCCTCGCGCCAGGAACCGGTCCAGGTGCTTCGTGACCCCGGTACCGCCGAAGCGCTGCACGTAATCGAGCCGCAGCGAATCGATGCCGAGCAGGATGACGTGCGGACGCTCGTGCCCGGCGGCGCCTTGGCCGGCGCCCGATGCCCCACGGCGAACGCCGAGACGAACACCACCGCGAGCGCTGCAACGCCCGCGGCGAGCGGATACCGTAGCCGCTGAAACCCGACCCGCCGCACCGATGCCCGCGCGGCGGCGAGCAAGGTCAGCACCGCCGCAGCGATCACGCCGAGATACACGACCTGCCCGACGGCAAGCGGCCCCACGGGCATCGCCGCGGCGTCGTGGTAATAGGCACCGAGGCCGGTTCTCGGGAACCACGACCACGTTGTAGGCGATGGCGGCCGCGGCCAGAAGGCAGAACCACAGCAGGACCATGCGTCCGAAGCGTTCCCTTGCGCTGGCCAAGCGACAGTCGTGGCCCAGGCCAGGCCCCAGACGACGAGACCGAAGGCCAGATGCAGGATGAGCTGCGCGGCGAGGAAATACAGGATTTCGCGGCCGATCTGGCCGGACCAGACGCTGCCCGTCGCCGCCTTCATCACGTCGCCGCGCATGCGGAAGAGCAAGGTGGCGACCGACTGCACCGCGGTCGCGGCCAGGAACAGCAACCCGAGCGCCAAGCGCGAGCCAGAACCCGCGCCGCAGGCGTGCGCGGTGTGTAGCAGATAGCAGGTGACTGCCGCTCGTTGCCGTTTTCAATGCGAACATACTCGGATGAGAATGTGTGCTGGACCGCGCGCGGCCGGTGGCGCGTATTACGTCATATTGTGCTGTTTGCCGTCGTGAATGTCCTCACAGACTCTTCGCGCCGGCGCCTTGCGATCCGACGACTCAGGCTCGCGCCGTCGCTACGGCAGCAAGAGCCTCGAGCTCTGAAGCTCGACCGCGTCGACAGGAATTGTCAGTCGCTGACACTTCGCGTCAGCCGAGTCCGCTGCGCCGGCGTCGATCGACGACGTCGCAGAAACTCTCCTTTCAGAACAATGGCTTGGGCTATC
The DNA here is from genome assembly GCA_963834855.1 of uncultured Gammaproteobacteria bacterium. GTDB lineage: Bacteria > Pseudomonadota > Gammaproteobacteria > Steroidobacterales > Steroidobacteraceae > DATJKD01. The sequence continues at coordinate 160,607 of CAWIDH010000003.1, read as the reverse complement.
GGCCAGTACTGGCACGCCGCTTGCTTCGATTCCCCCGCTGGCACGCGGTGCCGCTGTGTCTCGTGAGTCTCTAGAAGGAGTATTTGAATGTTGAAGAACATCAGCAAGGACAGTTCAGAAGGGTTTCACCCTGATCGAACTGATGATCGTCATCGCGATTATCGGCATCCTGGCCGCACTCGCGATCCCGGCGTATCAGGACTACCTGGTCCGCACGCAGGCCTCCGAAGGTCTGGCGATGGCCTCGGCTGCCAAGGCCGTCGGTCGCGGAGTTCTATGCGAACCGTGGCGCCTGGCCCGCCAACAATTCGCAGCGGGTATCGGCTCTGCGACCGACATCGAGGGCAAGTACGTCACGTCGATCACCATCGCCGACGGTGGCATTACGGTCACCTACGGTAACGAGGCCAATACAAGAACCTGCTGGGCAAGAACGTCGGCCTGCAGCCGGGCGCCAGCGCCAACGGAGACGTGATCTGGAGGTGCGGCTAGCGCTCGCGAATCCGTCGGGCTGGGTCGGTGGCGCACGAGCGCCACCGGCACGGCTCGCGACGACGGTCGCTAACAAGTACCTTCCGGCGTCTGCCGCTGATCGTAGATGAGCGCGGACCTCGGGTCCGGCCCGGGGTCGCAACTGGAGCCCCCGCCTCGTGCGGGGGCTCTTTTTTCCGGCGCCTGAGTCCTCGCGGGACCGACACCCGGCGCTCGCGAGGCGTGACGGGCGTCCTGTTCCCCAGGCCGGCCTCTGGCGGACAATTCCGGCCGATTTAACAATTGACTCCGCCCTCCGGTTAGGATAACGAACTCGCCCAGATGGCCCGAAACAGAGCCGCCGATGCCCTCGCCGTGAACGACTACGCCGCCGCCACGCCCTCGCTTCGCCAGGCCTTGCAGGGGCTGCCCCAACGGCTGGTCGCGGACGGGCTGGTCACCGAGGCCGCCATGCTGGAGGCGATCGCCACGGCCAAGGAGCGGCGCGTCGCGGTCGTCAGCTACCTCGTCGAGCACAACGTCGCCGACCCGCGCGAGATCGCGATCAGCGCCTCGCAGGAATTCGGCGTCCCGCTCATGGACCTGGACGCCATCCAGCCCGACCTCGAGATCGTCCGGCTGGTGAGCGAGAAGATCCTGCGCAAGCACCGCGTCCTGCCCCTGGTCAAGCGCGGCAAGCGGCTGTTCGTGGCGGTGTCCGACCCCACGAACCTCCACTCCCTGGACGAGGTCAAGTTCGCCACGGGCTATTCCGTCGAGGCGATCGTCGTCGAGGAGGACAAGCTCGCCGAGCTCGTCACCAAGACGCTCGAGCAGGTCGACACCGCGATGCCCGAGCTCGCGCGCCAAGACTTCGAGATGGAAGACCTCGACATCCAGGCGGGCGAGGAGGCCATAGCGGCCGATATCGGCGAGGGCGCCGACGTCGACGATGCGCCCATCGTCCGCTTCGTCAACCGGGTGATGCTGGATGCCATCCGGCGCGGGGCCTCGGACATCCATTTCGAGCCCTATGAGCGCATCTACCGCATCCGCCTGCGCCTGGACGGCGTGCTGAAGGAGGTCGCCGCGCCGCCGGTCGTCCTCGCCGGCAAGCTCGCGGCCCGGCTCAAGGTCATGTCCCGGCTCGACATCGCCGAGCGGCGCGTCCCCCAGGACGGCCGCATCAAGATGAAGATCTCGAAGAACCGGGCGATCGACTTCCGCGTCAGCACCTGCCCGACGCTGTTCGGCGAAAAGGTCGTGATGCGTATCCTCGACCCCTCGAGCGCGATGCTGGGCATCGATGCGCTGGGGTACGAGACCTTCCAGAAGGAGCTGTACCTCCAGGCGCTCAGTCGTCCGCACGGGATGATCCTGGTGACGGGCCCGACCGGCAGCGGCAAGACGGTGTCGCTCTATACGGGGCTGAATATCCTGAACACCGAGGACAGCAACATCTCGACCGCGGAGGACCCGGTCGAGATCATGCTGACCGGCGTCAACCAGGTGAACATCAACCCGAAGGTGGGGCTCACCTTCGCGGGTGCCTTGCGCGCCTTCCTGCGGCAGGACCCCGACATCATCATGGTCGGCGAGGTACGCGACCTCGAGACCGCCGAGATCGCGCTCAAGGCGGCGCAGACCGGCCACCTCGTGCTGTCGACGCTGCATACGAACGACGCACCCAAGACGCTCACCCGCCTCATGGACATGGGTGTGAAGCCCTACGCGATCGCGACCTCGGTGAGCCTGATCATCGCGCAGCGGCTCGCGCGGCGGCTGTGCAACAATTGTAAAACCGCGCTCAAGATCCCCGCCGAAGCCCTGCTGAAGGAGGGCTTCGAGGACGGATGAAATCGCGAATGGCCTCCAGATTTTCGGACCCGTGGGTTGCACGCAATGCACGGACGGGTATAAGGGCCGGGTTGGCATCTACGAGGTCATGCCGGTCACCGAGGAGATCGGCCGGATCATCATGGAGGGCGGCAGCGCGATCACGATTGCCGAGCAGGCGGCGCAGGAAGGCGTCTGGAACCTGCGGCAGTCGGGATTGAACAAGATCCGCACCGGCGTGACGAGCCTCGATGAAATCAACCGCGTGACGGTGGATTGATCTTGACGCGAGCGCGCCCGGTGACGGGCGGACAGTGACGACAGGGCGGGAGACACATGGCTCAGGCAATTGCAGGCAAGCAGTTCCCCTTTCTCTGGGAGGGCAAGGACCGGAAGGGCAATCGCATCAAGGGTCGCGGCCTCGCGAAGGACGAGACCGAGCTGCGCATCGACCTGCGCCGGCAGGGCATCGCCGTCAAGAAGGTCCGCAAGGAACGGCACCTCTTCAAGAGCGGCGGCAAGGTCAAGGCCGAGGACATCGCGCTCTTCAGCCGCCAGCTCGCCACCATGCTCACGGCCGGTATCCCGATGGTGCAGGCCTTCGAGATCATCGGCGTCGGGCACGACAAGCCGGCGATGCAGAAGCTCGTGCTCTCCATCAAGACGGACATCGAGACCGGCAACGCGCTCAACGTCGCGCTCGCCAAGCATCCGCTGTACTTCAACGACCTCTACGTCAACCTGGTCGAGGCCGGCGAGCACGCGGGTGCGCTCGAGACCGTGCTCGACAAGATCGCGACCTACCAGGAGAAGACCGAGGCGCTGAAGAAGAAGATCAAGAAGGCCCTCTTCTACCCGGCCGCCGTGCTTGCGGTCGCCGTCATCGTGACGGTGATCCTGCTGCTGTTCGTGATCCCGCAGTTCGAGAGCCTGTTCGAGGGCTTTGGCGCCGCCCTGCCGGCGTTCACGCAGATGGTGATCGACATGTCGCGCTGGATGCAGAACCATGGCTGGCTGCTGCTGATCTTTGTCGTCGTGGGCGGCTTCGTCTTCGCGTACTTCTACAAGCGCTCGCGCCCGATGCGGCAGTGGATCGACAAGATGTCCCTGGGCATCCCCGTGATCGGCCCGATCCTGCGCAAGGCGGCGATCGCGCGCTTCGCGCGCACGCTCGCGACGATGTTCGGCGCCGGCGTGCCGCTGGTCGAGGCGATGAAGTCGGTCGCCGGCGCCACGGGCAACATCATCTACCAGGACGCCGTGCTCAAGATGCGCGACGAGATCTCGACCGGCATGCGCATGCAGCGCGCCATGGAGAACACCGGGCTCTTCCCGAACATGGTCGTGCAGATGATCGCGGTCGGCGAGGAATCCGGCTCGCTGGACGAGATGGCGAGCAAGGTCGCGGACTTCTACGAGGCGGACGTCGACGCCGCGGTCGATGGCCTCTCGAGCCTGCTCGAGCCGTTGATCATGGTCATCCTCGGCACGCTGGTCGGCGGCCTGGTCATCGCCATGTACCTGCCGATCTTCAAGCTCGGCGCGGTCATCTGACGGATTGCTCCTGCTCGTTTACCGGGAACGCCGCGCCATGCGCGGCGTTTTCCTTTGTGCACCGGTCGGGCGCCTGCGGCGGCGGGGCCAGTAAACTACCTGGCAAATGACCACGTTCGAGTACTTCGCAACCACGCCCGCGCTCCTCACCGCGACGGTGTTCGTCTTGAGCCTGCTGGTCGGCAGCTTCCTCAACGTCGTCATCCACCGCCTGCCGATCATGCTCGACCGGCAGTGGCGCGCCCAGGCGCACGAGACGCTCGCCGACGGCGCCTGTTCCTCCGACCTCCAGCCTCCACCGTCCGGCCCCTCTTCTGCCTTCTCTCCCTCTGACCTCGAGCCTCCAGCCTGCGACCTCCCGCCGTCCTCCTCTTCCCCCAGCCCGGAGTCCGCTGCCTCCAGCGACTCTTCTTCCCTTTCTTCCTCCAGCCTCCAGCCCCCGGCCCCGGGCCCCGATTCTTCCCTCTCGTCTTCCCTCTCTTCCTCCAGCCCCCAGCCTCCAGCCTCCAGCCCTCCCTACAACCTGGTCGTGCCGCGCTCCGCCTGCCCGCATTGCGGCGCGCCCATCAAGTGGCACCAGAACATTCCCGTGCTGAGCTACCTGGTGCTCGGTGGCCGCTGCGCCAACTGCCGGGCGCGGATCTCGCTGCGCTACCCGGTCGTCGAGCTCGCGACGGCGCTCCTGTCCGCGGCGGTCGCCTGGCGTTACGGCTGGCACTGGCAGACGCTCGCGGCGCTGCTCCTCACCTGGGCGCTCGTCGCGCTCACCGTGATCGATCTCGATCACCAGCTTCTGCCGGACGCGATCACCCTGCCCCTCCTCTGGCTGGGGCTGCTGCTCGCGCTCGCCTGGCACCCGGACCTGCGCCCCACGATCCCGGTCAATCCGGTGTCGGCGATTGCGGGCGCCGTCGCGGGATACCTCGTGCTGTGGCTCGTCTACTGGGCGTTCAAGCTGGTCACGGGCAAGGAAGGCATGGGCTACGGCGACTTCAAGCTGCTGGGCGCCCTGGGCGCGTGGATGGGCTGGCAGATGCTGCCGCTGATCATCCTGCTGTCGGCGTTCACGGGCGCGGTGGTCGGCCTCGTGTTGATCGCGCTGCGCGGGCGCGATCGCCACCAGCCGATGCCCTTCGGGCCCTACCTCGCCGCCGCCGGCTGGGTCGCGATGATGTGGGGACCGCAGATCATGGGGGGCTACTTGCGGTACACCGGCCTCGGGGACTGAAACGGGACTGCGCCTTCGCGATCGGGCAATCATATGCTGCGGCCTGACATTCTAACCGTTTGCCGTTAATAACGAAGCGCGTCAATATCTTGTCGTGATCCGTTCTTTCCGGAGCAAGGAGGCTAACGCGATATTCCGGGGCGACGTTTGTGAAGCGTCTGGATGGGCGTATTCAACAGCGCGCTCGCGAGAAACTGAAGTGCCTGGCATCGTGCCGCCGACCTGCGCGATCTGACGGTACCGCCGTCAAACCAGCTCGAGGCTCTCAAGGGTGAGCGCAAGGGACAATACAGCATCCGCATCAACGGGCAGTGGCGCGTCTGTGTTCAACATGGACGGACGGAGACGCGTTCGACGTTGAGATCGTCGACTACCACTGGTCAGTACTCGAGGAAGTGACGCGACGCATGCCAATCACGACACGATCGACGCGGAGATCCGGTGATATTCTGCCCATCGACGGCAAGGACCATTGACCTCAGCCCTGCGCCGCGAAGCCTGATGGACGCGGAGCCCGGCACGCTGCGGTGGATGAACTCTGACGTCCTCGCGACCCTGGCAGAGTGGCGTAGCGACTGACGCGCTATTTCCGGACGAGCCCGACCCGGTCGAGGCGATCCGCTTCCGCATGGAGCAGATGGGGTTGACGCGTCGCGATCTAGAAGCGTTTCATCGGGCCCCGCGGTCGCGTATCCGAGGTCCTCAACCGCCAGCGGCCACTGTCGCTGCGCATGATCCGCACGTTGCACCGGGAACTGAAGATTCCGCTCGAAAGCCTCATCGGCCGAGACCCTTGACGTGAGAGAGATGGCGACAAAGAAGCTGCGAGCAGTGCACCCGGGTGACGTTCTGCTCCACGATTTCATGGAGCCGCTGAAGCTCGGTTCCTATGAGCTCGCGACGAAGCTGGACGTGTCGGTGACATCGATCAATGAGATCGTGCGTCGGCGTCGCGCCGTCACCGCGGAGATGGCGTTGCGCCTGTCGCGCTATTTCGGGACGACTGCACAGAGTCTGGCAGAACCTGCAGGCGCAGTACGACCTCGAGATCGCGAGCCGGAAGATCGGAAGACGGGTCGAGCGCAGCATCCAGCCGCGGCCGTGTATCTGCCGGCTCTCTGATACGGCAACTCGACATCGGATCGGTCGATCGGTAGTATTCAGTCATACCGAATCCGAGGTGCAGCCCATGTCCCGCCACACCCCCGCCCGAGCGGTCAAGAAGGCAATTTCTCTGCCTCCCGACCTGGCTCGCTTCGCCATGGCAACGGCTCGCGAGGAGGGCAAGACCCTGAGCGCCGTCGTCCAGGACGCCATGCGTGCCTACCGCCTGTCGCGCCTGCGCGGTGAGTACCGCGATCTGCAAAGCTACTGGTCGCAACGCGCCCGAGAGAAGGGCGTCCTGACGGAAAGCCAGCTCGAGCGTTACCTCAAGCGCAAGAATTGACGCGCCGACATGCGGGTCGTTCTCGACTCGAACATCTACGTCTCCGCACTGACACTCCCGGGTGGCCGTGCCGACGCAGCGGTCGCGGCGACGCTGACCGGCGATCATGTTGCGCTCCTGCCGGAACCCATCCTGGGCGAAATCCTCGGTGCACTCGGACGCAGCTTCTCTCACGACAAGGAAGAGCTCGCCCGAGCGGCGCTGTTCCTGAGCGACCTCGCTGAGCAGGTTTCGCCGCGCCGGCGGCTATCCGTCCTGGAGGACGAACCCGACAACCGCATCCTCGAATGCGCGATAGAGGGCGACGCGGACCTGATCGTCACAGGTGACAAGGCGATGCTTCGGCTTGGCACGTTCAAAGGTGTCGAAATAGTCTCCCTGAGTGCCTTCCTGACCCGCCTTGAATCGCCAGGCTGACCTCGGATGTCCCCATATCGCGTAGCCCTCACCGGCGGCATCGCGAGCGGCAAGACCACGGTCGCGAACCTGTTCGCCGCCCGCGGCGCTCCTCCTTGTCGCGCCTAGGCGAGAGCCCTGTTCTTGAGTCTCCAAGTCGCCGCGTCGGGACGGATCGAATAGTATCAGCATGTCCTGTATGACTAAGCAGGCCCACACCAAACCCGAGCCGCTGAGTTCGGAGGATGACGCTCATGAACGCCCAGGCCGAACAGGCCTTGCTCGAGAAGTTGAAAGCTCTGCCGCCGGCGCGACGCGCTGAGGTAGAGGACTTCGTCGACTTCCTTAAGGCACGCGAAGAACGAGCCCGCGATGACGCCGCGAAGCGCCTGGGGGAAGCGTTTGAGAAGCTCGATGCCTTGAACGCCCCGCCCCTAAACGCCGAGGACGTACAGGCGGAGATCGACGCCGCGCGTGCCGAGCGACGCACCCGCCGTGCGGATCGTCGCTGACACCAATACCGCGCTCTCAGGGCTCCTCTGGCAAGGACCCCCGCGACAGCTCCTTAACCTCGCCCGCCAGCGCACTCTCATGCTTTGCACGAGCCTCGCATTGCTGGCTGAGCTCGCCGAGGTGATCGGCCGGCCGAAGTTCGTCCATCGCGCCCAGGCAGCAGGACTCTCCGCCGCCGCCCTCGTGCAGGACTACGCGCGCCTCGCCGAGATCGTCGAACCCGCATCATTACCCGAGCCCATCAGCCGCGATCCCGACGATGATGTCGTGCTCGCAACCGCGCTCGGTGCCGGCGCCGACCTCATCGTCTCCGGCGATCGCGATCTACTCGATCTCGGCGTCTTCCGCGACGTCCGCATCGTGACTGCCACGGATGCGCTCGCCCTTTCCGGCCGCTGACCAGCCATTGACCTAACTCCGCGCTCGGCTATCGATCGCCGTTCAACGTCGAACGGCAAGACTCGGTGAGCGACGCGGAGCCACACTCGGCCGCGACCGCTGCGGGACCCTGAATGATGGCCAAAGATGACCGCCACCACGCCCCGCCTCGCCTGACCCCCAGCCTGACGCCTCACGGTCACCTCCTGCTTGCTCAGTCGGACGACGCGCTGGAGGTGGAACCGCGCGCTCGGCGAGCGCATCCGGCAGGCCTTCGATCGCGGGCCAGGACACGGCTTGCTGCGTCTCGGGGCGGCCGAAGTCGACCAGGTCCTGCCACCGGTCTTTACTTACTGGCGCGAGTTCGGCGGCCGCTTCGTCACTGCGCTGTGCACCAGGCCCGATACCGACGAACGCCGCGCGGAGATCCCGCCACCGCCCGATGACCTGGAGGTGCTGGCCGCAGCCGCCCCGGTGATGCCCGGCGCCGAATACCTGACGGTCGACGTCCTGGTTGGACTGTGGGCAGCAATTGGCGAGGCCTTCGCCACCGAGCTGGCCGAGGCCCGGACCACGGTCTCGGACTTCCTCAAGCGCCAGAACCCGACCTGGAACGTGGTCGGTCGCGTGCACTTCAACCTCGCCGAGAACCGAAAGGACGAGCAGGCGCCGTTCGCCTTTCTCGCGACCTATACCGACCGCCTGTCGACGCACGGCAGGGCCCGGCATCTGCCGCTCGGCCAGGCCCTGCGCGATTACGCGGGCACCGCCAACAGGGAGCGGCTGCTTTCGCTTCTGCTCCCGGTCCAGCGTGCGGCGGAACGCTGCGCCTGGCTCAGACAGATGGTCGATGCAGGAGAGGTCTTTCACCCGCTGCGCTGGTCGCCGCACGAGGCATTCCGCTTTCTCGGTGACGTGCCGGAACTCGAACGCGCCGGCGTCATCGTTCGCATGCCCGCGACCTGGAAGGCCGGGCGCCCGCCCCGGCCTCAGGTGACGGCAACCGTCGGCTCGAAGTTGCCGTCGACGCTGGGCAAGGACGCGCTGCTCGATTTCCGTATGGAGGTCACGCTCGATGGCGATCGGCTGACGGACGCCGAGCTGCGACGGATTCTTGCCAGCACCAGCGGGCTCGCGCTCATCCGCGGCCAGTGGGTCGAGGTCAATCGCGAGCGGCTCGAGCAGATGGTGGGTCGCTTCCATGAGGCTGAACGGCTGGCGCTCGAAGGCGGACTCTCGTTCGCCGAGGCGATGCGGCTGCTCGCCGGGGCTGACGTCACCAGGGACGGCGCCGCGCCCGATGCAGATCCAGAATGGTCGCGCGCCGTCGCCGGACCCTGGCTCGCCAGGACCCTCGAGGGGCTGCGGTCGCCCGAGGAGCTGGAGAGAGTCGACCCCGGTCGCGAGCTGCACGGCACTCTGCGGCCCTACCAGCAGGTCGGCGTCCGCTGGCTGCATCTGCTTTCGAGGCTCGGCCTGGGTGCCTGCCTCGCCGATGACATGGGTCTCGGCAAGACCGTCCAGGTGCTGGCGCTGCTGCTGGTGCTGCGGCGCCTGGAGGATGGCCAGAGGCGGCCAAGCCTGCTCGTGGCCCCGGCCTCATTGCTCGCCAACTGGGCCGCGGAGATCGAACGGTTCGCACCCGGGCTCGAGGCCATGATCGCGCATGCCTCGGTCTTGCCGGTCGACGAACTGAAGTCGCTCGCGCCGGAGAAGCTCGCGGGCGTTGACCTCGTAATCACGAGCTACGGCTCGCTCCTGCGCATTCCCTGGCTCGCGACGACCTCATGGCACCTCGCGGTCCTCGACGAAGCCCAGGCGATCAAGAACCCGGACGCCGCGCAGACGCGGGCGGCCAAGAAACTTGCGGCACGGGCGCGGATCGCGCTCACCGGCACACCGGTCGAGAACCGGCTCGGTGACCTCTGGTCGATCTTCGACTTCATCAACCCGGGGCTCCTTGGCTCGGCCGGGGATTTCAAGCGCTACACGAAGCGACTCGCGAACAGGGCGCACAATCCATATGGCCCGCTGCGCGATCTGGTGCGGCCGTATATCCTGCGGCGGCTCAAGACCGACAAGGCCGTCATCGCGGATCTGCCGGACAAGACCGAGGTCAAGGCCTTCTGCCAGCTCAGCCGCAAGCAGGCCGCGCTCTATCAGCAGGCCGTCATCGAGCTTGCCGAGCAGCTCGAGGATGCAGAGGGCATTCGACGTAAGGGGTATGTGCTCGCCTTTCTCATGCGCTTCAAGCAGATCTGCAACCACCCGTCGCAGTGGCTCGGTGATGGCGCCTGGGTCGAGGCCGACAGCGGCAAGTGGGCGCGGCTGCGCGAGCTCGCCGAGGTGATCGCAGCGAAGCAGGACAAGGCGCTCGTCTTCACGCAGTTTCGCGAGGTGACCGCACCGCTGGCGTCGTTCCTGGGCGGCGTCTTCGGCCGACCCGGGCTCGTGCTGCATGGCGGGACCGAGGTAAGAAAGCGCAGGGACCTGGTGAGGCGCTTCCAGGAGGACGAGTCGGTGCCGTTCCTGGTGCTGTCGCTCAAGGCCGGCGGCGCCGGGCTCAACCTCACCGCCGCCTCGCACGTGGTGCACTTCGATCGCTGGTGGAACCCGGCCGTCGAGAACCAGGCTACCGACCGGGCGTTCCGCATCGGTCAGACGAAGAACGTGCTCGTGCACAAGTTCGTCTGCCGAGGCACTATCGAGGAGAAAATCGACGGGCTCATCGAATCGAAGACCAAACTCGCCAGCGAACTGCTCGAAGGCGGCGCCGAGCTGAACCTGACCGAGCTGAAGAATGAGGAGCTGCTCAAGCTCGTCGCCCTCGATCTCAACGCCGTGATGAAGGACTGACGCATGTACTACGAGTGGCGCCCATACGTGTACGCGGCCGATCGGCGCCGCAAAGCCGCGCGCGAGATGCAGCGGCTCAGAAAGAAGGGCCACCCGGTGGCGCCGGTTCTGATCACCGGTCGCACCATCGCGCGAACGTTTTGGGGCAAGGCCTGGTGCGACAATCTCGAGCGCTACAGCGACTACTCGAACCGCCTGCCGCGCGGGCGCACTTACGTGCGCAACCGCTCTGTGATTGACCTCCAGATCGGGGCCGGCGAGGTCAATGCCCTGGTGAGCGGCTCGGCAATCTACCGGGTGTCGGTCAAGGTCGCTGCCGTGTCCAGGCGGCGCTGGGCTGCAATCTGTACCGACTGTAGCGGCGCTATCGATTCGTTGGTGGAGCTGCTGCAGGGGCGTCTCTCAAAGGGTGTCATGGAGCGGATCTGCCAACAGAAGACCGGATTGTTTCCTGCGCCGGCCGATATCCGGTTCTCCTGCAGCTGCCCGGATTGGGCGTCAATGTGCAAGCACGTTGCAGCCGTGCTCTATGGCATCGGCGCCCGGCTCGACGAGCGACCCGAGCTGATGTTCAAGCTGCGCGGAGTCCACGAAACCGACCTCATCGCCCGGGCGGGCAAGGCAATACCCCTGTCGAAGCACGGACCCGCAGACGGCAGAGTCCTCGCCGCCGACGGCCTGTCCGAGCTATTCGGGTTGGAGCTGGCTGCAGGCGACGCCGGCGCACTGCGTCCGTTGCGCGGTCAGCGAAGCCGGCCAGCTAACGCCCGGCGAAGCGCTCAGTGACAGAGTGCCACCCGAGATCCAGCAGGCAGTGGTCCTCTCCGCTGCGAAGATGACGGCGCAGAGGTCCACAAATGGGGACATTCTCTATTTCCGCAATCCCGGCTGCGCTGGCCATGCGACTGCATCGGATGCGGGGAAATAGAGAATGTCCCCATTTCGGGTGGCCCTCACCGGCGGGATCGCGAGCGGCAAGACCACGGTCGCGAACCTGTTCGCCGCCCGCGGCGTGCCGGTGATCGACACGGACGTGATCGCGCGGCAGGTCGTCGAGCCGGGCGAGCCCGCGCTCGCCGCGGTGGTCGAGGCGTTCGGCACCAGGTCCTCGGCGAGGACGGCCGGCTCGACCGCCGCCGGATGCGCGAGCACGTCTTCGCCGACGCGGCGGCGCGGCGGCGGCTCGAAGCCATCCTGCATCCCGCGATCCGCGCGGAGATGGAGCGCCAGTCGCGCGCGGCCGGCGGGCCGTACCAGGTGCTCGTGATACCGCTGCTGGTCGAGAGCGGCCGCCGGGACCACGTCGACCGCGTGCTCGTCGTGGACGTGCCGGAGGCCACGCAGGTCGAGCGCCTGATGCGGCGCGATGCCTCGACGCGCGAGCAGGCCGAGGCGGCGTTGCGCGCGCAGGCAACCCGTGACGCACGTCTCGCTTTCGCGGACGACGTGATCGAGAACACCGGCGACCTGGCCGCGCTCGAGGCCCGCGTGGCCGAGCTGCACCGCGACTACCTGCGCCAGGCCGGGGCCTGACTCACTTTCCCTGCTCGAGCTTCTCCTGCAGCCAGACCTTGATCAGCGACTGGTACGGCACGTCGCGGGCGTTGGCCGCGAGGCGAATGCTGTCGAGCAGGTGCTTCGGCAGCCGCAGTGAGATCGTCTCGGTCGAGGGCTTCAGCCGGGTCAGACGCACCACCTCGGCCTGCGTCCAATCGACGTAAGCCGTGCTGTCGTGCGTCGCCCAGAACGCGCGCTCGGCCGCCTCAGTGCGGAACCTGGGAGTTTTCTTCGGTCGTGCGCGCTCATAGATCGATCGTTCCTTCCGGTTCATGTCCCGCGCGGAGATCACTCGGATCCTCGTACGCTCGGCGCACAAAGTAAAGGTCGCCAGCAGCGACGCACGGAACCGGACCGCGAGGTTAGAGAGCCGAATGCGATGTGATTCACGACTTTCCGCCAGGCGCCGGCGTACGGTTGGCCTCATGGTCCCGTGGCGATCGTTGATTCGTCGGCTGTGCACGACACCGCAGCGGTTGTGCGCGCGCGACGGCCTGGCGCAGAATACCTGGCTATGAGTGCGCGCGAGGCATCGGTTCCATCGGCGGACGCGGCGAAGCGCGCGATCGTCTACGAGATGCCGCTCAACGAGCGGATGCGCAACTTCCTGCGCCTCGATTTCCTCTATCACCAGGCGGTGCATCACCACACGCGCTCGGATCCGTGGTCGACGCGGGCCGCCGTCGACGCGCTGCTCGAGATCCTGGCGATCACCGCGCGCGGCGACCTGCGCGGCGAGGTGCTGAAGGACCTCGAGCGGCAGATGAGCCAGCTCTCGACGTTCGGCAGCCGGCCCGGCGTCGATTCCGCGCGGCTGCGCATGCTGCTCACCAAGATGCACCAGCTGCGCGAGGAGCTCGGCACCTCCGGCGCGCTGTTCCTGCAGAAGCTGCGCGACTCGGAGTTCCTGAACGCCATCAAGCATCGCAGCACGATCCCGGGCGGCACCTGCGAGTTCGACCTGCCCGACTACACGCACTGGCTCAACCAGCCCGACGAGCTGCGCGGCGCCGACTTCGCCAACTGGCTCGCCGTCATCCGCCCGCTCGGCGACGCGGTGTCGGAGCTGCTCTGGATCACGCGCGAGCAGGCGAAGTCGCGGTCCGAGGTCGCGACCGGCGGCACGTTCCAGCTCACGCTCGGGCGCGACGTGCCCGTGCAGATGATCCGCGTCGGCCTGCCGCAGGGCACCGACCTGTATCCCGAGATCAGCGGCAGCCACTACCGCTGCAGCGTGCGGTTCCTCATCTGGCAGGACGCCGCCACGCGCGCCGTGCAGACCACCGAGGACGTGCGGTTCACGATTTCGACCTGCACGTGAACGAGTGGCGCCGCGTGTCGTCCCCTGCCCGACCTGCAACCGGCCCGTCGAATGGACGGACGCGTCGCCCTGGCGGCCGTTCTGCAGCGAGCGCTGCCGGCTGATCGACCTCGGCGCCTGGGTCAGCGAGCAGCGCGGGATAGCGGGCGAGGAACCGCCGGACAGCGACGCGCCGCCGGAGCCGGAACCGCGCAGCCACTGACAGGCGCGACGACGAGTATCTGGATAATCAGCGCAGGATTCCGGCTGTCGTTTTGTTGATGCGGACCCGACCATCCGGTCGTGAGCCCAACGTCCCTTCCCCGGACCGTCTATCAGCCGCCTGTGATCAATATCACAGAATCTGCGGCGCCATCGGATCGAGCGCCGCGCGAGGCAAACTCTTCCGTCGTTGGTCCGTCTTTGCGGTCCTTGTGCGACCGTATCCGATCGGATACTATTGCTTTTTCGGTGAATACGCTCATCCGATCCGATGAATTCAGCACGTGGCTGAAAGGGTTGGATGACCGCAAGGCGAAGGCCCGAGTCCTGGCTCGCCTGGATTCGGCAGCCCTTGGAAATTTCGGGGATTCCGAACCTGTTGGTTCTGGGGTCAGTGAAATGCGCATTCACTATGGGCCGGGCTATCGCGTGTATTACACGCGCCGCGGAACTCTGGTGTACGTCCTGCTGGTAGGCGGTGACAAGTCCACACAGAGGGCCGATATACGGCGCGCAAAGGCGATGGCAAAGGCGTTGGAGGACTAGAGCATGAGCAAAACGAAATACGCACCGTTTGATGCGTCCGAATTCCTGGACAACGAAGAGACCATTGCAGAGTACCTCGCCGCAGCACTTGAGGATCCGAACCCCGACGTCTTCATGCGTGCGCTCGCGGCGGTCGCCAAGGCCAAAGGTGTTACCGACGTTGCCCGTGTCAGCGGTCTGGGTCGAGAAAGTCTGTACAAGGCACTGGCCCCGGGTTCAAAGATCCGGCATGAAACGGTCGTAAAGGTCCTCAACTCGTTTGGCGTCTGTTTTACGGTCGTGCCTCGACCTGAATCGAGAAACGGGCCCGCGAGCCGTAGGCAAACCAGCATTCGCAAGGTAGTGCTCGAACCGCAGGCCGAGGGCCCTGTTGCGATTTGGGACGGCAAGCCCCGGCGCACGTCGATCGAGCACGACAGTGTTCACGACGAGACCTGATGCGTCAGGGTGAAGCCGCGTTCGTCGACAGCGGCGCGTGGATCGCCCTTGCGCTTTCGCGTGACCCGCTGCACCCGCAGGCAAGGGAGCAGTGGGATATCCTGCACGCGGCAGGGGCCAAACTCCATACCTCGATTCCCGTCGTCATTGAGACGTTCACGTTTCTTGAGCGCAATGCGAACCGGGACGTGGCGCTGGCTTGGAAAGACTCGATCTATAAGCCCGGCACCGTCAAGATTCTCCCTTGCGACCTGCGTGATCTCGACCAATCATGGGAGTACTTCAAGCGCACCGACCTGCACAAGCTCTCAGCCGTCGATGCAACCAGTTTCGCAATCATGAAACGTGCGCGCCTCCGGCTGGCGTTCGCATTTGATCATCACTTCTCCGTCGTCGGATTCCGGCTAGTCGCGTAATCAACACAGTCTGCAGAGCGCACGAACCGGCGGCACGTTCGATCTCACGCTGAACCGGCACCGGGTCCGCGCTCAAGGCAATGCCGATTGCCGGGGTGCCGACCGCCGCCGATTGCTCAGACGTGGGAGGGCCTTGATATCGGAGCCCGCCTCTTGCTCGGCGACACGCAGTTCATAGATCTTCTGTAGATTGAGCCAGAACTCCGCGCTGGTGCCAAAGAAATGGCCAAGGCGCAGAGCTGTGTCGCCCGTTACCGCCCGCTCTCCATTCAGAATCTGGGTTATTCGATTCGTTGGTACGTTGAGTTGCCGCGCGAGCTCTGCTGCACTCATTTCGAGCGCTTCAAGCTGCTCGGCTAGATGCTCCCCCGGATGAATCGCAGTACGCGCCATGGAACCCTCAGTGGTAGTCAACGATTTCGACGTTAGTGGGACCCTTCGATCCTTTCGGCCATTGGAAGCAGATTCGCCAGAGGTCGTCAGCGTCCAACTGATTGACCCTTGCAGCTCACGCCTTCCGCGCTATCCACCGAACGCCTTGACACGGTCCACTTCGGCGTCAGCGCCGCCTCCGACAGGACCGCAGCTGCATGCTCCGCTTGGCGAAAGTCCGCTTCAGCAGACGCGATAGCGGCCAATTCTTCGATCCGATTGTTGACGTCGCTAATGCCTGTCACAGGGCGCTTACCGCTGCGCCGACGGCGACGTCGATCCCGAAAATATCTCTGCTGCTCAGGTCCATGAGTCGACAATCAGGCAAGCTTGGGAAGCTCACTTTGACCGCTGAAGTGGCCAATGTATCGGCACACGGCTTCTGGCTGGATGTTGCCGGCAAGGAGCGGTTTCTGCCGTTTGAGCAGTTCCCCTGGTTCCGTGACGCGACGATCGGTCAACTCGCCAACGTCCAGCTCGTCAGCCCCCGTCATGTGCGCTGGCCGGACCTGGACATCGACCTCTCGGTCGATTCGTTGGATCGCCCCGAGGACTTCCCGCTGGTCAGCCGATCGAGTGGAGCCCGGCCCCCGGCACGGCCGCGCCGACGGTCAGACTGAGTTCCCCGGCTCCGGGGTCCGTCCGGGCACCGTGCGCCGCCGCAGCGCCTCGACGATCGGCCCGTCGGCCTCGAGGATGTCGTGCTCGCCGAGCCTGGAAGGCTCGACCCAGCACAGCGCCTGGCCGTCGTGGGCGTGCACCTCGCCGCCCCAGTCGCTGACGATCCACATGTCGAGCCAGACGGTCCGGTCCGGATACTCGTGCGGGTAGCGCATCAGGCGCACGGCCGCGCGCACCTCGACGCCGAGTTCCTCGCGTAGCTCGCGGACGAGCCCGGCGTACGCGTCCTCGCCGGGCCCGAGCTTGCCGCCCGGGAACTCCCAGCGGCCCGCCAGCGGCTTGCCGGCCGGCCGTTGCGCGATCAGGACGCGCCCGTCGCCATCGAAGAGCCCGCCTGCGACGACCTCGATCGCCGCCTCAGGCTTCGCGGGCGAGCGCACCGTGGCAGTGCTTGTATTTCTTGCCGGAGCCGCAGGGACAGGGCTCGTTGCGGCCGACCTTGCGCGCGTCGCGCACGACCGGCGCGACCGGCTCGCGCGCCGCGGTCGGTCCGGGCGCGATCGGCCCGCCCGGCCGCCGCGCGGGCGCCGCCGCGAGCGCGGCCGCCTCGGCGCCCTCCGGTGGCTGCCCGGCATCCGAGGCAATGGCCGACGCCGGCGCCGCATGCTGCATCTGCAGCCTGCGCGCGAGCTGCCGCTCATGCTCGCGCTCCTGCGCCTCGATCTCCGCTTCGCTGCGTATCTGCAGGCGCGACAGCAGCGTGATCGTGCCGTGCTTGATCCGATCGAGCAGCGCGCTGAAGAGCTCGAACGCCTCGCGCTTGTACTCCTGCTTCGGGTTCTTCTGCGCGTAGGCGCGCAGGTGGATGCCCTGCCGCAGGTAGTCCATCGCCGCGAGATGCTCGCGCCAGTGGCGGTCGAGCTCCTGGAGCATCACGGCCTTCTCGAGATGGCGCATCACCGGTGCGCCCACCTGCTCCACCTTGCGCTGGTAGGCGGTCTCGACCTCGGCGACGAGCCGCTCGCGCAGGTCCTCGTTGGCCAGGTCCTCGTTCGCGGCCATCCAGGCCTTCGGATCGACGCGCACCCCGAATTCACGCTCGACCGCCTCGCCCAGCCCGGCGAGATCCCAGTCGTCCGCGACGCTCTCGCGTGCCGCGTAGCCGTCCACGATCCCGTTGACGACCTCGGCCCGGATCCCGGCGACGGAATCCGCGATGTCCTCGGCAGCCATCAGCTCGGTGCGCTGCTGGTAGATGACCTTGCGCTGGTCGTTCGCGACGTCGTCGTACTCGAGCAGGTTCTTGCGCAGGTCGAAGTTGTAGGCCTCGACCTTGCGCTGCGCGCGCTCGATCTGCCGGCTGAGCATCTTGCTCTCGATCACCTCGCCTTCCTTCATGCCGGCGGTCTGCAGCCAGCGCTTGGTGCGGTTCGGATCGCCGAAGATCCGCATCAAGTTGTCCTCGAGCGACAGGTAGAAACGGCTCGAGCCTGGGTCGCCCTGGCGGCCGGAGCGACCGCGGAGCTGGTTGTCGATGCGCCGCGATTCGTGGCGCTCGGTGCCGACGATGTGCAGGCCGCCGGCGGCGACCACCTGCTCGTGGCGGCGCTGCCAGTCGGCCTGCGCCGCCTCGCGCGCCGCGTGGTCGTCGGCCGCGATCTGCTCGAACTCGGCCTTGGGATTGCCGCCGAGCACGATGTCCGTGCCGCGGCCGGCCATGTTGGTCGCGATCGTCACCGTGCCGGGACGGCCGGCCTGCGCGACGATGATGGCCTCGCGCTCGTGCTGCTTGGCGTTCAGCACCTGGTGCTCGATCTCCTGCTCCTTGAGCAGCCCCGACAGGTATTCCGAGGTCTCGACCGACGTCGTGCCGACCAGCGCCGGCTGCTGCCGCGCGACGCAGTCGCGGATGTCCTCGATGATCGCCTCGTACTTGTCCTTCTGCGTCAGATAGACGAGGTCGGCGTGATCGGCGCGCACCATCGGCTTGTGGGTCGGGATCACGACGACCTCGAGCCCGTAGATCTGCTGGAACTCGAAGGCCTCGGTGTCCGCGGTGCCGGTCATGCCCGCGAGCTTCTTGTACATGCGGAAGTAGTTCTGGAAGGTGATCGAGGCGACCGTCTGGTTCTCCTCGCGCACCCGCACGCGCTCCTTGGCCTCGACCGCCTGGTGCAGGCCGTCCGACCAGCGCCGCCCCGGCATCGTGCGGCCGGTGAACTCGTCGACGATGATCACCTCGCCGTTGCGCACGATGTACTCGACGTCGCGCCGGTAGAGCGCGTGCGCGCGCAGCGCCGCGTTCAGGTGATGCATCAGCCGGATGTTGCCGGCGTCGTACAGGCTCTCGCCCTCGCCCAGCAGCCCGGCCCGGGTGAACAGCTCCTCGACCCGCTCGTGCCCGGCGTCCGAGAGGTGCACCTGCTTGCCCTTCTCGTCGGCCCAGTAGTCGCCCTCGCCTTCTTCGTCTTCCTGGCGCTTGAGCCGCGGCACCAGCTCGTTGATCTTCAGGTAGAGCTCGGTGCTCTCCTCGGCGGGCCCGGAGATGATCAGCGGCGTGCGGGCCTCGTCGATCAGGATCGAGTCGACCTCGTCGACGATCGCGTACTCGAGCCCGCGCTGCATGCGATCCTCGAGGCGAAAGGCGAGGTTGTCGCGCAGGTAGTCGAAGCCGAACTCGTTGTTCGTCCCGTAGGTGATGTCCGCCGCGTAGGCCGCGCGTTTCTCGTCGGGGGTCTGCCCGGCCTTCACCACGCCTACGTTAAGGCCGAGGAAGCGATAGATCGGGCCCATCCAGTCGGCGTCGCGCTGGGCGAGGTACTCGTTGACCGTGACGATGTGCGTGCCTTTGCCGGCGAGCGCGTTGAGATAGGCGGGCAGGGTCGCGACCAGCGTCTTGCCCTCGCCGGTGCGCATCTCCGAGATCTTGCCGTGGTACAGGACCATGCCACCGATCAGCTGCACGTCGAAGTGGCGCAGGCCGACCGTGCGGCGCGACGCCTCGCGGACCACCGCAAAGGCCTCGGGGAGCAGGTCGTCGAGGGTCTTGCCGGCGGCGAGCTGGTCGCGGAGGCGCTGCGTCCACCCGGCAAGCTCGGCATCCGCCAGGGCCGCGAGCTCGGGCTCCAGCACATTGATCCGCCGGACCGCCGCCGCGTACTGTGCTACCAGGCGCTGGTTGCGGCTGCCGAAGATTCGAGAAAACAGGTTCGCCACCGGGGCTCCACGGACAGGAAAACGGGGTAGTTTACGGGAAAAGGGGACATTCTCTATTTCGCTAACAGCCGTGTCAGCGGCACGGCGTGCCGAAATAGAGAATGTCCCCTTTTCCCGTGATTTGGACCGCCGAGCCCGGCAGAGGTGCCGCAATGAGGCTACAGGCTGGAGGCTGCAGGCTGGAGGTCGGAATGGAGGCGCAGAGCTACGCGGAGGCTCTTGCCTCCGACCTATAGCCCACAGCCCATAGCCTCCAGCCTATCTGACCGCCAGGTAGCGCGACGGGTTCAAGATCTTGCCGTCGCGTTCGACCTCGAAGTGCACGTGGGTGCCGGTCGAGCGACCGGTGCTGCCGATCACGGCGATCGCATCACCCTTCTGCACGGTCTGACCCGTGCGCACGAGATTGCGCGAATTGTGGCCATAGCGGGTCAGGTAGCCGGTCGGGTGCGTCACTTCGACCACGTAACCGTAGCCGGGCTTGTAACCCGCAAACGCCACGACTCCGGGGGCCACCGAGACGATGCGCGTGCCGGACCGCCCGGCGAAGTCGACGCCGCGGTGCAACGCGCGATGCCCGGTGAACGGATCCGGACGGTAACCGTAATGCGAGGAGATCCAGCCTCCAACCAGCGGCAAGCCGCCCGGGATGATGCGCTCGCCCAGCTCACGCATCGACATCAGGTTCTCGAGCACGACGAGCTGGCGTTGCCGGTCCTGCAGCTGGTGCTCCAGGGCATCGAGCATCCCGCTGAGCTCCGGCACTTCCGCGCTGCCGCCCGGCACCTCGCCACCTTCCGGACCACCCGACGGTGGCGGCGCATCGAAGTTGAACTCGCCCCGGTCGAGGTCGGCGAGATCCGTGATGCGGCGGCCGAGCGCATCGAGGCGGATCAGGTGCGCATTCAGCGTGCCGACGCGCTTGGCAAGCGCATCGACCTTGCCCTGCAGCTGTTGCCGCGTGGCGTCGATCGCCATGCGCTGCTGCTGCACCTCGCGCGCGAGATGTTCGCCCTGCAGCGGGCCTGCGATGAAGCGCCCGAGCTGCATCCCCGAGAAGAAAATGGTAGTGACCAGCAGCAGCGTCGCGGCTGCGCCAATCAAGAGCGTACGGTTTTCCGTCAGGTCGAACTGTCGAACTCGGCCTGTCCGGCCAGAGACGATCTGAAAATGCATTATTGCGTTACCTGGCCCGAGGACCGGCAAAAGACTGTATGTACGGGCCTCCCCTGTGGGCGCGGCACTACTAGTATCTGGCCTGGTGGGTCGTCCGGCGGTTCATTCCGCCTGTTTCAGCAGCCGCCGATTCTTAAAGGCGGCTGAAGTTGGACCCGCCCGGCCGGGTGGTTGCAGACTATGAGGGATTGGCGCCCGAAAGGCAATCGAAATGTCTGATTCATCAGGATTATGTTGAAAATGTCCGGACCGCTCAAACCCCTCTCGGAGCTGCTTTCGCCGGGCTTTTCCCGCCTCGCCGAGCAGGCCGAAGCCGCGCGGAACCTGACAGAGCGAGTGCGTCGCGCGCTGCCTGCGCCGTTGCGCGCTCACGTGCTGTCCGCGGTCCGGCGCGGCGACGAGCTGGTCGTCCGCGTGGACTCCGCCGCCTGGTCCGCCCAGGTGCGCTACGCCGGCCAGCGGCTGATAGATTCGCTGCACGAGCCGGAGCGACCGGCCATCGCAAAGGTTCGGGTCCGGATCGGACGGCCGTGACCCCTGGGTCAAAGTCGAGGAACGCCGGGAGCGGCAACCGCTACATGCGGGCGCGATAGGTTTCGTCGAGCAGCCAGACGGAGATCATCGAGATCGCGCAGGCGACGGCGATGTACACGGAAATGCCGATCGTGCTGCCCTGGCGTGCCAGCAAGGCAGTCGCGATCACCGGCGCCAGCGCTCCGCCGAGGATTGCACCGAGCTGGTATCCCAGCGAAGCCCCCGAGTAACGCACTTTCGTGCCGAATATCTCGGTGAAGAATGCCGCCTGCGGGCCGTACATCGTGCCGACCATGACCTGGCCGACGCCGATGCCCGCAGCGATCCACAGCAGCGAGCCCGTCTCGACCAGCGGGAACAGCGCGAATCCCCACAGCGCGTGCGCGGCAGCGCCGGTCATGATCACGCCACGCCTGCCAAGGCGGTCCGACAGCGCGGCGGCGGCTATCACCGCCGGGATCATGACGACCGCGCCGATCAGCACCGCCGCGAGCATCGTGCCGCGCGGGATGCCGAGGCCCGTCGCGCCGCTGCCGTATGCGATCACGAACGCCACGAGGATATAGAACGTCACCTGGGCCGCGACGAAGGTGCCGGCGGCGAGCGCGATCTGCTTCGGGTAGGTCCGGATCGCCTCGAGCACCGGTGACGGCTGTCTTTCGGCCGCAAGCGCCGCCCTCGCCGCCTCGACGCTCACGCCGTCCCGCCGCGCGTGCTCGCGGGCCAGCTCCTCGTCGCGGCGATTCCTGGCTGCTTTGAGCTCGCGGAATGCTGCCGTATCTTCGAGCCGCAGCTGGACGTACAGGCCGAGCCCGATCAGCACGACGCTGGCCACGAAAGGCACTCGCCATCCCCAGGCCAGGAACGCCTCGTCCGACACCGCGGCGCCCACCAGCAGGAAGGCGAGGTTCGCGAAGATCACCCCGATGGGCGCCCCGGCCTGGGCCAGGCTGCCATAGAAGCCGCGTTTCGCGGCCGGCGCGTTTTCCGTCGCAAGCAGCACCGCGCCGGCCCATTGCCCGCCGATGGCCAGGCCCTGGACAAAACGCAGGACGATCAGCAGCACCGGCGCCGCGGCGCCGGCCACGGCATACGACGGCAGGCAGCCGATCAGCGTCGTGGCGCCGCCCATCAGCAGGAGCGCGGTAACGAGCGCTCGTTTGCGCCCGAGGCGGTCACCGAAGTGGCCGAAGACTACGCCGCCGAACGGCCGCGCAAGAAACCCCACGGCGAACGTGCTGAACGACGCCATCAGCCCGACCAGCGGTGGCAGATCCGCCGGGAAAAAGACCGAGGGAAAGACCAGCGCGGCGGCGGTTCCGTACAGGAAGAAGTCGTACCACTCGATGCTGGTCGCCGCGAGCGCGGTCAGTGCGACCCTGCGGACGGAGCCGATGCTCGCCGCCGGAGAAGTCGCCGGGACATTCTCCATTTCCAGGCGGGTGCCGGCCGATCGAGCGAACTCCCGGAAATGGAGATCCATTCCCCGTGGTCCGTCACACAGCTAAACCGTGGCAGCCGCCGGGACGTAGGAAATCGGGGCGTCGGAGAGCGTCTCGAACGTGACCTCTTCCCAGGCCGTGCGGTCGGCGATCAGCGCCCGCAGCAGCTGGTTGTTGAGGGCATGACCGGACTTGTAGCCGCTGAACTCGCCGATGAGGCTGTGGCCGAGGAGATAGAGGTCCCCGATCGCATCGAGGATCTTGTGCTTCACGAACTCGTCCTCGTAGCGCAGCCCGTCCTCGTTGAGGATCCGGTACTCGTCGAGCACGATGGCGTTGTCGAGGTTGCCGCCCAGGGCAAGGTTGCGCGAACGCATGTACTCGAGGTCGCGCATGAACCCGAAGGTGCGCGCCCGGCTCACCTCGCGCAGGAAGGTCGTGGTCGAGAAGTCCATCGAGGCGACCTGCGAGCGGCGCTTGAACACGGGGTGATCGAACTCGATCTCGAAGTTCACCTTGAACCCGTCGTAGGGATCGAAGCGCGCCCACTTGTCGCCATCCTGGACCCTGACACTCTTCAGGATCCGCACGAACTTCTTCGGCGCGTTCTGCTCCGCGATGCCCGCCGACTGCAGCAGGAAGACGAAGGGACCCGCGCTGCCGTCCATGATCGGCACCTCGGCCGAGCTCAGGTCGACGACGGCGTTGTCGATGCCGAGCCCGGCGAACGCCGACAGCAGGTGCTCGATCGTCGAGACCTTGACGTCACCCTGGATCAGCGTCGTGCCGAGCGTGGTCTCCCCGACGTTCTCCGCCGTAGCGCGGATGTCGACGGGCTCCTCGAGGTCGGTGCGGCGGAAGGTGATCCCGCCGTTCACGGGCCCGGGACGCAGTGCCATCAGCACCTTCTTCCCGCTGTGGAGCCCGACACCGGTCGCCCGGATGATGTTCTTCAGCGTGCGTTGCTTGAGCATTGCGGGGCCCGTTCGGCCGCGGAGGATATCACGCGAGGCGGGAGACCGCCGTGCAAGGGTCACGGACTGCCCGGGGTGGAGCAGCAATCACCCCGGTCAATCGCGGATCCAGGGACGTCCTCCCGGCCCTCCGAGCAGCAATCGAGAGCCCTCAAGGCAACGCCCCTGCGTAAGCCTCCCTCTTCCCTCTTCCTCTTACCTCCAGCCTCCAGCCTATCGCCTATGGCCTGTTCCTATAGCCCGTCCCTCAATCCGCCTGCCGGCGCAGGAACGCCGGAATGTCCAGGTACGAGTCGTCGCCCGCGGCGGCCTCGGTGCGGATGTCTTCGCCGACCGCGCGCGGCCTGCGGCGGAAGCTCGGCTGATCGTAGTCCGCGTAGTTGTCGAGCGGCCGCCGGCGGGCACGGCTCGCCACCACCTCCACCTTGGGCGGCAGCGTGTGCGCCGGCATCCCGCGCACGGCGGACGGGCGACCGATGCCCGTGGCGACGACGGTGACGCGGATCTGGTCGGTCATCTCCGGGTCGATCACGTAGCCGACGACGACGGTCGCGTCCTCGGAGGCGTACTGCTTCACGGTGTCGCCGACGACGTGGAACTCGCTCGTGCGCAGGTCCATGCCGGCGGTGACGTTGATCAGCAGTCCATGCGCCCCCGACAGGTTCACGTCCTCGAGCAGCGGGCTCGAGATCGCGGCCTCGGCGGCGGCCCGCGCGCGGTTCTCACCGTTCGCGGAACCCGAGCCCATCATCGCCATGCCGGTCTCCGCCATCACCGTGCGGACGTCGGCGAAGTCGACGTTGATCAGGCCGGGGCGCGTGATGAGCTCGGCGATGCCCTGCACCGCGCCCTGCAGCACCTGGTTCGCGGCCTTGAACGCGTCGAGCAGCGTCGTGTCGCCGCCGAGCACCGTCAGCAGCTTCTGGTTCGGGATCGTGATCAGCGAGTCGACGTACTTGCCGAGCTCGCCGATGCCCTGGTCGGCGAGCGCCTGGCGCTTGGCGCCCTCCATCTCGAAGGGCTTGGTGACGACGGCCACGGTCAGGATGTTGAGCTCCTTCGCGACCTGCGCGACAACCGGCGCCGCCCCTGTGCCCGTGCCACCGCCCATGCCGGCGGTGATGAAGAGCATGTCCGAGCCCTCGATCAGCTCGACGATGCGGTCGCGATCCTCCATCGCCGCCTGGCGGCCGATCTCGGGGTCCGCTCCTGCCCCGAGGCCCTTGGTGATGTTCGAGCCGATCTGGATGCTGGTCTTCACCCTCGCGTGCTTCAACGCCTGCGCATCCGTATTGACGCAGACGAAGTCGACGCCCTCGATCCCGGAATTGACCATGTGGGTGACGGCGTTGCCGCCGCCGCCGCCCACGCCGACGACCTTGATGATCGCGCCCTGATTCTCAGTCTCTGCGAGTACAAACATTGCTGCTCTCCGTTGATGCGAAAAGAAATCGATGCCAGACCAAACGTTGCCGAGCCCTGCTCCCTCTCTCCAGCCTCCCGCCTCCAGCCTTTCTCAGAAGTTCCCCTGAAACCACGCCCTCATCCGGTCCATCACGCTGCGCACGCCGGTGCCGACCGGCACGCTGCGGCCACGCCGCACGTGGTTCTCGCGACCGAACAGGAGCAGACCCACGCCGGTGGCGTGGATCGGGTTGCGCACTACGTCCACGAGTCCCATCACGCCCTGCGGCAGGCCGAGCCGCACCGGCGCGTGGAAGATCTCTTCGGCGAGGTCGATGACGCCTTCCATCTTCGCGCTGCCGCCGGTCAGCACGACGCCGGCAGCGATCATGTCGTCGAAGCCCGAGCGCGAGAGCTCCTCGCGCACCAGCGCGAACAGCTCCTCGTAGCGCGGCTCGACCACCTCGGCGAGCGTCTGCCGCGCGAGCCGGCGCGCGCGGCCGGTCGCCGACGCTCGGCACCTCGATGGTCTCGTCCGGGTTCGCGAGCTGCGACAGCGCGCAGGCGTAGCGGATCTTCAGATCCTCGGCATGATGGGTCGGCGTGCGCAGGCTCACCGCGATGTCGTTCGTGACCTGGTCGCCGGCGACCGGGATGACCGCGGTGTGGCGGATCGCGCCGCCCGAGAACACCGCGAGGTCGGTCGTGCCGCCGCCGATGTCCACCAGGCACACGCCGAGCTCCTTCTCGTCCTCGGCCAGCACCGCGTAGCTCGACGCGAGCTGCTCGAGCACGATGTCCTCGACCTCGAGCCCGCAGCGCTGCACGCACTTGACGATGTTCTGCGCTGCGCTCTCGGCGCCGGTGACGATGTGCACCTTGGCCTCGAGCCGCACGCCGGACATGCCGATCGGCTCGCGGATGCCTTCCTGCGCGTCGATGATGAATTCCTGCGGCAGGATGTGGATGATCTTCTGGTCGGCCGGGATCGCGACCGCGCGCGCGGCGTCGATCACGCGGTCGACGTCGCCGGGCGCCACTTCCTTGTCGCGGATCGCGACGATGCCGTGCGAGTTGAGACTGCGCACGTGGCTGCCCGCGATCCCGGCGAACACCGAGTGGATCTGGCAGCCCGCCATCAGCTCGGCCTCCTCGACCGCGCGCTGGATCGACTGCACCGTCGAGTCGATGTTGACGACCACGCCCTTCTTGAGGCCGCGGGAAGGGTGCGTACCCACGCCCACGACATCGATCGCGCCGTTCGGCGCGAGCTCGCCCACGATCGCGACGACCTTCGACGTGCCGACGTCGAGCCCGACGATCAGGTCTCTGTCGGTCTTCCTAGCCATCGGTCGCGTCGGCCTCGGTCGGGGCGACTGCCAGGGCGGAACGGGCGTTCCAGCCGACGCTGAACCCGTTGGTGTAGCGCATGTCCACGTAGGTGATCTCCGCGAGCCGCTTGGCGACCATCGGGCTCGCAAGGGCGATGAAGCGCTCGAGGCGCTCAGTGACGGCCTGCCGGCCGAGCTTGACCTTGATGCCGTCCGAGATCGCGAGCTCCCAGGCGCCGCGCTCGTCGAGCCGCACGCCGGTGAGCCGCAGTCCCGCCTCGAGCAGCGGTCCCTGCGCGTCGAGGTACACCTGCGCCACCGCGCCCTCGCTGCCCTCGGGTCCCTCGAGCAGCGGGAGCTCCGGCGGCACGAAGCGGGCATTGCGCAGGAAGAGGTGGCCACGCGTGTTGAGGAGCCCCGTGTCGTTCCAGCGCGCGGCCGCGACCTGCTCGGTGATCACCACGGAGAGCGCATCCGGCCAGCGACGCTCCACGATCACCCCGTCCACCCAGGGAATGCGCCGCACCTCCGCGCGGACCGCATCGAGATCGACCGACGTCAGCCCGCCGCGCGCCACCCGCGCGACCGCGGTTTCCACCTGCGGCGGCGACACGCGCTGGAAGGCGCCCTCGACCAGCACTCGGCGCACCGGCCGGTCGAGCGCGAGCGCGAGCAGCATCGCGAGCAGCGCACAGCCCGCAAGCCCCCCCGCGCCGGTCGCGACGCGGCGCCAGTCGATGCGCTCGATGAGCGACGGCGAGAGGTCCGTGGCGCGTCGGCGCTTGCGTGCGGCAAATGGCGTCATTCCCATGCCCTCACGGGTTCCGTGCCGCGAAGCTCGTCTCGAGCACGCGCCACACGAGTTCGTCGAAGTCGATGCCGCGCGCGCCGGCCGCCTTCGGCACGAGCGAGTGGCTGGTCATCCCGGGCGCGGTGTTCACTTCGAGCAGCCACGGCCGCCCGGCGCGGTCGCGCATGAAGTCCACCCGGCCCCAGCCGCTGCAGCCGGCCGCGAAGAAGGCGCCCAGCGCGAGGCTGCCGAGCTCCTGCTCGGCGGCGCCCGCGAGCCCCGGGCAGATGTACTGCGTGTCGTTCGCGACGTACTTGGCGTGGTAGTCGTAGTACTCGCCGGCCGGCACGATGCGGATCGAGGGCAGCGCCTCGGTGCCCAGCACGCCGACCGTGTACTCGTCGCCCTGTATGAGCTGCTCGACCAGCATCGGGCCGTCGTAGCGCGAGGCGAGTGCCACGGCCGCCGGCAGGTCGGCGTCGCCGAAGCAGCGGGTCACGCCCACGCTCGAGCCTTCGCAGGCGGGCTTGACGATGACCGGAAGGCCGATCTTGTGCGCAGCCGCGATGACGTCGTCGCCGCGCTCGAGGCGGACGTAGGCCGGTGTCGGCAACCCGAGCGCGAGCCAGACCTGCTTGGTGCGGATCTTGTCCATCGAGAGCGACGATCCGAGCACGCCCGAGCCGGTGTACGGCACGCCGAGCGCATCGAGCAGTCCCTGCACGACGCCGTCCTCGCCGCCGCCACGGTTGCCGTGCAGGATGTTGAACACGCGGTCGAAGCGCCCTGGGCCTGTTTCCGCCGTTCCCTTTTTCGTGCCCTTCTTCGGCGGCGCCGTGAGCGCCGCGACCAGCGCGGGGATGCCGTCGACGGCCGTCGCGTCGACGCCGCGGCGGATGAGCGCATCGAGCACGTTCGCGCCGGAGTCGAGCGACACCTCGCGCTCGGAGGAGCTGCCGCCCATCAGCACGGCGACGCGGCCGAAGTCGCGCGGATCGGTGATGCGCCGCTGCCCGCTCATGCGCGGCCTCCATGCGCGGCGATCGCGGCGGCGAGGCGCCGGGGCAGCTCGTGCGCCGCGGCGCCGATGCTGCCCGCGCCCATGGTGAGCACGACGTCGTCGTCGCGGACGAGGTCGGCGAGCGCCCTCGGCAGGCCGTCGAGCGAGCCGAGCATCACGGGCTCGATGCGGCCGCGCGAGCGGATCGCGCGGCAGAGCGCCTTGGCGTCGGCACCCGCGATCGGCGGCTCGCCCGCCGCGTACACCTCGGCGACCACCAGCGCGTCCGGCTCCGACAGCACCTTCGCGAAGTCATCCAGCAGGTCCCGCGTGCGCGTGTAGCGGTGCGGCTGGAACACCAGCACGATGCGCCGGCCCGGCCAGCCCTGGCGGGCGGCCTCGAGCGTGGCCGCGATCTCGGTCGGATGGTGCGCGTAGTCGTCGATGATCGTGATGCGCCCGCGCGCGGTCGGGACTTCGCCGAGCGTCTGCAGGCGCCGGTCGATCCCCTGGAACTCCGCGAGCGCCCGCCGGATCGCCTCGTCGTCGATCTCGAGCTCGGTGGCCACCGCGATCGCTGCGAGCGCGTTCAGCACGTTGTGCCGGCCGGGGAGGTTGAGCGTGACCGGGAGCGGCGCGTCGCGGCCGGGCCGGATCACCTCGAAGCTCGACTGCGTGCCGCGGCGCACGACGTTCACCGCGCGCATGTCGGCGCCCGGGTCGAAGCCGTAGCTCACATACGGGCGGCCGATCTGCGGGATGAGGCCCGCGGCGACCGGGTCGTCGTTGCAGATGACGGCGAGGCCGTAGAACGGCAGGTTGTGCAGGAATTCGACGAAGCTGGCCTTGAGTCGCTCGAAGTCCCCGCCGTGCGTGCCGAGGTGGTCGGCGTCGACGTTGGTGACGATGGCGATCATGGGCTGCAGGTGCATGAACGACGCGTCGCTCTCGTCCGCCTCGGCGACCAGGTAGCGCCCGGCGCCGAGGCGCGCGTTCGCGTCCGCGCTCTTCAGCCGCCCGCCGATGACGAAGGTCGGGTCCTCGCCGCCCTCGGCGAGCACGCTCGCGACCAGGCTCGTGGTCGTCGTCTTGCCGTGCGTGCCCGCGACCGCGATCGAGTAACGGAAGCGCATCAGCTCGCCGAGCATCTCGGCGCGCTTGACGACCGGTATGCGCCGCTCGAGGGCGTGCGCGACCTCGGGGTTGTCGTCGCTGACGGCGCTCGAGACCACGACCACGTCGGCGCCGGCCACGTTGCCGGCACGATGTCCCGGCATGACGCGCGCGCCCAGCGACTCGAGCCGCCGCGTCGCATCGCTCGCCTTCAGGTCCGAGCCCTGCACGGAATAGCCCAGGTTCACGAGCACCTCGGCGATGCCGCTCATGCCGCTGCCGCCGATGCCGACGAAGTGGATCGTGTGGATGCGGCGCATGCGGTCCTTCATGCCGCACCTCCGGCCACCGCGATGCACGCGTCGGCGAGCCGCTCGTCCGCATCCGTGATCGCCGTGCGTCGCGCGGCCTGCGCCATGGCCAGCAGCCGCGGCCGGCCGGCTTCGAGCAGCTCGCGCAGCTTTGCCGCGAGCGACACGGGGGTCAGCGTCGGCTCCGGCATCAGCACGGCCGCGCCCGCCTCGACCGCGTAGCCGGCGTTGCGCGTCTGGTGATCATCGACGGCGGCCGGAAACGGCACCAGGATCGCCGGCACGCCGGCCGCCGCGAGCTCGGCCACGGTCAGGGCGCCCGACCGGCAGACGGCGAGATCGGCCCAGCCGTAGGCACCGGCCATGTCGTCGACGAACGCGCGCACGTCGGCCTCGAGGCCGCGGCTCTGGTACGCCGCGGTCGTCTCCGCGAGACCGGCCGCGCCGGTCTGGTGCAGGACGTCGGGGCGCAGCGCACCCGGCAACTCGGCGATGGCTGCAGGCACGACGGCGTTCAATCGCGCGGAGCCCTGGCTGCCGCCGAACACCAGCAGGCGTGCCCGCCCCTCGCGCCCGCGATAGCGCTGCTCCGGCGCCGCGATGGCTGCGATCTCCGGGCGCACGGGATTGCCGACGCGTTCCGCGCGCACGCGCGGACCGAAACTGCCGGGGAAGCCCTCGAGCACGCGGTCGGCGAGACGCGCAAGCACCCGGTTCGTCATGCCCGCGACTGCATTCTGCTCGTGCACGACCAGCGGTCGGCGCAGCAGCCAGGCCGCGATGCCGCCGGGGCCCGAGGCGAACCCGCCGGCGCCGAGCACGACCGCGGGACGGTGCCTGCGCAGCGCCGCGATCGCCTGCACGATCGAGCGCGCCAGCCGGAACGGCGCGGCGAGCAGCGTCGCCATCCCCTTGCCGCGCAGACCGCCGACGGCGAGCCATTCGACCGGGATGCCTTCGGCGGGAACGAGACGCGCCTCGATGCCGCGCGGCGTGCCCAGCCAGACGATGTCGAAGCCGCGGCGGCGCAGCACGCGCGCGGTCGCGAGCGCCGGGAACACGTGCCCACCGGTGCCGCCCGCCATGATGAATGCGACGCGGCGCGTCATGCCCGCCTGACCTCGCGCGGCACGATGACGCGGCCGGATACCGCCGTTTCGTGGTGGATGCGCGCCAGCACGCCCAGCCAGCCGAGCGTCACGAGCATGCTGCTGCCGCCGTAGCTCAGGAGCGGCAGCGTGAGCCCCTTGGTCGGCAGCAGGCCCATGTTGACGCCGACGTTCACGAACGCCTGCAGTCCGAGCCAGATCCCGATCGCGGCCGCGAGATACGACTGGAATTCGAATCCCGCCTCCGCGGCAGTGCGCGAGATCCTGAGCGCCCGCCCGACCAGGAGCACGAAGAGCCCGATCACGATCATCACGCCCGCGAGGCCGAACTCCTCGGCCATGACCGCGAACACGAAGTCCGTGTGCGCCTCGGGCAGGTAGAAGAGCTTCTGCACGCTCGATCCGAGGCCGACGCCGAACCACTCGCCGCGGCCGATTGCGATCAGCGACTGCGTGAGCTGGAAGCCGCTGTCGAACGGGTCGGCCCAGGGATTGCGGAATGCCGTGAGGCGGCGCAGGCGGTAGTCCGAGGTGAACGCGAGCAGCATCAGCCCGCCCGCACCCAGCACCACCGGCACGAGGAAGTGACGCAGGCGCACCCCGGCGAGGAACAGCACCGCGAGCCCGGTGGCCATCAGCACCGTGGCTGCGCCGAAGTCCGGTTCCGCGAGCAGCAGGACCGAGGCCGCAAAGAGCACGCCGACCGGTTTCATGAAGCCCTTGAAGCTCGAGCGCAGCTCGTCGGCGCGGCGCACCGCGTAGCTCGCGACCCAGGTGAGCATCAGCACCCGCACGAGCTCGGAGGCCTGGAAGTTCATGAAGCCGAGACGGATCCAGCGCCGGCTGCCGTTGACCTCGTGACCGACGCCGGGCGCGAGCACCAGGACGAGCAGCAGGAATGCGCCTGCGAGCAGCCAGATCGACTGCCGCTCCCAGACCTGCGTCGGCACGGTCACGCCCACCATCGCCGCCACGATCCCGAGCACCACGAAGACGGCCTGCCGCAGGAGGTAATGGAAGGGCTCGCCGAGCTCGCGTTCCGATATCCCGATCGACGCGGAGGCGACCATGACGAGGCCGATCAGCAGCAGCGCGAGCACCGGCCCGACGAGCCAGGCGTCGAGCGCGAGCCGCCGCGGGCGGCCCGAGGTGCGTGCGTAGGCCATGTTGGCAGCGATCACGGCGCAAGACTCCGGACCGCCGCGATGAATTCCTCGCCGCGGTGCGCGTAGTCCCGGTACATGTCGAGACTCGCGCAGGCCGGCGACAGCAGCACCGTGTCGCCCGGCCGGGCCGCCGCACGCGCCGCCCGCACCGCCGACGCCATGTCCGCGACGATCTCCACCGAAAAATGGCTCGGAGCCATTTTTTCGGCGTCCGCGGGAAATTGGCTCCGAGCCATTTTTTCGCCGTGGAGGGCGGCGGCGAGGCGGGGTGCGTCGCGGCCGATCAGGACCGCGTGACGCACCTTGCCGCGGAACGCCTCGCGCAGCGGCGTGAAGTCGGCGTTCTTGCCATCGCCGCCGGCGATGATGACCAGCGGTCCGCTCATTCCCTCCACCGCCGCCACCGTGGCGCCGACGTTGGTGCCCTTCGAATCGTTCACGTAGCGCACGCCGTCGATGTCGGCGACCCACTGCGCCCGGTGCGGCAGGCCGCGGAAAGCCGCGAGCGCCGCGAGCACCGGCGCATCGGGCAGCTCGAGCGCCTCGCACATCGCGAGCGCTGCCATCGCGTTGACCGCGTTGTGCCGGCCCTGGATGCGCAGTCGCGACATCGGCAGCAGCGGTTCTCCGCGCCGCAGCAGCAGCGGCTCCGGCTCCTCCGCGAGTGCGTAGTCGGCATCGCGCGAGCGGATGCTGAACTCGAGCACGCGCTGGCGCTCGCGCGGCATCTCCCGCACCAGCGGGTCGTCGGCGTTCACGACCGCCACCTCGCAGCCGTCGAAGATCCGCGCTTTCGCCTGCGCGTATTCCGCCACCGTGGCGTAGCGATCCATGTGATCGGGGGTCACGTTGAGCACGGTCGCGGTGACGGTCTTGAGCGAGTACGTCGTCTCGAGCTGGAAGCTCGAGAGCTCGAGCACGTACAGCTCAGGCACGGGCCGCGCGAGCAGGTCGAGCGCGGGCTCGCCGAGGTTGCCGCCGGCGAGCGTCGTCCGACCGGCGGCGCTGGCGAGCTCGGACACGAGCGTTGTCACGGTGCTCTTGCCGTTCGTGCCGGTCACGGCGGCCACCGGGGCCCGCGTCTCGCGCGCGAAGAGCTCGATGTCGCCGACCACCGGCAGGCCGCGCCGCCCCGCCTCCTGCTACGACGGGCTCGCGCACGGACAGGCCCGGCGAGACCACGACCTGCGCGACGTCGTCGAGCAGGTCGTGCTCGAACGCGCCCGTCCGCAGCTCGACCTCGGCGCCGTCCTGTTGCAGGGCATCGAGCGCGGGCGGGCGCTCGCGCGTGTCGGCCACGCGCACCGTGAGCCCGCGCCGGCGCAGGTAGCGCGCGCAGGACAGGCCGGTGCGCCCGAGGCCCAGCACCAGCGCGCGCGTCCCGGCCTCGAGCGGCTGCATGTTCGGTGCCACGCTCATCGCAGCTTCAGCGTCGCGAGGCCGAACAGCACGAGGATGACGGTGATGATCCAGAAGCGGACGATCACCTTGGGCTCGGCCCAGCCCTTCAGCTCGTAATGGTGGTGGATCGGCGCCATCTTGAAGATGCGCTTGCCGCGCAGCTTGAAGGACGCCACCTGCAGGATCACGGACACCGTCTCGATGACGAAGACGCCGCCCATGATGAACAGCACGATCTCCTGCCGGACGATCACGGCGATCACGCCGAGCGCGGCACCGAGCGCGAGCGCGCCGATGTCGCCCATGAACACCTGTGCCGGGTAGGTGTTGAACCACAGGAAACCCAGGCCCGCCCCGAAGATCGCCGCGCAGAGCACCAGCACCTCGCCGGTGCCGGCGATGTGCGGGATCGCGAGGTAGTTGGCGAACACGGCGTTGCCGGAGGCGTAGGCGAACACGCCCAGCGCGGCCGCGACCAGCACGGCGGGCATGATCGCGAGCCCGTCCAGTCCGTCCGTGAGGTTGACCGCGTTGCTCGAACCCACGATCACGAGGTAGGCGAGCACGACGAACGCCGGGCCGAGCGGCACCAGCACGTCCTTGAAGAACGGCACGTACAGCGTCGTCTCGACCTCGCTCTGCGCCGTGACGTAGAGCGCGACCGCCGCGCCGAGACCCGCGATCGACTGCCAGAGGTACTTGTAGCGGGCGATCAGGCCGCGCGAGTCGCCGACCACGAGCTTGAGGTAGTCATCCCAGAAGCCGATCAGCCCGAACGCCACCGTCACGGCGAGCGAGATCCACACGAAGCGGTTGCCGAGGTCCGCCCAGAGCAGCGTCGCGGCGACGATCGCCACCAGGATCAGCGCACCGCCCATGGTCGGCGTACCGGCCTTCGACAGGTGGGTCTGCGGACCGTCGCTGCGGACGCGCTGGCCGACCTGGTGATGAGCGAGCCGGCGGATCACCGGCGGGCCGACGATGAATGAGACGATGCAGCGCCGTCAGCGCCGCGAGGACCGCGCGCAGCGTGAGGTAGCTGAAGACGTTGAAGCCGGAATGGAACTGGGTGGCCCACTCGGCCAGGTAACGCAGCATCTCAGTGAACCCCGCCCGCGTTCGCCGTGCCCGGCGCCGCGAGCGCCGCCGCCACCCGCTCGAGCCGGTTGACGCGCGAGCCCTTGATCAGGACGGTCACGCCCTCGCGCAGGTCGGGCCCGGCGGCCGCAACCAGCTCGTCGGCGTCCGCGAACCAGCTCGCGCCGGGCCCGAAGGCCTCGACCGCATGGCGCGTCTCCGGCCCCACCGCGAGCAGCCGCGCCACGCCCGTCTCGCGCGCGAACTCGCCGATGTCGGCATGCAGGCGCGCGGACTCGACGCCGAGCTCGGCCATCTCGCCCAGCACCAGCCAGTGCTCGCCCGGAACCGCTGCGAGCGAGCGCAGTCCCGCGCGCACCGAGCCGGGATTGGCGTTGTACGAATCGTCGATCAGCCGCGCCCCGGCGCGCGCGGGCTTGAGCTGCAGGCGACCCGACACGGGCTGCATGGACTCGAGACCCTGCTCGATGTCGTCGAGGTCGGCGCCCGCGGCCTGCGCGGCGGCCGCGGCGGCGAGCGCGTTCATCACGTTGTGCTCGCCGGCCAGGTTGAGCACGATGCGGCGGCTGCCGAGCGGGCAGTCGAGCTCGAACTCGGTCACGAACCTGTCCTGCACGATGCGCGACACCGGTTGCGAGGCCCGGAAGTCCGCGGCCTCGCGCATGCCGAAGGTGATCGTGCGGCCGGCCCCGCGCGCGAGACCGCGCCACAGGCCGGCATAGCGGTCGTCCGCATTGATCACCGCGGTTGCGTTCTTGCCCAGCGCCTCGAACAGCTCGCCCTTGGCCTCCGCGACGCCATCGAGTCCGCCGAAGCCCTCGAGGTGCGCGGGGCCCGCGTTGATCACCAGCCCGACGTCGGGCGTGGCCAGGCGTGCGAGGTACGCGATCTCGCCCGGGTGATTCGCGCCCATCTCGATGACGCCGTAGCCGTGCGTGGCCTCGAGCCGGGCCAGGGTCAGCGGCACGCCGATGTGGTTGTTCAGGTTGCCCTGCGTGGTAAGGCACGCGCCGCGCCGGCCGAGGATCGCGCCGGTCATCTCCTTGACCGTGGTCTTGCCGTTGCTCCCGGTGATGCCCACGATCCGGCCGCTGAAGTCGCCGCGCCAGGCGCGCGCGAACGACGCGAGGCCGGCGAGCACGTCCGGCACCACGACCTGTGCGATGTGCACGGACACCAGGCGATTCACCAGCGCACCCGCCGCCCCGCGGCTCGCGACATCGGGGACGAAATCGTGGGCGTCGTAGTGCTCACCGCGCAGCGCGACGAAGAGCTCACCCGCGCCGACCGAGCGCGAGTCGCTCACGACGCGCCCGAACGGCACGTTGGCGCCGTGCAGCGCCCCGCCGGTCACGCGCGCCAGGGCGGCGAGATCGCGGTTCACGACGCGCCCCCCAGTGCCTCGAGCACCACGGCGCGGTCGCTGAACGGCCGGCGTTCGTGGCCGACGACCTGGTAGTCCTCGTGGCCCTTGCCCGCGATCACCACCACGTCGCCCGCCTCGGACTCGGCGAGCGCGTGGCGGATGGCCTCGGCGCGGTCGGGGATCACGGTTGCCCGGCCAGGGTCGCGCATGCCGGCGGCGATCGCGCGGAGTATGGCGCCGGGATCCTCGGTTCGCGGGTTGTCGTTGGTCAGCACGACCGCATCGGCGAGCTCCTCCGCGATCGCCCCCATCTGCGGGCGCTTCCCGGCGTCGCGGTCGCCGCCGCAGCCGAACACGCAGGTCAGGCGGCCGCGCGCATGCGCCCGCGCGGCGTCGAGCAGCTTCGCGAGCGCATCGGGCGTGTGCGCGTAGTCGACGATCGCGACCGGGTGCGAGCCGCCGCCGAACACCTCCATGCGCCCGGGCGGCGCGCGGCAGGCGGCGACGGCGGCGAGCGCCTGCTGCAGCGGCACGCGCCAGCCGAGCAGCACGCCCAGCGTCGCGAGCAGGTTCTCGGCATTGAAGGCGCCGACGAGCTTCGATCGCAGCGTGCCGGCACCCCAGCTGCTCTCGACGTGCAGCACCAGGCCGGTCGCGAGCGCGCGCATCTCCGAGAGACGGATCCAGCCGACCCGCGGCGGCGCGATCAGCTCGTTCGACGTCGAGAACCAGACGGCTTCGACGTCGTGACGGAGAGTGGTCGCAAGCCGGCGACCGAAGGGGTCCTGCGCATTGATCACCGCGCAGCGCAGGCCCTCGGTCTCGAAGAGCCGCGCCTTCGCGGCGCCGTAGGCCTCGAGGCTGCCGTGGTAGTCGAGGTGATCGCGGGTCAGGTTGGTGAACACCGAGGTGTCGAAACGCACGCCGCCGACCCGGCGCTGGTCGAGCGCGTGCGACGACACTTCCATCGCCAGCATCGCGGCGCCGGCATCGCGCGCCTCGGCGAGTCGCCGGTGCACGGTGACCGCGTCCGGCGTCGTGAGCTCGGCGCCCGTGAGCCGGTGCGGCCGCCCGGCGCCGAGCGTGCCGAGATAGGCGCCGCGCCGCCCGAGCGTGTCGGACGCCTGGGCGAGCAGGAATGCCGTCGTGGTCTTGCCGTTGGTGCCGGTGATCCCCGCCACCTGCAGGTCCGCGGAGGGTGTGCGGAAGAAGCGGTCGGCCAGCTCGCCCGCGCGCGCGCTCAAGGCCGGCACCGGGACGCCGACGACCTGGCGTGGGAGCACGGGCGGCTCGATCCCCGGCGCCGGCTCCCACAGCACGGCTGCGGCGCCGCGCTCGAGCGCGGCGGTGACATGCGCGATGCCGTGCGTGGTGCGGCCCTGGCAGGCGAGGAACGCGCCACCCTTCGCGACGCGACGGCTGTCCTGCGCCAGGTCGGTGATCACGACGTCGGCGGGCGGGCGCGGCCCGTTCTCGAGCAGGCTCGCCAGCGCCAGGC
This sequence comes from uncultured Gammaproteobacteria bacterium, assembly GCA_963834855.1. GTDB lineage: Bacteria > Pseudomonadota > Gammaproteobacteria > Steroidobacterales > Steroidobacteraceae > DATJKD01. Next base: position 123,467 of record CAWIDH010000003.1, on the reverse strand, counting down.
GGTAATCACGCGGCTTGTCGTCCTGCCTCACGGTTGGCACCTGCCAGCGTCGCGCCACGCTCACCATGGATCCTGCGCCTGCACGAGCGTGGTGGCCGGCACGCGTTGCAGGTCGTCGGGCGGGACGGCGAGCAGCCGCAGCGCCCCCGACATCACCGCCGAGAACACCGGCGCCGCGACCTCGCCGCCGTAGTAGTGCCCGCCGCGCGGCTCATCGATGACTACGACCGCCGCGAGCCGCGGATTGCTCGCGGGTACGACGCCGCCGAACACCGACATGTAGCGGTTGCGCGAGTAACCGCCGCCGGACGCCTTCCACGCCGTTCCCGTCTTGCCCGCGACCCGGTAGCCGACGATCGCGGCGCGGCGGGCGGTGCCGTCATCGCTCACGACGCTCTGCATCATCCGCACGAGCTCGGTCGCCACGGGCTGGTCGAGCACGCGCTCCCCGGGCGGCGGTGGCGCGTCGAGCTTGCGCATGCTGACCGGCCGGCGCACGCCGCCGGAACCCAGCACGGCGTAGGCCTGCGCGAGCTGCAGCGGCGTGACCGAGAGCCCGTAACCGTAGGACATCGTGGCCTGGCCGATCGGTCGCCAGTGCTGGTGACCCGGCACCAGCCCGGCCGATTCGCCCGGGTAACCGCTGCCGGTCACGTGCCCGAAGCCGAAGTGGTCGAAGCCGTTCCACATCTCCTCGGCCTCGAGCGAGAGCGCGATCTTGACCACGCCGACGTTGCTCGACTTGGCGAGCACGGTCGTGACGTCGATCGTGCCGAGGTTGTGCTTGTCCTGGATCGTCTTGCTGCCGACCCGCATCATCCCCGGCGCGGTCGCGATCAGCGTGTCCGCGTCGTAGCGGCCGGTCCCCATGGCGGCGGCCACGACGAACGGCTTGATGCTGGAACCAGGCTCGAAGATGTCGGTGGCCGCGCGATTGCGATAGCGCGAGGCCGCGTACTGCTCGCGGTCGTTGGGGTTGAAGGCGGGCTGGTTCACCATCGCGAGCACTTCGCCGGTCGCGATGTCGAGCACGACGAGCGCGCCGGATTGCGCGCGGTTCGACTGCACGGCCGCCTTGAGCTCGCGATACGCGAGGTACTGCACCCGCAGGTCGATGCTGGTGTAGAGGTCCTGGCCGGGACGCGGGGCGCGGATGCGCTCGATGTCCTCGATCGTGCGGCCGAGCCGGTCCTGGATGACGCGCTTGGCGCCGGGCTCGCCGCCGAGCCACTGGTCATAGGCGAGCTCGAGCCCCTCCTGGCCGACGTCGTCCACGCTCGTGAACCCGAGCAGGTGACCGGTGACCTCCCCGCCCGGGTAGTAGCGACGGTACTCGCGCAGCAGGTAGACGCCGGGAATGCCCAGCGCCCTGACCCGCTCGGCGTCCTTCGGGCGCATGTGGCGCACGAGGTAGACGAATTCGCGGTCGAGGCTGCTCGTGACGCGCCGCGCGAGCCACTGAGGATCGCGATCGAGCGCCTCGGCAAGTCGCTTGAAATCCTGCGGCGACTGCGCGAGCTCGGCGGGGTTGGCCCACACGGTGTCGACCGGCGTGCTCACCGCGAGCGCGTCGCCGTTGCGGTCGAGGATCATGCCGCGGTTCGCGGAGAGCTTCGCCACGCGGGTGAAGCGCGCGTCGCCCTGCTTCTCGAGGAACCCCTTGTTGATCACCTGCAGATAGACGGCGCGCGCGACCAGCACGCCGGCGGCGAGCGCGAGCAGCGCGAGCACGAGCTGCGCCCGCCAGAGCCGGGGAGCGCCGTCCGCCTCCCTGTTGCGCCGTCTCATCATGGCTGGACGATTCGCAGGTCCGCGGCCTGCGGGATGAGCATCTTCAGGTCGTCGCGCGCGACACGCTCGACGCGGCCGTGCGTGCCCAGGGTGCTCTGCTCGAGCTGCAGCTGCCCCCACTCGATGTCGAGCTCGTCGCGCTCCTGCGTCAGGCGCTGCAGCTCGACGAAGCGGCCGCGCGACTGGTGCTTGCCGTAGACGACCGCAAGCGAGGAGCCGAGCACCGCGGCCCAGAGCAGTGCGATCGCGATCCTCACGGCGCGCGTGCTCATGCCTCGATCCTCTCGGCGATGCGAAGCCGTGCGCTCCGTGCGCGCGGGTTGCGCTCGATCTCGGCGTCGGAGGGCGTGATCGCACCGCCCCGCTTGGCGAGCCGCGGCCGGGCGTGCGGCGGGACATCCGGCAGGCCTGCGTAATGCGGGTCGCCCTGCGCCTCGCGGCTGATGAAGCGCTTGACGATGCGGTCCTCGAGCGAATGGAAGCTGATCACGCACAGGCGGCCGCCGGGCGCGAGCAGCCGCACCGCCTGCGGCAGCGCCGCCTCGAGCGACTCGAGCTCGGCGTTGATGCGCATGCGGATCGCCTGGAAGGTGCGCGTTGCGGGGTGCTTGCCGGGCTCGCGGGTCGGCACGGCCGCGGCGACGATCCCGGCAAGCTGTGCCGTGCGGCTGATCGGGGTCGCCTCGCGCGCGGCGACGATGGCCCGCGCGATGCGCCGCGCGTATCGCTCCTCGCCGAGCGTGCGTAGCGTCTCCGCGATCTCGCGCTCGGAGGCCCGGGCTAGCCACTGCGCCGCGGTCTGACCGGTCTCGTTGTCCATCCGCATGTCGAGCGGCCCGTCCTGCATGAAACTGAAGCCGCGCGCGGCTTCGTCGAGCTGGGGCGAGGAGACTCCGAGATCCATCAATACCCCCTGCAACTCGCCCTCCACTCCTGCCGAACGCACCAGCTCCGCAAGCCGTGCGAACGACCCCCTCATGAGCGTGAGACGCGGTTCGCCACCGTAGCGCCCCCGCCCGGCCCGGACGGCCGCCGCATCGCGATCGATGCCGATCACGCGACCCTCGGGGCCAAGCGCCCCCAGGATCGCCTCCGCATGCCCGCCCCGCCCGAACGTCGCGTCGCAGTAGCGGCCGTCAACGCGGATTGCCAACCCGGCCAGCACTTCCTCGAGGAGTACCGGCGTGTGCCCGTGCACGTCCCGCCCTACAGCGAGAGCTGCCCGAGCTCGGTCGGCAGATCACCCGTCTCCTCACCGGCCGCCAGCCACGCTTCGCGGCGCTCGTTCCAGTGCTGCTCGTCCCAGAGCTCGAACCGGCTGCCCTGCCCGATCAACATCGCCTGACGCGTGAGGCTCGCGTACTCGCGCAGCTTCGGCGGGATCAGCACGCGCCCGTGCGAGTCGAGCTCGAGGTCGGTCGCATGCCCGACCATGAGGCGCTGCAGCCGCCGCGCCGGGCCGTTCAAAGTCGGCAGACGCATCAGCTTCCGCTCGATCTCCTCCCAGTCCGGGAGCGGGTAGATGAGCAGGCACCGGTCGCTTCGGTCGACCGTCGCCACGAGGCGGCCTTCGCTGCGCTCCACCAGGGTGTCCCGGTAGCGGGCAGGCATGGCCACGCGCCCCTTGGCGTCGAGAGTCACTTTGTTAGCCCCGCGAAACACGTCGGTTTGTTCTCGGGCCCCCAGCCCATTTCATCCCACTTTCGCCCACTTCGCGGCACTATAGGTCGCGCGCGCGTGAGGAGTCAACGATCCAGGCAAAAATATTCCTTTGGAGCACAGCTACTTAGCTGGTGAGGGGGTGTTCCGGGCCGAGATGGTGGATATTCATCCTGAGACCAATCAGCGGCTTATGATTTCTTTCTTGGTGCCGCCTCAGGAAGCCGGACTTGTGGGCCGGGACACGCTGCCGAACGGGGTGGAATGGGTCTAAGTGCCGTTAAACACCCTTCTCGCGTGGTGGGCAGGCACGACTGTGGGACGACCGCCGGCCCCTCGTCGCGGTCGAGGCGCCTCCGGTGGGGCGGTTTTGGTGGGGAAAAGTGGGTGGGAGCCGGCCGATAAGCCGGGTTCTGTCGTGGGCAACCATCCATCTCGAGCGCGCGTCGCCGCGCGCCTCTAGCGACCTACCCGGAAGCCTCTGCGGACCGCAGTTGCCGGCCGAAACCGACTCGCTTCCCTATTTGGTCTTGCTCCAGGCGGGGTTTGCCGTGCCGTCGAGTGTTGCCACCGACGCGGTGCGCTCTTACCGCACCGTTTCACCCTTGCCGTCAGCGCATCGCTGCGCTGCTTGGGCGGTTTGCTCTCTGTTGCACTTTCCGTGGGCTTGCGCCCCCCAGGCGTTACCTGGCGCCTCGTCCTGCGGAGCCCGGACTTTCCTCTGCAAATTGCGCAGCGGCTGCCTGGCCGACTCCCGCCGCAAATTATACCGGAGCGAGGGGTGTCGCCGCGGCGAGCGACGAAGATAAAGAGATCGACACGCAATCGCACGAAACACGCGAAGAGAAAACCGCGTCAGTCGATGACCCGTCGCGCGGTTCCGAACATGAGCCACACGATCGCGCCCGTGACGCTCACCGCGGCCGCGAGTGCGAAGGCAGCCGCATAGGTGCCGGTGACCTCCACCAGCCAGCCGGTCACTACGATGCCGATGATGCCCGGGATCGTGGCCACCGTGTTCGTGATGCCCATCAGCACCGGGGCGTGGCGCGGCGCGATCTCGATATGGTTCGGCGCGAATCCCGACCAGGTGAATGCAAGCGTCCCGAGCGCTCCGCACATCAGGATCAACGCCGATCCTGGTGTGTCGGCCCCACGCGCGAGCAGCAGGAACAGGGCGGCCCCGACCAGCCCGATGGTCTGCATGAGCTTGCGCACCGTCGTGAGAGACACTCCCCTGGCAATCAGTCCGTCGGCGATCCACGCGGCTACGTTCGTCATGACGAACATCGTGAGCCAGGGCGCCGCCGAGAAGAGTCCGGCCCCCGCGATGCTGAGTCCCTGCGCGCTCCTGAAGTAGCTCGGCAGCCACGCAAGGAGCACATACAGGATCCAGTTGCTCGCGAAGTGATTGACGATCAGCGCCCAGACCGCCGGCGCGCCGAGCAGGCGACGCCAGGGAACACTGGTCGAACCCGATGGCCCCTCGCGTCGCTCGGAATCGAGCAGCGAGAGCTCCTGCGGACTGATGCCCGGATGACGTCGTGGATCGTCGACGACCAGCGCGAACCAGGCCACGCACCAGGCGAGGCCAACCGCGCCGAAGAGATAGAACACGCTCGGCCACCCGAAGCGGCCGACCAGCCAGCCGGTGGTCGTCAGCGCGAAGAGCGTGCCAAGCGGAATTCCGCTCAGCAGGACGCCGATCGCGCGTGACCGCTCCGATGTCGGCACCCAGCGCGCGTACATGCTGTACGCGCCTGGAAACATCGCCGCTTCACCGAGCCCCATCAGGATGCGCGCGCCGATCAACGCCGGCAGCCCCAGGAAGGCGGCCGCCGGTGTCAACAGCGTAAAGAGCGACCACCAGACGACGGCCATGCCGAGTACCACCTTGCCGCCGACGCGACCCGCGAGCCAGCCGCTCGGCACCTGGAACAGCATGTACCCGACGAAGAACGCCGAGAGCACGAAACCCTTGGTGGTCTCCGTCCAGCCGAAGGCGTCCTGCATGGCGAGGATCGCGACGGAAATGTTGACGCGATCGATGTAGCAGACGAAGGCCGCGAGAAAACACAGCGCGACGACCGTGTAGCGCCGGGGCCACCCCACGGCGGGGACAGCCGCCGATAGCGGCGACTCAACCGCCTTCACCTCAGCACGACCGTGCGGCCGTCGTTCTGGAACACCCGCCGCTCGGCGTGCCAGCGCAATGCGCGGTTGAGCACCAGGCTCTCGAGATCGCTGCCGATCAGCGCGAGCTCCTCGGGCGGCGAGGTGTGATCGACGCGCTCGACGGCCTGCTCGATGATCGGACCTTCGTCGAGATCCATCGTCACGTAGTGCGCCGTCGCGCCGATGATCTTCACGCCGCGGGCGTGCGCCTGGTGGTACGGCCGGGCGCCCTTGAACCCGGGCAGGAACGAGTGATGGATGTTGATCGCGCGCCCGGTGAAGTAGCGACACGATTCCTCGCTCAGGATCTGCATGTAGCGCGCGAGCACGAGCACCTCGGCCTCGACGCGCTCGAAGAGATCGATGACGCGGCCCTCCTGCTCGCGACGGCGTCCGTCGAGGATCGGGAAGTAGTGGTAAGGCACGCCGTGCCACTCGGCGAGGCTGCGCAGGTCCTGGTGATTGGAAACCACGGCGACGATTTCGACGGGCAGCGCGCCGGTCGACCACCGGTGCAGCATGCTGTTGAGGCAGTGCCCGGATTTCGATACTGCCACGAGGACGCGGCACTTCTGTCGCAGGTCGCGCAGCGCCCAGGTCATGCTGAAGGGCTCGGCGACCTCCTTACCGAAAGCCTGCTCCAGCGCGGAGATCGACGGCATGCCCTTGCCGTTGTCGTGGAACACCGTGCGCATGAAGGAGCGCACGGACATCTCGTCGTCGAAATGCTGAGCCTCCGTGATCGTCGCATTGTTGCGCGCCAGGAAGCCGGAAATGGCGGCCACGACACCGGTCGTGTCGGGGCACGAGGTCGTCAGCACGAAGCGTGCATCGGTCTTGACGGGCATTGGCCGTTCCTCTCCGCAGTTCCTGGTGCGCATTATTCATGAACGGCTCGGCGCATCGGCGAAGACTCGATCGGGAAGGTCTTTTCCGGACCCTCGAAAACAGGGATGTTTTCGAGGGAGCCCCCAGGGATGGGTTTACGGCGTTCCGGAAAAGACCTTCCCGATCGAGCCTTCGCCCACGATGAGACTTCATCGTTCATGAATAATGCGCGCTAGGCATCGTCCGCGCGCTCGTTCAGCGCGAGCGCCCGCTCGTACAGCTCGTTGCGGCTGCGCCCGGTGATCCGCGCCGCGAGCCGCGCCGCCTGCGAGACCGGCAGCTCCGCGAGCAGCAGCCGCAGCACGCGCTCGATATCGGCGTCGTCGGCGTCGACCGGCGGCGCCACGGCGCCCTGCACGACGATCACGAGCTCGCCTCGCGCGAGGTCGGGATCTCCTGCCGCGCGCTCCGCGAGCTCGCCGAGCGGCCCACGGTACAGGGTCTCGAACATCTTCGTGAGCTCGCGCGCGACGGCCGCGGGCCGTGCGGCCCCGAACGCGGCGGCCATGTCGGCCAGCGTAGCCGCGATCCGGTGTGGCGCCTCGTAGAACACGAGCGTGCGGCGCTCACGCTCGAGCGCCTCGAGCGCGCTCCGTCGCGCTGCGTCCCTGGCCGGCAGGAATCCCTCGAAGCAGAACCGGTCCGCCGGCAGCGCGGCGAGCGACAGGGCGGCGATCGCGGCGCACGGACCCGGTACCGCCCGCACGTCGATGCCCGCCGCCACCGCCGCCGCGACGAGCACCGCGCCCGGGTCGCTCACCAGCGGCGTGCCGGCGTCGCTCACGAGCGCGACCTCCTCCCCCGCGCGCAGGCGCTCGACGACATCGAGCGCACGCGCACGCTCGTTGTGATCGTGCAGCGAGTGGATCTTGCCGGACGGGCGCCGTATGCCGCAGGCTGCGAGGAGCTGCGACGTGTGACGCGTATCCTCGGCGAGCAGCAGGTCCGCCCGCGCGAGCATTTCGGCCGCGCGCGGGCTCAGATCACCGAGGTTCCCGATCGGCGTCGCAACCAGCCACAGTGTGCCGGTGCGCGGGCGCGGGATAGAATCCGCGGGTCCGCTCACGGGAAGTCAGGCCTCATCCATACATGCTGCACGCACGCCTCCGCGGCCGGCAAGCTCCCGCCCTGCTGCTCGCCGCCGCGCTCGCGGTCGCGGGCCACGCGCCGCCGATGGTTTCCGCGGCGCATGCCGCGCGCCGCGACGACATCGCCGCCGCGGAATCGCTGGCCGGCAGCGGCCGGCATGCCGAGGCGGCGCAGCTCTACGAGAAGGCCGCGAAGCGGCTCTTCGGCTGGGACGTCGACGTCGCACTGCGCGCGGCGCGCGAGTACCTGGCGGCCGGCAGTCCGGACGACGCAGAACGGCTGATCGACAAGGTTGCGCGGCGCGCCCGCGGCGAGGACGCGGCGCTCGTCGCGGAGCTGCGCCGCGGGATCGCACACGCACGGCAGGCACGCGAAGCACCGGCCGCGACGACCACGCCGCTGCCGGGCGAGGAGGAGGAGGCCGCGACCGCCCCGCCGCGCGTTCCATCCGAAGCAGCGCCGCCCGCGGTCATGCTGCCGTCGGGCGCGCCGAGCACGGTTGCGCTGCTCCTGCCGCTGACCGGGCGCTATCGCTCGGCGGGCACCGCCGTGCGCGATGGTTTCATCGCGGCGTGTCTCACCGATCCCGCCGACGCCAGGCCCAGGGTCGCGATCTACGACACGGCCGCGAACGGCATCGTCGCGTCCTACCAGCAGGCGCTCGCCGGGGGCGCGCAGTTCATCGTCGGCCCGCTGATGAAGGACGAGCTCGCGCTGCTGGTCGCGTCCGGACAGTTCCCGGTACCGACTCTTGCGCTCAACACGCTTGCCGGCCAGACGCCGCCCTCCTTCCTGTTCCAGTTCTCGCTCGATCCCGAGGAGGAAGCGCGGGCGGTCGCGCGGCGCATCGCCGCGGACGGTCATGCGCACGGCATCGCGCTCTTCCCCGAGAACGACTGGGGACGGCGCGTGCACGAGGCGTTCAGCGAGGAGCTCGTCACCGCGGGTGTAACGCTGAGCGCGGCGCAGTTCTACACGCCCGGCGCGCGCGACTTCGCCGGCCCGTTGCGCGCCGCGCTCGGGCGCTTTGGCGGCGCCGGTGACCGCCCCGACGACAAGCGCAAGCCCCTGCCGCCGCCGCGCGATCCCGTCGCCGAGGCGCGCGACGGCCCGCAGTTCGCGTTCATCGCCGCGAATGCCGCCACGGCGCGCGCCATCAAGCCTCAGCTGCGCTTCCAGATGACCTATCCGCTGCCCGTGTACGCGACGTCCGACGCATGGGAGGCGAGCACGCGCGCGGCGAACGACATGGAAGGCCTCGTGTACCCGGAGATGCCGTGGGTGCTCTATGGCGGCCAGGGCGCGACGGAGCTCTGGGACCTGCTGCACGGGGCGTGGTCGGAGGCGGGGCGCGGCAGGCTGCGCCTGTACGCGTTCGGCTTCGATGCCTTCCGGTTGACCGGCGAGCTGCGCTCGACCGCGCGGAGCTTCGGCCTCGACGGGCTCACGGGCGAGCTCGACGTGGCAGCGGACGGTCGCGTGCTGCGCCGGCAGGAATGGGCGAGTATCCAGGGCGGACGGCCGCAGGCCGCGGGTTTGTCGGCGCCCCTGCCGGCTCCAGTTGAGCCCTGAGACGACGACCGGGCTCGGCCGGCGCGCCGAGGACCGGGCGCTTCGTTACCTCGAGTCGCAGGGCCTGGCGCTCATTGCGCGGAACCACCGCTGCCGTGGCGGCGAGATCGACCTCGTCATGCAGGACGGCGCGACGCTGGTGCTCGTCGAGGTGCGCTCCCGCTCGCGTCGCGACTACGGCGGCGCCGCGGCATCGATCGGCCCGCGCAAGCGGCGCCGGTTCATCCTCGCCGCACGGCACTTGCTGCGGACACGGCCGGACCTGGCGAAGCTGCGCGCGCGCTTCGACGTCGTCGCGATCGATCCCGGTGCGGCTCCCGGCACGACGCGGCTCGAGTGGATCCGCGACGCCTTCCGCGCCGACTGAGAAAAATGGCTCGGAGCCAATTTTCCCGCAGCCAGAAAAGTTCAGCTCTGAGCTGCCTTTCTCAGAAAAATTGGCTCCGAGCCATTTTTCTCACTTGACGACCTTGAGCTTCGCGCGCTTGCCGCCCGGCGGAGCGGGCGGCTTCGGCTCGCCGGACGGCGGCCCGACCGCCGGCGTCGGGCCGGGGCCCGGGCCGCCTTCCTCGTCGGTGAAGATCATGCCCTGCCCGGTCTCGCGCGCGTAGATCGCGAGCACCGCGGTCACCGGCACGCGCACGGTGATGGCCGCGCCGCCGAAGCGGCCCTGGAAGCTGACCTCATCGTTCGTCAGGCGCAGCTGCGACGTGGCCGTCCAGCTGACGTTCAGGATGATCTTGCCGTCGCGCACGTACTGGCGCGGCACTTCGACGCCGGATGCGCCGGCATCCACGACGATGTGCGGCGTGCAGGAACTGTCGCTGATCCACTCATGCATCGCGCGCAGCAGGTAGGGACGTCGCGACTTCACGTGCGCATCTCGCGTTCGACGGCGCTCAGACCGGCGCGGAAGGCGGGTCGCGCGAAGACCCGCAGCGCGTAGCGCTGCACCGCCTGCGCGGCGTCGGGAACGTCGATCTCCCAGCGCTTGAGCCGCCACAGCATCGGCGCGACGGCCACGTCGAGCAGCGAGAACTGGTCGGACAGGAACCACGGCCGCGCTCGGAACAGCGGCTCCGCCGCAACGACGCTGTCGCGCAGGAGCCTGCGGGCGCGCTGCTGCTCGCGCCGGTCGGGACCCTCGAGCGCCGGCAGCAGCGAATACCAGTCCTGCTCGATCCGGTGCAGCGCGACCCGCGTCTGCGCGCGACCGGCCGGGTCCGTCGGCAGCAGTGCCGGGTGCGGGTAGCGCTCATCGAGGTATTCGCAGACGATGCTTGCCTCGTACACCACCAGGTCGCGATCGACCAGTGTCGGGACCGCCTGGTAGGGATTGAGGTCGATCAGGTCCTCGGGCGGGTGTGCCGCGTCAGCTTCGACCAGGCGCAGCTGGAGCGCCTTTTCGGCCAGCGCGAAGCGCACCCAGTGACTGTGGGGATCGTCCCCACGCGTGAAGAGCGTCATCACGCCCGCTTACTTCACGTCCTTCCAGAATTCCTTCTTCAGGGCCCAGGCGAGCAGCGTGAAGAAGACCAGGAAAGCGATCACCCGGTAGCCGAGGGACTTGCGCTTGAGCTGCACGGGCTCGGCGGCGTAATCGAGGAAGTTGACCGTGTCGCGCACGAACGTATCGAACTCGTGCGGATCCATGCGACCCGGCCTGACCAGCTCGAACTCCTTGAAGTGTTTCGAAGCATTGCCCTGCGCATCGACCTGCCCCTCCCAGACGGCATTCTGGATGCCCTGCAGTTCCCAGAGCACGTGCGGCATGGCCGTACCGGGCAGCACGAGGTTGTTGGCGCCCGTCGCCTTGGTAGGGTCCGCGTAGAACGACTTGAGGAAGCTGTAGACGTAGTCCGGCCCGCGGCTGCGGGCGGCCAGCGAGAGGTCGGGCGGCACGACGCCGAACGCGCGATTGGCGTCGTCCGGATGAATCGAGTTCGTGATCGTGTCGTGCGGGCGCTCGCCGGTGAACATCAGGTTGTCGATCAGCTGCTGCTCCGTGATGTCGATGTCGAGGGCGAGGCGGTTGTAGCGCACGTACTTGGCCGAGTGGCAGCCGAGACAGTAGTTGACGAAGTTCCGCGCGCCCCGCTGCAGCGAGGCCTTGTTCGACACGTCGTTGTTCGCGCGCTCGACGTGCCCGCCGCCGCTCGCGGCCTGGACCGGTGTCGCGAGCAGCGCCGCGATCAGCACGAGAAACTCAGTGCGCATGGTAGGTCACCCGTTCGGGTGGCTCGCGCGTCCGGTCGATGCGCGTGTACCACGGCATCAGCAGGAAGAAGGCGAAATAGACGATCCCGAACACCCGCGCGGCGTTGGTGTAACCGGGCGTGGCAGGTTGCAACCCGAGCCAGCCGAGCGCGACGAAGCTGATCGCGAACGCGATGAGGAACGCCTTGAAGAGCGGGCCGCGGTAGCGGATCGAGCGCACCTTGCCGCGATCGAGCCAGGGCACGAATGCGAGCACCATGACCGCCGCGCCCATCAGCACGACGCCCGCGAGCTTGTTCGGGACGGCGCGCAGGATCGCGTAGAACGGCGTGAAGTACCAGACCGGCGCGATGTGCTCCGGGGTTCGCAGCGGGTCCGCCGGCTCGAAATTCGCGTGCTCGAGGAAATACCCGCCCAGCTCCGGCGCGAAGAACACGATCAGGCAGAACACGATGAGGAACACGCCGGTGCCCACCAGGTCCTTGACGGTGTAGTACGGGTGGAACCGAATTCCGTCGAGCGGGTGGCCGTCCGGCCCCTTGACCTTCTTGATCTCGATGCCGTCCGGGTTGTTCGACCCGACCTCGTGCAGCGCGAGGATGTGCGCGACGACGAGGAACACGAGCAGGAGCGGCAGCGCGACCACGTGCAGCGCGAAGAACCGGTTCAGCGTCACGTCGGAGATGTAGTAGTCGCCACGGATCCATTCGACCAGCGAGTTGCCTACCCAGGGGATCGCGCCGAAGAGCGACACGATCACCTGCGCGCCCCAGTACGACATGTTGCCCCACGGGAGCAGGTAGCCGAAGAACGCCTCGGCCATCAGGCACAGGTAGATCAGGAAGCCGAAGATCCACAGCAGCTCGCGCGGCTTCTGGTAGGACCCGTACAGCAGTGCGCGGAACATGTGCAGGTAGACGACGATGAAGAACGCCGAGGCGCCGGTCGAATGCAGGTAGCGGATCAGCCAGCCCCACTCGACGTCGCGCATGATGTACTCGACGGAGCTGAACGCGTCGGCGGCCGACGGCTTGTAGTTCATCGTCAGGAAGATGCCGGTCACGATCTGGATGACGAACACGACCAGCGCGAGCGAGCCGAAGTAGTACCAGAAGTTGAAGTTCTTCGGCGCGTAGTACTCCGCCGCATGCTCCTTCCACATCTTCGTCATCGGGAAGCGATCGTCGATCCACGCGGCGAGCGCGGCGAGCCTCCCGCCGCGGCGCATCGATTCCCCGGTGGTGCTCATCATGCGTTCCCCGTGTCAGAGCCGATCAGCAGCCGGCTGTCGCTCAGGAAGCGGTACGGCGGGACGGACAGGTTGGTCGGCGCCGGGACGTCCTTGAACACGCGCCCCGACAGGTCGAACTTCGAGCCGTGGCAGGGACAGAAGAACCCGCCCGGCCAGTCCGCCGAGACCCTGACGTCGCCGGGCGTGAAGCGATCGAGCGGCGCGCAGCCGAGGTGCGTGCAGACGCCGATCAGGACCAGGTACTCGGGCTTCAGCGCGCGCGCGGCGTTGCGGGCGTAATCGGGCTGCTCGGACTCCTCGGAATCCGGGTCCCTGAGCTTGGGCGCCATCCCTTCGAGCTGCGTGAGCATCTGCGGCGTGCGGTGCACGACGAAGATCGCCTTCCCGCGCCACTCGACCTTGATCATCGCGCCGGGATCGACCTTGCTGATGTCGACTTCGACCGGCGCACCGAGCGCCTTCGCGCGCGCGCTCGGCTTCCACGACGCCAGGAAAGGCACGGCAGCGAAGGCCGCGCCGACGACGCCGGTGGCAGCAGTGGCGACGGTCAGGAAATGGCGCCTGCCCGTGTCGACTCGATCGCTCATCCGGCGCACTCCTCGCGAAGCCATTCATTATACGTAAATGGGGACATTCTCCATTTCGCCAATGCCCCGTGTATCGACGGCGTAGGGGCGAAATGGAGAATGTCCCCATTTACCGGTCGGCGACGCGGCGTATCTGCGCGCCGAGCCCCTGCAGTTTCTCCTCGATGCACTCGTAGCCACGGTCGATGTGGTAGATCCGCTCCACGTCGGTCGTGCCTTCGGCCACGAGCCCGGCGAGCACCAGGCTCGCCGACGCCCTGAGGTCCGTGGCCATCACGGGCGCCGCGGTGAGGCGCGGCACTCCCTTGATGATCGCCGTGTTGCCCTCGAGGCGGATCTCGGCACCCATGCGCCGCATCTCGAGCATGTGCATGAAGCGGTTCTCGAAGATCGTCTCGATGATGGTGCCGACGCCTTCGGCCACCGTGTTGAGAGCCGCGAACTGCGCCTGCATGTCGGTCGGGAAACCCGGGTGGGGCGCCGTGCGGATGTCCACGGCCCGGGGCCGGCGGCCGCGCATGTCGACCTCGATCCAGCCATCGCCGCGCGCGACGGTCGCGCCGGCCTCCTCGAGCTTGCCGAGCACCGCGTCGAGGTGCTCCGGGCGCGCGTTGCGCGCCCGGACGCGGCCACCGGTGATGGCGCCGGCAACGAGGTAGGTGCCGGCCTCGATGCGATCCGGAAGCACGTCGTACTCCGCTCCGTGCAGCGACTCGACCCCGTCGATCGTGATCGTGTCGGTGCCCGCGCCCGAGATCCGCGCACCCATCGCAACCAGGAAGTTCGCCAGGTCCACCACTTCGGGCTCGCGCGCGGCGTTCTCGAGCACGGTGCGGCCGTCGGCCAGCGTCGCCGCCATCATCAGGTTCTCCGTGCCCGTGACCGTGACCGTCTCGAGCACGATGCGGGCGCCCCTGAGCCTGCCCGCGCGAGCCTTGATGTACCCGCCCTCGATGTGGACTTCGGCGCCCATCGCCTGAAGCCCGGCCACGTGGATGTTGACCGGGCGCGCCCCGATCGCGCAGCCGCCGGGCAGCGACACGTCCGCCGATCCATGACGCGCCACCAGCGGGCCGAGCACGAGGATCGCCGCCCGCATGGTCTTCACCAGCTCGTACGGAGCGAAGGTCGCGCGCACCGTCCGCGAATCGACCTCGATGCGCAGCCGATCGTTGACCGTCAGGCTCGCGCCCAGCCGGCCAAGCAGCGAAATCATCGTCGTGACGTCGTTCAGGTGCGGGACGTTGCCGATGGTCACCGGACCGTCGGCCAGGAGCGCCCCGGCCAGGATGGGCAGCGTCGCGTTCTTCGCGCCCGAGATGCGCACCTCGCCGTCGAGCGGCACGCCCCCGCGGATCTGCAGCTTGTCCACGCTGGACCCGCTTCAGCCGCCGCCGGGCATGGGCTGACCGGCGGGCCATTCCGCGGGCGTGTATGCCCGGATCGACAGCGCATGGATCTCCCGCCCCATCAGCTCACCGAGCGCCGCATAGACCTGCTGGTGTCTCTGCAGGGATCGTTTTCCTGCAAAGCGCTCCGAGACGATCACCGCCTCGAAGTGGGTGTCGTCCTCCGTCGCGACGTGAACCCGCGCATCCGGGAGGCCTGCCTCGATCAGCCGGGTGACTTCATCGGCGGTCATTGGAGACTCGGGAGTTGCGAGGGGGCGATAGTGTAACGGAGGCTCAGAGGCTGGAGGCTGGGGGCTGGAGGTCGGAGGCTGGGAGACTCAGGGGACGGAGGCTGGAGGCTGTAGACTGGGGTCAAGAATTCAGCCTCCAGCCACAGCCCATCAGCCTCTTCCTGCCATGTCTCCAGCCTCCACCGAACAACTGATCGCCCGCGGACGTCGCGTACTGGCCACGGAAGCGGAGGCCGTCGCGGCGCTCGAGCACCGCCTCGGCGAGGAGTTTGCGCAGGCCTGCCGGCTGCTGATCGCCTGCCGGGGCCGCATCGTGGTGACCGGCATGGGCAAGTCGGGCCACGTCGCCGGCAAGATCGCGGCGACGCTCGCGAGCACGGGCAGCCCGTCCTTCTTCCTGCACCCGGCCGAGGCCATGCACGGCGACATCGGCATGATCACGGCAGGTGACGTCGTGCTCGCTATCTCGAACTCGGGCGAGACCGACGAGCTCGTGACCATCCTGCCCGTGATCAAGCGGCTCGACGTGCCGCTGGTCGCGATGACGGGCAGCCGGGGCTCGACGCTCGCGCGCTACGCGACCGTCGTCCTGGACGTGAGCGTCCCCGCCGAGGCGTGCTCGCTCAATCTCGCGCCGACCGCGAGCACGACGGCGACGCTCGCCATGGGCGATGCGCTCGCCGTGGCGATCCTCGAGGCGCGCGGCTTCACGGAAGAGGATTTCGCGCGCTCGCATCCGGGTGGCACGCTCGGCCGGCGTCTGCTGCTGCACGTCGAGGACGTGATGCGCGCGGGCGATGGCCTGCCCGCCGTCGGCCCGTCGACGAGCCTGAGCGCGGGGCTGCTCGAGATGAGCCGCAAGGGGCTGGGCATGACCACCATCGTCGACGCGAACCGGCGCGTCATCGGCGTGTTCACCGATGGCGACCTGCGGCGTGCGCTCGATCGGCAGCTCGACGTGCACGCGACCTCGATGAGCGAGGTGATGACCGCGAGCCCCAAGGTCGCGCGACCGAGGATGCTGGCCGCCGAAGCCGTGCATATCATGGAAGCGCATCGCATCACGGCCCTGCCCGTCGTCGACGACGACGGCCGCCTGGTCGGCGCCCTGAACGTCCACGACCTGCTGCGCGCCGGGGTCATGTAGTGGAGCCGCCGCTCGACGCATGCACGGCGCATTCGACTCCTCGTGCTGGACGTCGACGGCGTGCTCACGGACGGTCGGCTCTTCATTGGCCCGACAGGCGAGGAGCTCAAGGTCTTTCACGCGCGCGACGGCGCGGGGCTGGTGGCCGTTCAGCGCGCCGGGATCACCGTGGCCATCGTGTCCGGCCGCAGCTCCCCGGCCGTCGAGCGCCGCGCCACGGAGCTCGGCATCCGGCTCGTCCGCCAGGGCGCCAGCGACAAGGCCCATGAGATCGAGACGCTCGCGGCGAAGCTCGGCGTGCAACGCGAGGAAATCGCCTGCGTCGGCGACGACACGCCCGACCTGCCGATGATGCGCCGCGCGGCGCTCGCGATCGCGGTAGCCGACGCGCACGCCGAGGTCATCGCGGCCGCCGACTGGGTCACGACGCAGGCAGGCGGCCGCGGCGCGGTGAGGGAAGTATGCGACCTGTTACTCCGCGCTCGCCAGGCCCGGGCCAGCGCCTGATCGTCATCGCTTCGGCGATCGCCGGGGCGGTGCTGCTGTTCGAGCTGCTGGCCGAACGCGGTCGCGACGCCCTCGGCCCCGATGCGCGCGAGGAACGGCGCGGGTACTACATGGAGGACGCGACCCTGACTGAGATGGGTGCCGACGGAAAGCCGCGCATCGTGGTGCACGCCGCGGACATCGAGCAGCAGCTCGGCGACGACAGCGTCATGCTGAACGACCTGCGGCTCAACTACGTCACGGGGGACGCGGGCAGCTGGACCGTGACGGCGAAACGCGGCCGCATGCCGCCCGACCGCCGCTCGCTGCTGCTCACCGGCGAGGTCACCGTGACCGGCAGCGAGGACCAGGGATCGCCGGTCATCGTCACCGACCAGCTCACGTACGACACGGCCGCCGACTACATCCAGACCGCGGAATTCGTCAGCATCCGCTTCGGAACGCACGTGCTCGGCGGCCGCGGCCTGCGCGTGAATTTGAACGCCGGCACGCTGCGTCTAGAATCGAACGTCAATGGCCGGTTCACGCCCTGACGCCCGTTGCGCGGTCTGCGCGGCGCTCCTTGCGCTGGGCGTCGCGGTGCCTGCGGATCGCGGCTGGTCCGCGGCGACCTCCGATCAGCCCATCGTCCTCGACGCGGCCTCCTCGGACTTCGACTACAAGAACAACACGCTGCTCTTCCGCCGCGTAAAGATCACGCAGGGCACGATGCAGGTCGAGGCTGAAGAAGCGCGCGCCAACGGCCTCAATTTCGAGAACTCGGAATGGAACCTGTCCGGCGACGTGCGCATCCAGATGCCCGACAGAAGGCTCAACTCGGGCGCGGCGCAGGTTACGTTCCGCAACAACGAGATCGCGCGCGCCGTGATCCGCGGCCAGCCCGCATCCTTCGAGCAGCGGCTCAAGGACGAGGGGAAGCTCGCGCGGGGGCGCGCACGCTCGATCGAGTACGACGTGCAGGCGGGCACCGTGCGCCTCACGGGTGACGCCTGGCTCACCGACGGACAGAACGAGATCCAGGGCGACACGCTCGTCTACAACATCGACCAGGAGTCGATCAAGGCCAACCCGACGGGCCAGGACCAGGGCCGCGTGATCATCACGATCAATCCCCGCACGGGCACGACGACCACGAAAGAGGCGCCGAAGGACCCGGCTCCATGAGCCTGCTTCGGGCCGAGTCACTCGGCAAGAGCTACCGGTCGCGGCAGGTCGTCAAGGATCTCTCGCTCGAGGTGGCTTCGGGCGAAGTGGTCGGGTTGCTCGGACCCAACGGCGCCGGGAAGACGACCGCGTTCTACATGATCGTGGGGCTCGTACCAAGCGACTCGGGCCGCATTTGGCTCGATGATCAGGAGCTTACGCGCCTGCCGATGTACCGCCGCGCACAGCTCGGCGTGGGCTACCTCCCCCAGGAGGCATCGGTGTTCCGCAAGCTGTCGGTCGAAGACAACATACTTGCGATCCTCGAGACGCGCGACGAGCTCGACGCCGATCAGCGCGAGGCGACGCTGGACACGCTGCTCGAGGAGCTGCACATCGGCCACATCCGCGAAAGCCAGGGCGTCAGCCTTTCCGGAGGCGAGCGGCGGCGAGTGGAGATCGCCCGGGCGCTCGCCGCCGAGCCACGCTTCATCCTGCTCGACGAGCCATTCGCGGGCGTCGACCCGATCTCCGTGCTCGACATCCAGCGCATCATCCGCCACCTCGTGTCGCGCAACATCGGCGTGCTCATCACCGACCATAATGTCCGCGAGACGCTCGGCATCTGCGGCCGCGCGTACATCGTCAGCACGGGAAGTGTGATCGCGGCCGGATCCGCGGAGGAGATCCTTGCCAATCGCGAGGTGCGTGAGGTCTACTTGGGTCAGGATTTCCGACTCTGACCGGCGGGGCCGAGTACCCCACGCACTCCGGCTGACCGGCCGGAGCTCCCAGGTGACCACCGCGCGAAGAAGGGAGAGATGCTGAAGCCGGCGCTGCAGCTGAGACTCGGACAGCAGCTGACCATGACCCCGCAGCTGCAGCAGGCGATCAGGCTGCTGCAGCTGCCGGTACTCGAACTGCAGGCCCAGGTCCTGCAGGCGCTCGAGACCAACGTCATGCTGGAGGTCGAGGACGAGGAGCCCGTGGAGGCGGCCTCGCCCGATACGGAGCAGTCGGCGGACGAGGGTGGCGCGGAGGACGCCCCCGCCGAGGACGAGGTGGTGGTCGAGATGGCGGATCCCTGGGAGGACACCTCCGCGCCTGCCGGCGAGAAGCGCACCCAGGACGACGACGAGCGTCCGCTCGAATTCGCCAACGACAGCGAGCGCGATCTCCACCAGCACCTGATCTGGCAGCTCGAGATCAGCCCGCTCGATCCGCGGCAGGTCTGGATCGGCGAAGCGATCATCGACGCGCTGAACGACGACGGCTACCTCACCGAGACCCTCGCCGACATCTCGGCGAGCCTGAGCAGCGACCTGCCGGTTGCTGTCTCGGAGGTCGAGCAGGTACTGACCTGCGTGCAGACCTTCGACCCGGCCGGCATCGGCGCGCGCAGCGTCTCCGAATGCATCTGCCTGCAGCTCGCACAGCTCGAGCAGGACACCCCGGGGCGCGAGCTCGCGCTGCGGATCGCGCAGGAGCACCTGCAGTTCGTCGCAGACCGCGACGAGACCGGGCTGCGCCGGACGCTCGGCTCGGACGAGGACGCGCTGCAGGAGGCGCTGGCACTCATCCGCGGCTGCCAGCCGCGCCCGGGCTCCGCCTTCCAGTCGTCGCAGCCCGAGTACATCGTCCCGGACGTGTTCGTGAAGCGCACCGGGCACGGCTGGGCGGTCGAAATCAACCCGGCCTCCGTGCCGCGGCTGAAGGTGAACCAGAGTTACGCGGGCGTCGTCGCGCGATCGGCGGACTACGCGTCGCTGCGCGCGCAGCTGCAGGAAGCGCGCTGGCTGATCCGCAGCCTCGAGATCCGCAACGAGACGCTGCTCAAGGTCGCGCGGACGATCGTCCAGCGCCAGGCCGCGTTCCTCGAGAAGGGCGAGGAGTCGATGGAGCCGATGATACTGCGCGACGTGGCTGAAGCCGTCAGCATGCACGAGTCGACGATCTCGCGCGTCACGACCGGCAAGTACATGCACACCCCGCGCGGGATCTTCGAGTTCCGTTTCTTCTTCTCGAGCCACGTCGCGGGCGTCGACGGCGCGGACGTGTCGTCGGTCGCGATCCGGGCGCGCATCCGCCGCCTGATCGCGGACGAGGATGGCAGCCGTCCCCTGAGCGACGCGCAGCTCGCGGAGGTCCTCGCCTCGGAGGGGATCAAGGTCGCGCGGCGCACGGTGGCGAAGTACCGGGAGTCGCTGGGTCTCGCCTCGTCGAGTGAGCGCCGCCAGGCCGCCACGCGGCAGCAGGCGTGAACCGGAACCCGGGCCGCGCGGACAAGTCGAACCGGAAGGACGCACACGAAAGGAGGAAGCGCCGATGAACGTGCACCTGAGCGGACATCATGTCGAGATCACGCCCCCGCTGCGACAGTACGTGGAGCGCAAGCTGGGACGGATGTTGCGGCGCTTCGACGGGCTGATCGACGTGCAATGCACGCTCACGGTGGAAAAGATGCGCCACAAGGCCGACGCCCGGGTGCACGTCAGCGGCTCGACTTTCCATGCCGAGGTCGTCGACGAGGACATGTACGCGGCCATCGACGCGCTCGCGGACAAGCTCGACCGCCGGGTTCGCAAGCACAAGGAGCGGCTGCGCGATCATCACGCGGTCGAGGCGCAGAAGCACGGTCACGCGCTGCCCCCTTGAGGCATGCGGCTCGTCGTCGTCAGCGGCCTGTCGGGCTCCGGCAAGAGCATTGCGCTCGCGATGCTGGAGGACCTCGACTACTACTGCGTGGACAACATCCCCGCGGGCCTGCTGCCCGGACTGATCGAGTACACGGTCCACAGCAACCAGCCGGACTACGAGCTCACCGCGGTCGGTCTCGACGCGCGTAACCGGCCAGAGGACCTGACGGACGTCCCGCGGCTCGTCGAGGAGCTGCGTCGCTCGGGGGTGCGCTGCGAGATCGTGTTCCTGCGCGCCGAGAACGAGGTGCTCCTCAAGCGCTTCAGCGAGACGCGGCGACGTCACCCGCTGAGCCGGTCCGGGTTGGGACTGCAGGAGGCGCTCGAGCAGGAGCAGCGCCTGCTCGCGCCTCTTGCGAACGCCGCCGACCTGACGATCGACACCTCGCGGCTGTCCGTGCACGAGCTGCGCGAGATGATCCGCGAGCGCGTCGTCGAGCGCGGCGCCACCGTTCCCTCGCTGCTCTTCGAGTCCTTCGCCTACCGGCACGGCGTGCCCGACGACGCCGACTTCGTCTTCGATTCGCGACCGCTGCCCAACCCGTACTGGGACCCCGCGCTGCGCACGCTGAGCGGACGCGACAAGGCCGTCGCCGATTTCCTGGGCGGGCACGAGGAAGTGCAGCGCTTCCTCGACGACGTCACGGGCTTCCTCGAGCGCTGGCTGCCGTCGCTCGCGCGCACCAACCGCAGCTACGTGACGATCGCCATCGGCTGCACGGGCGGCCAGCACCGCTCGGTTTACCTTACCGAGAAGCTCGCGGCGCACTTCGAAGGCCGCTTCGGACACGCGCTGCTCCGGCATCGGGACCTTGCGGACCGCAGGGCCGAGTGAGCGAAGGGCTCGTCGACGCCCGGTCGCGGTGGTCGCAGCTCGCCGGCGCTCGGCCACAGTGGCTCGCTGCTCGCCGGCGCTCGGCCCGGGTGCCTCGCTGGGCCGCAACCACGATCGAGGGTCGTTGCAGGGCTGAAGATTGGTGCCCCGCACGTCTTGTCGGCGCACGCCGTGTCGTCAGCGGTATCGCGGAATCGTCGCAGAGTCATGACTCAAGAGTGGTCCGCGACGTCTACCTGCGGCAGGTGAGACGTCGTTGCGGCCCACGAGACACCCGGTCCAAACGCCGGCTCGCCGAGGCCGCGGTGGCCGCCGGCGCACTGATGCCGCAGTTGGGTCACGAGGCGGCGTCTGGACGCGGTGTATCCCAGCCGCGACGACGCTTACGCGTGCACAGGTGGACGTCGCGGGCACTCCTAGCGAAGGTCGCCTCGACGATTCCGCGATACCAACGACCGTCCGGCGTGCGCCGACAAAATGTGCGGGGCACCATCTTCAGCCCTGCAACGACCGTGGATCGTGGCGAGCGGCTGCGGATACGCCGCGGCCGGGCGCCGGCGAGCAAGCAGCCACCGCGGCAGGCGTCGGCGAGTAGGAGCCACCGCGGCCGGGCGGCGGCGAGCAGCCACAGCCCATCCGGACTCCGCCGACACGTGGCTCAGGCGTGCGAGCGTCTCCGCTCCGTGCGCGCCGCCAGGGGGTCTTCGCGGATGAACTCGAGGATCTCCGTGCGTCGCGCCTGGGCGTCCTCATACCCAAGGCGCATGAGTTCGCGCGTGTAGGCCGAATCGAACAGCAGGTAGCTCACGAGCAGGCCACCGCGCGCCTCGAGCGCGCCGATGGTTCGCAGCAGGGCGCGCAGGCTCCTGGGCATCCGGTCGACGTACTTGCGCGCGATCGACACCGGATCGATGCTCGGCTGGATCACCAGGACGTCGATCGGCTTGCGCCCGGGCGCCGGGTCGCCCTCGCAGGCGAGCAGCATCGCGTTGACCTGCTGAAGGCGCTCGAGATCGACCGACAGCCCGTCCGCGAACAGCGAATCGAGCACGAAACCGAGCAGATCACCGGGGCTCGGCGGGTCCGGCGAATCCGCGAGCAGCGACGCCGCGGCACCGACCCGGGTGCCGACGACCAGCAGGCGGTTCGCGCCCATGTGCACCGCCGGGCTCAGCGGCGCGAGCTGGCGCATCGCGCCGTCCCCGTAGTACTCGCCGTCGACGCGCGCCGCCGGGAAAATGAACGGAATGGCGCAGCTCGCCATCAGCACTTCGAGATCGATGGCGCGACGGAGCCCGGCGCGACGCACGCGGGTCCATTCCTCCACGCCCGGCCGGGCCTCGAAGAACGCGACCGCGCGGCCGCTCGCGTAGCTCGTCGCCGCCACCGCCAGGGCCTGCACCGGGCCCGCCGCGATGCTCTCCTTGAGACGGTCGAACCGCAGCATGCGCGGCAGCAGCTCGCGCAGCGGCGACGTGTCGAGGAGCGCGCGTGGCGGCGGCAGCAGGTGCCCGAAGGACAGGAGCGAGAACAGCCACTGCAGGCCGGCGCGCATCATGCTCGTTCGATTCACCCGCATGACCTGGTCGACGGTGAAGTTGCCCCAGACGTGCTCCAGCGCGTGCACCCCCTCGTCGAGGTGCGCGGCGTGCGCGGCGAGTGTGGTCGCATTGATAGCGCCGGCGGAGGTTCCGACCAGGACCTCGAAGGGACACGGTGCGTTCCTGGGCAACCACTCGCAGATGGCCCGCAGCACGCCGACCTGGTAAGCGGCGCGCGCGCCGCCGCCCGCGAGCACCAGGGCCTCGCGGTTCTCGAAGAAGAAGTAGTTGGTGTCGGGGTTGACCGCCATCCGTGCCTCAGGGTGTCAATGTTCTTGGCCGGCGACTAACATGGCAAGCACCGAGCGCCTATTCCTTGATGCCGCGGAGGGACAAAGGTGATGCAGTTCCCGAAAATGTCAGCCCTGCTGCTGACGGGTCTGTGCGCGGTCGCGCTGGCCGTTTCCGCCGCGATACCCGGGCCCGGAAGCGCGGCCCCCGGTTTCCGGCTGCAGGACCAGGACGGCAAATGGCACGCGCTGGAGGATTACCGGGGCAAGTGGGTTGCGCTCTACTTCTACCCCAAGGACGCGACGCCGGGCTGCACGACCGAGGCCTGCGAGTTCCGCGACAACGTGTTCGCGTTCGACAAGGAGGGCGCGGTGATCCTCGGCGTGAGCGTCGACGACGTGGCGTCGCACAAGGCATTTGCGAAGGAACACAGGCTGCCGTTCACGCTGCTCGCGGACCCGGACAAGGCCGTCACGAAGCGCTACGGCGTGCTCAAGACCTACATGGGCGTGATGGAAATGGCGCGCCGCGACACGTTCCTGATCGACCCGCAGGGGCGGGTCGCCAAGCACTACGAGTCGGTCAACCCGGAGGGTCACTCGAAAGTGGTCCTCGAGGACATCAAGGCGCTGAAGGCCGCGCAGAAGAGCGGCTGAAGATGCCCGGTCAGGTTCGTCCGCTGTCAATTCGCGAAAATAAGTCTGACCCCTTTTTCGACCCCAGTGAGAACTCGACCGGCACCCGCACGTAGGCGGAGCGGGCCTGCCCCGCCACCACGTATGGCCGGAACATCGCCACCCGGACTGCTGCGAGCGCGGCGTCGTCGAGACGCGAAAACCCGCTCGAGCGCAGCAGGCTGACCTCGGACGGTCGGCCGTCCGTTCCGATCAGCACTCGAACCAGGACCTCGCCCTCTTCGCGCAGCCGACGCGAGGCCTGCGGATAGCGGGGTGCCGGCGCGATCAGGTAACCCACGGCCTGGGCATCGAGCAACGGCGGCGCCGCCCCGTCGGTCGAGGCCGCGCGCTCCGCCCGCTCTTCGACGACGGGTGGGCGGGTGACCGGCAGGGTGATCGCCGTCGTGGCCTCCACCTCGAGCCGCGGCATGGGCAAGTCGGGCAGGACCGGGCGCCAGTCGATCTCGCGCGGCGGCAGCGGGTCGCTCTGCGACGGCGGGGCGCGGGATGCGACCAGCTGCGTCTCGACCGCGTCCTCCACCGGGAGAAATCGGGGACGCACTTCGTGGGCGAGCAGGCCCGTCAGGGCGAGCGCGTGCATCACCACGACCGCGAGCACGGCGAGGGAGCGGGACGGATCGACGACAGGCAGATCGAGGCTGACCCTCGGGCGGGCAGACGCGAGCAGCAATCGTCCCTGTTCAGCACTGACGGCCACATGCAAATGATAAGGATTCGCATTGCGAACGCAAGGCGGGACTGCGGGCGGCAGGTGCCCTGCGGGATTAAGTCCTCAGGGCACGTATCGCGCGGTCCAGCCCGTCGAGCGTGAGCGGGTACATCCGGTCATCGAGCAGGCGGCGCGTAATGCCGATCGAGGCCGTGTAGTCCCAGCGGCCCTCCGGCTCGGGGTTGAGCCAGACGTGCTTGGGGTAACGCTGGGTGATGCGCTGCATCCACACCGAGCCTGCTTCGTCGTTCCAGTGCTCGATGCTGCCGCCCGGCTGCATGATCTCGTAGGGGCTCATGCTCGCGTCACCGACGAAGATCACCCGGTAGTCCGGCGGGTAAGTGCGCAGGATCTCGAGCGTGGGCGTGCGCACCGCGTGCCTGCGGCGGCCGTCGCGCCACACCGATTCGTACAGGAAGTTATGGAAGTAGAAGTACTCCAGGTGCTTGAACTCGCTGCGCGTCGCGGAGAACAGCTCCTCGCAGATCCGCACGTGGCTTTCCATCGAACCGCCGACGTCCAGGAACAGCAGCACCTTGACCGCGTTGTGTCGCTCCGGCACGAACTTGAGCTCGAGCAGCCCTGCGTTGCGAGCCGTCGAATCGATCGTTCCCTCGAGATCGAACTCCTCCGCGGCGCCGTCGCGCGCGAAGCGGCGGAGCTTCCGCAGCGCGATCTTGATGTTTCGAGTGCCGAGCTCGACCGTGTCGTCCAGGTTGCGGAATTCGCGCTTCTCCCAGACCTTGACCGCGCGGCGTCCCCCGCCCTGCCCGCCGATCCGCACCCCTTCCGGGTTGAACCCGCCGTGGCCGAACGGCGAGGTGCCGCCGGTGCCGATCCACTTGCTGCCGCCTTCATGGCGTCCGCGCTGTTCCCGCAGCCGCTCGGCGAGCGTCTCCATCAGCTTGTCCCAGCCCCCCAGGGACTCGACACGCGCCTTTTCCTCCTCCGTGAGGACGCGCTCGAGCGTCTTGCGCAGCCAGTCGGCCGGGATGTCCCGGGCGAGACCCGCGAATGCCTGCTCCGCCCCCTTGAAGTGCGCCGCGAACGCCCGGTCGTAGCGGTCGTAGTGCTTCTCGTCCTTCACCAGCGCCGCACGCGCGAGGAAATAGAACCCGTCCACGTCCGTTCCCGGGACGCGCGCTTCGAGCGCCTCGAGCAGCGTGAGGTACTCGGTCAGGGTGACCGGGATTCCGGCCCCGCGCAGCGTCAGGAAGAAACCGTTGAGCATGGCGAAATGGGAAAAATGGCTCGGAGCCAATTCTCTAGAAATGGCTCAAGAAATTGGCTCGGAGCCAATCTTGCCGGCAGAGCCAAATATTGGCTCCGAGCCATTTTTCGAAATGGAGAATGTCCCCATTACCGTTGCTGCCGGCGCTGGAGGAACATCAGCTGCTCGAACAGGTGCACGTCCTGCTCGTTCTTGAGCAGCGCGCCATAGAGCGGCGGCAGGCTCTTGCGCGGGTCGTCGCTGCGCAGGGCCTCGGGCGGCACGTCCTCGGCGAGCAGGAGCTTCAGCCAGTCGAGCAGCTCGGACGTCGACGGCTTCTTCTTGAGGCCCGGCACGTCGCGCACGCGGTAGAACGCGGTCAGCGCCTCGGCCAGCAGTTCGCGCTTGAGGTCGGGGAAGTGCACGGCCACGATCCGCGTCATCGTCTCCGCATCCGGAAAGCGGATGTAGTGGAAGAAGCATCGGCGCAGGAATGCGTCGGGCAGCTCCTTCTCGTTGTTGCTCGTGATCACCACGATCGGGCGATGGCGCGCCTTGATCAGCTCGCGCGTCTCGTGGACGAAGAACTCCATGCGGTCGAGCTCGAGCAGCAGGTCGTTCGGGAACTCGATGTCGGCCTTGTCGATCTCGTCGATCAGCATGACCGCCTGCTGCTCGCTGTCGAAGGCTTCCCACAGCCGCCCCTTGACGATGTAGTTGCCGATGTCGTGGACCTTCGCTTCGCCCAGCTGCGAGTCGCGCAGCCGCGAGACGGCGTCGTACTCGTAGAGGCCGTGCTGGGCCTTGGTGGTCGACTTGATGTGCCAGCGATGGAGGGGCTTGCCGAGCGCCGCGGCGATCTCCTCGGCAAGCTGCGTCTTGCCCGTGCCGGGCTCGCCCTTGACGAGCAGCGGGCGGGCGAGCGTCACGGCGGCGTTCACGGCCATCATCAGGTCGTCGGTGGCGACGTAGCGCTCCGTTCCTTCGAATCTGCGGGTCACATCGGTTCCTCTGCAGCGGTGGAGCGCCACGATATCAGCCCCGGAAAAAAATGGCTCCGAGCCAATTTCAGGGTCAGTCGGTGCCGAGCCAGTTGCCGGGCAAGAGTTCGAGGTCGTGCTGCGCAGGGCCCGGCAGGAGCGGCGTCGGTTCGCCGCGCACCCAGGCCTCGTGGCCGGCACGGTACCAGGGCGACCACGGATGGCCGCTCTGTCCCGCCGGCATGTGCAGGATCCCGTCGGCCTCGTGTCCCGGCGAGACCGCGAACCGCTCGGAGGCCCCGAATCCCGGCAGGTGAACGTGAGGCATGTCGTTGTCGCCGGCCATCGGCACGCTCGGCATGTCGAGCCAGCGCGCAAGTGACGGTACGGCACGACTCAACGGGTGGCGGATGCTGACGGCATTGCGCTCGCCCCAGCTGCAGCTCGCGAGGCGGCCCTGCCCGCAGTCGCGCTCGATGGCAGCGATCGTCTCGTCCACAGCCGACAGGAGAAATTCCCGCCAGCTTGTATAGCGCGGGTCGAGCAGGTGCGCCGGACGTTCCGTGACGAGCCGCCATGCCGCGTCCTCGAACTGCCTCGGCACCTTGAGCTCGGCGTCCGGGTGGGCGGCTCGCGCGGCGATCGTCAGCGCCTCGAACACACGGTGCTCGATGACCTCGTGAAAGCGCCGCAGGTGCAGATAGCCGACCGAGGCCGCTGAAGCCCGCGGCTCGCCGCCCGCGACGACGTCGCGCAGCACCGCGCGGTCCGCATGACCGGCCAGCGCGTCGGCGTCGAGGATATCGAGCAGCAGCTCGCGCCACCGCGCGAGGAAGAGCGCGCGGTCATCGAGCTGGATCGCGAGCATGTCGCGCTCGGTCGCAGAGCTAAGCGGCGCCAACGCGTCGCGGATCTGCCGGGCGCGTGCGCCGCGATCCGGCGCGCCGTCGCCGATCAGCGCCAGGGACTCCCCGCCGACGACGCGGTTGTTCGCGGTCCAGATCCGACCGTCCGGCGGGTTCCGCACGCGTGGATAGCGCGCGGGCGGCAGGAAGCCCTGCCAACCGGCGTGCGGTCGCGTCCAGTCGGAGGGGACGGTCGGGTCATAGCCCGCGCCACGCGCCGGGATGCGGCCGAGCAGGGTCCAGCCGACGTTGCCTCGAGCATCCGCACAGACGAAGTTCTGCACCGGCCCGCCGATGGTGTTGGCGAGCGCGAGCGCGGCGTCGACGTCGTCCACGGTCTCGAGCCCGAGCCATCGCAGGTTCGTCGCGTCCGGCTCGTGCGCCGTCCAGCGCAGGGCGAGCGCCTCGCCCGCGACCGATTCCTCGAGGAGCGGGCCCCACTCGGTCAGGCGCAGATCGAGCACCTCGGTCGCGCCGCTGCTCGAACGCAGGATCTCGCGCTCCCGGGCCAGCGGCCGGTAACCCGCGGCGCCGCGATACTGCGCACCGTCGGCCGACAGCTCGACCCGGACGAGATCGCTGTAGTCGCCGTAGCTGTTGGTGAAGCCCCAGGCCACCCGGCCGTTGCTACCCGCCACCAGCAGCGGCGTACCGGGCAGCGTGAGCCCGACGAGATCGCGCGGCTGCGGCCCCTGCACGATGAGACGCGCGCGATACCAGGTGTTGGGCACGCCGAGGCCGAGGTGCATGTCGTTTGCGACCAGGCCCGCACCGCTCGCCGTGTGTTGGCCGCCGAGCGCCCAGTTGTTGCTGCCCGGTGAGCGCGCCTCGCGCGCGATCACAGGCCGCGCCGCGGTCAACGCCCTGCGCTCACGCGCATGAGCACGCAGGTCATAGACGTCCGGCCCCGGCATCGGCGCCGCCGCGACCACCCGGCCGTCGATGGGCGCCTCCCATTCGGGGGCGACGGAATTGACGAAATCGAACAGCGCGGGCGGCAGGCTGGCCTTGAGCACGCTGCGGCGCAGGTCCTCTTCCGCGCGGCTGTCGTTCAGCTGCAGGTACATGGCAAAGACCACGAGCACCGTATCGCGCGGCTGCCAGCGTTCGGGGGATGAACGCAGCAGCAGGTACTCGAAGGGCCGGACACGTAGTCTGTCGAGACCGGCGTTGACGCCGGCCGCGTAGGCACGGAGCAGTTCGCGCTCGCCGTCCGACAGCTTGGCGTAGACGCGCCCGGCGAGCGCCTCGAAGCGGTGCAGCCGGTTGCGCCGGTCGGTCGGCAGGGCGGCGTCGCCTACGAGCTCCGCCAGGCGCCCCGCCGACATCCGCCGCGACAGGTCCATCTGGAAGAAGCGATCCTGCGCGTGCACGAAGCCGGTCGCGTAGGCGACGTCGTTGCGGGTCGATCCCGCGATCGTCGGCACACCGAGCGCGTCACGCTCGACCTTGATCGGCGCCTCGAGCCCCGGCGCCGCGAGCCGCCCGTCGATCGCGGGCAGGCTTCCTCTCACCGCGAGCAACAGCGCCGCAATCGCGGCCGCGCCGGCCGCCACGGCGCCGACAACGATTCGCTGCCACATTCGGTGCCTATTGCGCATTAGGCATGAGCGGCACTGCGCATCGGCGAAGCCTTGATCGGGGAGGTATTTTCCGGACCGTCGAAAACACGGATGTTTTCGACGGAGCCCCCAGGGATGGGTTTACGGCGTTCCGGAAAATACCTCCCCGATCAAGGCTTCGCCCGCGACCAGACTCCATCGTTAACGCGCGCTAGGAGACTTCGAGGATCTTCATCGTGTTGGTGCCGCCGGCAACGCCGGACAGCTCGCCCATCGTGAGGATGATCCGGTCACCGCGCTTGACGTAGCCGCGCCCGACGAGCTCGCGCGCGATCGCGCCGTAGAGCTCCGCTGCACTTCCCGACGCAAGCCCGAACGGGACCGGATAGACGCCGCGGTACAGGGCGACGCTCCGCCGCGTGCGCTCGTGCCGCGTGAACGCGAAGATCGGTATGTCGGACCGGATGCGCGACATCCACAGCGGCGTCGACCCGGACTCGGTCAGCGCGACGATCGCCTCTACGTCCATGTGGTTCGCGGTGAACATCACGGCGCGAGCGATCGCGCGGTCCGTGCTGTCGATCATGCCCTCGAAGCGGTCGCGTCCGCGCGCGCGCGTGAGCTGGTACGTTTCCGCGCCCTCGATGACCTCCGCCATGGCCTCGACCGCGCGCGCCGGGTACTTGCCGACGGCCGACTCGCCCGACAGCATCACCGCATCGCTGCCATCGAGCACGGCGTTCGCGACGTCGGAGACTTCCGCCCGCGTCGGCACCGGGCTGTGGATCATCGACTCCATCATCTGCGTCGCGGTAATGCTGACCCGGTCGTGCGCGCGGGCGGTCTGCAGGATCCGCTTCTGCAGACCGGTCAGCTGCGCGTAGCCCATCTCCACGCCGAGGTCACCGCGCGCGACCATGATCGCCTCGCTTGCGCGGCAGATCTCGTCGAGCCGCGGGATGGCCTCGCTGCGCTCGATCTTGGCGATCACACCCGCCTCGCTGCCGGCGGCGCGCAGCAGCGTGCGCGCCTCCTCGACGTCCGTGGCCTGCCGCACGAAGGACACCGCCAGGTAGTCCATGCCGAGCGCGGCGGCCGCGCGGACGTCCTCGCGATCCTTGTCGGTCAGCGCTTTTGCTGACAGCCCGCCGCCGCGGCGGTTGATGCCCTTGTGGTCGGAAACCTCGCCCCCGACCGTCACGCGCGCCTCGACGCGCGCGCCCTGGACGGACACGACGGTGAGCTCCACCTGGCCGTCGCCCAGGATCAGCTCGTCGCCGGGGCGCACGTCCCGCGCGAGGTCGTCATACGTGATGCCGACGCCGCCCGCCGTGCCGTCGTGCGGCTCGATCGCCGGATCCAGCGCGAATGGCTCGCCCTCGTTGAGCACGACTCGCCCCTCGGCGAAGCGCTCGATGCGGATCTTGGGTCCCTGCAGATCGCCGAGCACGGCCACGTGCTTGCCGACGCGCTCCGACGCCGCGCGCACCGCCTCGACCCGCCTGGCCTGGTCGGCGTGACCGCCATGCGAAAAATTGAGCCGCACGACGTCGGCGCCGCGGCGGATGACGTCCTCGAGGACGCCCGGCGCGTCGGTGGCCGGGCCGAGGGTGGCGACGATCTTGGTGCGTCGGAGCATCGGGGGGTCAGGCGGCTGCGCGCTGCTCCAGCACTTCGACCGCGGGCAGCTTCCTGCCCTCGAGGAATTCGAGGAAGGCACCGCCGGCCGTGGAGATGTACGAGATCCCCTCGTCGACTCCGAACTTCTCGATCGCCGCAATCGTGTCGCCGCCCCCGGCGACCGAGAACGCGGGGCTGTCCGCGACCGCCTGCGCGAGCACGCGGGTACCCTCGCTGAACTGATCGAACTCGAACACGCCGACCGGGCCGTTCCAGACGATGGTGCCGGCGCCCTTGAGCGACGCCGCGAAGCGTTCCGCCGTGTCCGGGCCGATGTCGAGGATCATGTCGCTGCGATCGACGTCGGCGACCGCCTTGACGTCGGCCTCGGCCGACGCGGCGAACTCCTTCGCGACCACGACGTCGGTCGGCAGCGGTATGTCGACCTTTGCATCCTGCGAGCGCGCGAGCAGTCCCTTCGCAACGTCGATCATCTCGGCCTCGTGCAGGGACTTGCCGATCGGATGGCCGGCGGCCGCGAGAAACGTGTTCGCGATGCCGCCGCCGACGATCAGCCGGTCCACCTTTGCGAGCAGGTTCTCGAGCACGGTGAGCTTCGTCGACACCTTCGAGCCGCCCACGATGGCGACCAGCGGCCGCTTCGGGGCACCCAGCGCCTTCTCGAGCGCCTCGAGCTCGCCGGTCAACAACGGCCCCGCACAGGCGATGGGGGCGTACTTCGCGACGCCGTGCGTGCTCGCCTCTGCGCGGTGCGCAGTCGCGAAGGCGTCCATCACGTACACGTCGCACAGCGCCGCCATGCGCCGCGCGAGCTCGTCGTTGTTCTTCTTCTCGCCGACGTTGAACCGCACGTTCTCCAGCAGGACGACCTCACCGGGCGCGCACTCGACACCGCCGAGCCAGTCACGGACCAGGCGCACGCCGACACCCAGCAGCTCCGAGAGGCGCGCCGCGACCGGCGCGAGCGAGAACTCCTCGTCGTACACGGCCTCCTCCGGCCGTCCGAGGTGCGACATCAGCATGACGCGTGCGCCGGCCTTGCGCGCGGCCACGATGGTCGGCAGCGACGCCCGGATGCGCGCGTCGCTGGTGACGACGTGGTTCTGCACCGGGACGTTGAGGTCCTCGCGGATCAGGACGCGCTTGCCCCGCAAGTCCAGGTCCGCCATCCGTAGCATCCTGACGGGCATCGGCCTGCCTCAGGCCGCCCGCGACCAGGCGAGCGCCGTGTCGAGCATGCGGTTCGAGAACCCCCACTCGTTGTCGTACCACGCACAGACCTTGACCAGCGTACCGTCGATGACGCGGGTCAGGGTCGCGTCGTAGGTCGACGACGCCGGATCGTGGTTGAAGTCCATCGAGACCAGCGGTCCGTCGCTGTAGTTGAGTATCCCCTTGAGCTCGCCCGCGGAGGCGGCCCTGAGCACCTTGTTGACCTCGTCGATGGAGGTCGCACGCGCGGCGGTGAACGTGAGGTCGACCAGCGAGACGTTGATCGTCGGCACGCGCACTGCGAAGCCGTCGAGCTTGCCATTGAGTTCCGGCAGCACGAGCCCGACGGCTGCCGCCGCCCCCGTCTTGGTCGGAATCATGGACATCGTCGCCGAGCGCGCGCGGCGCAGGTCCTTGTGATAGACGTCCGTGAGGACCTGGTCGTTCGTGTAGGCGTGGATGGTGGTCATGATGCCGGCCTTGACGCCGATCGCGTCGTGCAGCGGCTTGACCA
Source organism: uncultured Gammaproteobacteria bacterium (assembly GCA_963834855.1). Taxonomy (GTDB): domain Bacteria; phylum Pseudomonadota; class Gammaproteobacteria; order Steroidobacterales; family Steroidobacteraceae; genus DATJKD01. The sequence continues at coordinate 91,004 of CAWIDH010000003.1, read as the reverse complement.
GCGGCGCGAGGCAGTTCGTGGTGCACGAGGCGTTCGAGATCACGGTCATGCCGGGCTTGAGCACCTTGTGGTTGACGCCGTAGACGATCGTCGCATCCACGTCCTTCTCACCCGGCGCCGAGACGATCACGCGCTTCGCGCCGCCCGTCAGGTGCTGCCCCGCCTTCGCCTTGCTGGTGAAGAGGCCCGTGCACTCGAACACGGTGTCCACGCCCAGCTCACCCCAGGGCAGCTTCGCGGGATCCCGCTCCGCGAGCACGCGGATCCGGTCGCCGTTGATGACCATGTGGTCGCCCTCGACGCGCACTTCGCCGCGGAACTTGCCGTGCACGCTGTCATAGCGCGTCAGGTGCGCGTTGGTCTCGGCATCGCCCAGGTCGTTGACCGCAACGATCTGGATTTCCTTCTGCCGTCCGCCCTCGTACAGCGCGCGCAGCACGTTGCGCCCGATGCGTCCATAGCCGTTGATGCCCACCTTCAATGTCATGTTGCCTTCCTCGATGATGGTGGCGCGACGCGTTCAGGCGTGCGCCAGCAGATCTTCCACGGTCCGGATTACAACGTCTCGCGTGAAGCCGAAGTGCGGGAACAGCTTCTTCGCGGGTGCGGAGGCGCCGAAGCCCGTCATGCCGATCACGGCGCCGTCGGTTCCGACGTAGCGCCACCAGCCCTCGCGGGCGCCGGCTTCGATCGCCACGCGCGGCACGCCCGGCGGGAGCACCGAGTCGCGGTAGTCGCGGGGCTGCCCGTCGAAGAGGCTCGTGCAGGGCATCGACACGACGCGCGCCTTGCGCCCCCGGGTCGTGAGCTCGCCCGCCGCTTCGAGCGCAAGCCCCACTTCGGAGCCCGTCGCGATCAGCACGCAATCAGGCGCGCCCCCGCTGCCTTCCAGCACGTACCCGCCCCTGCCGATCGCGGCTATCTGCGCGGCATCGCGCCTCGCAGCGGGCAGGGCCTGCCGCGTGAGCACGAGGCTCGTGGGCCCATCGCGCCGCTCGATGGCGTCGCCCCAGGCGACCGCGGTCTCAACCGTGTCGCAGGGCCGCCAGAGGCGCATGTTGGGGATCATGCGCAGACTCCAGAGATGCTCGACCGGCTGGTGCGTGGGCCCGTCCTCGCCCAGGCCGATCGAGTCGTGCGTGTAGACCAGGATCACGCCCTGCTTCATCAGCGCGGCCATGCGCACGGCATTTCGCGCGTAGTCGGAGAACACCAGGAACGTGCCGCCGTACGGGACCAACCCGCCGTGCAGCGCGATGCCGTTCATGATCGCCGTCATGCCGAACTCGCGCACGCCGTAATGCAGGTAGTTGCCGCCGAGGTTCGTGCGCGAGACGACCGTCGAGCGCTTGTGGTTCGTGTTGTTCGAGCCGGTCAGGTCCGCGGAGCCGCCGAACAGCTCCGGGATCACGGGCGCGAGCGCGTTGAGCACCTGCTGGGAGGAGCTGCGCGTCGCGACGTCCGCGGGTTTTGCCGCGCTGCCCGCGATGAACTCGTCGAGCGCGGCGCGCCAGCCCGCGGGCAGCCCGCCCTTGAGGCGCCGCTCGAGCTCCGCGGCGGGCTCGGGGTGCTCCTTGCGGTACGCCGCCATCTGCGAGGTCCACTCGGCCTCCGCCTTCTCGCCCGTCGCGCGCGCATCCCAGGCCCGACGGATGTCGTCCGGGACCTCGAACGGCGGATATGGCCAGTCGAGCTCGACGCGCGCTGCGGCGACTTCTTCCTCCCCGAGCGCGGCACCGTGGGTGGCCTCCGTCCCCTGCTTGTTGGGCGCGCCCCAGCCGATGATGGTCTTGCAGCAGATCAGCGAGGGTCGGGTCGTCTCGGCAAGCGCGGCATCGATCGCCCTGCGCACGGCCTCCGCGTCGTGCCCGTCCACGTTCGGGATCACGTGCCAGCCGTAGGCCTCGAAGCGCTTCGGCGTGTCGTCGGTGAACCAGCCCCGCACTTCGCCGTCGATCGAGATGCCGTTGTCGTCGTAGAAACCGATCAGCCGGCTCAAGCCCAGCGTGCCGGCGAGCGAGCAGGCCTCGTGCGAGATGCCTTCCATCAGGCAGCCGTCGCCGAGGAACACCCATGTGCGGTGATCGACGACCTCGAACCCCGGGCGGTTGAAGTTTGCCGCGAGGTTGCGCTCCGCGAGCGCCATGCCGACGGCGTTGGCGAGGCCCTGGCCGAGGGGACCGGTCGTCGTCTCGATGCCGAGGTGCTGCTCGACTTCCGGGTGACCGGGGGTCGGGTAGCCGAGCTGCCGGAAATTCTGCAGGGCTTCCATCGGCATGGGATAGCCGGTCAGGTGCAGCAACGAGTAGAGCAGCATCGAGCCATGGCCGTTCGAGATGACGAACCGGTCGCGATTCGGCCACAGCGGATTGGCCGGATTGTGGCGCAGGTAGTCGGCCCACAGCACCTGGGCGATGTCCGCCATGCCCATCGGCATGCCCGGGTGACCGGAATTCGCCTTCTGGACGGCATCCATGCTGAGAGCGCGGATCGCATTCGCAAGTTGCCGTCGTGTCGGCATCGTAACCCCTCGTTGCGAGTCGCGTATTGTCCATGAAGCGGGCGGCCCGGGCCAATGCGGCGGAATGGCCGGGCGATTAATCCGTCCACTGGCGATTCCGCGCCAGCGCGCTGAATTGGCTCGAGCATTTTCGTCCGTTCCCGCGTTGCAATCGGCGAATTGCGTCGATACTCCGCGCCCGATCGCATGCCCCGCGGAACGCCAGCCATGTCAGACAGTTACCTGTTCACGTCCGAGTCCGTGTCCGAGGGACACCCCGACAAGGTCGCGGACCAGATCTCCGACGCCGTGCTCGATGCCATCCTCGCGCAGGACAAGCGCGCGCGGGTCGCGGTCGAGACGCTGGTCAAGACCGGCGTGGCGATCGTCGCGGGCGAGGTCACGACCGAGGCCTGGGTCGACCTGGAGGACCTGGTGCGCGGCGTGATCGCCGACATCGGCTACACCTCGTCGGACGTCGGGTTCGACGGCCGCACCTGCGGCGTGATGAACATCATCGGCAAGCAGTCGCCCGACATCGCGCGTGGGCGTTGACCGCAAGGATCCGGAGGAACAGGGCGCGGGCGACCAGGGAATGATGTTCGGCTATGCGAGCAACGAGACCGACCTGCTGATGCCGGCGCCGATCTGCTACGCGCATCGGCTGGTCGAGCGGCAGGCCGAGGTTCGCCGCAGCGGCCTGCTGCCCTGGCTGCGACCGGACGCGAAGTCACAGGTCACGTGCCGCTACACGAACGGACGCGTGGTTGGGCTCGATGCGGTCGTGCTGTCGACCCAGCACGCCCCGGACGTCAAGCAGTCCGACCTGCGCGACGCGGTCATGGAGCTCGTGATCAAGCACGTGCTTCCGCGTGAGTGGATGACGAAGCAGACAAAGTTCCACATCAACCCTACCGGCAACTTCGTCGTCGGCGGACCCGTGGGCGACTGCGGGCTGACGGGCCGCAAGATCATCGTGGACACCTATGGCGGGATGGCCCGGCACGGCGGCGGCGCCTTCTCCGGCAAGGATCCGTCCAAGGTCGACCGCTCGGCGGCGTATGCGGCGCGCTACGTTGCGAAGAACATCGTCGCGGCCGGTCTCGCGGACCGCTGCGAGATCCAGGTGTCCTACGCGATCGGGGTTGCCGAGCCGACCTCGATCGGCGTGCAGAGTTTCGGTACGGCGAAGGTTGCCGAGGAGAAGCTCGAGGCGCTCGTCCGCGCGCATTTCGACCTGCGGCCGTACGGCATCGTGAAGATGCTCGACCTGGTGCACCCGATGTACCGGCCCACGGCGGCTTATGGTCACTTCGGTCGCACGCCGGCGCAGATGACGTACTCGTGGAAAGAGACCATCGGCGGCAAGCGCGTCGAGAAGAGCGAGACCTTCACGGCCTTCACCTGGGAGAAGACCGACCGGGCCGAAGCGCTGCGAGCGAACGCCTGACTCGGGGCTTGGAAGACCGGCACCGGATCAGGCAGAATTGGCATTGTCCTGAGGAGCGCTGCAACGGGTGTCCTGCCCGCCAGGCTCAGGCTTGGGTTTACCCAACGGCGCTCGCTCAACCCGAATGACGGGTCGGCGAGCGAATCCACCGGATCAGCCCCGCACCGTCATCGTCACCGAGAGGATCGAACGATGAACGCCGTTATTTCCCCGACCGGGTTCAAGGACTTCGTGGTCGCGGACCTGTCGCTCGCCGACTGGGGTCGCCGCGAGATGGTCATCGCCGAGACCGAGATGCCCGGGCTCATGGCGACGCGGCAGGAATACGCCGCGGCCCAGCCGCTCAAGGGCGCGCGAATCGCCGGGTCGCTGCACATGACCATACAGACGGCCATGCTGATCGAGACGCTGAAGGCGCTCGGCGCGGAGGTGCGCTGGGCGTCGTGCAACGTATTCTCGACGCAGGATCACGCCGCGGCGGCGATCGCGGCCGGCGGTACGCCGGTGTTCGCGTACAAGGGCGAGTCGCTCGACGAGTACTGGGAGTTCACGCATCGCATCTTCGAGTGGCCGGGCGGCCAGTTCGCGAATTCAATCCTCGACGACGGCGGCGACGCGACGCTGCTGCTCATGCTGGGGAGCCGCGCGGAGCAGGACGCCTCGCTGATCTCGAAGCCCGCCAACGACGAGGAGGTCGCCCTGTACGCGGCGATCCGCAGGCGGCTCGAGAGCCAGCCGGGCTGGTACTCGACGCGTCTCGCGCAGATCCGCGGAGTGACCGAGGAGACGACCACCGGCGTGAAGCGGCTGTACCAGGCGGCCGAGGAAGGTCGGCTGCCCTTCCCCGCGATCAACGTCAACGACTCCGTCACCAAGTCCAAGTTCGACAACCTCTATGGCTGCCGCGAGTCCCTGGTCGACGCGATCAAGCGCGCCACGGACGTCATGATCGCGGGCAAGGTCGCGGTGGTCTGCGGATACGGGGATGTGGGCAAGGGCTCGGCCGAGAGCCTGCGGGCGCTGTCGGCACAGGTGTGGGTCACCGAGATCGACCCGATCTGCGCGCTCCAGGCGGCGATGGACGGGTACCGCGTGGTGACGATGGACGAAGCCTGCGACAAGGCGGACATCTGTCGTCACGGCCACCGGGAACGTGAATGTGATCACGCACGAACACATGCGGCGCATGAAGCACCAGGCGATCGTCTGCAACATCGGCCACTTCGACAGCGAGATCGACATCGCTTCGCTCAGGAAGTACCGCTGGGAGCAGATCAAGCCGCAGGTCGACCACGTGATCTTCCCCGACGGCAAGCGGCTGATCCTGCTCGCCGAGGGCCGGCTGGTGAACCTCGGCTGCGGCACGGGCCACCCGTCCTTCGTGATGTCGAATTCCTTCACGAACCAGGTGCTGGCGCAGATCGAGTTGTTCCAGCACGGCGCGAAATACGGCAGGCAGGTCTACGTGCTGCCGAAGCACCTCGACGAGAAAGTCGCGCGGCTGCATCTCGATCGTATCGGCGCGCGGCTCACGGCGCTCACGCCCGAGCAGGCCGCCTACATCGGGGTCAAGGTCGACGGGCCGTACAAGGCCGAGCACTACAAGTACTGAGCTCCGCGGTGCCGGCCGCAGTGGCTGCTGCTCGCCGCCACCCGGCCGCAGTGGCTCGCTCCTCGCCGACGCCCGGCCGCGGTGTGCCTCGTGGGCCGCTGGCCACGATCAACGGTCGTTGCAGGGCTGAAGAATGGTGCCCCGCACGTGCTGTCGGAGCACGCCGCACGTCAGTGGTATCGCGGAATCGTCGAGGAGTCCTTCGACTTCCGAGTGCCCGCGACGTCTACCTGTGGCGCGTCAGGCGTCGTCGCGGCCACGAGACACCCGCGTCCAAACGCCGGCTCGCCGATGCCAGCGGTGGCCTCCGGCCGTCGATGCCGCGGTGGGCTCACGAGCCGGCGTCTGGACGCGGTGTATCCCAGGCCGCGACGACGGCTCGCCTGCCGCAGGTGGACGTCGCGGACCACTCCGTAGCGAATGACTGCCTCGACGATTCCGCGATACCGCCGACCGATCGGTGTGCGCCGACCGAACGTGCGGGGCACCCATCTTCAGCCCTGCAACGACCCTGATCGTGGTGAGCGGCTGGGGATACACCGCGGCCGGGCGCCGGCGAGCAGCGAGCCACCGCAGCCGGGCGGCGAGCGAGCCACGGCCATCTGACCTCGACCGAGCGTCGCGACGACCCGGATGCCGCTAGCGCTTGCGCGCCAGGGTGAGGCCGTCGGCGAGCGGCAACAGGCTGAGATCGACGCGCTCGTCGCGGAGCAGCTGCTCGTTCAGCCGCCGCAGCGCGTCCGTCTCCGGATCGCGCTCGCGCGGGTCCGCGACCTTGCCTGACCACAGCGTATTGTCGACGACGATCAGGCCACCGGTGCGCAGCAGCGTGAGGCACGCGCTCGTAGTACGCCGGGTAGTTCTCCTTGTCCGCGTCGATGAAGGCGAAGTCGAAGCTGCCGGCACCACCCTCGGCGAGCAGCCCGTCGAGCGTCGTGAGCGCCGGCGCGAGCCGCAGGTCGATCTTGTGCGCGACTCCCGCGCGCTGCCAGTAGCGTCGGGCCATCGCGGTCCATTCCTCGCTCACGTCGCAGGCCACGATGCGGCCGTCATCCGGCAGGGCGAGCGCGGTCACGAGGGCCGAGTAACCGGTGAATACGCCGAGCTCGAGGCAGCGGCGGGCCCCGATGAGGCGCACGAGCAGGGCCATGAACTGCCCTTGTTCGGGCGCGATCTGCATCTGGACCATCGGGTCGGGCGCCGTTTCCGCCCGCAGGTCGCGCAGCACCGCCGGCTCCCGCAGCGACACGGAGAGCATATAGTCGTACAGCGCATCCGTGAGCGAGAGCGTGCGATTGGACATATGGCCGCCTCCGGTTGCGGTGTTCCATTATTCGCATTTCCCCACGGCCGCGGAAATGGAAATAATTGAGCACAGGCTCCGGCCGGCGGCGACGGGAAGGCGCCAGAATGGAAACCATGGAACACCGGCACCGGCTCGTGCAGTTCACGGACACACACCTGTTGGCGGACCCGCAGGGTTCGATGCGCGGCATCCGGCCGCTGCCGGCTCTCGAGGCCTGCATCGCCGATGCACGGCGACGATTCCTGCCGGCCGACGCGATTCTCGTGACGGGTGACCTCATCCAGGACGAACCCGAGGGTTACGGCTTCCTCGAGCTCGCGCTCGCCCCCCTCGGAGCTCCGATACTCCTGATTCCGGGCAACCACGACGTGCCGGCGGACCTGCACCGGCGCCTGTCGCACCCGCCCTTCCAGGTCGGCGGCAGCTTCGCCCTGGGCAGCTGGGTCATCGTGTTGCTAGACACCTGGTTTGCGGCGTCCGCCAACGGCGAAGGCCGCCTGGGTCCCGAGCGGCTCGAGGCGCTCGACCGCGCGCTCACGCAGCACGCCTCCCGCCACGTGCTCGTCTTCATGCATCACCCGCCGATGGCGATGGGCGGCGCCGGTCTCGACGCGCTCGGGCTCGTCGACGGCGCCGAGTGCATGGCCATCCTCGACCGGCACAGCAACGTTCGCGGCGTGAGCTGGGGGCACGCCCACCAGGCGTTCGATCTCTATCGGGGCGGCGTGCGCTTCATGTGCACGCCCGCCACCTGCATGCAGTTCAGGCCGCGGTCGGCTGAGATCGAGATCGACGGCCGCCCGCCCGGCTACCGCGTGCTCGACCTCGCCGCGGACGGCAGCCTGAGCTCCGAGGTCGCCTGGCTCGAAGGCTACGCTCAATGACCCGCGCGTCGGGGACCGTTCGCGTCGGCTGGCGCCTCGCCGCCCAGGGGACGCTGCGTCGGTTCCTGGCGGTCGCGTTGCTCGCCGCTGCGTTCCTTGCGCCCTCGACGGCCGCCGCGCGCGAGCGCCACGTGCTCTGGGCGGTCGAAGGCGCGCGCAACACGGTTTACCTGCTCGGATCGCTGCACGTGCTTCGGCCGCAGGACGGTCAGTTGCCCGCGGCCGCCGATGCCGCTTATGCCGATGCAGAACGGCTCGTCATGGAAATCGACATGGACGATGTGCTCGCCAATCCGAGCTCGCTCGTCGCGGCGATGGAGAGCGCGGCGCTGCTGCCGGAGGGCCAGACCCTGAGCGGCGTGCTCGGCGCCGACTATGAACGTGTCGCCGAGCGGGCGAAGGAGGTCGGCCTTCCGCTCGCGATGCTCGATCGATACGCGCCCTGGTTCGTCGCGACGACGCTCCTGCAGCTCGAGCTCGCGAAGCGCGGATTCAGCCCGGAGCTCGGCATCGAACAGACGCTCACGCGCCGCGCGGTCGCGGACCAGAAGCCGATCGCGGGGCTCGAGACGGCGGAACAGCAGTTTGCCGTGCTCAGCGGATTGCCGATGCAGCAGCAGAAACGCTTCCTGATGATGACGCTGGAGGAAACCGCCCAGCTCGACGCAGAGATCGAAAAGCTGCTCGCCGCCTGGCGCGGCGGCGACGTCGAGGCGCTCGGCGAGACGTTGTCGGCCGAATACGAGGAGTTCCCGGAGCTCTATGGACCGCTCACCGAGAATCGCAACCGCGCCTGGGTGACACAGCTCGTGGACCTGCTCGACGACAAGGACGACTATCTCGTCGTCGTGGGCGCGCTGCACCTCGTCGGCCGCAACAGCGTCGTCGATCTGCTCGAGCAACGCGGTTTCGACGTCGAGCAGCAATGAGCCTGTACACAGAGGCCTGCAAATACATCCCAGGCGGCGTCAATTCGCCCGTGCGGGCGTTTCGCAGCGTTGGCGGCGAGCCGATCTTCCTCGCGCGGGCGGAAGGACCACACGTCTGGGCCGCGGACGGACGCAAGTTCATCGATTACGTGGGCTCCTGGGGGCCTATGATCCTCGGCCACGCGCACCCGGCCGTGATACGCGCGGTGCAGGACAAGGCGGCGGACGGCCTGTCCTTCGGCGCACCGACCGAGATCGAGACCGCGCTCGCGCGGCGGATCTGCGAGCTCGTGCCCTCCATCGAGCTCGTGCGGATGGTGAGCTCGGGCACCGAGGCCACGATGAGCGCGATCCGCCTCGCCCGCGGCCATACGCGCCGCGACAAGATCATCAAGTTCGAAGGCTGCTATCACGGTCACTCGGATTCGCTGCTGGTCAAGGCGGGTTCGGGCGCATTGACGCTCGGTGTGCCGACCTCTCCCGGCGTGCCGCCGGAGCTCGCGGCGCACACCGTCACGCTGTCGTACAACGACACCGCGCAGCTTCGGGACGCCTTCGCGGAGATCGGTCCGCAGGTCGCCTGCGCAATCGTCGAACCGGTCGCCGGCAACATGAACTGCATCCCACCGGTGCCCGGCTTCCTCGAGGCGTTGCGCGAGGAATGCACCCGGCACGGCGCCGTGCTGATCTTCGACGAGGTGATGACCGGCTTTCGCGTCGCGCTCGGCGGCGCGCAGGCGCTCTACGGCATCCGGCCCGATCTCACGACGCTCGGCAAGATCGTGGGCGGCGGCATGCCGGTCGGCGCGTTCGGCGGCCGTCGCGAAATCATGCAGGACATCGCGCCGCTCGGACCCGTCTACCAGGCAGGCACGCTGTCGGGTAACCCGGTGGCGATGGCGGCGGGACTCGCGACGCTCGAGGGCATCGCGGCACCGGGCTTCCACGACCGCCTCGCCGCGTCGACCGATCGCCTGGTCGAGGGCCTGCGTGAGGCAGCGGGCCGGGCCCGTGTCGCGCTCGCGACCAATCACGTTTGCGGCATGTTCGGCTTCTTCTTCACCGATGCGCCCGTGGTGACCACGTACGCGCATGCAACGGCCTGCGACATCGAGCGATTCAAGCGCTTCTTCCACGGCATGCTGGCCGAGGGCGTGTATCTCGCGCCGTCCGCGTTCGAGGCCGGGTTCGTCTCGGCCGCACACACCGACGAGCTGATCGACGCGACCGTCGAGGCCGCCTCGCGCGTGTTCGCGCGGATCTAGCGCGCCGCTACCGCGCCGCACAGCTCGCCACGTCCAGCGTCTTGCGGTAGGCATCGAGGATCCGCTGCGCGACGTGGTCGACGTGATACTCCGACAGGTCGAGCGCAAGCCGCACGCGAGGCCGCTCGAACGCACGACGCAGCGCCTGCGCAAGCGCGCCCGCGTCGTCGGGCGGCACAAGCTCGATCGGGTAGCGACGCGCGATGTCACGCGGACCCGGGACGTCTGTCGCCACGACCGGCGTGCCCGCATCCAGCGCCTCGATGATGACGCGGCCGAACGGCTCGCGTCGCGAGGGGCTCACGAACAGGTCGAACGCCTGGAAACAGCGCTTGGCGTCCGGCCGGTACCCGGTGAAGCGCACGTTCGGGCCAGCCAGGCCCTGCAGCCGGCCGAGCTCGCGGCCATCGCCCACGATCACGAGCTTCGTGTCCGGGAGCGCCGCCTGCTCGAACGCCCGCAACAGCACGTCGAAGCCCTTGCCCGGCACGATCCGGCCCACGCCGCCGATCACGAAATCGCCCTCGGCTGCGCCGAGCTCCGCGCGCAGCTCGCGCACGCGCTCCGGCGCGAGCCTCGGCTCGGGCACCAGCGAATTCGGGATCAGGAAGCGCCCGCCGCGATAATCGTCGGGGATCGTCGCGAGCTGCCACTCCGTCATGCAGATGATGCCGTCGGCCTTGAGATAGTGCGGGCCGTTGATCGAGATGTGCACCGTGCACAGATGCGCGGCAGCCGGGCGGATCTGCGCGACGTAACGTGTACCGCGGCGCAGGTGGGTGTGAACGACGTCCGGCCGCCAGCGACGGATCGCGCCGCGCAGCGTCGTCCGCGTAAACCACCGCGGCGGCACGTCGATCAGCTCGACGCCCGGGTCCAGGTGGTCGCGGATGCTGGCGCCGCCCTTCGACCGGTCGTCGCGGCGCAGGACGAGCGCGACGTCGTGCTCGACGCTGAGGGAGTTGCAGGTCTCGGCAGCCGCGCGCTCCGAGCCCGCGAAGCCCTGCGACAGGATCACCTGCATGATGCGCAGGCGATTCAAAACGCGACCTGCCAGCTGAGCATCGCGCCGTCCGGCAGCGACTGCAGCCCCAGCGAGACATCCGCGGGGCCGGTGCCGAGGAATGCGTCGTTGGCGAACGACGCGATGAAATTCCCGAGCGCAATCGAGAACAGCGTGTCCGAGGGAAAGTGGAAGCCACCCTCGATTCGCGCCCAGGAGGTGCCAAGGGTCAGCGTCGTGAGCCCGACGTCGAGCGTGCGCCGTACGGGCTCGCTCATGTCGATCCAGCGCAGGTTGCGCGATGCGAGCCGGGTGTGCACGGCCGAGCTCGAGGTGTGGCCCGACGGAAAACTCTCGCTCTCGGTGCCGTTCGGCCGCTCGCGTTCGACGGTCGTCTTGATACCGCGGGTGACCGCAACGGTCGAGGCGACCGCGGCCGCATTGACCAGCGCGCCCTTCGCCTTGGCGACGAGCCAGCGCTTCGGGTCGCTGCTACCCGGGGTAGCGGCCATCGTCGCCCAGTGCGCGTACACCGACGCGTCGCGCAGGTCGTCGCTCCACTTGTCCGCGTCCGCCTCCGAGCCGAAGATCGGCGTGTGCTCGCGCGCCCAGTCGGAGGCGCGTCGGTCCCAGTCGTCGATCTGGAACAGCGCCGCGCCCGCCAGCGGTGCCCACACCCAGGGGTCGCGCGCCGCCGCGATCGCTGCGGACTTCAGGCGTGCGGATCCCGGTCGCCAGGTGGCCTCCTCGCCCCAGATGCGACCGTCGGGCAGCGTGCCGCAGCCGCTCACGCCCGCGGCCAGGGTCGCAACGAAGGCCGTCACTCCGTGCCGCGCGAATCAACACGCCCTCCTTCGCCCGCCGCCGCGACACGGCTCACGCGCCGGGTCCCCAGTAGCCGAACCGCCGGCGCAGCTCCAGCGCGCGCAGGCGCGCCGACCACGGCTTCGGCCGCAGGCGCCCAAGCTCGCCCGCCAGCAGCGACTCGGTTGCCGCGAGCACGCGCTCCGACGAGCGTCCGTCACGGTAAGGATGGATCGCGTCCGCATAGGCAGCAAGCGCCGAGAGCAGGCCGACGTCCGGGGCGAACGCGCGTGCGAGCATCGCGGGCAGCGCGGACGGGTCCGCGAAATCGAGCATGTGCGGCTTCGGAGCGTTGTTGCGGAACGTGACTACGGGCCTGCGCTGCACGACGAACTCGGAGGCCACCGAGGTCGTATCGGCGACCAGCACGTCGGCTGCGCGCTGCGCGGCGATGAGCTGCTCGGGCTCGACGAAGAACGCGTTCGGTCCCGCGAGGCCGCGGTACTGCGCAATGAGCGCGGGCGGGCACTTTGGGTGCAGGGTCAGGAGCCAGTACCGCTCACCGCGCGCAATTTCCGCGGAAATCTCCGCAACGAGATGCGGCGCGGCGCTCAGCCGCTCGGTGAAGGTCGACGCGAAGAGCACGACCGGCCGCCCGCCCGCGGCCTCGCGCAGGCGCGCAGCCCGGCCCTCGTCGTCGCGGAACATCGGGTCGAGCTTCGGCCAGCCGGTCTCGACGACGGTGAAATGCCCCGCGCGCGCCGCCAGCGCCTTGAACGGCGCGGTGGTCGCCGGGCCCTGCGTGCAGTAGAGATCGAACACGCCGCGAACCCGGAAATGTCCCCGCGAGTCCTTGCGCTTCTCGACGTTGAAGCCGTGAAAGAGCTGCACCTTTGCGCCGCCGACGAAACTCGGCACCCAGTTGACGGCGCTGAACACCGCCGCGGGCGTGAGCGCAACCGCCTCCTCGAGCCCGATCATGCGCGTGCGCGCGTCGAGCGTGAGGCCCGTGGCGCCGCCGAAAAACCACGCGTGCACAGCGTGCCCAGCGGCGTGCAGCGCATCGGCCATCGGCTGCAGGATGGGCAGCGCGTAGCGCTCGTTGCCGAACAGCAGGAAGTTCGCCACCTGCCCGCCCGTGCTGTCAGCGGCCGAGCCCGTGCCGGGCCATGTACTTCGCGGCCATCTCGCGCGACGGCGGATGCACCGTCATCTCGTAGAGGCGCAGGCGCTTGTACACCGCGTAGCTCGCCGCGACGTGCGCCACTGCGTAGCCCCGCGCACCGTCGAGAAAGGCGAGGCGCAGCACGTAGTCCTTGAAGAAGGCCGCCAGGTATACGAACGGGCAGGCCCAGATGCGGGGCTTGCGGCCGCGCTCGACCCAGTCGAGCGCCTTGAGCTCCGAGTAGCGCAGCACCTTCACATAGCGATGCACCAGCGTCGGGTTGTGGTGATGGATGAAAGGGGCCTTGAAGAGCAGCGGCCGGCCGTCGAAGCGCAGCGCCTCGTGTACGCGCGCATCGGTCCAACGTGCGCGCGCGCGGTGGTAGAACCGTGCCACGCGCTCCCCCACCATCGGCCGATACCAGCGCATCGGCGCGCCCATGTAGGACATCGCGCGGCGCAACTCAGCGCCCGGGGCATCGGACTCGAGCACCCGCGGCAGGCGCTCCTGGAACTCGCGCGTAAGATCCGCGGTCATGCTCTCGTCGGCGTCGAGGAACAGGATCCAGTCGTGCGTTGCCTGGGTCGTCGCGAAGTTGCGCTGCGGCCCGAACCCGAGCCACGGCTGCGTCACGACGCGCGCGCCGTGCGCCTCGGCGACGCTCACGGTCTCGTCGGTGCTGCCCGAGTCGATCACGACCTTCTCGGCGACGAACGACACGCTGTCGAGGCAGCGCGCGATGTTGTGCGCCTCGTTGTAGGTGATCACGAGCAGCGTGACCGGAAACGTCCGCGCCTGCGCAGTCATGCGCCGCGAGTGTCACAGAGTGCCCGGGCGGGGTCAAAGCCGCCGCTGACGCCGGCAGGGCCGCGGGGGTGGTGGGACACGGCAGGCACGCCGAGCCCCACGTCCCAGGCCCCTGCGGTAGGATTCGCCACGCCGACATGTACTCCAAGGGGAGACCGCCCGAGTGCTGAAGTGGAAGTTGATGCTCACGACGCTGCCCATCGTGCTGGTGATGGCGGGCGTCAAGCTGGTGCTCGACCTGTATTTCAAGTTCCCGGGGCTGGTCCCGTTTGCGGACGTCGGGGTCATCCTCACGGCCTGCGTCTTCCTGATCGGGTTTCTGCTGGCCGGGACGATGGCCGACTACAAGGAGAGCGAGCGGCTCCCGGCGGAGATCGCCTCGACGCTCGAGACCATCGAGGAGATCTTCGCACTCGCGGCGATCAATCGGCCGGGCTTGAAGCTGCCGGAGCTGCGCCGCAGCGTCCTCGAGCTCACCGACGAGATCAAGAACTGGCTCCTGCATCGCCGCGACACCGACAACGTCTATGACGCGCTGTCACGCATGGGCGAGGCGATCAGCTGGCTCGAGCGGGAGGGGGCGGGTCCCTACGCCTCGCGTGCGATCCCGCAGCTCATGATGGTGCGAAGGACCGTCTCGCGAATCGACGTGATCGCCCGTACCGGCTTCCTGCCACCAGCCTACGCGTTGCTCGAGGTGCTGGTCGTCATGGTGATCGGGCTGATGCTCATTGCCGAGTTCAGCAGCACGCTGGTCGAATGCCTCATCGTGCCGTTCGTGACCCTGGTCAACGTCTACATGCTGCGGCTCATCCGGGACATCGACAATCCGTTCGAATACTCCGCGGACGGCCGACGGAGCGGAAAGGCGGAAGTCGAACTGTGGCCGATCGACGAGTACCGCGCCCGGCTTGCGGCACGAGTGGACATGCCGAATGAGCAAGCCGCGCGCTCGGTTCCGCTGCAGCGGGCCAGCGGATAGGGAATGCAGCCACGCGCCGTGGCGCCGGCGCGGCGGCAATCTCAGTACGAACGGCCCTGCGCCGCCTGATCGTTCCGGGCCTGCTTGCGCGCGGCCTCCTCCCGCTGTGCCTTGCGCAGCTCCGCGTAGTTCACGGGCCGGATCTCCCTGATGGTGCAGCTCACGCCGCCAACGCGCACGGAATCGAGACCGCGCCGTACCGTGTTGCCGGTCGACGTGAGGGCGATGGTGTTTGCGTACTGGAGGTCTGAGCACGGACCCTGGACGGTCAGCAGATACGCGTCGCTGAGGGTGGTCTGGACCGCGAGCACGTTCTTACCCAGCGAGCGCCAGCCGTCGTACCGCCCGAGGTACGTGAATTCGTCGATCGGCGCGCCGGCGAAGTCCCGGTAGAGCTCGTAGGCCTCCGCATCGCGCTCGCGCGGACCCTGGCTCGCGCATGCCGCGAGCAACGTGGCGGTCAGGAGGATGAGTGCAATCCGATGCTTCATCGCGAATCTCCGGATGTTGAAGCCCGGCCCTGCGACCGGGCCATGTTCCTTTTGATCGCCCAGGCAGGGGGAAGTTCGGCGCAGGTGAGACTCGGCCATCGCGCCGCCCGGGCTGCACGGATGGCGTCCGGCCTACCGTCTCCGCTTATCGCAAAGCTGCGGCAGCTCGGCGCCTTTTCAGGCGCCAGCCAAGCGGCACCGCGACGACCAGCGCCACGACACCCAGTGATGGCCCGGGATACACGATCATCAGCACCAGTGGTGCCAGCAACGCACGCGCCGCGATGCGGAGCCCCTCGTGCCCGGCGATGATTTCTGCGAGCGCAGGTGAATGCCGGACATAGAACCTGATGAGCGCCCGGCCCGCTGCGCTGCGTCGCAGGTGCTCATCGCGAAAGCGCCGCAGCGTGACCACGTGCGGATCGAGCGCCGAGCCGTAGGCCGCCGTTGCAATGAAGCAGCGCACCGCAGCGACGGAGCCGCCATCGCCGACGTCGATACCCGGGCAGTCGCCAAACTCGCGCAGCGTGCTATCGCGGATGACGAGGTCGTTTTCGGGCGCGAAATCAACATCGTCATTAGTTACATCGAGAGTGAGACGGAGCTGCCGCGGCTGCGAATTGACGAAACTGTCGGAGTCCGCCAACAGCCGCACCGTTTCGCCCGGTCCGAGTTGTGCGAGCGTGCAGCTCGCGCCCGCGCACGTGGTGTTGATGAATCGCAGGTTGGGTGCAATGACCGGGCTCTGTGCGACCCGTACGACGACGTTGTGCGCCGCATCGGTCCCCTGGTTGATGACACGCACGTCGACTGCCAGCGTGCCGGATCCGCAGACAACCGGCCCGGCGGAAACGTTGAAGAACTGCGCGGTCACATCGACGCAGCGCTCGGTCCCCGGTTGCCGGACGGCGGCCATGGCACGGTCGTTGGCTGAATTGGCATCCGCTTCGTGAGAGGTTTCCGCCGTATTGACGATGCAGGTGGGCGGGTCCGGTTCGCTGATGACGGCCGGTATCGACAGGGTCGCGCTGACGCCGCCCGGCAGATCGCCGACCGCCCAGTCGCCACTGATCGGGTCGTAGGTCCCGCTGCCGGGGAATGCCGCCATGCCCGCAGGAATCTCGAGGCCCGGCGGCAGGGGATCGCGAACGTGGACGTCGAGCGCCGGATCGGCGCCGACGTTGCGCACATCGATTGTAAATTCGACCGGCTGGCCGGGCGCGGGCACGGCGACGTCGACACGCTTGTCGACCTCGAGATCGGGCGCCGCCCGGGCGAGCGAGCTCGCGAGCAGCAAAGCCATGAGTATCCGCTTCACGGATCGTCCGGCGGCGTGCCGACACCCCCCGGTACGGCAGTGTACGCCCGGCATGACGAACTCCTGCGCATGCGGCTGCCCGGGGCGTCAGCCACTGTCGACGGAATTGACAACCGGCGCCCGCCCGATTTGTGTTTGCCCGGAAAGGCCTTGACCCATGCGCCTGGCCGTCACCCGGCACGGAATGTGCTTGGCTGCCCCTGCCGCCCCCCGCGCGGCATGAGGCAATATATGTCCAGCCACACCCTCGGGAACATCGAAACATGCAGCCAATGCGCGACCTGACCGGAATCAGCGCCCCTGAGGGCGACACGCCGCTCGACGACGCGCGACGGACGCGGAGCGATCCGCGCCGGAAGACCGGACGACGCTCGCCGCGCCCGCTCGCGCCTGCGCAGCTCCGTGACCGCCTGCTGTCGGTCATGGACCGGAAGAACCACTGGGCGTGGCCCGCCTTCACCGGCGCGAACGTCAGCAAGGCGCAGCTCAAGATTCACTTCCAGCAGGAGTTCGCCAGCTACGTTCGCGACTTCCCGGTGCTGCTCGCCCGCATCCATGCGAAGAACCCGCCGGCGGCCGTCCGTCGCATGCTCGCCGAGAACATCTACGAGGAGGACACGGGTGGACTGTCGTTCGGAAAGTCGCACGCCGAGCTCTTTCTCGCGATGATGAAGGGGTTCGGCTTTGCCGGATCGGACTTCGAGAACATCCGGCTGCAGCCCGCGGCCCGCGCGTATCGCGACTGGCTGGATCGCGTTACCCACGGGCCGGACTGGGTCCGGGCTGCGGCCACGATGGCGATTTTCGTGGAAGGCAGCATCCACGATCGCCGCGAGATCCTGGATCCCGCGGAGCCCAAGACCGAACGGGAAATCGAAGAGGTCGTGCGCGGGCATCCACTCGTTCGATACCACGGCCTCCCGCCCGACTGCATGGACCTCACGCGCGCGCACCAGAGGGTCGAGGGCGGACATCGTCACCACGCCTATGCGATGGTCGTCGCCGGCGCGAACAGCTCGCGCCATCAGCAGGCTGTCATCGCATGCGTGGAAAAGACGCTCGCGCTCTGGCTGCGCTATCGCGATGGTGTCGCGCGAGCCTGTGGCCTCGCGCAGTGACGTTGCCAGCCGCGGGACCGCCGTAGCTTCCTCGCCGCCGCCCGGCTGCGCTCCTGCTCGCCGACGCCCGGCCGCGGTGGCTCCTCCTCGCCGACGCCCGGCCGCAGTGGCTCCTGCTCGCCGACGCCCGGCCGCGGTGTATCCCCAGCCGCTCACCACGATCAGGGTCGTTGCAGGGCTGAAGATGGTGCCCCGCACGTCCTGTCGGCGCACGCCGAACGGTCGGCGGTATCGCGGAATCGTCGAGGCGACCTTCGCTCGGAGTGGTCCGCGACGTCCACCTGTGCCACGGAAGCCGTCGTCGCGGCTGGGATACACCGCGTCCAGACGCCGGCTCGTGACCCAACTGCGGCATCAGCGATGCCTGCGGCCACCGCGGCCTCGGCGAGCCGGCGTTTGGGCCGGGTGTCTCGTGGGCCGCAACGACGTCCGATCCGCCGCAGGTAGACGTCGCGGGCCACTCCGTAGTCATGACTCTGCAACGATTCCGCGATACCGCCGCCGATACGGTGTGCGCCGACAAGACGTGCGGGGCACCCATCGTCAGCCCTGCAACGACCCTCGATCGTGGTTGCGGCCCAGCGAGGCACCCGGGCCGAGCGCCGGCGAGCAGCGAGCCACTGTGGCAGAGCGCCGGCGAGTTGCAGCTACCGGCAACGCGGCCGGCAAGTCAGGCCTGCGTGATCTCGAACATCGGCCGCAGATAGCGGAGCCGCTCCAGCGGGTCGTCCAACTCCAGGCAGTGCTGCTTGTGCACGGCCGGGACCGGCAGGATTTCCGCGAGCCGTCCCGACACCCAGGTCGCGTCGTGGGGCCTGCGCTCGCGCGCCGAGTGCGGCTCGCCCATCTGGTCCAGGGCGACGTCGAGCGCCGGCAGGAGTTCCGCGAACTGCTCGGGCAGCTCGACCGCGGGTTCCTCGGGGAGCCACTCGACTTGCGCGAGGTTCAGACCGTCGCGCGCCTGGCTGCGGGCATGAATGCGGAAGCGGCGCTCGCCGAGCGCGTGGATCCCGAGCAGCCCGTCGGGCTGCTGCGAGAAATCGATGATCCGCGCGTAGGTCCCGACGTCGCAGGTCCTCGCCGGGCCGCCCGCCTCCGGTCCCTCGAGGATCAGCACGATCCCGAAACCGCTGTCGGTCCGCATGCAGTGGCGGACCAGGTCGATGTAGCGAGCCTCGAATATGCGCAGCGGCAGCGAGCCGCCCGGGAACAAGACCGTATTCAGCGGGAACAGCGGGATCTCGACGCCGCCGCTCATGGCCGTCCGGGCGCACCTCGCGCCCGCAGCGCCGCCAGCAGCAACTCGTGCAGGCCGCCGAAGGAGCCGTTGCTCATCAACACGAGCTGGTCACCCGGTCGCGCCTCGGCCGCGAGTGTAGCGGTGAGGCCTTGGAGATCGGTCTGAACGCTCGCGAGCGCGCCCAGGGGTCGCATCGCCTCCGCGACATCCCACCGCACCTCGGGTGACTGGTAGATGTAGACGCGATCGGCGCCGCGCAGCGAATCGGCAAGCGCCTGCTTGTGTGCGCCCAGCTTCATCGTGTTCGAGCGCGGCTCGAGCACGGCGATGACGCGGCCATTGGCCTGGCGCCGGCGCACGCCGTGGAGCGTGTTGGTGATCGCCGTCGGGTGATGCGCGAAATCGTCATAGACGAGGATGCCGTCGACGTTGCCGCGCAGCTCGAGCCGGCGACGGACGCCACCGAAGCGGCACAGCGCCTCGAGCGCGGCCTCTTCCTCGACGCCCGCGTGCCGCGCCGCAACGAACGCGGCGAGCGCGTTCTCGGCGTTGTGACGACCAAACATCCGCCAGTCGACGGCGCCGACGCGGCGCGCGCCCTGGCGGATCTCGAAGTGGCCGTACCCCGCATCGCCCGGGACGAGTTGCCAGTCCGATGCGATCTCCGGGTCCAGCGAATAGCGCTCGATGGGCGTCCAGCAGCCCATGGCGATCACTTCGGCCAGGTGCCGGTCCCGCGCGTTCACCGCCAGCAGGCCGTTTCCCGGCGTCGTGCGCAGCAGCAGGTGAAACTGCCGCTGGATCGCCGCGACGTCCGGATAGATGTCCGCGTGGTCGTGCTCGAGGTTGTTCAGGATCGCGGTGCGCGGACGGTAGTGCACGAACTTGGCGCGCTTGTCGAAGAATGCCGTGTCGTACTCGTCGGCCTCGACCACGAAATGCGCGCCGCCGCCGAGCCGCGCGCTCACCTGGAAGTCGAGCGGCACCCCGCCGACCAGGAAGCCGGGCGCGCGGCCCGCGTGCTCGAGGATCCACGCGAGCAGGCTGCTCGTCGTGGTCTTGCCGTGCGTTCCCGCCACCGCCAGCACCCAGCGATCGACGAGCACGTTGCGCGCCAGCCACGCGGGACCCGATTCGTACGGCCGGCCGCTGTCGAGGATGGCCTCGACCAGCGGGTTGCCGCGGGAGAGCACGTTGCCGATCACGAAGACGTCCGGATTCAGGGCCAGCTGGTCGGCCTCGTAGCCCTCGATCAGGTCGATGCCGAGCGCCTCGAGCTGAGTGCTCATCGGCGGATAGACGTTGCGGTCGCAACCGGTGACGCGGTGCCCGGAGGCGCGCGCGAGCGCGGCGATCCCGCCCATGAAGGTGCCGCAGATGCCGAGGATGTGCAGGTGCATGGTCAGCTGCCGCGGCCCTGCATGGCCGCGGCGATTACGTCCACCATCAGGACGTAGGTCAGCGCGATCGCGCAGCCGGTGAGCAGGTTCGATTCAGTCGCGAGCTGGATGATGCGGCCGGCGACCAGGACGAATGCCACGACCATGCCGAGCGCGGCGAACTGCAGCACGGCCGGCGGGTTCACCGCGACCCGGGGCCCGGCCAGCAGCACCAGCGGCACCGAGAACACCAGGGCCATCAGGGTCGAGCAGCCGAGCACCGCGGACACGGTCTGGGGCCAACGCTCGATGCGGCCGAATAACTTCATCACCAGCCACAGGCCCGTCATCACCAGCAGGGGATCGATCACCAGGTAGAGCAGGAGCTGCGGTCCGCTCACCTTCATCAGCGCGACCTGCAGCAGGGTGACCAGTTCGTAGGCCACCAGCGTCAGGATCACGAGCAGCCCGGAGCTCGGCAGGTCCTGCGGACCGCGCCGCCAGAGTACGATGTCGAGGAAGACCTTGAGGAACTGCTGCACGTCGGTGGCGCGGGGACCGGGGTTGGCGGAATTCTACACGCAGGCCTGACCACCAATGCGCGACGCCACGCTCATTACGACGACTGCCCAGCTCGCGGAGGCCGTCTTCCGCATGCGTGGCGCAGCCCGCATCGCGATCGACACCGAGTTCATGCGCGAGCGGACTTATTTTCCGAGGCTCTGCCTGGTGCAGGTCGCGACCGATGCGGATTGCCTGCTCATCGACCCGCTCGAGGGAGTGGATCTGCGCGAGTTGCTCGAGCTGCTGGCGGAGCCTTCGCGCGTCAAGGTGCTCCACGCGGCGCGGCAGGACCTCGAGGTACTTGTACCTGGCCGGCAACCGCGTGCCGCTGCCTGTCTTCGACACGCAGATCGCGGCCGCCCTGCTCGGGCTCGCGCCGCAGATCGGCTACGCCGAGCTGGTTGCCCGCCGGCTGGGTCACTCGATCGACAAGGGCCAGACCCGGACGGACTGGTCGCGACGCCCGCTCACGCCCGAGCAGCTCGCCTACGCAGCCGATGACGTGCACCACCTGCTGCAGCTGCACACGGACCTCGATGCGGCGCTGCAGTCGCAGGGCCGCCTGCACTGGCAGGCCGAGGAAGCAGCCGGGTTCGCGGACGAGTCGCTGTACCGGACGGCACCCGCGGACGCGTGGCGCCGGTTGAAGGGCTACGGCCGGCTCAAACCCGAGCAGCGGGCGATCGCGCGTGCGCTGGCCCGCTGGCGCGAGGAACGCGCGGTCGCCGCGGATAAGCCGCGCGGCTGGATCCTGCCCGACGAGGCGCTGCTCGCGATGGCGACCCTTGCGCCCCGCACCCTGGACGAGCTGGCGGGAATCCGCTCGCTGCAGCCGGCCGTGCTGCGCAAGCGCGGCGAGGAGCTGCTCGCGCTCATGACCAGGGCGCGCGACGAGGCGGCGGCAGAAGTGCCGGAGCCGTCGGGACGACGGCTGGAAGCGGGCGAGACGGCGCTCGCGGGACGCCTGATGGACGAGGTGCGCGCTGAAGCAGCGAGGCTCGGCGTCAGCACGGAGCTGCTCGCGACCCGACGGGACGTCGAGGCGCTCGTGCTGGGCCAGGAGGACGCGAACGTCCTGCGCGGCTGGCGACGCGGCGTGATCGGCGAACGGCTGCTCGCCGCGGTCGCGGCGGCCGGAGACCAGGCGCCGGCGGCGCGCAGGAATTCCGCCTAGACCCGGTGAACTGGATCAGGGTTGGGCCGCAATCGCGGCCTGGGGTACGCCAAGCGCCGGATCAATCACCGCCTGGGCTGCGCCATGCGCGGGATCGGGTGAGACGATGTCGGGTGTGACCGAGTTTCCGCCCACGGCGCCCCCGGCGCCGGTGTCGGCCGCGCGCACCGGGAGACTACCGTCGGCCGGGTCTGCCGGAACCGGCTCCGTCGAGACAGCAATCGCCGTTCCCGTCGTGTACACCACGACGACGCGGGCCACGTGGTCGCGCTCGCTGTTCCATTGCAGGAAATTGGCGCAGACGGCTTTCCCGTCGGCGTCCTGCTTGACCTCGTAGGTCGGGTCGACGAAGCGCGCGCCGCCGATGTCCTGGTCGACCGAGACGCGGCTCTGTTCCCACTCGGGCGACACGCCGGCCGCGCGCGCGAAGAGTTGAACTTCGAGCACGGTCGCCCGCGAGGGCACGCTCGCGCACAACGCGACGCGATTGGCATTCGCGGCATCACACCCGACTGGATCAGTGCTGTCTGCGAGCGTCTGCGAGCGGCACGCTGCGACCTGCACGATGGCTTCCGAGCGCGCGGGTACGCGCGAACCGCCCGCGGCGGCCACGAGCGTAGCCTCGCCGGCGCCATTGCCGTTGCGGAGCTGCGCGAACTGTCCGTTCGCGAGCGCGAGCGCCTGCAGCCGATCGGAGATCCGCTGCTCCATGGCGAGGGTGCTCTCGCGCTCGCGCTCCACCCGCAGCTCGGAGTAGGCAAATCCGGCCACCGCCGCGCCCAGCACCAGGCCGAACACCGCCAGCATCGAGCGGATGCCGCTGCTGCGCTTTGGCTTTGAGTCCGCCTTGCGCGATCGGAACGCCATGAAAAGCTGGAAGGATGCGGTCGCGACCGTTGCACCCGCACCGATCATTGCTGCAATGATGGTCTCGGAAAGATCCATTCGGCTTCCCTTGCTGCGCGCCCGGGAGGCGGGCTGGCTCAACTGCTCGACTTAACAGATTGCGGCTGGCGAACTTGGGCTCGTGAACTGTAACGAGTCGGCCGTCGGGGCTCCCGTACCGGTTTTGCAGTTTTGTGGACTTCAGCACAGGACGAGCCGCATTGCGGGACCTGTGCGGCGGTTTCCCGACGTCTGCCGACCTGCGGCGGCCGGCGATCAGGCGCCGCCGGCGGCGCGCAGGAATTCGGCGTAGACCCGTTCCACCGGCCCGTCGGCATCGACGACCTTGAGCAGGCCCCGATCGCGATAGTGGTCGATCAACGGGCGCGTATCGCTTTCGTAGACGCGCAGGCGCTTCTCGATGACGTCCTCGCGGTCGTCGTTGCGTTGCACCAGCAGCGGGCTCGCGTCGCAGTTGTCGCAGTGATCGCCCTTCGTCGACGGCGCCGTGTAGACGTTAAAGACCTTGCCGCAATTGGGACAGCTGCGCCGGCCGGTCAGTCGCTTGATGAGCACTGCCGGGTCGACGTCCATCAGGATCACCGCGTCGATGGGCTGCTTAAGCTCCGCGAGCAGCGCGTCGAGCGCGGCAACCTGCGCGACGTTGCGCGGATAGCCGTCGAGGATGAACCCTGCGGCCGCGTCAGGACGGCTGAGCCGCTCGCGGATCAGGCCCAGGACGACCTCGTCGGAGACGAGCTCGCCCGCGTCCATCGCCGTCTTGGCTCTCCGGCCGAGATCGGTGCCGCGCTTGACCGCGTCGCGCAGCAGGTCGCCGGAAGACACCTGCGGAATGCCCTTCTGGTCGCGCAGGCGCTGGGCCTGGGTGCCCTTGCCCGATCCGGGTGCTCCGAGCAGCACGATTCGCATGTTGTCTGGGTCGCTGTCCCGAGAAAAGGTGGGCACCCTACCCGAAAATGGGGACATTCTCCATTTCGATACGGTCGTCTGGCGAGCCCGACGAATCTGCTGGAAATGGAGAATGTCCCCATTTTCCGCACCGGGTAAGATTTCGGGCATGAAAACGAAAGCCAGGAACGCCTTCTACGCCCAGTCCGGCGGGGTCACCGCCGTCATCAACGCCTCGGCCTGCGGGGTCATCGAGACCTGCCGCAAGAACAAGCGCCGCATTGGCAAGGTCTACGCCGGGCGCCACGGCATCGTGGGCGCCCTCACCGAGGACCTGATCGACACGAGCAAGGAGAGCGCGGCCGCGATCCGCGCACTTCGCCACACGCCCTCCGGCGCGTTCGGGTCGGCGCGCTACAAGCTCAAGAAATACGAGGACACCCCGGCGCAGTACGAGCGGCTGATCGAGGTCTTCAAGGCGCACGACATCGGCTATTTCTTCTACAACGGGGGCGGCGACTCCGCGGACACCTGCCTCAAGGTGTCGATGCTGGGCGCAAGGCTCGGCTATCCGATCCAGGCGATCCACGTGCCGAAGACGGTCGACAACGATCTGCCGATCACGGACTGCTGCCCGGGCTTCGGGTCGGTCGCCAAGTACGTCGCGGTGTCGATCCGCGAGGCCGGATTCGACGTCGCCTCCATGGCCAAGACCTCGACCAAGGTCTTCATCATGGAGGTGATGGGCCGCCACGCCGGCTGGATCGCCGCGGCAGGCGGCCTCGCCGCGGAAAAGGCCGGCGACGCGCCGCACATGATCCTCTTCCCGGAGATCCGTTTCGACGAGGAGAAGTTCTGCGCGCGAGTGAAGGAGTGCGTCGAGAGATACGGCTATTGCGCCGTCGTGGTCTCCGAGGGTGTCAAGAACGCGGAAGGGAAATTCCTCTCGGACGCGGGGCTGCGCGATGCGTTCGGGCACGCGCAGCTGGGTGGCGTCGCACCGGTGATCGCGCAGCTCGTCAAGGAGAAGCTTGGGTACAAGTATCACTGGGCGGTCGCGGACTACCTGCAGCGCGCCGCGCGACACATCGCCTCGAAGGTGGACGTCGAGCAGGCGTACGCCGTCGGCAAGGCCGCGGTCGAGCTTGCGCTCAAGGGTCGCAACTCGGTGATGCCCACCATCGTTCGCGTCTCGAATCGACCGTATCGCTGGAAAATCGGCATCGCGAAGCTCGAGGATGTCGCGAACCGGGAGAAGATGCTGCCGCGGGACTACATCACGGCGGACGGGTTCCACATCACGGCCAAGGGCCGGCGCTACCTCGCCCCGCTCATCCGGGGCGAGGACTATCCGCCCTACAAGGACGGCCTCCCGCAGTACATCGAGCTCAGGAACGTCCCGGTTCGGAAGAAGCTCAAAACGGCCTTTGTGGTATAGTTTCGCGCCTTTTTTGCGGCACAGCGGCACGCACAGCGCTCCGCGCCGGCGCTGAAGGGCCAAGAAATACCAGAGACGGGAGCTCCACCAATGACCACTGACCTCGCGCTGTGGCTCGCGATCGGCGCGGGCGTGATCGCGATCCTGTACGGCATCGTCTCCGTGCGCTGGATCGTCGCGCAGCCCGCGGGCAATGCCCGGATGCAGGAGATCGCGGCAGCCATCCAGCAGGGCGCCAAGGCTTACCTCAACCGCCAGTACACGACGATCGCGATCGTCGGCGTAGTGCTCTTCATCGTGCTCGGCTTCGCCCTCGGCTGGGCGACCGCCGGCGGCTTCGCGGTGGGCGCGGTGCTCTCGGGTCTCGCGGGCTACATCGGCATGAACGTCTCGGTGCGCGCCAACGTCCGCACCGCACACGCGGCGAGCGTGGGCCTGAACCCGGCGCTGCAGGTCGCGTTCCGTGGCGGCGCGATCACCGGGATGCTGGTGGTCGGCCTCGGCCTGATTGGCGTCGCCGCGTACTACGCGCTGATGCTCCAGGCGACGGGCGACGCGGACGCAGCGCTGCACTCCCTGGTCGGGCTCGCCTTCGGCGGCTCGCTGATCTCGATCTTCGCGCGTCTCGGCGGCGGCATCTTCACCAAGGGCGCCGACGTGGGCGCCGATCTCGTGGGCAAGGTGGAAGCCGGCATCCCCGAGGACGACCCGCGCAACCCGGCGGTGATCGCGGACAACGTCGGTGACAACGTCGGCGACTGTGCCGGCATGGCGGCGGACCTCTTCGAAACCTACGCGGTGACCGTGGTCGCGACCATGCTGCTCGCGGGGCTCACGATGCAGTCGCTTGGGCCAAACGCGGTGCTCTACCCGCTGGTGCTGGGCGCCGTGTCGATCGTCGCCTCGATCGTCGGCACCTTCTTCGTCAAGGCGCGCGACGGCGGCAAGATCATGAATGCGCTTTACCGCGGCATCATCGTCTCGGGTGTCATCGCTGCGATCGCGTTCTACTTCGTCACGCGCTCGATGATGGGCGCCGATGCGATGAACCTGTTCCTTTGCACGCTGATCGGGCTCGGGCTCACGGCGGCCATGATCTGGATCACCGAGTACTACACCGCGACGGAGTACGCGCCCGTGCGCTACGTGGCCGCGGCCTCGCAGACCGGTCACGGCACGAACGTCATCGCCGGGCTCGCCGTGTCGATGAAGTCGACCGCGCTGCCCGTGCTGGCGATCTGCACGGCGATCTGGGGCGCCTACCAGCTCGCAGGCCTGTACGGCATCGCGATCGCCGCCACCGCGATGCTGTCGATGACCGGCATGATCGTTGCGCTCGACGCCTACGGCCCGATCACCGACAACGCGGGCGGCATCGCCGAGATGTCGGGGCTGCCGAAGGACGTGCGCAAGATCACCGACGCGCTCGATGCCGTCGGCAACACGACCAAGGCCGTCACCAAGGGCTATGCGATCGGCTCAGCCGGTCTCGCCGCGCTGGTGCTCTTCGCCGACTACACCCACAACCTCGACATCGCCGGCAAGCTGCAGCAGTTCTCGCTGGCCGACCCGGCGGTGATCATCGGGCTCTTCATCGGCGGTCTCGTGCCCTATCTCTTCGGCGCAATGGCGATGGAGGCCGTCGGCCGCGCCGCGGGCTCGGTCGTCATCGAGGTGCGCCGCCAGTTCAAGGAGATCAAGGGCATCATGGAGGGCACGGCCAAGCCGGATTACTCCAGGGCCGTCGATATGCTGACCCGTGCGGCGATCAGGGAGATGATCATCCCCTCGCTCCTGCCGATCCTGATCCCGGTGATCGTCGGCTTCGGCATGAACTACCTGCTCGGCCCCGGCGCCGGCATCAAGGCGCTGGGCGGCGTGCTGATCGGGACGATCGTCACCGGCCTCTTCGTCGCGATCTCCATGTGCACCGGCGGCGGCGCCTGGGACAACGCCAAGAAGTACATCGAGGAAGGCAACTTCGGCGGCAAGGGCTCCGAGACGCACAAGGCGGCCGTGACCGGCGACACCGTGGGCGACCCGTACAAGGACACCGCCGGCCCGGCGATCAACCCGCTGATCAAGATCATCAACATCGTCGCGCTGCTGCTGGTGCCGCTGCTCTAGGCGTCGCGCCGTTCAGGCGGTCCCCTCGGTACTCCTGATGCAGAGCCGGCGGCGTTCGTGGTCTGCCTGGCTCTCGGCCGGGCTCGGGTTGCTGGCACTGATCGGCGTGCTGTGCTTCCATTTCCCGCAGCTCCTGACGAGCCGTGACTTCCGCGCGGTCTACACCGAGCAGTTTGCGCGGCACCTGTTGCTGATCGGCCTGGTGGCGTCGTTCGTGCTGGGCACGATCGCAATCCTGCGCAATCGCGACAGGCGCGTCGCATTTGTCGGCGTGGCGAGCGCGGGGCTCGCGGTGCTGCTGGGCGGCGCCACCGTGCACTTCGACCCGATCGAGTCGACCGCATTCTCGCTCGGCCTCGACTGGTTCGTGATCGCGCTCTTCTTCTCCGCGCTCATTTTCGTTCCGATCGAGAAGATGATGGCGGTCAGACCCATGTCGCCGCTGCGCCCCGAGTGGCGGACGGATCTCGCCTATTTCTTCGTCAGCCATGTGCTCGTGCAATTCGTGCTCATCGCCGTCACGGCGTCGACAGGGACGATTGCCGCGCTCGCCGTGTTCCCGTCGGCGAAGGAAGCCGTTCAATCGCTGCCGACCTGGGCCCAGTTCCTGCTCGCCGTGCTCCTGGCCGACCTGGCGCAGGCGCTGCTGCACCGCGCCTATCACAAGCTGCCGTGGCTGTGGCGCTTCCACGCGGTGCATCACTCGAGCCGCAACATGGACTGGCTCGCAGGTTCACGGGTCCACATGGTCGAGATCCTGCTCACGCGCAGCGCCGTCCTGCTGCCGCTCGTCGTGCTCGGATTCGCGCCTGCAGCCGTAAACGCTTACGTGATCCTGGTGGGCATCCAGGCCGTGCTTGCGCACGCGAATCTGCGTCTCGACTTCGGCTGGCTCGAGTACGTCCTGGTCACCCCTCGGTATCACCACTGGCATCACGCGCGCGCCGAGGATTACGTCGACGCGAACTATGCGATCCATCTGCCGCTGGTCGACATGCTGATGGGCACTTTCCGGCGGCCGCCTCCGCGGACATGGCCCGAGGAATACGGCGTAATGAAGCTACAGACCGTTCCACGCGGGTTCTGGCCGCAGACATGGATGCCCCTGGGACCGCGGCGCACGTTTGACGATTACGTCGGCGGCGCCGGGTCCTCCGCCGATATCTGAGGGCCGCGGATCGGAATACGCGGATCACGCACGTCGTGGCCGCACTGTTGGATCGCCGATGCGAGCCCTACGATCAGCGCGATGGACCACGCGAGACCTCGCCGAGTCGGGGCGCGGTCGGCGACGGCGCTCGTGGCGGGTGTCCCTGAGCCTTTGAAGTCCGTGGCTGGCGGTGTCTCATCGTCTCGCGAAGCAGGCGGAATTGGCGCGAGCCATCCGACGAGCAGGAACATGCCACCCGCTGCTATGACGGCCAGGATGTTGGCGAGCTGCCCCAGGGAACCGAAGTCGATCAGCACGAACTTGATGGCCGAGGCGACCAGCAGCGCCGCGCCGCCCGCCCACAACCGGCGTGACGCGACCCTGAGCGACAGGATCGTCAGCGCCGATCCGGCCGTGGCCCACACCAGCGACACGACGGCGGGCGATCGCATGCGCAGGATGTCCGCCACGGTCAGGTCCCCCGGGGGGCCCAGCCATCGCAGGACGCTGGCCTGCAGGATCAACGCAAAGGCGAGGATGCATGCGGCGGTCGCGGAATCGACGGGTCGCTGAGACCTGGCGCGGATCCAGGCGACGAGCCCGAGGCCGCCAAGGCATGCAACCTCGAGTGACACTGCCCAGGGATCGCGGGCGATGAACAATAGCGTGGCGCACGTGATCACGACGGTAAAGGCCACGCCGAAAACATCTGCGACGGTCCCGAGCCAGTCTGCGCGTCCGTCCGTCGCCATGCGGCCAGCGACCAGCGTTCCGATCGCAGCGAGCGACCCGCACAGCAAGGCGAACTGCGTCAGCTCGATGCCGACTGCTGAACCCGCGCGGGAGCCCCAGACGGCGCCGACGACTGCAGCCCCGAGCGCGGCGACCAGTCGCCCCACCGACGAGTCGTCTCGGCCGCCATCGGGTCGCACCGAGACAGCGATGAGTACCAACGAGGCAGCGAGCAGGCTGATCCAGGCCGCAGCGGCGGATGCGGACATCGAAGACCAGGCGGCGGTGGCGACGATTGCGACGACCAGCGGCACCACGGCGCTATCCGCGATTCTCACGCGTCGAGCAGCAATACACAGGCTCGCGGCAGTCAGCAGCAAGGCCCAGTGCACGACCACGGCAAGCGTCGCCAGGTTCCACCGAATCAGCTCGCTGCCGATCGCGAATGCGCCCCAGCAGATGCCGACCGCGAGCAGGAGCGTATCGAGTGACTGTCGCAGCCGGCGGCAGATCCAACCTGCGATGACGAACAGCGTGGCGCCGACGATGCGCTCCAGGAACGGGCCGCTCAGGAACGCTTGTCCGTGCGCCGGCCCTGCATGCGAGCTCAAGACGTGCATCGCGCCGAGAAGCACGACCAGGCCGGCCAGGATGTTGTGCAGCCTGCGGCTGGTTGAATGCTTGCCCGCGATGCCGAGCGCACCGACCGCAAGGGCGAGCGATATGAGCTCCCAGGGCCAGTCATGAAAGCGCGAGGCGGCGCCGAGCAGGATCAGCAAGGCGCCGATGACGGCATGAGTGAGCGCACCTTCGCGCCGGGCCACGCGCAGACAGGCCGCTGCCGCGACCCAGATTCCGCCGAGACCGAAGAGGGTCGTCGAAAGGTCCAGGCGGTTCGGGGAGATGCCGACGGCTACGACCGCGGCGACCACGGGCAAGGCAATCATATAAAGGACGTCGAGCCGCTCGATCAACCGTGATGGCGAGCGGCTTCGCTCGACGATCGGCATCGCCACGTGTACTGCCGACAGCAGCAGGAGCATCGGCCGCATGACGTCCGAATATTCCGCCGTGTAGTACTTCGCGGTCCACGCGAAGAAAACGCCACCTGCGATCGTGAACAGGAAGCTCAGGTGAATGAGCGGTCTCCAACCGCGCGCCCGGACCATCGCCAGCGTCAGCAGGCTGGCCGCGAGGTAGTAGCCGTAGACGACCTGCGGCCCGGGATCCCCGACCGCAAAGGCAGGCGCCATGAACGCTCCCACCATCGACAGAACAGCAAGCGAAAGTGCGCTGCGCGTGACGGCGAAGACACCGGCGCCGACGGAGGTCAACGCCAGGAACGCGAGTCCAATCGGGTCCGCAACGTAATGGAACAGCGCGAACGCACTGTAGGCCGTCATGTAGGCGACACCGAACGCCGCTCCGCCCAGCGCGAGTGACACCGCGCGTCGCGCGCTGCCACCGCCGACGAGCATCGATGCGAGACCGAGCGCAAGGGATGTGACCACGCCTGCCGCAAGCTTCAGCGTCGCTGGAACATCGATATTGATCAGCGCGTAGCGAAGCAGGGCCGCCAGGCCCACGATCACCAGTGCGCCGCCAACCTTGGCCGGCCAGTTGCCCCTCGTCAGCCACGTCAACAGGCCGATCGGGTGGCGCAGGCGTACGGATTCTTCGCCGTCGGCTTCGATGACCAGAACCAGGCCGGCGATCGCCGCGAGTGCGACGAGAAACACGATGATGGTCAAGTGTGGCGCCCCCGGAGGTTGACTTCCCGGGTCGGCAGGCTGCGGCAACCGTGTGCCGCCGCGCAATCTCCGCATGCCGCAGTGACACCCGGGGAGCTGCGCGGTATCGTTTCTTTATACCATCTCGATCCGGTCTCCCCGCATGTCCAATTCGAAGACACTGGTCCGCAATCTCAAGGCGCGCCTGCGCGCCGAGGGCATCACGTACCGGATGCTGGCGCAGCGGCTTACGGTCAGCGAGCCCACCGTCAAGCGCGATCTGAGTCGGGGGCACTTTTCGCTCAGGCGTCTTGATCAGATCTGCGACGTCCTCGGCATCACGCTGAACGACCTGCTCGAACCCCCATCGGAGTCGACGCTGCTGACGCAGCTGAGCGCGGACCAGGAACAGGCGCTGGTCAGCCGACCGAAGCTGCTCCTGCTGACGTACCTGATCGTGAATGACTGGAAGTTCAGCGAGATCGTCGCGACGTTCAGCATCGGCGAAGGCGAGCTGATCGATCTGTTGTTGAGGCTCGAGCGGCTCGGCATTGCGGAGTTCCGGCCTCCACACCGCATGCGCAAGCTCACGGCACGCAACTTCGCATGGCGCAAGGACGGGCCGGTCCACGCGTTCTTCGTGCAACGGGTGGTGCCGGAGTTCTTCAACGCACGCTTCGACGCACCAGCCGATGAGTTCCGTTTCATCGGGGGCACGCTGTCGGCCGAATCGTTGTATCGCTTCAAGTCCGGTATCGAGCGGCTCGCGGCAGACTTCGAGCAGCTCGCCCGAAACGATGCAAAACTCCCGCTCGAGAGACGCGAGGGCTGCAGCGCCATCCTGGCGCTGCGGTCGTGGGAGTTCTCGGAGTTCACGCTGTTGCGCCGGCCCGGTCGCAAGCGCTAGGCTCCGACCCATCTCGACCGGTTCGCAAAGAACGGAGGTGCGACATGCGGTCATCGCTTGCGAAGCTGGGCTTCCTCGGGCTGTGCCTCTCGGGCTGGACGACGACGGCTGTCGCCGCGCCCGGCTACCAGTACTTCGTCGTCGGCAACCCAGCCGACGTCGCGACGCCGACCAGCGCGCTGCTCGTGCTCCAGGGAGGCGGCACCGACGTCGACGAGAACTTCGTGCGCATGGGCGCTGCCGCCGGCGGCGGCGACTTCGTCGTGATCCGGGCCTCGGGTACCGACGCCTACAACCCCTACATCAACGACCTGTGCTAGTGCGACTCCGTGGCCACGATCGTCTTCAAGAACCGCAACGCCGCATTCAACGAGTTCGTGATCGAGACCATTCGCAACGCGGAGGCGTTGTTCATCGCCGGTGGCGACCAGTCGGAGTACGTGAAGTTCTGGAAGGGCACGCCGGTGGAGGACGCCATCGAGCACGTGGCCGCCAAGCCGGCGCCCGTCGGCGGCACCAGCGCGGGCATGGCCATCATGGGCGAGTTCGTGTATGCGGCCTTGAGCAACCGCAGCGCGACCTCCGAGGACTCCCTGGCCGATCCGTTCAGTCGCCACGTCACGCTCGACCGGGATTTCGTGGCGCTGCCGAAGCTGGCCGGCCTGATCACCGATCAGCACTTGCAGGAGCGCGACCGCATGGGCCGGACCGTGGCGTTCCTCGCCCGGCTGGTCTCGGACGGATGGGCCACCCCCACCCAGGGCCGGGCGATCGCAGCCGACCGCGAGACGGCGCTGCACGTCGACCCGACGAATGGCACGGTCGAGGTGTTCGCTACGCCCACTCATACCACGCCCTTCGTCTACTTCCTCAGCACGCCCGGGCTTCCGGAGGTCTGCCAGCCCGGCACGCCACTCACGTACCGCAACGTCAACGTGTACCGGATCGGTCCTGGGCGGCGGCTTCGACCTCGACGCTGGAGCGGAACGGGCGGCATCGCTTACACGCTCACGGCGGAGGCCGGCGTGCTCACGTCTTCGCGCGGCGAAATCTACTGAGCTGAATCGAACGACTGGCTCTTGAGCGCGGCGCCGGCATCCGCGCGCTGGGCGGCGTGCTGATCGGCACGGCTTCTTCGTCGCCATGATGACCATTCAACGCTCCCTCCTCGCCTGCGCCTTCACTCTTCTTCTCTCTGCCGCGGCGCTGCCGACCGCCCACGCCGAGAATCCGGATGCGGCGCTGCTGCATGCGAAGGAGCTGTTGAAGAGAACCATCCTGATCGACGGGCACAACGACCTGCCGTGGGCGATCCGCCTGGACAAGAAAGCCCGGGGCAAGGTCGAGCTCTATGACCTGCGCGGCAAGGTCGAGGGGCAGACCGATATCGCCCGGCTCCGCGAGGGTGGCGTGGGCGGCCAGTTCTGGTCCGTGTACACGCCCGGCGAGGCTCCCGGCGGTTACGCGCGAACCCAGCTCGAACAGATCGACATCGCCACGCGCATGATCGCGCAGTATCCGGACACGTTCATGTTCGCCCGCACTGCGGACGACATCCGTGCCGCGCATCGCGCGAACAGGATTGCGTCGCTGCTGGGCATGGAAGGCGGTCATGCCATCGAGAATTCGCTCGGCGTCTTGCGCGCCTATTACGACCTCGGCGTTCGGTACATGACGCTCACGCACAACACCCACACGGACTGGGCGGACTCAGCCGCCCTGCCGCCGACGCACGGCGGTTTGACCGCCTTCGGCGAAGAGATCGTTCGCGAAATGAACCGGATCGGGATGCTCGTGGACCTGTCGCACGCGGCGCCCGGGACGATGGATGACGCGTTGCGGGTTTCCAGCGCCCCGGTGATTTTCTCGCATTCCTCGGTGCGCGCCTTGTGCGACGTACCACGCAACGTGCCGGACGACATCCTCAGGCGGCTGCCGGAGAACGGCGGCGTCGTCATGGTGACCTTCGTGGCCGGATTCATCGATCCGGAAGTCGCTCGCCTCCAGGCGCCGGCGCTGGCCGAGATTTCGCGGCGCTCCAAGGGACTGAGCTTCGAAGAGAAGGACCGCATCTCGGACGAGATCCTCGGCAAGCTCGAGCTGCCGAAGCCCCCGATCGCGAAGGTCGCGGACCACATCGAGCACATCCGCAAGATCGCGGGCGTCGAGCACATCGGTATCGGCGGCGACTTCGACGGCGCCAGCGCCTGGCCGGAAGGCCTGTCCGACGTCTCGATGTACCCGAACCTGTTCGCCGAGCTCATCCGCCGCGGCTGGTCGGACCAGGACCTGGAGCTGGTCGCGGGCGGTAACATACTGCGCGCGCTGGCGAAGGCGGAAGCGGTCGCCCGCGCCATGACCGACGTGCCGAAAGCCGGCGCCACGGGCAAATAAGGCGCCGGCTCGCCCGCGACCAGCAACCGCGAGCGCGCTCGGCGCGTGCGGGCTCTCCTTGACAGAACTGACCATCCGGACTTCTCCTTTGGCTGAGCATCGTCTTGCTCGCAAGGAGGTTCCGCCATGCGCCGCTATCTCGGGCTCTCGATTGCCGGCGTTCTCGGGGTCGTCCTCATGGCGCACGCCTGGGCGCAAACCCCGTCGGTGCACCCGCCGGGGAAGATCAAGCACGGATTTCAAGGGTATTGGATGGGCGTCGACCCCGTGGACGGAGGGGATGCGCGTCGCAGCCTCGTGCAACTGGCGAACGGGAGGTTCGCACTGGCCGCGCGCGATACCGTTCTCACGCTCTGCGACGGGACCGACCGGGGCTTTGCCAGCTTCGACGACGGCGAGGTGGTTGGACGCAACGTAATGCAATCGGACACGTTGACCATCGAGTGCTTCAATAACGGCGCGTCGGTGGTGCTGCACGTCCGGTACGAGCTGGTCGGCAAGGACCTGATGCTCGAGCACACCACGAGACCTGACGGCAGCCCGGTGAGCACAATTGTCTTTCACAAGGTGAGCCAGGATTAGGTCTTCGAGCTGTACTTCACGCCTCCCGGAGGGAAAGAGCAGTTGGCGCTGCGCACTGTGTACACGCGTATCAAATGACCTGACAGCAGCACCGTGGGCGACCCGTTTTTCTCCGCACGCCCGTTCGCGAAGGGCGGGCAGGAACGAGCTTGAGGCTGCTCAGGAGGCCTTTGCGTTCGCGCCAGGGCTCCCTGCGTCCAGCGGATCGCCCAGGATCCGGCGCACGGCGACGTAGAACACCGGCACCAGGAGCACGCCGAGCACCACTGCGCCGAGCATGCCGCCCACGACGCCAGTGCCGATCGCACGTCGCGCGTTCGCGCCGGCGCCGGTGGAGATGGCCAGCGGCAGCACGCCAAGGATGAACGCCAACGAGGTCATGAGAATCGGGCGCAGGCGTAACCGCGCAGCTTCGATCACGCTGTCACGCAAACTCCTGCCCGCGGCGTGCTCGCTCACCGCGAACTCAACGATCAGGATCGCGTTCTTGGCGGACAGGCCGATGATCGTGATGAGCCCGATCTTGAAGAACACATCGTTCGGGAGGCCGCGCAGCGTCACCGCGAGGATCGCGCCAAGCACACCAAGCGGCACCACCAGCATCACGGCCACGGGCGTCGCCCAGCTTTCGTAAAGCGCGGCCAGGCACAGGTACACGACCAGCACCGAGAGCAGGAACAGCATCGGCGCTTGCGCCCCGGCGACGATCTCCTGCAACGACTGGCCCGCCCAGTCGAAGCCGAAGCCTTCGGGAAGTTCCTCCGCGACGATGCGCTCCATTTCAGCCATGGCTTCGCCGGAACTGCGTCCCGGACCGGTCTGCCCGGTGATGTTGACGGCCGGGAAGCCGTTGTAGCGCGTCACGCTCGGCGGGCCGATGTCCCAGTCGGCGCGCACCACGCTTGCGAGCGGGACCATCCGCGGAGCGGGATCCGGGTCGGAACTCATCCCGTTCGAGGAGCCTGTGCCATTGACCACGGGCACATAGATCCGGTTGAGCGCGTCCGGCCCCATGCGATAGGGCGCATCGGCCTGCAGAAGTACGCGCAGTACCCGCCCCTGGTAGTAGAAGTCGTTGGCGTACACCGGGGCCAGCATCAACTGGATGGCCGCGTAGACCTCGCTCACGCTGAGGCCCATCGACTGGGCCTGCACCCGGTCGACCGACATCGCGAAACGCGGCGCATCGGAGAGCGTGCTCGAGGTTACGTTGGCGAGAATCGGATTCTGTGCCGCCTTGCCGAGCAAAGCGTTCTGCGCGGCCATGAGCTCGTCGTGTCCCTTGCCGGTGCGGTCCTCGAGGAAGAAATCGAAACCGCCGAACGCGCCCAGGCCGCTGATGGTCGGCAGGTTGACGACGAATACCGTGGCGTCCTTGATCTCGCCGAACAACGTTCCGTTCGCCCACTGGTTGATCTCGCTCGAGTTGCTGTCGCGCTCGTCCCAATGCTTCAGGCGGACGAACACGATGCCGACGTTCTCGCCTTGACCGGTGAAGCCGAAGCCCCCGACCTGGAACACGCTGTGCACGGCCTCGTGCGTCTTGAGAATCCTGCCCATCCGCGACATCACGTTCATGGTGCGATCGAGCGAAGCGCCGGGAGGCAGCTGCACGATGCCGATGACGAAGCCCTGGTCTTCCTCGGGTACGAAGCTGCCCGGCAGCCGCGCGAACAGCAATCCGCCGAGCACGACCAGCACGGCGAAGGCTGCCATCCAGTGCGGCGTGCGGCGCACGGAGCCGGCCACCACGTCCAGGTAGGCACGCTGCGAACGGTCGTAGCCGCGGTTGAACCAGCGAAAGAAAACGTTTGGTTCCAGGTGCGTCGGCTTCAGCAGGCTCGCGCACAGCGCCGGCGTGAAGCTCAGCGCCAGGAATGCGGAGAACAGCATCGAGACCGCGATCGTGAGGGCGAACTGCCGGTAAATCGCGCCGGTCGCGCCGCCGAGCAGCGCGCTCGGAATGAAGACCGCCGCGAGCACCACGGTGATCGTCACGATCGCGCCCGTGATCTGACCCATCGCCTTGCGCGTCGCCTCACGCGGCGAGAGATTCTCCTCGCGCATGATGCGCTCGACCGCCTCGATGACGACGATGGCGTCGTCCACCACGATGCCGATCGCCAGCACCATGCCGAACAGGCTCAGCTGGTTGATCGAAAATCCCGCGGCGTACATGCCGATGAAGGCGCCCATCAGCGCGGCCGGTACGACCAGCATTGGAATGAGCGTGGCGCGCAGGCTCTGCAGGAACACCAGCATCACGATGAAGACGAGCACGACCGCCGCCACCAGCGTGATCATCACCTCCTCGATCGAGATGGTGATGAAATCGGTGGCGTCGAAGGGCACGAACCAGGAAACGCCCGCCGGAAAGGTTCGCTGCAGTTCCGCCATCTTGGCCTTGATGCGATCGGCGACGTCGAGCGCGTTGGCCCCCGGCAGGAGTTGCACGCCGAAGCCCGCGACCGGCTCGTCGTCGAGCCGCAGATCGAACCCGTATGTCGATGGGCCGAGCACGACCCGGGCCACATCCTTCAACCGGACCGTCGAGCCGCCGGCTTCCGCGCGCACGATGATGTCTTCGAACTGCTGTACCGACGTGAATCGGCCCTCGGCGATCACGGGCGCCGTGAACTGCTGGCCCTGCACCGCAGGGTCGGCGCCCAGCGACCCGGAAGCGAACTGCACGTTCTGATCGCGCAGTACGTCGAGCACCTGCGTCGGGGACAATGCGTAAGCGTGCAGCTTGTCCGGATCGAGCCAGATGCGCATCGCGTACTCGGCACCGAACTGCTCGGCGGCGCCGACACCCGGAATGCGCTGGATCTGGTCGACGACACGCGCGGCGATGATGTTGTTGAGCTCGCCGGCATCGAGCGCGCGATCCTCGGAGCGAATCGCTACGGCTATGAGAAATCCCGCCGTCGCCTTCGCAACCGTCACGCCCTGCTGAATCACTTCGGCGGGAAGGCGCGGCTGAGCCAGCGCCACGCGGTTCTGGGTCTGCACGGCCGCGATGTCCGCGTCCGTGCCGGTCTCGAAAGTGATGGTGATCTGTGCGCTGCCGTCCGAATTCGACGTGGACGTGAAGTAGAGCAGCCCGTCGAGGCCGGTCAGTTGCTGCTCGATGACCTGCGTGACCGTGCGCTCGACCGTGCTCGCATCGGCGCCGCGGTAGACCGTCGACACGATGACCTGCGGCGGGGCGACCTGCGGATAGGATTCGATCGGCAGGTTGGCGATCGCGATGCCGCCGCCCAGCGTGATCAGAATGGCGATCACCCATGCGAAGACCGGGTGATCGATGAAAAACGTTGCCACGACTCAGGGAACCTAACGCCGATCGCCCGAGCCGGACTGCGCCGCCTTCTCCGCCGGCGGCTGATAGGGCACGGCTTTGACCTCCGCACCGAGCGGCGCCTGCTGAATGCCGCTGACGATGATGCGGTCGCCGGCCGCGAGCCCCGAGGTGACGATCCAGTTGCTGCCGCGGGTGGTGGCCGTCGTCACGCGCTTCTGCGCGACCTTGTTCTGCGCGTCGACGATCTGAACGTACGGGCCGCTGGCGTCGCGCAACAGGGCAATCTGCGGAACCAGGAATCCCTGGTTCAGGTCGCCCACCATGACGCGCACGTTGACGAACATTCCCGGGAGGAGCTGGCGATCGGGATTCGGAATGAGGCCGCGAAAGGCCAGACCGCCCGTGGTGGGGTCAACGCTCACATCGGAGAACTCCAGGGTACCCGGCAGGCCGTAGGGGGTGCCATCGGGCAGGATGAGCTGCACCTGCGCCTTATTGGCCTGCACGAGCGTGATCTCGCCAGCCGCCTGCGCTCGACGCAGCTGCAGGATCTCGGCAGCGGGCTGATCGAAATTGACGTAGATCGGATCGACCTGCTCGATGGTGGTGAGCAGCGTCGCGCCGCCTTCGCCCACCAATGCGCCCTCCGTGACCTGTTGCTGCCCGGCGCGTCCGGAGATCGGCGCGCGCACCGTCGCGTAGCCGAGATTGATCCGGGCGACCTCGACGTTCGCCTTCGCCTGCAGCACCTGGGCGGCAGTCGAGCGCTCCTCGGCCTCCGCGCTATCCAGCTGCGACCGGGATACCGCGCCCGTGCCGACGAGCTTGCGGTTGCGTTCGGCGGCGATGCGGGCATTGGTCGCGCTCGCCTCCGCCTGTGCCAGCGCGGCCCGGGCGCCCTGCAGCGTGGCCTGCAGTGAGGCCGGGTCGATCTGAAACAGCGCCTGGCCCTCCTTGACATCGGTACCTTCCCGGTAGAGACGCTTGAGGAGAACGCCAGCGACTCTCGCGCGCACGTCGGCCGTGCGCGTGGCCGACAGCCGCCCGACCAGGTCGCGTGTGATCGGCACGCGTTCGGCGCGCGCCGCGACCACACCCACTTCCGGAGGCGGCGGCTTGAATGCCTGGTCGCCCTCCGAGCAACCCGCGAGCATCAGTGCCAGGGCCGCTGCCCTGACACCACGATGTCCTGTACTGGTAGTCATCCTTGTTTCCAAAGGCGATCCCGTGCAGGTGCAGCTTGCATTGCCCGTCGAGGATGGGCAACCGCAGGCGTACCCGCGCACGCCGCAGCCGTGCATCGCCCTGTCGCACTGCGCCATTGCATTCGCGGTGAGTGCGCCGACTAGCGGGCCTGACAGGTCTTCAGAAACTCGGCGATCCTGCCGGCGGTCTCCCGCGGCCGCATCACCATGAACAGGTGGCCGCCCTGCGGGACGATATGCAGCTGTGCCCGCGGCAGGAGCGCAGCAAGGACCCGCAGGTTGATCGTGCGAACCAGCGGGTCATCGTCGCCGCCCATGACCAACGCCGGACATTCGACGCGATGCAGCCACGGCAGGCTGCTGAACGTGAGCACCGAGAGCAACTGCTGCAGATACCCGCCGGGCGTCGGCGCGTGGGTCATGCGGGCGAAGTCCGCAGCCAGGTCGGGACGCCCTCTCATCTCGCCCCCATAGATCGCGGCGGCGTTGCGCGCCATGTACCTGCGCGACAGGTAGCGCCGGGGCGTGATCATCCGAACCAGTGCGCTGGGACGGCCCGGAACCATCAGGATGCCCGGGCTGGTGGCCATCAGGACCAGGCCGCATACGCGCTCGGGGTAATCCCGGACGATGCGTTGCGCGAGCGCCCCTCCCCAGGAGACACCGGCGACGGCAAACGATCCGCTATACCCAAGCGCGTCCAGCAGGCCCACCGCGAGCCGCGCATAGTGACGCAGTCCGGGCAGGCAGCGACCCGGCGGCGAGCGTCCGATTCCCGGCAGATCGAACAGCACCACCGGAGCACCACCGGCATCGAAGACGGCTCGCGCCAGCGGCAGCGCCAGCTCCAGGTTCGCGCCGACCCCGTTGCAGAGCAGCAGCGGCGTGCCGGTTCCCTTCAGGTGGGCGTAGCGCAGGCGCTGACCGGACACCCGGGCATAGCCTTCCTCGGCGCCCGAGTCGGCCAGCGCGCCCCTGCGCTGCTCCCGTCCCGATCCCCCGTTTTCCTGTTCTTCGAGCTTTTTCTTGACGGGCATGCGATGCGGTCAGCCGTGCACGTAGGTGCCGGGTGCCGGACAGATCTCGGGATAGTCGGGGCTCCCCAGTTTTTCAGGCGCGCGCCGTGCGGCACCCGATCGCTTGCGCAGCCAGGCGTGCCAGTGCGGCCACCAGCTGCCCTCGTGGCGCCGTGCGGACTTGTGCCAGGCGTCGGCATCGGGCACCGCCTCGCCGCCGGTCCAGAACTCCGCCTTCTTGTTGCCGGGCGGATTGAGGATGCTCTGGATGTGACCGCTGTTCGACAGGACGAAGGTATTGTGCCCGCCGAAGAGGCGCGTGCTGGCGAAGCAGGCCTTCCAGGGCGTGATGTGATCGGTGGTGCCGGCGATCAGATAGGTATCGCAGCGAATCCTGCCGAGATCGACGGGCACTCCGTGCAGCCTGAAGGTGCCCGGCCTGGCCAGTGCGTTGGTCCGGTAGATGTCGAGAAATTCGCCGTGCAGGCGCGCCGGCAGGCGCGTGCTGTCGTTGTTCCAGTACAGCACGTCGAAGGCAGGCGGCTTCCTGCCCAGCAGCACGTTGTTGATCCAGTAGGACCACACGAGGTCATTGGGTCGCAGCCATGCAAAGGCCGTGCTCAGGTCCTTCCCGTCCAGCACGCCCTTGCGCTCGGAGTAGCGCTTGGCCGCGGCGATCGCGGAGGGCGTGGCGAACAGGCCGAGCGGGGTATCGCCAATCCCCGACTGGTCCAGGACGTTGACCAGCAGGGTCAGCGAGTTCACGCGCGTATCGGCGGCGACTGCGCGCGTAGCGACGTGGCTGGCGAGGGTGATGCCACCCGCGCAGGCGCCCGCCAGGTTGACCTTCTTGTGGCCCGTGACGGCACACACGGTCGATACCGCCACGTCGATCGCGGCGGCGTACTCCGCCAGGCCCCAGTCGCGCTGCTCCGCGGTCGGGTTGCGCCAGCTGATCACGAAGACCTGGAATCCGGCCTCGAGCAGCCCACGCGCCACGCTCTTTTCCGGGGACAGGTCGAAGATGTAGTACTTGTTGATCTGCGGTGGCACGACCAGCACGGGCGCGCGACGTACCTGCGCCGTGCGCGGCCGGTATTGGATGAGCTCGATCAGCTCGGTACGCAGGATGACCGCGCCCTCTGTGATGCCCAGGTTGACGCCGACTTTGAAGGGCTCCTTGTCGACCTGGGCCGGCAGGCCGCCGTTCTCACGCACATCGCGCAGCAGGCTCCGCAGGCCGTCGAGCGCGCTTTGCCCACCCGTTTCGCGGAAGCGCTTGACCGCCTCCGGCTGCCAGGGAAAGTTCGAGGGCGCAATCGCGTCGGTGAGCAGGGAAAGCATGAACCGCAGGCGTGCCTGGCTGTGTGCCGGCAGCTGCTGTTCGCCGATCCAGGCATCGGTGCTGCGCTCGAGCGCCAGGTAGGACTGCAACCACTTGCGGTACCGCGGATTCTCCTGCCACTCCGGGTCCGCGAAACGACGGTCGCGCGCGCCGGGCCTCAGTTGCGACTCGTCACGGAAGATGCGGCGCAATTCAGCGCCATAACCCGCAACGGCGCGAGCACTGAGCCGCGGCTGCGACAACGTAAGCCTGGCGACGCGCAGGGTCTCGCGGGCGACGTCGCGCGCCCGGAAACCGACGATCGGGTTCGGTCCCAGCATCACCTGCGCGCTGCGGGCGGCGATGGTTTCCTGCTTGCGGGTCATTGCGCTCAGCCTCGGCCCCGCAATAGTGTAATGGATGGCTCAACCGGGAGCGGCCCATGCAGGCCTTATTCGACTTCAGCGGCAAGACCGTCTTCGTCGCCGGCGGAACCAGCGGCATCAACCTC
The DNA here is from genome assembly GCA_963834855.1 of uncultured Gammaproteobacteria bacterium. Lineage (GTDB taxonomy): Bacteria > Pseudomonadota > Gammaproteobacteria > Steroidobacterales > Steroidobacteraceae > DATJKD01. The sequence goes on along the minus strand of CAWIDH010000003.1, from coordinate 48,799 downwards.
GGCATCGCCAAGGCATTCGCGCGCAACGGCGCCCACGTAGCGGTACTCAGCCGCAAGGCCGACAAGGTCGAAAGTGCCGTGGCCGCGCTACGCGAGCTTGCGGTCAGGGCCGTTGGCTTCAGCGCCGACGTGCGCGACTACGAGGCGGTGAGTGCCGCGCTGGCGCACGCGCACGCGGAACTGGGACCGATCGACGTCCTCATCTCCGGCGCCGCCGGCAATTTCCCCGCGCCGGCGCTGGGCCTGTCGCCCAACGGCTTCAAGGCCGTGATGGACATCGACCTGCTCGGCACGTTTCACGTTCTTCGCGCGGCCTATCAGTACCTGCGCAAGCCCGGCGCCTCGGTGATCAACATCTCGGCGCCACAGTCCCAGCAGCCCATGCCCCTGCAGCTGCACGTCTGCGCGGCCAAGGCGGGCGTCGACATGGTCACCCGCGTGCTCGCGCAGGAGTGGGGACCGGCCGGCGTGCGCGTCAATGCGATCAGCCCCGGCCCGATTGCCGGCACCGAGGGGTTGCAGCGCCTGGCGCCCACGCCTGAAGCCGAATCGCAGACGATTGCCTCGGTGCCGCTGCGCCGGCTCGGCACGGTGGACGACATCGCCGACGCCGCGATGTTCCTGTCCTCGCCGCACGCCAGCTACATCAGCGGCGTCTACCTGCCGGTGGACGGCGGATGGATCCTGTCGGGCGCCGCCAGCATGGCGGTGGGCGTTTCGGATCAGCAGTGACGGGGTGATATCAGGCGGCGGCCTGCCGGCTTGCCATTCAGGCGTTGGCAAAGCGTCCTTTCTGGATCGCCCCTGTGATCCCGTTGTCGATGGCCGGTATGACCTTCCGGCGCCCTCGCGGGGGTAACGTCGCGAGAGAGAATCGGCGTACATTCTGCGGGTCAGCCAACAAGCAGGAGTCGGTCATGAAAGCGTGTCTGCCGGGAATTCTGATGACCGTAGCGATCGCATCGTTCGGAGGGGCCGCCTGGGCGGACGAGTACAGCGATACGACAGAGCTCTTCAAGAATGCGGGCGAGAGCGCAGAGTTCTTCAAGAAGAGCTACGGCTACGCCGTGTTCCCGACCATTGGAAAAGCGGGTGTCGGCGTTGGCGGGGCCCACGGCACGGGACGCGTATATGCGAAGGGCAAGCACGTCGGCGACGTGACGATGAACCAGCTCACCGTCGGCTTGCAGCTCGGGGGGCAGGCCTTCAGCCAGATCATCTTCCTCGAGGACAAGCGGGCCTTTGATGACTTCACCTCGGGCAACTTCGAGTTCGGTGCCGAAGCCAGCGCGGTCGCCATCACGGCTTCAGCATCGGCAAGCGCAGGATCCACCGGCGCCAGCGCGGGCGCGAGCGCCGGCAAGAAGGATGCAAAGACCGTGGGCGAGTATCGCAAGGGCATGGCCGTGTTCACGATCGCCAAGGGCGGCCTGATGTACGAGGCAACCCTCGGCGGCCAGAAGTTCAAGTACAAGCCGGTGACCGCCAGCTAGCGTGGCTCGTCGCTCGCAGCTGCGTTGCGGGCAATTCGCCGTCGCTTGATGTCTAACGTTGACGAAAGGCCCCGGAGACGGGGCCTTTCCGCGTCCGCCAGACTGTCTCAGCGGTCACTTGGCGCTGGTGTGCTCGGCGATACTGCCGATGATCGTGTCCCAGTCAGCCCGGTGCAGTTCGTGACCACCGCCTTCGATGCGGACAAGCTCGGCCCCTGACCGCTTCTGACAACGCAATGCCGTGGTCGACCGGGTACACGGGATCTGCTGTGCCGTGAATGACGAGAAGGGGCGCCCTCATCTCATACAGCCGGCCTCGCCACTCGCTCCACCTTCAACGCGCCGTGGTTGGTTGCGCAGAGTAGCCGCCCGCCCGGTCATAGTCCCGCTCGATGAACGCTCTGACCTCTGCCTCCTCGAACGGATGCGCTGTGCCGGCGAGCACGCGCGAATCCTTGACCATGTAGGTGACTACCTGGACTCGGTCGGACCAGTCGACCTCTTCACCCGCAGCCGAGTGCTGCGCGAAGGCTTCGCTGAACTTCGGAAGGCGGGATTTGTCCGTCCCGACCGGCGAGCTGCTGATCGCCGTCAAGGAAAGTATGCGGGACGGATATTTCAAGGCCGCGATCTGGCCGATCATTCCGCCGAGGGACATGCCGACGACGTGAGCGACCGGAATCTCATGACCGTCCAGCACGCGGATTGCGTCGCTAACCAGATCGTGAGCGTGTAGGGACGCTTCGCCGGGCGGATACTTCGTCGACAGACCGGTGTCGCGCTGGTCATAGCGGATGACTGGCGGCCCTGGCTCGCCAGTCGTTCGAGAACCGCTTGCGGCCACCAGACATGGATGCCATCCCGCCCATGATGAGAAGCACGGGGGGATGCGCCGGATCGCCAAAGGTCTCGGTCGCGATCTCGAGTCCTTTCGGCGGTTCACGTGCCTCATTTGCTTCATTCGCGCATCAAGCGTTCTATCTCGGCGAAAAAGCTCCGGCGCCCGCTGGTCAATCCGAGCGCCTTCCACGTCGGCGCGAGCCGCACGACGCGAGTCTTGAATTCGTCCTCGTAGTACTCCCGGTCGAGATAGCCCTGCTGGTACTGGTAGTGCATGTTGTCCCAGTGCGTCTGCTGGGCGATCTGCCACATCCTGAATCGCCGTAGCTCCGTATCGCTCAGCCCGTCCAGCGCCTTGACGTCCTCCGGATAGCCGAGCCCGGTGAGCTTGATGATGATCGGTCCGATGTGTTCCGAGTCGGCCGCCTGCACGAGCATGGCCTGCAAGGCATCGGAGCGCAGCTGGTAGGTCTGGGCGAGCGCGAGCTTGCGCCCTTCGTCCATTGCGTGGGTGTTCAGGCGGATCTGCTTGGCGAGGTAGATCAGGGTGACGACCACGGCCAGCGCTCCGACCACCTCACCGATGGCTCCCCAGTCCTGCAGGTTCATAGGTTTCCTCCGTCAATGTGCTCTTCGCCTGGCATTAAATTGGAACGCTGTTGCACACCTTGCACGGCATTACATACCTTTGGCCAACCATCCGCTCGTCGTGTGAGCGGACCGCCGAGCTCTCGCCTGTGTGCTGACCCGCCGGAACCATGGAAAGTCTGCAAACGCGCATCGAGGCGCTCCTCGCCGCGCCGGCGGGCCGGGCGTTTCTCCTGATCGCCGCGCGCTCGGGACTCGATCCGGCGATCATCGCCGAGCCGCAGACGAGCGTGGAGATAGCGGCCCTGGCGCTCGATGCAGTGAGCCTCTGGCGGATGGATCGTGCTGTCGTGCTTGCCGAGCTCGAGGGCGCCGATGACCGCAGGCTGGAGGACCTGGCCCGCGCGCTCCTCGCGTGCCCGGGCGCGGCCTGGTGGTTCGCACCTCTGCAGCGCTCGAACCAGGTATGGCTGTCGAAGGACGCGCGGCCTCCCCTGGCCCGGCACTTCGTCAGCCCCGGAGCGGCCCCCTCCTCCTGGGAACGCTATGCTCAGAAGCCGGCCGGCGGGTTCTTCACGTCGACAGTCGTCGACGGCGCGAGCAGCGCGTGGGCGGTGATCGCGCTTGGCGCGAGCGACTTCGCGGATGCGTTCACGTCCGATCCGATCGCGTGCTGGCGTCTCGTTGCGCGGTCCGATGCGCGCGTTCTCGAGATCGATGGACCCCAGGCATGGCACAGCTTGTGCGTGAAGTACGCGGCGCATGGCGAGGACGGCCGGACCGTGCCCGATTGGTCGGCGGCAGCATGTGACTTCGACGCCGTTCACCTGACCCTGGGCGGGCTGCTGACTGCCGAGCAGGTTCGCATCGACTCGTCGGCAGGCTGGAGCGAGCACTGGGGCTGGGATGTCGAGCAGACGTTGTGGCTGCATTGGAGCTTCACGGAAATCGAACGCCTGCCCGATCGGCCACTGCGGCCGGAGCCGTCGCCTGGCTCGCGCGCGGGTCGGCTTCGCGGGTTGTAGGAACTGCGGTTTGAACCTTTTCGTTCGCCGCGGGTACAAACGTCAAAAGGGGTACCCCGATGCAACCGCGCCGCTGGCCCTTCGGAGTCTCGGGCGGCATGGTCGTCGCCATGCTGGCGGGCGGCTTGCCCGCGCGCAGCGCAGCCGGTGACTGGACCGGCGGGCTGGCCACTACGAGCGACTACGTGCTGCGCGGCGTGTCCCAGACCGATGGCAGCGCGGCGCTGCAGGCGACGCTGTCCTACCGGGCCGATCGTGGCTGGTATGCCGGAGCCTGGGCATCGACGCTCAACGCGACCAGCTGGTTTCACCCTGCCGGGGCAGCGTCCGCCGAGCTGGACGTCTTCGCCGGCGTGACCCGAGACCTGACGGAGCGCTGGGCGATCGACGTCCGTGCGGTGCGATACGTCTACCCCGACGACGGCGAGTTCTTCGACTATGACTACTCGGAGCTCGAGGCCGCCGTCATATACCGCGACACGTTGCGGGCATCGGTCGCCTGGTCTCCCGACGCGACAATGGTCAGCCAGTATGGTTTGGGAGGGAATCGGAAAGCCCTGGCGTACGAGCTCGGCGTGCGCCACGGCGTGCGGCCCTGGATGGCAGTCAACGCCGGGGTCGGCTATTACGATCTCGACGACCTGTTCTCCACCGGCTACACCTACTGGAACGTTGGCGTGACGGCCAGTATCGGCGCGCTCACCATCGACCTCGGGCAGTACGGCAGCGATGCCCGCGGCCGCGACCTCTTCGGCTCGCACAATGCGGGACCGCGCACCGTACTCACGCTCGGCATCGGCTTCTGACCATCGCCGCCATGCAGCAGCGCGCCACCCGGCCGATCTCCACGATCCAACGCGTCGACTCCGACGAGGACCTCGCGCTGCTCGAACGCATTGCGGCCGGAGATCGCGCCGCAATGCAACGGCTGTACTTTGCGTACCACCGCCGTCTCACCCGCTTCCTGCTGAGGACGGTGCGCCGCCCCGACCTCGCGGAGGAGATCGTCAACGACACCATGTTCACGGTATGGCGCTGCGCGCGCGATTTCCGTGGGGAATCGCGCGTGTCGACCTGGGTGATGGGCATCGCCTACCGCCTCGCCCTCAAGCGCATGAGGCGGGACCGCCGGTCGCCGGAAACCCTGTCGATCGAACAGCACGAGATCGATCCCGGCAACGACGCCGGAGCGAGCCAGCGCGAGCTGCGGGAGTGCATAGACCGCGCCTTGTTCTCGTTGCCGGCTCCTCAACGCCTCGTGATCGAGCTCGCCTATTTCATGGGCTGCTCCTGCGCGGAGATCGCAACCATCGCGGATTGCCCGGTCAATACCGTCAAGACGCGGCTGTTCCACGCAAGGGAACGCCTGCGCGCATCCTTGCCCCGGTTGTCGGACACCGCTGCGGAGCCCGACCAGAGGAACCCTGCATGACATCCGGAACCGACGATCGAGCCCACCACGTTCATGCGACGGTTGTCGAGTCACTGCCCTGGCTCGCCAACGGCACCCTTGCCGGTCCGGTCGCGGCCGGAATCGAAGCTCATGTCGACGGTTGCGACGAGTGCCGGCTGGAGCTCGCCTTTGACAACGCGCTCACCGCCGCGATCCGCGAGGACACGGTGGTCGACCATGCGCCGCACACCGCGTTCGCCAGGCTCGCATCCCGTATCGACGCGTTCGAATCGCGTCGTCGATTCCGGGAGAGATGGCTCCGCCCGCTGAGGTGGCTCCGCATTCCGAGCGCGGAGCAGCCGCTGGTGACCGTGGTGGCCGTGCAGGCGGCGGCGATCATGCTCCTGGCGGCGGGGCTCGTGATCCGCGCCTTCGACCGGCAGCCGCCCGCGGAATACCGCACCTTGAGCCTGCCCGCGCCCGCGCCGTCCGCGACCGGGCCGCTGCTCCACGTGGTCTTCAACGACGAGCTGACCGCCGGCGGGATCCGGGATCTCCTCGCCAGGGTGGGTGGTCGCGTCGTGGCAGGGCCCTCCGACATCGGCGTATTCACGGTGCAGCTGGACACGACTGCCGTCACGACGCTGCCATCGCGGGATCCAGTCGGGCGCCGCGACCTGGCTTCGGTCGCAACCCGGCGTACTGCTGGCGGAGCCAATCGAACCTGTCGGCGGTATGGACTGACCTCGTTGCGTACTGTCATACACATCGTCACCGGACTGCTCCTGGCCTGCGCAGGCACGATCGGCGCGGCGCCGCCCGACCCCGGGCCGATGGCTGACGCGGGCGGAGACCCGGCACGGCAGGTCCTCGTCACCGTGTCGAATCCGCAGTTCGGGCCGCCTGGACGAGCCGGCACCACTCCCAAGAACTACGCACGCGACCGGCGTTACACGATCTCGTCGATCGCCCGCCAGCGAGTCGCGCAGATCGAGGCACGTTACGGGCTCGCACGAGTCGCGGAGTGGCCGATCGAGGCGCTCGCGGTGCATTGCGTCGTGTTCCATATCCGGGGCGACGAGCCCCGCGAGCGCGTGCTGACCCGCCTGGGTGCGGATCCCGACGTCGAATCCGCACAGGCCATGCAGGTATTCGCGACACGCAGCAGCACCGGCTACGACGATCCGTACTTCGGCCTGCAGCGCGGTTTCACGGCGATGGACGTGGCGGGCGCGCATCTCCGCTCCCGCGGTAAGGGCGTTCGCGTGGCCGTCGTGGATACCGGTGTCGACACTACGCATCCGGATCTTGCCGGTCGCATCATCGAGCAGGAGGACCTGGTCTCGTCCGCCGCGACCCGTGGGCCACAGCCAGTCGAGCAGCACGGCACGGGGATCGCCGGCATCATCGCCGCCACTGCGAACAACGGCATCGGCATCGTTGGAATCGCGCCGGCGGCGAAGCTGCTGATCCTTCGTGCATGCTGGCAGGTGGCCGGGTCCGACGGAACCGGCGCCCTGTGCAACAGCTTCACGCTCGCGCGCGCCCTCGCGCGCGCCATCGAGGAACGCGCGGCAGTGATCAATCTCAGCCTGTCCGGCCCGCTCGATCCCCTGCTGGCTCGCCTCGTCGGGCGGGCCATCGAACGCGGCGCGATCGTGGTCGGTGCAAGACCCGAGTCGTCCGACGACGAGGCGTCGTTTCCAGCATCGGTGCCCGGCGTCATCGCCGTGCAGTCGGCGGAAGCGCCGGACGCATCGGGACTGTGTGCGCCCGGACGCGACGTCCTGACCCTGCGGCCGCGCGACGGCTACGATTTCGAGAACGGCAGCTCGCTTGCGGCGGCGCAGGTCGCGGGCGTCGTCGCGCTGTTGATCGCCAGGAGACCCGGGCTCACGACGACGCAGGCGCGAGCGCTGCTGGAACGCAGCAGCATCCCGCGCGAGTCGACTACCTGCATGGTCAATGCCTGCTCCGCGGTGTCGCTTCTGCTCGATGCGGCGCCGTGCGGAGCGCCGACAAAGACCGAGACGGGTGTGGCCCAGGTTCAGAAGTAGGCGTTGAGCTGCAGAAATGCCAGGCGACGGTTCTGCAGGTCGTTCTGCGGAATCCCGTCGTAGACCCGCACCCCGGCGCGCAGCTGGAGAAACTGCATTGGCGTGACTTCCCAGACCAGGCTCCAGCGGTTCTGCTCGTCCTCGTCCACGTCCTCGTCGGGCTCGAAGTATTCAGCCGTCAGTTTCAGGTTGTGCCCGGTGCGGTAGGCCCAGTTCGCCTCGAGCAGGCCGACCCACTGCGTGCGCTCGCCCTCCGGAAATCCCTCGTCCTCGACGTAGTCGGCTTCCGCGAGCCAGGCGATGGGGCCGGTGCGCAGGCCTGCGAAGACCGCGGCCAGGCGCCGGTCGCCGACCTCGGCCTCGTTGTAGCTCGCGCTGGCGCCGAGACGCCAGGCGGTCCGCACGTACTCGGCCCGCGCGCTCACTTGCTTGCCATCGTCCGTTTCCTCTCCGCCCGCGGTGCCGTTGGTGACGGCGAGCTGCGCCGACCACCGCGCGGTCTCCAGGCCGAGCTCGACGCCGCGATCAGGGGTGTCGAAGTTGATGCCCGGCACCTGGCGGATGAATGCCGAGTCGTCTTCCAGCCGCAGGCCGAAGGGCAGGAACATCTGGCCGGCCTTGACGTACCAGCGCTGATCGGCAAAGGAGTAGCGCCCCCACGCCTCGAGGTTGACGGCGCTACCCGGGGCGAGGCGCTCGTCGACGTAGACTGACAGGCGCCCCGGAATGGGGTCGACCAGCAGGTACAGCCGCAGTTCATCGACATCGAACTCGTTGGCCGATGTCTGGTTCGGCACGTCCGTGTAACTTCCGCTCGCGCGCAGATTGCCGCCCAATGCGAGATACGGATTCAAGCTGCCCGTCCAGGCCTCCGCCACACCGGTCTCGACGAAGCGTGCGGGAAAACTGCGCTGGCCCCAGGTATTGCCGTAGGCATTGCGCATTCCGCCGCCGCTGGCGTTGACGTGGCACGTGACGCATTTCGCGCCCTGCTGAACGGCGAACCAGGGCTCGCCATGAACGCCGGCAGGCGCCATCGTGGCCAGCACGAGAACGATGACTGCGCCGACGCGGACGCGCCTCATGGCGCCTCCTCCACGGCGAAACGCAGCTCGAAATCGCCGCCGGGCGCGCCGTCCGCATCACCGTCGATTGGCCGACCGTCGCGGCTGCCGACCGGCGCGGGCGACGTGCCGGACACCACGAGCCGATACTCGCCGGCGCGCCATTCCTCGCGTGGAACACGCACGGCAATCACGGTGGGTGCGAGCGAGCGCACGACAATCTCGGTGCGCGCAACCAGCCCCTCGTTGCCGTCGCCGGCGCCTCGATCGCCGTCGCGCGTAAGCCGCACACTCGAGCCGTCGAGCCGCGTCGTGTCGAGTTCCGAGCTCGCGGCTACGACCATCTCGTCGGGTGGCGAACCGAGCACGGCGTCCTGCATCGGCCATACGGCGGTCAGTGTTGCCGGTGGTTCCGACGCGACTGTGTTCATGGGGCCGTCCGCGGCTGAGGCCTGAGCGCCGTCGGTGATCCACTGGCGGATGACCTGGATCGTCGCGTCCGGGAGCGGAGGCGCATTCAACGGCATTCGCGCCCCGACCGCGGCGTTCCCCTCCAGCTTGTGGACCAGGTAGCTGCCGTCCGGGTCGCCGGGCGACACACGCAGCAGTCCCGGCACCTCCACGCTCGGCGCGTTGACCAGCATCGCGTAGGACACGCCCGCCTCGAGCCGCAAACCCAGCGGCGCCGCGGCGCCCGCGTGACAGGCCGTGCATATGGGCGTGAAGACGTTGTCCTGGATCGACTGGAACTCCGGCACGAGCGGCGCCGGGCCGGGGTCGGCCCCGAGCGGTCGACCGTCTTCGTCGAGCCCTTCGCCACTGCCTGCGCAGGCGGCACAGGCGAGTGCGGCCACGCAGGCGATGACGACGTTCCGATCGCGCATGCGGGCGCCTCGTGGTTCGTCCTTATGCGTGAGTGCCGGGGTGCTGATGGGCGGTTCATTGCGGGTTCACTCGCAACGCGTCGCCGGTGGAAATGAACCGATTTCAGGGTAATCGGGAACTCACTCATGCAACCAAGCTGCCCGGGCGCGCACGCGCACCCCCGGGCATCACCCGGCCGTCTGATCGGAGACTTCCGCATGACTGTGCAGCCCGAATGCATCCGCGCGCTGCGCGCTCGCATCCTTCTTCCTGTACTCGCGACGATCGTCGCTGCATGCGGCGGCGACGGCTACGGCGGCTCGGATATGCCGGCCGCGAGCGCGACTATTACGGTGCAGCCCGCGACAATCGCGCTGGGTCAGAGCGCGACACTCACCTGGAGCACCAACGGGACAGGCTGCACCGCGAGCGGCGCCTGGAGCGGCGCACAGGCCGCGAGCGGGACGCTGGTGGTCACTCCCAGCGCAGTTGGCACACAGACCTATACGCTTGTTTGCACGGGTGGAATCTACAGCGAGAGCAGCAGCCAATCCGCGACGCTCACCGTCAATGCGCCGAGCGCGTTTTCAATGAGCAGCCTCGTATCCGATGGCGCCGTGCCCGCGGCCACCACGGACGCGAACCTCAAGAATCCCTGGGGTATTGTCTTCGCACCCGATGCGCCGGTGTGGATTGCCAACAATGTCACGCAGACTGCGACTATCTACGACGGCACGGGTACCAAAGTGCCACTGATCGTCAATCTGCCTGCTGGTCTCAACGGCAGCGCCGGCGCAACCGGGATCGTATTCAATGGCAGCACGACCGATTTTGTCGTGACCGAGGGTCCTCGTTCGGCGCCAGCGCTCTTCATCTTCGCCGGAGAGGGCGGAACCGTTCTCGGCTGGGCCCCCACGGTCGATGGCACAAACGCGATCGTCGCGTACGATGACGGCGCGGGCGGCGCCGTCTACAAAGGTCTCGCGATTGCGAACAACGGCACGGCCAACCTGCTGTACGCCGCCGACTTCCGCAACAACAAGGTCGACGTGTTCGACAGTAACTTTGCCAGAATCACGGTCGCTGGCGGGTTCACGGACGCGACGCTGCCGGCGGACTACGCGCCGTTTGGAATTCAGGCACTGCAGATCCAGGGCCAGACGCGCATCGTAGTGACCTACGCGAAGCGGGACGTCGCGACGGACGACGAAGTCGTGGGGGCAGGCTTAGGTCTCGTCAATGTGTTCGATACCAGCGGCACTTTGCTGACTCATCTGGTCGCCGAGGGCGGTGCACTGAATGCACCCTGGGGTCTCACCATGGCCCCGGCGGAATTTGGCGCGCTCAGCAACGCCTTGCTCGTCGGCAATTTCGGCGATGGCGTCATCAACGCCTACGATCCGGTGACGGGCGCATTCGTCGGGAGCGTCCAGGACAGCGCGGGACAACCGATCGCGACGCCCGGCCTCTGGGGAATCGCGTTCGGCAACGGCGCGCGCAACCAGCCGACAACGACACTGTACTTCGCTGCTGGCATCGCCGGCGAGGTCGATGGTCTATACGGGCGCATCGATCTCGGCGCCACGGCGCCCGACATCGTCGCGCCGACTGTTGCGCTGACGGCGCCTTCCGGTACGGTGAGCGGCACGGTGGCCGTGACCGCGAATGCGGCGGACAACGTCGGTGTGACCCAGGTGGAATTCTTCGCCGACGCGACGTCGCTCGGAACGGACACGAGCGCGCCTTACTCGGTCGACTGGAACACGACGACGGTTGCGGATGGCGATGTGACATTGACTGCCGTCGCGCACGATGCGGGGGCTAATACCACGACCTCGACACCCGTTGTCGTGACCGTTTCGAACGCGGTGGTAGTGACGCTGGCGCAGCTTCAGACCAACATCTTCACGCCGCGCTGTTCCAGCTGCCACACGGGCCCAACGGGCAACGTCCTGCCGCAGGGCATGAACCTGTCGAACGCGGCGGCGACGTCATGCCGCGCTCGTGGGTGTCGCGAGCCTCGAGGTGCCGACCTTGCAGCGCGTCAATCCGGGCAACCCGGACAACAGCTACATCATCCACAAACTCGAGGGTACGCAGCTCGTCGGTTCCCGCATGCCGCTCGACGGCCCCCATTCCTCAGCCAGGCCGAGATCGACCAGGTCCGCGCGTGGATAGCCGCGGGAGCTCCGAACAACTGACACCACCGGAAGACCACCGTCGTCGCTTCACGACGGTGGTGGCGTCGAATCTGCCGCGCATCGCCGGCGTGTCTGCTTGAGTGCAGCGGACAGCCTGGTCGAATTCGTCGCGATCACGCGAGCATCGCCTACAGCAGCGTTGCCGATTGATGTGCCTGGCTACGCAGGACTAGCCACGGGCCGCCTGTCAGGTTGGCGACGGAGGGCCAGATCATTGTGTGCTACGCTCTGCCGCCGTCCGGGAGACCGATTGAAGAGCAGGCCGCGATGGGGAATCTGGTTGCAGCCGCCGTCTTCTTTCTGGCGATTCACTTCGGCGTCTCCGGCACCGCGCTGCGCGATCGGCTGGTGGGCGCGATGGGCGAGAAAGCGTACCGTGGGCTGTTCTCACTCGCTTCGCTGGTGGGGCTGCTCTGGCTCATCAGGGCCTATGGCAGGGCTCCACACGTGGAATTGTGGGGCCAGCTCCTGACGCTCAAGTCGATTGCGGCGCCGCTCGTGCTCCTCTCGTTTCTCTTCGTCGTCATCGGGCTGACCACACCAAGCCCGACGATCGCAGGCATGGAGTCGCAGCTCACACGCGATGCGCCCGTGCGCGGGATAGTCCGCATCACCCGCCATCCGTTCCTGTGGGGCACCGCGATCTGGGCGCTCGTTCATCTCACGATCAACGGCGATCTCGCCTCCGTCATCCTGTTCGGCTCGCTGCTCGTCCTCGCCGTCGCCGGCACGGCGTCCATCGACAGGAAGCGCAGCCGCAGCTTCGGTGAGCACTGGCACAGGTTCGCGCTTGCGACTTCGAACGTCCCGTTCGCCGCCATAATCAGCGGGCGCAACCAGCTGGGCCCCGCGCTGCGAGAGATCGGTATCGTCCGGCCGTTGATCGCCGTGGCGATCTACGCTGCCGCATTCGCCTTCCACACGCGGCTGTTCGGAGTGCCCGCAGGGTAACCGCTGCGTCGCACGTCACGTTGCCGCATTGAGGGGGCCGGGAGGGCCGCACCATGTCTACATACGCTGTCGCCCACATGCGCAAAGTGACCATCGGTCCGCCGATCGTCGGGGGTGGTGGCACTCCGCCGTGATCGTTCATCTCGTTGACGGCACGTACGAGCTGTTCCGTCATTTCTACGGTCTTCGCCGCTTCAACAAGGGCAAGGACGCGCCCTTCGGCGCCGTGATCGGCGTGCTGAACACCGTGCTGCAGATGATCGAGGAGGGAGCCACGCACCTGGGCGTGGCGACCGATCACGTCATCGAGTCCTTCCGCAACCAGTTGTGGCCCGGCTACAAGACGGGCGATGGCATCGAGCCCGCCCTGCTCGCGCAGTTTCACCCGCTCGAAGAAGCGCTGACCGCCATGGGCGTGGCCGTATGGCCCATGATCGAGCTGGAGGCCGACGATGCACTCGCCGCCGCCGCCCGGATCGCCTCGGCAGACGCGCGTGTGCAGAAGGTCTGCATCTGGACGCCGGACAAGGATCTCGCGCAATGCGTCCGCGGCGACCGGGTCGTGCAGGTCGACCGCCGGTCGCAGAAGATTCGCGATGCCGACGGCGTTCGCGAGAAGTTCGGAGTGGATCCCGTGTTGATCCCCGACTTCCTCGCCCTGGTCGGTGACGCCGCGGACGGTTATCCGGGCCTGGAGGGCATCGGTCGAGTGACCGCGGCACGTCTCGTCGGTCGATACGGCAAGCTCGAAGACTTCCCGCCGACGGTCCTCGGCGAACGCCGCGAGCTGGCGCTCCTGTTCAAGGACCTGGCGACGCTCAGGACGGACGCTGCGCTCTTCGGCGATGTCGACGAATTGCGGTGGCGCGGACCGGCCGATACCTTCGCCGCGTGCGCCGCGCAGCTCGGAGATTCGCGGCTGCTCGCCCGCGGACTGAAGGCCAGACCCGCTTAGCGCGCGCGTGACCTCACGCCGCGCTTACGCGCCGAAGTCCCTGCCGAGGCGCTGCGATCCATGGTCTTCGTCGTTGCCCGCGTCTGGCGGGATCCCAGCTCCTCCTCCACCGGGCACGGCTTGCAGGCTCGCTCGTCGCAGAGCCGGCAGATGGCGTAGGCATGCGGTTCGTCGCGGAGCAGAGTCACCAGCAGCTTCGCGATCAACTCATCGAGCTGCGCTCGCTCGGCGGCGGTCAACGCGCCGAGCGCCGCACGGATCGAACGATGTCGCTCGGCGAGGATGCGATCGCGCTCGCGCCGCCCCCTGGTGGTCAGGACGAGAGTCACGGCGCGCCCGTCTGCAGTCGACGCTCGCCGCTCCGTCAGGCCGTTCGCTTCGAGTCGATCGACGAGCCGCACCGCGCCGGGGTGAGACAATCCGAGCGCTCGCCGCAGCTGCTCGATGGTTATGCCGGGCAGGTGGCCGATGAACACCACCGCGGCAGGAGCGGTGCCGGCTTCGCTGGCCTCGCGCTCCGTCGCCGTCCTGATCTCATCTGAGAGCCCGAGCGCGAGCGCCCCCAGCAGATTGGCCGATCGTGCGCCAGTCATGCTCTTGGCGCGGCGCAGCCCGCTCAGGCCGGCTCCGGCCATGCCCGGCGTCGCATCGATAGCTCAGTCATCGCCGGCTCAGTCCTTGGGTTCCATCTTCGACACTTCCGGCCACTTCTCCTCGGCGAGGGCGATGTTTCCGGGCACGTCCTGTTGCCAGATCTTCACGACCTCGCGGTTGTAATTCAGGTACAGCTTGCCGTCGACGACGGAAAAGGCATCCGGCTGCGTGCTGACCTTGTATCCCTGTGCCGTGCCGTACGCACAGTAGCCGCCGAACTGCGGCGCGTACTTGTCCGGGTCCTCGGCGAACATCCGCTGATGGTCCGCGGAGACGAACAGGAACTTCGTTCCCTTGTGCACGTAGCTGTGCGCCGGCACTCCGGGCTGCGGCTTGCCCTCGGTGAAGTAACTCACCGGGTCGTAGCCCCGGAGCGCCACTCCGTCTTTCTCGAAGTACTCGCCCGCGGACGCGCCCGTCGCGGCGATGAGCAGCAGCACGGCCGAAACAAATCCAGGGACGCGGCGGTGATTCATGATGCCCTCCTGGCAATGAGGCAAGCCCAAGTGTATGCGCGGCGCATATAACTATGCGCAGGCCGTTGGCCTGCTGTCAACCGGGCCTCGGGCGCAAGCGACAACCGTCGCGATGCGCAATGCCTTGCTGGCAAGGGCTGCCTGGGCGTCGCCAAGGTTGCCGACGAAGGCATTTTGCGTCGTGCGACGATAGAGTAAAGCCTGTTCGGCGCTCTAAGGGTGACCGGCGGCGAGTCGCGCCCACGCCGTGCACATTCGCGGCGGTGAATTGATATCCTGCGCGCCGTAATGAGACGGGGTGGCAGGTCAATCGCCTGGTTGCTGGCGCTGGGCGCGTCGTTCTCGGCGCCGCTCGCGGCGCAGCCGAGCGCCCTGCCGGCCGGCGCGGCAGAGAGAATCGATGCGCTGTTCTCGGTATGGAGTGCACCGGATCGCCCGGGCTGCGCAGTCGGCGTGGTCGAGCGCGGCGAGCTCGCCTTTGCGCGCGGCTACGGCATGGCGAATCTCGAGCTCGGGGTTCCCATCACGCCGTCGTCGGTCTTCGACATCGGCTCCGTCTCGAAGCAGTTCACGGCAGCGTCGATCGCGCTGCTGGTGATCGACGGCAAGCTCTCGCTCGACGACGACATCCACCGCTTCATTCCGGAGCTGCCGCAGTACGCGACACCCGTGACCGTGCGCCACCTGCTCCACCATCGGAGCGGCCTCAAGGACTACATCGATCCGCTCGTCGCCGCGGGTGCCGAGATCGCCGACGTCACCACCAGCGCCGAGGCGCTCGCGGTGATCGTCGGGCAGCGCGACGTTGACTTCCCGGCGGGCGAGCGTTACGAGTATTCGAACACGGGCTATTTCCTGCTTGGCGTGATCGTCGAGCGCGCCTCCGGCGTGCCGCTGGCCCGATTCGCAGAGGATCGGATCTTCCGACCGCTCGGCATGCGGTCGACTCACTTTCACGACGACCATACGGCGCTCGTGAGGAATCGAGCCACCGGTTACTCGATGCCGCTTGGGAGCACGCGCGTCACGATCGCCACCTCGGGCTGGGAGCAGGTCGGCGACGGCAGCCTCTTCACGACGGTCGAGGACATGGCGCGCTGGGTGGCCAACTTCGAGACCGGCGCAGTCGGAGGACCTCGCTTTCTCGAACTGATGGCCGTGCCCGGCCTCCCCGACGACGACTCGGTCGGCGCTGCCTCGTATGGCCTGGGCCAACGCCTCGGAAGCTGGCGGAATCTGCGGACGGTGCGCCACGGCGGCTCCTGGGCGGGCTACCGGGACCACCTGCTGCGCCTGCCGAGCGAACGGCTCGCGGTCGCGATCCTCTGCAATGTGGCCGAGGCGGATGTGCTCGGCGAAAAGGCCGAGCAGGTAGCGGAACTCGTTCTCGGCGACCGCCTCGCCGTGCCACAGGCCACCTCGCTCCTCATCCGTAACGCGACGATCGTCGACGGCACGGGAGCGAAGCGGCGCCGCGGCGACCTTCGCATCGTCGGCGATCGGATCGAGTCCGTGGGCAGGCTCAGTCCACGGCGAGGAGAGGCGACGTTCGATGCCGAAGGCAAAGTGCTCGCGCCCGGCTTCATCGACACGCACAGCCATGCCGACGACGGCCTCGGCGAACACCCGGACGCCCTTGGGGCCGTGAGCCAGGGAATCACGACGATGGTCGGCGGCGTGGACGGCGGCTCCATCGCGCCGCTCAGCGAATTCTTCGCCCGTCTCGAGTGGTCTCCTGCGTCGGTGAACGTCGCCTCGTACGTCGGTCACGGAACGCTGCGCGAGCAGGTGATGGGAGACGACTTCCGGCGCGACGCGACCCCGGCCGAGATCGCCGCGATGGCCGAGCTTCTCGACCGCGAGATGGCGCGCTGGGGCACTCGGGCTTTCGACCGGCCTCGAGTACGACCCGGGGATCTATTCCTCCCGCGAGGAGGTCATCGAGCTCGCGCGCGTCGCCGCGCGGCACGGCGGGCGATACATCAGCCACATACGGAGCGAGGATCGTCAGTTCTGGGAGGCGATCGAGGAGATCCTCGAGATCGGCCGCGCGGCGAAGATCCCGGTGCAGATCTCGCACATCAAGCTCGCGATGCGCTCACTATGGGGTGAGGCGCCGCGGCTGCTCGCTCGCCTTGATCGTGCGCGGGCCGAAGGAATCGACGTCTCCGCCGACCTCTACCCGTACCTTTACTGGCAATCGACACTCACCGTGCTCTTTCCGGAGCGCGACTTCGACAATCTCGAGACCGCCCAACTGGTCCTCGACCAGATCGCCCCTGCGGACGGCCTCCTCCTGGGCCGGTACCAGCCGGAGCCGGCCTGGGCGGGGAAGACCGTTGCCGAGATCGCCCAGTTGCGCGGCGAGACCCCCGCGGCGACGCTCGTCGAGCTCATCCGCCGAGCGGAGCCACTGAGGGCTTCGGGTGACGAGGACGTCGAGAGCGTGATCGGCACCAGCATGACGGAAGAGGACCTGGAACGCCTCCTGGCCTGGAAGGAGACCAATCTCTGCACGGACGGTGAGCTCGACGGGCGGCATCCGCGTGGCTTCGGCGCTTATCCGCGCGTCCTCGGCCGCTACGTGCGGGAGCGCCAGGTCCTGTCGCTCGAGGAAGCTGTCCGCAAGATGACCTCGCTCGCCGCGGATCACGTCGGCATCCGCGATCGTGGCCGGCTCGTTCCCGGCGCCTATGCGGACCTCGTATTGTTTGATCCCGCCACCGTCGTCGATCGCGCGACAACCAGCGAGCCGCAGGCACTGTCGACCGGCATCGATCGCGTCTGGGTGAACGGCCAGGTGGTCTTCGCCGATGGCGAGGCGACGCCGGCGCGCCCCGGAATGTCGCTGCGGCGGCCTGCCGCACCAAAGCGAGGCGGCCCCTGAACGAAAGCGCACTCCTGCTGACCGCTGGCTTTCTGGCCACACCCAACGCCAAGACCGCACACGGGCTGGTCCGCGGCCCCTCGCGCTATCGACTGCTTGGTGTGGTGGACGAAGCGTGCGCGGGACGCGATGCCGGCGAGGTCGTCGACGGCAGGCATCGCGGGCTGCCCTGCTTCGCGAGTCTCGACGAGGCGCTCGAGCAACTCCCGGAGCGCCCGGACTGGCTGATCGTCGGCGTCGCTCTGCACGGCGGCCGGATGCCCGGGGCGCTGCGCGCGCAGATCCTCGACGGTGTGCGGCGCGGGATCGGCGCCGTGAATGGCCTGCACCAGCTGCTCGGCGACGATCACGAAATCGCGGCCGCCGCGGTCCGATCGGGGGCGCGGCTGCTCGACATCAGGCGGCCGAAGCCGTTTGCCGATCTCCACGCCTGGCACGGCGAGGCGCTCGAGCTCACCGTGCCGCGCGTCGCGGTGCTCGGTACCGACTGTGCGCTCGGCAAGCGGACGACGGCGACCTGCCTCCTGCAGGGTCTTCGCCGGCGCGGTCTCGCTGTCGAGCTCGTGACGACCGGCCAGACCGGCTGGCTGCAGGGGCACCGTTACGGTTTCATCCTCGACGCCACGCCGAACGATTTCGTCAGCGGCGAGCTCGAGCGCGCCGTGGTGGCTTGCGCCACCGAGGCGGCCCCGGACCTGATCCTGATCGAGGGTCAGTCCGCGCTTCGCAATCCGAGCGGCCCGTGCGGAGCGGAGCTGGTGCTTTCAGCCGGCGCGCGCGGCGTGGTCCTCCAGCATGCGCCCGGCCGTGTCTACTTCGACGGCTGCGAGGCGATTGGCGCACGGATCCCGCCGGTCGAGAACGAGGTCGAGCTGCTCGAGCGGTTCTACGGCGCCCGTGTCCTCGGTGTCGCCCTGAATGGAGAGAGACTCGCTGAAGGAGAGCTGCGGGCGGAGGCCTCGCGGCTGGGCGCGGCGCTCGATCGGCCGGTGTCGATGCCGTTCCTCGACGGCGGCGAGCCGCTCCTCGACGCCGTCGAGCGATACGCGCGGGCAGGTGTTCCGTGAGGATCGAAGCGGTCGAGGTCCTTCACCGTCACCTGCCGCTCACGCGGCCGTACACCATTTCGCGCGAGACGATCTCCGACGTCGAGCTTTCCTTCGTCCGGATACGCGCCGGCGGTCTCGCGGGCTCCGGCTGTGCATCGCCCGCGCCCGAGGTGACCGGCGAGACACCGGACGCTTCGCGCGTGGCGCTCGACGCCGCGGCTCACACGCTCGTCGGCCAGGATGCCCGCGAGGTCGGCAATCTCGCGCGCCTGCTGGACCGCGAATTCCCGAAGGCGCCCGCAGCACGCGCCGCGTGCGACATGGCGCTCTGGGACCTGCTCGGGCAGCGGCTGGGCGTCGCGGTGGTCGACCTCCTGGGTCGCGCGCACCGGGAGCTGCCGACCTCGGTGACGATCGGCATTCAGCCGACGGAATCGGCGCTCGAGGCGGCGCGCGAGTACCTCGCGCGGGGCTTCCGCGCGCTCAAGGTGAAGCTCGGCCGCGACGTCGACGAGGAGATCGAGCGGCTCGCGCGGCTTCGGGCCCTGGTCGGCCCGGGGATCACGCTGCGCACCGACCCGAATGCCGGCTACGATGCCGGGACGCTGCGCCGCTACCTCCGCGGAACGCGCGACCTGGACATCGAGTTCTGCGAGCAGCCTGTGCCGCGCGAGTCCGAGGCCGCTCTTGGCGGCTTCGCCGCGGACGAGCGTGCCCGCTTCGCCGGGGACGAGAGCGTGCTCGACCTCGCCGACGCGGGCCGCCTCATCGGCGATTCGCGTCCGTACGGCATATTCAACCTGAAGCTCATGAAGTGCGGCGGGATCACGCCGGCCGTGCGGATCGCCCACCTGGCGGAAGGCGCGGGCATCTCCCTCATGTGGGGATGCAACGACGAGAGCCGGATCGCGATCGCGGCCGCGCTCCACGTCGCGCTCGCCTCGCCCGCAACCCGCTACCTCGACCTCGACGGCAGCTTCGACCTCGCGAGCGACCTCGCGGAGGGCGGCTTCGAGCTCGAGCATGGGATGCTCCGCCCCGCGCCCGGCGCCGGCCTGGCCGTGCGCTGGATCGGCTAGTCGCTCAAACGAGCGCGGGTCACTCGCGAATGCCGGCCTGCTGCAGCAGGAAGGCGTATTGCTCGGCGGTCTCGCGGATTTTCTCGAAGCGGCCTGATCTGCCGCTGTGGCTGGCTTGCATGTTGACGCG
Organism: uncultured Gammaproteobacteria bacterium; assembly: GCA_963834855.1. Classification (GTDB taxonomy): domain Bacteria; phylum Pseudomonadota; class Gammaproteobacteria; order Steroidobacterales; family Steroidobacteraceae; genus DATJKD01. Next base: position 29,093 of record CAWIDH010000003.1, on the reverse strand, counting down.
GAAGATCAGCGGGTTGCTGTCGGTCTTCAGCGCGCGCAGTTTCGCCACCCACTTTGCCGGCTCGTAGTACTGCACCTGGCTGTCCCAGAGAGCCGTGTCGACAAACATGGCCGGGTAGTCCTGCCGCGCGACGTTGTCGTAGGGCGAGTACGCCAGCATGTAGTCGTGGTACTGCTTCTTCTCCGGGTTGCCCCACTCGTCGAACTCGTTGCTCGTCAGCGGAATGCTCTCATCGAGCATCGTCGTGACCACGTCTACGAACGGCACGGAGGCGATCAGGCCGCGGTAGTCTCCGGGCGCCATGTTCGCCACCGCGCCGATCAGCAGGCCGCCGGCGCTGCCGCCCCAGCCGAACACGCGCTTGGGGTCGACGTACTTCTGCGCCACCAGGTAGCGCGTGACGTCGATGAAGTCGGTGAAGGTGTTGCGCTTGTTCAGGAGGCGGCCCTTCTCATACCAGTCGCGGCCCATCTCCTGTCCACCGCGGATGTGCGCGATCGCGTAGATGAAGCCGCGGTCCAGGAGAGAGATGATGGTGTAGTCGAAAGCCGGGTCGCTCGACGAGCCATAGGAACCGTAGGCGTACTGCAGGAGCGGCGCGGTGCCGTCCCTGCGCAATCCCTTCCTGTAGACGAGTGAGACCGGCACTTTCGTGCCGTCGCGCGCCGTCGCCCAGAGGTGCTCGGTCCGATAGTTGCCCTGATCGAAGCCGCCGAGCACCGGCTCGCGCTTGAGGAGGGTCTTCGCACCGCTGAGGGTGTCGAAGTCGAACGTGGAGTCGGGCGTCGTCAGCGAGGTGTAGGTGTAACGCACGAGCTTCGTGTCGATCCCGGGATTCGTGCCGAGGCTCGTGGCGTACGCCGGCTCGTCGGAGGCGATCACGAAGGTCTTGTCACTGGCCCACGGCCGGATGCGCACGTTGGCCAGGCCGTTGGAATGCTCGTCGACTGCCAGGAAGTCGCGAAAGACATCGAAGCCGTCGACGAAGGCGTCGCTGCGATGCGCGATGAGGTCGCGCCACTGGCCGCGGTCGCGCACCTTGTCCGCGTCTGCCTCGACGATGCGGAAGTTCTTCGCCTGCCAGTTGGTGCGCAGGATCCAGCGGCCCTCGAGGTGTTGGGCTTCGTATTCGTGATCCCGCTCGCGCGGGATCAGGACCGTGAAGGCGAGCTCTGGATCGTTCGCCTTCGCCACCCGGGTTTCCGTCGACACTGTGCTCTGACGAATGGATGAGCACATATTCCTCGTCCTTCGTGGTCCCGACGCTCGTGTAGAAGCTCTTGTCCGTCTGTTCGTAGACGAGCGGGTCCTTTGCAACATCGGCGCCGAGCGTGTGCTTGCGAACCTTGTCGCCGAGCAGGGTGACCGGGTCCTTGGACACGTAGAGCAGCGTCTTGCTGTCGGCGGCCCACGCGATGTTGGGCTCGGCGTTGGTTATGCTGTCCGGAAATATCTCGCCCGTCTCGAGATTCTTCACGCGGATCGTGTACTGATATCGCCCGAGCGAATCCTCGGCCCAGGCCAGCAGCCGGGCGTCCGGGCTCACTGCCCAATCGTCGACCTGGAAGTAGCCGTGCCCCGCCGCCATCTGGTTGACGTCGAGCATGACCTGCTCGGGCGCATCCATGGCAGCTCGCCTGCGCGCATGGATCGGATATTCCTTGCCCGTCTCGTGGCGCGTGTAATACCAATAACCCTTCTTCTGGTACGGCACGCTGGCATCGTCCTGCTTGATGCGCCCGGCCATCTCCTCGTAGAGCTTCGCCTGCAGCGGCTTCGTGTCCGCCAGCATCGCGTCCGCGTACGCGTTCTCCGCCGCCAGGTACGCCAGCACGTCCTTGTCGGTGCGCGTGTCGTCACGCAGCCAGTAATACGGGTCCGCCCGGCGGCCGTAGGGCGAAGACACCTGAAACGGGCGTACGTCCGCCACCGGCGGCCTCGGCGCGTTCGATTCGCCCATGGTGGTGGCAGACTGTGCGCTCGCACTCGAGCACAGCAGGCCGATCAAGATGAAGACAGTGTTCCTGGTCATTGCGTTATGCGCGACCTGCCTGGTTGCGGTGATTTGAAGGGTGGCGGGCAGCACCCGGATCGGACCAGGGAGCCCCGCCCTGTGAAGGCGATGCTCCACTGTTCCGATTACTGCGCGATTCCGGGGGCGCGTAGTGTAATTGATCGCTCGGAAACGCTACAAATAGAGTCGTCGTGGGTCGCGTAGACGTCCGATACGCCTCGTTGGATGCGCTGCGCGGGCTGACCGTGGCGGCCATGCTGCTGGTCAACGATCCCGGCGACTGGGGTCACGTGTACCGACCGCTGCTGCACGCCCCGTGGCACGGCTGCACGCCGACCGACCTGGTATTTCCCTTCTTCCTGTTCATCGTCGGTGTGTCGATTGCGGTGGGGCTCGTGCCGCGACTGGAAGGCGGCGCCGACAGGGCGCGATTGCGGCGCAGTGCATGCTGGCGCGCGGCGAAGATCATCGGCCTCGGCCTTGCGCTGCATGCGCTCGCGTTCTGGTGGCTCGACAAGGAGTGGTTCCGGCCCTGGGGCGTGCTTCAACGGATCGGGCTCTGCTTCCTGATTGCGGCCGGCGTCGCCCTGCACCTGCGCGCCCGGATGCAGTGGTTGCTGATCATCGTGCTGCTGCTCGGGTACTGGCTACTGCTCGGTGTCGGCGGCGGGTATGCGCCACTCGAGAATCTTGCGAGCCGCATCGACACGCGGCTGCTCGGGCCGATGAACTATCAGTTCGACGATGCCACGGGCCGCGGCCACGACCCGGAGGGCCTGCTCAGCACCGTTGGCGCCGTCGCGACGACCCTGCTGGGGTTGCGCGCGGGCGACGCGCTGCGTCGCGGGCACGCCGGTGTTCTCCTGCGGTCGGGTGCGGCGGCACTGGTGCTGGGCGGCCTGTGGTCGCTGTGGCTGCCGCTCAACAAGAACCTGTGGACTTCGTCCTACGTAGTGTGGACCGCAGGCTGGGCCACGCTCGCGCTGTGGCTGGCGCATTCCCTGATCGACCTGCGCGGTGCGCCGGCGCTGGGCCGGCGTTTCGGCGTCAACGCCATCGCTGCGTATGCCGGTTCGGCGGTCATGGTCTATGCCCTGGCCGGTCTGGGGTGGCAGGAGCCGCTCTACCGGTACGGCTTTGCCGGCTGGATGACGCCGCTCTTCGGACCCTATCTGCCTTCGCTCGCCTTCGCGGTGGCCTTCGTGAGCTTCTGGTGGGCCGTCGTGTGGTGGATGGACCGGCGCGGCTGGTACCTCAAGCTCTAGCGGCGCGAGGTCAGCTCACTGCGTCGACACTCAGTACCCGCCGCAATTCGGACAACTTAGCAAGCCATGAAACAACTTGACCCGCTGGTTGCTCAGTCGCCACAAGGCCCGCGCACGCCGCTGACAGCAACAACCAGAGAACGGGCGACGCCGAACACAACGAATGATCGGCCGTTTCAGTCGGTGCGGTGGCGTTCGATGCGCTCGAGCAGCACGTTGGATCTCCGCTCGTTGCGCGGACGCGTCAGATTCGCATTGCCACCGACAGAAAGATATTCGATCATGCAAGCGGGGTTCTGCGTCGTTGCCACCGACAGATCTGGCGAAAAGCAGTGAACAACCGTCCCGCCCGAAGCTACGCACTACCCGCGATTCCGTCGCGCCATGCCTGATCAGTCGGAGGCTGCTTTCCGGTACTGAGGAGTCACGAACATGATCGACGAACGGACACGACGATCACGTGCCTGGCAGCTTGCCGTTCCCGCGGCGGCTCTTGCCTTCGCAGCCGGCCAGTCGTCGGCACAGGACCCGACCGCGGCCGCGCCCGCGCCCGGGGCCCCTCTCGAGTCGATCATCGTCACGGGCTCGCGAATCGTCATGCCCGGCGTGGCGATATCGAATCCCGTGACGTCGGTCGGCGCCGAGGCGATCAAGAACTCCGGCGTCACCAACGTCACGGATTACCTCAAGACGGTTCCGGCACTCGTCGGATCGACGGACAAGAACGACGCCGCCGGCTCGAATACGTTCATCGGCGGCACCGGTCTCACGCTGCTCAACCTGCGTAATCTCGGCTTCGACCGGACGCTCGTGCTCGTAAACGGGCGGCGTCACGTCGCCGGGTTGCCCGGATCTGCGGCCGTCGACGTCGACACGATCCCCTTCGCGCTCCTCGAACGCGTGGACATCCAGACGGGCGGCGCCTCGGCGCTCTACGGCGCGGACGGCGTCTCGGGCGTGGTCAACTTCATCCTGCGGCGCGACTACGAGGGGTTCGACGTACGCGCGCAATACGGCTCGTCGGAAGAAGGTGACGCCGATACGGTGCTCGTTTCCGGCGTGCTCGGGCAGAACGTCGACGACGGCCGCGGCAACGTGACCGTCGCGCTCGAGTACAGCAAGGAAAAGCGCCTGCGCGCCAACCAGCGCGACTTCGCAGGCGGCGGCGGCCGCGCCACGTTTCAGCGACAACCCCGACGACGCGTCGACGACGATCCGGCGGTGCCTGACCAGATTCCGCTCCGCGACGTGCGCTTCTGGGACAGCGGCCCGGCGGGCGCGTCTTCGCCAACATCGATTCCCTCGACGACTTCGACTTCGCTTCCTTCAGGACTTCAACGGCGACGATGCGCCGTGGGACTTCGGCGACCTGCCGCTTTCGGCCGTCGGGCGCGCCGATCCCGCCGTTCTATCCAGCAGGGCGGCGACGGCTCGCGGACGGACCAGTTCATCGGCGACCTCACGCCGGACGAGGATCGTTACACGTTCAATGCGCTCTTCACGTACGAGATCACGCCGGCGGCGCGGGTCTTTGCCGACCTGAAGTACTCGAGGACCGAGGCGTTCACCGAGTCCCAGCCGTCCTTCGACTTCTTCCTGTTCCTCGAGCCCGACTACGCGTTCACGCCGCCGAACATCGCCGCCGCGGCCGCTGCCGCCGGCGACAGCTCGCTGCTGGTGTCCCGCGATCATTTCGACCTCGGCATCCGTGGCGAGGACATCGAACGGGATACGAGGCGCGCCGTGGTCGGCGTCGACGGCGAGATCGCCGCGGGCACGCGCTACGAGGTGTCGCTCGTGTACGGCGAGACCGAGGTGAACAATCTGCAGACCAACAACCGGCTGAACGATCGGTTCGCCGCGGCGCTCGACGCGGTCGTCGACCCGGTAACCGGCGACATCGTCTGCCGCTCGAACCTCGATCCGTCGGCCGTACCCTTCAATCTGCCATGGAACGGCTGGGATGGTTTCGAGCCACTGCCCGGCACGTGGGCGGGCTCGTTCACGCCGGGGCCCGACAGCGGCTGCGTGCCGGTCAACATCCTGGGCACGAATGCCGTGTCGCGCGAGGCGGCGGACTGGATCATGACCGACAGCCTGGCGTTCTCGAAGATCGAGCAGTTCGTCGCCACGGCATACCTGACCGGCGACACGGCCGACCTGTTCGAGCTGCCCGCGGGGCCGATCGGCTGGGCGGCTGGCGTCGAGTACCGCGAGGAGAAGAGCAAGAGCATCCCGGCGGCGGAGGACCAGGCCGGGCTCACGTTCGGCAACGTGATCCTGCCGGTCGACGGCAAGTACGACGTGTCGGAGATCTTCGCCGAGGTGAACATTCCGCTGCTCGCCGACCAGCCGTTCGCGGACAAACTCAGCATCGATGGTGCCGTGCGCTACTCCGACTACAGCACCACGGGCTCGGCGACGACCTGGAAGGCGGGCCTCACCTGGGCACCGGTGTACGATCTCAGGCTCACCGGCACCGTCGCCGAGGCGACGCGCGCGCCGAACATCGGCGAGTTGTTCGACCCGGGCGGCCAGACTTTCCAGTTCATCGACGACCCGTGCGACGTCAGCAACCTGAACGAGGGCTCGGAGTTCCGCGCCGCAAACTGCGCGACCCTGTTGACGTCGCTCGGCGTCGACCCGACGACCTACGTCGATCCGAATTCCGCGAGCATCCCAGGCTCGCTGGTCGGCAACCCGGACCTCGCGGAAGAAGTGGCCGAGTCGGTGACGATCGGCGTCGAGTACAGCCCTCGCTGGGCCAGTGGCCTGCATGTTCAGAGTCGACTACTACGACATCGAGCTCACCGACGCGATCAACACCGCGAGCCCGCAGTCGGCCGCGGACATCTGCGTGGACCTGCCGACGCTCGACAACGAGTTCTGCGGCCTGCAGACCCGTCAGCCGGCTGTCGGGGCTCGCGGCGCCGTGATCGACTTCGTGCAGCGGCCGCTGAACGTCGCGAAGTTCACGACCGAGGGTTACGACTTCGAGGTGAGTTACCAGCTCGATTCCAGCGCCCTCGCAGGGGGTCGCGACTACGGCGTGTTCACCTTCCGGCTGCTCGGCAACAAGCTGGAAGACCTGACCTTCATCAATCTCCCGGGGGCTCCGCCCGACGAGGACCTGGGCCAGGGTCCGATCGACGAGGAGAACGAGGCGCCCGAATGGCAGGCCATTTTCGACGTCGGCTGGGAGCGTGGCCCGCTCTACCTCAACTACGAGTTCTCGTGGTTCGACGAGACGGATGCCGTCTCACCGGAGGAGCTGGCGGGCGAGCCGGATATCCGGGAATCGCAATACCTGAAGTTCTCGGCGCACGAAGTCCACGATCTCTATGCGCGGTACTCGCTGGAGAACGGCCTCTCGATCTACGCAGGCGTAAACAACCTCACCGACGAGAAGCCGGACATCGGGGTGACGTACTACCCGGTCAGCGCAGTCGGACGATTCTTCTACGCGGGCGTGACCTGGCGAGCGGAGGATTGACCTCTCACACGGGGTTGACATGCCCGAGTGCGACTTTCGCTTCTACGAGGAGCTGAACGACTTCCTGCCGCCTGAAAGGCGCAAGCGGTCCTTCGCATACCGCTTCCAGGGAACACCGGCCGTCAAGGACGCGATCGAGGCGCTCGGCGTGCCGCACACGGAGGTCGACCTCGTGCTCGTGGACGGCGTCTCGGTACGCTTCTCCCGCAGGCTATCGTGGAGGCGAGCGTGTCGCGATCTATCCGGTGTTCGAACGGCTCGACATCGCGCCGCTCGTGCGCCTGCGCCCCGCGCCGCTGCGGACGCCGCGGTTCGTCGCGGACGTCCATCTCGGCGCGCTCGCGCGGAACCTCCGGCTGCTCGGCTTCGACACGCTGTACGACCGCGCGGCGGAGGACGCGGAGCTCGTGCGGCTATCGGTCGGCGAGCGACGGATTCTCCTCACGCGCGACGTGGGCCTGCTGAAGCACAAGGTCCTCACACACGCGCACTACGTGCGCGCCACGGCGCCCGACCGGCAGCTCGAGGAGGTGGTCCGGGCGCTCGACCTCACGCGCAAGATGAAGCCTTTTACGCGCTGCATGCGCTGCAACGGCAGGCTCCGGCGCGTGGCACTGCGCCACGTGACGCAGGAGGTGCCGCAACGAGTCCGGGCGCTATTCCGCAGCTTCGCGCGCTGCGCCGGGTGCGGGCGCGTTTACTGGCCGGGCACGCACTACGAGCGCCTGCGCAGCCGCGTCACCCGCCTTGCCGCGTGCGCGTGACCTCCAGCGTCAACGCGTGACCTCCAACGTCAATGACTTCGTGCATCAGACCGTCGGCTTCACGTTGGCATTCAGCCGGAAGAGATTGCCCGGGTCGTACTTGTTCTTGAGCGCCTGCAGGCGCGCAAGATTCCCCTGGTAGTTCGCGTCGACCAGGGCCTGACCCTGGTCCACGACTTCGTTCGTGTAATAGCCGTCGGTGAACGGTTCCAGCTTCGCCCAGAACTCCTTCACGTAAGCCACGTGCGGCGTTGGATCGCCAGCGAGCGGCCAGGAGACAGCGGCGAACATGTTGTGGCTCGAGCGCCGATGCGGGAAGGCGGTGGCATCGGCCGCGACGCGCCCGATGGCGCCGCCGGAATGCTGGAAGAACATCGCCGTGCCACGCTCGGGATGCGGCTCGAAGCCGGCAATGATCGCGTCCACGAGACCAGGCTCGAAACCGTTGATGAAGCCGGTCTTCAGATACTCGCCTTCGTGGCGCGGATCCGTCTGATCGCGGCTGCGCTGCAGCGCCAGGTAGTCGACCGCTCCGATCTTGCCCGCGAGCGGCGTGCCGAGCTTGCGCACCGGCGCGAGCACCGATTCGGCCTGCGCGGCCGGCCCCGTATAGCAGGCGTTGATGAGGAACACGCCGTCTTTGCCCCCGGCCGGGACGTTAATGACCGCGTCCAGGTACAGGTCGTCCGGCGCTTCCTGGCTGTAGTCTGCGTAGAACTCGAGCAGCTCGCGGGCCCTTGCAAACGGAAAGACGAGGTCGCCCCCGACGACCTGGCGCGACATGGGGTGCAGCGCGAACTCGAGCGACGTGACGATCCCGAAATTACCGCCGCCGCCGCGCACGCCCCAGAAGAGATCGGGATTCTCCGTCGCACTGGCGTGCAGGAGCCTGCCGTCGGCGGTCACGATGTCCACGGCCTTGACGTTGTCGAGCGCCAGTCCGAATCGCCTGGCCACGCGCCCGAACCCGCCGCCGAGTGTGAGACCCGCGACCCCGGTGTGTGAAACCGTGCCCGTGGTCGTGACGAGCCCGAAGGCCATCGCCTCGTGATCGAGCTCACCGAGCAAGCTTCCGCCAGCCACGTAGGCCGTGCGTGACGACGGATCGACCCGGGCGCTGCGGAACCGCGAAAGGTCGATCTGCATGCCGCGGTCGCAGGTTGACTTGCCGGAATAGCTGTGGCCGCCACACTTCACGGCGAGCAGGAGATCTCGTTCGCTCGCGAACGTGACAGCCGTGCGGATGTCGCTCACACCGCTCGGTTGCACGACGAGCGCCGGGTGCCTGTCGATGGACTGGTTCAGCACGCGACGGGCCTGGTCGTAGCCCGGCTCGCCCGGCAGCAACAGGGCGCCGCGGAGGCTGTCCTTGAGCGCCTGCAACGCGCTCGGCTCGAGCGTGATCGGCGCGCCGCTGCCGGTCACGGCCTCGATCCCGCCGGAGACGCGCGTCGCCGCCAGCAGGTGGGCGGCCGGACAGCAGGCGGCGATCGCGCCCGCCACCGACGACTTCAGGAAGTAGCGCCTGTTCATGACGACCTCGCGCATTCGTTGATATGTAAGCGGGTCGGGGCGGAAGCATACGAGGGGGTTCCCGTCGAGTCGAGCCGCGTCAGGCTCTGCGAGCACAACTTCGAACTGGCTGTCAACCGAGCCAAGTCGTGGAACTGGATGGCATATTTGCGGTCTCAGGCCAATCTCAGGGGCAGCAGGCAAACACCATGATCGAAGTCAGCCACCTCACCAGGCGCTACGGCCCGCTGACGGCCGTGGACGACATTTCCTTCCAGGTCGCACCCGGCGAGGTGCTGGGGTTCCTCGGGCCCAACGGCGCCGGCAAGTCGACGACGATGAAGATGATCACGGGCTTCCTCGCGCCGACCTCGGGCACCGTCCGTGTCTGCGGCCACGACGTGCAGGCGGACTCGCTCGCCGCCAAGGCCTGCATGGGCTACCTGCCCGGAGGGCGCGCCGGGCTATGCCGAAATGCCCGTGCGCCGGTTTCTCGATTTCGTCGCCGACGTGCGGGGCCTCGAGGGCGCACGGCGGCGAGCGCGCCTCGACGACGTGATCGCCCGCCTGTCGCTGGGCGGCGTGCTCGAGCAGGCCATCGAGACGCTGTCGAAAGGTTTCAAGCGCCGCGTCGGCCTGGCGCAGGCGCTGTTGCACGATCCGCAGGTGCTGATCCTCGACGAGCCGACCGACGGCCTCGATCCCAACCAGAAGCACGAGGTGCGCAGCGCTGATCAACGCAGATGGCGAAGGACAAGATCATCGTGATCTCGACGCACATCCTCGAGGAGGTGGATGCCGTCTGCAACCGCGCGATCATCATCGCCGACGGCCGCATGCTCGCCGACGACACGCCGGCCGCCCTTGCGCGCGCGTTCGCCGACCGGCCGCCTCGACGAGGTGTTCCGCGCACATCACGCTGGGAGCGACACGCCCGCGGGCGCGACGCTGCCGCTGCGGGAGGCCGCCGCTCATGCGTAACGTCCTCGCGATCTTCCGGCGCGAGTTCGCCAGCTACTTCGCGACACCGCTCGCGTTCGTCTTCATCGTGATCTTCCTCGTGCTCGCCGGCGCGTTCGCCTTCTACCTCGGCGGCTTCTACGAGCGCGGGCAGGCCGACCTCGCGCCGTTCTTCAACTATCACCCGTGGCTCTACCTCGTTCCTGATACCGGCGCTTTCGATGCGGCTCTGGGCGGAGGAGCGCAAGTCCGGAAGCATCGAGCTGCTGATGACGCTGCCCGTCACGCTCATGGCAGGCGGTGATCGGCAAGTTCCTCGCCGCCTGGTGCTTCGCGGGTGTCGCGCTGGCGCTGACCTTCCCGATGTGGATCACCGTGAACTACCTCGGCGACCCGGACAACGGCGCGATCCTCGCCGCCTACATCGGCAGCTTCCTGCTGGCCGGCGCTTTTCTCGCCATCGGGGCATGCCTGTCGGCAGCGACGCGCAACCAGGTCATCGCGTTCATCTTCACCGTCGTCGTCTGCTTCGGGTTCCTCCTGGCCGGCTTTCCGCTCGTGCTGGGCTTCTTCGAGGGCTGGGCGCCGCAGCCGCTGATCGATGCCATCGCCTCGCTGTCGTTCCTGACGCACTTCTAGTCGATCGCGAAAGGCGTGATCGACCTGCGCGACCTGATCTACTTCGGGACGCTGATCGCGGCCTGGCTGGTCGCCAACGCCATCGTGCTCGACATGAAGAAGGCTGACTGATCATGACGGAACCCACCATCACTCTCGGCCGCAAGCGCGCCTACGGCGCGACCGCGCTCGTTGCGCTGGCGGTCCTGTTCGTCGGCCTGACGATCCTGACCACGTTCCTCGTCCGCGGCGCGCGGCTCGACCTGACCGAGAGCAGGCTCTATTCGCTCGCGCCGGGCACCGGGCGCATCCTCGCTCGCTCAAGGAGCCCATCAACCTGTACTTCTTCTTCTCGCAGGAGGCGAGCCGCGAGTCACCGGCGCTGCGCGCCTATGCGCAGCGCGTCCGCGAGCTGCTGGAGGAGATGGCGCAGCGCTCGGGCGGCAAGCTGCGCCTGGCGGTCATCGACCCGCAGCCCTTCTCGGAGGAAGAGGACCGCGCAGCCGAGTTCGGCCTCGCCGCCGTGCCGCTCGGCGGCGGCGGTGAATCCCTGTACTTCGGCCTGGCCGGCACGAACTCGACGGACGGCCGGGAGATCATCGGCTTCTTCCAGCCGGAGAAGGAGGAGTTCCTCGAGTACGACGTCGCGAGCCTCGTCCACCGCCTCGGCAACCCGAAGCGGCCCGTCGTCGGGCTGATGTCGGGTCTCCCGGTGGATGCCTCGTTCGATCCAGATGACCGGGCGGCATGCGCGAGGGCTGGGCCAGCATCGCGCAGCTGCGCGAGGTCTTCGAGATCCGCACCCTCGCCCAGGACGTCACCGCCGATCGACGATGCCATCGACGTGCTGATGGTGATCCATCCGAAGGACCTGTCTCCGCAGACGCAATACGCCATCGACCAGTTCGTCATGCGTGGCGGCAAGCTGATCGCGTTCATCGATCCGCAGGCGGAGAACGACCCGGCGGGTGCGCATCCGGACGGCCCCATGCCGATGCCGATGGCCGGTCGCGGATCGACCGCTCGGGCCGCTGCTCGATGCCTGGGGCGTCGATTTCGATACCGCCTCGGTCCTCGGCGACCGGGTCTCGGTCTCAACGTCGCGCTGCGGCAGGGCGAGCCGCCGTCTCAGCACATCGCCATCATCGGCCTCAACCGCGACAGCATGAACAGCGACGGACGTCGTCACCTCGGCGCTCGACACGATCAACGTGATGACCGCCGGCGCGCTCAAGAAGAAGGACGGCGCGGCCGTCGCCTTCGAGCCGCTGCTGCAGTCGAGCACCAACGCGGCCCTGCTGCCGGCGGCGCGTCTCGCCTTCCTGCCCGACCGGCGGACCGCTGCTCGACGGCTTCGAGCCGAGCGGCGAGCGGTACGCGATCGCGGCCCGCATCCACGGCAAGTTGAAATCGGCGTTTCCGGACGGTGCTCCGGCGGCGGCCGATGAGGCTGGACCGAAGCCGGCCGGAGCACCTCGCCGAATCCACCGGAGAGGCGAACGTCATACTCGTCGCCGACACCGACATGCTCGCCGACCCGCTGTGGGTGCGCACGCAGAACGTGTTCGGCCAGCGGTTCGCCGTGGCCTGGGCCAACAACGGCGACTTCGTGGCGAACGCCCTCGACAACCTCGGCGGCAGCAGCGACCTGATCAGCATCCGCGGCCGCCAGAGCTTCTTCCGGCCGTTCACGAAGGTCGACGAGCTGCGGCGGCGCGCGGACGACGCACTGCGCGCGAAGGAGAAGGAGCTGGACCAGGAGTTGCGGGAGACCGAGCGCAAGCTCTCCGAGCTGCAGACCCGTCGTGGCGATCCGGGCTCGCTCGCGCTGTCGCCGGAGCAGGAGGCCGAGATCACGCGGTTCCAGCAGGAGCGCGTGCGCATGCGCAAGGAGCTGCGCAACGTGCGCCGCAGCCTCGATGTCGAGATCGAGCGCCTCGGCACGCGGCTCAAGCTGCTCAATATCGGCCTCATGCCGGCGCTCATCGCCGTCGGCGCGATTCTCCTCGCCGTGATGCGCCGGCGCCGGTTGCGCGCGGGACGCGCCGCCGCGCACACAGGCTGAGCGCGGTAGCTCTTCGACCACGTACAGGGGAACGGCAGATGACTTTTCGCGGTCTTCTCATACTCGGCGCGCTCGCGCTGCTGGCAATCGGCGCGGGCCTGTGGCTGGCAGATCGCCGGACGGCGTCGCCGCCTACGAGCGTCGACACGCTGCTTTATCCGTCACTCAAGGCCGATCTCGACTCGATCACCGCCGTCCGCATCCATACGGCGGGCGACAAGCGTGCCGTCGAGCTGCTGCGGTCGGAGGGAGGCTGGACGGTCACCGAGCGATCGGGTCATCCGGCGGATCTCGCCCGGCTGCGCGAGCTGCTGCAGACGCTCGCGCGGGCGCGGATCCTCGAGGAAAAGACCTCCGACCCCGGACGCTATGCGACGCTCGGGGTCGCCGATGTGAGCGCCGACGACGCCGGCGGCTCGCGGGTGGATTTGGCGATCCCGGCCGGAGAGCTGAACGTGATCGTCGGCAAGCGCGGCGCCGGCACGGATTCGACCTACGTGAGGCGTGCGGGCGAAACGCAGAGCTGGCTGGTCGACGTCGGCCTCGATGTCCCGGCGACGCCGGACGCGTGGCTGCGGAAGGACATCCTCGACGTATCCGCCGACCGCGTGCAGTCGGCGACGATCACGCTGCGTGGCGCAAAGGGCGCCAAGGCCTGGTCGGCGTCGAAGTCAGCGCGGGGCGATGCCGATTTCAGCGTCGCCGGCCTGCCCCGCGGCAAGGAGCTTAGCTCGCCGTCGGCCGCGAACAGCCTCGCGACGGCCCTGGCCGGCCTGACGCTCACGGACGTGCGATCGGCAGCCGATTTCGGCCCAGGCGAGCCGGCGGCGACGGCGATGTTCCGGACATTTGACGGGCTGCTCGTAGACCTGAGCGGCTGGGTCCGCGAGGACAAGCATTTCATCGCTGCCCGGACCTCGTTCGATCGATCCCTCGCTGAGCGCTTTCGAGTGGCCAAGCCCGATCCGGTCGACGGGCCGGGCAAGCCGTCCCAGCCGACCGAAGCCGCTGCACCGGCCGCCTCGGATGCGAAGGATCTCTCGGATGCGAAGGCTGTCTCGGATGCTCCGCCCGACGAGAAGCAGGTTGCGGCGCTGAACGCGCGCCTGTCCGGCTGGGTGTACGAGATCCCGGACTACAAGTATGAGGCGATATTCAAGTCGCCGGACGGGCTCCTGAAGAAGTGATCGGGGAAGAGCGGGGTCTAATCCTGCTCGCCACCAGGCGTGGCCAACTCGACATGCCACGGTTCGTCCGGCACGGGCCGACGCAGGCCAAATCGAGCGATCATTGCACTCGATTCCCGGGACCACGGACCCCCAAGCTGCGCCCAGTCGACATTGAGGTCGATGGCCCGACCGCCAACATGCATCGATACCGGTATGTCTCCAGTATTGGGCAAGCGTCGCGGGTCGTCACGCGCATAGCCCTCCTCTGCATAGGCGATCTTCGCCGGGCCGCGCGAGATTGCGTTCTCGACGATCTCGAGACAGGCGTCGCTTCGTGCATGATCTGGCAAGCTCTGGCCCCAGTGCGGTTGAAGCCATAGATTGCCGTCAGCGTCGCAACCCGAATCAAGTGCCCGCAGCGCACCCATCTCGATTCGGCCAGTGATGATGCCGTGTGCTGTGCTCCATCGATGTGCCAACGCTGCGGGGCGAAACTGCGCGTTGATCGTGCATCGCACGCCGCGGCGGCGCAGGTGATAACTCATCAGCTTGACCCGTACCCGAAGGAGCGCGGCAATGGTCAAGTACTCGAACCTCCAATTGGAAGCGTTGAGAGTCATCGCGAGCTTCAACAAAGCCGTGGCGTGCCGGGGATGGCGTCAGGCGTGCCAGTCGAGGCTCTCGACATATCGCTCAAGACCGACCCCGCGTGATCCCTTGATGAGCACGTGGGCACCTGCAAGCGCTTCTTTAGGGATGGATTCAAGCAGTTCCTCGACGGAATCGAAATACCTGCCCACAGTCGCCGCGCCGGCCCGAGCAAACTCTTGCCCCACCAGCAGAATATCCTGCAGGTTCATGGAACGTAGCGAGGCCAGCACCTGCTGATGCTCGTATGTGCTGTGCTCACCCAACTCGAGCATTTCGCCAAGTATTGCAATCTTTCTTGGCGAGCGAATACTGGCAAAGTCCTGAAGGGCCGCTTTCATGCTGGTGGGGTTGGCGTTGTATGCATCGAGAATGATGGTGGTAGTTCCTTTGGTCATGATCTGCGACCTCAGGTTGTCCGGCTTGAATTCCTCCAGAGCCTCCCGAATGAGGTCGGGCGACACCTCGAATCGAGTCCCGATTGCAATTGCGGCCAACACATTGAGCAGATTCATTCGGCCGAACATTTGCGTGTGAATGGCCATGGACTCGGCAAGCGTGTGCTCACGCTGCCTGGCACCGAACTGCCAGCAAACCGACAGTTGCGCTCCACCGTCGATGCATGAGCCTTGCGTGTTGCAGCTTGCCGTTTCGCCGTACGTCCAGACATTCGCGTAGTCCCCGACGATCCCGACGATCGTCGGATCGGCAACGTTGAGGAAGAACAGCCCATTCTTGCGCGCAACGTGATCAAACAACTCGCGCTTGACGCGTGCCACGCCACCGAGGTCGCCAAAGCCTTGCAGGTGTGCCTTGCCGATCAGGGTGATGAGGCCGACGTCTGGATCCGCGATTTCGGCCTTTCGCGCAATGGGGGTGCGACCACCAGTCGAGCCCAGCTCGAAAACCGCAATCTCGTCATCGCTCCGGATCGACAGCACCGTATGGCAAGCGCCCTCTTCAGTGTTGCAGTCGTCTGGTGTCGACACGGTGCGGTACTTCTTGCGCAGGACAGCTGCTACCAACGCCTTGGTGGTGGTCTTGCCGCAGGAGCCGGTGATACCGATGACTGGTATCTCCAGTCGTTGGCGGTGATAGATCGCGAGCTCGCGAAATGCGGTGGCAACATGAGGTACGCGGATGTACTTCTCGCCTCGCATGCGCCCCGAGTCGACAACAGCGAGCCTGGCACCCCTGGCAACGGCCTCGGGGGCACTGGCGCTCCCGCTGAACCCGTCGCGGCGCATGGCCTCGAAGGTTTCGTGGGCCCCCGAGCAGCCGGGCACGTTGCCCAAAACACTGGATCCCAGCGCGAGAAGCGGGGGCGCGTAGAGCTCTACGAATCCCAGTGTGCGCCAAGGCAGGCGCTTGAGCGCATGATTGGGCACATGCCGCGGGATCGCGAAATAGACCTCGCCGGGCCTGAAGGCATCCAGTTGCGTCGAAACACCAGGCGACTCGAGATACGCATGGTAGATCCTCTGCAGGACATCAATCGGGGTAGTGAAGTTGACTGTCATCGGGAGAGGGTTCGAACATGTGTGTCGCCGCTTTGTGCCCAGCATTGCGTGGCCCGCACGATCAATCCTGCAGGCGGTAGTCGGGCGCGTGCAGCTTGCAGCCGCTACTGCTAGGGAATTCTAACTCTATAGGAATTCTGCCGTATGAGCCGTTCAAAGCCCTTGCCGTGGCAGGTCATCGGGGTTTTGGGAGGCGGTTAGCCTCGCGCTCACGTTCATCGGCGTGATCGCGCTTCGCCGCCACATTCCAGCGAACGTTGTCCGGCTCTGGCGGGATCAGGCGAAATTCCGATCCGGCTGACGGTGGATGAGGCGGCAAATCGCAGCGCGGGATTCATCGACGATGCGATCCTGGTCGCCGACGAAGTACGGCCGCAGAATGTCGAGAATGAGGTGATAACCGGCCAGCACCGACTGGTCGTCCAGGTGTCCGCCAAGCAGCTCCTGCGAGTTGAGCCAGTTATCGGAAATGATCCAGGTGCTGTGCACGAGCGAGCTGATCAGTTCGCGATCGCCGTTCATGCGCAGCGCGCCGGCGCGGTCCAGCTCCACGAAGAATTCGACCAGCGCCGCCATGCGGCGGCGCCGGTTGTCGCGATAGCGTTGCATCAGGAGCGGGTCCTCCCGCAGCAACGCCGGCATCTCGCGGTAGAAAAAGCGATAGTCGTAAATCAGCAGCACCTGCCTCGCGAACATCTCTGCCATGTGGCGGACCGTGGGCTGCGTGTGATCCTGGTACCAGCCGGCGTTCATCTGGTCCACGATGCGCCCGAAGATGGACTGAATGATTTCGCTCTTGTTCCTGAAGTGGTAATGCAGGTTGCCCTTGCTGATCCCGCAGGCGTCCGCAATACGGTTCGTGGACACGGCGGCGGTACCGTGCTCGTTGAACAAGGCAAGGGCAGCGTCGACGATGCGGGACTGAGTCTGGCGCGTAGTCATGGCCACGATAGGGCAGCAACCCTAATTTGTGACTGTACGCGGCGTCGGCGGATTCCCAGAATGCACATTTGCGGGACTGCAGCCCGTGACAGGGAATCCAAGTGTCCGACGCCGTGGTAGCCAGCCGCAAGCCGTACCTGGTCGAGCTCAAAGCTGGTCGGCGATACGCCTGGTGCGCCTGCGGCCGCAGTCAGCGGCAGCCCTTTTGCGACGGCTCCCATGCCGGCACCGGGTTCGAGCCGGTGCAATTCGTTGCGGACACGGACCGCGAAGCCTTGCTGTGCGGCTGCAAGCGCACCTGCGGGAAGCCCTACTGCGATGGCACCCACAATTCGTTGAGCGACAAGTACGAGGAGGCGGCAGCCGACGAAATCAGTGCCTCGGCGCAGATACCGTTGACGCCGCGCAGCCAGGGTCGTGTCGGCAAATCGGTGCTCGACGGCGGGTGTTATGTCAGGACGATCGACTCCGGGTCGCTGACGCCTTGCGGTACGGTCCGGCTGGGCCCGGTGATCAGTTCCGCGGACGGGGCCCGGTTCCTGTCGCAATGGTACATGGTCGCCGAGCCGGGCTTGTCCAACGTGCTGCGATTCCCCGGCAGCGACACCGTGCTCTTCCTGCCCGCGGGGCAGGTAGACATTACCATTTCCGGTCGCGCCTTTACGGCGGGTCCGGAAAGCGGAATCTACGTGCGCAAGGGCGAGGCTTTCCGGATTCGGAACCCGGGCGGTGCACCACGGACCCTGCTGCTGACGGTGTGTCCCCGCTGCGAGGCGCCGGACTGGCTGGACGCGATGCCGGACAACTTCGGCGCCGACCTGCCCGAACGCGTATTCGGCGTCGACGCGTCTCTGCGCGAACCCATGGCGGATCGTTTCTACCAGGTGCTGAACGGTGAGCAGAACGGCTCGACCGAAGTTACCCAGTTCATCGGCGAGCTCCCGCGCTCCAGGGCGGCCGCGCACCGGCACCTGTACGAGGAAACGATCATGGTCCTCGAGGGCGAAGGCTACTTGTGGACCGAGTCGGCGCGTGCGGCGGTTGGACCCGGCGACATCATTTTCCTGCCTCGCAAGCAGTTGCATTCGCTCGAGTGCACGGCGGCCGGTGGCATGCGCCTGATGGGAGCGTTCTATCCGTCCGGAAGCCCGGCGGTCAATTACTGATGCAAACTCTCGAACGACACGACGGGCAGGGTCCGATGAGCGGTGCAGCCGACCGGGCGCGATTGGACTTTCCGGTGTTCGCCAGTCGCACGTATCTCAACAGCGGCTCCTACGGCGCGATGTGCCTTGCGGTAAAGGCCGCCATCGAGGCCTACATCGACACACGAGTGAACGTCGGCTCCGACTGGGAACACTGGGTCACGAAGCTGGAGCAGGCGCGCGCGCTGCTCGCGCAGCTCGTGGGTTGTGATGCGGACGAGATGTCGGTGTCGACGTCGGTCAGCGAATCCGTGAACAGCCTCGCGTCAGCGCTCGACTTCGGCGGTCGGCGCAACGGCATCGTCGTCACCGACTTCGATTTTCCCACGACGTCACAGATCTGGCTGGCGCAGTCGCGTCGCGGGGCGCGCGTGACCCGCGCCACTGCGGATGCAACAGGCACTCACATTCCGCTCACGCAGTTCGAGCGGCTCATCGACGATCGTACGCTGCTGGTCTCCATCCCTTACGTCTGCTTTCGGAACGGTGCGCGGCTGGATCCGCGTCCCATCATCGCGTTATGCCACGAACGCGGCGCGATGGTGCTGGTCGACGCGTACCAGGCCGTCGGCTCGTTTCCGATCGACGCGCGCGAACTGGACGTGGACTTTCTCGTGGGCGGTTGTCTCAAGTACCTGATCGGCACGGCCGGTGCGGGCTTCATGTACGTGCGTGGCGGCGGTGACCCGACGTTGCAGCCGTTCATGACGGGCTGGTTCGCGCAGGAAAACATCGGAGACATGGATATCTACCACCATCGCCCGTCGCCGACGGCGCGCCGTTTCGAAAGCGGCACACCGAACGTCTGCGGTCTGTATGCGGTGTGCGCGGGCCTCGAGTATCTGCTCGGCGTGGGGCTCGAAGCGGTGGACGCAAGGATCCGCATGCTGACTGCGGAGATCGCGCAGCGGACCGTGGCGCGCGGCTGGCAACTGGTGAGTCCGACGAATCCGGAAAGACATGGCGCCACCATGGCGATCCGCTCCACCGACGCGGCGGCGCTGGTCAAAAAGCTCGACGCCGCGGGGATCATCCTGTCGCACCGGGACGGCAACCTGCGCGTGTCGACCCACTTCTACAACAATCCTGCCGACCTGGACCACTTGTTCCTGGAGCTGGACCGCAACGAGGCACTGATCGCACGCCCGCCGAGGGCGATGGCGTAGCGCGGATTATTCATGAACGGCACGGCGCATCGGCGAAGACTTGATCGGGAAGGTATGTTTCCGGACCGTCGAAAACAGGGATGTTTTCGACGGAGCCCCCAGGGATGGGTTCACGGCGTTCCGGAAATATGCCTTCCCGATCGAGGCTTCGCCCACGCCGGAGTCCATCGTTCATGAATAATGCGGGCCAACCCCCGGGACTCAGTACTTCCAGCGGAACAGCGCGCCGTAGGTGCGTGGCCTCGCGGCGACGATCGCTTCCGGATCCTGGAACGTACCTATGCCGTCGAAAACAGCCAGCTCATCCGTGGCGTTCCTGACGTAGAGCCCGATGCCGATGTTCTCCGTCACCTCCCACTCCCCGTAGAGGTCGAGCAGCGTGTACGAGTCGAGTTCGATGTTGAACGGGCTCGAGGGGCGGAACTCGGTGTTGGTCGAATCGCGGTAGGTGACGTCGGCGGTGAACGAGATCGGCCTGGCCAGCAGTTCGGTTTCGTAGCGCACGGAGCCGAACAGCTGGAATTCCGGCACGTTCGGAATCTCGTCTCCGTCCTGGCCGACGATGACGAAAGGTGAGGCGCCGGGCAGCACCGGCTGGTCCTCGGTCAGCGCGTGGTCGAGGAACCAGGTGCCGGTCAGGTGCAGGGTCAGCGCCGACGTCGGCAGCCACATGGCCGCCCATTCCACGCCGTTGACTTCCGCCTCGCCCCCGTTGGTCGTAAACGGAATATTGCCCGCCGGGTCGCGCGGCTCGACCTGGATGTCCTTCCAGTCGATCAGGAACGCGGCGGCGTTCAGCTGCAGCGTGTTGTCGAGCAGTTGCGACTTGATGCCGAATTCGATGTTGTTCAGCTCATCGGAGTCGAACGTCGCCGGGATGCCGGGTGCGAACGGCTGGTTGGAGTTGTTGACGCCGCCGACGCGGAAGCCCTCCGAGTACAACCCGTAGATCATGACGTCGTCGTCGACCTTGAACGACAGGCTGACCTTGGGTCGCACGGTGTCGTCATCGGTCGCGATGCGGCCGATGTCGTTGCCATTGATGTTCTGGCCGATCACCTCGCCGGCGACCGGGCTCAGCGCGCCGCCGAACGCATGGATGGTGGACTGGATGGATTCGAGTTCGACCTCGAAGTAACGCGCGCCGACGAGCAATTGCCAGCGATCCGTGAAGTCGTACGTGATCTCGCCGAACACCGCCTGCTGCTCGACTTCGTCGTGGCGGTCCCGCGAGAAGAACGTCGTGCCGCCGCCGAAGAAATCGTTCGCATTCAGCGGGTCCCAGACGGCCGGTACACCACCGCTGCCGTCGGTCGTGGGTACGCGCACTTCGAAATCGTTGTCATCCTCCTGGTAGTACACGCCGGCGACGAAATTGAACGGGCTGTCGAAGCTCGAGGCGAAACGCGCCTCCACCATGCTGGTCTCATAGGATTGCGGCTGGTGGGTGATGCCGGGCGCATCGACGCCGAAGAACAGCAGGATCGGCGTGCTGTCGAAGATGAAGTCGATGTCGTGCTCAAAGCGACTGGCGGACAGGGTGAACGTGCCCGCGTCGAAGTCCACCTGCGCGGTCCCGCCGATGATCTCGACCTCGTCGTCGCGGGAGTTCCGCGTGATGTCGCTGTTGATGAAATCGTCGCCCGGGGTCAGCGGCGCCAGCCCGGGCAGCGGTACGAACCCCGTGTTGCCGGGCAGGCTCGCGATTTCCGGCGGCTGGTCCGGCCAGGCCGGCACGCCCTGCGCGGTAAAGCGGCTCGAGCCGCCGGTCTTCAGATCCTGGAACAGGTACAGACCATCGAGGGTGACGCTGGCGGTCGGCGTGTAGCGCAGCATGACGCGCCCGCCGTTTGTCTCCTCGTCATTGATGTCCTCGGCGTTGCCGTCGAACGTCGTCGGGCCTGTCTGAAGCCGCGGCTGGTCGATCCAGCCTTCCGCGTCCGTGCGCCAGCCCACGACGCGCAGCCCGAGCGTGTCGGACACGATGGGCACGTTCAGGACGCCGCCGACCGTGTAGTTGAAGCCGCCCTCCTCGGTCTCGCCGAGGTCCGCATCCAGCGACGCGTGGAATTCGCTGCTGTCGGGCTTGCGGGTAATGAACTTTATGTTGCCCGCCATCGAGCTGGCGCCGTACAGGGTGCCCTGCGGGCCGTTCAGCACTTCCACCCGCTGCAGATCCACGAGCTTGATCGGAGCATTCTTTCCGCCGCCGTCCTGCTGGTCGTTCGCCGACATCACGTACTCGTCGAAGTACGTACCCACCACGGCCGGGCCGTTGCCGTTGATGCCGCGGATGATGTATTCCTTGTCGCCGGGGCCGAGGTCCTGGAACTGCAGGCCCGGCACCGATGCTGCAAAGCCCTCGAAGTCGACGATCGCGCGGCTGTCCAGCTCGCTGCCGCTCACCGCGTAGATGCCAGCCGCAATGGACTGGATATCCGTGTCGCCGCGCTTGGTCGCGGTCACGATGATCTCTTCGAGCTCGGCGGCGAAAAGTGGCGCGGGAAACGCAACGGTCAGGAGAGCGGCGGCGGTTACGCAGCGTGATCGAGCGGTTCTCATCGAATCCCTCCCCCTTGACGGATTCTCTAAGGCGCTGAATACAAAGCGCAGATCGGCTCGGGCAGATGCTGCGTTCAGTCCCCGGGAATAGACAAGCGCAAAAATAGGGCGAAGGGTCTAAACGTTGCGCAGTGCACACAGCGGCAGGAAGTTGACCCGTGGGCCCGGACTCATCACGCTGCAGCGGCGCACGAAGCAGCGTCGGCGCGGGCGGATGACCGGCAGTTGCAGGAGCCGAGGATGCGGCGTTGAGATTCGGCATACGGCTGATCGAATACCTCGGCCCGGCACGTGAATTGCTGCGGCTTGCGGTGTGCGCCGAAGCGGCCGGCGTCGATTCGGTCTGGTTTCCGCACGACGCGTTCATGCGCAATACGTGGGTACTGACCAGCGCCGCCGCGACGCTGACCACCCGGGTTCAGCTGGGCGGCGTCGGCATCAATCCGTACACCAATGACCCGTGCGAGATCGCGACCTATGCCGCCACTCTCGACGAGCTGTCCGGAGGACGCTGCATCCTCGGGCTCGGCATGCACACGGACGGGATGGTGCGATGGACCGGCATCGATACCGCCGACTACCTGCAGCGCACCCGCGATGCGGTGGATCTCGTGCGTCGCCTGCTGCACGGGGAAGCAGCGGCGAGCCCCGGCCCCAGCTTCCGCTGGAGCGAGCAGTGTTACCTGCGGTTCAAACCCCTGCGGGCCGACATCCCGATCTATGTCAGTGCGTTCGGCGGTGACTTCCAGGAGCTGTCGGGTGAGATCGGCGACGGCAGCCAGCCAATGGTCACGCCGCCGCAATCAGCGCGCCTGGCGGTGCGGGCCATCGAGCGCGGCATAGCGCGGGCCGGTCGCGACCGCGCCCGCTTCGTCATCTCGGGTTGCGGCTGGCTCTCGTTGTCGGCCGATGGTCGGGCGGCCGCAGCCAGGATGCGCGACATGGTCGCCTACTTCGGTCCCTACCTCGAAGACGAGGCGCTTGCGACCGTGGGACTGCGGCGTGCCGATTTCGCATCCATCAAGGCGTGTATCGACCGGCGCGACTACGCCGGCGCGCAGGCGCTCGTCACCGATGACATGCTCAAGCTCGGCATCGTCGGCACCCCGAAGCAGGTCATTGCGCAGATCGAGGCGCTCGGCGCAGACGGTCTGGACGAGATCGGTCTGGGCGGTCCGCTCGGGCCGGACCCGCAGGTGGCTATCGAACTGCTCGGGCGCGAGGTCATACCGTACTTCCATGCGTGATCTGACTCTCCAGTGCTCGACTTGTGGTCACCGGGTCCAGCCCGGCGAACTGGGACAATGCAGTCGCTGCGGCGGCATACTGTGTCCTGGTTATTCCGACGCGACCGTCGGCCGGCTCAGGGAAATCCGCCCGGGGCCAGGCATCGATCGTTACCGGCCCCTGCTGCCGGCTTCGATCCCGATCCCTTACCTCGGCGAAGGTGATACGCCGCTCGTGCGCTCGCGCCGCATCGGTCCCTCGCTCGGCCTGCAGCAGCTGTATTTCAAGAACGAGGGCCGCAATCCAACAGGAGCGTTCAAGGATCGCGCGGCAGCGCTCGCTGCCGCACTGGCCATAGGTGCGGGAGCCGGGGGCCTGTTGAGTGCATCTTCCGGCAACTCGGCGGCCGCGCTTGCAGCCTACTGTGCCGCGGCAGGACTCAAGTGCTTCGTGCTGCTCGAACCCGGAAGCCCGCCCGGCAAACTGCGACAGGCCGTCGCCGCAGGCGCCATCGTCGTTCCGGTCGAGGGCCTGTTCAGCCGCGGTTTCGATGCACTGGCCGCATTGCTCAGCGAAGTCGCCGGCCACTTGCGTTGCTACCTGGCCTTTTTCTATGCGCCTCTGAATCCGTACCTGCTGGAGGGCTTCAAGACCATCTCCTATGAAGTTGCCGCGCAGCTGCCCGGTGCGCCCGACGTGCTCGTTTGTCCGGTTGGTGGTGGCGATCTGCTCGCGGCGCAGTGGCGCGGCTATCTCGAATTGCAGCGCGCAGGCATGATCGAGCAGTTGCCCCGGATGATCGCCGTGCAGTCGGTCAGCGCACCGCCGCTGCTGGAAGCATTTCGTACCGGGGCCGAGCGCGTGGCGGGCGTGGCGGCACCGAGCTCGAGGCTCTCCGGCATCAACGTGCCCTTCACGGGAGACCATGCATTGGCGACGGTCCGCAGTTCCCAGGGCACCGTCGCGGGTATCCAGGACGGCGAGGCGCTGGCCATGCAGGCCCGGCTCGCGCGCGAAGAAGGTATCTGGGCGGAACCGACCTCTGCCGCCCCGGTCGCGGCTCTGCGCGGGCTGCTCGAGCGTGGCGAAATACGCGCAGGCGAGCGCGTGGTCTGCGTTCTCAGCGGCGCCGGCTTCAAGGATGCCCACCTGGCCGAATCGGAATCTGCAGCGATCCAGCAACGCGCGCCGGCGGATTATTCGGCGGCAGCGATCGTCCGGCTGATCGGCGCGTGATCGCGGACGGTGCCCGGGTCGATACGGCAGCGCGCACCGGCCGGCGCGGGTCAGTCACCCTCGTGGACGACGGCTGGAGCGGGGGCGCCGCGGCGCTTCGCCTTCCAGATGAAGTAGGCGGCGGATAACACGATCAGCCAGGGCACGCCGACGATCCAGGAGATGTTCCAGAACTCCGTGTCGAGCCCCATCGTGATCAGCACGGCCACCAGCAGCGTCAGGCCGGCGAGCTGCATCACCGGAAAGAACGGCATCCGGACCGGCAGATCCGCGGCCTTGTAGCGACGCCGGAAGCTCAGGTGGCTCACCAGGATGAAAATCCACACGACGATCGCGCCGAACAGTGCGATTCCGAACAGGTAGTTGTAGGCGAGTGGGGTCAGCTTCGCCACCGCGGAAGTGCACAGGATGCCGACGCCGGAGACGAGGATCGCCGCAAGCGGTGTCTGGGACCTGCTCAGCCGGCCCAGGAACTCAGGCGCGTAGTTGCCGCGTGACAGCGAGAACAGCATGCGCGAGGACAGGTAGATATTGACGTTCATGCTGGACAGGGCGGCGCTGATCACCACGAAGTTCATGATGCCGGCGGCGTGGGACAGGCCGATGTACTCCAGGACGCTGACGAAGGGGCTCTCCGCCACGACCTTGGCCCCGGTCTCCGTCCAGGGCACGAAGGTCACGACGATGACGAGCGCCAGCACGTAGAACAGGAACAGCCTGAGCGCCATGCTGCGCAGCGCAGCCGGAATGGTCGTTTGCGGGTCCCGGGCTTCGCCGGACGTGACCGCGATCACCTCCACGCCATTGAAGGAGAAGATGCCCATGATGACCGCCATCCACATGCCGGCGACACCGTGGGGCATGAAGCCGCCCGGCAGGCCGGTCAGGTTGTGGAAGCCGATCGGCTCCACGCCGAGACCGAAGATGCTGACGATGCCGAGGATGATGAACAGGACGATCGCAGTGACCTTGATCAGTGCGAACCAGTATTCGAATGTCCCGAAATCGCGCACCGATCGCGCGTTGACGTACACCAGCGTAAAGGCGAATCCAATCGACCAGATCCAAACCGGCGTTTCGGGGAACCAGTACGTCATGTAGACGCCTGCGGCGACGGCCTCTCCGCCGATCGCGACGACCTGGATCATCCAATAGGTATATCGAACGACGAAGCCGGCCCAGGGGTTGAGATAGGTCTCGGCGTAGACGCCGAATGAGCCAGCCGCAGGATGTACGACCGCCATCTCCGAAAGGCTGAAGACCATGACGAAAGCAACAAAACCCGCGATCGCATAGCTCAAGATGACTGCGGGTCCGGCATAGCCGATCGCGATACCGCTGCCCATGAAGAGGCCCGTGCCGATGGCGCCGCCGAGCCCCATCATGATCACCTGCGGCCGGGTGAGACCCTGGGCCAGGCCTTTTTCGCGTGCGCTGATCGACGAATCGTCAATCATGTGGCGATGTCGCCCGACTGCGGCCCGAGCACCGGCGCGAGCTCGGCGTCAAACGCGGTCTCCGCCCAGCTCGATCGCCTGGCCGCGGCCCTCCGCCAGCGCCTTCTGATATATGTGATTCGCGGCGGCAAGATCCTCGACCCCGAGCCCGAGTGACTTGAACAGCGTGACTTCCTCCGGCGACTGCCGCGCCGGCACGCGGCCCAGGAGCACGGCGCCGATTTCTCCACGAATGTGCGCCTCGTCGATTGCACCTTCCTTCTTCGGGATAAGGAAATCGCCGGCCTCGTTCACAGTCGATTCGAGGCGGTCCACATACAGCCGTGCGCTGACGACCGCCGCCGTATCGAGCTCGCGCGTAGAAGCAACGCTCGATCCGACGGCGTTGATGTGCGCGCCCGGCGCGATCCACGCCCCCAGCAGCACCGGCTGTCGGGCGGCGGTGGTCGTGCAGATCAGGTCGGCTCCCTCGACCGCTTCCTGCGCGACGGGCAGCGCTTCGACGCGTACACCCGACCGTGCAGACTCGCGCAGGGCAAACGCCTGCGCGTGTGCGTAGTCGCGACTCCAGACGCGCACGCGCCGCAGCGGTCGCGCGAGCTGCATTGCACACAGGTGGGTTCTCGCCTGGGTGCCGCTGCCAAGAATCGCCAGGTCCCCGGCCGTCTTCCCGCGCCAGTGCCCTTGTCGCCACGCCGCTCACGGCCGCAGTGCGAATGGCGGTGATCGAGCTGGCGTCGATGATCGCCAGCAGCCGGCCGTGCCGTGCCTCGAACAGCAGGACGACACCCTGGTGCGAATCGTAGGCGGTGCCGTGATTGCCCGGGAACACGCTCACCGCCTTCAATCCGAACGAGTCGATGCCAGCGAGAAACGACGGCATCACGCCCAGTGCACCTGCGCGACTCGGTGACCACAGCACGGAGCGCAGCGGCTGCAGCGCGTCGCCACCACTGACCGCCTGCAGCGCAGCGACCATGGCTTCCATGCATTCATGCATGGGCAGCAGGTGGTTCACCTCAGCCTGGTTGATGATGAGAACTTGCATTGCTTGTACAGCAGATCATCCAGTCTTTTTGCGAAGCCGTCCACGCACGCGATGCGGCATAATGGCTCGGACCATGTCTTGCGACCTCCCGATGCGCTCCGCGCACCGCCCATGGCTTCGTCGCCCGTAGAAGCCGTAACGGTAGCGGTCGACGACGCGCGCCGCGTCTCCGGCCTGCTGCAACGCCCGTCGCGTGCCAAGGCGTGTTACGTGCTGGCGCACGGCGCCGGGGCCGGCATGCAGCACCCCTTCCTGGCGGCCGTGGCCAGCGGGCTGGACGCACGCGGTATCGCCACCCTGCGTTACCAGTTTCCGTACATGGAACGCGGCTCCCGTCGACCGGACTCGCCCGAGCTCTGTCATGCCACGGTCCGTGCGGCTGTCGCCAGCGCCGCGCAGCTCGCACCCGCAGTGCCGCTCTTCGCCGGCGGCAAATCGTTCGGCGGCCGCATGACCTCGCAGGCGCAGGCAGCGTCGCCGCTTCCCGGAGTCCGGGGCCTGGCCTTCCTGGGATTTCCCCTGCATCCGCCCGGGCGACCGTCGGACACGCGCGGCCAGCACCTCCTCGAAGTGCAGATCCCGATGCTGTTTCTCCAGGGGACACGCGACGACTTTGCCAACCTCGAGCTGACCAGGCCACTCGTCGCACGGCTCGGCGAGCGCGCCACGTTGAACCTGTTCCAGGATGCCGATCATTCCTTTCATGTGCCGGCACGCACCGGGCGGAAGGATCCGGAAGTCATGAGCGAGCTGACGCGCGCGCTTGCCGACTGGATCGAGCGGGTGATCGGGCTCACACTTCCGCCCGCAATGAACGCCGACGAATTCCGCCGCCTGGGGCACCAGCTCGTCGACTGGGTCGCCGAGTACCGCGAGCGGATCGAGGACCGGCCCGTGATGAGCCCCGCACGTCCGGGCGAGATCAGATCCCGGTTCGCGGCGTCGCCGCCCGCGGACGGCGGACACCTCCCGGAGGCGCTGGCGGCGCTGGAGCGGGACGTCCTCCGCGGGATCACGCATTGGAATCACCCGGCATTCTTTGCCTATTTCCCCTCCAACACGACGTATGCGTCGGTCCTCGCGGACATCGTCGCGTCCGGGCTCGGCGTGCAGGGCATGAGCTGGCAGACGTCGCCCGCCGCGACCGAGATCGAGGAAGTAGTGATGGACTGGCTCCGCCAGATGGTGGGCCTGTCGCCTGCCTGGTCGGGCGTAATCCATGACACGGCGAGCACGGCGACGCTCTGCGCGCTCCTGTGCGCGCGCGAGAAGGCATCGGATTTCAGCCAGCAGGGCGGCGGTCTGCAGGCGGGCGCTCCCCCGCTCGTCGTGTACGCCTCCGAGCAGGGGCACAGCTCGATCGAGAAGGCGGCGCTCCTGGCGGGCTTCGGCCGGGCGAACCTGCGGCTCATCGCCACCGACGCAGAGCACGCGCTCGACCTCACGCAGCTGCGGCAGGCGATCGAGACCGACCGGGCGGCGGGGCTCCGCCCGGCGGCGATCGTGGCGGCGATCGGGACGACCGGCACGACGGCGATCGATCCGCTGGCGGGGATCGCAGCGCTCGCCGAGCAGCACGGCGCGTGGCTGCATGTCGATGCAGCGATGGCGGGGACGGCGATGGTCCTGCCGGAGTGCCGGTGGATGTGGGAGGGCGTCGAGCGCGCCGACAGCGTGGTCTTCAACCCCCACAAGTGGATGGGAGTCGGCTTCGATTTCAGCGCCTATTACGTGCGCGACCCCGAGCACCTGGTGCGCGTCATGAGTACGAACCCGAGCTATCTCCGGACGGCCCAGGACGGTGCGGTGAAGAACTTCCGCGACTGGCACATCCAGCTCGGTCGGCGCTTCCGGGCAGTCAAGCTATGGTTCTTCCTGCTCGACATCGGTGTCGCGGGACTGCAGGCGAGGCTCCGACGGGACCTCGAGAACGCGCGCTGGCTCGCGGAGCAGATCGACCGGACCGCGGGCTGGCAGCGGGTCGCGCCCGTGCCGCTGCAGACCGTCTGTTTTCGCCACGTCCCGCGCACACTCGCAGACGACGAGCCGGCGCTCGCGGCGCACAACCTGGAGATTGCCCGGCGGATCAACGAGGGCGGAAAGGCCTACCTGACGCCGTCGATGCTGAAGGGAAAGCAGATCATCCGCGTCAGCATCGGCTCGGAGACGACGGAGCGCAGGCACGTCGAGATGCTGTGGGCGGCGTTGCAGG
The DNA here is from genome assembly GCA_963834855.1 of uncultured Gammaproteobacteria bacterium. GTDB lineage: Bacteria > Pseudomonadota > Gammaproteobacteria > Steroidobacterales > Steroidobacteraceae > DATJKD01. Next base: position 10 of record CAWIDH010000003.1, on the reverse strand, counting down.
AAGCGGCCGG
>CAWIDH010000002.1:0-38298 GCA_963834855.1 uncultured Gammaproteobacteria bacterium | reverse complement strand
GCCGCATCGCGCGCCGTCACCGTCAGCACGTTCTGACCCGCTCTGCAGCACGATCCCGCTCACCGACCAGCTCGTCGTGCCGCGTCGCCGTGCCACTGCCGCCCCGATCGTTGCTCCAGGTGACCTGCGTCACCGCCACGTTGTCCGAGGCCGTGCCGCCCAGGCTCAGCGGCGTCGCGCTCGCGCGTATGCGTCGCCGCGCTCGTCGGCGTGGTGATCGTCACCGTGGGCAGCGTGGTGTCCGCGCGGGGTGTAGGTCACCGTCAACGTATCGGTGCTGGTGTTGCCCGCCGCATCGCGCGCCGTCACCGTCAGCACGTTCTGTCCCGCTCTGCAGCACGATCCCGCTCACCGACCAGCTCGTCGTGCCCGTCGCCGTGCCACTGCCGCCCCGATCGTTGCTCCAGGTGACCTGCGTCACCGCCACGTTGTCCGAGGCCGTGCCCCCCAGGCTCAGCGGCGTCGCGCTCGTGGCGGTATGCGTCGCCGCGCTGGTCGGCGTGGTGATCGTCACCGTGGGCAGCGTGGTGTCCGCCGGGGTGTAGGTCACCGTCAACTGTCGGTGCTGGTGTTGCCCGCCGCATCGCGCGCCGTCACCGTGAGCAGGTTCTGCCGCTCAGCAGCACGATGCCGCTCACCGACCAGCTCGTCGTGCCCTCGCCGTGCCGCCGCCCCCCCGGTCGTTGACCCAGGTCACCTGCGTCACCCCCACGTTGTCCGAGGCCGTGCCCCCCAGGCTCAGCGGCGTCGCCTCGAGGTATACGTCGCCGCACTCGTCGGCGTCGTGATCGTCACCGTGGGCAGCGTGGTGTCGGGCGGGCGTATAGGTCACCGTCAGCTGTCGGTGCTGGTGTTGCCCGCCGCATCGCGCGCCGTCACCGTCAGCACGTTGCCGCTCTGCAGCACGATCCCGCTCGCCGACCAGCTCGTCGTGCCGCTCGCCGTGCCGCTGCCACCCCGGTCGTTCGTCCAGGTCACCTGCGTCACCGCCACGTTGTCCGAGGCCGTGCCCCCCAGGTTCAGCGGCGTCGCGGTCGCGGTATGCGTCGCCGGGCTGGTCGGCGAGGTGATCGTCACCGTGGGCACGTGGTGTCGGCGGGGTGTAGGTCACCGTCAGTGTCGGTGCTGGTGTTGCCGACCGCATCGCGGGCCGTGACCGTCAGCACGTTCTGACCGCTCTGCAGCACGATGCCGCTCACCGACCAGCTCGTCGTGCCCGTCGCCGTGCCACTGCCGCCCCGGTCGTTGCTCCAGGTGACCTGCGTCACCGCCACGTTGTCCGAGGCCGTGCCCCCCAGGCTCAGCGGCGTCGCGGTCGCGGTATGCGTCGCCGCTCGTCGGCGCGGTGATCGTCACCGTGGCAGCGTGGTGTCCGGCGGGGTGTAGGTCACCGTCAGCTATCGGTGCTGGTGTTGCCCGCCGCATCGCGCGCCGTCACCGTCAGCACGTTCTGCCCGCTCAGCAGCACGATGCCGCTCGCCGACCAGCTCGTCGTGCCCGTCGCCGTGCCACTGCCGCCCCGATTTTCCAGGTGACCTGCGTCACCGCCACGTTGTCCGAGGCCGTGCCCCCCAGGTCAGCGGCGTCGCGGTCGCGGTGTGCGTCGCCGCGCTCGTCGGCGTGGTGATCGTCACCGTGGGCAGCGTGCGTGTCCGGCGGGGTGTAGGTCACCGTCAACGTATCGGTGCTGGTGTTGCCCGCCGCATCGCGCGCCGTCACCGTCAGCACGTTCTCCCCGCTCAGCAGCACGATGCCGCTCACCGACCAGCTCGTCGTGCCCGTCGCCGTGCCGCTGCCACCCCGGTCGTTCCTCCAGGTCACCTGCGTCACCGCCACGTTGTCCGAGGCCGTGCCCCCCAGGCTCAGCGGCGTCGCGCTCGCGGTATGCGTCGCCGGCTCGTCGGCGTGGTGATCGTCACCGTCGGCAGCGTGGTGTCCGGCGGGGTGTAGGTCACCGTCAACGTATCGGTGCTGGTGTTGCCGGCCGCATCGCGCGCCGTCACCGTCAGCACGTTCTGCCCGCTCTGCAGCACGATCCCGCTCACCGACCAGCTCGTCGTGCCCGTCGCCGTGCCGCTGCCACCCCGGTCGTTGATCCAGGTCACCTGCGTCACCGCCACGTTGTCCGAGGCCGTGCCCCCCAGGCTCAGCGGCGTCGCGCTCGCGGTATGCGTCGCCGCGCTCGTCGGCGCGGTGATCGTCACCGTCGGGCAGCGTCGTGTCGGGCGGGCGTGTAGGTCACCGTCAGCGTGTCGGTGCTGGTGTTGCCCGCCGCATCGCGCGCCGTCACCGTCAGCACGTTCTCCCCGCTCTGCAGCACGATGCCGCTCACCGACCAGCTCGTCGTGCCCGTCGCCGTGCCGCTGCCACCCCGGTCGTTGCTCCAGGTCACCTGCGTCACCGCCACGTTGTCCGAGGCCGTGCCGCCCAGGCTCAGCGGCGTCGCGCTCGCGGTGTGCGTCGCCGCGCTCGTCGGCGCGGTGATCGTCACCGTCGGGCGCGTGGTGTCCGCCGGCGGCGTGCCGCCGACCGGCGTATTCATGTCGGTCTGGATTTCCGTGGCGGTGAGCGCGCGGTTGTAGATGCGCATGTCGTCGAGCCGACCCTGGAAATACTCGCCGTACAGGCGTTGCCGCCGATCCACAGCGGATTCGTGTTCTGCTCGTAGGTCCCGCTCGCCGCGGTCACGGCCACCTGACGCCGTTGATGTACAGGCGGATCTGCGTCCCGTCATAGGTCGCCGCCACGTGCGTCCAGGTGTTGACCGGCAGCGCCGCCGGCGCCTACACGTCGGTGCAGCACACGCCGTTGAACGTCCCGCCGCTCGCCGGGGTGCTCGCCGCTCGACGCCGCGAAGATGTACGCATCCACCTCCTTCTGCAGGATCGTCCGCCACCCCGACAGCGCCACCGTCGGGTACACCCACGCCTCAAACGTGCGCCGCCGTCGACAGATCCAGCACGTCCGCGTCGTTCACCCGCACCAGGTCGTTGACCCCGTCGAACTGCAGCGCCCCGCCGTTCCTGCCCGCTCGTCCACAGCCGCCCCGTTGGTCAGCGTCCCCGGTGTTCGCATTCCCCGAGGCATCGGCCACCGATCAACCCCGTCGCCCTCCTCAAACGCGTACGCCGCCACCAGACCCACCGCCGGGCGCCGGCGGCGTATAGGTCACGGTCAACGTCGGTGCTGGTGTTGCCCGCCGCATCGCGCGCCGTCACCGTCAGCACGTTCGCCCCGCTCTGCAGCACGATCCCGCTCACCGTCCAGCTCGCCGTGCCCGTCGCCGTGCCGCTGCCGCCCCGGTCGTTCCCCAGCTCACCTGCGTCACCGCCACGTTGTCCGAGGCCGTGCCGCCCAGCGTCAGCGGCGTCGCCGTCGTGCTGTAAGTCGCCGCTGCTCGTCGGCCCGGTGATCGTCACCGTCGGCGGCGTCGTGTCGGGCGGCGTATAGGTCACCGTCAGCGTGTCGGTGCTGGTGTTGCCGGCCGCATCGCGCGCCGTCACCGTCAGCACGTTCTGACCGCTCTGCAGCACGATCCCGCTCACCGACCAGCCTGTCGTGCCCGTCGCCGTGCCGCTGCCGCCCCGGTCGTTCGCCCAGGTCACCTGCGTCACCCCCACGTTGTCCGAGGCCGTGCCGCCCAGGCTCAGCGGTGTCGCCGGTGCTGTATGTCGCCGCGCTCGTCGGCGAGGTGATCGTCACCATCGGCGCCGTCGTGTCCGCCGGCGGCGTATAGGTCACCGTCAGCGTGTCGGTGCTGGTGTTGCCGGCCGCATCGCGCGCCGTCACCGTCAGCACGTTCTGACCGCTCTGCAGCGCGATCCCGCTCACCGACCAGCTCGTCGTGCCCGTCGCCGTGCCGCTGCCGCCCCGGTCGTTCGCCCAGCTCACCTGCGTCACCCCCACGTTGTCCGAGGCCGTGCCGCCCAACGCCAGCGGCGTCGCCGTGTGCTGTACGTCGCCGCCTCGTCGGCCCGGTGATCGTCACCACCGGGTCCGTCGTGTCGGGCGACAGGCGGCGGCGCCGGCTCCTGCCGTCGATCTGCTTCAGGTAGGCGACCAGCTTGGCCAGATCAGCGTCGCTGATCGTGACGCCGTCGTGCGCGCGGACGGCCTCTTCGAGCGTCGCGGCCGATCCGTCGTGCAGGTACGGCGCCGTCGCCCAGACGTCGCGCAGCGTCGGCGGGTCGATGCCCGGTGAGCGGCCCGCCGAGCCGCTTGCCGCTGCCGGGCTGGCGGATCGTGCCGACGTCGCGCAGCGTCGCCGCACCGCTGTCGGTGAAGTTGCTGCCGCCGTGGCACTGCGCGCACCCGAGCGGCTGGAAGATCGCCTTGCCCGCCACGCCGTCCGCCGTCAGCGTGCCGTCGGCATTTCGATGCGGGCTCGGCGCGAACGTGTTCGAGCGACGCGACGTAGGCCGCCAGCGCATCCAGATCCGCGCTCAGGCCCGCCTTCGGATCGCCCAGCGGCTGGCTGCGCGTGCCCTGGTTGAACGCCGCGTCGGACATCAGACCCGTGCCGCCGGCGAGCGCGCGGATCTGGCCCTCGAAGTCCTGCACCTCGTCGAAGTTGGCGCTCCAGTGCAGGAAGCCGTGCGCCCATGCCGCCCTTGCCGCGCAGGGACACCGTGTTGCGCAGCCCTCGCCCATGCCGGTGAGGTCCCAGACGCGTCCGTCGCTGCCGCCGTCGTTGTGGCAGCTCGCGCAGCTCATGTACCCCTCGCGGGCGAGCCGCGTGTCGCGCGCGTCGTAGAACAGCTGCTTGCCCTGCAGCACCGTCGGACTCAGCTTCTCGGTCGCGACGGACTGCAGCGTCGCGATCAGCGGCGCGTTCCACTGGCCCTCGTCGATGAGCTGCGTCAGGTCGAAGACGCCGACCGTGCGATCCATGAAGTTGCTGACGTACAGCCGATAGCCGTCCGCCGAGACGGCGACGCCCCTGCGGCGCGCGCCCGACGTTGATGCGGAAGAACTCCGCGTGGTCGTGCGCATTGACCACCGCGACCTCGCGGCTGGTCTCGAGCGCGACGAACATGAAGACGCCGTAGCGGTCGAAGGCCGCGGCGCTCGCCAGGCTGGCGTTGTCGTGGTCGATCCGGGCGCCGAAGCTCTCGGTGTTGGTCGCGAGATCGATGCGGGAGCTGATCGCCCGGACCGTGTTCTGGAAATTGAGGTTGCCGCCGCTGCGCAGCGTGCCGCGCTTGACGTTGTCCTTCTTCGAGGGCACCCAGGCCGACGACGCCGTCCGGCGAGATCGACGACCGGCCCGAGGTAGTTCGGGATGCCGCTGCCCTGGTTCTCGAAGTCCAGGTCGTCGCTGTGGCGCAGCACGACGACGCTGGTCGTGCCCATGCGTCGCCGGGATCGAGCACCAGCACTTCGCCGCCGTGGTAGACTGCGACCGGTCTGGGTCACGACGTTGGCGGTGTCCTCGCCGGGCAGGCGCGGCGTGATGAAGCGCGACGACGTACAGCCGCGTGCCGTCCGCGTTCAAGGACAGATGCCGCGGCGTCGCGCCGACGTTGGCGCCGCCGATCTCGCGCCCGTGGCGGGATCGAGCTTCAGGACCCGGCCGGCGGCCTCGAGCGCGACGTACGCCGCGCTGCCGTCGGGCGCAAAGACGATGCCGTACGGCTGCGACCCGTACGGCAGGGCGATCGTGCGGGCGACGCTGAGCGTCGCGGGATCCAGCACGGTGATGTTGAGCGCTGCCGCGATTCGTCACCCAGACGTCGCCGTTGGGCGCGAACGCGAGCGCGCGCGGTGCCGGCTCCGACGGCGATCTCGGCGAGCTTCTGGTTGTTGGCCGTGTTGAACGACGCTGACCGTGTCGTTGTCCTGGTTCACGACCCACAGGCGGCCGCCGCTGCATGTCGATCTGCCCCGAGATCGACGGGCGGCGCCGCCGTCAGCGGCAGGTGCACGAGCTGCGAGAACGTCCGCGTCTGCTCGACGCCGCGATCGTCCTTCGCCGTGACGCTGACCCAGAACATCGAGGGGCGCGTGAACGTGTGCGTGACGGTCGGCGAGGACGACCAGCCGGTCTCCGTGCCGTCGTCGAAGAACCACTTGAACTGCGGGTTGATCGCGTTCTGCACGGTGGCCGTGTAGCTGACCGGCGTGCCGAACTGGTTGGGCGGCTGCTGCGGCATCGGGTCGAGCACCAGCGGATCGAGGTCGGTCACCGTCCAGGTCAGGTTCACCGTGGCCGGATCCGTGCCGTCGAACACGGTGATCGACACCGGGTAGGTACCGGCCGTGGTCGGCGTGCCCGGACACGAGCCCGCCGGTCGAAATGCCCAGCCCGGGCGGCAACCCGATCGCGGAGAACGTCAGCGGGTCGTCGATCGGCATCGGTCGCGACGATCTGCAGGTTGACCGGGTCGCCGACGTTGCCGACCTGGTTGCCGGGATGCGTGACGCTCGGCGGCGTGTTGACGTCGATCTGGGTCAACGGCGCCTGCGCGGCACTGCATGCCGAACGCGTCGATCTGGCGTCCCGAGCGCCCGGTGAGCGCGTAGACCGGGTTGTTGGTCGAGCAGCTGAACGGGCCCTGCGCCGTGCCGCCGGTGCCGCCGACCGCGCCGAGATACTGCGCCGTGCCGGACACCTTGCCCGTCGAGGTCAGCGCCCGGCACTGGAAATCCAGCTGATTGACGAACGTGCGCCGAGCGGCCGCGGATAGCCGCTGATCGCGAAGTCTCGCGGGCAGGTCTTCGTGTACGCCGTGCCGGTCGCCGGCCCGGCCGTGCCCCGGTTGACCGGATCGCCGATCCAGCGCCCGCTCTGGTCGACCTGGACGCAGCGCAGACCCGACGCGATTGACGTAGGTGCCGGCCGAGTTGCCGTAGACGCCGACCAGCGCCTCGTCGGCGTTGCAGGAAAGCTGGAAGGCCGTGCCACCCGTGCCGCCGATGACCGGCGTGTAGTCGAGCTGGATGACCGGGTTGGCGGGGATATTGACGCGCACGATCTTGGCGCGCGACGGCACGCCGTTCTGGTTGAACGCGAACATCAGGTAGTAGCCGGGCGGCGCGTCGGTGACGTTGTCGGTCATCTGCACGAACAGCGTGCCGCTCGAGGCCGTGAACGGCAGCTCGAGGAAGCGCTGGTCCATGTTGACGCTGTGGGTGACCGAACCGGTCTTGACCAGCGTCAGCCGGCGGATGTCGGCGCTGCCGACGCCGATCGTGAAGTCCTGGCCGATCTCGAGCGAGTCGGGCGCCGTCTGACGATCGTCGGACGGGTCGCGAAAGCCGCCCGACGAGTTGTAGAGATACGAGGGATAGTAGATCTCGGAGTGCTTGTTCTGCAGCGGCCCCGGTGCGCCGCCGCCGGTCACCAGCACGCTCGCGTCCGGAAGCAGCAAGGCGCCGGAGTGATACAGCCGCGCACGCAGACCGCTGGGCCCGACGGTCCACTGATCCGGTAGTCTGGATCCCAGATCTCGGCCGACGTGTTGACGTCGTTGAGCGGTTGTCGACCGCGCTGCCGCCGGTCGCAAGCACGCGGCCGTCGGCGAGCACCGTCGCGGACACCCATTGCCGCTTCGAGGACATCAGCTGCGGTGACCGGCGTGACGACCGGCTGCGGGCCGGTGATGTCGATGACGACCGAGCCGTTCGAATTGCCGCCCATCTGCAGGATCTTGCCGGGCCGGAACATCGCGGCGCTCGACGTCCAGCCGGCGTACGACGACGAGAACTGCCCGGCCATCGTGATCTGGCCGGTGCCGGCCGTATTGACGTAGTACATCTTGCCGTTGGTGTCGTAGCCGAACACCCGGCCGTCCGGCGCGAGGAAGTTGCGCGGGAAAGTCGCCGCGAGCGTCGAGTGTGTCGGCGCCGGTCAGCAGCCGGAACGTGCCGTTGAGTCGCGAACCTCCGGCCGGTCGCCGCCGCCGTTGCCGCCCTGGATGTAGATCTCGCCGTTCGACAGCGCGGTGGACGACGAGTACCAGCGCGCGCGGTTCATGTTCGTTGCCGCGGCGTCAGCGGAGTCGTTCGTGTAGTCGAAGATGTTGGTGTTGTTGTTGCCCGTATTGGTCGTCGCCGTTCCGGTCCAGTTGTCGCCGCCGGCGATGAAGATGCTGCCGCTCTGCGGCAGGATGATCTGCGAGCTGCAGAAGATGTCCGTCGCCGTCGTGTTGTTGAGCGTCAGGTGCCCGCCGTTGAGCGGCTGGGTCGGGTCCCAGATGTCGTAGATGAAGAAGCCGGTCTGGCGCGGGACGCCGTCCGTTCCGTAGGTCAGTACGCGGCCGTCCGGCGTCAGCGCGGCATGGATCGCGATCAGCGGCCAGTTGTTGGCCGCCGGCGACTGCCAGGCGCCGACGACGTTGTTGGCCTGCGCCGTACCCGGACGCGAGCGACCAGGCCAGCATGCGGTCGCAGCAGCGAGCGCTCGCTTGCCGGCCCTGCGCATGCGCCTCGCTCGCCTGGCACGTGCCTGCGCCATGTTAACGCCCACAGCGCCGTGCATCGCGGTCATCCTCGGTCATCGCGCATCACGCGGCGTGTCGCATCGACCATCGCGTCGACCGATGCGTTGTAGAAGGTTGCGCGCAGGCGTCCCGTCGCGATCGACCAGGTACACCTGCGGCGTGTGCTCGACGTCGTATCCGCCCTTGGTGTCGGTCGGCATGCCCTTGAAGAAGACCGCCGAGAAGTCGCCGGCGACGCTCGCGCACGACGTCGGGTCGCCCGTCAGGCCGATGAAGCCGGGCATGAACGGCTCGAGGAACCTGGCCATCGCCGCAGGCGTGTCACGCTCGCCGTCGACGCTGACGAGGACGTTGGTGAACGGCGCCGTCTCGTCCGCGAGCGCACGCGCAACCTGGCGCAGCTTGGTCATCGTCGGCGGACAGACGCTCTGGCAGTTCGTGAAGCCGAAGAACACCAGCGAGGTGCGGCCGAGCAGATCGTCGAGACGTGAACGGCTTGGTCGCGTGGTCGGTCAGGCTGAAGTGCGCCGATCCGCCTGGGCGCGGCCGCGTATCTGGACGCGCGTCGTCCGCGACGCTCGCGCCGCGGCGTCCTGCGTCGCGAGTGGCAGCCGCAGGCATGCCGCAATCCGCGACTGCGAGCAGCGCCCAGGACGCCGTCAGCATGCGCGAGGCACCCTGCTCGGCCGAGCCTGGCCCCAACTGAAACGTGCAAAAGCGCCCCCACCTGCGCCCGACCCGCACGGACGCCCCCAGACCAACTAGTTGCTGCTTATGTAAACATCAAGCAAGTGCCGTGCCAACTGATCCGAGCCCACTTGGGGCTCAACGGCTTGCGGATCGGATGCACGAGCGCGCCACGCGGACTGGAAAGAATTCCGACACCCGCCTGTAACACGCTGCGGAATTCCGCAGTGTGAACGCGCGTCACACTTTGTCAGGCATTGACCGCGGACTCGAACTGACCCGCCGGTGAGCTCCCGCATCGCAGCAACGACGATCCCCAACCCCTCTCGGACGATCTCGTCCGACGCCGTCAACGGCACGAGGAACCGGATGACGTTGCCGTACAGCCCGCACGACAGGATCACGAGCCCCTTCGACGCCGCGTGCTTCACGAGCGCCTTCGCCAGGTCCGCGTCGGGCTGATGCGGGTCGCCGTTCTTGACGAGCTCCATCGCGACCATCGCGCCGAGATTGCGCACCTCGCCGATCGCGGGGATCGACTTCGCCGCCTCGCGCAGCGTCTGCACCATCGTTCGCGCCGATCTGCTCCGCGCGCTCGCAGAGCTTCTCCTTCTCGATCGCATCGAGCACGGCGAGACCCGCGGCGCAGGCGACCGGCGAACCCGCGTAGGTGCCGCCCAGCCCGCCCGGCGCCGGCGCATCCATGATCGCCGCCTTGCCCACGACCGCCGCGAGCGGGAATCCGCCCGCGAGGCTCTTCGCCAGCGTCATCAGGTCGGGCTCGATGCCCGCGTACTCGACTGCGAACATCCGGCCGGTGCGCGCGAAGCCGGTCTGGATCTCGTCGATCACGAGCACGATGCCGTGCTGGTCGCAGAGCTTGCGCAGCGCCTGCAGGAACTCGGGCGGCGCGATGTAGAACCCGCCCTCGCCCATCACCGGCTCGACGATGATCGCCGCGACGCGCGACGGGCTCGATGTCGTACTTGAAGATCTGCTCGATGGCCGCGAGGCTGTCCGCGACGCTGACGCCGTGGTACGCGATCGGGAACGGCGCGTGGTAGATCTCGGCCGGGAACGGCCCGAACGCCGCCTTGTAGGGCGCGACCTTGCCGGTGAGCGCCATGGCCATGAACGTGCGGCCGTGGAAGCCGCCGCCGAAGGCGATCACACCGGAGCGACCGGTGTGGGCACGGGCGATCTTGATCGCGTTCTCGACCGCCTCCGCGCCGGTCGTGACGAAGATGGACTTCTTGGGCGTCGGCCCCGGCGCGAGCCTGTTGAGCCGCTCGGCGAGTTCGACGGCCACTTCGTAGGGCGTCACCATGAAACAGGTGTGCGAGAACGCCTCGAGCTGCTTCGCGGCCGCCGCCTGCACCGCCGGATGAGCGTGACCGGTATTGAGCACGGCGATGCCGGAGGCGAAATCGATGTAGCGGCGGCCTTCGACGTCCCACATTTCGGCGTTGCGGGCGCGCTCGATGAACACCGGCAACTGGTTCGCGATACCGCGCGCGATCGCTGCGTCGCGCCGCTTCTGCAGATCCTCGTTCCTGGACATCGCCAACTCCTTGGGCGTCGTGCTCAGCCACGCTTGCGGGCAGTGACGACCTGCGTCAGGTACTCCGAAAACGGCTCTCCGAGCTCCGGATGCTTGAGCCCGAACTCCACCGTCGCCTCGAGATAGCCGAGTTTCGAGCCGCAATCGTAACGCTTGCCCTCGAAGGCATAGGCGAAGACGGCTTCGTCGCGCAGCAGTGCCGCAATGCCATCGGTGAGCTGGATCTCGCCGCCCGCGCCCTGGCCCGTGCTTTCGAGCTTCTGGTAGATGGCGGGCGTGAGCACGTAGCGGCCGACCACGGCCAGGGTCGAGGGTGCGTCCGCCGGCTTCGGCTTCTCGACGATGCGCTCGACCTGCGACAGGCGCGGCGCCACCGGTCGCGCCGCAACGATGCCGTAGCGGTCGGTCTCGTTCGGCTCGACCTCCTCGACGCCCAGGACGCTACCCTGCCGATCCTCGTAGACGTGCGCCATCTGCGCCAGGCAAGGTTGCGGCGCGTCGATCAGGTCGTCGGCGAGGTGCACGAAAAAGGGCTCGTCGCCGACGACCGGCCGCGAGCAGAGCACCGCGTGACCGAGCCCCAGCGGCGCGGGCTGGCGGATGTAGATGCAGCTCGCATAGGACGGCACGATGCCGCGCACCGTGGCGAGCAGGTCTCGCTTGCCCTGCGCCTGCAGCTCCTGTTCGAGCTCGCGATCGGTGTCGAAGTGATCCTCGATCGCGCGCTTCGAGTAGCCGGTGATGAACACCAGTTTCTCGGCACCGGCAGCGAGCGCCTCCTCTGCCGCGTACTGGATGAGCGGCTTGTCGACGACCGGCAGCATCTCCTTGGGGCTGGCCTTGGTCGCGGGCAGGAAACGCGTGCCGCGGCCGGCCACCGGGAACACGGCCGTTCTGATCTTGGACATTCGCGATCCTGGAAGACCCGTGCTGGGGAGCACGAATCATAGCGGATCGCTGCGGAGGTCCTCCATGTAGAACTGAAGACGCGAGCCGCTGCGGCGGGACAGCAAGCGCGAGGCCCCGCGTGACGGGGCCTCGCCTCGCCCAAGTGCATTCGACTACGACGACGGCGCTGCGGCCGACTTGGAAGTCTTCTTGCTGCTGTTCGCCTCCCCCGCCCCCTTCTCGACGCGGATGTTGCCCTGGTTCTGATCGAGCACCGCGGGGCCGATGCCCTCCACCTTGAGCAGGTCCTCGGCCGACTTGAACGCCCCGTTCTTCTGCCGGTACTCGACGATGGCCTGCGCCTTCGCCGGTCCGATGCCGTCGAGCTCCTTCGCGAGTGTCTTGGCATCGGCCGTGTTGATGTTGACCGGCCCTGCCCAGGCCCACGCGGGCACGAGCAGAGCAGCCAGACTGCGTAGGACGAACCCAGAAACCTTCTTCATGGCTGCCTCCTTCGGTTGGCGCGTCGCAGCCAATGCGGCTGCGATCACGTCGCTACGCTAGCGACCGCCCGAAGCTGTGTCCCCGCGAGAATCTCGCGCATGCGTCGAAATTGGAGAATTTGGAGAATTCGGCTCGGAGCCGATTGCTCGGAGAAGATCAGGTCAGAGCCGGATATTCACGGATAATCAGTTGCGAGCCGATCTCCCGGAAATCAGCTCCGAGCCAATTTACTGGCGGGCGCGGGGGCGGGCGGCGCGCGGCAGGAACTCGAGCGCGGCGATCGCGCGCAGCGTGTCCCAGGCGTGGCAGCCGGGGCAGCTCCACAGGAACGTCGAGCTGTCGAGCCCACACTGGCTGCAGCGGTAACGCGCGTGGCGCAGCACGACGTTGCGCATGGCGTGGGACATGGCCCGCAACTGCTCAACGGTGGGCGCAGCGCCGGCTGGGAGGAAGGCGCTCGTGACGTCCTTGAGATCGCTGTCGATCTGCAGCCATTCGCGCACGCAATCGACGATCGCCGGCGCGTCGTACTGCCCGCTCAGGATGGCCGCATACGCGATTTCGGCGCGGCTCGCGGCACCGCGCTGGATCAAGTCGTCGATCACCGACGTGAGTACGCGCTCGTCGCCCGACTGGCGCGCCACCTCGGCGAGCCTCGGCAGGACCACCGGCAGCAGGTGGAAGTCGCGCTGCACGACGCTCGAGTAGAGTCGCAGCGCGAGCGCCGTATCGCCTTCCATCCGCGCGAGGTCGCCGCGCAGGATGGCGCTGCGCCCGAACTCACGCTGCTCGCGGTGGGCGCTCCGCAAGTGCGCATGCGCCGAAGGCCAGTCGCGCTCGGCGAGCGCGGCCTCGGCCAGCTCGCAGTAATAGTGCGCGATCGCGCCGGGCTGCTCGGGCACCCCGACGGCGCGCAGGCGCTCGTGGGACTCGGCGGCCTGCTTCCAGTCGCGCTGGATCTCGTAGATGCGCACCAGGTGGGATAACGCGACCGCGGGCTCGCGGCCGTCCTTCGCGAGCTTCTGGAACAACTCCTCGGCCCGGTCGTACAGGCCCGCGCGGAAATAATCGCGCGCCAGCTCCGTAAGCGCGGCGTCGCGGTGCCGCGGGTCGAGGCCGTTGCGCGCGACGATGGCCTGGTGCACGCGGATCGCGCGCTCGACTTCGCCACTGCGCCGGTAGAGGCTCCCCAGCGCGAAGTGCGTGTCGACGGTTTCGTCGTCGACCGCGGCCAGCCCGTGGAACACCTCGAGCGCCCGGTCCGGCTTCTCGTCGAGCAGGTAGCGCAGCCCCTCGAGATAGCGCTCGCGCCGGCGCGCGCGACGCCGGCGGCGCCGCTCCTGGTACCACACCGTCGCGGCCCAGCCGGCCGCCAGGGTCCCCGCGAGCGTCAGCCAGAAGACGGTGCCGTCGTCAGCCGCCATCCGCGGGCCGACCAGCAGGGGCCGGCGCGTCCGGCAGCCGTCGCGACTCGGCGAGCCGCAGCGCGTGGCGCAACCGCCCACGCTCGGCCAGCAGCCGCGCGATCCAGTTCGACCGCCAGGCCGCCCCGGCGAGCAGCCCTGCGGAGAACGCGATCAGGAGCGCGAGGCCCGCCGACACGCCGAAGCGTGCCACGCCGATGTCTACATCGAAGCGCTGCGGATTCAGGGCCGTGAACAGGAGCGCGATCGCCGCGAGGGACAGGAAGGCGGACAGGTAGGCGATGCGCCGCAGCATGATCAGTCACACAATATCTGGATCATGGTCGCGGAATCATGCCGAATCTCGTGGTAGAAGGCCGCTGCAGTAACACTCTTACCGTGAAACCCTCCGCCCTCGTCTGGATCAATCCGGTCCAGGTCAAACCAGGCCTGAGTGCAACGCAGCATCTATGCCACGCCCAATTGTTCACTTGGTTGCGGCGGCTCGCCCCAACTTCATGAAGATCGCGCCCTTGTATCACGCGCTCGTCCGGGCCGCATGCTGCAGCGTGAGCATCGTTCACACCGGGCAGCACTACGACGCGAACATGTCCGATGCCTTCTTTCGAGACCTGCAGTTACCGCACCCGCATTTCAACCTCGAGGTAGGAAGCGGGTCGCACGCCGAACAGATGGCGGCAGTGATGGTTGCGTACGAGAAGCTGGCTGTGCGGGAGCGCCCCGACTGGATCGTTGTGGTCGGAGACGTAAATTCAACGGCCGCCTGCGCGCTGGTGGGAGCCAAGCTCTGTATCCCCGTCGTTCACCTCGAGGCCGGGCTTCGAAGCGGCGACCGGCGAATGCCGGAAGAGATCAACCGGCTGGTGACGGACGCCATCTGCGACGTCCTCTGGACGCCATCACCGGACGCCGACGAAAACCTGCTGCGTGAGGGTGTGAGCCCGGACAAGATAGACCGCGTTGGCAACATCATGATCGATTCGTTCGAGATGATGCGCGCCGCGATCGCGGCGGACGGTACCCGGGAAGCCATGAAGCTGGACCGGGGCGATTACGGCGTGGTGACGCTGCACAGACCGTCCAATGTGGATGATCCGCAGAAACTCGAAGAGCTCGTCCGGCAACTCAGCGCGGTCAGCCGGGATCTGAGCCTCGTGTTCGCAGTCCATCCGCGAACGCGCAAAAAGCTATTGGAGTTTCAGCTTTGGGACCAGCTGCTTTCAGATCGGATCAGGCTGACTGAGCCGCTGGCGTATGTGCCGTTCATGAACCTGGTTCAGTCTGCGCGCACGGTCATCACGGACTCCGGCGGCGTGCAGGAGGAGAGTACCTACCTGGGAATTCCCTGCCTTACGCTGCGAGAGAACACAGAACGCCCGGTAACGGTCACGGAGGGGACGAACCGCCTGGTCAGGGCGCAGGACCTGTCCGGCCAGATCGCCGAAGTCCTGGCCGGCCGCTGGCCAACCGGTCGCCGACCGGCGCTTTGGGACGGGCAGACTGCAGATCGATGCGTCGCCGCGTTGCGGCGGCGGATGGTCTGAAAGCCCGAGTTACTCGCCGGGTGACGACGGCCCGGTCTCGTTGACCCGCTCGCGCAGGTCCTTGCCGGGCTTGAAGTGAGGCACGTACTTGCCGGCGAGCGCCACGGTCTCGCCGGTCTTGGGATTGCGGCCCTGGCGCGGTGGCCGGAAGTGCAGGCTGAAGCTGCCGAATCCGCGGATCTCGATCCGCTGCCCCTGGGCGAGCGCGTCGCTCATGATCTCGAGGATCTGCTTGACGGCCAACTCGACGTCCTTTGCCGGAAGATGACTCTGCTTCGCGGCGATGAGCTCGATGAGCTCGGATTTCGTCATGCTGCGTTCGCCGTCCACGCGGACCCTCCCCTCGGCTTAGTTATTCTGGGGTCAGGCCCGCGGCGGATCTCCCCCGCCGCGGGCCCGCGATCGATCGAAGCTACTGGCCGGAGATCTGCTCCTTCAGGAGATCCCCGAGGCTCGTGCCTGTGGTGGAATCGGAGCGGTAGTTCTGCACCGCCTCCGCTTCCTCGTGCGCTTCCTTGGCCTTGACCGAGAGCGCGATGGTGCGGACCTTGCGGTCGACCGCCATGAACCGCGCCTCGATCTCGTCGCCGGGCTTGAGCACCGTGCGGGCGTCCTCGACACGGTCGCGCGACAGCTCGGAGGCTCGCAGGTAACCCTCGATGCCACCGCCGAGTTCCACGACCGCGCCCTTGGCGTCGACGTCCTTGACCAGGCCCTTCACGATGCTGCCCTTCGGGTGCTCGGCGATCCAGGTCGAGAACGGGTCCTTCGCCAGCTGCTTGACGCTCAAGGAAATGCGCTCGCGCTCCGGATCGATCGCGACCACGATGGCCTCGACGGTCTGGCCCTTCTGGTAGCCGCGCACGGCTTCCTCGCCGGGCACGTCCCACGACAGGTCCGACAGGTGCACCAGGCCGTCGATGCCGCCCGGCAGCCCGATGAAGAGCCCGAAGTCGGTGATCGAACGGATCTGGCCGGTGACGCGGTCGCCGCGGTTGTAGTTGTCCGCGAACTCGCGCCACGGATTCGGCTTGCACTGCTTGATGCCGAGCGAGATGCGGCGGCGGTCCTCGTCGATGTCGAGGACCATGACCTCGACTTCCTCGCCGATATGCACGACCTTGGACGGGTTGACGTTCTTGTTGGTCCAGTCCATTTCGGACACGTGGACCAGGCCTTCGACCCCTTCCTCGATCTCGACGAAGCAGCCGTAGTCGGCGATGTTCGTGACCTTGCCGAAGAGGCGCGTGCCGGACGGGTACCGCCGCGCGATGTTCTGCCACGGGTCGGCGCCGAGCTGCTTGAGCCCCAGGCTCACGCGCTGGCGCTCGCGATCGAACTTGAGGATGCGCACCTCGATCTCGTCGCCGACGTTGACGACTTCGGACGGGTGCTTGACGCGCTTCCACGCCATGTCGGTGATGTGGAGCAGCCCGTCGATGCCGCCCAGGTCGACGAACGCACCGTAGTCGGTGAGGTTCTTGACCACGCCGCGGATGACCGTGCCTTCCTGCAGCTTGTCGAGGAGCTCGGTGCGCTCGGCGCTGTATTCCTGCTCGACGACGGCGCGGCGCGATGACCACGACGTTGTTGCGCTTCTGGTCGAGCTTGATGACCTTGAACTCGAGCGTCTTGCCCTCGAGATAGCTCGGGTCACGCACAGGGCGCACGTCCACGAGCGACCCGGGCAGGAACGCGCGCACAAAATCGATCTCGACGGTGAAGCCGCCCTTGACGCGGCCGTTGATCAGGCCGGTGACGACCTCGCCCTTCTCGAACGCCGTCTCGAGGCGCTCCCAGGTGCGTGCGCGCTTGGCCTTCTCGCGCGACAGGCGCGTCTCGCCCGAGCCGTCCTCGACGCTGTCGAGTGCGACCTCGACCTCGTCGCCGACAGCGACTTCGAGCTCGCCGCGCTCATTCTTGAACTGCTGGACCGGGATCACCGCCTCGGACTTGAGGCCGGCGCTCACCACGACCACGTCGGGTCCGACGTCGATCACCCGGCCGGTGAGAATCTGGCCTGGGCGGATACGCTGGCTCGCCAGGCTCTCTTCGAACAATTGGGCAAAACTTTCGGTCATGAACTCACTTCCAGGGCCCTCGAGCCCGTTGCCCCGCCGGCATCCCGCCCGCGGTGGGTTATCGATGACACACTCGGCATCCGTGCCGGGCGCTTGAAGAAACGGCACCACCCCGCGGTGGCTGCGGTGAGGACGTCAAAGGACCGCAGGAAATCGCCGTCCAACCAGGGCGAGGATCGCGTCCACCACGCCCTCGATCGGCATCCCCGTCGAGTCGATCATCACCGCATCCGCGGCAGGGCGCAGGGGCGCCACTGCCCGGCTCGAATCGCGGCGATCCCGCTCCTGGATCTCCTGCGAAAGGGCGGCGAGACTAACATCAAGTCCCTTTTCTTTCAACTGCTTATGGCGTCTGCGGGCTCTTTCTTCAGCACTCGCCGTCAGGTAGATCTTGAGTCCCGCCCCGGGGAAGACAACGGTCCCCATGTCCCGTCCGTCGGCCACCAGCCCCGGCGGGCGGGCGAAGGCGCGCTGGCGGCCGAGGAGAGCGTTACGCACCGTCGGCATCGCCGCGACCCGGGACGCGGCCATCCCGGTCGCCTCCGTGCGCAGGCGCGCCGTGACGTCCTGGCCTCCCAGCAGGACCACCTCCTCCCCGCTCGGGTCCGACTCGAAACGAACGTCGAGGTGCTGAGCGAGGCGCGCGTGGCCCGGCTCGTCATCGGGGTCGAGCCCGGCATCGAGCCCCGCCAGCGCCACGAGGCGGTACAGCGCACCACTGTCGAGCAGGTGCCAGCCGAGGCGCGCCGCGAGCCGCCGGCCGACCGTGCCCTTGCCCGAGCCTCCCGGCCCGTCGATCGTGACCACGAAAATTGGCTCGGAGCCAATTTCAGAAAATGGCTCCGAGCCAATTTTTCGGGTCATGGGAGCTCCTCGATGGCCAGGCCCACGGAGCGCGCGAGCGGCGCAAAGCCCGGGAACGACGTAGCGACGTTGGCGACGTCGCGGATCTCGATCGGCGCCGTGGCGCGCAGCGCCGCAATCGCAAAGCTCATGGCAACACGATGGTCACCACCGCTCTCCACCGTCCCGCCCTTGATGCGCCCGCCCACGATGCGGATCCCGTCCTCGCGCGGCTCGGCCGCGATCCCGAGCGCCGCGAGCCCGCGCGCCATCACGGCGATCCGATCCGTCTCCTTGACGCGCAGCTCCGCCGCCCCGCTCACGGTCGTAACGCCTTCGGCCGCGGCTGCGGCCACGAAAAACGCCGGCAGCTCGTCGATCGCGAGCGGCACGAGCCGGGCTGGCGTCTCGATCCCGTGCAATCTCGATGGTCGGACCTCGATGTCGGCGACCGGCTCCGCGCCGAGGTTGCGATGGTTCACCAGGCGCAGGTCCGCGCCCATCAGGGACAACAGCTCCAGCAGGCCGGTCCGCGTCGGGTTGACGCCAACGCCCGCGACGGTCAACGGCCCGGTGCCCGCGATGCAGCCTGCGACGAGGAAGAAGGCGGCCGAGGAAAAGTCACCCGGGACGACGACACGCGCCGCCGCGAGCCGCGACGGCGGGCGCAGCACGGTGCTGCCGTTGCGACCGGAAACCTCGCAGCCGAAGTCCTGCAGCATCCGCTCGGTGTGATCGCGGGTGACCGCGGGTTCGACGACCGTCGTCGCGCCCTCGGCGTAGAGGCCGGCGAGCAGGATCGCCGACTTCACCTGGGCGCTCGGAACTTCGGTCGACTGTCGCAGCCCCGTGAGCCGCGCCCCACCCGAGAGGCGGACGGGCGGCCGTCCGCCTTCGGTCTGGATCCGCGCGCCCATGGCGCGCAGCGGCTGCGCGGCGCGCTCCATCGGGCGACGCATCAGCGACTCGTCGCCCACGAGCACGCTGTCGAAGGTCTGCGGCGCGAGCAGGCCCATGAAAAGGCGCATCGCCGTGCCGGCGTTGCCCATGTCGAGCGGCGCCGCCGGCGCACGGAGTCCATGCAGACCGACGCCGTCGACCTCGACGCGACCCGGCCCCGGCCGGCGCACCGACACGCCCATGCGCTCGATGGCGCGCAGGGTCGCGAGGCAGTCCTCGCCCTCGAGGAAGCCTTCGATCTCGGTCGTGCCGGTCGCGATCGCGCCCAGCATCAGCGCGCGGTGCGAGATGGACTTGTCGCCCGGCACGACGACATGGCCGGCCACGCCTTGCGAGGGAGTGACGCAATAGCGGCTCATGCCACGGCTCAGAGCACTGCGCGGGGGTAGGACCCGAGCACGCGGCACAGCGACGCCTGCGCCTTGAGCTCGGCGAGCGCCGTGGCGAGCGGCTCGCTGTCCGCGTGTCCCTCGAGGTCGATGAAGAACACGTAGTCCCACTTGCGCCGCCGCGACGGCCGCGACTCGATCCGGGTCATGCTGATCGAGTTGCGGGCGAAGGGTTCCAGCATCCGGAACAGCGCGCCCGGCGCATCGGTGTGTGCGACGGACGCCAGGAGTGTCGTCCTGTCCACGCCGCTCGGCGGAAACGACTGCCGGCCGATGACCAGGAAGCGCGTCGTGTTGTCCGGGCGATCCTCGATCTCGGGCACGAGCATGTTGAGCCCATAGACCTCCGCGGCGGCAGCGCCGGCGATCGCCGCCGTGCCCTCCTCGTCGCGCGCCCGTCGTGCGCCTTCGGCGTTGCTGGTCACCGGCACGCGCTCGACGCCGGGCAGGTGCTCGTCCAGCCAGCCGCGGCATTGCGCGAGCGCCTGCGGGTGCGCGCACACGCGCACGATGTCGCCGAGTGCCGCGGCGCGGCCCATGAGGTTCTGGTGGATGCGCAGCTCCACCTCGCCGCAGATGCGCAGCGGCGAGGTCAGGAACATGTCGAGCGTGTTGTTGACCGTGCCCTCGCTCGAGTTCTCGATCGGCACGACGCCGAAGTCGGCCGTGCCCGCCTCGACCTCGCGAAAGCACTCCTCGACGGAGATCAGCGGCAGCGCCCGCACCGAGTGCCCGAAGTGCTTGAGCACCGCCTGCTGCGTGAACGTGCCCTCGGGCCCGAGGAAAGCCACCTTGAGCGGCTCCTGCTGCGCGAGACAGGCCGACATGATCTCGCGGAAGAGCCGCAGGATCTCCTCATCCCGCAGCGGCCCGCGCTGCCGATGGTTGCGCTCGAGCGCCCGGTGCAGCACCTCGGCTTCGCGTTCCGGCCGGTAGAAGTCGACCGTGTGCCCGTCCGCGTGCTTGGAGATGCCGACCTGTCGCGCGAGCTCCGCGCGCTCGTTGATGAGCCGGTGCAGCTCCGCGTCGATGGCGTCGATGCGGCCACGGATCGTCTCGAGCGCAGGCTTGGAGGCTGGCTCCGCAGGCTTCGCCCGGCGGGCCACCTCGCCGGCACTGGCTGCACTGGTCGCCGGCGAGTCAATACGCGCCCTGCCCGCGCCGCGCTTGCCGGGCGCGCCGCCCCGGCCCGGCCGCTTCGCCATGTCTAGATCAATCGGGCGGCCAGCACGCCCGGGATGGCCTTGATCTGCCCGAGCACCTCCGCGGTGATCGGCGTCTCGGTGTCGATCAGCGTGTAGGCGAGGTCGCCGCGTGACTTGTTGAGCAGGTCGGCGATGTTGAGGTCCGCCGCGGCGAGGCAGGTCGAGATCTGGCCGACCATGTTCGGCACGTTGTCGTTCGCGATCCCGATGCGGCAGCCGCCGACCCGCGGCAGCACGGCCTCGGGAAAGTTCACGCTGTTGCGGATGTTGCCGTTCTCGAGGAAGTCGCGCAGCGTCTCGGCCGCCATCACGGCGCAGTTGTCCTCGGCCTCGCCGGTAGAGGCACCCAGGTGCGGCAGGGCCACGACGCGCGGATGGTCCTTGATGGCCACCGACGGGAAGTCGCAGATGTACGCCGCGAGCGCGCCCGACTCGAGCGCCTGCAGCACGGCCGCCTCGTCGACGATGCCGGCGCGTGCGAAATTCAGGATCACGCCGCCCGGCCGCATCAGGCGGATGCGCGCAGCTTTGACGAGCCCGTGCGTCGCATCGACGAGCGGCACGTGCACGGTGACCATGTCGGATCGCGCGAAGAGATCGTCCAGGCTCAATGCCTGCCCCACGCCGGACGACAGCTGCCAGGCACGCTGCACCGTGATCTGCGGGTCGTAGCCGAGCGCCTTCATCCGCAGCTCGAGCGCGGCGTTGGCCACCTCGACGCCGATCGCGCCCAGGCCCACGACGCCGAGCGTGCGGCCGGGGAGCTCGTAGCCCACGAACCGCTTCTTCCCGTTCTCCACCGCTTCCTCGATCGCGGCGTCGTCGCCGTCGAGGCTGCGCACGTACTCCCAGGCCTGGCAGACGTTGCGCGCGGCGAGGAAGAGGCCCGCGATGACGAGCTCCTTGACGGCGTTGGCGTTCGCGCCGGGTGCGTTGAAGACCGGCACGCCGCGCCGGCTCAAGTCGCGCGACGGGGATGTTGTTCGTCCCGGCGCCGGCGCGCGCCACGGCGAGCACGCTGTCGGGTATGTCGTAGCCGTGCATGTCCGCGGAACGCAGCAGGATCGCGTCCGGGTGGCCGATCTCGGAGGCCACCTCATATCGCTCGCGCGGCAGGCGCTCGAGCCCGCGCACGGAAATGTTGTTGAGCGTGAGGACCTTGTAGCCCATGGTTCAGCCGTGCGTGCGCTCGAACTCGCGCATCCAGGCGATCAGCGCCTCGACGCCCGCCATGGTCATCGCGTTGTAGATGGAGGCGCGCATGCCGCCGATCGAGCGGTGGCCCGCGAGGCCCATCAGGCCCGCCGCCTGGGCGCCCTCGAGGAACGCCGCGTCGAGCTCGGGCCGCACCAGCGTGAAGGTCACGTTCATCCAGGAGCGGCAGGCCGGGTCCACGGGGTTGCGATAGAACCCCGAGCCGTCGATGGCGGCATAGAGCTTCTCCGCCTTCGCGCGGTTGAGCCGCTCCATGGCCGCGACGCCGCCCTGGCGCTTGAGCCACTGGAAGACGAGCCCCGCGACGTACCATGAGAAGCTCGCCGGCGTGTTGTACATCGACCCGTCGGCGGCCATCGCGGTCCAGTCGATGACGGCCGGAACGTGCGGGCGGGCGCGACCCAGCAGGTCCTCGCGCACGATCACGACCGCAAGGCCCGGCGGGCCCATGTTCTTCTGGGCGCCGGCGTAGATGACGCCAAAACGTGCCACGTCGACCGGCCGGGAGAGGATCGTCGAGGAGAAATCCGCCGCGAGGGGCACGGAACCCGTCTCCGGCACCCAGTGGAACTCGACACCGCCGATAGTTTCGTTCGGCGTGTAATGGACATAGGACGCGCCGGGCGTGAGCCGCCACTGCGCCGGCGCGGGGATGGACGTGTACTTGCTCTCCGCCGCATCCGCCGCGACGTTGACGCGGCAATACTTCTTCGCTTCGCCGATCGCCTTCTTCGACCAGGCGCCGGTGTCGACGTAGTCGGCGACCGACTCGCGCGTGGTCAGGTTGAGCGGGATCCCGGCGAACTGGGCAGTCGCCCCGCCCTGCAGGAAGAGCACCTTGTAATTAGACGGGATTGAAAGCAGTTCGCGCAGGTCGGCCTCGGCCTGCTGGGCGATACCGAGAAAGGACTTGCCGCGGTGGCTGATCTCCATCACGGAGGCGCCGACGCCGTGCCAGTCGAGGAGCTCGTCGCGAACCTGCTCGAGCACCTCGGCAGGCAGCGCGGCGGGACCGGCGCTGAAGTTGAACACGCGGCTCATGTGGACCCTCGACCGATGTTGCAGCGCAGTGTAACAGTCCGGTCGAAGCGGCGGTCATCACCGGCGGATCTTGGGAGATGACCCGGCGGCATTTGGGAATCGGATGACGACCATGACCCAGGCTTGACGCAAACCGAACGGGTTACACTGCCCGGCGCGAGGCTCCATGAGGCTGTCTCAGCCGCAGTCGCGACTCCGGTCACTCGACGTCTTTCGAGGCGTCACGATCGCCTCGATGATCCTTGTGAACAGTCCCGGTTCACCCGAGGACAGCGTACGCGTTCCTTCGGCATGCGGAATGGTTCGGCTGGACCTTCGCGGACACGATCTTCCCGTCCTTTCTCTGGATCGTCGGCGTCTCACTGACGCTATCGTCGGCCGCGCGACCTGGAGCGCGGCGAGGACCGCGGCGCGCTGTTCACGCATGCCGTGCAACGGTCGGCACTGCTGTTCGTCATTGGCGTGGCGCATCAGCGCCTTCACGTTCCCCGTCCGATCGTTCCCGTTCTTCGAGTTCGAGCATTACCTCCAGTTCACCGGCGCCCTGCAGAAAATCGCCGTCTGCTACCTCGCAGCGACCGCGATCTTCCTGTGGACCAGCTGGCGCGGCGTGATCGTCTGGATCGTCGGGCTGAATCTGGTCTACCTCGGCCTGGTGTATCTCTATCCCGTCCCGAACTGCGACGCCGGCCCGTGGACGATCCAGTGCAACTTTCCAGGGCATATCGACCGGGTGCTCCTCGACGGGCACCTCTGGAGCAACCTCGCCATGCAGGATCCGGATGGGCTGGGGAGCATCCTGCCGGCGATCACGAGTGTCCTGTTCGGCGTGCTCGCCGGTTACGCGCTGCGACTGGAACCGCGCCCGGTTTACCGAGCGCGCTGGATGCTTGCTCTCGCTTGTGTCCTCGTGCCGGCGGGGCTGTTGCTGTCCCGCTGGATTCCTATCAGCAAGCCGCTCTGGACGACGTCGTTCGCCGTCCTGATGGCCGGCCTGTCGTCCGCGTGCATGGCGTTCTGGATCTGGGTGGCCGACGTCGGGCAGTCGAGGTGCGCTGGCTCAAACCATTGGAAATTTTCGGGATGAACGCCATCGCGGCCTACATCGTGTCCATGGAAGGAGTCAACGTGGCCAAGGTGCATTTCTTCGGCAAGACCTTGTACGAGGACGTGTGCCTGGCACTCGCGAGTCCTGCGAATGCGTCGCTGATTTACGCCGCCCTGCACGTCCTCGGCGTCTACATCGTCGTCTGGTGGATGTACCGACAGCGCTGGTTCCTGCGCTTCTAGGCTCAGGTCAGGGTCGGCAACTCATCCGTACCGCTGTCCGCGCCTGGCAGCGCCGCGTCCGAGCCCACCTCCGCGCCGGTCTCCTCGCCGTTCTCGGAGGTCACCGGTTCCACGCCGATCAGGCGTTCGCCGGCATCCAGCTTGATCAGCCGGACGCCCTGCGTGTTGCGGCCCATCACCGGGATTTCGCTCGCTCGCACGCGAACCAGCGTGCCGCTCGAGCTCATGAGCATCAGCTCATCGGAGGGGGAGACCTGCGTCGCCGCCACGAGACGGCCGTTGCGCTCGCTGGTCTGCATGGCGATCACGCCCTGCCCGCCGCGGCCGTGCATCGGGAAATCCTCGACCCGCGTGAGCTTGCCGAAGCCGTTCTCGGAGGCTGTCAGGATCAGGCCGTCCGGATCCGGAATGATCAGCGAGATCACGTCCTCGTCGCCCGGCACCCGGATGCCCCGCACGCCCGCCGCGTTGCGGCCCATGGCCCGCACGCCGCTCTCGGCGAAGCGGATGGCCTTGCCGCCCGAGGTGCACAGGATCAAGTCCTGCGTGCCGTCGGTGATCGCGACACCGACGAGCTTGTCGCCGTGCTCGAGCTCGACCGCGATGATGCCCGCGGCGCGCGGACGCGAAAACGCGGACAACGGGGTCTTCTTGACCGTGCCGCGCGCGGTTGCCATGAAGACGAACCGGTCGTCCTCGAACTCCTTGATCGGCAGCAGCGCCGTGATGCGCTCGCCTTCGTCGAGCGGCAGCAGGTTCACGATCGGCTTGCCGCGCGAGCCACGCCCGGCCTGCGGCAGCTGGTAGACCTTGAGCCAGTAGAGCTGGCCGGCCGAGGAGAAGCAGAGCAGCGTATCGTGCGTGTTGGCGATGAAGAGCTTCTCGATGAAGTCCTCGTCCTTGACCGTCGTGGCCGACTTGCCGCGCCCGCCGCGGCCCTGCGCCTTGTACTCGCTCACCGGCTGCGCCTTGGCGTAGCCGCCGTGCGAGAGCGTCACCACCACGTCCTGCGGCGTGATCAGGTCCTCGATCGTGAGATCGGATTCGTCCTGCTCGATGCGGGTGCGCCGCTCGTCGCCGTACGCCTCGCGGATCTCGAGGAGCTCGGTGCGAATGACCGCCAGCAGCCGGTCGTGCTTTGCGAGGATCTCTCCCAGGCTCTGGATGAGACCCAGCAGGTCGATGAACTCCGCCAGTATCTTGTCCTGCTCGAGGCCGGTCAGTCGGTGCAGGCGCAGGTCGAGGATCGCCTGCGCCTGTGCTTCGGACAGCCGGTACGTGCCGCCCTGCAGGCCGAGCTCGTCGGCGAGTCCGTCCGGACGGACCGCGATCGTGCCGGCGCGTTCGAGCATCGCGGGCACCGCTCCCGCATCCCAAGGGCGGGCGAGCAGCGCCGCGCGCGCATCGGCCGGCGTCGGCGAGGCCTTGATGAGCGCGATGATGTCGTCGATGTTCGCAAGCGCAACCGCGAGTCCCTCGAGGATGTGCCCGCGCTCGCGCGCCTTGCGCAGCTCGTAGACCGTGCGGCGGGTGACGACCTCGCGGCGATGGCGCAGGAACGCCTCGATGAGGTCCTTGAGCGTGAGCAGCCGCGGCTGGCCGTCCTGCAGCGCCACCATGTTGACGCCGAACACCGATTCCATCGGCGTCTGCTTGTAGAGATTGTTGAGCACGACGTCCGCGACTTCGCCGCGCTTGAGCTCGATGACGACGCGCATGCCGTCCTTGTCGGACTCGTCACGCAGCTCCGCGATGCCTTCGATCAGCTTGCCGCGCACGAGCTCGGCGATCCGCTCGAGCAGTCGCGCCTTGTTGACCTGGTACGGCAGCTCGGTGACGACGATCGCCTGGTAGCCGCGGTCGTCGAGATCCTCGACGTGCGTGCGGGCGCGCACCAGGATGCGGCCGCGGCCGGTGGCGTAGGCGTTGTAGATCTCGCGGGCGCCGTTGATGATGCCGGCGGTCGGGAAGTCGGGCCCGGGAATCAGCGCCATCAGCTCCGGGATCGTGATCGCGGGGTTGTCGATCAGCGCCACGCAGGCGTCGATGACTTCGGTGAGGTTGTGCGGCGGGATGTTGGTCGCCATGCCGACCGCGATGCCCGACGAGCCGTTGACCAGGAGGTTGGGCACCCTGGTCGGCAGCACCGACGGCTCGGACTCGGACTCGTCGTAGTTCGGGACGAAATCGACGGTTTCCTTGTCGATGTCGGCGAGCAGCTCCGAGGCGAGCCGCGACATGCGCACCTCGGTGTAGCGCATGGCCGCCGGCGGATCGCCGTCCACGGATCCGAAGTTGCCCTGCCCGTCGACGAGCAGGTAGCGCATCGAGAAGGGCTGCGCCATGCGCACGATCGTGTCGTACACCGAGGTGTCGCCGTGCGGGTGGTACTTGCCGATGACGTCGCCGACGACGCGGGCGCTCTTCTTGTAGGCCTTGTTCCAGTCGTTGCCGAGCTCGCGCATCGCGTACAGCACGCGGCGATGCACGGGCTTCAGGCCGTCGCGGATGTCCGGCAGCGCGCGGCCAACGATCACGCTCATCGCGTAATCGAGGTACGACTGCTTCATCTCGTCTTCGAGGTTGACGTGCAGGACTTCGCGGGCGATATCGGCCATGAATTCGACGACCCGATGATGTTTGGTGACTTGGCCGAAGTCCACGCCCGATGCGTCCCGTCGCATCCCGGGACGGCGGACGGACCGGCCGAATAAGGGTGCGAAATCATACCATCAAATTGGCTCGGAGCCATTTTGTAGCGACCGAAAACGAATTGGCTCGGAGCCAATTTTTCCGGGCGAGCTGGCGCATGGAAGGTGCATGAAAATCAGCTCGGAGCCAATTTTCCAGAAATGGCTCCGAGCCAATTTTCGGAGGCTATACTTCGCGCCGCCATGCGGAACATGACTTGAGCAACGTCGACCCGGCGGAGATCGCGCGCTTCGAAGCGGTGGCCCATCGCTGGTGGGATCCCGACGGTGAGATGCGGCCGCTGCACGATCTGAACCCCGTTCGGCTCGCCTACGTCGAACGCGACGGTCCGCTCGCAGGTCGTGCGCTGCTCGACGTGGGTTGCGGCGGCGGGTTGCTCGCCGAGGCGATGGCGAGTCGCGGCGCCCGGGTCACGGGACTCGATCTCGCCGCCGACGTGCTCGACGTGGCACGCGCCCACGCGCGTGACGCCGGCATCGCCGTCGACTACCGGCTCGAATCCGCCGAGGAGCACGCCCGGTCCAGACCGGGCACCTACGATGCGGTCACCTGCATGGAAATGCTCGAGCACGTTCCCGACCCACCGTCGGTGCTCGCTGCGCTGGCCGCGCTCGTCAAGCCGGGTGGCTCAGTCTTTCTTTCGACCATCAACCGCACGCCGCGGGCCTACCTGCGCGCCGTGGTCGGCGCCGAGTACCTGCTGCGACTGCTTCCGACAGGAACGCACAGCTACGAGAAGTTCATCCGGCCTTCCGAGCTCGCCGCCTGGGGACGCGAGGCCGGGCTCGCGCTCGAGGACGTGAGCGGGCTTGATTACGATCCGTTCACGCGCACCGCGCGGCTGACGGGCGACGCACGGGTCAACTATCTCATGCAGCTGCGCCGTCCGGCCGACGCCGCCGGGACGACGTAATGACGAACCTGCAGGCATCCTCCGGCGTAATCCTGATCCTGCTGGTGTTGCTGCCAGCGATCGCGCTGCTCATCGGCTGGCTGATCGGGCGGCGACGGGCGCACGCGCTGGAGATCGAGCTCGCGACCGCGCGCGCCGAGCTCGCCTCCGCCGACGAGCTCACGCGTGAGCGGGCGCTCGCGCTCGACATGGCGCTCGAGCGGCTGCGCTCGGGTTTCGATTCGGTCGCCGGTGATGCGCTGCGGGGGAACAGCGAGCTGTTCCTGCAGCTCGCCCGCGAGATGCTCGGACAGCAGCAGCAAGTGGCACTGCAGAGCCTCTCCGACCGCGAGAAGTCGGTCGAGTCCATGATCGCGCCGGTGCGCGAGGCCCTGCAGAAGACCCACGAGCAGATCGCGCGCATCGAGAAAGAGCGCGCGGAGAGCTTCGGCGCGCTGCGCAACACGATCGAGGGCGTAGCCCTCGGCCAGGCTGCGCTGCAACGCGAAACGCGCAACCTCGTCACCGCGCTGCGGCGACCGGAGGTGCGCGGGCAGTGGGGCGAGATGACGCTGCGGCGGCTCGTCGAGCTCGCGGGCATGGTCGAGCATTGCGACTTCTCCGAGCAGGTGCATGTCGCCGGCGAGGAGCGGTCGCTGCGCCCCGACATGATCGTCAACATGCCGGACGGCCGTCAGCTCGTCGTCGACGTCAAGACGCCGCTCGATGCGTACCTGTCGGCGATCGAAGCGCCCACCGACGAGGAACGCGCGCGCGCCGTGCGTCGCCATGCCCAGGCGGTCGCAGAACGCGTCCGGCAGCTGTCGAGCAAGGCGTACTGGGCGCAGTTCGAGCGCAGCCCCGACTTCGTGGTGCTGTTCATCCCGGGCGACCAGTTCCTGACCGCCGCGGTCGCCGAGATCCCGACGCTGCTCGAGGACGCCATCCGCCAGGACGTCATCATCGCCACGCCGTCGAGCTTCGTCGCGCTGCTCAAGGCCGTCGCCTACGGCTGGCGGCAGAACTCACTCGCCGAGAACGCGGCACGGATCCGCGAGCTCGCCGAGGACCTCTACAAGCGGCTCGCGATCTTCGGCGGCCACCTGGCCCGGGTCGGCCGCACGCTCGGACAGAGCGTCGACGCCTACAACAGCGCCGTCGGCTCGCTCGAGCGGCAGGTCCTGCCCGGCGCGCGCAAGTTCACCGAGCTCGGCCTGCGGCCGGAGCGCGAGATCGAGGAGATCGCCCCCGTCGAGAAGCTCGCACGCGAGCCGCGCGCCGTGACGGAGAACGGTAACGGGGACGGCGACGATGCGTGAGGATCCTGCGGCGCGCGGCGGCGACGCGCCGCAGCGACGCGGCACGCCGCCGGGCTCGCTGCGCTATTTCGCGGTGCTCTTCGCCGAGCCCGCCTCTCGGGCACAGCTGCACGCGTTCTATGCATTCGAAGCCGAGCTGCGCGACACCGCCGCGAGCGCGAACCACGACATCGCCCACACGCGCCTCGCATGGTGGCGCGAGGAGCTGGCGCTGCTGGCAGCCGGCCGACCGCGACACCCCGTTACCACCGTCCTCGCACCCGCCGTCGCGCAGCATCGCGGCGTGCTCGACCTGCTGCACGAAGTGACGGTGGCGGCCGAGCTCGATCTCGCCCGGTTCACGTACTCGGATTGGTCGGAGCTCGACGCCTACTGCCGACGCGCAGCCGGTTCGCTGCAGGAGGCGATCGCCGGCGCATCCGCCGCCCCGCTTAGGCTCACCGACACGGAACGGCAGTTCGCGCGGCGGTTGGGCTCGGCCGTGCGCCAGACCGAGATGCTGCGCGACGTCGCCCACGACCTGCGGCGCGGGCTGCTTTACGTCCCGATCGAGGTGCTGACCGAGGCCGGACTCGATCCGCGGACCGTGCCGGACCGCCCGGCCGACCCGGCGTTCCTGCAGGTGCTCGCCAACTGGAGGACGCGGGTTGATACGGAGCTCGCCGCCCTGCCCGGCCTGCTCGACCCGCCCCTGCGCCGCCGACAGCGGCACGGCCTGGTGCTGGCCGCGCTGCATCGCCGTCTGCTCGCGGGGCTGGGCAGGCCGGGGAGCGCCGAGTCCGTCCGAGTCGAAGTGCCGCCGTTCGCGCGGCTGTGGACCGCCTGGCGTGCAGCGATCAGCAGCCACTGACGCGCAGACCCTCTCGGGGCGCGTCATCCTCGTCACCGGCGCCGGCGCGGGCATCGGTCGCGCGCTCGCCGTCGCCGCCGCCGGCCAGGGCGCACAGGTCGTGCTCTGCGGGCGCACGGTACGCAAGCTCGAGGCCGTGCACGACGCGATCGTGGGCGCCGGCGCGCCGCGACCGTCGATCGCACCGCTCGACTTCGAGCGCGCGGGAGCGGACGAATACGCCGCCCTCGCCGATGCTCTACAAAACGGATTCGGCCGCCTCGACGGGCTCGCCCATCTCGCCGGACAGCTGGGCGAACGCGCGCCCATCGAGCACTACGACGTGCCGACCTGGATGCGCGTGATGCACGTGAACCTGAACGCGGCGTTCATCCTGACGCGCACCCTGTTGCCGTTGCTCCGCGCATCCGAAGACGCGTCGGTCATCTTCACCGGCAGCAGCGTGTCGCAGCGCGGGCGCGCGTTCTGGGGCGCCTACGCCGCGTCGAAGTTCGGCGTCGAGGGCCTGATGCAGGTGCTCGCCGACGAGACCAGTACGACCACCCGCATCCGTGTCAACAGCGTCAACCCCGGCAAGGTCCGCACCGCGATGCGCGCCCAGGCCTATCCGGGCGAGGATCCCGCCACGTTGCCGGCGCCGGAAGAGGTGCTCGCCCCGTTCCTCTATCTGCTCGGGCCGGAGTCGCGCGGAGTCACGGGCCGTCGCTTCGACGCCCAGCCCGCCGCCTGACCCCCGGTCGCGCCGGGCGACGCTTGCCGCCACGACGCGGCGACCGCGGGCGCTCGGCGGCAGCGCTGCGCCCGGCCAGCTCCATCAGGAAATCGAGGTCCTCGCCGCTCAACTCACGAAAGCGACCGCGTGGCAGATCACGCGGCAGGCTGATCGATCCCCAGCGCGTGAGCAGGATGCGGCTCACCTTGAGCCCGGCCGCGTCGAACAGCGCACGAACCGCGCCGCGAGCGACGGCCCGAGGGGCCTCGACCCGGAACCAGACGTTCGAGCCGGCCGCTTCGAGTCTCTCGATCGCCGTGAACTCGGAACGCTGTCCCTCCGTCTCCACCGTGCGTGGAATCGCGGGCCAGTCGGCGCCTTCACGCGGTCGCAGCACGCGCACGCGGTATTCGACCGGCAACCCGCGGCCGCGCCGCGCCGCCGCCGACGCCAACCCGCCGTCGTTCGTCAACAGCAGCAAGCCGTCCTCGGCGAAGCCCACGGTATTGATCGGCAGCCAGCGACCGGCGTGCAGGCTCGGCAGCCGCGCGTCCACGGGCGAGCGGTCGTCGCCGGCGCGCCCACGCAGCAGCTCGCCGCCCGGCTTGTGATACGCGATGACCCGCAGACGCTGTGCCGCGGCGACTCGTCGCGTGACGTCGCGACCGTCGACGACGATGCGATCCGAGGAGCGCACGCGCTGGCCGATGCTCGCCGGCTGCCCGTTGACGAGGATGCGGCCGGCGCGGATCCACTCCTCCACCTGCCGGCGCGATCCCAGCCCATGGCTCGCGAGCACCTTGTGCAGCCGTTCCTCCACGAGACGGTATCCTCTGCGGCGTACGTCACGGCCCGCAACGCGCGCGGCGTCAACGATCGACGGGCGCGGCCGGTCCCGCCACGAGCGTTGGCGTATCCGCCTCGGAGGCATTCTCGTGCTCCTCCTCGTCGAGCGCGCCCTCGTCCTCACCCGACTCGTCCGCGTCGGCGTGGCCGATCATCGCGGCCGGAAGTGCCGCGCGCGACTCGATGCCGTCCTGCGCGAGCTCGAGCTGTACGCTCATGTCGTCGAGGTCGCGGAGCTCGGCCAGGATCGGCAGCTCGTCCAGCTTGCGCAGCCCGAAGTAATCCAGGAAGTCGCGCGTCGTGCCGAGCAGCTCCGGGCGGCCGGGCACCTCGCGGTGGCCCACCACACGGATCCAGTTGCGCTCGAACAGCGTCCGCATGATGGTCGAGGCTACGGTCACGCCGCGGATCGCCTCGATCTCCCCGCGCGTAATCGGCTGGCGGTAGGCGACCAGCACGAGCGTCTCGAGCAATGCGCGCGAATACCGCGTCGGACGTTCCTGCCACAGCCGCGACACGACGTCGGCGTACACCGGCCGCACCTGGATCCGCCAGCCGCTCGCGACTTCGGCGAGCTCCACACCGCGCCCCTCGTAGCGCCGGGCGAGGTCCGCCAGCGCCGCCTTGATCTCGGCCTCGGTCGGACGCTGCGCCTCGTCGAAGAGCTCGGCGATCTGCGCGAGCGCGAGCGGCCGACCCGCCGCCAGCAGGATCGCTTCCATCACGTTCGTCAGGGGGTGTTCGCTCATGGCTCGATCCGGTTGTCTGCATCGTTGCGGTCGTTGTCCACGACGAGGGTGACGTGGCGTGGCGCACCAGCACGCACGTGTATCGGTGCGAACGCATCCGACTGCACGATTTCCACCAGCCCTTCGCGGAGCAGCTCGAGGATCGCCGTGAACGTCACCGCTACACCCATGCGTCCCTCGGCGGGCTGGAACAGCTGCGTGAACTCGACGAAGGCCTGGGTGCGCAGCGCGTCGAGGACTTCCGCCATCCGCTGCCGCACCGACAGGCGCTCGCGCTGCACGTGAAGGTGCGCGAACATCTCGGCGCGCGACATCACGTCCTTGAGCGCGACCAGCATCTCCTGCATCGTCACGCTCGGCAGCATCCTGGTGACGCGCCGCTCGACCAGCTCCGCGCTTGCGGGAAAGACGTCGCGCTCGACGCGGTGCAGCTCGTCGAGGTCCACGGCGGCGCGCTTGAAGCGCTCGTACTCCTGCAGCCTCCGCACGAGCTCGGCTCGTGGATCCTCCTCCTCCGCGGCCGCGTCGCCCTGCGGTCGCGGCAACAGCATCCGCGACTTGATCTCTGCGAGCGTCGCCGCCATCAGCAGGTATTCGCCGACCAGCTCGAGCTGCAGCTCCTGCATCAGGTCGATGTACTGCAGGTACTGCCGCGTGATCTCGGCAATGGGTATGTCGAGGATGTCGAGGTTCTGCCGCCGGATGAGATACAACAGCAGGTCGAGCGGCCCCTCGAACGCCTCGAGGAACACCTGCAGCGCATCCGGCGGGATGTAGAGGTCGTGCGGCATCTGCGTGACCGCCTCGCCCTCCACCATCGCGAACGGCATCTCCGCCTGCTCCGGTGAGGCCTCGTGGTGCGGCTCGAGGCGCGCCGTGCCCACCCCACCCTCGACCAGTCTCAGATCGGGCTTGTTCATGGCGACCCTCACCGGTATGCGAGGCCCATGGCCTGCTTGACGTCGTTCATGGTCTGGCCCGCGAGGCCGCGCGCCTTCTCGCAGCCCTCGGCGATGATGCCTCGCACGAGGTCGGGACTCTCCTCGTATTCCTGCGCGCGCTGGCGCATCGCCGTGATGTCCTCCACCACGCGGTCGATCAGCGGCTTCTTGCAGTCGAGGCATCCGATCCCGGCCGTGCGGCAACCCTGCTGTACCCAGGCCTGGGTTTCGGCGCTCGAATAGAGCTTGTGCAGGTCCCAGACCGGGCACTTCTCGGGATCGCCCGGGTCGGTGCGCCGCACGCGCGCCGGGTCGGTCTGCATGGTCCGGAGTTTTGCCGCGACCGAGTCCGGATCCTCGCGCAGGCCGATCGTGTTGGCGTAGGACTTCGACATCTTGCGGCCGTCGAGGCCCGGAACCTTCGGCGAGGCCGTCAGCATCGCCTCGGGCTCCGGCAGGATCGATCGACCGGTGCCTTCGAGGTAGCCCAGGAGCCGCTCGCGGTCCGCGACCGTCAGCCGGGAGTTGCCATCGAGCAGCGTGCGCCCGCGTTCAAGCGCGTCGCCGGCACCCTCCTGCTGGTAGCGCCGGCGCAACTCGCGATACAGATTGGCGTTGCGCGTGCCCAGGTTCTTCACCGCGCGCTCGGCCCTGGCCTCGAAGTCCGGTTCGCGACCGTAGATGTAGTTGAAGCGCCGCGCGATCTCGCGCGCGACCTCGACGTGCGCGACCTGGTCCTCGCCTACGGGGATGTACATCGGCCGGTACAGCAGGATGTCCGCGCTCTGCAGGAGCGGATAGCCCAGGAAGCCGTATGTGGCGAGGTCGCGCTCCTTGAGCTGCTCCTGCTGATCCTTGTACGTCGGCACGCGCTCGAGCCAGCCGAGCGGCGTGATCATCGACAGCAGGAGGTGCAACTCGGCGTGCTCGGGCACGCGCGACTGGATGAACAAAGTC
Organism: uncultured Gammaproteobacteria bacterium; assembly: GCA_963834855.1. Classification (GTDB taxonomy): domain Bacteria; phylum Pseudomonadota; class Gammaproteobacteria; order Steroidobacterales; family Steroidobacteraceae; genus DATJKD01. Next base: position 4,247 of record CAWIDH010000002.1, on the reverse strand, counting down.
GCGACCGCGGGATTCAAGCCGGCGGCCAGCCAGTCGATCACGATCGTCCAGGCGCTGCTTTCAATGTCCGACGGATCCTCGTACCCCGTCGTCAGGGCGTGGTAGTCGGCGATGAAGAAATAGCAGTCGTACTCATACTGGAGCTCGATCCAGTTCTTGAGCGCACCGTGGTAGTTGCCGAGATGCAGGCTGCCGGTCGGACGCATCCCCGACAGGACGCGTCGAGGGGTCATCGCGGTCGAACTCAAGGCCGGGACCTGCTCATTTGCCGTGTTCGAAGATTCGCTGAGTCAATAGGATACGATCGATTCCTCGCGCCACGCTGAAGTGCGCGCGAGGGCTGCGAGACGCAGTGCAAGCCGCGGATTATACGCAGGCGGGCGGCCCTATTCGAAAGGCCCGACCTCGCCCTTTCCCCGCCGCACGACCCGCGGCGCGTCGCCCGACAGGTCGATCACGCTGCTCGGCTCGAGACCGCCGGGCCCGCCGTCGATCACCAGGTCGACATCGTGGTCGAGACGCTGCTTGATCTCCTGCGGATCCGACAGCGGCAGGTCGTCGCCCGGCAGCAGCAGCGTCGAACTCATGATGGGTTCGCCCAACTCGGCAAGCAGCGTGCGCACGATTGCGTTGTCGGGCACGCGGATGCCGATCGTGCGCCGCTTCGGGTTCTGCAGACGTTTCGGCACTTCCCGCGTCGCCGCGAGAATGAAGGTGTAGGGACCAGGCGTGAAGGCGCGCAACGCGCGGTACTGGCTGTTGTCGACCCGTGCGTACCGCGCGATCTCCGACAGGTCGCGGCAGACCAGCGTGAAATTGTGGTCCTTGCCCGCCTGCCGGATGCGACGGATGCGCTCCATCGCCTCCTTGTCGCCCATGAGACAACCGAGCGCGTAGCAGGAGTCGGTCGGATAGGCCACCACGCTGCCATCGCGGATGGCTCCGATGGCCTGTCGTGCGAGGCGCGGCTGCGGGTTGAGCGGGTGGATCGAGAGCAGAAACGCCATCGAGGATTCGCCCGTCGTTGGGCCCGCCGGGCGAGTTGGCTATCATACGCGCCCCGTTTCCGGCCTGCCGCGCAGACCCGACCTCACCCATGCAGCTGCTGTACGACCTGTTGCCCGTCATCGCGTTCTTCATCGCGTACCTGCTGGCCGACATCTACGTTGCGACCGGCGTGATCATCGTCGTCGTCGTGATGCAGGTCGCGGTGGGCCTCATCCGGCATCGCAGGGTGAGCCCGATGCTGCTCACCTCCGCCATCCTGGTGCTCATATTCGGCGGGCTGACCCTGCTCCTGCGCGACCCTACCTTCATCAAGTGGAAGCCGACGATCGTCAACGTGCTGTTCGCAGCCGCCTTCGCCGCGAGCCACTTCATGCGCGGCCCGACGATCATCCAGAGGATGCTCGGAGGGAACCTCAAGCTCGACGACGCGACCTGGCGTCGCCTCAACCTGATGTGGATCGGTTTCTTCCTGTTCGCAGCGGCGGCGAACCTGTACGTCGCCTACAACTTCGCCGAACAGACCTGGGTCAAATTCAAGGTCTTCGGGCTGTTCGGGCTGACGCTCGCCTTCGTGCTGCTGCAGGGCGTGTGGATCGCCCGGCGCGCGGAGGCGTCCGAATCAGGGACCAGTTGAGGGTCTGCTCATGGTGACAGAGCACACCGACACCGCGGTATCCCCGCGCGTTGACCGGATCCGCGACCGCCTGCAGGCCGCCTTCCAACCCACGCGACTCGACGTCGTCGATGACAGCCACCGGCATGCCGGTCACCCGGGCGTGCGCGACGGCCGCGGGCACTTCACCGTGGTGATCGTCTCGGCGAGCTTTGCCGGGTTGAGCAAGCTCGAGCGGCACCGCGCGGTGTTCGATGCGGTGCAGGACCTGATGGCCACCGACATCCACGCAATGTCGATCCATGCCTTCGCCCCTGGCGAACCATGAATCGATCCTTTCCAGGATTCTTCCAGAGGCAAACGATGAGATATCCCAGATCGACGATCCTGCTGACCGCCTTTCTCGGCCTGTTCGCGGCGTGTACGCGCCCGGCCGAGGATCCTGCTGCTGCCAAGAGCAGCGCCGCCCCTGCAGTCGCGACCGTAAATGGCAAACCGATTTCGTCCGAGTTCTTCGACGAGTTCCTGAGCGCGGTGACCGGGAAGCCCGCAGCCGAGGCTACGGCCGAGCAGAAATCACAGTTGCTCGACCAGCTGGTCAATATGTCGGTCGCGGCACAGTCGGCCGAAACGGACGGCCTGGCCAAGGATCCCGAGGTGAAGACCCGCCTCGAACTGCTGCGCCTGCAGGTGCTCGCCGAGGCCGCGAGCCAGAAGTTCATCAAGGCTCACCCGAGCACCGACGCCGAGATCAAGGCCGAGTACGACGCACAGGTCGCTGGAATGCCGAAGGAGTATCGGGCGCGTCACGTGCTGGTCGAGAAGAAAGAGACCGCCGAGTCCGTGATCCGCGAACTGCAGGCCGGCGGCGACTTCGCCAAGATCGCGGCGAAGGAATCGAAGGATCAGGGCACCGCCGCGAAAGGCGGCGAGCTCGACTGGTTCACGCTTCAGACGATGGTCAAACCCTTCTCGGATGCAGTTGCGTCACTCGAAAAGGACAGATCACGCAGCAGCCGGTGCAGAGCGAGTTCGGCTGGCACGTGATCAAGCTCGAGGACGTGCGTTCGCCTGCGCCGCCAGCGCTCGACGAGGTGAAGGATCGCGTGGACGGGCTCGTGCAACGAAAGAAGCTGCAGGCACATCTGGAGACACTTCGGACTGCAGCAAACGTTCAGAAAAACATGTAGCCGTCAAGTTTCATTTTCGACCCAATGTGGCTGGTTTGCTCGCAAGAGCGCCGGCCATTTTTTTGGCATCCGGCCGCTCAATCCGGATCCGCACGAAAGGCGATCGAGCGCGGTTGCATGGAGACCAACGACGAGAGTTTGAGACCGGGTCGGGACGTTCTTGATGCGATCGGATCTCGCGTTCGCAAGCGCGTCTCCGCGCGGCCGCCGACGCTAAACTCGCGTCGGCGCCGAATCGACGTAACTATTTGTTTCCGCTGACTTTTCAGGCAAAGCCGAAAAAGCGTGAACCGGGTCACAGTTCCTGCCCCGACGACGATTCCAATGCCCGCTCCGGGCTGTTGAACATTGTCACATCCAGCCCGGAAATAGCCCCGCTCTCGCGCCGGTGAACGGCACCCAATGGCACCCCAGCGAGACTATCCAACCCACTGATCCGCGGCGGAAACCGGTCAGATTGTCAGCCCAGGCCGTGCCGGCCATGTCGCCTGAGGACTCTTCCCTAAGTGGCCGATTATGTTGCACTCTTGACCCATGGGGGGCCCCCGATATATTCGGGTCGTAAGTTAACAATAACCATCCAATGACAGCGGCACTTGCAACTTGGTCAGCGCCGCCCGTTTACGGGCTGAGGATGAGCGAGAACTTTAAGCGCACGTTGCTCGCAACGTTTAAGACGCTGATGAGGCCGCTGGTTCGCATTCTTTTGCGGAACAGCATCTCGTACGGCGAATTCGCAGAGTTGCTTAAGAGCATCTACGTCGATGCTGCGAAAGACATTCTGCAGATGCCTGGGTCGAAGCAGTCAGTGCCACGCCTTGCGATATCGACCGGCTTGTCGCGCTTCGAAGTCGGCCGGCTGCTGGACCGAACCGACGCAGAATTTGAGGCGCTGCCAACCGATTCAATCGAATCGGTCGAATTCTAACTGGCTGGCATCAAGACGCAGATTTTATCGGCCCGTACGGCATTCCTTACGAAGTAGTTGCTAGCGCCCCACCGGGGCGTCGCAGCTTCGCCGAACTGGTTCGTCGCTACACGCCAGATGTACCAGCGGATGAGATGTTGGACGAGCTTAAGAGGATCAACTCGGTCCTCGAACTCGGCAATGGCTGCTATCGGGTGCTTACGAGGTCGTACATTCCGGCGCCCGAAGATCCGGCCAAATTTCACGAAATGGCTGTTGCCTTCACTGACCTAGCTAAGACGCTCGATCAGAACCTGAAACCCGATGCGGCTGACAAACTATTTGAAAGGCGCGTCTGGACTCCAAATGGCATCGCGCAGAGTTCACAATTGAGTTCGATGCCTTCGTCAAGGACCGTGGACAACAGTTCCTCGAGCTCCTGGACGATTGGCTGACCACTAAAGAAACGTTCCCAGCGAAAGCCAAGTTACCGTCGCGCGTCCGTGTCGGCGTTGCGATGTACATGTTT
>CAWIDH010000001.1:0-28301 GCA_963834855.1 uncultured Gammaproteobacteria bacterium | reverse complement strand
CGACTTTTAACCAGTTGGTCGCTGGTTCGATTCCAGCACGGCCCACCAATCGGTTCAAGCACTTGCAGCTAATAGCTCATCTTCAATCGATGGCGGCTCCCGGCCAGGCCGCGCACAGGATGCGCGACAAATCGGCTCGTCGCCCTCGACCCGCCTGCGTTCGGAAGTGGACTAAAATGCGGTGGCACAGTTTCAATTGAAACTAATTTCCGCGGGAGCGCCGCCATGGCCGATCTCTTCGACAACCCCATGGGCACCGACGGGTTCGAGTTTGTCGAGTACACCGCGCCCGACCCCGAACAGCTGCGCACGCTCTTCGACCGCATGGGCTTCCCGGCGGTGGCGCGCCACCGCCGCAAGAACGTCACGCTGCATCGGCAGGGGGACGTCAACTTCATCATCAACGCGGAGCCGGATGGTTTCGGCCAGCGCTTCGCGCAGCAGCACGGGCCGTCCGCGTGTGCGATGGCCTTCCGCGTCAGGGACGCTGCGCTCGCCTTCGACCGCGCCGTCGAGCGCGGCGCGACGCCCGTGCGCAACCCCGTGGGGCCGATGGAGCTCAACATCCCGGCGATCGAGGGTATCGGCGGCAGCCTGATCTACCTCGTCGACCGCTACGGCGGGCCGACGATCTACGACGTCGATTTCGTGCCGATTGCGGAGGCGCGCGGCGGCCGCCCGGCGGGACTCACGGTCATCGATCACCTGACGCACAACGTGCAGCGCGGAAACATGGACAAGTGGGCCGGGTTCTACGAGCGCCTGTTCAACTTCCGCGAGGTCCGCTACTTCGACATCGAGGGCCGCAAGACCGGTCTCCTGAGCCGGGCGATGACCAGCCCCTGTGGCCGGATCCGCATCCCGATCAACGAGTCGCAGGACGACAAGTCGCAGATCGAGGAATACCTGCGCGAGTACCAGGGCGAGGGCATCCAGCACATTGCGCTCGCCACAGATGAGATCCGCGCCACGGTCGACGTGCTGCGTGCGAACGGCATCGAGTTCCAGGATACGCCGGACACCTACTACGAGGGCGTGCCCGCGCGCGTCCGCGGCCATCGCGAGCCGCTCGAGGAACTGCGCAAGCGAGGGATACTCATCGACGGCAGCGCGGAGGAGGGGATCCTGCTGCAGATCTTCACCCGCAACGTCATCGGGCCGATCTTCTTCGAGATCATCCAGCGCAAAGGCAACCAGGGTTTCGGCGAAGGCAACTTCAAGGCGCTTTTCGAGTCGATCGAGCTCGACCAGGAACGCCGCGGCGTGATCTAGCCGGCGCGGCCCGCACCAGGAGACAACCCATGAAACGCTACATCCCGGTGTCGCGCGTCGAAGGCAAGGCGTCGCGCCAGGCGCACGCCGACCTGCCGGCCGGCACGTACGAGCGCGAGATGAGCAAGGAAGGGTTTTTCGGGCCCGCCGCGTTCTTCTATCACCGCCATCCGCCGACCGGGTGGTCCGACTTCAGCGGTCCGCTGCGCCCGCGCGCCTTCGACCTGAACGCTGTGGCGACCGGCGCCGCGAGCCCGTGGTCAGCGGCGCCGATCCTGGCGAACGCGCACTGCCGCCTGCGTTACTGGCGGCTGCCCGGCAACATGGATCGCCTCGCGCGCAACGCCGACGGGGACGAGCTGCTCTTCCTGCATGCCGGGGCGGCGGAGCTCTACTGCGATTTCGGCCACCTCGCGCTCACCGCCGGGGACTACGTCGTGCTGCCGCGCGGCACCATGTGGCGGCTCGCGGCGCAGCGCCCCGTCGATGCACTCCTCATAGAGGCGACGAACGCGAGCTACATGCTGCCGGACAAGGGGCTCCTCGGCGGGCACGCGATCTTCGACCCCGCGATGCTCGACACCCCGGCCATCGACGCGGCCTTCCTCGCGCAGCAGAGCGACACCGAGGCCTGGCGCGTCGAGGTCAAGCGCCGAAACGAGGTGTCGACCATCACGTATCCGTACAACCCGCTCGATGCCGTGGGCTGGCACGGCGAGCTCGCGCCGGTGCGGATCAACGTGCGCGACATCCGCCCGGTGATGAGCCACCGCTACCACATCCCGCCGTCGGTCCACACGACCTTCCTGAGCGGCCGCTTCGTCGTCTGCACCTTCACGCCGCGGCCCTTCGAGACCGACCCCGGCGCGATCAAGGTGCCCTTCTTCCACAACAACGACGACTACGACGAGGTCATCTTCTATCACGCCGGCGACTTCTTCAGCCGCGACAACATCCGCCCCGGCATGGTGACCTTTCATCCGGGCGGGTTCACGCACGGCCCGCACCCGAAGGCGCTCGCGCGCATGCTCGAGCAGGTGAAGCCCGCGACGGACGAGTACGCCGTGATGGTCGACGCGCGCGACCCGCTCGACGTTGCCGAGGCGGGTGCCGCGGTCGAATGGGCCGACTACGTGAACAGCTGGAAGCCGAAGGCGGGCGCCGGGCGAGACGGCGGCGGCGGATGAAGCTCGCGACGCTCCGCGACGGAACGCGCGACGGTCGCCTCGTGGTCGTGAGCCGCGACCTTGCACGCGCGGTCGAAGCGACCGCGGTCGCCCCCCGGCTGCAGGACGCGCTCGATCGCTGGGGCAATCTCGCGCCGCGGCTGCAGGAGCTCGCGGCGGCGCTCGAATCCGAGCGCGCCCCGGGTACCTTTGAGTTCGACCCCGGCCAGGCGATGGCGCCGCTGCCGCGCGCGCATCACTGGGTCGACGGCTCGGCCTACGTCAACCACGTCGAGCTCGTCCGCAAGGCGCGCGGCGTCGAGATGCCACCGTCCTTCTGGACCGATCCGCTCGTCTACCAGGGCGGGTCGGACGACCTGCTCGGCCCGCGGGACGACGTGCCCGTGGCCAGCGAGGAGTTCGGCATCGACCTGGAAGCCGAGGTCGCGGTGATCACAGACGACGTGCCGATGGGGACGACGCCCGCCGAGGCGCGCGGCCACATCCTCCTGCTGATGCTGGTCAATGACTGGTCGCTGCGCAACTTGATACCGGGAGAGCTGGCCAAGGGGTTCGGGTTCTACCAGTCCAAGCCGGCGACGTCGTTCTCGCCCGTCGCCGTGACACCCGACGAGCTCGGCGACGCCTGGGACGGGGCGCGCGTGCATCGACCGCTCGTGTCGCACGTGAACGGCACGCTGCTCGGGCAGCCGGACGCCGGCACGGACATGACCTTCGACTTCCCGACGCTGATCGCCCACGTCACGCGTACGCGGCGGCTCGGCGCGGGCTCGATCATCGGCTCCGGGACCGTGTCGAACTACGACCGCTCGCGCGGCTCTTCGTGCCTCGCCGAGCGGCGCATGCTCGAGCAGATCGACGGCGGTCGACCGGTGACGCCCTTCCTGCATTTCGGCGACCGCGTGCGGATCGAGATGTTCGATGCCGCGAGCCGCAGCCTCTTCGGCGCCATCGACCAGCGCGTCGTGCCCGCTCGACCCGGCTGACGCGGCCGGCGGCGCTGTCGCCCCGCGACGCACTGCGGCATGATGCGCGAGCAGCCGTGAGACGGAGCCTTGAATGTTCGACAGCCTCGAGACATTGCCGCCCGACCCGATCCTGGGTTTGAACGCGGCGTTCCGCCGTGACGAATCTCCGCAGAAGATCGACCTCGGGATCGGCGTCTACCGCGACCAGGCCGGCAACACGCCCGTACCGGCGGCGGTGCACGAGGCCGAGCAGACGATGATCGCCGCGCAGGCGACCAAGACCTACGTCGGACCGCTGGGCAACGCGGAATTCAACGAACGCCTGACCGAGCTTGCGCTTGGTCCGCTCGCGCGCTCGCTGCGGCCGCGTCTCGCCACCATCCAGAGCGTCGGCGGCTGCGGCGCCCTGCGGCTCGGTGCCGAGCTGCTGCGCACGGCGCAGCCCTCAGCGGTCATCCACGTGAGCACGCCGACCTGGGCCAATCATGAGCCGCTGGTCGGAAGCTCAGGTCTCGCCATGGAGCGTTACCCGTACTACGACCCGGTCACGCGCGGCGTGGACTTCGAGCGCATGAGCGAGTACCTGGGGCGGCTCCCGGCGGGCGCCGTGGTGCTGCTGCACGCCTGCTGCCACAACCCGACAGGCGCGGACCTCGCCCCTGACCACTGGCGCAGCGTCGCGGAGATCGTCGAGACGCGTGGCTTGCTGCCCTTCGTGGACCTGGCCTACCAGGGGCTGGGCAGCGACCTCGAGACCGACGTGACGGGGCTGCGCCTGCTGGCGGAGCGCGTTCCGGAGATGCTGCTCGCGATCTCCTGCTCGAAGAATTTCGGGCTCTACCGCGAGCGGGTGGGCGCACTGGTCGTTCTCAGCCGCAGCGCAGCGGTGGCCAGCGCCGTAGCCACGCACCAGGCACGCACCGCGCGACGCATGTACTCGATGCCGCCCGACCACGGCGCGGCGATCGTCGCGCGAGTCCTCGCCGATCCGCGCCTGCGCGCAGGCTGGATCGAGGAGCTCGCCGGCATGAGCGCTCGCATCAACAGCCTGCGTGAGTTGCTGGCAGCGAGCCTCGCGGCCTGTCGCCCGGATCGTGACTTCTCCTGGCTCGTCCGTCACCGCGGCATGTTCTCGCTGTTGCCGTTGCCGGAATCCGCGCTCCTCACGCTGCGCGAGCGACATCACGTCTACGCGCTCGCCGACGGCCGCATGAATGTCGCCGGCATCAGCGTGGACAATGTCGAACGCGTCGCCGACGCCGTCGCCTCGCTCCTCCCCTAACGTCCACCCGCGCCGCGGCACGGTGACTGCTCGCCGACGCTCGACCACAGTGGCTCGCTGCTCGCCGACGCCCGGCCGCGGTGGCTCGCTGCTCGCCGACGCCCGGCCGCGGTGCATCCCCAGCCGCTCACGACGATCGAGGGTCGTTGCAGGGCGGAAGATTGGTGCCCCGCACGTCTTGTCGGCGCACGCCGTACCGTCGTTGGTTTCGCGGAACCGTCGAGGCGACGTTCGCTCGGAGTGGTCCGCGACGTCTACCTGTGCACACTGAGGCCTCGTCGCGGCTGGGATACACCGCGTCCAGACGTCGGCTCGTGACCTAACTGCGGCATCAGTGAACCGGAGGCCACTGCGGCCTCGGCGAGCCGGCGTTTGGACCGGGTGTCTCGTGGGCCGCAACGACGTCTGATCGGCCGCAGGTAGATGTCGCGGACCACTCCTGAGTCATGACTCTGCGACGATTCCGCGATACCGCCGCCGCTACGGTGTGCGCCGACAAGATGTGCGGGGCACCAATCTTCAGTGCTGCATCGACCCTCGATCGTGGTTGCGGCCCAGCGAGGCACCCGGGCCGAGCGCCGGCGAGGCAGCGAGCCACTGTGGCCGGGGCGCAGGGCGACCCGGGCTGCGAGAAATCGATGCTAGCGAGCCGTCGGTCCTTGCTATAGAATCCGCGGTCCGAGCAGCCACGCCCGTGCAAGTGCTTGAGCGGGCGGGTGGTTCGGTCGGATCCGGGTGCTTCATGGCCCGGGAAGACGGTCCGGGACGGGCCGTCGGTCCGGCGGGAGATTCGCCACAGAGATCCCCGAGCGCGGGGATTTTTCTTTTGCGGCGACCGCATGTTGCGGGGTCGCGAAGGAACGAATGGGCCGCCGGCCCATTTTTTGTATGTGCGCACTGCGCAGGACGGGTTGGATGCTCAGGGACACGCTGGCGGACCTCGTGCGCCCGGTGGTCGAGGAGCTGGGGTACGAGCTGTGGGACCTCGAGTACGCGCCGGGGCAGGGCAATGGCCTGCTCCGGTTGTACATCGACACGCAGAACGGCATCACGCTCGATGACTGCGAGCGGGTCAGCCGCGCGGTGAGCGCGATGCTCGACGTGGTGGACCCGGTGCCGGGCCACTACACGCTCGAGGTGTCGTCGCCGGGCTTCGAACGCAGCCTGCGGACGTCCGGGCAGTTCGCGCGGTTCGTGGGCGAGACGGTGTACGTCGAGCTCGCGGTGCCGCTGGATGGGCGACGACGGTACACGGGGCCGCTGCGCGCCGCGGGCGCGGAGACAGTTGAGGTCGAGGTGGACGGGCGACGGCAGGTGCTGCCGATCGCCGGAATACGCAAGGCGCACCTGGCGCCGCAATGATGAATTCCCGGGCTCCGGGAGGACGAGGGATGAACAAGGAAATTCTGACGGTCGTCGAGAACGTGTCGAACGAGAAGGGCGTCGACAAGGAGATCATCTTCGAGGCGCTCGAGGCCGCGCTCGCGTCCGCCACGCGCAAGAAGTACGGCGAGGACATCGACGTGCGGGTGGCCATCAACCGCAAGTCGGGCGACTACGACACGTTCCGCCGCTGGAAAGTGTTCGCCGACGACTCGACCGAGCTCGAGTTCCCCGAGAAGGAGCTGCGTCTCGACGACGCGCTCGACCTCTCCGCAGATGCGGAGCCGGGCGGGTATGTAGAGAGCCCCCTCGAGTCGGTGGCCTTCGGCCGCATCGCGGCGCAAACCGCGAAGCAGGTCATCGTGCAGAAGGTGCGCGAGGCCGAGCGCGCGCAGGTCGTCGAGGCCTACTCGAACCGCGTCGGCCAGCTCGTCTCGGGAATCGTGAAGCGCGTGGACCGCAACGGAATCTACGTCGACCTGGGCGGCAACGCCGAGGGTTTCGTACCGCGCGACCAGATGATTCCGCGCGAGCCCGTCCGCACGCAGGACCGCATCAAGGCGTTCCTCAAGGACGTGCGCTCCGAGCCCAGGGGCCCGCAGCTCTTCCTGTCACGCACGGCGCCGGAGTTCCTGATCGAGCTGTTCAAGCTCGAGGTACCGGAAGTCGGCCAGGGACTCATCAACATCCTGGGCGCAGCCCGCGACCCCGGGGCGCGCGCCAAGATCGCCGTACGCAGCAACGACCCGCGCATCGATCCCGTGGGCGCCTGTGTCGGCATGCGCGGCTCGCGCGTGCAGGCGGTGTCGAGCGAGATCGCGGGTGAGCGTGTCGACATCATCCCGTGGGACGGCACCTCGGCGCAGTTCGTCATCAACGCAATGGCGCCCGCCGAGGTGAGCTCCATCGTCGTCGACGAGGAGTCGCACAGCATGGACATCGCGGTCGCGGAGGAAAAACTCTCGCAGGCGATCGGCCGCGGCGGGCAGAACATCCGCCTCGCGAGCGAGCTGACCGGCTGGAAGCTCAACATCATGAGCGAGCAGGCCGCCGACGAGAAGAGCGAGTCCGAGCAGCGCGAGCTGCGCGATCTCTTCATGAAGGCGCTCGACGTGGACGAGGACGTGGCCGGCATCCTGGTGCAGTCCGGGTTCTCGAGCATCGAGGAAATCGCATACGTGCCGCAGTCCGAGCTCGCGGCGATCGAGGAGTTCGACGCGCAGATGGTGCAGGAGCTGCGTAACCGCGCACGGGACGTGCTGCTCACCCAGGCGATCGCGTCGGAGGAGACGATCGAGACCGCCGAGCCTGCGGAGGACCTGCTCGAGCTCGAGGGCATGGACGAGGACCTCGCCGGCGAACTCGCGCGCCACGGTATCGTGACCCGCGAGGACCTGGCCGAGCAGTCGATCGACGAGCTGGCAGAGATCCCGAACCTGGATCCCGAACGCGCGGGTGAGCTGATCCTCGCGGCGCGCAAACACTGGTTCGAGCAGAGTCAGCAGGCCTGACCGGAGAGTAGACATGGCGGAAGTGACGGTCAGCCAGTTTGCGGACGTGCTCAAGGTGCCGGTCGAGCGCCTGATCAGCCAGCTCGACGAGGCCGGCATCAAGGTCGCCGGCGCGGACGACGTGATCAGCGACGAGGCCAAGATGGAGCTGCTGACGCACCTGCGCCGCGCCCACGGGCGCGTCGAGGACGCCGCCGCGCCGCGTCGGATCACGCTGCAGCGCAAGTCGCAGAGCGAGATCAAGCTCGCCTCGCCGCAGGGCCGTGCACGCACCGTCAACGTCGAGGTGCGCCGCAAGCGTACGTACCTCAACCGCACCGTGCTCGAGGAAGAGCAGCGGCAGCGTCAGGAGGAGCTCGATCGCCAGCGCAAGGCGGACGAAGCCGTGCGGCTCGAGGCCGAGCGCCGCGAACTGGACAAGCGCGTGGCCGAACAGCGCGAGCGCGAGCGGCTCGAGGCCGAGACGCGGCGCAAGGCGGACGACGAGGCGCGGCAGCGCGCAGAGGACGAGGCCCGACGCCAGGCCGAAGCACGCGAGCGCGAGAAGACCGAGCGGGGCGAGACGCCGCGCCACGCGCCGGCGGCCCCGCATGCGGTCAAGGCACGCGCCGAGACGCCGGCGGAGGAACGCAGCAAGGGGACCACCAAGTACGGCCGCCAGGAACTGCACGTCGGCGTCGATGCGAGCGCGCGCTACAAGAAGAAGCAGGCGCAGCGCACACGTCGGCACGTGCAGGTGAGCGTCGATGCACGCCACGGCTTCGAGTTGCCGACGGCGCCGGTCAAGCGCGACGTGCAACTGCCCGAGACGATCACCGTCGGCGAGCTGGCCAACCGCATGGCGGTCAAGGCCAACGAAGTGATCAAGGTCATGATGAAGATGGGCGTCATGGCGACGATCAACCAGCCCATCGACCAGGACACGGCGCAGCTTGTCGTCGAGGAGCTCGGCCACACCGCCGTGCGCCTCAAGGCGGACACGCTCGAGGAGCAGCTGCAGGTCGACGACGCCGCGACGGAAGCGCTGCCGCGCCCCCCGGTCGTCACCATCATGGGTCACGTCGACCACGGCAAGACCTCGCTGCTCGATTACATCCGGCGCGCGAAGGTGGCCGCCGGCGAGGCGGGCGGCATCACCCAGCACATCGGCGCCTACCAGGTCGAGACCCCGAAGGGGCTGATCACCTTCATCGATACCCCGGGCCACGCCGCGTTCACGGCCATGCGCGCCCGCGGTGCGCACGTGACGGACATCGTGGTGCTCGTGGTCGCCGCCGACGACGGCGTCATGCCGCAGACGGTCGAGGCGATCCAGCACGCCCGCGCCGCGAACGTCGCGATGGTCGTGGCGGTCAACAAGATCGATAAGCACGACGCCGATCCAGACCGGGTCCGCAACGACCTCGGCAAGCAGAACGTCATCCCCGAGGAATGGGGCGGCGACACGATGTTCGTCAACGTCTCGGCCCGCACCGGGCAGGGCATCGACCAGCTGCTCGAGGCCATCCTGCTGCAGGCCGAGGTGCTGGACCTGAAAGCGCCGCAGACGGGGCCTGCGACCGGCGTGGTGCTCGAGTCGAGCATAGAGAAGGGCCGCGGCGCGGTCGCCACTGTGCTGGTCAAGCGCGGCACGCTCAACGCGGGCGACCCGATCATCGCCGGGCAGGAGTTCGGCCGGATCCGCGCGCTGTTCGACGCGACCGGCAAGCAGGTGTCGGAAGCCGGCCCGGCCGTGCCCGTGCAGGTGTTGGGCCTGTCTGATGCGCCGAACGCCGGCGACGAGCTGCTGGTCGTCGAGAGCGAGCGCAAGGCGCGCGAGGTCGCTCTGCACCGGCAGGGCAAGTTCCGCGACGTGCGTCTCGCGACCGCCGCCAAGAAGAGCGACGACGTCTTCTCGCAGATGGGCGGCGAGGCCGGCGAGACGGTGCAGCTCATCGTCAAGGCCGACGTGCAGGGCAGCGCCGAGGCGTTGCGCGACGCCTTGTCCAAGCTCGGCAACGACGAGGTCACGGTCAGGGTCATCGCGAGCGGGGTCGGCGGTATCACCGAGTCCGACGTGACGCTCGCGATCGCCTCGCGCGCGCGGATCATCGGCTTCAACGTGCGTGCCGATGCCGCCGCACGCGCGGAGATGAAGGACTCCGGCATCGACGTCCGCTACTACAGCATCATCTACGAGGCCATCGACGACGTGCAGCAGGCGATCGCCGGCCTCGTCAAGCCGGAGGTCAAGGAGCAGATCGTGGGCCTCGCCGAGGTGCGCGAGGTGTTCCGCTCGAGCAAGTTCGGCACAGTCGCCGGCTGCCTCGTCGTGGAAGGCTACATCCGCCGCGGCAACCCGGTCCGCGTGCTGCGCGACAACGTCGTGATCCACCAGGGCGAACTCGACTCGCTGCGGAGGTTCAAGGACGATGTGGCCGAGGTGCGCGCGGGAACCGAATGCGGCATCGGCGTTCGCAACTACAACGACATCCGCGTGGGCGACCAGATCGAGTGCTACGCCCGCGTCGAGGTCGTGCGCCCCGCCTGAGGCGGCCATGCCCCGCGAAGTACCCCGCGCGCGTCGGGTTGCCGAGCAGGTACAGCGACTCCTGGGCGAGATGCTGCGCCGCGAGCTGCGCGACCCGAGGGCAAAGCCGCTCACCGTCACGCACGTCCGGCTGTCGCCGGACCTCTCGCACGCCTGGGTGTACTACGCGCTGCTCTCCGGGGATTCGCACGATGCCGTGCAGCGCGAGATCCTCGACGAGGCGGCCGTGTATCTGCGGGGCGCGGTGGGACGCGCCCTCGGTCTGCGGGTTTCCCCGCAGCTGCATTTCCAGCCGGACGAGGAGCTCGAGCGCGGCAATCGCCTCGACGAGATGATCACGCGGGCGGTGCGGGACGATGCCGCCCGGCACGTCGAGGACGACGCGAAGGACGAGGACGGGTGACGGCAAGCGGGCAGCGCCCCGCGGCGCCGCACGGCCGGATCGGACGGCGTCGGGTCGACGGGATCGTCCTGCTCGACAAGCCGGAAGGCCTGAGCTCGAACAACGCGCTGCAACGCGTGCGCCACGCGCTGTCGGCGGCCAAGGCCGGGCACGCGGGGACGCTCGACCCGATGGCGACCGGCATGCTGCCGCTCTGCTTCGGCCAGGCGACGAAGACTTGTGGGCTGATCCTGGGCGCAAGCAAAGCCTATCGCGTCCGCCTGGAGCTGGGCGCGGCGACCGACACCGGCGATGCGACGGGCCGGATCGTGGCCCGAGCTCCGGTCCCGGTGCTCGACGAGGCGATGATCACGGGCGTGCTTGCCGGTCTCGAAGGCGTGGTCGAGCAGACTCCACCGATGTACAGCGCGCTGAAACACGAGGGCGAGCGGCTGTACGAGCTTGCGCGGCGTGGCGAGAGCGTGGCGCGCGCGAGCCGCCGCATCGAGCTGCACCGCCTGCAGCTCAACCGGGTGGCCGGCGCGGAAGTCGAGTTCGACGTCGAGTGTTCGAAGGGGACCTACGTGCGGGTCCTGGGCGAGGAGATCGCGGCCCGGCTCGGGACCGTCGGGCATCTCTACGGCCTGCGTCGGCTCTGGGTCGCGCCGTTTCAGTCCGAGCCGATGGTGAGCCTCGACGACGTGATGGCCTGGCGGAGCGCGGCGGATCGGGAGGAGGCCGCCCCGCGGTGGCTGTTGTCGGTCGACCACGCGCTTACGGACCTGCCGCGGCTGGATCTCGACGCGTCTGCGAGCGACTCGATCCGGCACGGGCGACCCGTGCAGCCGGGGGTGCCCGTGGCCGAGGGGGTCACCGTGCGCGCGTACGACGCCGCGGGCGCGCTCCTGGGCCTGCTGCGCGCCGGCCCCGACCAACGAGTGCACGTGGTGCGCCTGCTGGCGAACACGACCGACGAATGAGGCAGCGCCAGACAGCTTGAGCCCCCAAGCCTCGAACGGCTAGAATGCGCGGCTCAGTCAAAGGGATCACAGGTTTCGAGGACACTCAAAGATGACACTGTCCACCTCGCAGAAAAGCGAGATTGTCGGCGAGCACCGCCGCACCACCAGGGACACCGGCTCGCCGGAGGTCCAGATTGCGCTCCTCACCGCCCGTATCAACGAGCTGGGCGAGCATTTTACCGTCCACAAGCGCGACCACTCGTCGCGGCGTGGGCTTCTCAAGCTGGTGACCCAGCGCCGCAAGCTCCTCGATTACCTCAAGGACTCGGACGCGGCGCGTTACCAGGACGTGGTCAGTCGGCTCGGCTTGCGCCGCTGACGCGCCCGCTGCCGGCCCGCCTTGCGGGCCGGTTTCGTTTCCGCCTTCTTATCCAGTCAACCTGCACCGGACCACCCAACTGTGAACGTCCACAAGAAAAGCTTTCAATACGGCCCGCATAGCGTGACCCTCGAGACCGGCCGTCTCGCCCGCCAGGCCGACGGCGCCGTCCTTGTCTCCATGGGCGACACGGTCGTCCTCGTTACGGCCGTTGGCCGCAAGGACGTCGCGCCGGGCAAGGATTTCCTTCCCTTGACCGTCAACTACGTCGAGAAGACGTACGCCGCCGGCCGGATCCCCGGGGGCTTCTTCAAGCGCGAAGGGCGCCCCACGGAGAAGGAGACCCTCGTTTCCCGCCTGATCGATCGTCCGATCCGTCCTCTCTTTCCGGAGGGCTTCCATAACGAGGTGCAGGTCATCGCGACGGTGATCTCGCTGGATCCCGACATCGACTCGGACATCCCGGCGATGCTGGGAGCCTCGGCCGCCCTCTGTCTGTCCGGAATGCCCTTCAAGGGGCCGATCGGGGGCGCGCGAGTTGGCTATCGGGACGGAAAGTACCTGCTCAATCCGACGGCGAAGGACCTGGAGACATCGACGCTGGACCTCGTGGTCGCCGGCACTGCCGATGCGGTCCTGATGGTCGAATCCGAGGCGGACCGGCTGCCCGAGTCCGTCATGCTCGGCGCCGTCGTGCATGGGCATGAGCAGATGCAGGTCGCGATCCGCGCCATCAAGGAGCTCGCCGCGGAAGCAGGCAAGCCCGCCTGGACGTGGGCGCCGCCGGCGGCCGACGCCGAGCTCACGAAGGCAGTCGAGGCGCTGGCCGCCGCCGAGCTCGCCAAGGCATACACGATCACCGAGAAACAGGCCCGCTACACCCGCATCGACGAGGTCAAGCAGTCGGTCGTCGAGGCGCTCGCCGGGGGCGAGACACCACGATTCGACCCCAAGCGGGTCGCCGACGATCTTGGCCGGCTCGAATACAACATCGTCCGCAACAAGATCATCGCCGGCGAGCGGCGCATCGACGGACGCGACACGCGCACGGTGCGGCCGATCACGGTCGAGACCGGTGTGCTGCCGCGTACGCACGGCTCGGCGCTCTTCACCCGTGGCGAGACCCAGGCGCTGGTGACGACGACGCTCGGCACGGGCCGCGACGCGCAGATCATCGATGCGCTGTCGGGCGAGCGCAAAGAACCCTTCATGCTGCACTACAACTTCCCGCCGTTCTCGGTGAACGAAGTGAGCATGCAGCTCGCGCCGAAGCGCCGCGAGATCGGCCACGGCAACCTGGCCCGGCGCGGCATCAGCGCCGTGATGCCCGACATGACCACCTTCCCGTACGTGATCCGGGTCGTATCCGAGATCCTCGAGTCGAACGGCTCGAGCTCGATGGCGAGCGTCTGCGGCACGAGCCTCGCGCTGATGGACGCGGGCGTGCCGGTCAAGGCCCCGGTCGCGGGTGTGGCCATGGGACTCGTGCTCGAGGGCGACAAGTACCAGGTCCTCACCGACATCCTCGGCGACGAGGACCACCTCGGCGACATGGATTTCAAGGTGGCGGGCACCGACGACGGCGTGACCGCGCTGCAGATGGACATCAAGATCGAAGGGATCACGAAGGAGATCATGAAGATCGCCCTCGACCAGGCGCGCGAGGCGCGTCTGCACATCCTGGGCGAGATGGCGAAGGTGCTTTCGAAGCCCCGCGACACGATGTCCGAGTGGGCCCCGACCATCATCACGATGAAGATCGACCCGGAGAAGATCCGCGAAGTGATCGGCAAGGGCGGCGCGGTGATCCGCGCCATCACCGAGGAGACGGGCACGACCATCGACATCGAGAACGACGGCACGGTCAAGATCGCGTCGGTCGTCGGTACCGCGGGCCGCGAAGCCCAGCGGCGCATCGAACTGATCACCTCGGACGTCGAGGTCGGCCGCGTCTACGAGGGCAAGGTGGTCCGGCTGATGGACTTCGGCGCGTTCGTGCAGATCCTGCCGGGCAAGGACGGCCTGGTGCACATCTCGCAGATCTCCGACGAGCGGGTCGAGCGGGTCAGCGACAAGCTCAAGGAAGGCGACCTGATCCGCGTCAAGGTGCTCGAGGTCGATCGCCAGGGCCGCGTGCGGCTCTCGATGCGCAGCGTCGACGCCTGACACCGAATCGTAGTCGGCACCTGCGGCGGCGGCGGTTCGCCGCCGCTCGGCCCGGTGGCTGCTGCTCGCCGCCGCCCGGCCGCGGTGTATCCGCAGCCGCTCACTACGATCAGGGTCGTTGCAGCGCTGAAGATGGTGCCCCGCACATTCGGTCGGCGCACGCCGGATGGTCGTTGGTATCGCGGAATCGTCGAGGCGACGTTCGCTCAGAGTGGTCCGCGACGTCTACCTGCGCACGCGGATCCTCGTCGCGGCTGGGATACACCGCGTCCATGCGTCGGCTCGTGACCCCACCGTGGCATCGACGAACCGGACGCCACTGTGGCATCCGCGAGCCGGCGTTTGGACCGGGTGTCTCGTGGCCGCGACGACGCCTGATCAATCACAGGTAGACGTCGCGGGCACTCGGAAGTCATGACTCCGCGACGATTCCGCGATACCGCTGACGACTGCGGCGTGCGCCGACAAAACGTGCGGGGCACCCTCTTCAGCTCTGCCTGACCGTTGATCGTGGCCAGCGGCCACGAGGCACCCGGGCCGAGCGCCGGCGAGTAGGAGCCACCGCGGTCGGGCGCCGGCGAGTAGGAGCCACCGCGGTCGAGCGCCGGCGAGCAGCCACCGTGGCCGCTAATCCTTGTCGTCGCGCGCGAACGGCCGCGGCAGGCGGCTGAAGACCTCTTCCTGGATCGCCTTCCAGCGCTGGTAGTTCTTCTGCGCGACGGCGGTCACCGTCTCGACCGGGTCGACGCCGACTACGGTGCGGAACCGTTCGCGCAGGTCGCGTTGCTCGCGCGTGAAGAGCCGGAGGCTCTCGTCGAGGTAACGGCCGACGAACTCCTGAAGGCCGTTGCCGTAGCTGCGGATCACCTGCGACAGGAAGTCGCGGCTCATCAGCGATTCCCCGCCGCCCTCCTGCTCGGCGATCACCTGCAGCAGGATGCTGCGCGTGATGTCCTGCTGGGTCTTGCGGTCGAGCACCACGAAGTCGACCCGATCGACGACCAGCCGACGCACGTCGGCCAGCGTCACGTAGCGGCTCTCGACCGTGTCGTACAGGCGCCGGTTCGGGTACTTGCGGATGACGCGCGGGCCCGTCCGGCCGCCGTCGTCCGGCGACGCGCCGGCCGTCGTACGTTTCTGCCTGGGCCTGTTCGTCATTGGCTGTTTCCTGGACCGTGTTGATGCGCTCGATCCACGCTTGTTTTCATCAGACCCCGAAATCGCTCCGGACGCCAGTGCGCGAGCGCCCAGCCAAGCACCTCCCGCGGCTGCGCGGCCGATAGTCCGGGCGGCGGTTCCTGCCGCAGGCAACCGAGTGCCTCGACGAGCTGCGCCGACGGTGCGATGTCGTTGAGTGCCGGCGCGTCGCCCGACTTGGAGAGCTTATGCCCCCCGGCGTCCACGGCAAGTGGCAGGTGCAGGTAGCCCGGTCGCGGCAGCCCGAGCGCGTCCTGCAGCGCCATCTGCCGCGGCGTAGAGGCAAGCAGGTCCGCGCCACGCACGACGTCCGTGATGCCCTGTTCGGCGTCGTCGACTGTCACGGCGAGTTGGTAGGCGTGCAGGCCATCACGCCTGCGCAGGACGAAGTCGCCGACCGTGCGGGCAAGGTTGGCGCGTACGCGCCCCTGGCAGCGGTCGACGAACTCCAGGTCGCGATCCGCCGTACGAAAGCGAACGGCGCCTTCGCCGTCCGATGCCGGATTCGGGCAGCGCGGCGGGTGATACAGCTCGTCGCCGGAGACAGGCTGGCTTTCGACGGCGAGTGCGCCGAGCTGGCTTCGGCTGCAGCCGCAATGCTGAGTAAGCTTGAGCCTTCCGAGCTCCTCCAGCGCCGCGTCGTAGGCCGCAGCGCGCGTGCTCTGACGAAGTACCGGACCGTCCCAGGCGAAGCCGAATCGCTCGAGATCGCGGAGGATGCGATCTGCGGCGCCGGGGCGCTCGCGCGGGGGATCGAGATCCTCGATGCGCACCAGCCAGTCCCCGTGCCGGGTCTTCGCCTCCAGGTAGCTGCCGAGCGCCGCGAGAAGAGAACCGAAATGCAGCGGCCCCGTGGGGCTCGGGGCGAAGCGCCCGCGATAGCCCGGCGACCGCTCAGCGGTACCAGTCGTCCCGGTCGCCGAACTGCTTCTCGCGTCGCTCACGCCGCTCCTGCGCCTCGACGCTCAGGGTCGCCACCGGCCGGGCCTCGAGGCGCTTGACGCCGATCGGCTCGCCGGTCTCGAGGCAGTAGCCGTAGCTGCCGTCCTCGATGCGCTTCAGGGCCTCATCGATCTTGCGGATGAGCTTGCGTTCCCGGTCGCGCGTGCGCAGCTCGAGGCTGAACTCGGATTCCTGGGTCGCGCGGTCGTTGGGATCGGGGAAGTTGGCCGCCTCGTCCTTCATGTGCAGCATCGTACGGTCCACTTCCTGCATCAGGTCCTGCTTCCAGATGGCGAGGATGCGTCGGAAGTGGTCGAGCTGCTCCTTGCTCATGTACTCCTCGTCCTTGCGCACGACGTAGGGTTGTACATTGCGCGGGCCGGCAAGCAGGCTGAACCGCCCCTCGCCATCCACGTCGTCCAGGACCGGCGGTGCTGTTACCGGCGGCCTGGTCGTCACCGCAGGGGTGACGCGAACCTGTCGCGGGACAGGCTTGGCGAGGGCGGCCGGCACGGCGTTCTTGCGCGGAGCAGGCTTTGCCTTGACCGCCGGTCGCGCCGCGGTCCGGGACGCTGTCTTGGCTGGAGCAGAAACAGTCTTCTTGGGCTTTGTTGCCTTGGTAGACGGTTTCCTGGCGGGCATCTGTTACTCCGGGGGCTCCATGAAGGGTGCGGGATTATACAGACCGTAATCGCCGGGTCCACCCGCAATTTTCACCCGCCCGGAAGGCCGTTTTTCCGGGTCCCCGCCGGTCGCGGCCGGACGAGATCCGGACGCGACCGGCCGACGCCGCTGCAATCGAAGGGACGTCGCAGTGCCGATGAGCGACGGTTTCTTTTACACTCCGCGCTGCTCCGATGGACCCCTGTCACCGGTGACCGATGCGCCTGACCAAGATCAAGCTGGCTGGATTCAAGTCATTCATCGACCCGACTGCCGTTTCGTTTCCCAGCAACCTCGTCGGGGTGGTCGGCCCGAACGGTTGCGGCAAGTCGAACATCATCGATGCCGTGCGCTGGGTCATGGGGGAGATCTCAGCCAAGCACCTGCGTGGCGACTCGATGGCCGACGTGATTTTCAACGGCTCGGGCTCCCGCAAGCCCGTCGGCCAGGCGTCCGTCGAGCTGGTCTTCGACAACGCCGAGGGCAGGCTCCGCGGCGAGTACGCGAGCTACACCGAGGTTTCGCTCAAACGTGTCGTCGAGCGCGACGGCAACTCCGCATATTTCCTGAACGGCGTTCGCTGCCGCCGCAAGGACATCACCCAGCTCTTCCTGGGCACGGGCCTCGGCTCGCGCAGCTACGCGATCATCGAGCAGAACATGATCTCCCGGGTCATCGAGGCGCGCCCGGAGGACATGCGTGGATTCCTCGAGGAGGCGGCCGGGATCTCGCGCTACAAGGAACGCCGGCGCGAAACGGAAACCCGGATCGCGCACACGCGCGAGAACCTGGAACGCCTCGGTGATCTCCGCCAGGAAGTCGAGAAACAACTGCGGCACCTGCAGCGCCAGGCCGCGACTGCGCGGCGCTACCAGGCGCTCAAGCAGGAGGAGCGCCAGCTTCAGGCGGAGCTGCTCGCGCTCAGGCTGCGGGAAGTCGAGACCGAGGCCGGCGCGCGGGCGGCGATCATGCGCGAGCGCGATCTCGCACTCCAGTCGACGCTCGCCGATCAGCGCGGGGTAGAGGCGTCGATCGAGCGGTCGCGAGCGGAACACGCGACGCAGTCAGACCAGCTCTCCGTGGTGCAGGGGCGTTACTACGAGATCGGCGCGGAGATCTCCCGCGCGGAGCAGGCGATCGAGCACGCGCGGGAGCTGCGCAGCCGGCAGCGGCAGGAGCTCGAGCAGCTTGGGCAGGCGCTCGACGAAGCCGCGCAGCAGCGCACGCGCGACGCGGGCCAGGCGGCCGAGCTGGCCGCGGCGCTGGCCGAACTCGAGCCCGGGCTCGCCGCCGCGCGAGCCGCCGAGGAAGCCTCCGCGAGCGCGCTCGCAGCGGCCGAACAGGCCATGCACGACTGGCAGGATCGCTGGGAAGCGTTCAATCACGCGCTGCGCGAAGCGGCGACGACCGCCGAGGCCGGACGGGTCCGCCTCGAAGAGCTCGAAAATCACCGGCGGCGCGTGACCGCACAGCGTGCGCGGTCGGCAAGCGAGCTCGACGCCCTCACGGCGGCGGACGTCGCCGGCCGGCTGGCCGAAATCGAGTCCGCGGAAGCCGCCGCGCGCGGCGATGTCGAGACGGGGCGACGGCGCATGGACGAGCTCGTTGCCCAGCTGCAGGCCGAGCGGCAGCGCGAGCGTGAGCTCGCCGAATCCGCCGAGGCGGCGAGACGCGACGCGCTCGACCTCGAGGGCCGGATCGTCTCGCTCGAGGCGCTGCAGCGCGCGGCGCTGGGCCAGGGCGGCGGCCAGGTGGTCGAGTGGCTCACCGCCACCGGGCTCTCGAATCGGCCGCGGCTCGCCCAGCTGCTTTCGGTCGACGCCGGCTGGGAACGGGCGGTGGAGACGGTGCTTGGCGGGTACCTCGAGGCAGTGTGCGTTGACTCGATCGAGGACGTCGCGGGTGCGCTCGGCGGCCTCGCGGCCGGCACGGTGACCTTCGTCGCCGGCGCGGAGCCGCGGACTGGCGGGGCGCACGGCGCGCGGGGGCTGCGCGAGCGTGTGCGCGGGCCGGCCGCGGTCGAGGGACTCTTCGAGGGCATCGTGGCGACGGATGAGCTGCGCGACGCGCTCGCGATGCGCCCGCAGCTTGCGCCCGGTGAGTCGGTCATCACGCGCGACGGGATCTGGATCGGGCCCGACTGGCTGCGGGTCAGTCGCGACAAGGATGCCCACGAAGGCGTCATCGAGCGCGAGCACGACTTGCGGCGTGAGCGCGGCAATCACTACGTGCTGCAGCAGAAACACCGGACACTCGATGCAGAGCTGGATGCGCTGCGCCAGCATCTCCATGCGATGGAGGACCTGCTGGCGGATGCGCAGGCGAGTGTCGCGACCAGCGGGTCGGCGCACCTGGAGCTGCGCTCGCAGCTCGACGGGCTGCGTGCGCGGGCCGAGCAGCGCAGCGACCGCGCGAGCCAGCTCGCTCGCGAGCTCGCTGAGCTCGACCACGAACTGGCCGCGGCCGAGGCGGGTGCGCGCGCGGCGCGCGGACGGCTCGAGGAGGCGACGAGCGCCATGACCGGCCTGGACGCCGAGCGTGGCGAGCTGGAGAGCGCGCGCGAGCGGCTCCGGCAGCGGCTGGCGGCGGTGCGCGATCAGGCCGGCCGGGACCGCGCGACCGCCGGCGAGGCGGCGATTCGCGCCGAGTCGCGTCGCACGGGGCGCGACTCGCTGCTCGCAGGACTCGCGCGACTCGATGCCCAGATCGCGCAGTTCGGCGTGCGCCGCACCGATCTCGAGGCGCAGATCGCCACGAGCGACCAGGCGGAAGCGGGCCTGCGCAGCGGTCTCGACGAAAGCCTGAAGCGGCGCGTCGACGTCGAGCAGGAGCTGGGCGATGCTCGCAGGAGCATGGAGTCGATCGACGCGCGCCTGCGTGAGCTCGACGAGCAGCGCGTGACGGTGGAGAGCCGTGTTGCCGAAGCCCGCGAGCAGCTCGACGGCGTGCGCTTCTCGGTGCAGGAGCTCAAGGTCCGGCGCGAGACCTTGCTCGAACAGTTCGCCGCCACGCGCGCCGATCTCGCGCAGACCACGGCGGGGCTCGACGCGCAGGCCAGTGTGGCCGACTGGGAACTGCGTCTGGCGGAGGTCGGCGAGAAGATCGAGCGTCTCGGCCAGGTCAACCTCGCGGCCATCGACGAATACAAGGAGCAGGCCGAACGCAAGGAGTACCTGGATCGGCAGCATGCCGACCTCACCGATGCGCTGACGACGCTCGAGGATGCGATCCGTCGGATCGATCGTGAAACCAAGAGCCGGTTCCAGGAGACATTCGACCGCGTGAACGCCGGGCTGAAGGAGAAATTCCCGCGCCTGTTCGGCGGCGGTCATGCCTATCTCGAGCTCGCCGGCGACGACATGCTCGACGCCGGCGTCGCGATCATGGCGCGGCCGCCCGGCAAGCGGAACAGCTCGATCCACCAGCTCTCCGGCGGCGAGAAGGCGTTGACGGCCGTCGCCCTCGTGTTCTCGATCTTCGAGCTGAATCCGGCACCGTTCTGCCTGCTCGACGAGGTGGACGCACCGCTCGACGAGAACAACGTCGGACGCTTCTGCGACATCGTCCGCGACATGTCGAGCCGGGTGCAGTTCGTGTTCGTGACCCACAACAAGGCGACGATGGAGCTCGCGAACCAGCTGCTCGGTGTGACGATGAATGAGCCGGGTGTCTCGCGGCTGGTCGCGGTCGACGTCGACGAGGCCGTTCGCATGGCGGCGATGTGACCCCGCGAGAGGTGGTCCCGCGATGAATGAGCTGCGCTGGATTCTGCTGATCGCGGGCGCCGCTCTGATCATCGCGCTGTATCTGCTCGGCAATCGCAACCGCCGGCGAACCTCGGCACTGGATGCAGGTCGTCCGACGCGCGTCGAGCCGCCGCGTGCCGCGCCCGCTCCGGACCCGGCGCGGCTCGAGCCGCGCATGTCGTTCGACGAGGTGGCGGCCGATACGTCCGACGACGACGACGACGTCGCGCCGCTCCCGAGGCCGCCCGATCCGCCGCCACAGGCCTCGGTTCGCCGCGAACCGAGCCTTGGCGCGCGCCCCACGCCCGGTGTCTTTGCCGACCCGTTGGCACGCACGCAACCCGACCTTACGGCAGCCGCTCGCGAGGAGCCGCCGCAGCCCGAGCCCCGGGCTGCCCCCGCCGGGCAACGTCCACCGCAGAAGATCGTCGCAATACGGGTGACCGCAGCGCATCCGACCCGCTTCGACGGGGCCCTGCTGCGCGACGTGCTGATGGCCGCGCGTTTCACCCACGGTCGGTACGACATCTTTCATCGGCTCGGCGCCGACGGGCGTCCCGTCATGAGCCTGGCGAGCCTGCTCGAGCCGGGGACCTTCGATCCCGCGAAGATGGATACGGCCGCCTATCCGGGCATCGCCGTCTTCACGGTGATGCCGGGCCCGCTTCCGGCGGCGCGCGCCTTCGACGAGCTGCTCGATACGGCCCGCTGGCTGGCGCACCGCCTCGGGGGGCAGCTGCAGGACGATCGCGGCGCGCCGCTCAGCGTGCAGAGGGTCTTCAAGCTGCGCGAGGAAGTGGTGGCCTTCGAACGCAGCCTCGGATCCGCCGGCACGGCCTGATTCCCTGGCGATGGCTGCCCGCGAGGCCGGCAAGCGTATCCAGGCGCTACGCGAGCAGATCGCGCATCACGACTATCGCTACTACGTGCTGGACGATCCCGAGGTCTCGGACGCCGGCTACGACAGGTTGATGCAGGAACTGCGCGAGCTCGAGGCCGCGCATCCGGAGCTCGTTACGCCCGACTCCCCGACGCAGCGCGTGGGCGGGGGCGCCTCGCGGGAGTTCCCGCCGGTCATCCACGCCGTTCCCATGCTCTCGCTCGAGAACGCCTTCGACGACTCCGACATCGCGGACTTCGATCGGCGGGTGCGGACGCGACTCGACGTCGAAGAGGTCCAATACGCCGCCGAGCCGAAGCTCGACGGGCTTGCGATCAGCCTGCGCTACGAATCAGGCAAGCTCGTCCAGGCGGCCACCCGCGGTGACGGCAGCAGGGGCGAGGACGTGACCGCCAACGTGCGGGCGATACGCGGCGTGCCGCTCACCCTGCGTGGCTCGCCGCCATCGCTGATCGAAGTCCGCGGCGAGGTCTTCATGACTCGCCGCTCGTTCGAGGCGTTGAATCGCGCTGCCTCCGAGCAGGGCGAGAAGACCTACGCGAACCCGCGCAACGCCGCCGCGGGCAGCCTGCGCCAACTGGACCCGAAGGTCACGGCGCGCCGCGCGCTGGACCTGGTCTTCTACGGCCTGGGCGCCGTCGAGGGCTGGAAGAGCCCCGCGCGCCACAGCGAAGTCATGGCGGCACTGCGCGAGTTCGGCCTGCGCACTTCCCCGGAGTCGGCCGTCGTAAAGGGTGTCGATGGCTGCCTCGGGTACCATGGGCGCATCGCGGCTCGCCGCGACAAGCTCGGTTACGACATCGACGGCGTCGTCTACAAGGTTGATCGTCTCGACTGGCAGCGTGAGCTCGGATACGTGGCGCGCGCGCCGCGCTGGGCGATCGCCCACAAGTTCCCGGCACAGGAGGAAACGACGGTCGTCCGTGCCGTGGAATTCCAGGTCGGACGTACCGGGGCGCTGACGCCGGTCGCGCGTCTCGAACCGGTGTTCGTCGGGGGCGTGACCGTCAGCAACGTGACGCTGCACAACATGGACGAGCTGGCGCGCAAGGACGTGCGCATCGGCGACACCGTGGTCGTGCGTCGCGCGGGCGATGTCATCCCGGAAGTCGTCCGCGTGGTGACCGAGCTGCGGCCGCCGGACGCCCGGACGGTGCGGCTGCCCAAGTCCTGCCCGGTCTGCGGCTCGCCGGTGACTCGCGCCGAGGGCGAGGCGGTCGCGCGGTGCTCGGGGGCACTGGTCTGCCCGGCCCAGCGCCGGGAGGCTCTGCGCCATTTCGCGTCGCGCCGCGCGATGGACATCGACGGGCTCGGCGACAAGCTGATCGAGCAGCTCGTGCGCATGGGCCGCGTGGAGACGCCGGCGGACCTGTACACCCTCACCGTGGAGGAGATTGCGGGCCTCGAGCGGATGGCCGAGCGATCCGCGGCGAACCTCATCGAGGCGCTCGAAGCGAGCCGTCGGACGACGCTCGCGCGTTTCCTGTTCGCGCTCGGGATTCCCGAGGTCGGCGAAGCCACCGCGCAGGCGCTCGCTGAGCATTTCGGGTCGCTCGAGCCGCTCATGTCGGCCTCGGAGGAAGACATACAGGCGGTCCGCGACATCGGGCCCGTGGTTGCGGCGCACGTGCATGCTTTTTTCGCGTCACCCCGCAACCGTGCGGTCATCGAGGCTCTGCGCAAGCAGGGCGTCACCTGGCCCGACGTCAAGCGCTCGGCGCGGCCGGCGGGCGGTGCGCTCGACGGTGAGACCGTCGTCATCACGGGAACGCTTGCCGACATGACCCGCGACGAGGCACGCGAGGCCGCGCGCGCCGCGGGCGCCACCGTGACCGATTCCGTGTCGAAGAAAACGACGCTGCTGGTCGTGGGAGCCGACGCGGGGTCGAAACTTCGTAAGGCACAGGAGCTCGGAATACGCATCGTCGACGAGGCCGGCTTTCTCGAGCTGCTGTCCGGCCGGGCGGCGGCGCGGGGCTCCGCCCCTTAGCGCGCACTATTCATGAACGGCACGGCGCATCGGCGAAGGCTTGATCGGGAAGGTGTTTTCCGGACCGTCGAAAACAGGGATGTTTTCGACGGAGCCCCCAGGGATGGGTTTACGGCGTTCCGGAAAAGACCTTCCCGATCGAGGCTTCGCCCACGCCCAGGCTCCATCGTTCATGAATAGTGCCGGTTAGTTCATGCTGACATACTCGATTCGCAGGCTGGCCGGGGCGGTGCCGACGCTGCTCGTCATCGTTACGGCGGCGTTCTTCCTGATGCGCCTCGCGCCGGGCGGGCCGTTCGACGACGAGCAGGCGCTGCCTCCCGAGATCGCGGCCAATCTCGAGGCGGCGTACGGACTCGACCAGCCCGTCCTGGTCCAGTACCGCAACTACCTGGCCGGTCTGCTGCACGGCGATCTCGGACCGTCGTTCCGCTACAAGGATTTCCGGGTCTCGGAACTGATCGCGCAGGGCCTGCCGGTGACGGCGGGTCTCGGCGCCGCGGCGCTGGCGCTCGCGATCCTGGCCGGCGTGCCTCTCGGCATGCTGGCCGGACGGCGGCGCAACCAGGCGGCGGATCACGCGATCATGACCGCAGCGCTCGCCGGCATCGCCGTACCGAATTTCGTCGTGGCGCCCGTGCTTGCGCTCATCTTCGGCGTGCAGCTCGGCTGGCTCCCGGTGGGTGGTTGGGAGGGAGGCAGCCTGCGGCATGCCCTGCTGCCGGTCGTCACCCTCGCGCTGCCTTTCGTCGCTTACGTAGCGCGCCTGACGCGCGGCAGCCTGCTCGAGGTGCTGCAGTCACCGCACATCCGCACGGCGCGCGCCAAGGGTCTCTCCGAACGTCGCATCCTCTGGCACCACGCGTTCAAGCCGACCATCCTGCCGGTCGTGAGTTTCCTCGGGCCCGCGGCCGCGGCGCTCTTGACGGGATCGCTGGTCGTGGAGCAGGTGTTCGGCCTGCCGGGCATCGGGCGCCACTTCGTGCAGGGCGCCGTGAACCGCGACTACACCCTCGTGATGGGGATGGTCGTTTTCTACGCGGTGCTGATCATGCTGGCGAACCTCATCGTCGATCTCGTGTACGGGTGGCTGGATCCGAGGATCCGGCATGAGTGAGGCCGAGCAGGCTGTGGGCTGGGGGCTGGAGGCCGGAGGCGGAGGGTTGTGGGCAGGCGCATCGCGCCGCCTGCGCGGCAACCGTGCAGCCGTTGCGGCCGCGATCCTTCTGCTCGCGCTCGTGCTTGCATCCGTCATCGGACCCTGGCTGAGCCCGCACGGGCTTGCGACCGTCGACTGGACGCTGTCGCCGCTCGCGAGCCCGCCGTCCCTCGCGAACGGCCACTGGTTCGGGACCGACAGCAACGGTCGCGATCTCTTCGTCCGGGTGTGGATCGGAACGCGCGTGTCGCTCTCGGTTGCGCTGCTCGCGAGCGTCGTCAGCGTCGCGATCGGCGTCGCCTGGGGCGCGACCGCAGGCTATCTCGGCGGCCGGGTCGACGAATGGATGATGCGGTTCGTCGACATCCTCTACGCGCTGCCGTACCTCTTCTTCGTCATCGTGCTGACCGTCGTGTTCGGCCGCAGCCTGTGGCTCATCTTCGTCGCGATCGGCGCCGTCGGCTGGCTCACGATGGCGCGCATCGTGCGCGGACAGGCGCTCGCCCTGCGCAGCCGCGGCTTCGTCGATGCCGCGATCGTGCTCGGACTGCCCGCGCACCGCATCGTGGCGCGGCACATCGTGCCCAACCTCCTCGGCACCGTCGTCGTCTACGCGACGCTCACCGTGCCGCAGCTGATCCTCTTCGAGAGCTTCCTGAGCTTTCTCGGGCTCGGCGTGCAGGAGCCGCTGACCAGTCTCGGACGCCTCGTCGCCGAGGGTGCAATGGTGATGGAGAGCGCGCCGTGGCAGCTCCTCGTTCCCTGCGCCGTGCTCGCGCTGATCCTGCTCGCCCTCAACTTCCTCGGCGACGGCCTGCGCGATGCGCTCGACCCGAGGCAGCATTGACGTGAGCGCGGCGCCACTGCTCGAGCTGGATCACCTCTCGGTGGACTTCGACACCCTGCGGGGCGCACAGCAGGCCGTGCGCGAGGTCTCGCTCGCGATCGCGCCCGGCGAGTGCATTGCCGTGGTCGGCGAATCCGGATCCGGCAAGTCCCAGACCTTCCTTGCCTGCCTCGGCCTGCTCGCTTCGAACGGACGCGCCCGGGGCTCGGCGCGCTTCGAAGGCCACGAGCTGATCGGCGCGGACGCGGTAGCGCTCAATCGCGTGCGCGGCACGCGCATCGGAACCGTGTTCCAGGACCCGATGAACGCGCTGGCGCCGCACCTGACGGTGGGCGCGCAGCTTGGCGAGGTGCTGACTGCGCACTCCCTCGCCAACGGGCGCGAAGCGCGCACGCGCGCGCTCGAGGCCCTGCGTCGCATCGGTCTGCCGGAGCCCGCGCGGCGCATCGACCAGTACCCGCACGAGCTGTCGGGTGGACAGCGCCAGCGCGTCGTGATGGCGATGGCGCTGATCGCCGAGCCGGCGCTTCTCATCGCCGACGAGCCCACGACGGCACTGGACACCGTTTCGCAGGCGCAGATCCTCGCGCTCCTGGAGGGCCTCCGTGCCCGGGGACTCGCGATCGTGCTGATCACCCACGATCTCGGCATCGTGGGTGACATCGCCGACCGAGTGGCGGTGATGTACGGCGGCCGGATCGTCGAGCTCGCGTCGGCGGCCGACGTCCTGGGCTCCCCGGCGCACCCTTACGCGAACGCGCTCCTGCGTTCCGTCCCGGCCCCGGATGCGCCAGCAGGCCAGCCCCTCGCGGCGATCGAGGGGCAGCCGCCGCGGCCCGGGGAAGTGCTGCCTGGCTGCGCCTTCGAGCCGCGCTGCCCCGTGCGTATGGCGCGCTGCGCCGTGGAGCGTCCACTGCTGCGCCGGTTCGCGCCGGCGCGCGAGGCCGCGTGTCACCTGGTGATGCCGAGATGAGCGCGCCGATGCTCTGCGTCGAACGGTTTGCGTGGACTACCCGCGGTCGCGGGGCTTGCTCGCGCGCAGTGCGGACCGGTTTCGGGCGCTCGACGACGTGAGCCTCGCGCTCGAGGAGGGCGCCGCGCTCGGGATCGTCGGCGAATCGGGCAGCGGCAAGTCGACCCTGGCGCGCGCCGTGCTGCGGCTGATCCGGCCCAGCAGCGGGCGCATCTGGTGGCGCGGCGAGCGGTTCGAGGTCGCGCCGCGCGCGCGCCTTGCGGCGATGCGTCGCGAGCTCTCGGTCGTGTTCCAGGATCCTTTCGGCAGCCTCGATCCGCGGATGACGGCGTCGCAGAGCGTGTTCGAGGCGCTTGCGGCGCTCGAAAGGCCGCGTGACGTGCGCACCGCACGCCGGCGCGTCGAGGCGGCGCTCGACGCCGTCGGCCTCGACCCGGCGCTCGGCAGCCGCTACCCGCACGAGCTCTCCGGCGGACAATGCCAGCGTGTCGCAATGCCCGCGCCACGATCGTCGAGCCTGCGCTCCTGATCTGCGACGAGGCAACCAGCTCGCTCGACGTCTCGGTGCAGGCGCAGATCGTCAACCTGCTCCTCGATCTGCGGTCGCGCTCCGGGATGGCGCTGATGTTCATCAGCCACAATCTCGCCGTCGTACGGATCCTGTGCGAGCGGGTGCTGACGCTCGAGCAGGGTCGGCTGGTCGGGCAGGGGAGCCGGTGATGTCGAGCGCGCCGCTGTCGGGCATCGTGGTCGTCGACCTGACGCGGATACTCGCAGGCCCCTGGGCCACGCAGCTCCTCGCGGACCTGGGCGCTGAGGTCATCAAGATCGAGCGGCCCGGCAGCGGCGACGACACGCGCCACTGGGGTCCGCCGTATCTCGAGGATGCGCAGGGAAACGCAACGACCGAATCGGCTTATTACCTGTCGACGAACCGCGGCAAGCGCAGCGTAGCGATCGACATCGCGACGGAGGAGGGGCGGTCGCTGGTGCGGCGGCTCGCCGCGGGCGCCGACGTATTCGTCGAGAACTTCAAGGTCGGATCGATGGCCGCTTCGGCCTCGCGTATCCGCGACCTCAGCCGCTCAACCCGCGATTGATCTACCTGTCGATCTCGGCCTTCGGCCAGGACGGTCCCGACGCGGCCGGCCCGGCTACGACGCGATGATCCAGGCGATGGGCGGCCTGATGAGCATCACCGGCGTGCCCGACGGCGAGCCGGGCGCCGGGCCGCAGAAAGTCGGTGTCGCGGTCTCGGACCTGATGTGCGGCATGTACGCGGTCACGGCGCTCTCGCGGCGCTGCACGAACGCCACGGCTCGGGCCGCGGCCAGTACATCGACCTTTCGCTGCTCGACACGCAGGTGGCCTGGCTCGCCAACCAGAATCTCAACTACCTCGTCCGGGGAGGTGCCGGTGCGGCGCGGCACGGCGCATCCGAACATCGTGCCGTACCAGGCGTTCGCGACGGCCGACGGCCACGTGATGCTCGCGGTCGGGAACGACGGCCAGTTCGCGCGCTTCTGCGCGGTAACGGGACTCGAGACGCTTGTGGGCGATCGGCGCTATGCGACTAACGCGGCCCGGGTCGCGCACCGCGCAAGCCTCCTGCCCGCCATCGCGCCGGCGCTCGAGATACGGCCGACGCGACATTGGCTAGGTGGTATTGCGCGATGCGGACGTACCCTGCGGACCGATCAACGATCTCGCGCAGGTGTTCGCCGAGCCGCAGGTCCGTCACCGCGGGATGCGGATCGATCTGTCGCATCCGGTCGCGGGCACCGCGCCTGGAGTGCGCAATCCGATCCTCTATTCGCGCACGCCGCTCGATACGAGCGCGCGCCGCCGCTGCTCGGCGCGG